>CAVVSA010000001.1:0-206511 GCA_963750855.1 uncultured Actinomycetota bacterium
CGACGGCAGGTTCAACTGGCCGCGCAATTACGGCTACTGCTACAGCAACTACTGCTCATTATGTGACGGTATGGTCTGATGGCACTACTGGTGTCGCGACAATCACCATCTCTTCGGGCACAACCGTTCTTGCAACCAAGACAGTTACATTCTCTGGAGCACTCGCATCTTTCGTTGCAACACCTGTTAAGACAGTTATTGGAATCGGTTCAACCGATACCGTAGCTATCACTGGCAAGGATGCAGCTGGCGTTGCGGCTTCAGTTGGTACCTACTATGCAACAAGTGCAACCCCAGCGGTAGCAACTGTTTCAATCAGCGGAACCAACGTAATTGTTACTGGTGTTGCAGTTGGAACATCCGTAATCACTATCGGAAATGCTGCAACTGCTCCTACAATCTCAACAACCTTCACGGTTACTGTTGGAAAGACCAGCATCGGAACGCTAACTCTGACGACTGATAAGACGTCATACGCAGCAGGCGAGAAGGTCACTCTTACTGTTACTGCTAAGGGTTCTGACGGAACTGCCGTCGGTGACGGAACATATGCCACCACATTCAGTTCAGCCGGAGTTACCAGCAACATTGCTGTTACAGGAACTCTTCCTGGAGCCTCAGTGACATTTGCTGGTGGAGTTGCTACATACACCATTTATGCCCCTGTTGCAGATGGCACAGTGACCTTGTCTGGTATCGAAGGTGCTTCGACAGACGCCACAACTAAGCCAACCGACTCGGTAAGTTTCGATGTCGCAAATGCAGGTTCGTCTGCCGCAGTTGATGCAGCAAACGCAGCAACCGATGCAGCTAACTACGCTGCTGATGCTGCCGATGCCGCTACCACAGCTGCTCAGGAAGCAACCGCTGCCGCACAGGCAGCCCAAGATTCAGCAGATGCTGCTACTGCAGCCGTTGTTGCTCTTGGTCTTCGTGTTGACACCTTGATGGCGTCAGTACGCGCTCAGTTGACTTCATTGTCAAACTTGCTCGTACGTATCATCAAGAAGACACACGCCTAAATCGAGGGTCTCCTTCGACTTAGTCTGTAACTAAGTACAAAAACCCGGTCTCTGCTTCGGCAGGGGCCGGGTTTTTGGCTCTTACATCGCCTTTATGACGGGGGTGTGTGAAATTTCCCGTTTTGATTGTTAGAGTCAGTCCACGAGTGTCGAGCAGATGAGGATTAACAATTGATTCTTTTAGCCGAAAAGCAAGCCTCGCAAATTAGAAACTGGGTGTTACTCACCGGACTTGCTACCACTCTCATGGTCTGGATGGGCTTGGCAGACCCAATCAATCTGCCCAAAATGTTCATCCTTACAATTTCTGCTGGCTGGATCTTAGGCTCCGTCATAACAAACATTTTTCATTCTCGAGGCCGTCGTCTGGCATTAGGGCACTGGGCGATAATTGCCTTTGCGGTATGTGTCGTATTGGCGGCTTTATTGACCGATGTCAGATATTCGGCTTTCTTTGGTGAGATTCAGCGAAATAACGGAGCATTTTCATATATTGCGCTTGCGAGCATCTCCTTCGCAGCAATGGTCAGTTTTACATCAATCAATTTCAATCAGTTGCGAAATTGGATCTTGGTAGTTGGTTCCATACTTTCGGTTTACGGATTGTTCCAGACCTTCGGCCATGATCCTTTCAAGTGGGTACTTCTTTATAATCATGTCGTTGGAACCCTCGGGAACCCAGATTTTTTCTCGGGGATCGTTGGCTCAGCGGCAATTGCAAGTGTCTGGTTCATACTTCGAGAGGACAATATTCGGTTTCGAGTCGCGGGTGTAGCTCTTCTTCTTTTGGAACTCTTTGTCCTGAAAAGGTGCGGATCAATTCAAGGTGTGATCGCATTCGCTCTGGGTTCCACCCTTGTATTGATTGCATGGTTATGGCATAAGAATAGGAATTTGGGAGTCACTTCAATTGTTGTTGCTGCCCTTGGACTCATTCCCGTCGTTCTGGGCTTGCTCGACAAGGGGCCCGCAGCAAGATTCGTCTATCGAGGATCATTTCAAAACCGAATAGATTATTGGCATGCTGCACTGAACATGTTCAAAGCTCATCCGTGGTCCGGGGTGGGATTGGAGCGATTTGGTCAGAATTACGGGCAGTACGCTCCACAAGTGCAGGTGGTGCAAGGCCAGGGAACCGACAATGCCCACAATGTTTTCCTTCAACTGTTGGCAACTGGTGGGCTATTAGTGATATTGCCCTACCTATTTCTGCTTTCAGTCATATTCCTTTCAGCCATTCGAGCTCTGAGACATACAACCGGCACAGAACGGATAGATACAGTCGCTCTCCTTTCAATGTGGCTTTCGCTGCTTTTCATCTCCGCGATATCGATCGATAACTTAGGTGTTGCGGTCTGGTTCTGGATAATCGGCGGGGCACTCTATGGGGTATCGCGAGGCAGACCGGAGAAGAAGACGGAAGTTAAAGGCAAAATCAGGAAAGGGTCCGGGAAGAAGAGTGCGGAAGATGCAAATTACCTTGCGCCCATTGTTTCCCTGGTAGTTTCAATTGTGGTGTTGATCGTAATGGTTCCTGCCTGGCGGAGTTCGGCAATGCTGCTTCAGTTGCAGCGCCAAGGAGTTGGTGGCACGCAAGCGCAAGCCGCGGTCCGAATTGATTCAGCTGCCCATATCCAATCGAGCAACATTCAGATTAAGGCTCAGTTGGCCGACATCGCATTACGAGCGGGTGTCATGGACGAGGGACTTAAACTTATCGCCGCAATAAACCGTCAAGATCCCCGTTCAGTTGATGGAAATAATTTAGGCGCGAATGCATATGAGGCAATGAAAAATTATAGAGCTGCGCTGCCTTTTCGACTGCGACTGCTGCAGTTGGATCCTTGGAACAGACCAAACATGTTGCAACTCGTGACTGACTATGTTGCTTTGAAAGATATGGCAAAAGCGCGACAGATCTCCTCTAGACTTTCACGGTTATATCCGAATAGTGACGCTGCAAAGGCATCTGCGGCTCTAATTAAGGGATAGGGTCTCTTTCATGTTAGAACGCAATAAAACTATTGCCATAATTGGTCAGGGCTATGTGGGCTTGCCACTTTCGATGGCGGCTCTACGAGAGGGATGGAGGGTTATCGGGGTTGAAAATTCGCCCTTGAAATATGAAGGTATCGCAGCCGGCATCAGTCCGGTGGAGGACGTTCCATCCAGTGATATTCAAGGGGGTCTTGCCTCAGGTAATTACAGAATTTCAAATTCCGTCGCTGATGTGAGGGAAGCGGGTACCGTGGTTATCTGCGTACCAACCCCGCTCTATGCCGATCGAACGCCAGATTTAAGTATTCTGGAGCGGGCAGTCATGGACATCGCGCCACATCTATCGACCGAAACGTTGGTTATCAACGAATCCACTTCTTTTCCTGGAACTTTGAGAGATTTCATTGCACCGATAGTTCTGGAGCACAGGTCAAGCCCGGAGATAAAGGTTCATCTGGCCGTCGCACCCGAAAGAGTCAATCCTGGTGACATCAAGTGGCATCAGAAGAACACTCCTCGATTAGTGGGCGGTCTCGATGAGGAAGCTACGCGCCGGGCAGTCGCATTTTATGACTCTGTCTGCGATGAGGTTGTGGAGGTCTCCTCTCCGGAAGTAGCCGAGACCGCCAAACTCTTAGAGAACACTTTTAGACTCGTGAATATTGCTCTGGTGAATCAACTCACTCAACTCTGTGCTGCTCAGAACATTAACGTCCATGAAGTCATCGATGCGGCCTCAACAAAACCATATGGATTTATGCGCTTCACACCAAGTGTTGGCGTTGGCGGACATTGCATTCCGGTTGATCCCAATGTATTTGTCTTGGTGGGCCGAGAAGAACGGCACCCAAGCGTCAATCATTGACCATTCTGATGCGATCAATGTCGGCATGCCCATCTACGTTTCTCAGAGGGTTCGCGATCTAGTCGATGCGAAATCTCAATCCAAGCGGGCGTTGATTATGGGAGTTGCCTACAAGCCAGGTGTTAAAGATGTCCGAGAGACTCCCGCGACCGCATTGCGCGATGACTTGATCAGCAATGGTTTTGAGGTCGGCTGGATTGATCCGCTTGTGGCCGACTGGGAGGGATCTCTACCTGTTGATCTCTCGTGGGAATGTGACGTTGTGGTGATTGCGACCGCGCAACCAGGACTACCCGTTGCAGAGATTGCCGCAAGAGGAATCCCGATCTTAGATTGCACCGGCGTCTTTAAAGACTTAGCGAACGTTGTCCGACTTTAGTTTGCAGACAAGTGCTGGGCGACATCACGAATGATCGTGTCGAGATTTCTCGTGGGCGCCCAGCCGGTCAACTTCTTTATTCGATCGATGTTCGGAACACGTCGTTCCATATCTTCGAAGCCATCAAGGTAGGCATCTTCGTAGGCGACGTAGACGATCTTGCTCTTGGAGTCGGTGGTTTCGATAATCTTTTGCGCAAGGTCGTAAATGGAAATCTCTTCGCTGTTTCCGATGTTCACGACAGTGCCGATTGTTTTCTCCGAGTTTGAAACTGCGATGAGTGCATCAATGATGTCTGCAACATGTCCAAAGCAACGGGTCTGCTTGCCATCTCCATAGATGGTGATGTCCTCGCCTGCCAAGGCGGCAGCCACAAATCGTGGAACAACCATGCCGTACGCACCAAGTTGACGAGGACCAACGGTGTTGAAGAAGCGAACAATGCGTGCTTGCAGGCCTCGATCTTTCCAGTAGGCATAGGCGAGAGTCTCATCGAGGGCTTTGGCTTGGCTGTAGGACCAACGCAACATCAGAGGGGATCCAAGAATTCTCGAATCATCCTCTTGCAAGAGAGTCTGAAATATTCTTTCCATAAACTTCGCTGCTGCTGGCTATCAATACCGGGCAGGAAAATTTAAGGGCCGAATCTAGAACATTCTCTGTGCCGCGCAGATTGGTCATCAGGCTGGCTAGCGGTCTTTCCAGGATATTAAAGACGCCAACGGCTGCGGCCAAGTGATAGATGTAGTCGGTCTCGGCCACCAACTGATCAACGAGAGCAGGGTCAAGGACTGAGCCTTCGACGAAGGTGAGTTTGCCCGACTTCTTCGCCTCATCCAAGTTCTCGATGCGGCCAGTCTCCAGATTGTCCAAAACGGTAACTTCGTGGCCCTCGTGAACCAGGCGGTCGGTGAGGTGTGAGCCGATAAATCCGGCGCCCCCAGTAACTAATACGCGCATTGCCCCACCTTATTGGGTGGGAGGGGCCTTGCCTCACATCCTCACCGCGAGCCCGAAGGTGCCGCTCACCTAACTCACAGGAAATTACGGTTATCTTCAGCCATGGCAGCCAAGCAGCAGAGGACGAAAAGTTCTCGGGTGGACTGGGCTGCCCTCATCACGGGCTTAGGTCTGGGCCTGACAGTCGCCCTTCAGCTCACGACAATGCGCCGCTCTGACATCAGTTCGGTCTATTCGTCGATCAACACCGTATCCCGCCTATGTGCCTTGATTGGCACCTACTTCGCCCTGGTTGGAATCGTTTTGGTTTCGCGAATTCCCTGGGTGGAACGCGGCGTCGGCCATGACCGCTTAGTCACATGGCATCGCAAACTCGGTCCCTACTCGCTATTCCTCATCGGCTTTCATGTTCTTTTCGTCATTTTGGGTTACGCCGGACAGGACCACGTGGCCTTGATCGTCGAACTCTGGCGCCTGCTTCACGAGTACCTCTGGATGTGGGCGGCATTGGCCGGATTCATCCTGATGGTCATGGCCGGGGTTACCTCGTACAAGAAAGCCCGCGCCAAGATGAGTTACGAGACCTGGTGGATGATTCACGTCTACACCTACCTTGCCATTGCCCTTTCGTTCATGCACCAAGTTCTCAACGGTCCGATGTTTATCGGCCACCCCTTGAATCGCGCATACTGGACTGCTCTCTATATCTTCATGGCGGCAAGTATCTTGATTTGGAGAATCGGAATTCCTATCGCGCGCTCCTTCCGCCACAACCTCAAGGTTCAAAAGGTTGTCATCGAAGGCCCAGGTGTCGTCTCGGTCATCATGCGCGGGCGCAAACTTCACAAGCTGGCCGCAGAGGGCGGACAGTTCTTCGGATGGCGCTTTCTGGCTCGCAACCATTTTCTGATTTCGCACCCTTATTCACTATCAGCTGCCCCAACACAGCATCTCATGCGGATTACGGTGAAGGACTTGGGTGATCACTCGCGGTCACTCGCATTCTTAAAGCCAGGTACTCGCATTTTTGTGGAAGGACCGTACGGGGCATTCACGGCGGGACGCTCTTCGCGTCGTCACGTGGTCTTGGTTGGTGGAGGCGTTGGCATTACGCCAATCCGGGCCATCATGGAGGAATTCAGGGACGGCGTTCAGATGGATGTCGTCTACCGTGCTTCTCGCAACGAGGACTTAGTTCTCAAGCAGGAACTGGACTACTTGGCAGCGCAATCGCAAGGCTCCATCCGCATTCACTATCTAGTGGGGTCACGCCGCGATCATCCAATGGATGCCAAAACGCTCAATCGGTTGGTCCCGCTCTTTGCTGACTCCGATATCTACATCTGCGGCCCTGGGCCTCTCGTGGATGCCGTGCGCCAAGCGGCCAAGGACTCAGGGGTGCCCAAGAACCGTTTCCACGATGAGGCGTTTGCCTTTCACTCCGAGTAGTCGAACAAAGTCGCACCATCTGCACGGTTTGGATTCAGGTCTCTCACAGGATATTAGGCAAAAATCAGTGCCTTGCGTTAGGAATTCGGGTACGGGGAGGTAAACATGAAACGAGCACTGCTGATCGCAGGTGGCACGGTAGGCGGCCTGGGCGCGGTTCTTGCTATCACCCCGCCACAGTTGGGCTCGCAAGGAGCCATGGGCGGCCTTTCTAACATAGCTAGCGCGGCCGCGACGACTACAGCACCAGTCTCACAGACGACAACGACGACTCCGACCGCAACGACACCTGTTGCGACAACTCCGACTGCAACCACATCTGCCGCGGCCACAGTCAAAAAGAAAAAGGCCACAAAGAAGAAGGTGGCAGTTGCCAGAGTCACTCACAAAACAACAACTCCGGTGGCTTCAACGCCTACCGCGAGTACCCCCGCCGCGAGTACACCAACACCCGTAAAGAGCACACCGCCGGCAGCCGCACCAACACCTGTTACAAAAAAGGTATCTGGCACATTCACGGGTAACGTTGTAAATGTTAATTACGGATACGTGCAAGTGCAGATTACTGTCGTCAATGGCAAGATCACTGACGCACAAGCACTTCAGGCTCCCACAGGACGAAGCGATCGTTACACCCAGTACGCACTCCCGATTCTGCGCTCGCAGACTCTCGCGGCGCAGGGATCGAATATTCAAGGCGCCTCAGGTGCTTCATACACTTCATATGGTTGGTACACCTCGCTTCAAGCAGCCCTCGCAAAAGCCGGGCTCTGACATGATCTCCCGTGACATGATCTCTCAGTGGCACAACTACGCGCAGAGATAGAAGTTTGGGGCACTGTCCTCTTCGTTGATGCCTCCTCTGGAACCGGCGAGGAAGATCTGCAAGTTGGTATCGACAAGGTGCGCGAATTTGCCGTTCACGTGGACGATGTCTTCTCGACTTACAAATCGGATTCAGTGATTTCGAAGTTGCGAAGAAATGAAATCTCCATCGAGTCGACATCTGATGAAGTAAAAGATGTCTGGAACCGTTGCGCTTTTGCTCGCGACATTACCGAGGGCGCATTTGACCCATGGGCGGTGGTTGGTGGATTTGATCCTTCCGGTTTAGTCAAAGGATGGGCCGCAGATAGATGTGCTGAAATTATGCTCGAAGTTGGTGCAAAGCACGTGCAGATAAATGCTGCTGGGGATCTGTCTTTACGCGGCGGCTATTTTGATTCAGGAAACATCGTTCCGTGGTCCATCGGTATTGTTAATCCGGAGAATCGACAAGAGATAGTTCAAGTCTTCAACATTTTAGATGGCGCCATTGCTACAAGTGGGACCTATGAACGCGGGGCTCACATTCTCGATCCGCACACAGGTTTGATTGCGATTGGCGCGCGCTCTGCAACGGTTATTGGCCCAGATGGGGGATTAACGGACGCGCTTGCGACCGCGTTAATGGTCGAAGGTCGCGACGGTGCTATCTGGTTTTCGCACCCCGACTTGGCCGAGTATTCGGCATGGGTAATCGACCGCCATGAAGATGTGGCGTGGAGTGTGGGACCAGAATCCCGGGCGTAACTACTTCGTGCCGACAATGCAGCGGGCGACACCTGGGACTCTCACCTGACCGTCTTTTTCGTAGGCGCTGACTTTGGCGATCACGACTTTCTCGATTCGTTCCCGCGCCGGTTCATCGACTCGTTGAAGTGCGGCAACGGCCAGGGAGACGTGCTCGCTGATCATCTCCCAATATTGCGCCGGCGATTGCGTCACCAACTCGACCTCAACGTCCCACTCGTCTACATCGTGGAGTCCAGTCGCTACGTACAGGTCGCTGACATATCCCGGGGAAGCGCACCGATACATATTCGGCCCATTCGGGTCAGGTGGAGCCAATTCAATTTCCGTCGCTATTGCCTGCATGACAATCGTCGTCCACGGGTTTTGATCTTGCTTCACCCATACCGACGAGCAGAGACGTCCGCCCGGCTTGAGCACTCGCGCAAACTCGGCCGTGGCTTTGGCGAGGTCGGGAAGGAACATATATCCGAACCGAACCGAGATGCTGTCGAATGTTGAATCACCAAATGGCAGGTCGTCGGCACTACATGCCACGGTCTCATAGTTGATGATCCCTTGCGCGTTGGCACGTCGGGTTGCGATGTCGAGCATCTCAACGGACAGATCGGTCAGAACAACATGCCCGCGCGGTGCGATTTTGGCGATCGATAGCCCGGGCTCACCGGTGCCAGAAGCGATGTCGAGATGCCGCTGATTATCGACGATGTCCAGACGCTCGATCATCGCCGTGCTGACTGGACCTAGTTGGTCCATGATGATCGAGTCCCACTTCTCCCAGCCCGAAGAAAGCCCCGCCCACGCTTTTCGCTGTGAGGCCCGGATCTGGTCGTTGTTCGCCAATAGCTCTCCCACCATTGATAACGCCTATTGAACACCAAGGAATTAATCAGCGGAAGTGCTAGGACTTAAGGGTGCTTGCCCAACATTATTAAAGTTATCTCGTTCGCCTTTGGTCCGTGTTTAGAAAGGACTCTTAAGGTTTTGGAAATCTTAATATATTTATCAATCGGTCCTCTTTGCCTTAATTCCAGGAATTGCTTTTCAGCCTGATCAGTCCACAGTATTTCAAAGGCTAGCATCTTAAACCTTGGCTTTGACTCTCTTTCCTCGCAGGGATTTGGTTGCTTTCTGCTTCGGTTTCAAATTTGTTGAGCCGTGAAGGAGGTGGTCCAGTTTTTTAGTTTGGCCACTTACAGCTTGGCTGATTCCCTTTGTTAGAGAGTCCATGAATTCTGTGTCATTCCAGAGGGGCAGTTCATTTTTCGGAATCGCGACTACGGGCGTTAAGACAATATGGCCAGTCTCAAAAACAGTAACGAAAAAGTTCTCGTATGCTCCTACTCCGGATTTGCCCAGAGCGAGCCGAGAACGGTCATCTGCCGATACCTGACGAGGTTTTGCCTTCTGAGCAGCATCAATTTTTGACATACCTGGATCGTAGCGTAAAATGGGTAAATGGGTATTACCCACTCCCAGGATGAGCCTAGGACCGGAGTCTCCTACGCTGTGATTTCGGAAAGCCTGTCGATGTCTTCGATACGCATTTCGAGCACTTGAACGATCTCATTTAACTGGTCGATCGTGCGGGCGCTGGCAATCGGCACGCTAACGCTTGATTGCGCTCGCAACCAGGCAAGAGCCACGGCGGACGGATTGCTCGCGTAATGCCGAGCGATTTCCTCCAGAGCTTCGATGGTTCGCCAGCCTTTGTCATTTTGGTACGGAACTACTCCGGCGGCGCGCACCGATTCGACGGTGACACCGGGCTTGTATTTGCCGCTGAGAAAACCGCGTGCCAAGCCGAAGAATGGAATAACAGAAATTCCATGTGCGCTTATGACATCTGCGACCTCGCCTTCAATTCCCTTGCGTTCCATGAGGTTGTATTGATCTTGCAGAGCCACGTATGAAGCGAAACCATTCTCTTTGCTGATTTGCAGAGCCTCATCCAAGCGCTGGGCGGAATATTGGGATGCAGCGATATACCTGACTTTTCCTTCTTGGATGAGTTTGGTGAACGCTTCCAGCGTCTCGCCTAGGGGAGTCGTGGCATCGTCTTCATGCGAATAGTAAAGATCAATGTTGTCGGTCTGTAATCTGCGAAGGGAGTCGTTGCAAGCCTCCACAATATTCTTAGCGCTAAGGCCCGGCCGTTTTGAGTATTTCGCGACCTTTGTGGCCACAATCATCGAATCGCGATTGCCATGTTTCTTCATCCAATTTCCAATGATCTTCTCGCTCTCGCCACCTTCATTTCCGTCTCTCCACTCGGAATAGACATCAGCCGTGTCGATGAAGTTGCCCCCGTGCATCGAGTAGGCATTGAGGATGTCAAAGGATTGGGCTTCAGTGGCGCTCCATCCGAAGACGTTGCCGCCGAGGCAGAGGGGATGAACGGTGAGGGAAGTCTTGGGAATAGTGATCATTGCCCAACCGTAAGGCAGGATTAGCCCATGCGCGAAACTACCGGAGGCTTCACCAGCGCCGACCTGGCACGAGAGGCCGCCACCTTGATTCTGCCATCGCTCTCACAAAGTGAGGCTCTAGAGATCGGCGAAATCGCAGTATCAATAGGGCGAGATCGTTCTCTTCCTATTGCCGTAGAAGTGCGACTTAAAGATTGGATCGTTTTCCACGCATCACTTCCCGGATCAACGGCTGTGAACGACTCGTGGATTGCCAGAAAGGCCCGCGTCGTCATGGCTACCGAGCATTCCACAATCTATGAAAGAGTCATGGCCGAGGAGCAGGGCATTGATTGGTATGTGGCGTCCGGGCTGTCAGAGGAGACGCATGCCGTTCACGGAGGTGGTCTGGCGTTGAATGTGAAAGGTCTGGGGTTTGTGGGGATTCTTCTCATTAGCGGCTTGCCACAGGTGGATGATCATTTACTGGGTGTGGATGTTATTGCCGAATATTTAGCGCGCAAGGGCGAGCTTTCATGAGTGTCTGGGTCTGCGGTGAGGCTCTCATGGATGTTCTGCCAGAAGGTGCTGTTGTCGGCGGCGGCCCTGCAAATACGGCGAAAGCGTTGGCACGACTTGGACGAAGTGTCGAATATATCGGCGGCATTTCCACAGATCACTACGGTGATCAAATAGGTCAAGATTTGCGGAGCGCCCAAGTCGGTTTGAACCTCTCGCATTTCGATGAAAAACCGACCGCAACGGCCCAGGTGACTTTGGATAAAAAAGGGATTGCGTCTTATCTTTTCACGATCGACAAGACGGCGACCTTCGATTTCACAGCGGATTGGCTGCCTGATCCCTCGCAATCGAAAATCGAAGCACTGCACATCGGATCCCTGGCAACAATCGTAGAACCTGGTTCGCAAGCCCTTTATGAGTGGGCAATGAGAGTCGCGGAATTCGCACCCGTGGTTTTTGATCCAAACGTACGCACGGCCTATCTTGCCGATCACCCCCGTTATCTCGCCTCGGTTGAGAAATGGATTTCCATTTCAACACTCGTGAAGGCCAGTGACGACGATCTGGGTTGGTTGTATCCAGATCAAGAATTAGTGGATGTGGCCAAGAGTTGGATTCATACAGGAGTTGAAGTTGTAGTGATTACTCGCGGGGAAAAAGGCCTGATGGCAGTGACTGCTAACGAAGTTATTGACGTACCGAGTGTTCTTGTTGATGTAGTCGACACAGTAGGTGCCGGAGACACAGTAGGCGCCGTCATTGTCGATGCGATTTTGGAGCATGGAATCCTCAATTTACGCGGAGAACTCCTGCGAAATGCACTGAATTGTGCCGCCCTTGCCGCTGCAATAACCTGTAGCCGTGCCGGCGCGGAACCTCCCACGAAAAGCGAATTACAAGCCAAAGAAAAGAATCGGGCATAAAGATGCAATACATCGATGATGCAGAGTTCCAGATTGCCATTGATCTTGATCAAGGTGGACGCATCGCTTCGTTGAAATGGCGCGACATGGAATTTGCGACCCCATTCCGTGGAGAGATACATACCTGGGGTTGGTATTCGATGGCGCCATGGGCTGGTCGAATCCGTGATGGCATTATTCGAAATTCCAGCGGTAAGGAATTTCAGTTGCCGGTAACGATCGATCCACCGCATGCACTTCACGGTTTCGGTTTCACTTCCTCGTGGCAGGAAATTGGTCCAGGGCGCTCCCTTCTTCATCTGCCCACCCCCTATGGCGGGGCCACCGTTGAACAGCGGATCGAAGTTCTCGATGACGCGGTCCGATGGAGTTTGGAATACGAACCAGGTGATTGCGACCTTCCGGTCTGGTTGGGGATTCACCCATGGTTTCCGCGCGATCTGGGACACGGTGGCAGTGCAGAGATTGAATTTGCGGCGGAATTGATGCTGGAGCGCGATGGCGAAGGTCTACCGTCGGGCAAACTCATCCCACCGAGCAAGCAACCTTGGGATGACGCTTTCACCAACATCCGAGGTATTCCCGCAGTCGTCTGGGAGGATACGGCGCGAATCGATATTGAGTGCGATGCGCCTTGGTGGGTTGTTTACACCGAAGATGCAGATGCCATCTGTATCGAACCGCAGACTGCGCCACCGGATGCGGCAAATCTTGGAATTAGCGGGGAGCATTACCTAGAGACACTATTTGTATTTTCGGAAGGATAAAAAATGATCGACCGCAAGCACTTGGCAGAGCTCACCAGGATCGAGCAGGAACGTTTCCTAGTAAAGCACCCAAAAAGTGGAGAGATGTTTCAAGCGGCTAAGAAAGTGATGCCCGGCGGCGTTCCGATGTCATGGATGGCCAAGTGGCCCGGTGCTTATCCCGTGTTTGTTGAAAGCGCCCAAGGTGCTCGGTTCATCGATGTAGATCAGAATGTCTATATAGATTTCTGCCTCGGCGATACGGGATCGATGACGGGTCATTCACCTGAGCCAACAGTCCAAGCGATTCGTGAGCAGGTCGGCAAAGGGCTTACTGCAATGCTTCCTACGCAAGACGCCGTCGCAGTATCAACCGAATTGGCAAAGCGATTCGGCCTGCCACTTTGGCAGTTCACCGTCTCTGCAACAGATGCCAACCGCCACGTCATCCGATACTCGCGCCACATCACCGGCAAGTCGAAGATCATCGTCATTGATCGCTGCTATCACGGAAGCGTCGATGAAACCTTTGCAACTCTTGACGTGGATGGCAGTACGGTTGCTCGCGAGGGAAATATCGGTGCCCCCGTTTCGCTGGCGGAGACGACGCGCGTTGTCGAGTTCAACCACTTAACTTCGATGGAGGAGGCCCTGGCGCACGGGGATGTGGCCGCCATTTTGATGGAACCGGCGATGACCAATGTCGGGATTGTTCTGCCGGAGGAGGGTTATCTCCACAGTGTCGGCGAATTGGCCAAGCAGTACGGGGCTCTCTGGATCATTGACGAAACACACACAATTTCAGTCGGCCCGGGAGGGATGACGGCGGCGCTGGGCCTTAAGCCGGATTTCCTCACTATCGGCAAGGCCATTGCGGCAGGGATCCCGACCGGAACCTTCGGCATGACGCGAGAAGTTGCCGCTGCAATTTCCACGCGCATCGCTTTGGATCAGATTGATACTGGTGGAATCGGCGGGACACTGGCGGGAAATGCACTCTCCTCGGCTGCGATGCGAGCCACGCTCAGCGAAGTGCTTACTCCAGAGGCTTTTAAAGCCATGATCGCTCTCGGCACTCGCTGGTCTGACGGGGTAGATGCGGCGATCAAGGAATTCAAACTTCCATGGCATTGCAACCGCCTCGGCGCACGCGGTGAGTACGTCTTCCAACCGAAGGCACCGCGCACTGGCCGCGAAGCAGCAGATGCCGGAGATTTCGAACTTGAGCAGTACATACATCTGCGTTTGCTCAACGACGGCTTCCTTCTTACTCCATTTCACAATATGGCTCTTATGTCACCTGCCACCACGGCCAAAGATGTTGATGCCCATACAGAGGCCTTTAGAAAGGTATGCGCTGATCTAGTTGGTTAAACAATTTAGTTTAAGCAAAAAAATGGCCCCAGCAATTTGGCTTTCGCCATGGATTGTTCTGGGGCTTCCGGTGGAATCGTAGCAAAAACAGCTTCCATTTTCAATATTGTGGAAAACTCCATCATTGTGTCCGTTGCGCCGTGAAGACTCATTCCATGGAAGTTGACGAAGGGCCATTCGCACTCTTCGACACGGAAACTTTCAATCGCCATCTCTCCAATTTCTCTCGCATATATCTCTTGGTATGTCTTCTAGAGAAGTCACTACAGAGAGTAGTTCCTCCGATTCTCTCTAGTTACTCACAGTTACACGGGTTGGTGAACTGGTATGACGTATTGAAGTTAAGCCAGAAGGGCGACATTGCTTTAAGAAGGGCAATCAATAAGGCTGAACACTCCAGATTAAGGCGAGAAGGCGTGCCGTTCGAAAGTTACTTACCTTTGAGCTTCTGGCGGTATCTTGTTACAAGCAATAGTTATGGCACTTTGTGGGTTCCTATTCTATTTGAGGCATTTCCAAATCTACCGAATTCGAAACGGCTCTCCGCTTTTAAGGAATTGGATCGAAGGCTTGGCCATGCAGTCAAAGCGAGGAACCAGATTGCTCATTTTGAGTTCCATGATGGACAGAATCTGGATATATTAATTCAGAATTTACTCTGGCTTCTTGGTACCTTGAATATGGATTTGAGAATTATTGGTGAACGATTGATTTCCGATACATGACATCTCGACCCCATTCTGAGAAACCAAGTTCCGAGTAGAGCTTTATAGCTTGTAGATTGTCCGCGTCTACGTACAACATGGCAGACATCAAACCTTTTCTTCGAAGATGGGCTAGGCCCGCGATCGTTATTGCCTTGCCGAATCCTTGACCTTGGAATTCTGGATCCACGCCCATCGCATAGATTTCGCCCATCGGATCGTGACCGTGCTCATCTTTTCCATCATGGGAGTGAGTGTGCGCTCCATGGATCTTGGTCCAACAAAAAGCGATGATCTTCTCGTCCTTGGTGGCCAAAAGAAAACCGCTCGGATCAAACCACTCCTCCATCATCCGCTGGTGCAGGTTTTCAAGTGTCCATTCGCCCTGTTCGGGATGGCCAATGAAACTGCGATTATTGAGCATTAACCATGCTTCATCGTCTAGGCCAGGCAGGAAAGTCCGTAATCCCAAATCTTTGCCAAGCTCGGGAAGATGCTGTGTCAATGGTCGGCGCATCTGAATCACCGTGCGCACTCGTACCAGATCGTTCTCAGATGCCAATTTCTGGGCACTTGGTAGGTCGCCATGCGACCAGAGTCGCGGAGAAGTAATCCCGCAGATTTCTTCAAGGAGGGTTCGGCCTAATCCGTGGCCGCGGTGTCTCGGATGGACTACTAATTCCGCACTTGAACCGGCAACGGCATCAGTGAGATCGATATGGGCATAGCCGACGATCTCGTTGCCTTCCTCAATGATGAGATGGCGGTCATCTTTGTCCCCGCCATGTCGCAGGTGAAGAACAATGTGTTCGGCGATAGGTGGGATTCCGTCATGTTCGGCGGCAGCGGAGATTAGAGCCAGCACGCCATCTTGCTGCTGCGGATTGAGATGCTTGAGATTCGCAATCAATTACTGGACGCGCTCTGTAACAAGACTCTCTTTAGATCCCGATGGGAGTGTGAACCGATATCCCACATTCCGCACGGTGCCGATGATGGCTTCAAATTCCGGACCAAGTTTAGCGCGCAACCGTCGAATGTGTACATCGACGGTACGAGTACCACCGAAGTAGTCGTATCCCCAGATTTCCTGCAGCAACTGCGCGCGAGTGAAAACCCGTCCCGGATGCTGTGCAAGATATTTCAGGAGTTCGAATTCCTTGAAAGTCAGATCAAGGGCGCGGCCCTTTATTTTTGCTGTGTAGGAATTTTCATCAATGACTATTTCGCCACTTCGAATTTCGCCAGAAGCCGGATCTGTTGCATTACGCATTGCAGCGTGCTCGCCAATAGCGATGCGGATTCGTGCTTCAACTTCTGCCGGGCCGGCAGTATCCAAAATGACGTCGTCGACCCCCCATTCGGCGCTGATCGCGGAGAGACCGCCTTCAGTGGTAATGACGATTACCGGTGAACCAATACCTGTTGACGTTAGCAAGCGAGTAAGACTTTTTGCGCTGGGAAGATCTCGTCTGGCATCGAGGAGAAGAATGTCCATCTCTGGAACATCAACGAGGATGCTGGCTTCGGCGGGCAATATGCGAACTTGGTGCTGAAGCAAACCCAATGCAGGAAGTACTTCTGCGCTGGCGCCATGCGTATTTGTCAGAAGCAATACGCGGGCCATGATGATCTCCATTCTTGGATCTTCAGCATTAATAGGACAGACTACTCGGGTGAATTCGCTGCTTCCAATTCTGCTAATACTGATACCAACAACGGCTTATGGGCTCTGGTATCAACGCAGCAGGGGCAAAATCCGTGCTAAACACACGGCCCCGGAGGCTGCTCTAACGCCTGAGATTCTGGGCGAGCCCTTGGGCTCCAGGGCCACGCTTGTGCAGTTTTCCTCGGCTTTCTGCACCCCCTGCCGGGCAACGCGATTGCTGCTACAGAGTGTGGTTTCAAGTATGTCCGATGTTCAGCATATGGACATTGATGCTGAGGCTCATCTTGATCTCGTACGAAAACTCAATATCCATTCAACACCTACAACTCTCATTCTGGATTCTCGCGGCCTTGAAGTGGGACGAGCCGTCGGAGCACCAACTCGTGATCAGGTCATGAATTCACTTGCTGCGATTAAATAGGTGCGAACTTGTTGCAATTAGCACATAGTCATTGAGCGCTTTATTCTTTACCCATGTTTTGCTGCGAGCCCAAATTTTTCACCAAGCGCCGAGTTTTAGATTTCGGTCGCTTGGCGGGTTCCTTGTGTCGAATGTGATGTTGGCGTTTTTTTAGCTTCCACATTCATTTTCCCGACACTCCCAGAACAGGATTTCTAGTGACTCAAACAACTTCTCAACTTTCAAATTTTAAAACGACAACGATCGATGCGCGCGGTCCACGCTTTGCCGCGTTAATTACGACAGTGGTTCTTGTGGCCGCTCTCGCAACTCATTCGGTCTGGCTAATCGCATTCCAAGCGCTCGTGTTTGCAATAGGCGCCTTGCGCGGACCGCAGTTCACCCCATACTCGTTTATATTTCGCACATTCATTCGCCCGCGTTTGAAAGGCGAAGTTCCCACTGAGGATATTCGCCCACCGCAATTTGCTCAGAGCGTGGGTCTGATATTTGCCCTCGTTGCGACAGCTGGGTTGCTCTCCCACATTTCCGTACTCTTCACCATCGCCGCCGGAGCAGCCCTGGCCGCGGCATTCCTGAACGCCGCGTTCAATTACTGCCTTGGGTGCGAGGTCTATCTCCTTCTCCTGCGGCTGCGTTAGGCTGACGGTTATGGCTGAACACAATGAACTCCGAGAACGAGGCTTGCGACTTACACCGCAACGGGAGTTAGTTCTCTCTGCGGTGCGCGAATTGGGCCACGCGACACCTGAGGAAGTAGCCGAGAAAGTGCGTCTAAGTCATCCTGGAATAAACCTTTCCACTGTCTACCGCAACCTTGAGACGTTGGAGAATGTTGGGCTGGTACAGCACACGCATCTTGGGCACGGTGGGGCGACTTACCATGCTGCTGAGGAACTGACTCACCTTCATCTAGTCTGCGGAATTTGCGGTTCAGTGGGGGATGCACCCATCGATGTGGCGGCCAATTTTGTGAACGCGCTCGCCGACGACTACGGGTTCAAAACTGATGTAACGCACTTTGCCGTCTATGGGACCTGTGCTTCCTGCTTCCAGAAGGAACTTTGATTGCACATACAGGTAGATTGACCGTATGACTGCAGTGCTTGTTGAACTTGGCCCAGACAAAGGTGCGGTCTGGCACTTTGGCGAGCCCAGCAAAGAGCAACGAGTACTTGAGGAAGGACTAGCTTGGGCCGATCTTTCTCATTACGAGATCATCTCGATTTCTGGGGAGGATCGACTCACTTGGCTACATTCCCTCACCACCCAATTTTTAGAGAACCTCTCGGCCAATACATGGGTATCTGCTTTAATCCTTGATCCGCAAGGTCATATCGAGCATCAATTCGATCTCGTCGATGATGGGATAACGACTTGGCTCACACTTGATCCAGGACGAGCCGCTCCGTTATTGCTCCACTTGCAGAAGATGAAATTCATGATGCGCGTTGATATCCGTGATATCTCCAGCGAATATGCGCTCTTGCGTCTGCCTGGTGTGACTGACGATCTCGGCGGACCATTTTCAATAGTTCCAAAATCCGAGTTAGCGCAGTGGCGCGATCGTCTTAATGAGTCTGCCATGCAAGTTGGAACGTGGGCGTTGGACGCTCAGCGAGTTGCTGCCCAGCGACCTCGCATTGGTTTCGAAACCGATCACAAGTCGATCCCCAATGAATTGAACCTACTTAATAAGTCGGTCCATATGAACAAGGGCTGTTATCGCGGTCAAGAGACCGTCGCCAAGATAGCCAATCTCGGTGCACCTCCCCGCCGATTGGTGATGCTCCATTTGGATGGGAGCGTTGTGAACATTCCTGAAGTCGGGGCCGATGTGGAAAAGGATGGCGCGAAAGTGGGATTCATTGGCACGATCGCGCGTCATTACGAGTTAGGCACGATCGCGCTCGCTGTAGTGAAAAGGAATACACCGCTAGATGCAACTCTCATGGTTGCCGGAATTCCAGCCAGTCAAGAGAGTTAATAGACGAGCGCTTGGGTTAATTCGTTTGTTATTTCTTCGACGAAAGTCGCGGAACCAGCGATTCGAATTCCCGGAATTTGGTCTCCGTCTTTGATGTTTCTGCGGACAGCACATTGAGTGCATAGAGTTACTAGCGCGTTATTGACAAGAGTGTGAAGTAGTTCGTGAAGCGGGGCAGAGTGAGGAAGTGAAAATTCCTCGGCCTTTCCAGGTATCGCCAACCAAGATGCCTCTCCAGCCAACCAGAAAGAGACCCCGATGCCAGAGGCCAGGGCGGTAGATGCAACTGAGAACGCTTGTGCGACTCTCTCGGGATCGTCAATGCCGGTTGCCAGTTTGATAACTAAGTGAGTGCTCCGCGCCATGGAACCACCCTAAAGGATCAAGAAGATAGGCTAAAGACCATGTCGATGTCGCTAGTGACCTCTGTTCTTCTCTGCGTCATCACAATCGCCGGCGGAATTGCTCTGATGGCTTACGGTTTCCGGAGAGGGAGAGGAAAGAATTAGATGGCGTTTACTATCCCCGAGGGCCTTCATCCCGATTTGAATCCGCTGGCTTGGTTGGTCGGCACCTGGCGCGGCAAGGGACGAGGAGAGTACGAAGGGATCGAACCCTTCGAGTTCGCTCACGAAGTGGTCTTCAGTCACGATGGCCGCCCATTCCTTAATTACCACTCGCGTTCTTGGATCATCGATGAGTTTGGCGAAGTGATCCGTCCGGGCGGGTCAGAGACTGGATTCTGGAGGGTGAAGCCGAACAACACTTTAGAAGTAGTCCTTGCGCATAACACGGGAATCGCCGAGGGATGGGTGGGACGCTTCGAACCCGCGAAAATCCAATTGGCGATGGACCAGGGCTATTCGGCTCCTACTGCAAAAGTTGTTACCGACGGTTCACGTTTGTATGGGCTTGTCGAAGGTGAACTTTTCTTTGCATACGACATGGCTGCGGAAGGCAAGTTGATGCAGCCTCATCTCTGGTCAACGTTGCCTCGTTCATATGACTGAAAAATCTCGATGCCGAAGTGATCGCTGAGGTCACACGCGGTGATGTTGTCGAATCTCAACATCGCGGTCATTTGGTGATGCTAAAAGCCGATGGCACTTTGAAACTCTCGCGTGGAAATCCTGCAGCGCTCATATATCCCCGTTCATCTATAAAAAGCATTCAAGCCGCCGCCATGATGCGTGCGGGGTTGGCTCTTGAACCACGTCTCCTTGCCTTGGTAGCTTCGAGCCATTCGGGATCTGAAATGCATCAGAAGGCAGCACTGGAAATTCTGGCGTTAGGTGGTCTGAATGAGAGTGCCTTGCGCAATACTCACGATCGACCACTCGGCGAAGAAGAACGTCGCGATTGGGGTTCTAAGGCTCCGACATCCCTTGCTCAAAATTGCAGCGGAAAGCACGCGGGCATGCTCCTAACATGCGTCATCAACAACTGGTCGACTTATGACTACCTTGACCCAGAACATCCGTTGCAAGTGCTTATGTCGTGAGGAACTGGAGGATCTAGCCGGGGAAGAGGTCTCACTTACCAGCATCGATGGCTGTGGCGCTCCGTTGTTCCTTATCTCGCTTCTTGGCCTGGTAGAGGCAATTCGTGCAATCACAATTTCCAAAGATCCGATACATCGGAATATTTTGCAGGCGTGCCGTGATTTTCCCGAAATCGTCGCTGGGCAGGGCCGCCTTGCAACTCGCAAGATGCGTGAAGTCCCAGGTCTGTTTATGAAGGAAGGGGCCGAAGGCGTCCTTGTTGGGTCGTTGCCCGATGGCCGCGCATTTGCATTCAAAATTGAAGATGGTGCATCCCGCCCGCTAGCCGCATTGGTGGTTGCCGTGCTCAATGAGTTCGATATAGCCTCACCGGCCGAAAATGCGCCAATTTATGGCGGGAATAAGGTAGTTGGAGCCATACGTGCTCATTTGTAGGGCAGGTAGACTGATCAGATGAATGGACGAATCGCAACACTGATGGTTCATTCATCTCCCCTTGATCAACCAGGCATTGGCGACGCTGGCGGCATGAATATCTATGTGGCCGAAAATGCGAAGCGAATGGCGGCCATGGGTGTGACGGTGGACATCTATACGCGCCGCAACCATAAAGCGCTTCCAGATGTGGTCGAACTCGCTCCTGGTGTCTCGGTCCGCCACCTTGATGGCGGCCCCGTTGAAGGTGTTACAAAAGAAGAGTTGCCGCAATACATTGAGAAGTTGGCGGAAGAATTCAAGAAGGCGATTTACGGCAGGACAACTTATGACGTGATTCATTCTCACTATTGGATCTCGGGGAAGGTGGGAATTCCAGCAAGTAAGAAATTGCACATTCCTCTGATACATACGATGCACACTATGGCGAAAGTAAAGAATCTCAACTTGGCCGAAGGCGAAGCGCCCGAACCAGAGTTGCGAGTCATAGGTGAGACCGAGGTAGTTGCAGCATCCAGTGCGTTGATTGCAAACACTGACTCCGAGGCCGCCAGCATTGTTTCCTTGTACGGCGCCTGCCCGGACATTGTTCACGTCGTGACACCTGGCGTGGATCTCTACACCTTTACGCCGGGCAGTGGCCGCGCGGTCGCGCGTGGCATTCTCAATATTCCATTGGATGCACAAGTCGTCGCATTCGTCGGACGCATACAACCGCATAAGGGACCAGAACTCCTGATCCGAGCGACTGCCGAAATGCTTTCGCACTCACCTCACCTGAGATCTAAGTTGATCGTTTTTGTAATTGGTGGTGCCTCTGGAAGTGGAACGGCCGAAGTTGAAAGGCTTAAGGAATTAGTGAACTGGCTCGGGCTCACCGATGTCATTCGCTTCTTGCCCCCGCTTCCAAGACTTGATCTGCCGAATTGGTATCGGGCCGCTGATTTGGTTTGCGTCCCGAGTTACAGTGAATCTTTTGGATTGGTTGCACTGGAAGCGCAAGCGTGTGGTACTCCGGTAGTCGCCACGGCGGTCGGCGGTCTTCGAACAGCAGTTGCTGATGGAATTTCTGGAGTGTTGGTTGACGGGCATGATCCACGTGCCTGGTCGTCGGTGTTGGCCCGCCTCTTGGTCGAGCCGCAACGGCGCACCTTGCTCTCTCTCGGTGCCCTCGAGCACTCTTCTCATTTTGGATGGGACGCTACTGCCCGCGGCACACTTGATATTTATGACCGGGTGCTTTCGGATCTTGCGCAGCAAAAAACCTCTATTGGTGGCTGATATTCATGGCGAAGATCGATCCACGCATCACCCTTGAGGAGTTCTTCGAATCTCACGATCTTGACTATGAGCGGAAAGATAGGGACACCTTTCTTGTGACTTTGCCGGGGGAGAAGAAACTTCAAACCCACTGCGCACTGATAGTCGGTGATCACTCTCTGAGCATCAATGCCTTCGTAATTCGAAAGCCGGACGAAAACGAGGGCAAAGTATTCGAGTGGTGCATGCAGAAAAACGCCTCTATGTATGGCATTGCCTTCGCACTCAATGAAGTTGGCGATCTCTATCTAGTGGGCCGATTGCCGCTCACGGCTGTGACAGATCAGGAGATCGATCGAATACTCGGTTCCGTACTGCAACATTCGGATTCATCATTCAATCCACTCTTGGAGTTGGGATTTGCGTCCGCGATTCGCCGTGAGTGGGCTTGGCGAGTCTCTCGAGGAGAATCGCTGGCGAACTTGAAGGCTTTTGAGCATTTGATCTAAGCAGGGCAATGTTGGCAAAATACTCCTATGACACACACTTTGATCCTGCTTCGCCATGGCGAAAGCGAATGGAACGCAAAGAACCTATTTACTGGATGGGTTGACGTTCGCCTTTCCGCTTTGGGCGAGAGCGAGGCGAGCAAAGCTGGTGTCCTGCTCACCGAACGTGGTTTTCTCCCAGACGTCGTGCATACCTCGTTACTTCGGCGCGCGATTCACACTTCGCAATTAGCACTAGATACGTGCGATCGTCATTGGATTCCAGTGCGACGGTCTTGGCGACTTAACGAGCGGCATTATGGTGCGCTCCAAGGAAAAGATAAACGCGAAACTCTGGAGGAGTACGGCGAAGAGCAATTCAAGTTGTGGCGCCGTTCATACGATGTCCCGCCACCGCCCATCGATGATGCTGATCCGTATAGCCAATCAAGAGATATTCGTTATGCCGATCTTGGTGATGAAATGCCGCGCACCGAATGTCTCAAGGACGTCGTGAAGCGGATGATGCCTTATTGGAGCGAATCGATTGTTCCCGATCTTCAATCTGGAAAAGTCGTTCTTGTAACTGCTCACGGAAATTCACTGCGCGCCCTCGTTAAGCACCTCGACGGGATTTCTGACGCAGATATTTCAGAGTTGAATATTCCAACCGGAATTCCTCTACTGTACGAGTTAAACGAGCAGATGATGCCCATTCGCGTGGGGGGCGAGTACTTGGACCCGACGGCGGCTAGGGCCGCGATCGACGCCGTGGCAAACCAAGGCAAACGCTAAAAGCTGTCTTCCTTTTCTGAGGCATATTCGCCCGTTACGAGGAAATAAACTCTGCGAGCAACCGAAACTGCATGGTCGGCGCAGCGTTCGTAGTACCGACCCAGCAGGGTCATGTCGATCGCGGTTTCAGTTCCGTGTGGCCAGGCGTCATCGAGCAGAGTCACGAAAAGTTTGCGATGAAGTTTGTCCATTTCATCATCATCGACTTCGAGCTCTACAGCCGATTGCAGGTCACGACTCTCAATGACGTGCGTGGTCTTCTCAATAATCCGTTTGGCGACGTTTCCCATTTCTTGGATGGTTTCGGCTAGCTCAGGCGGGACTGCCTTCTCTGGATATCGCATCCGCGCGATCTTGGCGATGTGGTGGCCCATATCGCCCATGCGCTCGATGTCCGCACTCATTCTCAGAGAGGTAACCAAGGTACGGAGGTCTCCTGCGACAGGTTGCTGGCGTGCGAGAAGGTTGAGGGTCTTAGCGTCTAGTTCGTGCTGCATCGTGTCGATGTAGTCGTCATCAGAAATCACCTGCTCGGCAAGGTGTAGGTCTGCCGTGAGCAGAGCCGTAGTTGCAAGCTCCATCGACCGGCCTACACGCTGCCCCATATCAATGAGGGTTTGGCCAATTGAATCGAGATCATCATGAAACGCATCGCGCATAGTTGAACAATATCTCTAGTGGGCCCCATTTCGACCGTTGTAGGTGAACGGGAATTGAATGAAGGGCAAAGACTTGGGCTTTAGGGCAGTTTTTGCCGGTATTGGTTGGGTTGCGCGGTGCTAACAACTCTACGATAAGGGGGTGATACGTCGACGCAGAGTCTCTGATGCGGCAACACCTCTGTTGCAGATTCCTTCGGGCGTACTGGATTTGCTCCAAATCATTGATGCTGAATTTCTGGTTCTTGCCCCCGGTGAAGTCGCACTCCGATCCTCCACCCACTCTGGCGCATTAGGCCTGGTAAAGGACGGTCGCCTCGTGTCGGACCCCATTTTGGCCCTTGTCCGGTCAGCGCGGCGCTCGCGAGAAAATCAAGAAGGAACGGTCGAATTGCCGCGTGGACCAGTAGGTGCGGGCACCCATGACCTTCTCGTGCGCGTTTCGCCGCTCGGAGATCAAGGGTTGATCGTGGTCCTGATCTTTGATGACAGTGAATATCGAAGGTTGGATGCGATTCGCCGAGATTTCATCGCGAATATCTCCCACGAGTTGAAGACGCCCATTGGCGCTCTCTCGATACTGAGCGAAGCGGTGTTGGGCGCGAACGAGGACCCGAGGGCCATCGTGAAATTTGCGACGAGAATGCAGATGGAGGCGAAGAGACTCTCTGATCTTGTCCAAGAGATTATCGATCTTTCTCGCTTGCAAGATGACGATCCCTTGAAGAACGCCAAGGTACTCAATCTGGCTGATCTCATTTCCGAAGCCATTGATGCATCTCGTATGGCAGCTGAAACCCGTCATATCTCATTAACGTTCACCAAAATGGGCGACTTCGAAGTCCTTGGAGATCGACGTCAGATTGAAATGGCAGTGAGCAACCTCGTAGAGAACGCCATCAATTACAGTTCTGACGGAACGCGAGTTGCTGTCGCATTGAGAAAGAAAGACGCGCTCGCCGAGATTTCAATCTCCGACCAAGGAGTCGGAATACCAGAAAAAGACATTGAGCGAATATTCGAACGTTTCTATCGGGTGGATCCGGCGCGTTCGCGAGCAACGGGCGGCACAGGCTTGGGTCTGTCAATCGTTAAACATGTTGTAAATAATCATGGCGGCGATATTTCTGTCTGGAGTGTTGAAGACGCTGGAAGCACTTTCACAATTCGGCTCCCCCTATTCGTAAGAAATGATTCGAATCCAATGGAACTTTCGCAATCGGAGGAAAGATGACCCGCATACTCGTTGTCGAAGATGAAGCATCATTTTCAGAAGCCCTGGCGTACTTGCTCGGTCGTGAAGGTTTCGAAGTAAGCGTGGCTGATAATGGAGTTAATGCGATAGAAGAGTTCGATCGAAACGGAGCCGATCTTGTCTTACTAGACTTAATGCTTCCCGGATTGTCTGGCACTGAAGTCTGTCGGCAACTTCGCACTCGCTCAAATGTGCCAATAATTATGCTCACGGCGAAGGATTCCGAGGTCGACAAAGTAGTCGGCTTGGAACTCGGGGCCGATGACTATGTAACAAAGCCATATTCATCCCGCGAGTTGCTTGCCCGCATTCATGCAGTACTTCGAAGAATCGGTGATCAATCGTTGGTATCGGATGAGGGGCATGTGCTGGTTGCGGGTCCCGTTCGGATGGATACTGAAAGACACTTAGTGTCAGTAAACAATGACGCCGTGAATTTTCCTTTGAAGGAATTTGAATTGCTCGAGTTTCTAATGCGTAACTCGGGTCGAGTGCTAACGCGGATGCAGCTTATCGATCGAGTATGGGGAAGTGATTACGTTGGTGATACGAAAACGTTAGATGTCCATATCAAACGTCTTCGCGCAAAGATTGAGAAGGACCCCGCAAATCCTGTGCACATTCAAACCGTAAGAGGTCTGGGATACAAGATGGAGGCTTAGGCTCCGACGTTGGCGTAGACGCCGCTGCGTTCGCGGACGATTGCGTCCAGTGTTAATAGTCCCGCGCTAGCGAACGTGAGTTGAACTTTGACTCGAGTTCCAGGTGCAGCGTTTAGTCCGGGAACGACCGCAGAGGCATTGGCGCTTTCTCCAGCAAACCGAACGGGCTCGTTCTGTTTCAGAGCCAGACTCGCCTGCGAAAGATTCGCTATTACTCCGCCAACTGTTATGCCAAGCAAAGTGTCTGCGGTTGAGTTCTCATTAGTGATCGTCCCAACCAGAACAGCGGAACCATCAGATTGAGCTACAAGAAGAACCGAACTTACTTTGAGATCGTTGCCATACGTCGTGATTGATCCGTCTACTCCGTCGGTCACCTGCGTAACGAGTTTTGTAGGCGCATCCTTGCCCGTCGCACAAGCGCTAAGTGAAAGCGCTAGTGAAATCGAAAGGCCTAAAACAGCAACTTTACGCACGCGCATCTGAATCTCCTTGTGTACTGAAGGGCAAACATGTGGACGGACCTATGTTGACTGGCGTAATTCTCTCACGCTTAATCCAATATGCCTCAAAAGCCTTATTTTGCACCCAAATTGGGGGGTTATTACTGTCACCGGGTGCTGGTATTATTAGTCCCTAACGAAGGGCGTTACATGTCATTTAAGGTCGGCGAAACCGTTGTTTACCCTCATCACGGCGCGGCTCTAATCGAAGCCATCGAGACACGTTTAATCAAAGGCGAAGAGAAGACCTATCTAGTGCTCAAAATCGCCCAGGGCGATCTGACCGTCCGAGTTCCATCTGAGAATGTTGATCTAGTCGGCGTCCGCGATGTTGTAGACAGCGCCGGATTAGACCGAGTCTTCAATGTCCTGCGTCAGCCATACACCGAAGAGCCCACCAACTGGTCTCGCCGCTACAAGGCAAACCTCGAGAAATTAGCATCTGGTGATGTCATCAAGGTTGCAGAGGTTGTCCGTGACCTTTATCGCCGCGATCTTGACCGCGGTCTATCCGCTGGTGAAAAGCGGATGCTTGCCAAAGCAAAGCAGATCCTCATTTCCGAACTTGCCCTCGCCGAGCGCACCGACGAAGAGAAGGCTGCCGTAATCCTTGACGAGGTTCTTGCCTCTTAAAGCTGCTTCATAGATCTATTGGAAGGCACCACATGACTCCGCCGATCAACGAAGGCTCTGTCGTACCTCGGTTTCGCACGGGTGTAGGTGTGGATGCGCACGCGTTCTCGGTGGATCACGATCGGCCGATGTGGTTGGCAGGGATTCTCTGGCCAGATGAGATCGGCATTGAAGCTCACTCCGATGGCGATGTTGCCGTTCACGCAATCTGTGATGCGCTCTTCTCTGCAGCGGGCCTTGGCGATCTCGGAAGCAACTTCGGAACTGCTAGACCTGAATATCGCGATGCCTCGGGTCTCCAACTTCTGGCGGAGACTCTCCAGTTGCTCAGCAACGCCGGTTACTTGATTTCGAATGTGTCGGTACAGATCATTGGCAATCGCCCCAAGATCGGCTCGCGTAGAAGCGAGGCCACCGCCGCAATTTCTGGTGCTCTTGGCGGTGCAGATGTTTCCATTTCTGCGACCACAACCGATGGTCTTGGGTTCACTGGCGAGGGGCGCGGTATCGCGGCCATTGCCTCCGCTTTGATCTACTCGTCCTTCTAGATTTTTTACCCCAGAAGATAGGCTTACACAATGAGTTCGCTGACGCTATATGACACCTTGTCACGTAGCGAACGTCCATTTGTTCCAATAAGAAAAGGTGAGGCCACCATTTATTTGTGTGGTGCCACTGTCCAAGCTCCCCCTCATATCGGCCATGTTCGAAGTGCGATCAACTTTGACATTCTTCATCGCTGGTTGACGAAGAGCGGATACGAAGTGACTTTCATTCGAAATGTCACTGATATTGACGACAAGATTCTCAACAAAGCCAAGCATGAAGACCTGACTTGGTGGGCATTGGCGATGAAATACGAACGCGCTTTTGCCGCAGCATATGAAGCCCTTAATGTCACGCCGCCGACATACGAGCCGCGGGCAACGGGACATATCACTCAGATGATTGAGTTGATGCAGATTTTGATCGACAAGGAAATCGCCTACGCACCAGGAAACGGCGATGTCTATTTAGAAGTGCGGAAACTCAAGTCTTATCTCACATTGTCCCGCCAGAACGTGGATGACCTTCTCCCAGCAACGGATGCAGATGAAACCTTCAAGAAGGACCCGCGAGATTTCGCCATGTGGAAGGCGGCAAAGCCCGGTGAACCCTCATGGCCAACTCCATGGGGTTCGGGTCGTCCTGGTTGGCACTTGGAATGTTCTGCGATGGCCCACGCATATTTGGGTGAGGAATTCGATATTCATGGCGGAGGATTGGATCTGATTTTCCCCCATCATGAAAATGAGATTGCACAATCACAAGCAGCCGGTTGGCCCTTTGCCAAACTCTGGATGCATAACGCACTCGTAACGACAGCTGGCGAGAAGATGAGCAAGTCGCTTGGGAATTCCATGCAAGTAACCGCGGTACTTGAACGGGTGCGCCGCATTGAATTGCGCTGGTATCTAGGTAGTGCGCACTACCGCTCAGTTCTTGAATACTCGCCGGAAGCCCTCGATGAATCTGCCGTGGCATTTCGCAGGATAGAAAGTTTCTTGGATCGAGCATCACAACTACTAGGTAAACTACCGACTCCCACACTCGGCCAAGGTTTTATCGATGCGATGAACGATGACTTGGCAGTTCCGGCGGCACTTGCCCAGATTTCAGAGGCCTTGCACGATGGCAATGTGGCCCTTTCTGCATCCGATTTTAGGACTATCGAGAGAGAAATCAAATGAGATCCGCGGCGCCCTAGAGGTACTGGGATGTGATCCTTATGATCCGGCCTTCGCAGAAAGCAGCGAGATCGGGTTGCGAGACGCCCTTGACGGAACGATTGACCTTGCTTTGAAGCAGCGCCAAGCGGCGCGAGAACGAAAAGATTTTGCTGCATCTGATGCAATTCGTGACGGCCTGGCAGCCCTTGGCATTGCAATCGAAGATACGCCGCAAGGACCACGATGGTCGATCACACATACGGAAGAGCGGTAATCGAAATGGCTGGAAATTCGCAGAGAAAGGGAGCGATTCGCGCGACCAAGAAGGGCCCGAGCACCGGAACTGGCGGAAAGAACAAGAAGCGCCTCTCTGGAAAGGGACCGACTCCAAAGGCGGAGGACCGTCCGTATCACGCGGCTGCTAAGCGCAAGAAGGCGACTGCGGCAAAGGAGACCCGTCCACGTGCACCGCGTCAGAAGAGCGAGCGACCAAAGGGCGGTGGAGAACTCGTTGCCGGTCGAAATGCAGTGGTCGAAGCATTGCGTGCTGGAGTCCCTGCCATCGAATTAATTGTCGCTCGCAGCATCGACGTGGATGACCGAATCACAGAATCGTTGCAATTAGCCCTGGCAACCCATCTTCCAATTCGTGAAGTGCACCGTGCTGAAGTTGAAGGACTCTCCGGCAGCAGCCAGGGCATTCTCTTGGCTATCAAGCCGTTCCAATATTCAAGTCTGGAAGAGATTATCGTTCGCGCGACCAAGCCGATGCTCATAGTCGCCCTTGATGGTGTAACTGATCCTCGCAATCTCGGAGCGATCGTGCGAAGTGCATCTGCATTTGGCGCTGATGGAGTTGTCATGACCGAGCGCCGCGCAGCCGCAATGACTGCCTCTGCTTGGAAAGCCTCCGCCGGTGCAGCTGCTCGATTGCCGGTTGCCCAAGTAAGCAATCTTTCGCGTGCCATCGATGAGGCAAAAAAGGCGGGCTGCTTTGTGGTTGGCCTGGCTGGAGAAGCCGATGCGCCGTTGAGCGACATGAAACTCGAGCAGGAGTCCTTGATGATTATTGTCGGCAGCGAAGGAAAGGGTCTGTCTCACCTTGTTCGAGAGAAGTGCGATCTGGTGGTTTCAATTCCGATGAAGGCAGATACGGAATCTCTCAACGCGAGCGTGGCTACCTCAATCGCACTCTTCTGGGTGGATGAGCAACGACGTAAGTAATGACATTCACACGATTCATAGTCTGTGGTGATTCCTTCTCCGAGGGAATGAGTGATGAAATTATCGGGGGTCAGTACCGCGGCTGGGCAGATCGGATGGCCGATGTGATGGCGCATCAGAGCCCGGAGTTCACCTATGCGAACTTTGCGATCCGCGGAAAACTGATTCACCAGGTCGCCGCCGAACAGGTTCCTCATGCACTGGCATATGTGACCGGACCTGAAACCCTCTTCTCCTTTCATGCCGGTGCCAACGATGTTCTGCGGCCTAACTACAAACCAGAATCCGCTCTTCCTCTTTATGCGCAGACAGTGCGCGATATCGCCGCCTCTGGGGCAACTGTTCTGTTGTTCACGGTCCTAGAGCGAACCGACAGACAGGGCAGGACCGCTGAATTATGGGCGAGAAGGTTTAGCGAATTCAATAAGAACGTTCGGGCCGTGGCAGTTGAAGTCGGCGCGATCGTCGCGGATGCAAATGAGGAAGGTCTCCTCAGTGATAGACGCTTCTTAGCCGATGACCGTCTACATTTGAATGAGATCGGACATGACCGAGTTGCCCAAGGAATATTGGAAAAACTAGGTCTTCCATATGCAATGAATTGGCGCGAGCCATTACCACCGGCTCCGAAATTGTCCCAGCGCAAGAGATACAAATCCAATATCGCATGGCTGCTGACTTTCTTTTTACCTTGGGTCTGGCGTCGTCTGCGCGGACGTTCCTCGGGGGACGGAAGGTCTAGCAAGCACTCTGCTCCGATTTCCTGGCCTTTAACCTGATTTTTTTCAAAGTGAATTCTCAGTTGGCCTTGGTAGGCTCCCCGCCATGTGTGATGATCATTTTCATGGTGAATTAAGCCGGCGCCGAGCTCTTCAAATTGGCGGCAGCGCAGCCCTTGTCGGAATGAGCGGATTACTATTTCCTAATTCTGCAAGCGCGGCTTCAGCTGGTGCCGACATCTTCCACGGTCCGCGAAATCGTGCTGAAGTCGCCATTACCTTCCACGGAGCCGGTGACCTTGCGATCGCCCACAAAATATTGGCAACTGCAAAAAAGACTTCGACGCCGATTACGGTGATGGCCGTGGGTGTTTGGTTACATGCCAATCCAAAGATCGGCCACGAGATTGTCGATGCCGGCCACGAATTAGGAAATCACACCTACAGCCATAAGACCATGACGCTGCTGACTTTGAAGGAGGCAAAGGCCGAGGTTGCCAAGGGCAAAGCCGCCATCACAAAAGCCGTGGGTACACCTGGTAAGTGGTTTCGACCATCTGGAACATTGAAATCCAATTCAATTATTCGCGCCGCGGCGGGAGCCTCTGGCTACGACCACTGCTTGGTTTATGACGTGGATTCTCTGGATTACACCGACCCATCTGCCAAAGCGATCGTCGCAAGATGCATGAAGACGGTGCGGAAGGGAAGCATTATCGGGATGCACTTCGGGCACCCACATACGGCAACAGCTTTGCCCCTGCTGATTCAAGCCTTGCACGCCCGAAAACTCACGCCCGTCACTGTCTCGCAACTGCTCCGCCCCTAGAATTTCAGCATTTTCTTCTGCGCTGACATAATGCGCAGGTACGAAAGGCCTCCCTAGCTCAGTGGTAGAGCATCCGCCTTGTAAGCGGAAGGTCGTCAGTTCAATCCTGACGGGGGGCTCCAAGAAACACTCGTTGTCGAATCTCTATCATGAGTACCCTTGGACCTATGAAGAGCAAATTAAATAACTCGGATTTGCGAAGATGGAACATCATTGCTGGCACCTTCCACTTACTCCAAATGCTCGCCGTGCTTATTCTGGCAAACGGATTTTCTCTACCAGTGGTGGCTAGGTATATGTCTGGACCTCCCGGAACCACTTTTGCAGCCCCTGTGACACTGGCAAATGTGCCAGTCGGAATCGGTGTTGCGCTCTTCCTCGCGCTTTCCGCCTTCTTCCACTTCTATATCTCTTTTGGGAAAAACTTCCAGCGATATTCTGAAGGGCTCTCTCGCCATCGTAACTTTTTCCGTTGGGTAGAGTACTCACTCAGTTCATCGGTGATGATTATCTTGATCGCAATGGTTTGTGGAATTTCCGATATTTCCGCGTTAGTGGCAATTTTCGGCGTGAATGCATCCATGATTTTTTTTGGTTGGTTACAAGAAAAGTACGAAGAACCTGGAAGCGGTGGATTTCTACCCTTTATTTTTGGTTGCTTGGCAGGTATAACTCCTTGGATCGCTATCACTTTCTATTTGCTGGCCATTGGCGGCCCTGGAAATACCAGAGCACCGGGATTCGTATACGCCATAGTCATCTCTCTTTTCTTATTTTTCAATTCATTTGCGATCGTGCAATTCTTGCAATATAAGAAGATCGGACGCTGGAGTGACTATCTAGTGGGTGAACGCACCTACATCACCTTGTCTCTAGTTGCTAAATCAGCTTTAGCTTGGCAGATCTTTGCGGGGACGTTAGTTTCATGAGATAAAGATCTGATGCAAACTTTTGCTCGAGTAGAAGCACTTCTGAGTTCTAGCCAAAAAAATATCTCTTGAAGAAATAGATGGACGCCCCGATGCCAACGGTCATTACTAACCCACGATAGAAACTGGGCGACATTTTCGTCGACCACCTACCTCCCAGGCCGCCACCGACGCTTGAGCCGAGGATCAAGGCAACTGCAATCATCCAGTGCACGTGTCCGCTGAAGACGTAGACAATATTTGAGGCAGTGCTGGGAATCGCCACGATGATATTTTTTGCAGCGTTCATAAGATCGGGCTTCTTTGGATTGCGAGCGAGAGATGCGATGACCATGACGCCTTGCCCTGGTCCGAAATAACCACAGTAGAGTCCACTGGCCGCGATGCCGACCGTCTCGACTGTCTCACTTCGCTTACCCACTGTGGGTCTTGTGGGAAGAAGCATTGTGAGTGTTGCGCCGAGTAGAAGGAACGGAACGATGTGTTCGAAGACGCGCGGCGGAAATGCAAGGAGTAACCCGGCTCCGATGAGCGAACCGATCACCGAGATGGAGATGAGGAATTTGTAGGTTTTGATCAGATCCCAAATTTTGTACTTGCCTGTCCGAATGGCCACAAAATTGGCACTTGTGGTTCCGATGGCATTGGTGATGGTGGCATCAAGGGGATGCAAGCCCAGTGCGAGCAAGACGGGGTAGGAGATGATCGAGGCACCCCCGGCCATTCCGTTGATTATTCCAACGACCACGCCGGCCACGGTCGCGACCACAAAATCCAGCATCCTCGAGCCCTCTCCAAGAGTTAGGAGCCTACCTTTTTAGATTAGACTCGGCGGGTGTTGAAGGCTTAATTCGGGAAGGAGTACAGATGGCAAACAAAGAGCAGAAGAGCAATGCGAACACTAAGAAGGAAGCGAAGCTCACGCTAAAGGAGAAGCGCGCGAAGAAGCAGGAGAAGAAAGAGAAGAATAAGTAAGCAAGAAGCTCTAGTCGTTATCCGATGATTGTTCGGATGGGGCTGGAGAAGGAAAATCTGTGGCCGGCCCGATCGTTATGGACGAATCAGGGGTCGCCTGGCCTTCGGCAGTCGTGTGTTCCTTATCGGATTTGGGGCTTGGCGTAGGAGTGGCTATCGAAGGGACCCGTGACGATTCATCAGAGTTGGGTGTTTGGCTGACGTTCGAGTTAGGTTTGTTTTCTTTGTCGTTTCCGCTTTTGCCATCTTTGGTGTTGCCGTCTTTGCCCTCGCTTGATTGCTTAGCCTCGGGGGTTAGCGCGTTTGGAATCGGCGGGAAAGGCACTTTTGATTCGCCATCCGAACCCTCGTCGTTACTCGTGGTATGAGAAGAAGATTCGTCTCCACCTGTTGGCGCGGGAGTCAGCCCAGGAACCTGAGGAGTAGCAGATTTATTCTCAACGGTTATAGCACTGCCGCCTGTGACAACATGACTGACGGCCCCGGCTACTCCCTTGACGAACTTCGCCGTCTGATGACCGATGTCGACTATCGGTGCAGGTCCAATCCCGGTTACCGCGGCAGCGGCCAATGAAGCCGAAGCCAATATTCCGACCACGATCACAGAAGTGACGACGGTGCGATGTGGCTTGGTTGATTTAACGGGAAGTAGTGGAATTGGCTGAGTGATCCCCGAGGGCAACACAGGAGGAATTGAGGTCGGTGGAAGTTCGGTGACGTGCGCTAATAGATTCAAGGCGCTGCGAAGGTGCTCGTATTCCGATGGGCCACCGGAATTGAGGTGGGAGATTAACTCCTCGCTCTGCTCCTCGGAAAATTCTCCGTCATTGCTCATCGACCATCACCTCCCTTCGTCAACATCTCATTTAGCTGTTTCAAACCTCTATGGGTGAGAACGCGCACATTGCCCTGGGTCTTGCCAACAATTTCTGCCACTTCACTGGCATCCAGGTCGGCGACAACGCGGAGCATGATGACTTCTGCATACTCCTGGGGCAGGCGCTTCACTAGATCCATGACTTCAACCATCGTCGAGTTCTCGCCGATCCAGTCTGATTCATCCAGTTCCACGCTTGTTCCGCTACGTGCCTTCTTTCTTGCCAAGTCTGTCGCGGCGTTGCGGGCAATTGTGTAGATCCAGCCTTTGAATGCCTTGGAGTCACCTTGGAAACTTTTGATAGATGTTGCAATCTTGATCCAGACTTCCGAACAGAGGTCCTCGGGATCACTGGTGAACATGGCGAGGTATCGGACCATGCGTGGCTGATAGTTGCGCCAAAGGAGGGTGAACGCTGAATCGCTTCCACGTATCGCCTCCTCTACTAGTTGGTCGAAATCGAGCGCGTCAACCGGAGCATCAGTGGATTTTTCACTTTGCTCTGAAGAAGGACTGCGGTTTTCTGGCATTGACTCCTAATCGGTGATCACCACAGAGGCTAACCGCGGTCAGCCTCTGGGCGCACAATACCTTCGTATTAATCCTGCGAATCTTCTGAGGACTGGTCAGAGTGGTCTCCGTCGTCATTGGACTTTGCATGCGGCTTGGTTATCCAAGATGGCGTGGTTGGCGGGGTACCTGGGGCTGCTGGGGGAATCACTGGGCTGATTGAGCTGTTGCCAGCAGGAAGGAAATCATCGTCGGCATCATCTGAGATGCCATCATCGAAGTTGCTGGTTGCAGTCGAGGTGTCGAAATGGGTCATCAACTTGGATTGATCGAAGTCGATATGAGGGGTCACTGTCGTTGTGTCGAAGTGAAAACTTGGGGTGGCCGTAGAGGTGTCAATCATCAAAACTCCGCCGTTGTTGCTCAAGCCGATCGGGGCAACAGATCCGATGTGCTCGTATCCGCCGATCCTTCGGTGCGAACCACCTTCAGCCGAGGCAATGGTTGAACTGGACAAGGCAAGTACCGCAACGACCGCAACGCTCAGATGGCGCTTGTTCATGGGATCTCCTCCTAGAATTCGTATCTATGGGATATAACGAAGAGAAAGCCCCCAGCGTTACAGCAATTCCAAAGTTTCCGCGAGAAGCCTTCTCTGACGTCCTTGGGGCTAATGCGAACTTTGTCGCCGACTTCCAGGGCAGTGCCCTCACTGGCACCGCAGTCAAAGGACTGGCCATCGTTACTTGCATGGATTCGCGCGTGAACCCTTTGGTGGTCGTCGGGATGGATGCGGGAGATGCCAAGATTTTGCGTAATGCCGGCGCTCGCGTCACTGAAGACGTGCTCCGGACTCTGGTTCTGGCGACCTACCTTCTCGGGGTGGATCGGATTCTGGTCATGCCCCATACCGATTGCAGAATGGCACAGAGCGAAGAGGCCGATATACACAAGACCATTGCCGAGCAGTACGGCGTAGATACGCGAAGTCTGGAATTTCGAACAGTTTCAGATCAGAGGAAAGCCCTCATGACTGATGTCATCCGTATCCGTTCATATCCATTGCTCCGTGAAGGTGTCACGGTTGGCGGTGCAATTTACAACGTAGCGACCGGAGCCTTAGAACCTTTGGATTGCTAAAGAAATGAAACTCCGCCTCATCATCGGGATCGCCAATATCTTCGGGGCCATTTCGCGGATAACCAAACGTGGCAGCGGGGTGATGGTCGCCGGCCGCATCATATTGAAAATGCAGCCAAGCGCCGTATCGGCGCTATCGAAAAATCGAAAAGTGATTCTAGTTTCGGGAACAAATGGCAAAACTACGACGACCTCCCTGATTTACTCTGCGTTGGCCGTAAAGAACAAGGTTGTCAGCAACTACACCGGTGCCAACCTCTTTGCCGGCCTTGCGGCGGCGCTGAGCAAGAATCTGTCGGCACCATTGGCCGCCCTTGAAGTCGATGAGATGGTCATGCCTTGGGCAATCAAACAGACAAGTCCAGAGATGGTGGTCTTACTCAACCTTGGGCGTGATCAACTTGATCGATTATCAGAAGTTCGTTTCGTCGCGCAGAAGTGGAAAGTCGCGCTCGCCGAACTTCCCGCGACGTGCCGAATACTTGCCGATGCCGATGATCCATTCGTCGTGTGGGCCGCCCTTGATTGGAGCAAGGTAATTTGGTTTAGCAGCGGTGCATACGGTCATATTGATGCATCGACTTGTCCTTCTTGCGGAATAGTCCTTCAGTGGAGTCCCGACAGGGCGTATTACTCGTGCACATGTGGATTTGCGAAACCTGATGCGCAATGGGTGTTGGCTGGTGATGAACTGTGTGGTCCGCAAAGTCAGAGCGCGAAGGTCCTTAGTGGTATTCCGGGCCGCGCCGCCCTTTCCAATGCCGCCCGTGCCATTGTTGCAGCTGAATATTTCGGAGTTTCACTCCAAGACTCCTCATCTGCGATCGCGAAGATAACAAGTGTCGACGGAAGATTTGGAAAGTTAAAAATCGGCAATACAGATTTCCGTCTCCTGCTTTCCAAGAATCCGGCTAGTTGGCGTGAAACACTCGCTACGAGTGCCACAGGACCAAAATGCGTACTTCTCGTGGTCAATGCAAATACGCAAGATGGCAAGGACACTTCTTGGCTCTGGGATGTGGACTTCACCCCGCTCAAAGAGCGATACGTGGTTGTCACTGGTGATCGGCGACTAGATGTATCTGCTCGGCTCACTGTTAATGAGATCGCCCATCATGTGGTTGCAGATGAGAGCGCGGCAGCAACCCTTCTTGGTGAGGTGGATGCCGATCTCATTGCCTCCTATACTGCTTTTCATCGGTTAGCTAAGTCGGTGTCGAAATGACTTTCACGATTGTTCATTTACTTCCAGAATTGCTTGGAACATACGGCGACCGAGGAAATGTCGAGATTCTCAGTTGGCGACTCAAAGCACGTGGAGTTCGCCACGAAGTCTTGACCATTGGTGTGAGCGATTCAATACCGACATCGGCTGATTTGTATCTCATCGGTGGAGGCGAAGATGATGCGCAGATTGCCGCCCTTGAGATCTTGAGCGAGAAAGAATCACTGCAATTGGCATTGAAGAACGGCGCGCACCTCTTCGCGGTCTGCGCAGGTTTTCAAATCCTCGGAACGCAATTTCCAGCAAGCGGTGATCGCACGATCCAGGGTCTTGGTCTTGTTGGAATAGAAACAGTCTCAGCCAAGCATCGCTCGGTCGGCGAACTTCTCTCCCGACCAACTGTGCCTATCGAGATGCTGACTGGCTTTGAAAATCACGGAGGGCAGACTCGCTTCTTAGATGACCTACAACCATTGGGTCACGTAGTTGCAGGAATCGGCAACGGCCAGGGAAGCAATGTGGATGGGCTGGTCACGCCGCAAATTGTCGCGACATACATGCACGGTCCAGCCTTTGCCAGAAACCCCGAATTGGCCGACTGGATATTAAGTAGAAAGCTCGGTCAAATGCCTGCGCTCTCTGCCCCAATCTTCAACCAACTGCACGACGAGCGAGTTGCGAAGGCTAAGTAGTCTTCGCCCGTCGCACCGGAACTCGTGTGATCGGTGGCGTCAGATCGCTTAAGAAATCCTTGATGATCGCCTGAACTAAATCTGGTTTCTCCTTAATCAGGAAATGGGATGTCCCGGGAACAATGGCAAGTTGCCCCTGTGGAATCGCCTCATACATCGAAGTGATGTGGGCAAAACTGAAATTCTCATCATCACTAGCCATGATCAACGTCGGGCAACTGATCTTGGCCAGGTCCTCCGTTGAAAGAGTTGGTTCCGTGTTCCAGATTTTCCACATGCGTTCCACTTTCGAATCAAGGGCTTCGGGGGCATCAGGGGAACGCATCGCGTGCTCCAACCGATCCTCATCTGAGACTTCCCAAAGACCAATCGGCTCACCGCCGCTGGCGTGGTGGTAGTTGGCGCCAATCGCTATGACTGAGCGCACGAGATCTGGTCGTTGGATTGCAACCATCAGCGAAATGATTCCGCCATCGCTCCAACCGATGAGGTGCGCGGGTTCTTTAACAGTGTCTTCGAGATAGGCGATTGCCTCGTTTGTCTGGAATGCAAAGTGCAGGCTTCCGACCTGATCCCCGGTGCGACCTTGTCCTGTACGGTCGTAGGCAAAGACGTGAAAGGAGCTCTCCACGGCTGGCAATAAATACTTATCCCAGTCTTCCGTGGCGCTCAACCCGCCGTGAAGCAGCACCATGGCTTCACCATTATTGGGCCATTCCAGATTCCATATCTCATGGCCGCGCAGGCTTATGTAATCGCCCATTTATTGCGAATCCATGATGTGGCGGTTGCCTCGGTCAAAGGTTAAGTAATTCCACATCCAATCGGCCATGGTCAAGACTTTATTACGCCCGCCTAATAAATAGAAAAGATGAAGGAAGAGCCACGCAAACCAGGCCGGCGCCCCAACCAATCTCAACTTCTTCACTTCAACGACGGCTTTTGCCCGCCCGATTGTTGCCATTGAGCCTTTATCTTTGTACACAAAAGCTGGCAGTTCTTCGCCTTGGATGACTCTCTCAATCTGTTTTGCGACAAAGGTCCCCTGTTGCATGGCAACGGGGGCGACCATAGGTAGAAATCGTCCATCCTTGCCCTTTGCCCCGGCGATATCCCCGATTGCCCAGAAGTTGGGGTAGTGCTTGACCTGCAACGTGGGTTCTACATCAATTCTCGAGGCAACGATGGGCAGCGATAGTTCGTGCGCTAATGGTTGGCCCTGCACGCCGGCAGCCCAGATCGTGACCTCCGATGGGATCTCTTCGCCATTTTTTAGCAATATTTTCCGTGGTGTGATTTCTTGGACGGCGGTGTCGGTGAGAACTTTGACTCCGAGTTTCTCTAGATCTTTCTTCGTTCGCGCTGATGAGGATTTCGAAAAACTTGGCAAGAGCCGCGGACCGGCTTCGATCAGGTAGATATCAATGTGTTGTGCTGCATGTGCTTGGTCAGAGGTGAGCGGTCCTTTCACAAGTTCGGCGAAAGCCCCCGCCATCTCAACTCCGGTTGGGCCGCCACCAACAATCGAGATCGAAAGGCGCGTCTCATCTTGAAAGCGACAGAGGTCTTCGAACCGCCGCATCACTTCTGCGCGGATGTTGATTGCTTCGGCTACACTCTTCATTCCGAGGGCGTGCTCGCTCACGCCTTTAATTCCAAAATCTGCCGTTGCCGAGCCTAGTGCCACAATGAGATGATCGAACTTGAGGATCTCACTGCTATCTAGTTTCACTTCCTTGTTCCGATGATCTACCGAGATCGGCGAACCCATTCGAAATGCAATCTTGCTCTTTCGAAGCGCCCCTCTGATGGGATACGCCACGTGGTCTGCGGCAAGGCCCGCCGTCGCAACTTGATACAGGAGTGGTGAGAATGTTTGAAAGTTGTGGCGATCAACAAGAGTCACCTCGGCGGTATCAGCCAATGCCCTTGCCGCGTTTAGACCACCGAAGCCGGCCCCGAGAATTACGACCTTAGGTTTTGTAATGACAGGGACTCCTTATTTGATCGCTAGAGCCCTAAGTCTAATCTTTAGAGCGAAATCCGGCTGACCAATATGACCACGTCCGTCAGGGCAAGGGCCATCACAAGCGGGAAACTAAATTTCTTGGGGGTAATAAATAGAAGTAGCACCGCAATAACGCTTATAGGAACTGGTATCCAGAGGTGCGAGTGATTGGCAAGAATGACCGAGTCGATCAGCAACGCGGTTCCTGCCACCAACAGGCTAATTCTTGTTCCTAGGCGTTGCGGTAATCCTCGAAGTCCAGCTTTGCGATCTTGTTCCATATCTTTCACGACATTGGCAAAGTGAGCAGCCAGACCGAAAAGTGCGCCGAGTGACATTAGCCAAATTGGAACGTCGTGATTTTTGCTAAGTGCAATCGCACTTGGGAAAGCGCCAAAGGCAATGACGTATGGCAGTGGAGAGAGAACAGATTTTTTGAAGTAGAAGTTGTATGCAAGACCGCAACTGACAGCGAGCAAGTGCAAGGAGCCTCCGCGAATTCCAAATGGCCCCAGCAGCGAAAGGAGGATACAAGTTATAAGAGCTACAGCAGTTGCCGTAACAACTGGTCTGACCGAGATTGCCTCATTTGCTAGCGGCTTATTTTTCCGACCTTGCTCTCGATCACTTTCTCGGTCAACAAGATCATTGGTCCAACCGATGCAGAGCTGACCGGTAAATATTGTCAGGGCGATCCCAAGGGCTGACCAGATCGATCCAGAGGAATTGGCCATGAGGAAGCCAGTCAGCGTGACAAAGATGGTTGGCCCAAGGTGCGAGGTACGCAGGAGAGGCATGCGGAGATTCTGCCGTGTCATGGCACACTTGTAACCATGCATGAGTTCACGTTGGAGGTAGAAGACCTCGCCAAGGAAGTCCTCTCTTACAGTCTCTACCGCTTGAAGACAGATCCGCCTCTTGATGGTCCGCGCACTGCCGCAGATTTATTTACGGAAGTCGGCAACACCATTACGGCAAAGGGCTTAGGCGGACATGAGGCCTTGGAGGTTTTCAAGAGCGTCCTGGCGAAAGCCTGCATCTCCACTGACCATCCGCGCAATCTGGCCTTCATTCCTTCAGCCCCCAGCGAGTACGCCAACCTTTTCGATCTCGTTGTTGGGGCAAGCGCGCTTTATGGAGGTTCATGGCAGGAAGGCTCTGGGGCAGTTTTCGCTGAAAATCAGGCTCTTCGTTGGCTCTCTGATTTGGCCGGACTGCCACAGAATTCCGGCGGAGTTTTTGTGCAAGGCGGAACCATTGGAAATCTATCGGCCTTAGTGGTTGCGCGAGCCGAAGCGCGCAAGCGCTGGCCACAGACCACTCGATGGGCAATTGCCTGCAGCCAAGAGGCGCACTCCTCAATCTCATCGGCCGCACAAGTCATGGATGTAGACGTGCTGGCAATAGCACCGGATGAAAATGGGAAAACTGCGCGGTATCGATGTAGCTCGCGAGGTCGACCGATTCCACGAGTCACAGGGCGTTCGTGTATTTGCAGTGGTTGCCACGGCTGGCACAACGAATTTGGGAACAATTGATGATCTCGTCTCGGTTGGCAATGCCACCAAGGACCGCGATCTCTGGTTCCATGTCGATGGTGCCTACGGACTTGCCGCACTCTGTGCGCCTTCGCAGAAGTCGAAGTTTGCAGGAATCGAACTTGCCGATTCATTTATTGTCGACCCACATAAATGGCTCTTTGCTCCCTTTGATGCCTGCGCCCTTGTCTATCGCCAACCAGAGTTGGCCAAGGAAGTTCATACACAGCATGCCTCATACCTGGAAACGTTGCAGGAGGACGCATCATGGAACCCGTCCGACTACGCAATTCACCTGACACGGCGCACCCGCGGCCTTCCGTTCTGGTTCTCTCTTGCTGCCCACGGAACTGACGCTTATGCCGAGGCCATTGAAAAAACGATCGCGGTGGCTCAGGCAGCCGCGGAGCGAATCCGGGAGCACCCGCGCTTGGAGTTGGTGCGCAATCCCGAACTCTCCGTGGTGGCATTTACCAGGCCCGGGTGGGAGGCAGCCGATTACCAAGCATGGAGCGATACCTTGCTCCGCGATCAGATCGGATTTATCCCCCCTTCAGCCCATCACGGTCAGCCGATTCTCAGGTTTGCCATCGTCAACCCCTGGACCAAAGTCAGCGATATCGAGACCCTGCTGGCAACTCTCTAAATCCCTGCGCAGATGCCCTATCTGCCTTAGGCTTGGCCCATGGACGAGAGCGCACAAGATTTTTTGGCCCCTACCCAGACCACTGGACTCAGTGACCTCGAAGTAAGGATCCTGGATTTTGAGCGCAGTTGGTGGCGCTATGCCGGGGCCAAGGAGAGCGCGATCAAGGAGCTCTTCGATATGAGCGCACCGCGCTACTACCAGTTGCTTAACGACCTGATCGACTGCGAGCAGGCTCTTCTGGCCTCTCCCATGCTGGTCAAGCGCCTTAGGCGCCTTCGGGCAGCCCGCATGAGCGCCCGTTCCTCCCGCTAGCCAATATTTGCCCGTAGGCGTGGGCCTGCTCTAGATTTAGCGTTAGCACTCTAGGGGTGTGAGTGATAATTCACCCATAACAAAAAACATAGGAGCGAAAACAACTATGGCAAAGCAGATTGCCTTTAACGAAGAGGCCCGCCGTGGCCTAGAACGTGGCATGAATATCCTCGCCGATGCGGTCAAGGTAACCCTTGGACCCCGTGGCCGAAATGTCGTTCTGGAGAAGAAGTGGGGAGCCCCTACGATCACCAACGACGGTGTCTCGATTGCGAAAGAGATCGATTTGGAAGATCCGTGGGAAAAAATTGGCGCTGAACTTGTGAAGGAAGTTGCCAAGAAAACCGATGATGTCGCAGGCGATGGCACGACTACCGCAACCGTTCTTGCTCAAGCACTAGTTCGCGAAGGACTTCGCAACGTTGCCGCTGGGTCAAACCCAATGGCGCTCAAGCGCGGCATTGAAAAAGCCGTCGAAGCCGTTGTCGCCGAACTCGTTGCCATGGCAAAAAATGTGGAGACCAAGGAGCAGATCGCAGCAACTGCGTCGATTTCTGCGGCTGACACCACAATCGGCGAGATGATCGCTGAAGCAATGGACAAGGTCGGCAAAGAGGGCGTTATCACCGTTGAAGAATCAAACACATTCGGTTTAGAGCTAGAGCTCACCGAAGGTATGCGATTCGACAAGGGATATATCTCCCCTTACTTCGTGACCGATTCAGACCGCATGGAAGCAGTACTTGAGGATGCATACATATTGATTGCCAACTCAAAGATTGCAAACATCAAGGATCTTCTACCGATTCTCGAAAAGGTCATGCAGTCGGGCAAGCCGCTTGCAATCATCGCTGAAGATATCGAAGGCGAAGCCCTTGCAACGTTGGTTGTAAATAAGATTCGCGGGACCTTCCGTTCTGCAGCCGTCAAGGCTCCAGGTTTTGGAGATCGTCGCAAGGCAATGCTGCAGGACATTGCAATTCTCACCGGTGCAACAGTCATCTCGGAAGAGGTTGGCTTGAAGTTGGACCAGGCCGGAGTCGAGCTTCTCGGGCACGCACGCAAAGTTGTCATCAGCAAAGATGAGACAACGATCGTCGAAGGTGGCGGAAACGAAGAGCAGATCAAAGGTCGCGTAACTCAGATCCGTCAAGAGATTGAGAAGAGTGATTCCGATTACGACCGCGAGAAGTTGCAAGAGCGCTTGGCCAAATTGGCCGGTGGCGTTGCAGTAATCAAGGCTGGCGCTGCTACCGAAGTCGAACTCAAGGAGCGCAAGCACCGCATTGAAGATGCAGTTCGTAACGCAAAAGCAGCGGTAGAAGAAGGCATTGTTGCCGGTGGTGGCGTTGCGCTATTGCAGGCCGCGAAGGTTGCTTTCTCTAAGTTGAAACTTGAAGGTGATGAAGCAACAGGTGCAAAGATCGTTGAAGCATCAATTGAAGCGCCGTTAAAGCAGATCGCAATCAACGCAGGTCTTGAAGGTGGAGTTGTCGTTGAGAAGGTCCGTCATCTAGAACCTGGATTCGGACTCAACGCAGCAACCGGAGAATATGTTGACATGATCAAGGCCGGCATCATTGATCCTGCAAAGGTGACTCGTTCTGCACTGCAGAATGCGGCGTCCATTGCAGCGCTATTCATCACCACCGAAGCAGTGATTGCTGATAAGCCTGAGAAGAAGCCAGCAATGCCAGCAGGTCCTGGCGGCGGGGATATGGATTTCTAAGCGCTAATCCATAACTAGAGTCATATAAAGAGAGGACTCCCGATTACCTCGGGAGTCCTTTCTGCTTTTAATTAGATGTGCTTGCATTGCTCTCCTAAAGAGAATCGGAGATAACGTGTCGCGCAGAAAATTCCCCCGCGCCTTCCTTGTTGCGAGTTCAGTCCTCATATTACTTACCGCTGTTGCACCACTTGCGAATGCGTCGGATAAAGGCAAGAGCGGAGATCACGGAAAGAAAGTAGAAAAATCCGCTGCGGACTCAATCCTTAAGGCAATTCAGGATTCACCTATCTTCAACGGCAAAGGCAAGAAGTTTGAAAATGATGGAAATGCTCTTCACGCTCAAGCTAAATCGCTTCTGAAGAAACTCAACAAATTGAGTTCGGGTAACCTTGCGGTGACCCTTGCGGTGAATAGTTGCATCACAACAGTCGATAGTGCGACGGCAACACTTCAGGTTGCAATCAAAGCCGCGAAAACTACTTACAAGAGTGCACGGGATGCGGCGACGACTGATACAGCAAAAAAGAGCGCCGAGACTGCTTATAAGGCCGCTATCGCGGCAGCCCAACAAGCTTTCAATACGGTCGTTGCGGCCGCCAATCTTGCCTTGAAAACTGCGTTGGGCGCGCTGCTGCCTGTCTCGACGCCTAGCCCGAGCCCAAGTTCAACTCCGAGCCCTTCCCCATCTCCGTCCTCGACCTGATCTCCAAAGGGTTCGAGAATAGAGAAGCAGTCAGGACTCCCGATTACCTCGGGAGTCCTTTCTGCTTTACCCTTACCCCATGCCCAAGAAACCCGCACGATCTACTGACGCTCCGGCCTTTGATGCTCTGGAATTAGCAAGACAGGCGGTACTGGCCGATGCGGGAAATGCGAAGTATGTAGGCGAGTTTCTCGATGCGGATTTTGACGCGGATTCTCGCCTAGCAAGTTACCTTTTTGAGGCTTTTCTTCCCGGTTACAAAGGTTGGCGCTGGGTCGTGACGGCGGTAAAGGTCGATGAGGATTCGCATCCAACTATCTGCGATGTTGTTCTGCTGCCTGGGCCAGACTCACTTCTAGCGCCGGAGTGGGTTCCCTACATTGAGCGCATTCAACCCGGTGATATCGGGGTTGGAGATATCTTGCCTAGCGTCGCAGATGATGATCGACTCGTCCCAGGTTTTGCCGCCTTGCCCGGTGATGAAGAAATGGATGCAGTGCAGGTCTGGGAATTGGGCCTTGGTCGCCCGCGAGTCATGTCGATTGAGGGCCGCGACCAGGCAAGTAAGCGTTGGTATGCAGGTGATCGCGGACCCGAAACTCCAATCGCGAAAGCAGCGCCAAAACCATGTGCCACATGTGGCTTCTTCATCCCCATCTCAGGTTCGCTACGCGCCGCATTTGGTGTTTGCGCCAATGCCATCTCGCCTGAGGATGCGCGCGTTGTCTCCGTAGATCACGGTTGCGGAGCCCACTCCGAAGCTACTTTTTAATCCCTGTTCCTCTAACTAGTCGCCTACTGTAAACTCGTCCTCTGCCCGTAAATCCCTCACGGCTTAAACGAGTTCTGAGCAATTTAAAGGAGAGTTCCCATGCCTAGTGGTCGCGTGAAATGGTTTAGCCTAGAAAAAGGCTTCGGTTTTATCGCCTCCGATGAAGGCGAGGACGTTTATCTGGCGGCAACCTCTCTTCCAGAAGGTGTCACCACGGTAAAGCCCGGAACGAAGTTGGAGTTCGGGGTCGCTGACGGCCGGCGCGGTCCGCAGGCTCTCTCCGTGCGCATCATTGATGCACCGCCATCACTTGCCGCCCAAGCACATGTCAATAGCGATGATCTTGCCGCGATGATTGAAGACACCATCAAGATCTTGGACAAAGTTGGCAATGGCCTGCGCCATGGACGCCACCCATCTCCTGTTGAAGCCGAACGCGTGGGCAAAGTCCTCCGCGGCATTGCCTCGCAACTAGAAGCTTAAATACCGCTTCTACGTGCCCTTCTGATCGTGTAGAAGATTCCGAGCATCCCAAGGCCGGCACCGCTTACGCATGTCCAGATGACTTTCGATTGAGCACTGACAAGAAGGGCAATCACACCCGCGACAACCCATGCACATACGCCGAGTGAGAGTTGCACGAGAACCGATCTCACATTCTGGGCCATGTGCGAATAGTAGTGCCATGCACGCACCCATCAAGTGGCGATAGGGTGACGATAGGGGGTCGCGAGTGCGCATAAACGAAACAGGCAATTGGCGCGCTTTCCGACATCGTAATTTCCGAATCCTTTTCGCAGCGAATGCAATTTCAAATATCGGAACATGGGCACAACGCATTGCGCAGGACTGGTTGGTCCTTCAACTCACCCATAGCGGCACTTACCTGGGATTAGTGACAGCGCTGCAATTCACGCCCGTGCTTTTCCTCAGTCTTCATGGTGGGGCACTCGCTGATCGCTTCGACAAGCAGAAAGTGTTAATCGCCACCAACCTGGCTGGCGGTCTTTCGGCCGGCATTCTGGGCCTGCTTGTGACTACGCACCACGTAAAGCTCTGGCACGTCTTTGCTCTTGCCTTTATGTTAGGCGTCGCAAATGCAGTAGATAATCCGGTTCGTCAGAGTTTTGTTGCAGAGGTCGTGGGTCATAGCGATCTCGGCAACGCCGTGAGCCTGAATTCGGCGAATTTCAATGCCGGCAGACTCATTGGGCCCGGCGTCTCAGGTGCTTTGATCGCGGCCTTTGGAACGGGACCATCTTTTCTTCTGAATGGCGGCTCATACGTTCTGGTGATTTTTTCATTGATGTACTTGCGCAAGAGCGAGTTCTATCTTTTGCCTCGCAGTGCGGGAGTAGCCAATGTTCGCGAAGGGTTGAGGTACGTCAAGGCAAGACCCGACCTTTACGTCGTCATGATCGTCATATTCTTCATGGCCACATTTGGCCTGAATTTCCAAATCTTTAATGCCCTTGCTGCCACAAAAGTTTTCCATCGCGGAGCCATGTCCTTTGGATTGCTGGGCACTTTCGTTGCGATCGGCTCGTTAAGCGGAGCAATTATCTCCGCCAGGCTCGAGGCACTTCGCAAGACAATGTTCGTTGCCGTTGGTGCAATGGCCTTCGGCACATCCATCTTCGTTCTGGCATTTATGCCAACTTATATGGCGTATGCGATATGGCTGCCGGTGTGCGGTTTCACCGCATTGACGACGCTGATAAGCGCCAATTCGCTGATGCAGATAAATTCAGATCCGGTTGTAAGAGGGCGCGTGATGGGAATCTATCTTCTGGTATTCCTCGGGGGAGCACCTATTGGCTCTCCGCTAATAGGTTGGACAGCTGAGAAGATCGGGGTTCGTACAACGTTGGCGGCTTGCGGAGCCATCACTGCGCTGGCGGCCCTGTTTGCCTTTCAGCGCTATCGAAATCGGGTGGAAGTTCCTAAGGATTTCTCCGTCGACGTCGTCCTACCGCCCCCATATGAGAATAAGAGCTAGCAGGCCAAAGAGGGCTACCCAAGTAATAAACCTTCTGCTTTTGTAATTCACACTCACTCCGCATTAGTCGTTTGTGCAGACGATATCGCGACAGTTGAGATCAAGGCAATCAAGATTAAGAAAGGCACCATCAGATAGGCACGCGATATTCCGAAGTGATCCCCGAGGACTCCAAGAATGAAAGGCGCAGTTGCTATTGCGACCCCGGAACCCAGTGAACTCTTCCCGATTGCAAGGTCCGGTCGGCCATCGCTGAATCCGATAAGTCGCATTGACGCCAGTGCAAACTGCATGGATATGCCTAATCCGATCACCAATAACGATGAAAGCGAGATCCAAAGAGTGTGCGAAAACCAGAGAACTGCGAATCCAATTGACTGAGTAAGAAGCACGATTATCAACTGAAGATCTAACGCGAATCGCTTGAGTGCTTGAGGACCAAACCACCTACCAAGTCCCATCCCGCCTCCCAGAGCGACAATGCAGATCGTCGATATCGCCGCACTCGAGCCAACTCGATTTCGAAGCAATGCCGCGGCCCAGAATGTGGTGGCAAATTCGGTTGAAATACAGGCTACAAATCCAATCCAAGAAATCCAGAACTTGCCACTGAGGGATCCTTGTTGGGGACCGCGCTCGTCAGGTATGTGCGCGGCTACGGTCGTTTTGCGTGTGAGAACGTAGAGGATGGTGCTCGCAGGAATTGCAAGCAAGAGCCCTAGCCTCCAGTTGAATGAAGTGCCAGCGATGGCACCAACGGATAGCGTCCCCAAGACGTAACCACCGGATGCGACCCCGCTTCCTTGCGACACTGCTGAGCTTTGATGCTTCGGGAAATGATGTGAGAGTTGGGTGACCATTGCAATAACAACAGTTGAAGCGCCAAGGCCCGCCAGAAATGTGGCTGCGAGAGTGAGTTCAATAGGTGGGGAAATCACGAAGAAAAAGATCCCTACACAGAATGCGCCCAAGCCAAACCAGGATGTTGCCGCACGTCCGAAACGATGTGCCAGCCACGGTGAAGCTAGACCGGCAAATATCGAGGCAATTCCCATCGCGGTTCCGTGGAGTCCAGCAACAGTGAGCGAAGTGTGCTGCTGGGTACGAAGAAGGGGTTGTGCCGGTCCGAAACCGCCGAAATAGAAATTGACGATCGCGGCTTGGAAGGCAACTGCCCAGAAGACACGATCACGCTGAAGTGTCATGCCAGTCTGGACAATCGAGAACGCTAAAGCGCATTGACAACGAAGTCGATTGACGCCGTCAAGGCATCGATGTCACTCGGTTCAACTGCCGGGAACATGCCGATGCGCAATTGGTTTTTGCCAAGCTTGCGATAAGGCTCGGTATCAACGATGCCGTTTGAACGAAGAGCTGACGTGACCTTTGTGGCGTCAATGGCATCATCGAAGTTGATAGTTCCCACAACATTTGACCTCATTGCAGGATCGGAAACAAAGGGCGTGGTGTAAGCAGTCTTTTCGGCCCATCCGTAAAGGCGCGATGCCGAATCAGCGCTACGCCCTGCTGAGAATTTCATGCCGCCGTTCTGGTTCATCCACTCGATCTGCTCCGCAAGCAGGATCAACGTGGCAAGAGCTGGCGTGTTGTAGGTCTGGTCCAGTCGGCTATTTTCAATGGCAATTGTCAGATCAAAGAATGCCGGGACCCAGCGGGCGCTGGCCTTTATCTTGGCAACACGCTCAATCGCCGCGGGGCTCATCACCGCAAGCCAGATACCCCCATCGGAGGCAAAAGACTTCTGCGGTGCGAAGTAGTAGGTATCAAACTCCTTGGCATCAACGCTTAGCCCGCCTGCCGCGCTCGTCGCATCAACGAGGACGAGGGCGTCTCCACCGCCAGAAGGACGGCGGATCGGCATCGAAACCCCAGTGCTCGTCTCGTTATGCGTGAGTGCGTAGACATCAATTCCATCTTCGGCGCGGGCCGCTGGGTGAGATCCGGGCTCGGACTTGATTAGCGATGGCTCGTCAAGAAAGGGTGCTGCTTTGGCGGCAGCGGCAAACTTTGAGGAAAATTCTCCAAATACCAGGTGCTGCGAGCGTGATTCGATGAGTCCAAAAGTGGCGATATCCCAGAACGCAGTCGAGCCACCGTTGCCCAGGACAACTTCATATCCGTCTGGAAGTTCGAATAAAGAGGAGAGCCCCTCACGAACGCGATGGACAACATTTTTCACGGGCTTCTGGCGGTGAGAGGTACCTAGAATAGATGAGCCACTGGCGGCTAGGGCGGCGAGCGCCTCTGGGCGAATTTTGGAAGGGCCGCAACCGAAGCGACCATCAGATGGCTTGAGATTTTCGGGGATTTTGATATCGGTCACGGGCCAAAGCCTATGGGTAGTAGCGGTTAATCTCCCATTCGGTAGATCCGTGGACATCGGTTGCTTGGACTCTTTCATAGCGGATGCGATCGTGCAGTCTAGAGAAACGTCCCTGCCAGAATTCAATCGTGTGTGGGAAGACACGGTAGCCGCCCCACTCAGGGGGAGTCGGCACCGATGTTCCTTCTGGCCATTTCTCAGCAGCAGCTTTCCAGCGATCTTCCAAGATTTCTCGTGATTCGAGACGATCGGATTGCCTGCTCGCCCACGCTCCAATTTGGCTAGACCACGGGCGCCCCGCAAAGTAATCCTCGGATTCTTGGCGCGGAACTTGCTCGGCAATTCCACTTATTGAGATTTGTCGCTCCATTGCATACCAAGGAAAGAGAAGTGCGACGTGCGGCTGAGAGTGAATGGCCCGCCCTTTTCGTGAAGTGTATGAAGTGAAGAATGTGAAACCATGCTGCGAGACATCTTTGAGAAGAACCGAGCGCGAAGTGATCTCCCCGGCATGGTCGACGGTCGAGAGCACCATCGCGTTTGCTTCCACTATCAGAGGATTTGTGTGCGCCTCATGAAGCCATCGCGAGAAGGCTTCGAAGGGATCATCCGGTAAACGATCTAGTGGGATTTCACCGTAAGAGCGGCGCATGGCCGCGATCTCTGCCTTCGTTAATTCGCCCATAGATGTATCTAACGTCACTTGCTACAAATTGGCATCTCTGGCGTAAATGGGGTTGCCTATAGCCAAGGACTGGTCGAGAGGGATCCGCAGAAGGGGCAGAATTGCCCGTGTCCGATCTGCGCAATAGGGCCAGCAGTAAGAGGAGTTCACGTGACTGACGAATTTAAACCAGGTCTCGAAGGTGTGATTGCTTTTGAGTCGGAGATCGCTGAGCCGGACAAGGAAGGTAGTGCACTTCGCTACCGCGGTGTAGATATTGAAGACCTCGTTGGCAGAGTCTCCTTTGGAAATGTGTGGGGATTGCTTGTCGATGACGAATTCAATCCAGGACTTCCTGCGGCCGAACCGTTCTTATTGCCTGTTCACACAGGAGATGTTCGTGTCGACCTTCAATCAGCCATTGCAATGTTGGCACCTTCTTGGAACCTAAAACCACTCCTTGATATTTCAGATGAAGAAGCCCACAACAACCTTGCTCGCGCATCGGTCATGGTTCTGTCATACCTTGCCCAATCAGCAAGAGGCGCAGAGAAGTTGGCTATTCCGCAGGCCGAGGTTGATAAGGCGCACACTGTTGTAGAGCGCATGATGATTCGCTGGCGCGGCGAACCCGATCCATTACATGTCCGCGCGATTGATGCATATTTTGTTTCTGCTGCTGAACACGGGATGAACGCATCGACTTTCACGGCACGAGTCATCGCATCAACTGGCGCAGATGTTGCAGCAGCACTATCAGGTGCGATCGGTGCAATGTCTGGACCTTTGCACGGTGGAGCTCCGTCTCGTGTACTGCACATGATCGCAGAAGTTGAAAAGACGGGCGATCCGCGTGCGTACGTCAAGGGCATAATGGATCGCGGCGAACGTCTCATGGGGTTTGGCCATCGGGTCTATCGCGCAGAAGACCCACGCGCTCGCACTTTACGTCGAACTGCAAAAGAACTCGGAGCCCCAAGGTATGAAGTCGCTCTAGCTCTTGAAAAGGCTGCTCTTGCAGAATTGCATGAGCGTCATCCGGAGCGCGTTCTCGAGACAAACGTGGAATTCTGGGCAGCAATTATTTTGGATTTTGCTCAAGTTCCTGACCACCTCTTCACCTCCATGTTTACCGCGGCCCGCACGGCTGGCTGGTCGGCGCATATTTTGGAGCAGAAACGAACCGGTCGATTGGTCCGTCCATCAGCGCGATACATCGGTAAGGGCCCTCGCAAGCCAGAGTCGGTGCACGGCTGGGATGAGACGGTGGCTCAGCTTCATTCCTGAGTGCGCAGTTGCAGAAAATCCTGTAAACAAAGGCCCTTCATAACGATTTCGTAAATTGGCCCTACTTTGGCCATCTCGGCTTGACCACCTTTCATGCACTGGTCAAGATTGGCGTAACGTCGCATTTTCGCGACCTCATCTCGTCAAGGAGAAAAGTATGAATCGTAGGATTCTGGGCTTGCTGGGTCTATTCACCAGTGCTGCTCTCGCAACTTCACTTGCGGTTGTTCCCGGGGCACAGGCTGCCGGCGGAACAATCGTGGTCTGGGCAGACGAAACCCGCGGGCCAAATCTTCAATCGGTCATGAATACAAAGAGCGATTGGGTCCCCGGATACACAATTAAAATTGTTACGTACTCGAGTTTTGATGCTCTTAAGGCTGCCTTCGACAAGGCAACTGGTACAACAGGTCCAGATATTGTCGTAGCAGCTAACGACTGGGTACCAACAGCGGCTAAGAGCGGAAAGCTTGCTCCTATAACACTTACCGGTTCACAGAAGGCTCAATTCAATCCAACACAGTTCTTCGACCTTTCCTACCGAGGCAAGCTCTACGGAGTTCCAGTTGATATCAACAACGTCGCAATGATTTACAACACCGACCTTGTAAAGACTGCGCCAAAGAAGTTTGGCGACATGGTTGATTTCTACAAGGCCAACAAGACCGCTGATGGCCTCAAGGCTGGTCTATGTATCGCAGGTGGCGGCATGTCATGGGGTGCTCACTCAGTATTCTCAGCCCTTGGCGCCGATGCTTACTACATGGCTGGTAGCCGTCCCAACTACCACAAATTCTTCAACCCAACTACCTTCGCAAACAACGTCAAGACATACCTTCTTGATGGCGCAAAGAGCAACGGGTTCTTCCCCGCAACAGACACCGGCTGCAAGGACAACTTCCTAGCTGGCAAGGTGCCATTTGCGGTTATTGGCAACTGGGAGTGGAAGGACTACGTAGCAAAGGGATTCACCATGAACCTGATGCCAGTTCCTTCTGTTAACGCTGGCCAGAACGGTGCCATGTTCGGCAGCGTAAGCGGTGCACTTCTGACATCATTCGCCGCTACACACGGCGTTGCAACCGGTGCGAAGTCATTGTTAACCAACTTCTTCGCCTCCACGGCAGGCCAAGTTGCCTACCAGAAGTTCGAAGGACGTCCACCAGCAGCAAAGGGTGCTCAAGCAGATGCATCCGTATCTGCCGGACAGAAGGGCTTCGGTGCGGCTGCCAGCCTTGCTGGAATCCCACAGATCGGCGCTTTCTTGAACAGCAACGCCGGTGGCGCAAGCTACTGGGATTCAGCCCCTGCCTACTGGACCGCAGTATTGGTCAATGGCAAGAATCCACTTGTTGAAGCTAAGAAGCTTGCCGCAATCTGGAAGAAGAACATGCTCGTCGGAAAGGCAGACCTCTAAAACCAAAGCAGTAACGTATTAATAAGAGGTTAGAAAGTGTGGGCGGGAGAATATCCCGCCCACACTTTCCTCAAAAATAGGAATCGGTGCCTACAGTGAATATGTTGTTTAGGGGCAAGTTCGCCCTCATCACCAAACTGATCCTTCTTTCGGGTATTTCTGCGATCTTGGTGCTGCTTATCGAAAGCGCCTTAGCCAAGAAGGAATACACGATCGCACTTTTCCTCGCAGCCTCCCTTGCAGCCCTGTGCTACACCTATCTCTCGGCGCGAACCGTTCCGATGAAATTCTTTTTGCCTGGCCTACTTTTACTTTTTGCCTTCGTCGTATCTCCGATTGTTTACACGGTGGTGATGTCCAATTACAACTATAAAACTGGAAACATCATTGGCAAACAGGAAGCGATAACACAGATCAAGGGATTGGGCGTCGAGCCCGATGCAAACGGCACGACCTTCGACATTGTGGTTGGTAAGACGAGCTCGGGTGAGTACGCAATCCTTGCATCCGATACGCCAAGCCATACCTATTTTCTCTCGACCGCAAGTAAAAAGACCGACCTATTGCCGTCACAGGTGACGCTGAATGCATATGGCGTTGCCATTTCGGCGCCGAATTTCACGGTAGTGCCCGAGGCTCAGCTAGCCGGCAATGAGGATTACTCAAAAATCAATTATTTCTATGGAGACAAGTATTTTGTCTCCGTACAAGGGATAAATGTCGGCGCCGTATTTCGCCAATCCCTGAAATACAACGAAACAAATGACACATTTACCAACCTCATCGACGGCAAGATTTATAAGGACAATGGACGCGGCAATTACGCAAACATCAATGATTCGGCCGATATTTTGCAGCCGGGCTGGCGGGCCACCAACTGGTTTGCCAACTACGGGAAATTATTTAGCGACCCCCTTGTCCGAGGACCTCTCTTTAGGGTCTTCATCTGGACCGTAGCTTTCGCATTCTTGACGGTTCTCACCAGCTTTGCCTTTGGTTTGTTGTTGGCCCTCACCCTCAATAAGCCGATGCGCGGTCGTCGCTTCTATCGCGGAGTTCTTGTTCTTCCGTACGCAATTCCAAGTGTTATGAGCATCCTTATCTGGGGAGGTATGTTCGATACCGAATTTGGTGCGATCAACCACCTTTTAGGTACCCATATAGCTTGGTTCCAGAATGCATCTTTTGCTCGAATTGCAGTGATCCTTGTGAATCTATGGTTGGCCTTCCCCTACTTCTACCTCATCTCATCCGGGGCATTGCAGGCCATTCCGAGTGAGCTATTGGAAGCCGCGGCAATTGATGGCGCAAATCCGAGACAGATCTTCAAGAAGATCACCCTTCCACTTCTCATGCAGATACTGACTCCGCTGCTTATCGCATCTTTTGCCTTCAACTTCAACAACTTCAATTTGATCTACCTGCTTACCGGCGGAGGCCCTAAAGATCTGTTGGGCGGACAAATAGCTGGAGCGACCGACATCTTGATCAGTTACACCTACCAGATCGCCTTTGGATCTAATACCCAGGACCTCGGACTAGCGAGCTCGATCTCGGTCATCATCTTCTTCATTATTGCTGGCATCTCACTTTACGGACTCCGTAAATCCAAAGTATTGGAGACATTCGGATGAAAAAATGGATGAAGACCAACCTCTGGCGTCATGCCATCTCCCTAGGTATGTGCGGCTTTGCTCTCTTTCCACTGTATTTGGTGATTCTCTCTTCTTTTAGCCAGACTGGAAGTCTGCAATTAACCTCGTTCGCGCCCTCGGGGATTTCTTGGCGTAATTACAAGTTGCTATTTAATAGCCCTGCGATCCCCTACTTAACATGGATGAAGAACTCGCTGGTCGTTGCCGGGACTGTCGCAATCGTCTCAGTAATTGTCGGCGGCGCATCTGCTTTTGCTTTTAGTCGATTAAAGTTCCGCGGCAAGAAACTCGGCATTCAACTGCTACTTCTTGTGCAGATGTTTCCCGCAATTCTTGCTATCGCAGCGGTCTACGTCATCATGGAACGCGTTTATCGTTTCGCTCCAAGAGTCGGTCTCGGCACCCAAGCTGGCCTCATACTGGTCTACCTGGGCGGGGCGATGGGCGTGAACATCTGGTTGCTCAAAGGATTCGTGGATTCAATTCCCATTGAGTTGGACGAGGCTGCGAAAATCGATGGCGCAAGTCCGGTCCAGACCTATTGGCTTATTTTTGTTCCGCTTGCAACGCCAGTTCTTGCGGTCGTCGCGCTCATGAGTTTTATAGGAACGTTTAACGAATTTATTCTGGCTCGACTCTTCCTCGTCGATATGGGCAACCGGACAATTGCGGTGGGCTTGCAAGCCTTTATCGCCGGGCAGTATTCGCGGAACTGGGGACCCTTTGCTGCTGGATCAATTTTGGCATCGATACCGATTGTCATCATCTTCTTGTCGTTGCAGAAATATATTATTGGCGGACTCACGGCCGGTTCGGTTAAAGGTTAAATGTGAGGCGCAAAAGCATTTTTGCCGTTCTCACGACCATTTTCTTAACTCTCACCTCCGTCTCTTTTGCGGCATCACCCAATATTCCGAAGGTGGGCCTCTCATCGGATCTCATCTATTTCGTGATGCCCGACCGATACAAGAATGGTGACACCGCTAACGATCGGACCGGTGGTGGATTTGATCCACGCAATACGGCGTTCTGGCACGGCGGCGATTTAAAAGGGCTCACTGGAAGTTGCCAGCCAGGTGATGATGGGTTGGCGCGCATCAAGTCTTTGGGTTTCACCGCCGTATGGGTGACGCCGTTGGTGACGCAAGTGCCGTCCACGGGTGCGGGAGCTGGCTATCACGGTTACTGGGGAGTCGACTTTCTCAATGTAGATCCGCATCTGGGCACAAATGCTGATTTGAGCAACTTTATGACCTGTGCCAAGAAACTCAATCTGAAAGTCATCCTCGATATTGTCGCAAACCACACTGGTGATGTCATCAAATACGATGGGCAGAACGCTTACATCCCCTCCAGTATGGCCACTATTAAGAACCCGGCTTGGCTCAACGATTTGTCGAACTATCACAACGTAGGAGACATAGCCCATTGCTGGGGTGATGGAGATTGCACGACCCTTGGCGACTTCTACGGACTAGACGACTTGGCCACGGAGAAAGAGACGGTGTGGAGGGGCTGGGCCGATGTCTATGGCCAATGGATAAAGAATTACGGATTCGCGGGTTTCCGTGTGGACACGGCAAAGCACGTTGACACTGAGTTTTTCAAGAATTGGCAACCTCTGATTATGCAGACGGCCAAGGAAGCCGGCATACGAAATTTCACAGTTTTTGGTGAGGTTTCGGAATCAAATCCATTTAGCCTTATGCCCTACGTGCGCGAGAATAAGATTCAGACAGTCCTTGATTTCCCGTTCCAAGCAAGAGCCACCGACTATGTGTCAGGAGCATCGGACTCTTCTGCATTGCAGGATCTGTTCAATTCCGATGACTACTACACAAGTCCAACTTCTTCGGCGAGTAACTTGGTGACCTATCTAGGAAATCATGATGTCGGTCGCGCAGGTTTCGTCATCGCCTCAAAAAGAATCAATCCTGCCAATCAATTGTTGCCTCGCACAGAACTTGGGTATGCCCTCTTGTACTTATCACGAGGCATCCCCGTCGTGTATTACGGCGATGAAGTTGGAATGATGGGCAGCGGCGGAGATCAGATGGCTCGTCAGGATATGTTTGCCACAAAAATCGCGGCCTGGCAGACCGAACCTCGAATCGGTGCAAAGCCCATCGGATATGGCAACTCTTTTACCGCTACGGGTTTAAGCCCAATCGCAAAATACCTTAAAGTTTTGGCGCATTTGCGCCAGACCAATCCAGGTTTGGCCAATGGCATCATGCAACCGCGGCTTTCGAAGGGCCCTCTCTATGTTGTCTCCAAAAAAGACAGCAAAGAGAACCGCGAATATGTCGTGGCTTTCAATAACTCGGATAAGGCCGTCTCTGCTGTTATCACGACGGCCACGTCTACCGGCGGTTGGAAAACGATATTAGGCACCACAAAAGTGGGCGTCACTGGTGCCAAGTTGCGTTTCAAAGTCCCAGCACTGACGGCGGTCGTAATCAAGGCGAACAAGCCCATTAATCAATTTGCGGTAAAAGTCGGTGTCATAAAGACCAACCAAGACGACCTGACGGGGTACTACCAAGCCACGGCCGCAGTCACGACGAGTGACTTAGCCACGGTCGAGTTCTTCTCGAGGCCAGAAGGCGCGGCCACGTGGGACTCGTTGGGTGTAGATACAAATTCTCCATACAGCGTCTTCATCAATCCGCAGGATTACCTCGGACAGACCATCGAACTCAAAGCAGTTGTTACCAATTCGAAGGGAGCCTCCTTTGAGCTACCAAGCACAAAACTTTCTATCCCCACACCATGATGGCAGTGATCTTTACGTAAGCAATTCCGCACCGCAAATTGGTGACGACGTTGAGCTGAAGGTACGCGTGCCTTTGGGCGATAAGGCAACGAAGATTTGGGTCAGGCTCTTCCATGACGGCGAACCGCGTACATTTGAGTTGAAAAAGGGAAGATCGAACAGCGTTGAAACGTGGTGGTCAGTCTCCGTTGAGATACTCAATCCAGTCACGCACTATCGTTTTTTATTGGTGGACAAAGGCACGTACCGTTGGCTAAATGGCGAGGGAGTCTTCCATAGAGAAGTAGTAGACCGGGAAGATTTTCAGATTATCGCCAAACCTCGGTATCCCGAATGGATCAAGAAGGCAGTCTTCTATCAGATATTTCCCGACCGTTTTGCGAAGTCGGCTTCCAAGCGGGATCTTCCTGCGTGGGCTGTGCCAAAAGAATGGAATTCACTCCCCACGGGGCGTGGACCAAATGTCAGCACCGAGTTCTACGGCGGAGACTTTGAGGGCATCCAACAACATCTTGCACACCTGGAGGAGTTGGGCGTCAACGCCATCTACTTCACTCCGTTTTTTCCTGCTCGGAGTGCACACCGCTATGACGCATCAAGTTTTGAACACGTAGACCCTCTCCTCGGGGGCGACGAGGCGTTCCTGGCATTTTCAAAAGTTGCCCACGAAAAGGGTTTTCGGATCATGGGGGATTTGACCAGCAATCATTGCGGTCTGGGCCATGATTGGATTCAGACGGCGCTGAAGAATCCCGACGCGAAAGAGAGAGATTTCTTTTATTGGGATAAGGCAATCCGCCATGGGTATGTCGGCTGGTGGGGTGTCGCCTCCCTCCCCAAATTGAATTACGCCTCTCCCTTATTACAGGAAAAGATGTACGCAGGTGCCGATTCCATCGTGAAGAAGTGGCTAAAGCCGCCCTTTAGCAATGATGGTTGGCGCATTGATGTTGGAAACATGACCGGTCGCCACGGTGTTCAGGACTTGAACCAACAGGTCACCCGAGGAATTCGAAATGCGATGGATGAGACCAACCCCGATGCGTGGCTCGTTGCAGAGAACGCAGATCATTCACCCTCTGACTTGGATGGCTTTGGATGGCACGGCACCATGAATTACGTTGGATTTGCCCGTCCCGTATGGGGCTGGCTCAGCAAATCGGCGAAGTTTGCAGAGGACTTCATGGGAGTCCCCGCGCCGATTCCAACTTTTCCGGGAGAGTCGATGGTTGAGATGATGCGTGCATTCGCGGCCGGAATACCTTGGCGTTCCTTCACGGCAAGCATGCTTCTCCTCGATTCTCACGACACCGCTCGGTTTAGAACGGTGACGGGTCGAGACCGGGCCCGCCATATTGCAGGGGCGACAATGTTGCTCTCCTATCCAGGTGTGCCCTCGATTTTTGCCGGCGATGAGATCGGCCTGGAAGGTGAATGGGGAGAGGATTCTAGGCGGACCATTGATTGGGACCATCCAAAAAAATGGGATCAGGAGTTATTTGCCGAATTTAAGAAATTAATTGCCGTACGCAAGGAATCGGATGCCTTATGCAACGGTGGAATTCGTTGGGTCGATGTGAAACCGAATTCGATCGCTTACTTGCGTGAAAGCCAGAAGGAGAGTGTCCTGGTTTTTGTCGCCAGAAGTGCCGGGCGTTACCAACTCAGCCTCAAGCCTTATGGGTACACCTTCAAGAAAACTCTCTATGGGCCAGAGGCGGACGGACAGTCCTTCTCCATCACTTCCAAAGGTGCCATAAGTGGAATTTGGAAGGTCAAATGAGTCGCGATGGCTGGTGGCAAGATGCGATCTTTTATCAGATCTATCCGCGATCTTTCTACGACAGCAACGCAGACGGAGAAGGCGATCTTCGTGGCATCACTGATCACCTTGACTATGTCCGCGAGCTGGGCGTCGATGCAGTATGGATGAGCCCCTTCTACAAATCTCCCAACAAGGATGGTGGCTACGACGTATCAGACCCCCGGGACGTCGACCCACGCCACGGCAATTTATCCGACGCGCAAGACCTCTTCAACCGGGCCAAGGAACTTGGTTTGAAGATAATCGTCGACATCATCCCGAACCATTTTTCTAGCGAACACGTCTGGTTCAAGGAGGCTTTGAAAGCGCTTGAGGGTTCCGTGGAGCGATCTAGATTTCATTTTCATGATGGAAAGGGTCCGAATACCCCCCCCAATAACTGGATTTCGCTCTTCGGCGGTTCTGCTTGGACTCAGGTGGAGGACGGGCAATGGTATCTGCACCTCTTTGACACCTCGCAGCCCGATTTGAACTGGGAGAACATCGAAGTTCAAGAGGATTTTGAGAAGACACTTCGTTTCTGGCTTGACCTTGGGGTGGATGGATTCCGCATCGACGTAGCTCATGGCTTGGCAAAGGAAAACCTGTTGCAGGACCACTTTGACCCGCAAGGCCTAAGCAATGCTTTGCGGCTGGATGTTGAGATGGATTCGGCCCAACGCAGCGCGCTGCTTGCGAGCGTTCCTTTTTTTGATCGTGATGGCGTGCACGATGTTTACAGGTCCTGGAGAAAAGTTTTTGATTCCTACAATCGTGAAATCATGGCCGTTGCCGAGGCGTGGGTTCACCCTCCCGAGCGGGCCCTTCGCTATGTAAGAAGTGATGAGTTAGATCAAGTATTTAACTTTGACCTCCTAGTCTCCCAATTTGACGATCTCGAACTCTTCAATTGCATCGAACGCACCCTGAAATTGATGAGCGGGACTCACGCTTCTCCGACCTGGGCGCTGAGCAATCACGACACCCCGCGTTTGGCGAGTCGGGTAGGTGCAGAGCCAGCCCGCGCGCTTGCTCTGTTTACCTTCGGCTTACCTGGGTCGTGTTACGTCTACCAGGGCCAAGAACTCGGTCTGCCTGACGCCGACCTTGCTGATGCAGATAGACAGGATCCGGCCTTCATCAGGTCAAAGGGGGCGCAGAAGGGCAGGGATGGGGCACGTGTGCCTCTGCCTTGGGCAGGTGCTGTAACGCCATTTGGGTTCACTTCCGGAAAACCATGGTTGCCGATACCCCAGGAATGGCAGGAGATAACCATCGAGAATCAGAGCAAAGATGAGCGTAGTTCGCTCAGGCTGTACCACGATGTGATTTCGTTGCGAAAAGAATTGTTTCGCGGAGGAGACGATTTCGCTTGGATTACAACCCCAAATGGGTCTGGAGTGATTTCATTTCGAAGAGGCAGTGTTGAAATTGCGCTCAATACTTCTGATAAGCCAGTGCGCATTAAGTCCTCTGGCCGTATTTTGATCACATCAAGCGGGCCTATTTCGGGCAAACATGCAGAGGTTGAAATTCCCCCCAGAGCCTGTATTTGGCTTGATTTATCAGAGTCCGCCGAAATATAGAGTTATCAAATCGTTGTAAAGAGTGCCGTGTTTACAGTTATTTGCAGTTGCCATCGACGGTGAGTCACAAGAGACTTCAACACAAGCGGGACGCAGATAGGCATTGTTGTCTGGACCGTTAATACCCTCGAAAGGAACTACATGTCCATTAGCAAAAAAGGCTTGCTTGCTACTGTTGGCGTAGCGTCACTTTCGCTGCTTGCAACTTTTGTAACCACAGTTGCGCCTGCGAATGCTGCGATTAACTGCAACAAAGTGATTGGCACCGGTTACGCCCATCTAAAGGGCAAGACCGTGACAATGTTCACCTCGATCCTCGATCCTGAGCTTTCCAAGTACCAGAAGGCTCTGGCTTCCTTTACCGCCTGCACAGGCATCAAGGTAAAGATGGAAGGGTCCAACCAATTTGAAGCTCTGCTTCCTGTTCGCGTCAAAGGCGGCAACGCACCTGATATCGCGATCATTCCTCAGCCCGGCCTGCTGGCCCAGATGGTTGCGACTGGCAAAGCCGTCGTAGCACCTGCAAAAACTCTTGCAAATGTTAATAAGTACTGGAGTCCAGGTTGGAAGGGCTATGGCTCTGTCAAGGGCAAGTTCTACGCTTCTCCAAACAGCGCCAACATGAAGTCCCTCGTCTGGTACTCACCAAAACAATTTGCCAAGAACGGATACACCGTTCCAACAACGTGGACGGGAATGATGGCTCTCGCAGACAAGATGGCGGCCGCTAATCAGACTGCATTCTGCGGTGGCATCGGCTCTGGTGGAGCAACGGGCTGGCCAGCAACTGACTGGTTGGAAGAAGTTGTTGTCCGTCAATTCGGCGCCAAGGTTTACGCTGACTGGATCTCACACAAGGTCAAGTTCTCGGATCCCAAGATCATCGCTGCGATGAACACTGTTGCGGCATGGATGCTCAATCCAAAGTATGTTGGAGACGTCAAGGCCATTGCCACGACAACCTTCCAGTCCGCTGGTCTTGGAATTCCAACAGGATCTTGCATGATGCTTCAGCAAGCATCGTTCTACGCTGCTCAATACCCAGCGGGAACCTCTGTCAGCAAGAATGGTGATGTTTGGGCCTTCTACCTCCCAGGCATCAACTCATCAGTCAAGACTCCAGTAGAAGGCGGCGGAGAATTCTTCGCAGCATTCTCAAAGCGCCCTGAGGTTCAAGAACTTCAGAACTACCTCTCCACACCACAGTGGGCAATCAACCGTATTGCTACTGCCGGCGCTGGCGGGGGATGGCTCTCTGCAAACTCTGGCGTTCCGCTATCTGCTTACAAGAACCCTCTAGACCAGCTATCCGCTAAGTACCTTGCAGACAAGAAATCAACATTTGTCTTCGACGCCTCCGACGCAATGCCTGCGGCCGTAGGTGCTGGTACCGAATGGACCCAGTTGACCTCGTGGTTCGCAGACGGCAAGTCCGTGGCAGATGTAGCCAAGGCAATCGACGATTCCTGGCCTGCTCAGTAATTAGCCACCACGTACCAAGAGGGTTGGTGGGGATCCGAGAAATCGGATCCTCACCATCTTTTCTTGCTTCTACTTCTCTTGCCTTTATTGTCCTATCTACACTGACTGATTCTTAATATCGTTGCTAAACTACTGAAAATCTTGAACGGGGGGTGCGATGAATTCTTTTCTCTCCACAAACGCTCCCAAATTTGAGCAAGTATTCATCGCCATCGCAGCATTCTTTGCAATCTTGATGGTTGTCTTTTATCTGGCCGGAAAGGCCAACGGCCGAAAGCAACGCCCAATAGCGATTTTGGTGCTGCTCGGGCCCGCAATGATCCTTCTCTCGGCCGGGTTAATTGTGCCGGCTATTCAGACGATTCTCTTTAGCTTCAAAGATGCGAACTCCGTGAAGTTCATCGGATTTCAGAATTATTCCTGGCTTTTCGCAAATCCGGATATGCGAAAAGTTTTCTTCAATACATTGCTCTGGATCGTTGTTACCCCTTTCGCGACCACAGCGCTTGGGCTATTCCTTGCGATCATGCTTGATCGGATGAAGCGGGAATCGGTGGCTAAGTCCCTCCTGTTTATGCCCATGGCGATCTCATTTGTCGGCGCATCGGTAATCTGGAAATTTGTTTATGACTATGCAGTGCCAAGCAAACCCCAGACTGGCTTGCTCAGCGCAATAGTTCGATCCTTGGGCTTCAAACCCTCCAACTGGATTCTGACTCAACCACTTAACACCTTCCTTCTCATGATTATCTTTGTTTGGGTTCAAACAGGCTTTGCGATGGTAATTCTCTCCGCGGCAATAAAGGCGGTGCCCGCCGATATCGTCGAGGCATCTGCTTTGGACGGTGCTCACGGTTGGAGATTATTTAAAAACATAACTTTTCCGATGGTGCGAAGCACAACGATCGTTGTATTTGCCACGATGCTCGTTACGTCACTAAAACTTTTCGACATAGTTCGAACTATGACGGGTGGAAACTTCGGAACCAGCGTTATTTCCAATGAAATGTACGCCGAAGTCTTTGTCCGTTTTGATCAGGGCCGCGGATCAGCCTTGGCAGTGATTCTCTTCGTCTTTGTCACGCCTATCTTGATCTATAACATCCGAAACCTCCGCAGAGAACGGAGCATCGCATGAGTTCCTTGAAGCTTGCCAACGCCAATTCAGGGCGCAAGCTCTTCTCTTCGAAGGTAGCCACTACAGTTGTCTGGGTTATTACTGTTCTGTGGACAGTACCCACCTTTGGTCTTTTCGCCAGTTCATTTAGAAATAAGCAGGACATCTTCTTATCAGGCTGGTGGCATATATTCACCAATCCGCACCTAACCTTGAGCAATTACCACGCGGTGATATTTGGATCTAGCTCATCGACTCTCTCAGATGGCGTGCTTCCATATTTAATGAATTCCATCGTGATCACCATCCCTGCCGTGATTTTCCCGGTCGTCGTTGCAACGATGGCTGCCTACTGTCTGGCGTGGGTGAAATTCAAAGGCAGTGATGCCCTCTTCTTCTTCATCTTCTGTCTGCAGATCGTCCCGATTCAAATGTCCTTGGTGCCTTTATTGCAGTTGTTCACTGGAGGCGCCCACATCGGCAGCTTCACGATTATTCCTAAACTGGGAATTGCCGGCCACTTTGCAGGCATTTGGCTGCCGCACACCATGTTTGCACTTCCGCTTGCAATTTACTTGCTGCACAATTTCATCGCCTCGCTTCCAAGGGATCTGATGGAAGCTGCTTATGTTGATGGCGCAAATCATTTCAAGGTTTTCCGCCAAATAGTTCTGCCATTGTCAGTTCCTGCTATCGCCGCCTTCGCAATCTTTCAGTTCTTGTGGGTCTGGAACGATCTGCTTGTAGCGCTTACTTTCGCATCGGGAACCGAGGAAGTTGCACCGATCAACGTCAAACTCGCATCCCTTGTCGGACAGTGGGGATCTGGTTGGGAGACTCTCACAGCCGGGGCTTTTGTCACGATTGCTATTCCACTTATCGTCTTCTTCTCACTGCAACGCTTTTTCGTTCGGGGTCTGCTCGCGGGCTCTGTTAAATAACTACTCTTAGAAACCATAGGTATTTCGCGTGTCCCCCTTAAGTGCTTCGATGCTCGCCACCATTGCGGAATTGGCTCCCCGCATCCCTCCCGATTTTCGAATCGGCACGGCAACCTCTGCTTGGCAGGTTGAAGGCTCGAGTCAGATAAGAGGTAAGTCTATTTGGGAGGATTTCGCCGCCATTCCAGGGAATATTCGCGACGGGGCAAAGGCTGATCCGGCCTGCGACCATATCAATCGCTGGGAGTCAGATCTAGATCTACTGGCTTGGTTAGGTGTTGATTCATACCGATTTTCAGTGAGTTGGCCGCGTGTGATTCCGGGTGGCATTGGAAAGATCGACCAGGCCGGACTGGCATTTTATGACCGCCTCATCGACGGGCTTCTGCTTCGCAATATCGAACCTGTGGTCACCATCTATCACTGGGACCTTCCCTCAGCATTGGAGGCAAAGGGCGGGTGGCTCTGGGATGGAATCGGAGACTCGTTGGCGAAGTACACCGAAGTCCTTGCCCAGAAATTTGCAGATCGCGTTTCGATGTGGGCCACGCTTAACGAGCCGTGGTGCTCGGCTTTTCTGGGTTACGCCGACAAATTTATGGCACCGGGGAAGGGTGATCCCGCATCAGGATTTGAAGCTGCCTACCGATTGCTAGTCGGTCATGCAAAATCGGTTGAAGTACTCCGTGGCTACAACGCGAAGGAAGTCGGAGTCGTCCTCAACCTAACAACCTTCATCGCAGAAGATGAGCAAGCGGTAGAAGCGGCCCAACACATGGATGGCATCATGAATCGCCTCTGGCTAGATCCACTTGCTGGCCGTGGATTTCCAATGGATGTCATCGAAAATACCGGGCATATTACGGACTGGTCCTTCGTCAATGATGCTGAGTTGAAGTCCATTGCGGCTCCGATTGATTGGTTGGGGATTAATTACTACAACCCACAACGAATCGTCTCGGCCAGCGATGGCCGTGCGCTCGGCGTTGGTAATGGGCAAAGACTTGACGCCTTTCCTGGAACACCGCCTATTTCATTTGCTCCAAGGGGGCCGTTAACCGAAATGGGCTGGGAGATGGATCCCTCGAGCTTGATCACTACGCTCACAAAGACGCAAGAGAGATTGCCACATGTTCCCCTATACATCACCGAGAATGGCGGCGCATTTCCCGATCCAATGGTGAATGGGGCCATCGATGATCAAGATCGGGTGAATTATTACGCAGGCCATATCGACGCTGCTTTAACTGCTCGCGAGAGCGGTGTTGACCTGCGCGGCTACTTTGCATGGTCGTTGCTGGATAATTTGGAGTGGGCAGAGGGATGGACCAAGAGATTCGGACTCTTCCACGTGGATAATGTGACTCAGCAGCGCACCGCGAAAACGAGTGCATATTTCTTTCGCGAACTAATTTCCCGCCGAAGCGAGCGCTGAATCCAGCCAGAATTTCATTGGTTGATCAAGATATTTTGACCATGACCGTTCGGTATGACCAGAGTTCTTGTAGACGCGCGTTACGAAATCATCGCGCCAACCCGCGCCAATCATTTTTTGATCTGCATAGTCTTGAAATGGCCCGTAGTTCTTATCTAGACCACGAGTTCCCCGGCTCATCCATACCCTGTGCCCACCCGGTGCCGGTAGAGCGTCAATGAGGGCATCTACAAGCGGTGTATGTCCGGCACTCCAGTGCGGTGAGAGGGCCAGGCACGTCGTGAAAAAATCGGGTCGTTTGCCAAGGGCATAGAGTGAGGCCAGTCCACCCATGCTTGAACCGATGATCGCTTTATTAGTGTGGTTCAAATCCATATGCAGGGCATCTGCGATTGCTGGTGCAATTACATCGGTCATTTGTTCTAAGTAGCGATTTCCCTGCAAGTCTTCCAGTGTGATTTCATCGTTTGCCTCCATCGGCTGGACCCCCTCTTGAAAGGGATCTTGCGGGGCTAGATCTAGAATGCGTCCCCAAGGGTTGCTCGCGCTTCGGCTATGGAATACCGCGATGATGGCCGGGGGAGTAATCCCCAATTCTTGGCTGACGCGAATTGCGGAGTGAGCCATTTTCCACGTGCTCTTCCTTGTGGAGGTTTTCCTATCAAATACATTCTGGCCGTCATGAGCGATAAGTAAATGTTGTGTGAGGGCCCCCGGGCTCCAATAGTCAACCAGACGCCCGTCAAAAATAAGACGTTTGACAGTTCCAGGGACTCCACGGATTCGAAAGCTCTTTACCGGCTCCATGATGGTTGAATCATGCCATGAGTACGAGGAGCATTTTCTGGTTTAGGCGCGATCTCCGCCTCCAAGATAACCCGGCCCTCCTCGCAGCCATTGCCGAATCAGATGAGGTCATCCCGCTTTTTATAATTGACGCGCAGATCGCGGATCGGGCAGGGCCGTTCCGACGTGCATATTTGTCCGAATCCTTGCGTTCCCTTGATGCATCCCTTGGCGGCCACCTGCATGTGATTTCAGGGGAGCCCGTCTTAGTTCTCAAGGAGATGATTAAAAAGTACAACGCCACATCTGTTCACGTTGCAGCCGATTACGCGCCATACGGCGTTGCAAGAGACTCACAGGTGGAAGGCGCGGGAATTCCGTTAACAAAATCTGGAAGCGGGTATGCGATTTCACCTGGTCAGGTTCTTAAAGCAGACGGAAGCGCCTACCGAGTCTTTACTCCATTTTTCAAATCATGGAGCGCGCATGGCTGGCGCGGACCCGTTGCAGCACCCGCGCCATTTGATACGCCGATGCCGATTTCTAAATTCCGCCAGATTCCAAACTGGCCAGTACCTCCCGATGCACGGTTGCAGTCGGCAGGGGAAGAAGCGGCGCTGCTATGCTGGAAAAGCTTTCGAGAAAGCGCGCTCGGAGAATACGACCAGAATCGCGATTTTGCAGCAGTTGATGGAACCAGCCGATTAAGCCCACATCTGCGGTGGGGAGAGATACACCCGCGAACCATTTTGGCCGAACTAAATAGCACACCAGCACATCAAGTCTTTAGAAAAGAGATCGCTTGGCGAGAATTTTACGCTGATGTGCTGCACCATAATCCGCAGACGAGTCGGGATTATTACCTGCCCTATTTCAAAAAAATGAAGTATGACCCTGTCGGCGAACAATTCCAGGCTTGGTGCGAGGGAAGGACGGGTTACCCGTTTGTTGACGCGGCTATGCGCCAATTGGTTGAAGAGGGATGGATGCACAATCGTGCAAGAATGGTCGTGGCTTCCTTCCTCGTAAAGGATCTACATATCGAATGGCAGCACGGAGCGAACTTCTTTATGAAATATCTCATCGACAACGATGTAGCTTCAAACTCGCATGGCTGGCAGTGGACTGCGGGCTGTGGGACCGATGCTTCTCCATACTTTCGGATCTTCAATCCGATTGAGCAGGGAAAACGATTCGATCCGAATGGCGCATACGTCCGCCGATATGTTTGCGAACTGGCACATCTGAGTCCGGACCAGATTCACGAGCCATGGCTGCATTTGCACGATGGATATCCCAACCCGATTGTGAACCACTCCGTGGAGCGGCTCGAATCACTCGCGCGACTACAGCAGTTGAAGGATCTTAGGCAAGAAAGTTAGCGAACTGCCATGGGTCGGAATGGTCGTAAACACGACCGTTCCAGGGGCCATAGAGATCGTTGCGAAACTTCAATGGATCCCAATCGGCGGCCATTGAATGGAAGCCACCCCAGTACTTTTCAGCGAAGTCGAGAACTTCCTTCCAAGGAAGGTCATCGGGAACGAGCAAACCACGATCGGGATTGGCCATGGCCCAAGCAACTGCGGCATAGACCGCACTTGCTACCTGCACGGTGGTGGCTGATTGGTTGGGAATCAATGTGCGAGCGTCATGAATGGAGAGCAGAGAGCCCGTCCACCAGGCTTTGTACGGGTGGCCAAGGAGCAGCACACCGAGGCGATCTTCTCCGTCGATGATTTCGTCGTTCATGATCCGTTGATTCGACTGTAGGTCCCATTGGCGCATTTCGAGCTCGCGCATAGAAGCGATTGCGGCATCAGATGGGCAATATGCGTAGTGAACGGTGGGGCGGTAAACGGCTTCGTCACCGTCCCAGACCGTGAGGTGATCGGAAATTGTGAAGGCCTCTCCATGACGTACGAGCAGGCCAGTGGTCTCGGAGTTTGGCACCCATGATCGGACCCATGTGGTCGCACCAGGCTGGGCGATGGCAATTTGGTTCTCTGGCCCACCTTCGTGCAAGTAGGCATTCTTTGGAAGAGTCTTTTCGTGCGTGCCCCAACCCAATTCCGCTGGCGCGATACCTTCTTCATAGAAGCCTTCAACGCTCCACGTATTAACAAACTCTCCAAGAAGTTTTGGCTTATCCGCAACTTGCGTATCACGCTCTGCGATGTGAATTACTTTCACGCCGAGGCACTGAGCTAGGACTGGAAAATTCATCGCCTTGAGCGCCGCTTCGACTCCCTCGGGGGCAATTCCATCTTTCAAAGTTTGGGTCGCGATATCAACGAGTCCACGCTTTACGAGGTGGGAAACCAGTCCTGGATTTGCACCGTGCTCGACAATGGCTGTCGGGCCGGTCTCTTTCCATTTGGCTTTCATTTCACGAATGCGCATATGTCTGACATAAAGCGTTCTGGACTGCACACTGCGCTCGGGTCCGCCTGAGTATGGCTCCCACTCTTCAAGCGAGGTGTTGAGATAGATAACGCCGTGATCGTGAGCCCACCCGATCATTTCATTGGCATCAATGTTCCAGGCTAAATCGAGAAGGAAGTCACCCGCTGAAACAAAACGACTTAAGAATTCATCAAGATTGGCGCGCGTGAGTTCGTCCTGGACATACGTTGCGCCCTGATCAATAGCGCCCTGAACCCGTGATCTGTTGTCGCGTTTATCCACGATCGTCATCTGTTTTGCTTCCACTAGGTGTTCGATAAGTAGTGGGATTGCGCATTGGGCAACTGAGCCGGCGCCGAGAACCAGAATTCGATTGTGGAAGGTTGCGGACAATTAGACCTCTTCTACGAGCGTGTGAGTTGGACGCTGCGCATAACAAATCATAGGCTAAAAAATTTAAGACGAATTCGCCGGCTCTGACCAGACGCCAGCGCCGGCGCGCTTGGCCTGATACATCGCGTTATCGGCGCGACGAAGGAGGTTGGAGGCTCCGTCATTTCCTACGTGCCCTACGCTCACATCGACTCGAATTTCTCGTCCAGAGATGGAGAACGGGTAGCTCAGTGTTGCCTTGAGCGCCAGTGCCACCTCCAAAGTGGCCTCGTAGTCACCACTGATGATGGCTCCGAATTCATCGCCGCCAAGTCGTGCCAAGAGAGATCCTTGTGGCAGTGCGCGTTTGAAGCGGGTCGACACCTGCTTGAGTACTTGGTCTCCGAGTTCGTGCCCATACTGATCGTTGATGGGCTTGAAGCCATCCAGGTCGAGAAGAAGTAGCGCCCCACCTGTGGATTTTGTTAGCTCTTCGAGTTCGGCGACGAACTTTCGACGATTTGGCAATCCGGTGAGCTCATCTGTCCGTGCCAGCAGCCTCTCTTCTCCAATAGTGCGGGATTGGCGAAGTGCGATCGTCATGCGAACGAATGCAAGAAGCAAGGTAGCGATGGTCGGAATCAGAATGAAGTTCGGGAGATAGCCCGGGCGAAGAGAAGTGATTGCAAGCAGGGTCGCACTGAGCATGACGGAAAGGGCAATAAAGATTGGATGGATTGAGTCATTAGTTTCCTCGTCGGAGCCGCGATGCCAGAACCCTTCGGCGATGAGAACAAATCCGAGTAACCATCCGTCATCGCTCAAACTGCCGAAGGAGTATTGACGATGAACCGTCAGCCAGAGAAAGAGAAAATCAGATGCTGCATAGACGATGACTCCTAGACAGATCAGGAGGTTTCTTCCGGTGAAGGACGAAATCACTACGAGCGAGAGCACAAGGGCGACAACGACAAGATCGGCAACGGGAAAAAGTATGGCGAAGAAAGTTTTCAACGCGTCGCCGTCAAATTTCGGAAGGATAGGAGAAATGAAGAAAGCGGTGCCGAGGGAGGCCAACCCAATCCCCAGAATGGTCGCATCGAGAATCTCTACCGATCCTAAGGCGCGATTAGATCTGAATACCCGGGTTAGTCCGACGAAGGCGAACGGATAGAAGAGCAGATAGCAGGCGTTGATGAGAGATGGACTCATGTGCGGATCCGGATAGAACTGGTTGTACGAGGAGAGAAGCGCGCCACAGGTCCACATGCACATCGCCAGAAGGACCGCATACTTGGATTTCTGGTCGTTGTAACGCGGAGAAAGCCCGATGGAAATGGCTGCTGCCAGGGCGATCAGGTTGTAGAGAACTAGATCGATAAGCAAATTCGGAGTGGGAAAGAGCGACTCCGTAAGGAAATGAAGGGCCAGGAATGCCGGTGCTAAATACCCCAAACCTAAATACCTAGTGGGCCCCACTCACGTGAAGTTAAGGCAGGGGCATGAGGTGAAGAAATAGGGAAAGCCATAGTCCAATTGAACTATGGCTTTCCCTCAAGCTAACGAGTCTTATAGACCCTTCTGGCAGATGAGGTTACGTAATGACAGCGCCTGAGCAACGCCAGCTTTTGCCTGGGTTACCGAATTTACAGTGGCGCCGCGTTGGGCCTGCATCGTGGTGATGGTGCTTCCAATCTTGCGCAGTGAAGCACTCGCTGCGGTGTTTGAGGCAATCGCAGAGTTGAGCGAGCGGATTGCTGTTGTATAAGTTGAGATCGCCGTTGTGTAGGTCGAAGGATTGGGCTTAGCAAGTAGGGCCGCTTTAGCCGCGGTGAAGTCGACGACCTTGGCTTTCCAGATCACGATCTGAGCATCTAGTGCATCAGCCTTTGCATTCGAATCGACCATTTTGGCCTGTTCGGCGACAATTTTCGCATCAAGGGCAGTTAGGGCCGCTGGTAATCCGGCAGCCAAGGACTTGTATCCGGCATTCAATTTTATATAGGTGGTATTTGAGTTGGTGCAGTCGCGAGAGACCCAGGTGTACTTCGTCTTGTTGACGATTGGGTTCTTGGTGCACTTGTAAATCGTGCCACTGACCTTAATTGTCTTGTTTGCTGGCTTGCACAAGACGCCGTTGCTGATTTTTACCGCTCGCTTTTTGGCAGCTTCGGCAGGCGAAACCACGACAACCGTTCCAACGACCATAAGGACGAGAACGGACGCGGTAATTATTTTTTTGAACATGTAAACCTCCAAGGAATATGCCCAAATAATACCCACCGATTCCGTTCCACCGACCCTCAAAAAGGCGTTTGAGCACTTTTCACCGAAAATACACAGGTAAAAGAGCTTATTTCGGCCTCTGTCTGACGCGAACGTTCATCCCAACCTTGCGAACCAGTGGGCGCGGGGCAAAGCGGGCTAAGGAGGAGACGATCGCGTACTGCCATCCCGGAACAGAGATCGCCTTTCCCGCGCGAGCATCGACCCATGCTTTTTTTACAACGTCATCTGCGTCCAGCCACATGAATGTCGGAAGCGCTTCCATCCGCATTTTTCCGCGTTGGTGAAATTCGGTGTGCGTGAATCCCGGGCACAGTGCGAGCACGTTCACCTGTGTCGCGCGGAGTTCGGTATTCAGCGATTCGCTCAGAACGGTGAGGTAGGACTTAGCCGCGCTATAAGTACCGCCGGCAATCCATCCCGCCACCGACGAGACGTTGATGATGATTCCTGAATTTCGCTCTCTCATCGCAGGGAGTACTGAATGCATCAGACGCATAGGTGCACGGACTAGCACGTCCAAAAGCTTTTGCTCAGAATCTATATGACTCTGCTGGAAACTATCGCGTATTCCAAAGCCAGCGTTGTTGATGAGAACGTCAATGGGCCTTTGCGGATCAGAGACCCTCTCTTCCACAAGCATGCAACCCTGGTCAGTAGAGAGGTCAGCAACCAAGATTTCGCACTCAACACCAAATTCGTTCTGCAATTCTTTGGCGGTTTCCTTGAGGCGATTTTCATCACGCGCCACAAGAACCAAGTTGTAACCTTCGCGCCCGAGGAGTCTGGCAAAACGCGCGCCAATTCCGGCACTTGCACCTGTGATCACTGCGGTCTTACTCATAGAATGAATTATGGTGCTCGCCGTTGATCTGGGACAGTCGGGCACAAGAATGAGATGGATCGATGGACATTTTGAGTCCACTCGCGCGAAAAGACCAAACGAGTCTTCTCTGGATGCGCTTCGAGATGTCTTCGAAGAAGTTAGGGAATTCCATGAAGGGGTGCTCCAGAGTGAGCTTGTAGCGCTCTCTTTGACGGCTCTATATGGAAATGTTCCTGATCCCAAGTTATTTGGTGAACTGGCAAACGAATACTTTTTAGCCGCAGATGTCGCGGTCATTGACGATGGGCTAGCAGGGTTGATCGGTGCGTTGGGGACGGCCGACGGAGTCACCCTCTCGGTTGGTAGCGGCGTTGTTGCCGTCGCCGGCCATAGGGGAATGTTCTCGCACGCGGACGGCTTGGGGCACATCGTCGGAGATATTGGCGGAGGATATTGGCTGGGCAGATCGGCATTAGAGCGAGCCTTGGCAACTCGCCAGGGGCGCGAAGAAGACATTGAGTTGCTGGCATTTCTCGCCGATGAAATCAAAGCCTTTGATCAACTGCCGAGCAATGTCGGTGAAGACGCACACGCGCTCTGTATCGCGACGGCTAGAAAAGTCTTAGAGGGCGCAGAGGGCAATATTGAAGGCGCACTCACAATTCGAAACCACGGCGCACGGGCTCTGGCAAAGACGGTAAAAGCCGCCTGGGTAGGTGCCGGAGGAACATTGCAGGAACCTTTCGCATTGGCCCTGCTGGGAGGCTTAAGTAGAAATCGCGGTTATGAAGAAGTGATTACCAGAAGCGTTATGGAAATCCTGCCTACTGTCCAATTCTCACCAGTTCTGGGCAATCACGTCGACGGCGCGATCGCAATTGCGACAACGATGAAAGAGGATGTACTTCCGTTACTTCGTTGGTGGCATAAGTATTAATTCACCGGATGCGCCTTTGGGAACCACTGGTGCATTAGGTGCGACCGGTCCTACCGGGCGATACGTATCACCCTGGGCTGGCCTTGGATCTTTTTCATTTTTATTTGGCCACATAGACATTGCTCGCTCTGCTTGCGCTGTGATCGTCAGCGAAGGGTTGACTCCCAGGTTTGCCGTGAGGGTGGAGCCGTCCACAATATGCAAAGTCGGGTAATTCCAGACGCGATGGTAGGGATCGATTACGCCCTTCTCTGCTGAATCTCCGATTACTGCGCCGCCGACGAAGTGCGCCGTGAAAGGCGCGTTGATTAGATCACCAAGATGTCCCCCGGCAACTCCTTTGTACTTATCCGCGATCAAGCGCGCGGTCTCATTGGCGGCGGGAATCCACGTTGCGTTCGGGTGATCCGAGCTGTTCTTCGATGTCAGATGCCATCCAAGAATTCCGCGCGTGGGTCTGACCCTTATCCAAGAATCAACGCTCTGCATCACCAGGGCAATGACTGTGCGTTGGCTCCACCTACGAACATTGAGTACCTTGGGAAGTAGTGATGGATCACCTGTAACTTTTTGGAGCCATTGCTTACGTCTAGCCTTGGATGAGGTTCCATCCGTCATAACAGTCTGCAGCAGACCCATGAGATTGCTGCCCTTACCGTATCTGACTGGCTCGACGTGGGTATCTTCATCTGGGAAGAAAGAGGAGGTGATTGCTGAGCCCTGGCTGAAATCAACGTCGGTGTTGGGCATCGTTGCACCAACAAGTGATTCGCTGTTGGTCCGCGAGTAGTCGCCGAGCCGATCTGAAAGTTTCGGTAGTGTCCGGTCGTCTTTCATGCGATGGAGCAACTTCTGGGTGTTATACGTTCCAGCCGCAATCACCACGTCTTTTGCCGTAAAGGTTTCGCCCATAGTGGGACGTGGTCCCGTCTTGGCGGTGTGGATGGTCCACTCTCCGTTTGAACCTTGCTCGATCTTGGTCACAGTCGTTAACGGAAAAACCTTTGCCCCGGCTTGCTCAGCAAGTCCGAGGTAGTTCTTCGGCAGAGTGTTCTTTGCGTTATTGCGACAGCCAGTCATGCAGGCCCCGCATTGGATGCAGCCGTTGCGTTCTGGCCCGACGCCGCCGAAGTAAGGATCTGCCACGGTGGCATCTGTTCCGTTGCCAAAGTAGATGCCCAGGGGCGCCATTTGAAATGTCTCACCAACTCCCATTGCGATGGCGGCATCTTTCATTGCTTGATCACTCGGTGAGAAATATGGATTTACAGTAACGCCGAGCATCCGCTTGGCCTGCTCGTAGAACGGGGTGAGCTCGCTCTTCCAATCGGTGATGTGCGACCAGAGTGGATCGCGGAAGTATTTATCCCCAGGTTGGTACAACGTGTTTGCGTAGATCAGCGATCCGCCACCGACTCCGGCACCGGCCAGGATGATTGCATCGGGCAGGAAATGAATCCGCTGCAGACCTAGAAGCCCCAGGCGCGGCATGAAGAGGAACTTGCTCAGCCGCCATGAAGTCTTCGGAAAATCCGAATCTGCAAACCTGCGGCCAGCCTCAAGGACGGCAACCTGGTAACCCTTTTCCACCAGGCGTAGTGCAGATACCGAACCGCCAAAACCAGAACCGACGATGACCACATCAAAGTCGGTGTTCATTGTGGACTAGATCTCTATCCCGCTTGAATCTTCCTCCCGGATGGTCCAACTCGTCCCATAGGTTTCCAGCAAGTCAAGGAATGGCTTTGGATCAAACCATTCAGGACCATTCACTCCTAGTGGTTCCCAGATGCCCTTGTGCAGCAATTCCATGGCAACGACAGGATTGACTGCGGTCTGCCAGACAACTGCTTGGTCACCGTATTCCTTCATCGACCATTCGTTGTCAACAACGTTGTAGATGTAGCAGGCGTACGGCTGTCCCTCTTTGTTCAGACCCTTCACAAGTGCGCCGGCGCAAGTCTTGCCTTTCATGCGCTCGCCGAGTGTGGCTGGGTCTGGCAAGGATGCTGCAAGTAGATCGCGCGGAGAAACTGAGACACCTTGGACTTCCACATTTTCTTTACGGTCCATGCCGAGCATGTGGATGGTCTTCAGTGTTGTAATGAACTCAGCTCCAAGGCCGTATTTGAAGTTGACCTTCTTGGCATCCACTTTCTGCGGAATGAGAACAACTTCCTCATGCTCGACGTTGACGCACTCGACAGGTCCGATGCCTTCCGGGAAATCGAAGGTCTCAATCTCGCTAAATGGCTCGGTTGTAAACCAGCCGCGACCGTCTTCCCAGACCAATGGCGGATTGAGGCACTCCTCGATGGTTGTCCAGATCGAAAATGACGGAGCGAAATCATGGCCCTCAACCGTCAAGTTCGAGCCGTCGAGAACAGTGATGGAATCGATCCGGCTAAAAAGATGGTCGGATGCGTAACGCGCGAAGACGTCGCTCATTCCAGGTTCGATGCCCATCCCGACGAGCGCGTAGATGCCGCGCTCGCTCCAGTTCCAGTCGCGAGCAAATTGCTCGTCCCCCAACTTCACACCGGTTTCGGTATTTGGGTAATGGGGGTGAGGCCGGGAAAGCGACATTGCCATATCGATGTAGTTGGTGTTCTCAATCTCGCAGGCCAGGAAGATCGGCATGACAAAACGGGGGTCTACTGCGTTGATGACAACGTCAGGGTCGGCCCGGCGGATGAGTTCGCGGATATCTTCAAGTTCGGCAGCGTTAACCTGCGCGGCAGAGAATCGAGCGTCTTTGACCCTGGCCACGGCTTCTTCCGCGCGCGCCAGAGTGCGATCGGCGATCACCATGGAACTGATAAATGACCTTCGGGAAGCAATATTTGCAATTGCCCTGCCAACGCCGCCTGCGCCTATAACTAGCGCTTTCATTGAACGGCCTTTCATTCATAAAACTATTGATGGGTACTAGGAGGCCAATGCTAGCCAATGCCCTTTAATCTGCCAATATTGCGCATGAAAGTCCTCGTAGCTCAGTGGATAGAGCAACCGCCTCCTAAGCGGTAGGTCGCCGGTCCGACTCCGGCCGAGGACACAGATTCCTTTCTGAAGATCTTTCGCACTTTTTGCTATGTATCAATGAATGAGTGCCCCCATTCATCAAAATGAGTAATTTTTGTGGGCCTTGATATACCTGTCGATTTATTATTGATACAACCGACAGTTCCATTTAGGAATTGCTCCGGCACCCATTGATGAGGTCAACATGAAACCTGTCGGGTTACGCCGTATCTATCTATTTGTTATTGCACTTTCGTTTTCGTTCGCGGGATCAATTGCTCCGGCCGGCGCGGAAGGTTCCTCTCTTTCGCCGAACCAAGGTCCGCCGACTTCCATTCCACAGCAATTACCTCCCGGCGTGACAATTCCACCATTGCCCCCTTTGCAGGGTCAAAGCGGACAGCAACAGGGACAGGATCTGGGACAGCAGGGACAACAACAAGGCGACCAGCAGGGACAACAACAGCAACAGCAGGGCGAGCAAGCAAAAAAAGATGGCGAAGCTGCGAAATTGGGAGATGCGGCAAAGGCCGCGGGCGAGCAACAACAACAGCAACAGCAACAGCAGGGCCAACAATTACAGCAACTCGGCGATGCACAAAAGCAAACTGGCCAACAGTTACAACAACAGGGCGATGCGCAAAAGCAAGCGGGCCAGCAATTGCAACGACTTAGTGATCAGGCACGACAAATCGGCATAGGGCAAATGGCAGAACTCACCAAGATTGCTGGCACTCTTGCGGCTGGAAAGTTTGTGACAGATGCGGATGGCCACCAGATTGGAATTTCAGAGGCCCTCGGATCCGACGGCAAAAAGTTGTTGGACGGAAATGGAAATCCGATAAACATTGCGCCGATGGTGGGTTCGGATGGAAAAGCAATATTGTCTAACAACGGTCAAGCACTCACTCAACTCGTGCAGATGGCCAAGGACGGCAAGCCACTCACTGGCGACGATGGCAAAGCCATTTTGATGTCACCCATACTAGATAAAGACGGTAAACCTGTATTTGATGTTGGCGGCAATCCTTTGACGATGCAAGCATTCGTTGGCGGTGATGGCAAGATGTTGGCAGATCCAAGCGGGAAACCAATTTTTGTTCAACCGATTTTGGATTCTTTGGGTAAGGCAATTTTGGACGCTAATGGAAATGCGATCACCAACCAACCGGTTGTGAAGGCCAACGGAAAGCCAATTGTCGATGCCACGGGAAAAGTTGTTCTGGCGGCGCCACTCTTGGACGCGAATGGAAAGCCAGTCACTTCTGCGAGCGGGGAGATTGCATTTGCACCCCCAGTTATTGATGCTTCGGGAAAACCAGTGATCGGCGCTGGAGGAGTCGTTTTGGCGGCGCAGGCACTAGTGGGGAGCGATGGACAAGTAAAAGTTTCCAATGACGGATCGCCATTGATGGTCCAACCCATTGTAGATTCCAAGGGCATTGCTGTTTTGGATAAATCGGGAACGCAAGTATTTACAGGTGCGATCGGCGAGGTAGCCCTGTCGGCAACGGGTCAGCCTATTGAGTTCAAAGGAAAGCAATTCGCCTTCGGTGCTAATGGGCAGTTAGTCGATTTCAATGGGGAGCGGATAAAGAGTTACGGAGCAATGCCGATCACCATTAGCATCAACGGCGGCCTCATGAAACCTTCGGGCACGCCGATGCTCGATAAGAAAGGGTTGCCGACGGAAGTCTCAACCGGCGGTGGTGTGCTGGATTCTGATGGCAAGCCCATCATCGGGCCGAATGGCAAAGCGGTAAACATTGCCGACCCAACAATTGCCACAATCAAGGTAAGTGGTAAGACCGTTACCGGTCCGGATAATAAAGCAGTTCATATGGGTCCAAATGGTGCAGTTTTATCCGCTGCAGGAAAGTCATTGTTGAGCTCGCAAGGACTTCCGCTCTACTGGGATGGCACTTTAAAGAAGATCGTCGATTCAAAAGGTAAAGCCGCTACCTTCGATACTAAGGGAAATATCGTGGGAGACAAACTGGGAGTCTAATCCGTTCGCGAAAAGCTAGTGCGTCAGAGTAAATCGCTTCAATGATTTAGGCGCCCACCAGTTTCTCTCACCGAAGAGGCGCATTAATGCGGGAACAAGAAAAGCGCGAATCAACGTGGCATCCACAATTACCGCGAAGGCAACCCCGACACCCATCGCTTTGATGGATGAGATACCACTGGTCACAAATGCGGCGAAGACAACCGCAAGGAGTAGTGCCGCTGCAGTTATAATTCGGGCAGAGCGCTGCAAACCAGTGGCCACGGATTCCATATTGGATTTTCCGGCGACATGTTCTTCGCGAATGCGGGAGAGTAGGAAGATTTCATAATCCATGGAAAGGCCAAAGACAACAACGGCAACCAAGATTGTAATTCCAGTATCGAGGCTGCCAGTCGTTGTGAAATCACCGACTAGCCATTTCATATGACCATCAATGAATATCCACGTCAACACACCGATAGTTGCAACAAGGGATAAGACGTTGAGCAGTACGGCCTTGATCGGCAAGATGATTGACCCTGTAAAGATGAAAATCAGAATTAGGACACTCAGTGCAATCCAAGCTAGGGCCCAAGGGAGGGTGTGTGCGATCCCATCTTGCGTATCAGTGAAATCCGCTGCCGCCCCTCCTATGAGTGTTCCTGACGGAGAGGGGATAGCGCGAAGGGCATGAATAAGCACTTCTGCCTGAGTCGATCTTGACGGCATCGATTGCACAGCAGAGAGTCGGAGGTCATTTCCCTGCGTCTGGGGCGGGTTCATATGAACGATTCCTGGCACGACAGCTATTTTCTTTGCGTAGGCGGTGACCTCTGCGACCTTGCTTACTCCGCCGGGGATGATGATCTCGATTGGGCTTCCTTCTTGGCCGGGAAAGCGGTCCACAATGAGTTGTGAAGCGATCGCGGCCTTATCTGACTTCGGTAGAACACGAGAGTCGACCTGACCGAATGCCACGTTCGCAATTGGCGCTGCGAAAATTCCCAAAATAATCAATGAAACAAGCACTACTGGCACGGGTCGACGCATAACGAAACGCGCGGTCGCTGCCCATCGACCCTCGCCCTTTGGAACTATGGCGCTTTTTCGAACGACTCCCTTATCAACGCGATGCCCGAGGATGGCCAAGATTGCCGGCAGGGGGATCAATGCCCCCGCAACAGCCAGGGCCACGACGGATACGCCGGCGTAGCCAAATGATTTCAAGAAACTCAATGGGAAGAACATCATCGCGCTGATTGTCACAAAGACCGAAAGACCAGAATAGAAAACGGTCTTACCTGCAGTTGTCACCGTAGTGAAGACCGCCTCCTCCACATCCTTTCCGGAGTGGAGTTCCTCGCGGAATCGATTAACGATTAAGAGCGCGTAATCGATACCAAGGCCGAGTCCTAACCCGGTGATCAAGTTGAGCGCGAAAATGCTGACATTTGTAAAAAGAGTGAAGAGATAGATTAGGAAGAACGCCCCGAGAATGGCACTGACCCCGACTACAAGCGGCATCGCTGAAGCGACCAGGGCTCCAAAGACGAAGGCCAATAAAACAAAGGTGAGCGGAATGGAAATTGTTTCAGCCAATGCCAGATCTTTGGAGATCTTGGTGTTGATCGCATGTGCGATAACGCCGGCCCCTGTTGCATAGACATGCAAGGACTCAAATTTTCCGTCGAACTTGCTCTGAATGACTTTGCCGATATCGCTAGTTGAGCCGAACTCCGTATTTTTCGTGTAGACAAAGAGGTAGGCGGCCTTTCCGTCGCGGGAGGCAAGGGAAGGCAGACCACCGGTGGACCAATAGGAAAGAGTTTGAGCCACTCCTGGCACCGCGCCAACTTGCGCCTCAAGCCGGGCGACAGAGGCGGCAACGATTGGATCGCTGACTTTTCTCGCTCCTGAATCAACAACGAGCACGATGCCGGGATCTTTAACGTGGAAGTGGGTGGTGAGATATTTAGCGGCCCGCGCTGATTCGCTCTTGGGATCGGAGTATCCGCCGCTGTCGAGTTTGCTAAAGGCCAGTGACCCGATTCCGCCAGCCGCAAAGACCACGAGGAGGAAGATGATGAGGGTCGACTTGCGGCGACTAATTACCGCATGGGCGATTGCGTTAAACACTTAGATCTCCAAATCTGAACGATGTGCAGATTATTCTCGGACGAATTGAACATTGTCAAGATTAGCGAGATGATTCGGCCATGTCATTGCTTAAACCCCGTGGGACGTATCACCACGGCAACCTCGAAGCAGCACTTATTGCTGCCGCGACGGCGATGGTGCGTGCCAATGGCGCAGAGCACCTCTCCTTGCGAGCGGTCGCGGCGGAGGTAGGTGTGAGCCCGAGCGCGGCCTATCACTACTACCCGGATAAGGACTCGCTTATTTCAGGGGTGGGCCAAGAACTCTTCGAGCGACTGGCCGATTTGCAGGAAGCCGCTCTCGCGCAATTTCCGGGAAAGACCGCCAAGGCAGCCCGGGCACGTTTTCGCGCATTGGGCCGGGCCTATTTCGACTGGGCAAATAGCGAGCCGAATCTATTCCGCTTGATGTTCGGGGGATTTTGCTCCATAGATTTCGCCGAGGCACAGATCAAACGGCAAGAAAGTCGGGCATGGAATCTTCTCTGTTCATGCCTAGATGACTTGCAAGAGTGCGGGGAGATCAAGAAGAACATCAGACCATATGGAGAAATTCTTTCGTGGTCGGCAGTTCATGGTGCAACTGCACTGATCGTAGAGGGCCATCTTCCGGCCGCCTCGTTTGAATCCGTCCTCGATGGCTTGGAACTCTCGTTGGGGATTGGTAAATGATGAGTGAGATCTGGCCAAAGACGACGGCAGATGAGCGCGATCCGCGCGATGATGAAAATGAGAAGAATCTTCGGGAAGAAGAGATCAAATCCGATAAGCCACCACACCACGACTGATCATCTTAGTCGGAGGATTTAACTGTTGGCGTGCTTTCTGTTGAAGTTGTATTACTGGTCTTCTCTTTCGAAATGGGGCTGGCAGGTTTTGACTCACTTTTTGAATCAGTTTTGTAGAAACCAGATCCCTTGAAGACAACGCCGACTGCGGAGTAGACCTTGTTCAATTTTCCATTGCATTCTGGGCAGTGCGTCAATGACGAATCGCTAAAGGCTTGAAAAACCTCAAATTCATGGTGACAGGAGCTGCATGCATATTGATAAGTGGGCATTTAGCATCCTCTCGGTGTCAGTCCGTCTGGCTTTTAAGCGGTCTCCCCGCGCGGGGCGGTGGAACGAAGTCTAAAGAAGTGAGACGATAGAGGCGAATTGTGCGCTGCCTGGGAGGGGACTCATGAAGATGAAGAAGGTGTTCGCCGGCGCGATGCTGGCATTTCTGGCCACCGCCTTGATGGCGGGCCCGGCTTGCGCGAACTCGCTGGTCAGCACCTCACCCGTTGCCGGATCCACGGTGAATTCCACGCCCAGTTCCATCACCTTGAACACCCAGGATGTCGTGATGGATACAGGCAACACGGTCACCGTTACCGATCCGCAAGGTGCTCGTGTCGATGATGGCACGTTAACCGTCAATGCCACAACAATTGTCGCGGGCTTGAAATTGATGAAGGTCACAGGTCTTTACACGGTGTCGTACTCGTTGCTGACCAACAATGACGTTCCTTTGCAAGGCTCCTTCACTTTCACCTTTAACGCGCCGAGTGTTATTTCATCGCCCTCGCCCAGTGTGATAACTCCTTCGCCAACCACATCTGAAGCCCCCGCGAGTAATGGGATTGGCGTGCCAGTACTTGTCGTTGGATTGATCTTTGCCGTTGGTGCAGTTTTTCTCTTCCTCGTCTACTACGCATGGAAGCTCATCAAGAAGAAATGATCCTGCTCGCTGCGTCCCTTCCGAGTTCGGGACCGTTTGTGAATGCCCTGACAACAATCAGCAAGTTTGTCACTATTACATCGAGTATTGCTGTCGTCGGAGTACTACTGGCGATCTCCTTTTTACTTGAAGACGAGCATGGCAAACTTTCGGCTCAATCCCTGCGACTTCGTAGCGCGGCATTCTGGTCGGCCATACTTTGGGTTGTCGCTGGGGCTGCCAATATCGTCTTAACTTTGGCCAATATTCTGGGTTCACAGATCAGCGTGGCGATGGACTTCACAACATTGAGATCCTTTGTAACACAGGTGACCCTTGGTCAGTACATGTTCTTTCAACTTGTCGTCGCGCTGTTGATTGCGGGTCTGGTACAGAACGTAAAACGAAACGGCGCCGCGATTTTGTTATTGATGGCGGCCCTGATTGGCATCGTTGCACCGGTCTTCGAAAGCCACTCCGCTTCCAGTGGATCGCACGCGCTGGCGATCGGTTCCTTGATCATCCATGTCATGGCCCTGTGTATTTGGGTTGGTGGTGTCTTCGGTCTTGCGATCCTTGATCCAGATGCCCGTGGACTTGCGGTTCCACGCTTTAGCCAATTGGCTCTCTGGTCAGTTATCGCAGTTGTCATAAGTGGAGTTGCCAACGCGTGGACTCGCTTGAATTTCAGCGAGGCCTGGCACACCAGTTATGCCTTCATCGTTATCGCCAAAGTCTTGTTGACACTTCTCTTAATCTACATCGGCTACCAGCATCGAAGGAATCTCTCGGCTCGCGAAAGCATGAGTATCAATTGGGCCAAATTCTCCCAGTTAATAACCGTTGAGCTATCCATCATGATCATCGCGTTGGCTCTGGGATCGTGGTTGTCTACCAATCAGCCGCCAGCTCCTGCCCTGGGTAGCAAATTCGACGCGGCTACGACCGTGGCGGGATTGCCGATGCCGGGTGCTCCCAACTTCACGCGAGTTCTTCTGGCCTTCAATCCTGATGCCCTCTTCCTTGGAATCTTGGCTCTCTCCCTTGCGCTGTATCTGCGCGGGGTCGCCATTTTGAAAAGTCAGGGCGACAGGTGGCCGGTGAGCAGAACGATTTATTTTGTCATCGGCTGCGTCATCATCGAGTTTGCTACCAGCGGCGGGCTCGGGGTATATGCCTACTTTGCATTTTCTTATCACATGGTCGCGCACATGGTCTTGGGAATGGTCGCGCCGATTTTCATTATTCTCAGCGCGCCGATCACTTTGGCACTGCGCACGCTTCCGCAGGGCAGGACTCCTGACGAGCGCGGTGTCCGCGGAACTCTCATTAGCGCATTGCATTCGCGCCTAGTAAGCATTTGGGTAAACCCGATTGTGGCACTTGCCATCTTTGACGGTTCCCTATTCATCCTTTATTTGACGCCTCTCTTCGGTGGAATGATGCTCAGTCACACCGGTCACTTCGTGATGGATATGCATTTCATATTGGCCGGGCTGCTCTTCTTTCATGTGATCATCGGCGTAGATCCGAATCCGAAACGTGTTCCGTATTTGGCAAGAGTCGTCCTGCTTTTTGCCGCGATGGCGATACACGCCTTCTTCTCTGTGGCGCTGATTTCTTCAACGACTCTTTTGGATCATGGATACTATGCACAACTTCATCGACTCTGGTCACCTGATCTACTCTCCGATCAACACCTTGGTGGCTCTCTTGGGTGGGCGATGGGTGAAGTTCCGATCATGCTCGCCCTAGTTGCCACCTTCATCCTCTGGGTCCGAGATGACTCTCGCGAGGCAAGAAGAATTGATCGCAATGCCGAACGGGCGGCAGCGATGGGGACACCTGATGATTTAGCCCAATACAACGCGTATCTGGCAAAACTGGCAGCAAGGGATGAACGTGACAACTGAACCGCTCTTTGATCTTCCTTCAGAGCACAAGGATCTGCGCGAAAGCGTTCGAGCCCTCGCCCTCAAAGAGATTGCACCATTCGCCCGCGACGTCGATGAGAACTCCAGATTTCCGCAGGAGGCATACGATGCCCTGCAGCGTGCCGGCCTTGCGTCGGCCCACGTGCCCGCCGAATTCGGTGGCGAGGGTGCAGATGCCCTCGCGGTAGTTCTCATTGTTGAAGAGGTCGCGCGCGTGTGTGGGTCTTCATCGCTGATACCCGCTGTAAATAAACTGGGCGCCTTGCCCTTGATGCTCTCTGGATCTCACGAACAGAAAGAGCGCTGGCTACGCCAAGCTGCTGAAGGAAAAGGATTTTCCTACTGTCTCTCTGAATCAAACGCGGGATCAGATGCCGCCGCCCTGCTTACAAAAGCCGTGAAATCTGGAGATAAATGGATTATCAACGGGAGCAAGAAGTGGATATCCAACGCAGGGTTCTCGGATTTCTACACCGTCATGGCCTCCACCGATCCTGAAAAACGAGAAGCCGGGATCACCGCCTTCATCGTCGAGAAGAGCGATCCGGGGGTCTCCTTCGGTGCCCACGAGAAGAAGATGGGATTTCGCGGTTCTCCCACGCGTGAGGTCTATTTCGACAATGTCGAACTATCTGATGATCGCAGGATCAGCCCGGTCAATGCAGGTTTCGCTGTTGCCATGGAAACTTTGGATCACACCCGCATCACCATTGCCGCCCAAGCACTTGGTCTGGCCCAAGGTGCCCTCGATATCGCGAGCAACTATGCCCACGAAAGACACCAATTCAACAAGCCGATCTTTGATTTTCAAGGGATCCAATTCATGTTGGCGGACATGGCGATGAACATCGAAGCCGCCCGACAATTGACGTACGCAGCTGCAGCCAAGAGTGATCGCGGCGATGCTGATCTGAAATTCTTCGCGGCGGCATGTAAGACCTTTGCTAGCGATACCGCGATGAAGGTGACCACCGATGCCGTGCAGATCATGGGTGGCTACGGGTATGTCTCTGACTACCCAGTCGAACGGATGATGCGAGATGCCAAGCTAACTCAGATTTATGAGGGTACAAACCAGATTCAGCGCATCATCATGGCAAGGAACATAAAGCGCTAATTGCCCAGATTTACTTGGCAAATTGCCTAGAGTTATTTGGCAAACCTCACAATGAGATCGGGCGTTGCCGCGGCCGCAAGTCGCACATCCCAGTCGTCGCGCGGGAGCAAGTCACCGGTTATTTCACCTGGGTAGACAATGCCAACTTTCCAACCTGGCATCTTCGGCAAAGTGCGGTCGTAATATCCGCCGCCTTGACCAATCCTGTATCCGTCTTGGTCGATGTGGAGGGCAGGGACGATCATGACATCAACATCAGTGAGGTCTTCGCGCTCTTTTCCAGTTGGCTCGAGCAACTTGCGAGTCTCTTTGAGATTCTTGGGATCTCCATTCCACTCGACCCATTGAAGTGCTTTTCCGGCAACTCGCGGAAGTAAAAGGGTCACACCCCGAGATATGAGTTCTTGGTTAATTTCCTGTGTGCTGGGCTCATCGCCGACGGATATGTAACTCGTCACACATCTGGCTTTGCTGAACTCTGGGGCGCTCAATAAATATACGAATGTGGCGGCCATGTAGCGATCACGGCGCTCTCGACGGAATCGATCGCGCAGTGCCTTCTTCTGATCTGCTGTATTCACCTAAATCCTCTACAAATACCTAGAAATTATCGAAGAACAAGTATGGTGTGAGTATGTCAGAGCAAATCCGGGTCGATGAATTTCTGACCTCCCTACTTTCCATTTGTCGCCCACTCGAGCCATTTGCGATGCCGCTCCTTGATGCCCACGGCGGGACATTGGCCGAGGACGTTTATGTGGGAGACCGCATCGTGATGAAGGCCGGCTCCCGAATCCGATCTACGCAGATCGGATTGGCGGCATCGATCGGACTCAAGGCCCTGCCCACTCGACCTCATCCGCGGGTGGTTGTCATTTCAGCCGGTCCCGACTTGGTCGAACCGGGCGAGCATCTCTCCGTTGGCGAGGAATACGAGACCAATTCCTGGCTCCTGACAACATCGGTTCGTGAAGCCGGCGCCGTTGGCTATCGCGTTTTCTCGATTCCAGATAATGAGAGCCAACTCAAATCGGCGATTGAGGACAATCTGGTCCGTGCCGACCTTGTCGTTGTAAGCGGAGAGCGCCATGACGAATCCTTCGACCTCATCACACGGGCATTGACCTCCCTTGGCGACATAACCACGGTAGATCTGGCAATAGAGGCAAGTGGTCGACACAATTTCGGCCACATCGGCCCGGATCGAACCCCGGTGGTGACTTTGCCTGGTGATCCGATCTCGGCTTACATCTCACTCGAGCTTTTCGTCCGACCCATGATTCGAACGATGTTGGGTTCGTCCAATATCCACCGCCCCTCTGTAAAAGCGCGCCTGGAGAAGCCAATTTCTTCCACGCGCGGCGCCAGAACTTATCTGCGGGCCTTCCTATCCGAAGATGGTCGATCGGTCCGTGCCCTTGCCGACCAAGAGGACATGACAACGCTCTCTGATGCAAACGCACTGATTGCGATCCCCGAATCAGATGTTGGCTTAGAAGCAGGTGCAGAGGTTACGGTTGTCGTCCTTCGACGACGATATTTTTAGGTAGGGCAATGACATACGGAAAGTGGCCAGTCGTTCTCACATCAAATGACGTTACTTTGCGACCTCTACGTTGGCGTGATCGCGGAAAATGGGACGAAGTTCGTGCGGTAAATCGCGAATGGTTGGCGCCATGGGAGGCGACCAAGCCGACAGTGCCTGGCACCAGTGGCGATCCCGAATTGCCATCGTTTTTTCAAATGGTTTCTACCCATAACCGTGAAGGCCGTGCCCAGCGTTCTCTGAGTTTGGCCGTTTGGTATCAGGGTTCTCTGGTTGGGCAGATAACGCTAGGTGGAATTGTCATGGGAGCATTGCGCGGAGCCCATATCGGATACTGGATTGATAAACGGTTCTCCAATAAGGGAATCACTAGCAAGGCAGTGATGATGATGACTGATTACGGCTTTGGCAAATTAGGGCTTCACAGAATCGAGATCAGTTTCCGGCCCGAGAACGGCGCCTCTCGTCGTGTAGCCGAGAAAGCGGGCTATCACTTTGAGGGAGAAAGGCCCCGGTTCCTGCATATTGATGGGCAATGGCGGGACCATATCTGCTTCGTCCGAGAAAATCCGAAAATTATTTAGCCTGATCAATTGAGAAAAATGGGGCAAATTGCCCACGTAAATACCCGAAAGCTGATACTCCTGCCTCTATCTTTAAGCATCATGGCGTCAGGAATCATTTATCTCTTCATTGTCGGGATGTGGGTTGCCTATTTTGTTCCCCGATGGGTTCATAGTCATGACGAAGTTTCTGGAAAATCTGTCGAGCGCTACAAGAGCGCGATGAGAATTGTTACGAGTACGACGGGTGAGGATTCTATGAGTTCGGGACCAGCACACACAGAACTAGATCGCGAGTCAAGAATCGCGCAAGTGCTTTTGCGACGTCGAATTGTTTTCGCACTATTGATTGTCGGCCTTCTCGGGACTGTTCTTGAAACCGCATTGAATTCCATTTCACTTATTTATTTGGCCGTTCCCGTTGTTGGCCTGGGGGGTTATGTAGTCCATGTGCGGCGACAGAGCGTTGCTGATCGATTGCAGCGTCGCCGTGTTTCGCAACTACATCGATCAACCGCTGGTGTTTCTCCGACGAATCTCTCTCAAGTTTTCACACCGAAAGAATCTCGCGAACATTGGATTCCGCTGGCTGACCGCGAAATAAGCGGCGTAGTCATCGTGCCCAAAGGCACGGCAGAACTTCGCAATTCCTGGCAGCCAAAAAACGTCCCTCTGCCAACTTATGTCGGCGCGCCAAAGGCCGTGGTTTCAAAACGCGTAATCGACCTGACGATTCCGGGTGCTTGGTCCGAGGAGCAAGAACGCCTGGCAAATGAGGCTCTTTCTGCTGTAGCTCCAAGCCGCGATCAGGTCTTCGATCAGCAACTCGCAGATGAGGCCGTTGAACGCCTGCGCCAGAATCGCGCAGCGAACGAGTAATTCCGAGACCCAATCCCTGGGGCTAATCCCTTCGGCGCCTATCTGGAAAGTCCACTTGCCTGGTGAGCAGCGGTCTTAGGCTTGCCACTACTACGATGCGCACCAAGGTGCAGGGATCACTTGACTTGTTTGCTGGAGGACACATGGACACGCGCCGCCTTGAGTCTTTGACGGACAATGTGTTCGCCGTCGCTATGACTCTGCTCGTCTTCGATCTCCAGGTACCACATTCCACAACTAAGCAGAGTATGGGTTTGTTTGTGACCAAACAGTGGCCACACTTTATCGGTTACGCGATTAGTTTCGTAGTCATTGCCCTCATTTGGCTCCAACACCATCGGGTGTTCATTCATCTGCAGCGACTCGATAGCACTGTATTCGTCTCCAATATTATTCTTATGCTTCTTGTCGTATTTCTCCCCTTTGCCACCTCGACCTTCGCCTCTTATCTTGCCCAGAATCGCGACCAGCGTTCGGCTGCTGTGTTCTTTGGCGCGATTTTGACCGCCGCCGCTGTCGTATTAGCTTGGATGTGGTGGTGGATCGCACGACACGAGAGCTTGATGCACACCACAACTCCCAAGCGGACGATTCAGTATCTAAATCGACGCCTACTACTAGCACCAAGCTTGTATTTCCTGGCCACCCTTATGGCTATTGCAAATGCATCTGTTGGGGTCGGCGCCTATGCGGCGATCACCGTGTCTCTCTTGTGGTTATTGCGACCAGGTGTGCTTTCATCCGGCGATTGAACGAGTTCGTTAAAACCACGCAGCAGACGGGCAATTCCAAGATCTTGGTTCGAGTGCTAACCTCACCTGTATCTCTCTGGAAGGTCCAGTTGAGGGGCTGTAGCGCAGTTGGTAGCGCGTCTCGTTCGCAATGAGAAGGTCAGGGGTTCGATTCCCCTCAGCTCCACAATTTTTTTGTTTATGTCGGGACATCGTTGACGGACGTCCCGGGAGGTAGTTGACACTTTTTTGCAAAGAAAAACCCCTTGGAGATTAACCAAGGGGTTTTATGCCTAATGACGTAGGTAACTAAACCTTAGCACCACACACATGCGTAGCTTAATAACCCTCCAAACTTTCATGCTTAGAGACAAGTGTCTTGCAAGCTACCCTCACCTCGTGCGGCTGTAGCTCAGCGGATAGAGCAGCCTCATGACGTAGGGCAGGCGGTGAGTTCGACTCTCACCAGTCGCATAACCGTGGGATGGCCCTCGCTTCGTCAACGAGGGTCATTCCATGAGCGCGCAGCTACCGAGGTGAAGTTGGCTTATCAGACCTGTTCTCACACAATTAATACATGAATACCGAGAAAATGACCCAATACCCTGAGTTAGATGGAGTATTGAAGGATCATGCCGAGCGACTACAAGTAGCGCTCGGAGACTCTCTGGTCGGCGTATATCTAGTGGGTTCGCTTGCAATCGGCGATTTTGACTTAACAAGTGATATTGACTTTATCGTCGTAACGAGTGATGAGTTGTCAGAATCGCAGGTTCAACAGGTTCAATCTGTGCACGATCGGACTTACCATCAGGACAACCGCTGGGTTAAGCAGTTTGAGTATTCGTTTTTTCCCAAGGACATCCTTAATCAACCATCTTCACCATTTTCCCGAGACGGTCGCACTGAAGGCGAGAACCGAGAGCTCTGGCACTTCTGTCACGGTAGCCCCACGTTAGAGCGATCAGACCACGACAACTCTCTTGTGGTTCGATGGACCCTCGCAGAAAAGGCTGTTGTAGTAATTGGTCCAGAGCCGACCGCTCTCTCGAATTCAGTGTCTGCCAATGCGTTACGCACAGAGGTACGCAATACGCTCGTTGGTTGGGGGAAGGAACTTCTCGAAGATCCAGAGCCCTACAGAAACCGCTTCTTCCAGGCATTCATCGTGTTGCATTATTGCCGGATGCTGCAGGACCTTGACGAAGGAAGAGTCACTTCTAAACTTGAAGGCGCGGAGTGGGCGAAAACCAGATTAGACGCCAAATGGATACCGCTCATTGATTTCTGTTGGAATGAGCGTCAAGACACCGAGATTCACATAAGTCAGCCTGCTGTGCCTGAAATATTCGATGAAGTATTGGCCTTCGTCAAATATGCCGCAGCGTTGAGTAAAGATTTCACCATTAGTTAACTTCCGTGCCCCTAGCGGACGAACCCGTAACTCTTACAGCCCAGTTCTATCTAATATCATCTTAACGATTTCCTGCTGAGGCATATTTTCAGGGATGAGTTCTTCGCCGGGCATATGTAACAGATCTTTTTCTTTGTACCACTCACGCATTTCAGCTTCTCCGAACTCTTTGGCGTTGGGTTTCAGTCCATGCCTTCTTAACGTCTCGCTGAAAGAGACATCAAAATAATAGTAGTAGAAGTCAGAACAGTGTTTATTTAACCTCATCACCATATCATCGTAATGTTTTGAGTAGAGAATTCCCTCAAGTATCACCGAGTAATTTCTCTTTAGAGCAAAGCAAACTGTTTCGTATATGAGTTCGATGTTATCTGCGCCCTCAGTTTCTTTGTCTTTTAAGATATGTCTGCGCAAATAATCTTGCTCTATTAGAGCTATCTTTTTGTGTTTACCTTCGGCAATTACCGCATCTCGTAACATTTTGGCAGTGGTACTTTTTCCAGAGCCCGAGTTTCCTCGGAGAACTATGAGTTTTGCTTCGGTAATTTTCATTAATCAGATCTTAACAAAAACGGTCCCGCAGATGATCTCGCACGGTGCCGATCGAGCACCCGAGTTGGGTACCAGCCTCCTGGAAGGAAAGTCCGCACTCGTAGAGGCTCCTTCTTCGTAATGCGCGGCCATTTCGATCGACTGAGCCTTTGTAATTCTTCGTTGGCGTTGCAGTATTGGGGCAGTTCGTTCATAATCGAGGGGAGTGGAAAAAGCCACCATCAAGTTGCCAAGTACTAGAGGGGAAAATGATTAGCGTGAATCGCAAGGTTGATATTTTCCTCAGCAAAGAGAAAAAGTGGCCGGAAGAACTCGAGAAACTTCGGGCAATAATTCTGGATTGCGGGCTGACTGAAGAACTCAAGTGGGGTCAGCCTTGCTACACCGTTGAGGGCAAGAACGTACTTTTGATCCATGGTTTCAAGGACTACTGCGCGATCCTATTTATGAAGGGCGCTTTGTTGGAAGATGCCAAGGGCATCCTCATCCAGCAAACGGCCAATGTTCAATCCGCTCGCCAGATCCGGTTTACCAATGTCCGCGAAATAGTTAAGTTGAAAACGGTCTTGAAGTCTTATATTCACGAGGCGATTGAAGTTGAAAAAGCCGGCATGAAAGTGGAGCTTAAGAAGACGACCGAATACGAAGTTCCTGAAGAGTTCCAAGTCAGATTAGATAAATCAGCCGCCTTGAAAAAGGCTTTTTATGCACTGACGCCGGGTCGGCAGAGGGCATATCTGCTTTATTTTTCTGGAGCCAAGCAGTCCACAACGCGGGAAGCAAGGGTTGAGAAAAGCGTCAAAGCCATTCTCAAAGGCAAGGGCTTGAATGATCAGTAATTCTGACCTGACCATTCAGACTTATCGTGAGAATTTCGACAAATATGTTGCACGAACAGGCACAGAACCGCGCGGGGAATTCAAGGAGCTTCTCGACTTTTTCGTCTCCCATCTGCCTGCAATGGGCTCGATATTTGAAATTGGATCTGCATCCGGCCGTGATGCTAGATATTTGGCTTCAATGGGTTTCAACGTCACATGCACAGACGTGATTCCCGAAGCTTTGCAACGACTGTCTTCGCAGGGTTTCGAGACGGCTGAGTTCGATTTTCGAAATGATCCAAAGGCTGAGTGGATTGGCAATTTTGATGGAGTCTTCGCAAACGCCTCTCTGCTTCATGCGCCACAGCCAATTTTTGAAAACGCCTTGAAAAATATCGCCTTGATTTTGAGGTCTGGCGGAGTGTTTGCTTTTTCATTGAAGGCGGGCGAAGGCGAGGAAGTCACGACGGAGAAGATGGACGCCCCCAGGTATTTCAATTACCACTCCGAACCGGAGATCCGGAAAATTCTGGCCGGTCTTCCTTTTGAAATCCTCTCCATTACACATGCTGAAGACGGAAAATGGCTGCACGTTGTTACGGGGATCCCCACGTAATCGAGTAGTACTCATTTAAGTCTTGACTTAATTAAGTAGGGCCTTTAATATCTTCCCATGGATGTATTTGAAGCGTTGGCAGCCCCCACTAGGCGCGAGATTATTGAGATGCTTTCCAGCAAAGGCAGGCTCTCGGCCACCGATATTTATCAACGCTTTGACGCTAGTCCGCCCGCCATTTCTCAGCACCTGAAGGTCCTTCGGGAGGCAAAGTTGGTTCGCGTTGAAAGGCAAGGGCAACTGAGAATTTACGAGATCGACCCTAAGGGCTTGGGCGAAATCGAGGAGTGGTCACGGAGAATGACGCTCCTGTGGAATAAGAGATTTGATGCCATTGAGAAAGTACTACAGGCGGAGAAAGCGAAAACGGAATCGCGGAATAAAAAGGAGAGAGCGAAATGACCGCAGGAACGCATGAATTGAGAGTGGAACGTGTCTTTGATGCATCCCCCGAACTCGTATGGAAGGTCTGGACGACGCCTGAATTGATAATGCAGTGGTGGGGTCCTAATTACTTCACATCCCCGATCTGCACAGTCGATCTCCGAGTTGGTGGCAAGTATCTATTTTGTATGCGCGGCCCGGACGGGTCTGATTATTGGAGCGGTGGGACGTACAAGGAGATAGTTCCCTTTCAGAAATTAGTATGTGCCGATGGCTTCGCCAATGAACACGGTGACAGAATCGATCCCACGGAATATGGATTCGACCCAATCTTCCCGAAAGAAAATGTAGTCACAATCACTTTTGAGGCAGAAGGCGAGAAGACAAAGGTAACGGTGCTCTACGTCGTCGAATCCACTGAGGTTCTTGAAATCATGCAAAAAGTCCAGATGAAGGAGGGTTGGGAGACCTCGCTCGACAAATTCGCTACGGCACTCGCGGCCGAGAAAGGTGAGTGACCGCCTTGCCCAATACAAATGACATCAAACGAAAGATCGTGGCGCTGACGTTTCTCTCCCTGGACGGCGTAATGCAGGCCCCGGGAGGCAAAGGCGAAGATGGTTGGGGCGGATTTGAACTAGAGGGATGGAGCGTCCCTCACTTTGACGAAGTCATCGGCGCAGAGATGAGCCGGCAGATGGTTCAGCCTTATGACCTGCTCTTGGGAAGGATCACGTATGACATTTTCGCTGAATACTGGCCAAGGCATCCCGAGGAGGGGTTGGGGCTCAACAAGGCCAGGAAGTACGTTGTCAGCAATGGACATGTCAGCGAAGATTGGAAAGAGACCATTCAGATTAAGGGCGACGTGGTCGCTCAACTTCGCGAATTAAAGCAGCAAGAGGGACCAACCATTCAAGTGCATGGAAGCGGCAACTTGCTACAGACGCTGTTAGCAAACGACCTAGTCGATGAACTGTGGTTGAAGATCTTCCCCGTCACGATTGGCAAGGGCAAACGCTTATTTGGCGCAGGCACTAGACCTGCGGCTTTTAAGCTCACCTACTCGAAGGTATCTCCGTCAGGCGTAATCATCGCCTCCTATGTAAGATCCGGCGATGTCGAGCTCGGAACTTTTAGAGATTAGAGTTTAGCTATGGCGAACATTCGAATGTACAACTTCATCACTGTCGATGGTTTCTATGCAGGGCTCAATGATGAAATCGACTGGTTCGAGCACGAGCGAATTGAAATCGATGGGAACGAGGATCTAGACCATCTGACACCAACAGAGTCTAGGACCTTGATTTTTGGAAGAAATACATTCGAGATGATGAGGGAGTATTGGTCTTCGGCCCAGGCTATGGAAGAAGATCCACGTACTGCTATCAAAATGCAGGAGAGCCCGAAAATTGTTTTTTCGAAGACTCTGGATGGCACTGGCGAGGGGCCAACGTGGAAGGACGTCACATTGCTACCTTCATTTGATCCCGCATACTTCAAAAGCCTCAAAGAGAACACGGCTCAAAACATGACGATCTTGGGGAGCGGCACCGTCGTTCGGCAATTCTTTGATGCTGGACTTCTCGATGAGCTCGAATTTATGGTGATTCCGATCAACCTTGGCGAAGGTAAGCCTCTGCTCAGTCGAGCGGAGATTTCGAATCTAACTCTGTCAGAGGAAAGGAAGTATCAGCACGGGATAGTTTCACGCACTTATTCGGTGCATCCCTAAATCCAGGAGGGTAGCCACATCCGGTAACTCCATTGGTTGTAAGGCAGGACTGAGCCATTGAATATCGGCAAGAAATAAAGGAAATTCAAAGCTATTAAGGCAACAAAAATTCCAATGACGATCACCTTCTTGCGCGGCCAAGGCGGGACGCTTAAGAACTTTTTAGCGCAGTAGACCAGAGCTAACACGACAAAGGGCTCAAATACGATCGCGTAGAACGTGAAGACAGTTCGTCGTTGGAAAAAGAACCAAGGCAGGTATCCCGCCGCTATGCCCAGCAGAATAAATCCAGAGACAAAATCTGGTTTCTTCGTGATCAGAAAACTTCTTATCCAGAAACCAAGTACGACGCCTATCTGCAATGGTTCCGAGCCACCAGAGCAATGGCGTGCCAAGGGCAAGGACTTCTTGGGAGCAACTCTTCGAACCACCGCACGCAGATGGTGTTCCGTAATAGAAGGATGTCGGTCTGCCCATGATCATCCAACTCCACGGGTTGGCTTGGTATGCATGGTGCTGCGTCAGCCCTCTATGGAAGTCGAGAATCTCGGCGTGATAGTGCCAGAGGGAACGCAGCGACCGAGGGATCAATCCGAATCCGACCATGGCAGGATTTGAGTCGGCCCATTGCCTATCCCAGCCACGCGGAGACAGGAACCACCCCGTCCACGTGGCAACGTAGACGACCACGGGAACTAAGAAGAACTGCGCAAACCTTTTCACCAACAAGGTGAAGAACGGTTGAATACGTCCCTTGTCGCGATAAACGGTAAGTAACGCAAAGGCGACGAGAAAGTACACGCCGCTCCATTTTGTTCCGCAGGCCAAGCCGAACCAGATTCCCGATCGCCAGTAATGGCCCTTAAGCCAGGACATGACCGCAAGGAGAACAAAGAGGGTGAGGAAGAGATCCAGAAGCGCGGTTCGCGAGTGCACGAGGTTCAAACCATCTAGCGCCATTAACAATGAGGCGAGAGTGCTAAGCATTGGGTTGAGGAAGAGGCGCTGCGCAATCCTTCCGACTAGATAGATCGTGAGCGCGCCGGCAATAGCCACGCTAATGCGCCAACCAAACTCATGGTTACCAAAAATCTTGATACCCAGGGCGATGCACCATTTGCCGACAGGTGGATGGACGATGAATTCTGGGCCAGCTCCAGTGACTTCGACGCCATGGGCTAGATAATCGCGGGCGCCATCGACGTAATAGATCTCGTCAAAAACCAACCCTTTGGGCAGACCTAAATGAAAGAGCCGAAGTGCAAAAGAGACGATGGCGATCAGAATTGGGCCCACAGGGTTAGCCTAAGCGAGAATAGGAAGATGACTGAGAGGATTTGGCTATGACTTTGACCTTGGCCGGCATTCCTCTTGGAAATCCGGGGGATGCGAGCACTCGGCTCAAGGATGCTATCGAGAATGCGGGCATCGTTGCCGCTGAGGATTCGCGAAAATTCCACCGTTTATGCGCGGATTTGAATATCGATTTTAAGGGGCGAGTCCTGTCGTTCTTTGAAGGCAACGAGCAAGATCGAACAGCGGAGATCTTGACCATGCTGCAGGCAGGAACTTCCGTATTGGTCGTTTCTGATGCGGGGATGCCAACGATTAGCGACCCTGGCTTTCGTTTGATGCGCGATGCGATCGCAGTGGGAATTCCGGTTGCAGTTATTCCAGGGCCGAGTGCGGTGACGATGGCGATTGCCCTGGCTGGACTGCCGACTGACAGATTTGTCTTTGAAGGATTTTCGCCACGAACTTCCGGGGCGCGTGAGAAGTTCTTTGAGAACTTGCGAAATGAGGAACGCACCATTGTCTGGTTTGAAGCACCCCATCGCCTTCTTGATGCACTCGAGGATGCTGTGCAAGTTTTTGGTCCTGATCGACGCGGGGCTATCTGTCGAGAGATGACCAAGCGATACGAGGAGACAATCCGAGCAACTCTGGGCGAGCTACTTTCCTGGGCGCAGAACAATGAGGTCCGCGGCGAGATCACCATGGTCTTGGAGGGTGCACCCACAAATTCTGCGGAGATCACCACAGAGGGGATGGTTTCTCGCGTTCGGGAATATGAAGCCGCAGGAATGGATCGAAAATCAGCGATTGCCACAGTGGCCGAAGAATTTGCGGTCGCAAAGCGCGTGGTTTTCGCTGCGATGGTCGAATCGAAATCTGCCTCTAAGATAACTACATGACGAATTCTTCGCCGGGTAAGACTTTCTACCTCACCACGCCGATTTATTACGTCAACGATGTTCCCCACATTGGCCACGCGTATACGACCGTCGCCGGCGATGTATTAACCCGCTGGCACCGCCAGAAGGGCGAATCGGTCTGGTTTCTAACTGGTACAGACGAGCACGGGCAGAAAGTCCTGCGAACAGCCGAGGCGAATGGGGTAACCCCGCAGGCCTGGGTGGATGACCTCGTCGAGAAGTCGTGGAAACCGAATTGGGAAGCACTTAACATCGCCAACGACGATTTTATCCGAACCACAGAACCGCGCCATTCCGAGCGCGTGCAAAGGTTTCTCACCGGTTTGAAGAATGCAGGATTCATCTACGAGGGAAAATACGAAGGCCCATACTGCGTAGGCTGCGAAGAATTCAAGTTGCCGGCTGATTTGATCATCAGTGGAGACGAGCGCCTCTGCCCGATTCATAGCAGGCCAGTCGAGATGGTCAACGAGAACAACTGGTTCTTCAAGCTCTCTAATTTTGTCGAGCCACTTCTAAAGCACTATCGAGACAATCCTGAGGCGTTGCAACCAGAGACCGCTCGCAACGAAGTCGTTTCATTCCTTGAAAGTGGTGTTACTGATCTATCGATTTCGCGTTCAACATTTGACTGGGGTATCCAAGTTCCGTGGGATAAGGATCAGGTCTTCTACGTCTGGTTCGATGCGCTCTTGAATTATGCAACCGCTATCGGCTTGGGTGATGATCCAGAAAGTGAAGGCGGACGCAAGTTTGCTAGCACGTGGCCTGCTGATGTGCATTTAGTCGGCAAAGATATTTTGCGCTTTCATGCAGTGATATGGCCCGCCATGTTGATGGCAGCCGGTCTTGCTACCCCTAAGAAAGTATTTGCTCACGGTTGGTTGCTTGTGGGTGGCGAGAAGATGAGCAAGAGCAAGCTCACCGGTATCGCTCCAAGTCAGATCACCGATCATTTTGGCGTCGACGCATTCCGCTACTACTTTCTTCGCGCGATTCCTTTCGGCAGCGATGGTTCCTTCTCATGGGAGGACATGCACGCTCGTTACACCAGCGAATTAGCCAATGACTTCGGCAACCTTTCATCACGCCTTGCCGCGATGATCGAAAAGTACTGCGACGGAATAATCCCGGCGACAAGTTATGACAAGGAATTGGCCGAGGGGCTTATCTCGACGGTCAAGACCGCCGACGCAGCGATCTGCGATTTGGATTTTCAGGGTGGAATCGTGGCGATCATGGAATTTTGCAAGCAAGTCAATGGATATGTGACCATCAAGGAGCCGTGGATTCTGGCCAAGGATCCCGCAAACAAAGCAGAACTCGAAGCGGTCCTGTACAACACCGCAGAGTCATTGCGGGCCCTAGCCGTTCTCTTGAACTCGGTGATGCCGGCGACCTGCGAGATTCTCTGGGATTCACTGGGCGCAAATAAATCTATTGGTGCGCTAAAAGATCAACGTATCGGAGATGTTGCCACGTGGGGCCAACTTCCGGCTGGGTCAGTGGTTACCAAGAGCGCATCCCTCTTTCCTCGCCTAGATGTGATCGCTTAACTTCAATGGCAGATCGGCACAACCGGGATATTGAACGTCCCGCGGCGCCGCTCCCCGAACCATTGCCGGTACGGACGGTTGATGCCCACGCGCATATCGAAATCATCACCGAGACTGCCCCGGATTCCGCTGAGGTCGGTGCAGTATTAGCGCAGGCTAAATCTGTCGGCGTTGATCGCGTTGTTCAAGTTGGATATTCGGCAAGGCAGTCGCAGTGGTGCGTCGATGCCGCCGAGTATTGGGGCGACACGGTCCTTGCAGCGATTGCTCTACATCCCAACGAAGCACCGGTTGTGGAAGATCTCGCACACGATCTGGCAGTCATCGAGAAGTTGGCGGGGCACCCGCGAGTGCGCGCCATCGGTGAAACCGGCCTTGATTACTTCCGCACTCCACCGGAGTTGCGCGCAGTGCAGCAGGAATCATTCAAGTGGCATATCGAGTTGGCGAAGAAGGAGAAGAAAGCACTCGTCATCCACGATCGCGACTCACACGATGACATTCTTTCCATACTTCTTGAAGTTGGTGCCCCCGAGGTAACTGTCTTCCATTGCTTCTCCGGCGATGTCGAGATGGCCAAGACTTGCATCGACCGCGGATACGTCCTCTCCTTCGCGGGCACCATCACCTTCAAGAACGCCCCGCAATTGCGGGAGGCAGTGAAGTTGGTGCCGATAGAGCAACTCTTGGTTGAGACTGATTCGCCTTTTCTCACGCCGACTCCGCATCGCGGACTTCTGAATTCGCCTGCGCAGATCGCCACAATTGTTCGAGCTATGGCGGTCGAACGCGGAGCAGATCTGGCAGAACTTGCCACCGCCTTGGGCGATAACGCAGAGCGCATATTTGGGCCGTTCTCACAATGACTCTGCTTGGAGCGGCTGAAATCAGGGCTCTGGCTGCACAATTGGACCTCAAGCCGGCCAAGGCGCTGGGGCAGAACTTCGTGATCGATGCCAATATCTGCCGCAAGATTGTGAAAGTCGCCGGGGTCTCTGCCGGCGATATTGCTTTGGAGATTGGCCCCGGGTTGGGTTCGCTCTCTCTGGCGTTGCTCGACGTTGCCGCAAGTGTGATCGCCATTGAGATAGATCAACGATTGGCCCACCAGCTTCCATTTACTGTGGATGCGCATTCGGAAAACTCTGCGAATCTCACTGTCATCAACGGCGACGCTCTGCAGGTTACCGAGCTCCCGCAATCGCCAACGGTGTTGGTTGCAAACCTTCCTTACAACATTTCCGTTCCAGTTCTTCTTCACTACTTGGAGAAGTTCCCAACGATCCGATCTGGAATCGTGATGGTGCAGGCAGAGGTTGCCGACCGCTTGGTCGCCAAACCTGGGTCGAAAGATTATGGAATCCCCAGCGTGAAGGCTGCTTGGTGGGCGACGATGTCGCACCGCGATTCGGTCTCGCGGTCTGTGTTCTGGCCGGTGCCCAATGTTGATTCCAAGCTTGTCGGATTTGTTCGCCACGAACCCCTAGGAGACGAACTGTTGCGTCGACACGTTTTTGCCGCGATTGACTCAGCCTTCTCGCAACGCAGAAAGATGTTGCGATCGGCCCTGAAGAATTGGCTGGGCAGTTCGGAGGCTGCTCAAGAAGTGTTGGAGAGTGCGGGTATCGATCCGACGCTGCGCGGTGAAGCACTCGTTGTCGATCAGTTCTGCCAGATTGGGCGTGCGGCTCAAGATTTAGGAATAGAGTCTTGATATGGCCCACCCCGTAGCTAACTCCATCGTGGTGCGTGTGCCCGGAAAAGTAAATCTTCAACTCTCTGTTGGTCCCAAAGAATCTGACGGCTTCCACGGCGTTGTCACTGTGTTTCAATCAATCTCCCTTTATGACGATGTCACCGTCACCAAAGATGAGATCGGCGCAGGTCTCTCGCTCAACATCAGCGGCGACCATGTCCATTCTGTTCCCACCGATGAGACGAATTTGGCATGGCGGGCAGCAATTTTGATGTGCCAGAAGCATGACCTCAGTGCTGATTTGCGAATCGACATCAAGAAGTCCATCCCAGTAGCCGGCGGAATGGCCGGTGGCAGCGCAGACGCGGCCGCCACAATTCTGGCTATCGATGCCCTTTTCTCTCTTGGCCAGACGCGCGAAGAGTTGCACCACGTAGGTGCTCAACTCGGCAGCGATGTCCCATTTATGTTGAGCGGCGGAACCGCTGTCGGCCGTGGTCGTGGCGACCAAGTCACCGCTGCACTGTCGCGCGGTACCTATCACTGGGTTCTGGCCCTCTCCACACTCGGTCTTTCAACCCCTGCGGTCTACGCCGAATGCGATCGGTTGCGCGAGGGTATGAAGGTGGCCACCCCGCAAGTCAGCGATCATTTGTTGCAGGCACTCCTGGCAGCCGATCCCGAGTCCCTCGGTAAATCGCTTGTAAACGATTTGCAACCTGCCGCATGTTCGCTCCGTCCGGCCCTTCGCCTCATCTTGGATGTAGGCAGCGAGTACGGCGCACTCGGTTCGATTGTTTCTGGATCAGGTCCGACAGTTGCATTTCTGGTAACCGATGAGGATCAAGCACTCGACCTTGCTGTTGCACTTACCTCAAGCGGAGTTGTCGGAAGTGTTACCCGAGTCAGCGGCCCGGTGCCCGGTGCCCGGGTAACCGAGGTTCATTAAGTTCAGTTCTCTTCGTGCAGTTGGTCGAAAGGAGCTGCAATAATTGATAGCAGCGAGGCGAGTTTTGCGCGATCGGCCTCTGTTAGAGCTCTGAGGAAGATTCTCTCTCGATTAAGCAAATCCTCCATTGCCGCATCCACGGCCTTCATTCCGCTCTTTGTCAGAGTCACCAACGACCCCCGGCCGTCCTTTGGATCGGGCTTGCGCGTGATGAGGTTGAGTTCCTCTAAGCGGTCAAGGCGATTGGTCATGGTCCCGCTGGTGACCATAGTTTCCTGAAGAAGTTGGCCAGGGGAGAGCTGATAGGGCTCACCAGAGCGGCGCAGGGCGGCCAGGACGTCAAAGCCCCAGGTCTCCAATTCGGCAAAGGCTCCCCGTCGGGCGATGTCGAGGTGGCGGGCAATCCTGGTGATTCGACTGAGGATCTCCAGAGGGGAGACGTTGAGATCGGGGCGCTCGCGCTTCCAGTCGGCGACGAGGCGGGCTACTTCATCGGGCATATCTCCGCCGACCCCTTTCCAACTGGAATATCAGTGGGTGGTACTCGTAGGAGGTTACCTCATTCATGTTTGAAGGAGTGGCAAAGGCCCCAACTCGTAGGGCAAGTGGTCGAAAGTACTGCCCGTGATACGGGAGAATACGGGTTCCGCCATTGTGTAGTGGCTAGCACATGGGCCTTTGAAGCCCAGGGTCCAGGATCGATACCTGGTGGCGGAGCAACTTCGTTGCTAAGCCCGAGAGGGTGGCGGAGCAACTTCGTTGCTAAGCCCGAGAGGGTGGCGGAGCAACTTCGTTGCTAAGCCCGAGAGGGTGGCGGAGCAATTAGGCTGATGCCTAAGGTACGGAACAGTTGTAGCCCAGACTTCTGGAACCTAGCGTGGGAGCGATGCTTGAGCCGACTTGATTACGTGATCGTCTTAGCGGCCGGTGAAGGCACGCGGATGAAATCAACAACGCCCAAGGTCCTCCATGCCATTGCAGGTCAATCACTTCTAGGTCACGTACTCACTGCTGTTGAAGCACTGGCTCCAGCAGAAGTCCGCGTAGTAGTCGGGGCCGGGCGTTCGTTGGTCACCGAGCACCTCGAAGAAATTTCACCGACGTCCATCGTCGTTATCCAAGAACATCGCGGCGGCACCGGACACGCGGTGCAGTTGGCTTTGGCCGGTACTGAAATAAAGGGCACCGCTCTCATCGTTGCCGGGGATACCCCGTTGTTGTCGAGTACGACCCTTAGCCAATTGATCGCAGCCCACAATGAAGGCGGTTTTGCTGCAACCGTGCTGACGGCAGAACTGCCCGATCCCACCGGGTATGGCCGCATCGTCCGCACTGACAACGGCGACCTTTTGAAAATTGTCGAAGAGCGCGATGCCGATGAGTTCGAACGTGCGATCGATGAGATCAATTCCGGCGTGTATGTCTTTGATCTCTCCAAGTTGCATCGCGTTATCAATCAACTCACTGATGACAATGCCCAAGGCGAGCTTTATTTAACCCAAGTCATCGAGATCATGCAGGCCGAGGGAGATCGGGTTGTTCCGATCCTTACCCCCGATGCTGTTGAGATTCTTGGCATCAACGACCGCGTGCAACTTGCAGAATGTGCCGCGATTATGCGCGACCAGATCAACGACTCCTTTATGCGCGCCGGTGTCACCCTGGTTGATCCGACCACCACATGGATCGATACCACTGTAAAAATAGCGGCCGATGTGACTATTTTCCCAGGCACCGCGCTCTTTGGTGCGACCACGATTTCCGAGGGCGCAATGGTTGGACCAAGGACGACGCTGGTTGATTGCGAAGTTCTGGCGAATGCAACAGTCCTTGAGTCTTACTGCATTGGCGCAACTATCGGTGAAGGGGCCAGTGTTGGGCCGTTCACGTATTTACGTCCTGGTTCAGTTCTTGGAACAAAGAGTCGCACCGGTGCTTTTGTCGAGATGAAGAACGCGACTCTTGGAGAAGGCTCCAAAGTTCCACATCTTTCTTATGTGGGGGATGCAACTATCGGCGTCGGCACAAATATCGGTGCCGCCACAATCTTCGTCAATTACGACGGCGTGAATAAGCACCACACTGAAATTGGAGATCATGTGCGAATCGGTAGCGACACTATGTTGATCGCCCCGATTTCTATCGGCGACGGCGCTTACACTGCCGCAGGTTCTGTCATTACCGAGAACGTCCCATCGGGGGCAATCGGGGTTGGCAGAGCGCGGCAGCGAAATGTCTTAGGCTGGGTTCTACGAAAGCGCAAAGGTACGCCATCTGCTTTATCGGCAGAGGCCGCAGAAGCAGCACAGGCAGCAGATGCCAGTTCCGAGAAAGGGATATGACACCTATGAGCGAACTACGACTCGCCTCCGAGAAGCGACTAAGAATTTTTACAGGTCGTGCTTTTCCCGAGCTAGCAGAGCAAGTCGCATCAGAACTTGGCATCCCCCTTACGCCGACATCGGCTTATGACTTCGCCAACGGCGAGATCTTCGTTCGATTCGAAGAGAGCGTCCGCGGCAGTGACGCCTTCGTCATCCAGAGCCACGCAGCCCCGATAAATAAGCAGATCATGGAACAACTCATCATGGTCGATGCTCTCAAGCGCGCCTCTGCCAAGCGCATCACTGTTGTTGCGCCGTTCTACGGATACGCCCGTCAGGACAAGAAGCACCGTGGCCGCGAGCCGATCACGGCTCGTTTGATGGCCGACCTTTTCAAGACCGCCGGCGCCGACCGTTTGATGGTTGTAGATCTTCACACTTCGCAGATTCAAGGATTCTTCGACGGACCAGTGGATCACCTTTTCGCATTGCCACTTCTTGCCAATTACGTTGGCAGCAAAGTGGATCGCTCGCGATTGACCATAGTTTCTCCAGACTCTGGACGAGTGCGCGTTGCCGAGCGATGGTCGGATCTCCTCGGAGGGTGCCCCATCGCATTCATTCACAAGACGCGCGACCCACGCATTCCCAACGAATCCAAGACAGGCCGAGTCGTCGGTGATGTTCAGGGACAGACCTGCGTTGTTATCGATGACATGATCGATACAGCCGGCACGATCATCAAGGCGGTCGACGCACTCTTTGACGAAGGCGCCAAGGAAGTAATCATCGCTGCGACCCACGCCGTTCTTTCTGGGCCTGCGATCGAGCGATTAAAGGGTTCACGAGTTAGCGAAGTTGTGGTGACCGACACATTGCCGATTTCAGAAGACAGTTATTTCGATCGACTCACCGTTCTTCCCATCGCACCTTTGCTGGCCAGGGCCATCCGAGAGGTCTTCGAAGACGGTTCGGTCACAAGCCTTTTTGACGGTCTGAGTTAGTCCTCAAATAGACGCAAAAGGGTCGCGGATTTGCTGTTAACAGGCTTTATTCGCTAATCTTTCGCAAGTTCCGGCGAGGGTACGCACACCGTAATCGACGGTTTAAGCAAGTCGACGATTTAAACGTGCGCTCCTAGCCGACACGAACGTGATTTGTCCGTCGCACGACTAGGGAGATTTAAAATGGCCGAGATCATCATCAATGGCGTGAGCCGTACCGAGTTTGGTAAAGGCGCAGCACGTCGTGCACGTCGCGATGGAATGGTTCCTGCGGTCATCTACGGACACGGCGCAAAGCCGTCGCATATCGCCCTTCCTGCCGTCGAGCTAGGCAAAGCGCTGAAGACCAGCAACGTCCTTCTCGACATCGTTGTTGATGGCAAGACCGAGCTCACCCTCCCAAAGTCAATCGTTCGCGATGCCATCAAAGGCACGCTTGAGCACCTAGATCTCATCATTGTTCGCCGCGGAGAGCGCGTCGTCGTCTCCGTCCCAATTCACACATCAGGTGAGTTCGATCGCGACGGAATTCTTGAGCACATGAATACCTCCATTGAAGTTGAAACCGAAGCCACTTCGATTCCTAACTTCTTTGAACTCGATCTCACCGGACTTGTTGCCGGACTTTCGCTTTACGCCTCTGACGTCAAGCTTCCAACAGGTGTCACCTTGGTCTCTGACGAGCACATGCCCGTCGTTCACCTTTCCGTGCGTTCCAGCCATGACGACATTGAAGCCGCTGATACCGCTGCTGCAACTGCCGCTTCTGCTGCAAGCACTGCAGTTTCTGAAGCCGCTGAAGAGAAGAAGGACTAATTCAGTCTTTCTCGAATAGTCTTACCTCATGGTCTGGCTAGTTGTAGGACTGGGTAACCCAGGTCCCGAATATGCTGCAACGCGGCACAACATCGGTCAAATGGTCGTGGAAATGCTGGCCGATCAGAACTGGGCCCGCTGGACCACTCACAAATCGCGCACCGACGTTGCTGCCTTCAAGATCGGCGTCGGCGCAGATGCCTCCTCAGTAATCTTGGCCAAATCCAAGAGTTATATGAATGAATCCGGCGGTCCTATCAAAGCCCTGGCCGCTTTCTACAAAGTCGAGCCCGCAAACATGATCGTCATTCACGATGAACTCGATATCCCCTTTGACGCCATCCGCGTGAAGCTGGCTGGCGGCGACAACGGCCACAACGGACTCAAAAGCCTGACCTCATCCTTTGGAACCGCCGACTACTACCGAATCCGCATGGGCATCGGCCGTCCGATTGGCCGCCAAGATCCTGCTGATTTCGTTCTCAAGCAGTTCGCCGTTGCTGAGAAGAAGGTGCTGCAGGATTTCCTAATCCGCGGGACCGAAGCGGTGGAGTCCCTCATCACCAAGGGATTAGAAACAACGCAGCAGAATTTCAATTCATAGCGGGGCATTACCTTTCTAGTCCTCGAGGGTTAGTTTCTTCAGAGAAGCGCTAAGCCGGGCAATACTGTCTTCATCAACATGAGTTCGTAATTGGCTCAGAGCCTCGGAAGTCTCTCGATACTCCTCCGAGATGGCCGAACACTTGTTACATATAGCGATGTGGGCCTGCAGGCGGGTTAATTCCTCGTCGCTTAAAGGCGCTGACGGATCGCGATCTATGTATCTGATGAGATGCGCTCTCACCCAGTGACATTCTGGCATCGACATTACTTCGGAGATCTTCATGCGTTTACCGCCTCTTCCTTCAACTTCTGTAATGATTTGCGCATCTTGGAGACTGCCCGGCTTCTACGCGACATCACTGTTCCAATGGGAATTCCCAAGATCTCGGCGCATTCCGCATAAGAGAAACTTTCGACATCGACAAGAATCAGTACCGAGCGAAATTCTGCCGCCAGCCCGTTGACTGCCTTTATCAGCGCCGGATCTACAACAGTGCTCAGGGCATCTTCTTCGGCAGAACGTGGTGATTGCGCGTTGAACGCTGGTTTAAAATCCGGAAGCAGGGTCCAATCGTCCACATAATCCGGCTTTTTCTTCCTCCAGACATTGTGCGCTGAATTTCGCAAGATCGTTAGCAACCATGCGCGCGAATTGGTGCCATCGAAATTATCCAGAGCACCAAATGCCTTGATCAACGTCTCTTGTACTAAATCTTCAGCATCGGCCGAATTACCAGCCAGAGAGCGTGCCACTCTCAGAAGAATTGGGATTTCCGGTTCGACGAAGAGCCGAAATGCTTCGGCGTTTTTCACGGGCACGCTCTCAATGCTACTTGTGCATCTTGCTTGGGATGGCGACAGTCAGTGCACCGAGCACTACTCCGAAAACAACGTGGCCCATGAGGGATTGCCAAGCCATTGTGTCGACATGGAGGAGAGGCATTCCCAACTTAGCTGGCATCAAGATCAGGCCACCGAGCACCCACCAGAAAATTCCGTAGGCCATTCCGTATCCGATGCCGGCTGAATAGCTCTTCAACTTTCTTTCCAGCATCAGGCTGAATGCGATGCCGATTCCCATGGAGATAAGAAGGTGCACTGCCCATCCGACCGCGATCGATTTACTGCCAACGAGCATCGCGAGACTGCCGATCATGCCGAGCATGTTCATCATCATTCCGAAGACCATGCCGGCAACAAAGCCGCCTATGGCTCCGACCATTACGCGCTGAGTTGGCGTGCAGGCGCAGGTGATCGACGAGTTCTTCCTTGTCATAGTTTGGTTTGCCATCGCTTTGAGCTCCTTCTTGGAAATCATGTCTGCCACACGGGCCCTGATCGGGGAAGTAACAGGGGTGACGTCATAGAAGGTCGCAAGGCATCGATTTAATTCCCGCCACTGGGGAGAAACTTGAGTTATCAAAATTGTTACCCAGTACCTCTTCCAAAATCCTCGAGACGCTGTTACTTTGACGCGTCGCAATCGATTGTTAGGTGGGTTCATGGACGAATACATCGCCTCGGCGAAGGCACACTGGGCTCCGCGTTTTACTGCCAATGGCATTCCACCCACGGATTTCGACAATTTGATGAAGGGCCTTGAGTCCTGGGATGACTGGTGTGCTACCTGGTCGAAGGGCGCTTTGCCTTACGAAGCGTTGGGAACTGAGGCGTTGGCAAATAAGCATTACAAATCAGCTGGTGCCCACTTCAGTACCGCGGCGGTGTTTTACCACTTCGCCAAATTTGTTTTTGTCCGCGACTACGAGCAGATGCGTGTGGCCCATGCGAATGCAGTCCGCTGTCGCACGATAGGCATGGCATATATCGAGCACCCCGGCGAGCGAATCGAAATTCCGTTTGAAAGCGCCAAGATGGTGGGGATTTTGCGCAAGCCAAAAGGCAAAGGTCCACATCCTGTTGTCATTCTCGTTCCCGGATTGGATTCGACCAAAGAAGAGTTCAAACCAACAGAGGATCTTTTCTTAGAACGTGGCATGGCAACCTTTAGCGTTGACGGCCCTGGCCAAGGGGAAGCTGAGTACGAACTTCCTATCCGCGCAGATTGGGAAGTACCAGGACCTGTCATCGTCGATGCACTCGTTGCACGCAACGACATTGATTCCGATCGCATTGCGGTCTGGGGCGTGAGCCTCGGAGGCTACTACGCGCCACGTTTTGCAAGTGGGGATATAAGAATCAAGGCATGCATCTCTCTCTGCGGTCCATACAACCTAGGAAAGATTTGGGATCACCTTCCTGATCTCACACGCGAGACGTACACGGTGCGCGCGGGATTTGGCGATGATCAAGAAAAGGGTCGCCAGCATGCTCTGCAGTTGACGATGGAAGGGCGGATGGAGAAACTCACCTGTCCTACATTGATCATTACAGGCAAGAAGGATCGCCTATTTCCCTGGGAAGATGCCGTGCGTTTTCACGAAGAGACGGCAGCAGTCAGCGAACTCTTGTTACTAGAAAATGGCAATCACGGATGCGCAAATGTTCCCAACGAACATCGATATCGCGCGGCGGACTGGATGGCTGAGAAATTGGGACTGTCATCAAACCTGTAGGGGACTAGCATGGAGTCATTCCCCAATATCTAGGTTGGACGTGCGCGTATGTTGAAGAAGAAGATACTCACAGGTTCCGTGTTTCTCCTTGCGCTGGCTTCATTAGCTGGTTGCGCTGCTCAAACGCCCTCGGACACAAATTCAACTCCGACGGCCACAGCGACACCAACATCAACTCCAACCGTTGCTACCTCAATTACCTACAGCAATACCCTCTATGGGTTCACTTTCACATTGCCACTAGATTGGCAGGGCTACACGGTCCTAAACAATTCCTGGAGCGGGATTGCCCCGACTTCAGGCAAGACGGTCCAGAGTGGGTCGCTTATCTTGATCAGGAACCCAAAGTGGACCGCTGCGAAGAAGTATCAGGACATCCCAATCATGGTCTTCACCATCGGTCAGTGGGATTCACTGATTCGCGAGGAATATTCGGTGGGTGCCGCACCGATTCCGCCAAGCGAACTTGCCCGTAATGCGCAATTCGTCTTCGCCCTACCCGCCCGTTACAACTATGCGTTCCCAGAGGGATACCAAGAGGTCGATCAGATCCTGCAAGGAAAACCGCTGCAGGCGAGTTAGTAGATCTGACCTACTTCTGGCAGAAGAACTCGATAGGAATGTTGTCGGGGTCTCGAGCGGTCACTGCCCAGGCGTATGAAACATCCTCAATGGGCCCATGTTCGTATCCAAGCTCGTCAAGTTTTGCGGCCCACCTTCGGACCTCATCTTCGGATTCACAGGCGAGACCGATGTGGTCTAGTCCAACCTTTAAATGCGAGAACCTTTGGCCCTTGGTCGCGGCGTCAAATTGTGTGAAGCCAATTACGAGGCCAGATGCAAAATTGAGCCGAGTACGTTTCCAGTCCATTCCCTCGCGATGAATCGCTGTTGCCTCGCCAAGAAGCGCGAGATACCAACTGGTGGTCGCGTCAACGTCGTTAACGGTGAGTGTTATGTGATGGATTGGGGTCTTCATTTACGAATCCTATCTTTTCGATCCCAGATTTATTGCAACGCAAAAGCCTAGACGCTTAGAGGAAGGCAGGCATAAACTCCGCCATGACTTCATCGCGCGCTGATCACAAAATCCTTCTCGACGAATCCGAAATGCCCACGCAGTGGTACAACTTGATTGCGGATCTTCCATCACCTCCGCCACCCCCACTTCACCCGGGAACCCACGAGCCGATCGGACCAGAAGCCCTCGCACCGTTGTTCCCCATGGATTTGATCATGCAAGAAGTCACCACGGAGCGCTACGTCGATATCCCGCAAGAAGTCCAAGACATCTACAAACTCTGGCGCCCATCTCCGCTCTTTCGTGCCCACCGTCTTGAGAAAGCACTTGGCACACCAGCACGTATCTATTACAAGTACGAGGGCGTAAGCCCCGCCGGTTCGCACAAGCCAAACACGGCAGTCCCTCAGGCTTACTACAACGCCAAAGCTGGAATTAAGAAACTGACAACTGAGACAGGTGCTGGTCAATGGGGCACTGCTCTCGCGTTCGCTGGCGCTCTCTTTGGAATCGATGTCGAGGTCTGGCAAGTCGGGGCCTCTTACGATCAGAAGCCATACCGCCGCATGATGATGGAAGTCTTCGGTGCCATTGTTCATCGCTCGCCGTCAATCCTCACGCAAGCAGGGCGTAATCAACTCGCCTTGAATCCAAATCACACGGGATCGCTCGGTATCGCAATTAGCGAAGCAGTTGAAATCGCAGCCCAAGATCCCGAAGTTGGCTACGCCCTCGGCAGCGTTCTCAACCATGTACTTCTCCACCAGACGATCATCGGTGAAGAAGCACTCAAGCAATTCGCCAAGGTTGGCGACTACCCAGATGTTGTCGTCGGCTGCACTGGTGGCGGTTCTAACTTCGCGGGTCTCTCCTTCCCATTCATCCGCGAGAATCTCAAGAATGGCAAGAACACCAAGATCCGCGGAGTCGAACCAGCATCATGTCCGTCACTTACACGCGGCGAGTACCGATACGACTTTGGCGACACCGCTGGAATGACGCCATTGATGAAGATGCACACCCTGGGTCATGACTTCGTTCCGGATCCAATTCACGCCGGTGGCCTTCGCTATCACGGCATGGCTCCATTGATCTCGCACGTTTACGAGCTCGGTCTCATGGATGCAGTCGCGATGGGACAACTCGATTGCTTCGCTGCAGGTGTTCAAATTGCTCGCACCGAAGGAATCGTTCCTGCTCCGGAACCAACGCATGCGTTGGCAGAGATCATTCGCCAGGCTAAAGAATGCAAGGAAACAGGCGAGGAGAAGGTCCTTCTGACTGCTCTTTGCGGCCACGGTCACTTCGACTTAGCCGCCTACGATGCATTCATGGGCGGCACGATGATCGACCACGAGCTTTCTGACGCGTCTATACAAGCGGCGCTGGAGACCGTGCCGAGAATCTGAATCCGGGGTGCAGCCAGCAATAACCGGTGACTGTGAGTGATCACTGGTTGCCATGTGCCCGTTAGACGCTGATAATTGTCTGAGTTTGGTCGGCGTTGAGCGCAAGCGCTCAACCCGAATCCTTCCTTGCTCCACAACACGCTTGCAAAAATTTTGATTTTCGAAAGTCACTCCGTATTATCCAGGTTATGGAGACGACGTTGGGTACGAGGATCCGCTACTTTAGAGAGAACAAAGGACTTGGAAGTGCAGAACTTGCAGAGCTGATTGGCCTTTCGGCGAGCGCCATGTCTTTGGTTGAAAGCGGTTCAAGACAAGTCAAGGCCGAGGAATTGGCCAAGATTGCAGAGGCCCTAGAGATATCTCCGCTGGCGATTCTTGAATCTGATTCGCTTGTCGCAAATCTTTCTGTCGCGGCGCGGAATTCAGAACCTTCAGGGTCGCCGCAAGGCGCTTTATTGGGCCGACTTAATTTCTTCGCTGAGATTTCGGACCTTGTCGGAGAGTATGACGTTCGACCGCCAAGACCGGAGGATATGCCCAGCATTGAAATTGAAAGAGAGTGGCTGGCTAGTGCTCGCAATTTAGCTAAATGGGCGCGGTCGCACCTCGGAGATTGGACTGATGGTGGAAGCCATTTCGTGCAACTTCGAAATGCCATCGAGAACAGCCTCTTTATCGATGTCGTGGTGGACGAGGGATCTGAAAGCGATGTGCTAGGAGCGGCCATCACAGATAGGCGCCTTCCGCTTTTGATAGTCAATGCGAACCAACGACGCCAACGCGCACTCTTCACGCTTGCGCACGAACTGGGACATGTTTTAGTTGGTGGAACCGCGACGATTATCACGGATGAAGACCTCGCGGCTTCAAATGCTAGTGAGCGCTTTGCTAACGCCTTCGCAGCTGAACTGTTACTCCCCGAGACAATGATTCGCGAAACTCTTATTTATGAGACAAAAGTTCCCGATGCTCTCGCAAATATGTTGGTCAAGTCGGGAGTGAGTTGGCAAACCCTGATTTACAGACTCCACAATCTTCGGCTTGTTACGGCGTCGGGGAGAGACGCTCTTCTTTCGCTCGGCCTCAGGGGCATTCTCTATCAAGTAAGCCTTGAAGAGATTCGCACAACCTTGGAACTTGAGGAACTTCGGGTTGATCTGTCCCCTATCCCTCATTGGTTGGCCGAGTCTTCGATTTCCGCTTACAAAAGCGGGGTGATTTCGATTCGCCCACTGGCATCAATGGCAAAGATGGATCCTAACGATCTGCTAGACGCGATTTCAAAACCTCTACCCATTGTTGTCAACGCTTCAGACCTTGCGAAGGATCCTAAGTCGAGTGAAGGCTCTGAGACCGACGAAGAACTTTTTGCTGGCATTCCTGCGTAGGAAGTCTCAGACTAAATGGCCGCGCAAGTTCTATATGACTCGGTGACTCTTCAGCATCTTGCGGTGGCCAAACTGTTGGGACTTTTGGAAGGAATGCACGGAGGACGAGATGAACCGCGTTGGGTGACAGCGGTGAAAAGTGAAATTGATAGAGGAACGGCTCGCTTTGCGCACTGCAGGGACGTCATCGCCTTTAAGTGGCTAGGAACGGCGCAAGAACCCAATGATCTTAAAGAAGTTTTTCGAATTCAAAGAGCGCTCGCCAGCGAGGGGGACTCTCCTTCAAAAAATTTGGGCGAGGCAATGTCGATCGCATTGGCGGAGGAATTGGATGGATTCTTCGTCACCGATGATCGTCTCGCATTTGATTTTGCCCAACGGAGAGCGAAGTTGGGCGTAGGACGAATCTCGGATACTTGTTCCCTTTTGGACGATGCCGTATCAGTAGGTGAAATCACAGCGGAGCAAAGAAAAGTGGCACACAAGGATATGATCGATTTTGGTCGCAATCTTCGGGATTGCAGATGCACTTTCTAGTTAAATCTAGAGTTGTAGGTCTTTAAGCCTAATGGATTGATTTGTTATGCAGTCTTTGCCACACGAATTTCAGCCAGTGTTTCGAAGGCCTGCGGCAATGCCGTTGATTGTGAGAAGTAAAGCTCGCCGTAGGAGCGGATCACCGCTTGCTTCAGTAGATCGGACCCGTTCTAGGAGGTTGACCTGAAGAAGATGTAACGGGGCGAGGTAGGCATCCCGAACCCCAAGGGTCCGCGCGAGTAGGGGTTGGTCTCCGAGCAGTTCAGTCTTGCCAGTTAACTTCAATATTTCTGACTTGGACAATTCAAATTCAGCAGTGATTGTGTCGAGGAAGTGATGGAGTGGTTCTGGCGTTAGGCGAGAGACATAACGTCGAGCGGTACTTAAATCCGTCTTGGTTAAAGTCATTTCCACGTTGCTGATAAACGTGCGGAAGAAGTGCCAGTCCTGCAACATTTGCGCGAGAACTTCGCTCTTGCCCGATTCGCGAGCGGATTTGAGTCCGCTGCCAACGCCAAACCAACCGGGGACAATCTGTCGGGATTGAGTCCAACCGAAGACCCAAGGAATTGCACGAAGACCTTCAAGACCAATGCTGGCATCTGGCCGGCGCGATGGACGTGAACCGAGGAAGAGGTCGCCAAGTTGTTCAACTGGAGTTGATGTATAGAAATACGCGGGAAGATCGGGATGATCGATCAAGGATCGGTATTGCTGGAATGAACTCTCGCTGACGAGATCCATGCACTCGTCCCATTTCTTCAAATCCTCGGGACTTTGGCGGGGACCGCGGTTGAGAACAGTTGCCTCAAGGGCGGCGGCCATTGAGAGTTCGATGTTTTCGCGGGCTAAGGCAGGAAGTGAGTATTTATCGCTGATGACTTCGCCTTGTTCGGTCATCTTTATCTGACCGTCAATGGAACCCCAGGGAAGAGCAATGAGGGCGTCGTAGGTTGGCCCGCCACCGCGACCGACTGAACCACCGCGGCCGTGGAAGAGGCGCAATTTCACGCCGTACTTCATTGCTACCGTGCGAAGTTTTCGTTGCGCGCGATGGATTTCCCATTGACTGGTTGCGATGCCTGCATCTTTGTTTGAATCGGAATAACCCAACATGACTTCTTGGACATCACCACGGAGTGAAACGAGTTTTCTGTATGTCGGCTGACTTAAGAGCGATTCAAGAATGACATCGGCGGAACGCAGTTCTGCGACGGTTTCAAGAAGTGGGGCGAAGCCGATTAGAGCCTTGCCTTTTGCGATATTAATGAGTCCTGCTTCTTTCGCGAGAACAACCGCAGCAAGAAGGTCATCACCGTTCTTGGTCATGGAGACGATGTAGGTCTCAATTGCCTCATGGCCGAATCGCTCGATGAGATCGCCAATTGCTTTAAATGTGTCCAAGGTCTTTTTGCCTTGCTCGTCTAGGCCGTCGGCGAGGAAGTAATAAGGGTGATCCAGTTCCTTGGCCAGTACTTCTAGTCGCTGCTCTGGCGTGAGCTCGTTGTAATTGGGAACTTCAAGAAGCTGAGCAAGCACGTGGTGGTGGGCTTGGGCATGCTCGCGAATGTCCATCGTGGCGTGGGTGAGACCGAAAGCAGATACGGCGCGGATGGTGCGCTCGAGAAGGCCGGTGGCGATGAGTTCGCCCTTGTGAGCGAAGAGGGAATCGCGCATGATGGTGAGGTCGGAAAGAAGTTCCTGCGTGTCTTTGTAATCGCGATGAGGGACGTGGTCGATGCCTTTTGCATGGCGGGTGCGGGTGAGGTTGAGGCGATGAACGATTGCAGTCGCCTTCATTCGGTAAGGCTCTTCGGCGTTAAGGCGGCGGTAGCGCGCTTCTATTTCAGGGAGATTGGCGATGTCTTGCGCGACAGAGGCTTCTAGCTCTTCGGATGCTCCCGCAATGCGAGTGGACACCGAGAGAACCTGTCGAATCTCATCCATTGCGGCGAGAGTGACGCGAATGGCGTGACCGACTTGTAGAACCATCGTTTCGCGGGTGACATCCGGTGTGACGTTGGGGTTGCCGTCGCGGTCTCCGCCGATCCATGTGCCGAAGGAGAGTGGACGCGCCGTTGGTGAAACTGCGACGCCAACGCGTCTTAATTCGCGGGCGAATTCATCAAGTACTTCAGGGACTGTGTGCGTGAATAAATCATCTAGGTAATAAAGGGCATTCATCGCCTCATCAAGTGGCTCTGGTTGGCCCAGGCGAAGTTCATCGGTCTGCCAGAGTAAGTCGACTGTTTCACCGAGGCGACGGGTTTGCAGAGTTGATGAATCTTGATCCAGAAGATCGGCCACTTGCCCGAGCTTTCCAAGGACAGAACGACGAGCCGCCTCTGTCGGATGCGCGGTGAAGACGGGTCGGACGGAGAAATCGGAGAGCCAGTGGGCGATATTTTCATTTGTGATTTCGTGACCAGGCACTGGGTTCTCTTGGGCGGAAATAATCTTATCGACGGCGCGAGAGAGCCATGATCCAGAGACTTCGCGATCGTGTTCCAAAATGCGCGAGCGGTGAACTTGCTCGGCGATATTTGCTAGATGGAAATAGGTGCTGAATGCGCGGACGAGTTGCACAGATTCATCGACGCTGACGTTTGCGAGAATTTCTTCGCCGCCGCCTTCGCGAACCGCCTTGCGGACGGCTTCAACGAGAACTAAAAGCGCGGGTCCTTCTTGGCGAACCAGGGTCTGCCCCAGAAGATCGCCGAGTTTGCGCACATCTGCGCGGAGTTCAGCGTCGTCGTTAGTCGCATCGTGGGCTGACATGAGGCTGATCCTCTCAAGAAATCTGCTCTAGAATGACTCTGCCCCCTCCCGGTTTGGGAGTTGGGGCTTATTGGCATTTGAAGGTGAGGTCGCAACGATGCGGGGATTACTGCCTGCTCTATCTGCCTCGAAGGATATCAGTGATGCCATCACGGCCACCGGCACATTGGTTGCCCCGACCTCTATCTATCCATTCCTGATTGCCTTAAGGGCGCAAGAGCGCCCCCTGATCGTCGTGACTTCATCGAGCCGGGGCGCCGAGGATCTTGCGACCGAACTGCGGACTCTGCACGAGAACGTCTATGAATTCCCCGCGTGGGAGACGCTGCCCCACGAGCGTTTGAGCCCACGAAGCGACACCGTCGCCAAGAGAATCCATGTTCTCTACGAGATTGAAAAACAGCGCCGTGAGGGCACTTCTACGCATCCAATCATCGTCACTCCCTCGCGCGGGCTGATCCATCGCTTTATCGCCGATCTGGCCAAGACCCCGTTGATGGAGCTGGAAATCGGTCAGGAAATTGGGTTGGAGAAATTGGTCAACCATCTTTCGGCCTTGGCGTACTCGCGAACGGACTTGGTTGAACGACGTGGTGATTTCGCGGTCCGCGGAGGAATCGTCGACATCTTCTTGCCGTTGTCAGATCACCCGGTGCGCGTGGATTTCTTCGGCGATGAGATCGAAGAGCTGAGTTATTTCGAAGTTGCCGACCAGCGGACTTTCCGGCCCGTAGTTGGCGCTTTGCATATCTATCCATGTCGCGAATTGCTGCTGACGGAGAGCGTGAAAGAGCGGGCGAAGAAGATCCCCGTGAAGTATCCAGCGGCGAAAGAGATCTGCGAAAGATTGTCTGAGGGAATCATCACCGAAGGCATGGAGTCTTTGATTCCGTTGCTGGTCGATGATCAGCAAAGTCTTCTTGAACGAGCATTGCCAAACTCTGAAGTCATCTTCATCGAACAGGAACGCATCCGTTCGCGCTCTGCAGATTTGCTGGCGACCAACGAAGAGTTCTTGGCAGCATCGTGGTCCAATGCCGCCTTCGGTGGAGCAGCGCCGTTGTATGACGGACAAGAGACTTATCTGACGTGGGATGAGATTCAACAGCAACTCATTGAACTAGAATATCAATTCCCGCAATTTCAGCCCCTTCGGCAGCGACTTGGAAGAAGACGTCATCTTCCTCGATGCCACGCCGATCGAGCCGATGCGCGGAAATACGGATCGTGCCGTTGAAATTATTAGCGAATCCCTGATTGCACAATCACTCTGTCGTCTTCTCAGCCCTTGGCTCGGGTATGGCCGAGCGCTTTGCTGACATCTTCAGAAACGCTGACCTGCCAGTGCGGATGGTCTCTGAAATCGCCAGCCAGCCAGTGCACGGCACTGTTTATGTGACGACCTCGAAGATTAGCCACGGATTCTTATCTCACGCGGCATCTCTTCTCTTTATGACCGAGCGGGATCTATCAGGGCATAAGGGCAGCGGCAAAGACGGAGATGCACTGCCCTCTCGCCGCAAGCAAGCCATTGATCCTCTTGAATTGAAAGCCGGGGATTACGTTGTTCACGAACAGCACGGCATCGGTCGATACGTGGAACTGGTGCACAGAACAATTGGCACGATCACGCGCGAATACCTTGTTATTGAATACGCCTCGGCCAAACGTGGCCAACCGGGGGACCGAGTTTTTGTTCCCACAGATTCCTTAGAGCAGGTAAGCAAATATGTCGGCGGGGAAGCCCCGACCGTGCATCGCATTGGCAGCGGAGATTGGCAGAAGGCCAAGGGGCGCGCACGCAAAGCGGTTCGACAGATTGCAGGGGAGTTGATCCGTCTTTATGCAGCGCGCACGAGCACTCCGGGTTACGCGTTCTCGCCAGATACCCCTTGGCAGAGAGAACTTGAAGATGCCTTCTCTTACATCGAAACCCCAGATCAGCTTTCGACAATTGAAGAAGTCAAGCGCGATATGGAGAAGCCATACCCTATGGATCGCATAATCTGCGGGGATGTCGGCTATGGAAAGACAGAGATCGCTATTCGCGCCGCGTTCAAGGCAGTGCAAGATGGCAAGCAGGTGGCCGTGCTCGTGCCGACCACTCTTCTGGTGCAGCAGCACTCGGCGACATTCACTGAGAGGTATTCAGGATTCCCAGTACGAGTTGCTGGCCTGTCGCGCTTCAACACAGCCAAAGAGAGCAAAGAGATACTGAAGGATCTGGAGACTGGATCCGTCGACGTCATCATCGGAACCCATCGACTGCTTTCGCAAGACGTGGTCTTTAAGGATTTGGGTCTTGTTGTCGTCGATGAAGAGCAGCGCTTTGGTGTGGAGCAGAAAGAGTCGCTGAAGAAATTACGCACGTCCGTTGATGTTTTGGCGATGTCGGCGACTCCGATTCCGCGAACCCTTGAGATGGCAGTGACTGGAATCCGCGAGATGTCGACGATTACAACCCCGCCGGAGGAGCGCCATCCGATCTTGACCTACGTCGGCCCGAGTGAAGATGCACAGATCAGTGCGGCAATCAGGCGCGAATTATTGCGCGACGGACAGGTCTTCTACATTCACAACCGCGTCGAGTCCATCGACCAAGCCGCCTCGAAATTGCAGGCGTTGATACCTGAGGCACGCATACGCGTCGCCCACGGGCAGATGGGCGAGCACATGCTCGAGGACGTCATCTTGGGATTTTGGAACCGCGACTTTGACGTTCTCGTTTGTACGACCATCGTCGAGAGCGGGCTTGATATCTCCAATGCGAACACATTGATCGTTGAACGTTCCGATCGCTTTGGTCTTTCGCAACTTCACCAGTTGCGCGGCCGTGTGGGTCGGGGGCGCGAGCGTGCATATGCCTACTTTTTGTATCCGCAAGATCAGCCGTTGTCCGAAGTCGCTATCGACCGATTGAAGACCATTGCCGCGAACACCGACCTTGGTTCGGGAATGCGAGTTGCATTGAAGGATCTGGAAATCCGCGGCGCCGGCAACTTGCTCGGCGGGGAGCAATCCGGTCACATCGCAGACGTTGGCTTCGATCTTTACATGCGCATGGTCGGTGAGGCAGTTGCCGACTACAAGTCGGGTTACATGGAAGTTGATGAGAAGAACCTCGAGTGCAAGGTCGAACTTCCGATCAACGCCCATTTGTCCGATCAATATGTGCCGGGTGAGCGAATCCGCCTCGACCTCTATCGCCGGTTGGCCGATGCCACATCCGGTTCAGTGGTCGATGAGATTCGGGACGAGTTGATCGATCGCTTCGGAGCCCTGCCTGAGGAGGCTGAGGCTTTACTGAAAGTTGCACAACTTAGGGCCTTGGCAAAGTCGCTCAAACTCACCGAAGTTGTCCTTCAGGGCAAGCATCTGCGCTTGGGACCTGTGAAATTGCCTGAATCTATGCAGTTGCGCCTGACCCGCCTCTACCCCGGATCCCTCTACAAAACCGCCACAAATACGGTGCTGGTGACATTGCCGTCGGCGGCGGCCTGGGTGCCGTCGTCGGGTGCCACTGACATGGTGGATACTTCTCTTCTGAAGTGGGCCACCGAGGCCATTGAGAATCTTGTGGTTCCAACGACGCCAATGAAAGCGAGCAAGACGTGAAGAGAGTTATTGCCCTAATTTCCGTAGCCGGCGCATTACTACTTGCTGGATGCTCGCAGGTTGGCGCGGCTGCAACTGTTGGCTCTACCAAGATCACGCAGGCGACAGTGCAGAAGAGCATTGACGGAATTCTTGCCGAGCGCGCGAAGGTCGACACCACGGGAATGCAGCTGGTAACTGGTGCCGAACTCAACCGGAGCCAACTTCGCTTTCACTTAATCTCAATTTTGCTTGGCGCAGTTGCCGCTGACGAGAAGATCGCCATCACTAAGTCAGAGATCGATACACGTCGCGCCACGATCATCACCCAACTCGGTGGCGAAGCAAATCTTCCTAAGGCACTTGTCGGCGCATCCATCGCGTCGGCTGATTTCCCAGAGTACCTGCAATTGATTTTGCAGTCCGAGAAGATTGCTCAATACGAAGCCGCACATGGTGTTGCTCAAGCTGACACCGGAACCGCAATCCAGAAGTTGGTTGTAGCCAAGGCCGCTTCTATGAAAGTCACCGTCAATCCTCAATACGGCAAATGGGATGCAACAACTGGCGACGTTGTTGCCGCTGATGCAGCAAGCCCAGCAGTGAGTGCAAGCCCAAGCGCCTCCGCAACTAAGTGACCTCTTCTCACTTGCAACAACTCGTTGCGGTGATGGATCGACTCCGTTCACCCGGCGGATGCCCATGGGATGCCGAGCAGACTCATGAGTCATTGGTTAAATTCCTTCTGGAAGAGTCCTACGAATTTATTGAAGCCGTAGAGACGCAAGATCGTGAGGCAATGCGCGAGGAACTCGGCGATGTACTTCTGCAGGTGTATTTCCATGCACGCATGGCAGAGGAGCATCCCACCGATCCGTTCTCGATTGAAGATGTCGCTCAGACAGTCGCAGAAAAATTGGTCCGGCGTCATCCGCATGTATTCGCAGATGCAGAGAATCTTTCCAGCGATCAAGTTCTGGAAAACTGGGAAGCACTCAAGGCAATTGAGAAGGGGCGCACCTCTGCCGTCGACGGCGTTCCGGTAAACCAACCGGCCCTTGCCCTGGTTGCGAAATTGCTGTACCGCGCCGAGAAGAATCACTTGTTATTGGAACTGCCAACGAAGATTCACGAGCCGGAAGCGGCAACCCCTGCCGCCGTGGGTGAAGTACTACTTGCAACAATTGCGTGGGCTAGTGAACACGGCGTCGATCCCGAAGGCGCGCTGCGACTTGTGGCACGCGATTTGGCTGCTCAGATAGCCAAAATTGAAAGCACGGTAGGATAAACCCGCAATCAACGAAGACTTGCACTTTTATCAAACACTTAAGAATTGAATTAAGAGGAGATACACAGTGGCCATCATTGAAGCTCTCGGAGCTCGCGAGATTCTGGATTCGCGTGGAAACCCAACCGTTGAAGTAGAAATCGCGCTAGAGGATGGCACGCAGGCTCGCGCCGCCGTCCCAAGTGGGGCATCCACGGGCGCATTTGAAGCCGCCGAACTTCGCGATGGCGGCAAGCGCTACGGCGGCAAGGGTGTTGAGAACGCCGTGACATTTGTACTCGATGAGATTGCACCAGCCATCATCGGCTACGACGCGCAAGATCAGCGCCTCGTCGACGACGAGATGATCACACTCGATGGAACTCCGAACAAGTCTCGCCTCGGCGCCAATGCGATCCTGGGCGTATCACTTGCAGTTGCAAAGGCCGCCGCCGATAGCGCCGACCTTTCGCTCTTTCGCTACCTAGGTGGACCAAATGCGCATGTGCTGCCGGTTCCGATGATGAACATTCTCAACGGCGGAGCGCATGCAGATACCAACGTAGACATTCAAGAATTCATGATCGCTCCAATCGGTGCAGAGTCATTTAAAGAGGCCCTCCGATGGGGTGCCGAGATCTATCACGGTCTGAAATCTGTGCTTAAGTCACGCGGCTTGGCGACAAGTGTCGGAGATGAGGGCGGATTCGCGCCGAACCTCGAGAGCAACCGCGCCGCACTTGATCTGATAATGGAAGCGATTGTTCTTGCCGGGCTTGAGCCTGGCAGAGATGTCGCTTTGGCGATGGACGTTGCCGCAACTGAATTCCATAAAGGTGGCAAGTACACCTTCGAAGGCGCGCAGAAGTCATCATCTGATTTGATCGCTTACTACGCCGAACTCGTTAGCGCCTACCCATTGGTCTCGATCGAAGACCCACTGGACGAGGAAGACTGGGCCGGATGGGCGCAGATGACCTCCGAACTCGGATCGAAAGTGCAGATCGTTGGAGATGACCTCTTCGTCACTAATCCCGTCCGGCTCTCACGCGGAATCGCGGGACAGAATGCAAACGCGCTACTTGTGAAGGTCAATCAGATCGGAACTCTCTCTGAGACTTTCGACGCAGTGGAGATGGCACACCATGCCAACTTCCGCACCATGATGAGCCACAGATCAGGTGAGACTGAAGATACTTTCATCTCTGATTTGGCCGTTGCTGTAAATAGCGGACAGATCAAGACGGGCGCCCCTGCCAGGTCTGAGCGCGTTGCCAAGTACAACCAGCTTCTTCGCATTGAAGAAGAGTTGGGCCACGGCGGTTTCTACGCAGGCGCCACTGCATTCCCACGCTTTAAGGCATAGAGCCCAGCTAGACAATGTCGACGCCGCGATCGTCCAGGAAAGGTCCTTCCAAAACGAAGGGCTCTGGGCGATCGATGTCGTTGATGTTGGTTCTCTTCCTGCTCACATGGATGCTGGCGCCACCCAGTCAGCGTTTTTTTGCTCAGCGGGCGCAAATTAACGCCGTAAAAGCTGAAGTCGCTGCCAATAATCAAGCCCTGGCTGAGGCAGCGCGGCAATTGCAGCTCTGGAAAGAGCCGGACTACATCAAGACGCAGGCGCGCGAGCGACTCCATTTTGTTCTCCCCGGTGAGCGGCAATACATCGTCACTGACACATCCGAGCCGCCCGTCACGACAACGACTGCTGTTTCAAAGGACCTTCCAAGTGGTCTTCCTTGGTACAACCGATTGATTTCATCTATTACCGAAGTCGGCGCTAAATGAGAATTGCAACACCATCCGACCTGGAATGTATTCAAGAGCAGTTGGGTCGGCGACCGCGCAATGTCCATGCAATCGCGTATCGCTGTCCATGTGGAAATCCGGCCGTTGTAGAGACTCCTCCACGTCTTGCAGATGGAACTCCCTTTCCCACCTTTTATTACGCAACGTGCCCGAAACTTACCGGCGCGATTTCAACATTGGAATCCAGCGGCCTGATGGTTGATATGAACCGTCGTCTGGCAAGTGATCCTGAATTGGCTAGTGCTTACGCGGCAGCCCACGAGAAATACATTGCGGATCGTGACGCTCTCGGGATTCATGTTGAAGAGATCGACAATATCTCCGCCGGCGGAATGCCCGATCGCGTTAAGTGTTTGCATTCGCTAGTTGCGCACTCTCTTTCCGTGGGTCCCGAAGTAAATCCACTAGGCGATGAAGCATTGTCGATGTTGCCCAAGTGGTGGCTGGATTCCCCGTGCGGATCGGAGGAAGCGTGAGGGTCGCCGCATTTGATTGCGGTACCAACTCGCTCCGCCTTCTGATTGCCGATATTGAAGGCAATTCCTTTCGCGAAGTCTTTCGAGGCATGGAGATTGTCCGCCTCGGACAGGGCGTGGATCAGACCGACGAGTTCCATCCCGAAGCGATCGCCCGCACCTTTGCCGGCGTCGATATGTTCGTCAATGAACTTCGTCGCAGGGGCGTCGAGAAGATCCGTTTCTGTGCGACAAGTGCCACGAGGGATGCCAAGAACCGCGAACTTTTCCTGGAAGGCGTCTATGAGAGATTGGGTGTCTATCCAGAAGTCATCACGGGCGATGAGGAAGCCGCGCTCTCGTTCCAGGGTGCATCCCGAGAGGTCAATATCGGGGATGCACCATTTCTGGTCGTGGATATCGGCGGCGGGTCAACAGAATTCGTGTTCGGCAGCGATGCGGTGGAGGCAGCCAAGAGCGTCAACATCGGGTGTGTGCGCATGTCGGAGCGCCACTTCCATACCGATCCGCCTAGCGTGGCAGAAATAGGACTGGCGATTACCGACATAACGGCTGCGATCAATACCGCCGCAGCCGTTGTTCCGATAACTCAGGCAAAGACGTTGATCGCCGTGGCCGGAACTGCAACGACCGTGGCCGCCGCTGCTCTGGGTTTAGACAGGTACGACCCAAGCGCGATTCACCTTTCACGAATTCCTGCTGCGAAAGTGCACGAGATATCGCAGATGTTCCTGACCATGACCCACGCGGAAAGATCTGCCTTGCCTTACATGCACGTGGGTCGAGTTGATGTAATTACTGCTGGTGCCCTTGTTCTCTCGCAGATCATGGAAGCCACCGGCGCAAAGGAATTCGTCGCATCTGAGAGCGACATCCTCGATGGGATGGCTTGGTCTCTTGCCCAAAGTTAAGCGGACCGATGTTGTCGCTTTAAGCAAGAAATCAACATCCATTGAATTATTGGATAAGAACATCATCGGCTGCAATGCATGTCCGCGCTTGGTTGATTGGCGGGAAGAAGTTGCAGTCACCAAGCGAAAGTCTTATCTCGATCAGGATTATTGGGGCAAACCTGTTACAGGGTTCGGCTCTGAGAAACCTCGTTTGGTGATTGTCGGGTTGGCTCCCGGTGCCCATGGCGCAAATCGCACGGGACGAGTTTTCACCGGCGATTCATCGGGGGACTGGCTCTTTGGTTCCTTGCACCGCATCGGCATCGCGAAGATTCCAACGAGCGTTTCGGCTGATGACGGACAGAAACTCAAGTACACCCGGATTACGACGGCGGTGCGATGCGCACCTCCTGGCAATGCCCCTGAGTTAGATGAACGCGACCGATGCGCGCCGTGGTTCAAACGCGAACTCGATTTGGTGATGCCGACGGCAAGGGCATTTGTCGGACTTGGTGCATTTGCTTGGGGAGTGCTCTTTCGAACCTTGGAGGAACTTGGCCACCCCGTTGGTCGCGTGAAATTCACGCACGGTGCTGAATTCCGGTACCGCCATGAGGGAGTGGAGTACCTGCTCATCGCCAGTTTCCACCCGAGTCAGCAGAACACCTTCACGGGCAAACTCACTCGCGAAATGCTGGATTTGGTTCTTGAGAAAGCAGGTAGATTTGCCCAGGCAATTAAGTAGTCCAGACAAGTAGGAAGCAGCGCGCCCTCGTAGCCCAATGGCAGAGGCAGAGGACTTAAAATCCTCCAAGTGTGGGTTCGACCCCCACCGAGGGCACATTTCGGAATAACTATTCACAAGTGGCGTGTTGGAATTCCGCGACCGTCCATTGAGGTTCGGCACACGCCAGCTTGCTTGGCTACCAAATCCAAGAGTTGATTCGCGAATTTCCGATCGTCTAGATGCATGATTGATTTGGGGACTCTTTCAGCGGCCGTTTTCATGGCCGAAGGAGTCACCTTGATAACGTCAAGCACTGATGCCCGCACCTCCTCCGGATCTAGAGAATTGGTTTTTGCCAACTCGAGCCAATCTTGACCTGTGACCTCCCGAATTTTTCTGTGCGATCCGATCCTCATGGCCAGACTTGAATCATGGAAACTTGTCTGGCCTTGAGGCAAGTTCCGAACTTCGGCGACCTCGTAGGGCAAGATGCTATTTAGATCATAAAGGGGAGCCAATCTCAGGTTAGATCCAGACAGCAACATCGCGTAATTCTTTGCGTGCGCATCAGTTCCTCCAATTACCCACGCGTAAGCGAGAGCTTGAATGAAAGTCTTGATTGCACTTGCGGCTTCCATCGGGCCCATGATTTTCCTAATTAGATCGATTATTTTCGATACGCCAGGACCCGGGCCCGAACCGTGGTCTGCTTCATATTTCATTGTGGAACTCAGGCCGAGTGCTTGACAAAGATCCTCTTGGTGAATTCTCCGGATATCGCCACTTTCGGTGAAGAGTCTGTCATAACGAGAAACGACTAGTGCTCGCTTCGTGCCAAATGTCATGATTTCGCTGTCGGCCGTAGGAATTCCTATGAGTCGTGACGTTTCGAGGGAAAGGTGCTCGTTAATCTCTTGATGCGGCCATATCCGACTTGGTGGTTTGATGATGTGTGTAGTTGGTTCAGAGCCCCATGGCTCACTCCATTGTCCTTCGATAAAACTGAGCGCGGTTTTCGCTTGAGCTCCTGGAAGCGAGAATTGTCCACTGCGTGTACTGGGTGTCCACGCGGCTGGGTTTGCTTCGAGTTCTTTAAGTCTATTTTCGATGTCGCGCACTGTTAATGGAATGAGGCCACCGTCTTGGAGGTTGGCGACGTTCTGCATTGGAACGAACTGGACTGCGCCGGCGACGTCCCTTCCTACATGTTCAAGAAGTGCAAATGGATTACTGGGAGAGACTTTGTACTGGATGGCCCATCGGGAAAGCACACCCTCATTGTCTGGGAGTAAATTCTTCAGCCAATTGGCGAGTTTTATTCCTTTATGCCTCTTTTGGACGAGTGGCATGGAAATGGATAGTGGAGTTGAATCATTTGTCGTCTGATATGAATCTGCATATTCAAAACTGATCGCGCCATGATTGTCTTGTACGAGGCTTCCCGCGACTTTGCCTTCAATTAGTACAAGAAGTTCTCGACTCACTTGGGTGTCCGAAACTTATCCAATAGGGCGTCAAGATTTAATTTGCCATCCTCATCAAGAAGGCTTGGTTGGTTTCCATTTTGGTAGGGGTAGAGGTCGGGTAACTCGTAGGCCTTGGAGTCGGCGTAATCTAGCGAATCTCCTGATGCCAGAGGCTTGGGTGCCTTAACTTTTGATTTGCGCTGAGTTCGGGGTTTTTGGCTGAGATCCAAGTTGGTAAAGGTTGAATCGGATGGCTCCCCAAACTCCAAATCCAACTCCATGCCAAGGGCTGAGAATAATCGCAAGACCGTATCCCACCGCGGATTACTCTCCCCCTGTTCTAGTGCAACCATGGATTGTCGTGATAACCCTGCACGATCAGCCAGGTCTTGTTGAGACCATCCATTGCGTGTGCGGGCAGCTCGAACGAGTTGGCCCAGTCCTGCCTGACTTTTTACTTTCATGGGCGCACTCCTCTTTTCTTGCCTGTTTATCCATTGGCTATTTAGAGTGTCAATTATAGATGACATTCTGTATATGTAAAGTATAGTTGACATTCATCATAAGTCAAGTATAAGCGACATAATCTCAATGACAATTATAACTGACATTAGGAATCTGAGGCGGGGAATCGAACGAAAAGAACAACTGAAGCTCTCGGTCTACTCTCAGCAAATCGCGATGATGGGGAAGATCCTTGCCCGTAGCATTGTTCCACCATTGATGGATGCTCCATCGATGTCATTCAAGGAGATATGAATCTATGCAAAGTTCAAATCCTGTCTTGGGAAGAGCCTTCAACAACAAACGAGGCTTTGCCTCCATGTCGGGCTCGGTCGCAACGGAGACTCAAGGCTCGTCTGCAACGCTAGAGGATCTCTACAACGCCCCAGCGGCCTCATCGCTTCGCACCGGTCGCATGACCATGGACGATGTCGTTACTCGCACGGGAATTCTTTTTGGCGTACTGGTTGTTTTCGGCGCGGCCGCATGGACATTAAACCTAGGCATGGGCGTCATGATGATCGGCATTCTTGTCGGTTTTGGTCTTGCCATGGCACTTACATTCAGCAAGACGGTTCGTCCCGGACTGGCAATTGCCTATGCGGCAGTTGAAGGTCTGGCACTTGGAACTCTCAGCCACTATTACAACCTGGCTTATCCCGGAATCGTCAGCCAAGCTGTTCTTGGAACATTGGCCGCATTCGTCGGTGTACTTCTCGCTTATCGCAGCGGCAAGGTTCGCGTAACACCTCGCTTCACTCGAATCGTGATGGGCGCTGCAATCGGCTACCTAGTACTTGGCGTCATCAGCATGTTCGCCGCTATGGCGCATGTTGGAAACGGCATGGGCTTCTACGGTATCCACGGCCTCGGGCTACTTCTTGCAGTTGCAGGTGTTGGCCTAGCAAGCATCTTCCTGATTCTCGATTTCGATCAGATTCAGAAGGGTGTGGCGGCTGGCGTTCCAGAAGCAGAATCATGGCGCGCAGCTTTCGGCCTGATGGTTACCTTGGTCTGGCTATACATGGAAGTTTTGCGACTGCTTTCAATTCTTCGCAATAACTAACTGCTTCGTTAAGAAATCCCCTGTCGGGGTTCAGTTCAGTTCATCACCGGCAGGGGATTTTTATTACCACGCGTCGCCAGGTCGATCGTCGCATGCGATGCGAGATCGAAAGTCGAGGTTGGGGATCGCGTCAGTTTCCAAAACCATAATTCCACCACCGATTTCAGCGTCACTTGGTCTTCGAATACCGCTTGAGATCACGAACGTTGGGCCGTGCCAAACCTGCCAATCAAATTTGCGGTAAAAATCATGTTTAGAACTCGATAGCGCTCCGATATCAAAGTTGGTTGCGATGAATGAGTTTGCCTCGCGCACCACTTTTGATGCAAATCCCTGATGTCGTTTATCCGGCGCCGTTGCGACATTCTCCAAATACCCGCATGAATACGGTTTTTCATCGATGTAGATAGTTCTAGGCACGACCGCGCAATAAGAAGTAAGAATTCCATCGCGAATAAGCGCGAAATGTCTTCCATCGATTCCGTGATCCCAATCGTCTTCGGAGAATGAATCACCAAAGGCTGCATTTAGCAGCATTCTAAGGTCATATAAGAATTCGGAAGATGCCTCGTGCGTATCGAAATGTTCAACACCGATCATCTTCACTTATCCTGTTCGATGACGACTAGGTGTGATCTACGCGTCTCAGGCAATTGATAGGCAAGTAATACGGCAACCGAAAAGACCGCTGTGCTTGCTAAAAAAGCGGCACGGAATGAGAAAGCATCCGATAAATAACCCACTGCGATGGGTCCAACGATCATGCCTGCATCTCCAGCCATCTGCCAGAGGGCAATGACTTGCCCGCTTTTGCCGCGAATGACGTCACCTACGATGTTTGCCGGAGTGGTTGATAAGAATGCGCCACCGATGCCGGTAACAATCATGGCCAGAAGAAACATCCAGGGGTGAACGGTGAAGACCAAAACTAGTGAGCCAATGAGAACAACCGTTGAGCCGATACTGAGAGCCAGCCGTCGCCCGCGCAGATCTGAGAGCGTGCCTGCCGGAAGCAGGAGCAACCCTTGGAAGAGGGCTGAGAGGGTGAAGCCGAGACCGACGATCGCGGTGGTCGAATGGAGTTGTTCCGTGACGAACAAGGGCAGGATCGACGAGCGCACACCGAAGATGACCCAATTGGTAACGAAAGCCAGGATCAGTGCGGTGCGATAGGGCTGCATCCGCAACGCCTGTCGAAGTGTTGTGCTCTCATCATTGGTGTCTTCAAGTTTGGTATTGGGTTTGCCGCTGCTGAGAAAGAAGAAACCGATAACTCCCGCCAGGAACAAGGTGATCGAGTAAGTAAAAAAGGGCGCCCGCAGCGATATGGCGGTCAACACACCACCTATTGCTGGGCCAGCTATGCCACCGATGAGGAAACTGCCGTTATAGACCGATTGCGCCCGCCCCCGTTGATCATCGGAGACCGATCGCATGATGACCGAACTAGCCGCCACCGAGAACATTGATGAACCCAGGCCGCCCGCGGTGCGGAAGATCAACAACTGCGCATAACTATGCGCTACAGCGCATAGAAGCATGGAGATAGATACAATAAAAATTCCGGATGCAAATACAACTCTCTCGCCAAATTTATCGACGAACCGTCCAGAGAACATGCCCGTTGAAAACCTAGCCACGGCAAACATCGAGACAATCAAACCGACGGCGGAGTTACTTACGCCGAAGGATTTCGCGAAGACCGGCATCGCTGGCACGATGATGCCATAGCCCACCGCTACAAAGAATGCTGCAGCGGTAAGGATCTTAACTTCGCGGGGGAAGCCCGAAAGTACTTTAAATCGGTTCAACCAATAGCCTCGCCCGCCGCTTCTTCGCGTGCTGCTGCGTAGTCATGGGATGTGCGAAGTGGAATCTCGCGCAACAAAAGCGCGAGAAGGAAACCAAGGGCAGTGATCGGTGCCGCGGTGAAGAAGACGATGTGGAAGGCGTTGGTGTACGCATCCAGAGCAGTGTTGTGAACAATGACCGGAACGCTCTTTGGATTGGCGACCATGTTGGTAATACCAGCTGGAGTGATGTTGACGGTGGCCATGAGGTTCGGATTGGTTTGTGCAAGATGGGTGAAACCCGTAGCCATGTAATGGGTGAGGCGGTTATTGAGTACCGCTCCGAAGATCGCCGATCCGAATACGCTTCCTAGAGATCTGAAGAAGGTGTTCGCACTTGTTGCCACGCCCATGTCATGGAAATCCACTGCATTCTGCAGTGCGATAACGATGGTCTGCATTGAAAGGCCAAGGCCGGCACCGACGATGATCGCGTAAATCGAAAGCTGCCAGAAAGGCGTGCTTCGAGTCAGGGTTGTCATCATCAAAATGCCCGCGGTCATGATTGCAGTGCCGATAACGGGGAACTTCTTGTATTTGCCGTGGGTGGTAATCCGCTTGCCGCTGAAGATTGACATGCTGACCATGCCCAGCATCAATGGGATCAACTTGAGACCGGCATCAGTAGCTGAGTTGCCTTTAACGATCTGCAGGTACAGCGGCAGCATGATGATCGCACCGAAGAGACCGGCACCAATTACCGCACCGAGAAGAGATGTAAGCGTGAAGGTGTGATTCTTAAAGAGTCGCATCGGCAAGATTGGCTCTTTGGCCTTCTCTTCCCAGATCACGAAAACTACGACCAGAATCAGGCCGGCAATGAGGTAGATCAAGGTGCGCTTATCCGCCCATCCATCTTCGGGTCCGTAGACCGCGATTGCCAGGAGGATGGAAGTAACGCCTACAACTAATAGGAACGCGCCGAGGTAATCAATGGAATGCTCGCGCTTGACCTTTGGAATGTGAAGGACTGCCGAAGTAATAACCAGGGCAAGAATGCCGAACGGTAGGTTGATGTAGAAGATCCAGCGCCATCCAGTGACACCGAGAATGGTGTGATGGTCAGAGAAGAATCCACCAAGCAATGGTCCTGCGATCGAGGAGAGTCCCCAAACCGCACCGAAATATCCTTGATATCGACCGCGCTCGCGGGGAGGAACGATGTCTCCAATGATGACGAAGGTCAGCGACATCAATCCTCCTGCGCCAAGGCCCTGCAGCGCGCGGGTGGCGATGAGTTCGGTCATGTTCTGTGAAAGACCGGCGAGCAACGAACCTACGAGGAATGTCACGATCGCGAATTGAAAGACCACGCGACGTCCATAAAGATCGGAGATCTTTCCATAGAGAGGTGTCGATGCAGTAGAGGTGAGCAAGTAAGCGGTGACGACCCACGTGTATTCCTTGAGTCCATGCAGATCGATGACAATCGTTTTCAGTGCAGTCGAGACAATTGTCTGATCAAGTGCTGCAAGGAGCATGCCCGTCATCAGGCCACTCAAAATAATCATAATTTCTCTGTGAGTATGTGCCTTTACTGGAGCTCCGCCTGCTTGAGGAGAATTCTGAGACATAAACGACCTTTCGCATTAAATAAAGCTGAAAAATATTCACTATCGCGTGTCGGTGCAGAGGGGTAACTTTACTCCGTGAAATCAGTCCTCGCAGAGCATCTCGTTAAAACATACAGAAAAGGACATGTTCGTGCCCTTGATGATCTAAGCCTAGATGTTGAAGAGGGCACGGTACTTAGCGTTCTTGGCCCCAACGGCGCCGGAAAAACCACTGTCGTACGCATACTTGCGACCTTGCTAGCCCCCGACTCGGGAAACGCAGTTGTGGGTGGCATAGATGTGATACAGCACCCAGAAAAGGTGCGCGAAATCATTGGCCTTTCTGGTCAGTATGCAGCCGTCGATGAAACTCTCAACGGCTGGGATAACTTGGTGATGTTTGGTCGCCTTTATCATTTGAGCAAAAGTGCTGCCGTAAAGCGAGCCGATGAATTGCTCGAACGGTTCTCACTCACAGACAGCGCGCGCCGTCCCATAAAGACGTATTCAGGCGGTATGCGGCGTCGTTTGGATTTGGCCGCATCTCTGATCGTCCAACCGAAAGTACTTTTTCTTGACGAACCGACAACTGGTCTGGACCCACGTGGTCGCCAAGAAATGTGGGAAGTCATCGAAGAGCTGGTCAAAGGTGGCGTGACACTTCTTCTTACTACGCAGTACCTCGATGAAGCCGATCAGTTAGCCGATGACATTGTTGTAATCGATCATGGCAAGGTTATTGCCCGCGGAACATCGGATGCGTTAAAGAAGCAAGTTGGCGGCGAACAACTTGAAGTCACTGTCGAGCACCACAATGTGGAAGCCACTCTCGAAGCGGTGGGAAGAGTCAGCGGCGCCAAGCCAACTTTCGATGAGGGGTTACGGAAGATTTCCGCACCAGTAAGTACCGGTGCGACCGCTTTGATAGAAGTCCTTCGATCCCTCGACGCAGCGGGCATTCACCCTCTTGATATTGCACTGAAACGACCCTCTCTTGACGACGTTTTTATGTCTCTCACGGGGCACGTGGCCGAAGACGCAGTCCCGGTTGAGAACGAGAAGAAGAGAGGTCGTTCATGAAATACGCCGTTTCTGATGCACTGGTCATCACGAAGAGGCAACTCATGCTTCTTATCCGCGTGCCAGAGGTGCTTATCTTCTCCACGATTCAGCCTGTCATGTTTGTCCTTCTATTCCGATATGTCTTCGGCGGCTCCATCACATCGGGACAACCGGGCGGATATGTTCAATTCCTGATGCCTGGCATCTTCGTGCAGACCGTGGCCTTCACCCTTGCCGGGACCGCTTCTGGTGTGGCCGAGGATATGACGAAGGGCTTGATCGATCGCTATAGGTCCCTGCCAATTGCGCGTTCTGCACTAGTTATAGGAAAGACCTTGGGGGATTCGGCCCTCAACATCGTCGTTCTTCTGGTGATGGGTCTGGCAGGGTTCATCGTCGGATGGCGGCCGAGTTCCGAATTCTTCAAGATGACACTCGCGTTTGCCTTCCTTCTCGCATTTGGATATTCGCTTTCGTGGATCGGAATATTTGTCGGGCTCACGGCGCGAGATGCCAGAGTTGTTCAGAACGTCAGTTTCCTCGTGACTTTCCCACTGACTTTCCTGTCGAATGCATTCGCGCCAACCACGGGGATGCCAAAGGCGCTCCAATATTTCGCGGAATGGAATCCAGTTTCAACGATGGTGGCCGCATGCCGGCAACTATTTGGACTGACCAATAAATTCGGCGTGACGGCTGGTTCGTTTCCAAGTGAGCACCCGTTGGTTATGTCGCTGGTGTATATGGTGCTCGTGATGGCGATATTTGTGCCGCTGAGCGTTCGCACCTATGCAAACTCGGCGAAGAAGTAACTACTAGTTGTAGAACTCGGCCTCAAGAATGGAGACCGTGATTTCACGTTTGTTGGGGGCGATGTAAGAAACCGTCTCGCCGATTTTCTTTCCGAGTACTGCAGCACCTAGCGGGGAATTCTCGCTGTAAACATCGAGGTCGCCGCTGGCGATTTCGCGGGAACCAAGAAGGAACTGCATGGTCTCCCCAGAAATCTCAACCGTAATCACCATTCCGGCACCGACTGATCCGGTTTCACCCGCCGGCGGGGCGCCGATATGGGAATGCTCGAGCATGTGCTTGAGCTGGCGGATGCGCGCCTCCATCTTGCCCTGCTCCTCGCGCGCCGCGTGGTAGCCGCCGTTCTCTTTCAAATCGCCCTCCGAGCGGGCAACCTCAATTTTTTTGATGATCTCAACGCGCCCAGTGGTCTCGAGGAATTCGAGTTCTGTGCGTAGGCGGTCGGCGGCCTCTTGGGTCAGCCAGGTTTGAGTGCTCATAAGTGCCATAGATTACTGTGAACTGGGCCTACAACGCGATATCGAGGCGTTTACGGCCGCTGAGCGAGTGGGAATAGGCGTAGTTCGCTCCACGTGGGCAGCCCCGGCAGGGAATGTGTCATCGATCTGTCCGACCACGTTCTTGGCGAAATCATGGGCCACCAGCGTGCAAATGATTGCGGAGTGGGGATCGCGGCGATCAATGGAGTAACGGATGCTGATGGCTCGGTCGGACGGGACTGAGAAGGAGATGAGGGTTGGAGTGATTGCCGGGCGCGAATGGTGAAGCCCCGCCCATAGGAGCCACCCGCCGCCGACGATGATCAGCACAGCGGCCAGCCCCTTCCAGCGCAAGGGCCGTTGGCCATAGCGGTCGGAGAGGTCGAGTTCGGACATGGGATGATTCTTTCAGAGAAACGGAGCAGATATGTCGCAGAACGTTGAAATGAGCACCTCGGGTTCCCTCACGGTGGGGGCTCTGGTCATCGCGGTCGTGTTCTTGCTCCGCAGTTTCTACAAGCGCTACACCCGCATGAAGAAGCGCGAGGAAGATGAATCGCAGTAATTTGCAGCGAGCTCTCTCAATACTTGGAGTCTTTCTTATTGCATCGAGTTTTATCGGTCTTGGAATTTGGCAGTTGAACCGAGCCCGCGAGAGTCGGATACCTGTGGTGGTCGATAGCACTCTGGTCTCGCTTGAATCCGTCACACAACCTCGCATCGCCCTGCCAGCACAAGCAACCTTGCGACACGTGCAATTTCGCGGAACTTACATTGCAGATTATCAAGCCCCCTTCCAAGTAGATGGTGGAGGGCAAACGGAGACATGGGAAGTCGGTCTGCTTGCAACGCAATCAGCCCAATCAGCCCGATTAGATGGTGCAATCCTGGTGGTCCGAGGTCTCTGGTCTGAAAGGAACCTCCACCCAATTCTCCCCAACGACATTGTTGAGGTAACTGGAAAACTCATGCCGCACCAGAATGACGATGTCACGCAATCTTCCAAAACTGTTCTTTCGCGGCTCGATAGCGCTCTCGTTGTCGCTCAGACTTCACTCAATCTCTATGACGGTTATGTCATTGTCGACAGCGAAAACGTGAATGGTCAGAAAGTAGACCGAGCAAGGATTGCTCCCCCAACTCCGCGATCGGCGGTACCGGGCTTTTACTGGCAGCACCTCTCATACGTTGTGATCTGGTGGTTTATGGCCGGGGTGGTGCTATACCTTCCCTTTTACCAACGTAGAGTTGCCCCCAATGAGATCTAGGAACCCAAGGAGAAAATATGGCTCGCACTAGCGATGGCACCGTTCAGCGATACCGAGTAATGGCAATCATTTCCGGTGTCATGTCTCTGCTTCTCTGGTTTGTTTATGTGCCCATCAAGGCTTTCAGTCACGACCCCAATCTGCATAGTAAGTTGGTCTGGATTCCGATCGCGCACGGTTACCTTTATCCAATTTACGTCCTTACGGCGATCCAACTTTCGATCAAAGCCAAATGGGCGCTTCCAAAGATGCTCGGATTCATCCTGGCTGGCACCTTGCCAGTGGCCTCGTTAATTGCCGAGCGCCGGGTAGTGAAGATGTTCCTGCCAAAGAAGAGGAACGACTTGCAGTAAATGAAACGACACGGACATGCATTGCGACAGGCGGTTAAAGCAGTTCTTTATCCGCTTTACGAGCGTCGCCTGGTCCGAGCTCTCGATTTCACTCAGACGCCCCATCACGTTGGCGTCATTCTCGATGGCAACCGTAGGTGGGCCAAGGAGAATCCCGACGAGCACGGTCGCACCACGGCTGCGCACGGTCATCGCGCAGGAGCGCAAAAAATCATTGAATTCCTGGGATGGTGCGAGGAAGCGCAAGTAAAGATTGTCACCATCTGGTTGCTATCTACTGAGAACTTCAAGCGCTCGCAGGAAGAACTCGATGCACTTCTGACCATCATCGGTGACACCGTCGACAGCCTCAAGGCGACGGGCCGCTGGAATATCAATCCAGTTGGATCTCTCGAATTATTGCCCGAATGGTTGCAGAGCAAGCTCAGTGAATCTCGCTCCTCCAATCCCGATGCGATCGAAGTCAATGTCGCGATTAGTTATGGAGGACGTCGCGAAATTGTCGATGCCGTCAAGGGGTATCTAGAAGATGCCGCAGTTCATGGGATGACCACGAAGGCGGCGGCCGAGAGATTAAGCGCCGATGCAATTTCGAACTTCCTTTACACGGCGGGCCAACCTGATCCCGAGTTGCTTATCCGCACGTCGGGAGAACAGCGCCTGGGCGGCTTTTTGCTGTGGCAAAGTGCCCAATCTGAATTCTATTTTTGTGAGGCGTACTGGCCAGATTTTCGTCGCGTAGATTTCTTGCGTGCGCTACGAGCTTACTCAATGCGCCACAGGCGCTTTGGTGCCTAATCTAAATTTCGCCACGTTCCTCTGGAAGCGAATTACCACCGTCTACGACGATGAGTTGTCCAGTTATGTATGAGGCACCGGACGAACAGAGCCAAGCGATCGCACTAGCGACTTCGTCAGGTGTACCTGATCTTCCCATCGGCGTTGCATCTCCATGCTTGATCTCAAATTTTGTTTGAGATTCCGTGGCGATCCACCCAGGAGCAACGGCGTTGACTGTTATGTTGTTCTTGGCTTCATCAAGGGCCAGTGCTCGGACAAATCCCATAAGAGCGGCCTTGGCAGAAGCGTACGCGACATTGTTGTGAATTGCTGAAATGGTTCCGGTCGTACTCGAAACCATGACGATCCGTCCCTGTGGTTGCTGGCGAATAAATGGAAGCGCTGCTCGAGTAACAAGGAAGGCCGAGTCCAAGTTCCGCGCAAAAGATTTTCTCCACTGGTCAAGGGATGTTTCATCAATCGAATTGAATTCGGCGAAACCGTCATTGACCACGCTTGTCATGCCCGCGTTATTAACCACCCCATCGAGCCCACCCAGTTTCGCGACGGCGATAGAGAGAAGTTTCTCCACTTGGCCCGGATCTGTCAGATCGCCGGGAGCACCGAAGGTATTGAGTTCTCCGGCACGTTCATGAACACGATCCGAGAGAGAAGTCAGGAAGACAGATGCCCCCAGTTGCGTTAGTGCTCGCGCTGTGACAAATCCAATACCGTGGGAAGAGCCCGCACCTGTTACTAAAAAGCGCTTTCCTGAGAGATTGAACATGAGTCAGACTCTACATCTCTCACTCGGGCGCTACTCCTGTTAATACGGGGTAGATTTGCCGCATGATGAAGTCGCGAATTTCAGGGTTGTTGGCGGCCACATCCGTTGGATTTGTGTTGATATTGAGTGGTTGCAGTTCATCTCCTTCGCCGACACCAATTCCCACTCCGACCCGTACGAGCGCCTCACCAACGCCGATAGTGACACCGGCTCCAACGCCAACTGTCATCACGAAGACTTATGCGCAGTATTGGGTTGGAGATACGGCGCGTGGATTTCGGCTTTACCGAGAATTCGTGCGTATGGCGGTGACACCAGATCCAATCTCCACCGCTCTAAAGGCTCTTATTGCAGGTACGCCGCAAGACACGGACTACGTGACGTTGTGGCCGAAGTCGACCAAGATCAACAGCGTTGTAATCGTTGGAAATAAAGCGACCATTGATCTGACTTTGGGCAAAATGAATGTCGGATCAGAAGCGGAATCACTTGCTATCGCTCAGTTGGTTTGGACGGCAACCGCGGCAAATACAAAGGTTAAGCAAATTCAGTTGACCGTCGATGGAAAGATTGTCGAGTCGATTGCCGGACATGTTGATGCTACGAAGCCATTCACCAGAGGACTCACTTACGAGGTCTTGGCTCCGGTGTGGATTACCTCCCCTGAAGAAGATGCAACAGTGAGCGCCGTTGGCTTCAAACTTAGCGGAATGGCATCCACCTTCGAAGCTAATGTCGCTTGGAAGGTCTTCCAGAATGGAAAGTTAGTCAAGCAAGGTTCTACGCTCGCGGCTGAGGCTTCACCAGCGTGGAAACCTTGGAGCGTCGCGATTGAGGGACTCGCGCCCGGCAAGTACATGTTCATCGCAATGGAATACTCGCCAAAAGATGGATCACTTGTTGCTCAGGATACGAAGAACGCAACCTTAATTTGATTATCTGAAGAGGCTATATAGCGCAGTAGTCACTACTTGAATCGCCGTTGGCAAGAGGAAGATGTGCGGCGATGGCTTGGTCACTGGGAGACAAATAGATTCCCTGGTACCAGCAGAGTGAATATTTCGAATACTTCGCATCGGCATTATTGGAGTTGTCGCTAGCCAGAACTGGGTTAACGTTTCGAAGTTCAAGAAGTCCCAGATCAATGTAGGCACCCAGACTGTCTGGCGGAGCGGGAGCAGGCATCCCGACACCTGTTGCGATGACATCGCCCATTTTCACTGCAGCAGGCGGACTAATTCAATATTGACGCCGAATTGATAAATCCCGCCAACGAGGTACTGCCACGCCTGCACGACGTAGCCGTCGCAGGGAACGGAGATTTTCACATCGGGGGTATACGTACCGTAGGCAGACCAGCGAGAGTATTTTTTGAGAAATCCAAGAGCGCACCGATTGGAATAATTGGAAATGTGCAAGGGGGAGGATTTCCATTTGCTACCCAAGCGCCTTGGTTGTCCATCCAATTCCAGATGACCAGTCCATTACCTTGCGGGTTCTGATTGGAGGAGCTTCCGCTCGGAGTTGGCGTTGGCGTGGGGGAATCTGACGCCACCGGCTTTTTTGCAGACCGAGCCGACCTTGGTACTGGCGGCAAAAACTGGGTTCTGGAGCAAGGAGGGGGCCAGTAGAGCGCCAAAAAGTGCTGTGGCGACAATCGCAGTCCATAGACTCATTTCGCGACATTAATGAAAAAGTGTGAACAATTGAACGGTGCAGGTGGTCGTTTCTCGACGTGCAGGTTAATTTTAAAATTCATTAGGCGTGTCGCTCTTGGCCCGAGCCCCCAGAGTTCTACCGTTTTCTAGTCCGATCCCTACGAGCACAATTACACAGAATGCGAGAGCTGGATTGACTTCTCCTGCAGGTAAAAAGACATTCGTTCTCGATACCAGCGTTTTGCTGGCGGATCCCGGCGCGCTCACCCGCTTTGCAGAGCACGAAGTGATCATTCCGATTGTTGTCATAGGTGAACTTGAGACCAAGCGCGACCACCCAGAACTCGGCTTCTTCGCACGTGCTGCCCTGCGCGCTCTGGATGATCTGCGAGTTACCCATGGCCGCCTCGACCAACCGCTACGGATCACGCCCGAAGGCGGCACGCTGGCTGTAGAACTCAACCATTCCGATCTCTCCTCGCTGCCGCAAGGTTTCTTGCGAGATGGCAGCAACGACTCTCGGATCCTGGCCATCGCCCGCAACCTCATGGCCGATGGTCGCGACGTCGTACTTGTGAGTAAGGACCTACCTCTGCGGGTGAAGGCTTCCTCGGTCGGAGTCGAAGCCCAGGAGTATCTAGCCGAATTGGCATCCTCCAGTGGCTGGTCTGGCATGGTCGAACTCAATGTCGGGGCAACTCTTATCGATGAACTTTATGCATCCGATCATGCAGAACACGAAGCCGCGCAAACCCTCCCTTGCCACACCGGTGTCGTTCTTCATTCTGAAAAGGGAAGTGCACTTGCCCGAGTCACCGCCGACAAGCAACTCCAGTTGGTGCGAGGCGATAGGAGCGCCTTCGGTCTGCACGGACGAAGCGCTGAACAACGTGTCGCCCTCGATCTTCTTCTGGATCCAGAGATCGGAATCGTCTCCATGGGGGGCCGGGCCGGAACTGGCAAGAGCGCACTCGCACTTTGTGCCGGGTTAGAAGCGGTGATGGAGCGTCGTCAACATAAAAAGGTCGTCGTCTTCCGTCCGCTCTATCCGGTCGGCGGGCAAGAGCTCGGATTTCTACCGGGAAGTGAAGGCGAGAAGATGTCGCCGTGGGCGCAGGCGGTCTTCGATACCCTCGGTGCTCTTGTAAGCCAGCCAGTCATTGATGAAATTCTCGATCGCGGCCTCATAGAAGTTCTGCCGCTGACCCATATCCGGGGTCGCTCCCTCCATGACTCCTATGTCATCGTTGACGAGGCTCAATCTTTGGAGCGAGGAGTCCTCTTGACCGTTCTCTCGCGCATCGGCCAGGGCTCTCGGGTGATCCTGACCCACGATGTTGCCCAGAGAGACAACCTGCGAGTAGGTCGCCACGACGGAGTGGCCGCTGTCATCGAAACTCTGAAGGGCCATCCACTTTTTGCCCATGTGACCTTGACCCGAAGCGAGCGCTCGCCGATCGCCGCCCTCGTCACCGAACTTCTCGAGGGCCCCTTCCCTTCCTAGAGTCTTCCAAAGTCCACTGCAAGTAGGTCACACTCACATTTCGGACATATCGGACTTCCCCCTGTGCCACCTGCACTTTTAGTTCTCCACAAGGGATGAGATTTCTGGGAGTTTCTGACGCAAGCGTGGATGGATTTGCGCATATGCGCCTGCCTTGCCAATCTTTATGCATTCCCCCCTCCCCGTGAAGCCCATTTGGGCTCCTATCGAGTTGGGGCCTAACAGCGATAGATGCACTGAAAGGAGAAGGGCGTTGAGATTGTCGAGCTCCATTGATCAATGGTTCACCTCCGCCTCCACGCGCCTTCGCAGTTTCGTCAATAAGTCTCTGGCTGCCTGGGTGAGCGTTGTGGTCCTTCTGGTTCTTGCCGCCGTCCAGCCCAGTGCCTATGGCCTTGAGTTCCCGATGACCTCTCACATCTCAGTACCTGATGAAGTCAACTTGTCGGTGGCTCCAACCCCGGCCCCCACCATGGCGTCGGTGGCTCTCTACAGCCAAATGCAAACGAGCGCTCTTGTCTCTTCAAATGAATTAGCGATGGTTGCACTGCAAAGTCAACAGATCGAAATGGCACGGACGATTACCGGTGCACAAAAAGTTGCACGCCTCATCATGGCGACGAACTACCGTTGGGGTGCAAGTCAATTCGGATGTTTGAAAACTCTGTGGAATAACGAGAGCCATTGGAATTACAAAGCCCATAACCATTCATCGGGTGCACACGGAATTGCGCAAGCATTACCTGCAGACAAGATGAGCATCATTTCAACTGATTGGCGCACCAACCCGGTGACGCAGATTCGATGGGGACTTCACTACATCGATATTCGTTACTCGACTCCGTGCAAGGCGCTGAGTAATTTCAATTGGCGAGGTTCGTACTAGTACTAGTTTGGGTCTATAGGTTCGGTTTCTTGCTGATCATCAATGGTTTTGAAGTCTCTGCATAGAAGTCGTTTCCCTTGTCATCTATGACGATAAACGCTGGGAAATCAACCACATCTATCTTCCAAACTGCTTCCATACCCAGTTCGGCAAAGTCGAGAACTTCAACTTTCTTGATGCAATCCAGAGCCAGTCGAGCAGCAGGTCCCCCGATTGAACCCAGGTAGAAGCCACCATGCGTCTTGCACGCATCGGTGACGGCCTTAGAGCGATTGCCTTTTGCCAGCATGACCAAGGATCCGCCCTTTGATTGGAAGTACTCGACGTATGAATCCATGCGACCAGCCGTGGTGGGTCCGAACGAACCGGAAGCGTAACCTTCCGGTGTCTTGGCAGGGCCTGCGTAGTACACGGGGTAGTCGCGCAAGTAGGAAGGCATTGGTTTGCCCGCGTCCATGTCAGCTTTGATTTTCGCGTGTGCCAAGTCGCGCGCCACAACCAAAGTTCCCGACAATGAAACGCGCGTCTTGAATGGATACTTGCTTAACTCTTTGCGAATGTTGTCCATGCCCTGATTTAGATCGATCTTGACGACGTCTTCATCGCCTTCGATGAGATGGGCCGTCATTGGGTCTGGCAAGAAGTGGGCCGGCTCTCGCTCTAGCTCCTCTAAAAAGATGCCATCGGCAGTGATTTTGGCTCTGGCTTGGCGGTCGGCCGAACAGGAGACTGCGATCGCAATAGGCAAAGAGGCACCGTGGCGAGGAAGGCGGATAACTCGAACATCGTGGCAGAAATACTTTCCGCCGAATTGGGCCCCGATTCCCAACGTGCGGGTAAGTTTTAGAACTTCTTCTTCCATCTCAAGATCGCGGAAGCCATGGCCTGTATCGGCATCTCCTGTTGTTGGCATAGCGTCCAGGTAGTGCGTGCTGGCCAACTTGGAGGTTTTGACCGTGTACTCCGCACTTGTTCCGCCGATGATGATGGCAAGGTGGTAAGGCGGGCAGGCTGATGTGCCAAGGGAACGTAACTTCTCATCCAACCACTGCATGAAACTTGCCGGATTGAGTATCGCTTTAGTCTCTTGATAGAGGAAGGATTTATTGGCGCTTCCGCCGCCCTTTGCGATGAAGAGGAATGAGTATTCATCGGGGTGATCGGAATCCGCGTAGATTTCAACTTGAGCCGGCAGGTTGCTGCCTGTGTTCTTCTCCTCCCACATATTGATCGGTGCCATCTGGGAATAGCGCAGATTTAAGCGGGTATATGCGTCATAAATGCCCTGCGAAATCGCGGACTCGTCTTTGCTCTCAGTAAGGACGTGCTGACCTTTCTTGCCCATGACGATCGCAGTGCCAGTGTCTTGGCACATGGGCAGAACGCCGCCTGCTGAAATGTTGGCGTTCTTCAGGAGATCTAAGGCAACGAAGCGATCGTTGGGAGAACTCTCTGGATCGTCCAAAATATTGGCCAACTGCTGTAAGTGCGCGGTACGCAAGTAGTGCGAGATGTCATGAAAGGCGGTTTCGCTCAATCGCGTGATCGCCTCGGGGGATACCTGCAGAAATTTCTTATCGCCATGTTGAACTACCGTGACACCCTCGCTGCCGAGGGAACGGTACTTCGTGGTGTCCTCGCCGAGGGGAAGAAGGTCTGAATAATTAAAAGTTGGACTCATGATGTTGGCCTTATCGATTCGAGTTTCGCACGCGCACCGTCAAGCCACTCTTGGCAGATCCCCGCAAGTTCCTCTCCGCGCTCCCAGAGTTGAAGGGATTGTTCAAGTGTGGCGCTTCCAGCTTCCAGACTATTAACTACCTGCATTAATTCATCTCGGGCTGCTTCGTAGGAGAGTTTTTCAGTTTTCTTCTCAGGTGACATGGGCGTAAATCTACTCTCAACTCGTCTCTACAACTGCCCCAATTTCTCCGAGGGCAAGTCGGATTCGAAGTCGCTCTCCTTGCGTTAGGACCTTGGGATCGCGGGCGATGCTGCCATCGCCGCGTTGAACTACTGAGTAGCCGCGGTCCAATGTTGATTGGGGTGACAAAGATCGCACTCGGGCATAAATGTGCAGCAATTCTTCGCGAGCCAAGTCCACTACGTGCGAAGTGCTCCGGTGTGATCTATCGCGCAATCCAACGATAACCTCATGACGAGTGGTGATGAGAACTATCGGGTCTTTCAGAACTGGTCGCTCGCGCAGTGCGTTAAGTCGAGATGTCTCAAGATCTAGGAAATTCAAAAGCCTGCGATTTGCTCGGTCGCGTAGTTGGTTGATCATTGCCAATTCTTCTTCAATATCTGGCACCACTTTTTTGGCGGCATCGGTTGGAGTAGACGCCCGGATATCTGCGACAAGATCTAACAGGGGAGCATCCTGCTCGTGGCCGATGGCACTGACAATCGGGGTCTCACAAGATGCAGCCAAACGAACCAGCCCTTCATCCGAGAAGGGAAGGAGGTCTTCAAAGGAACCGCCTCCGCGGGTGATGATGATGACGTCAACTTCGGCGTTGGCTTCCAACTCTCGAAGAGCATCTGATACTTCGATTACTGCGGCAGCTCCTTGTACGGCAACCTCGCGAATCTCAAACTGGACTGAGGGCCACCGACGTCGCGCGTTTTCAACGACATCCTTCTCAGCGGCGCTATTGCGGCCACAGATCAGTCCAACCCGGCGCGGAAGAAGTGGCAAAGTCTTCTTGCGATCAAGGGCGAACAATCCTTCAGAGGCAAGAAGTTGTTTAAGGTGTTCAAGGCGGGCCAGTAGTTCGCCAATTCCTACCTGTCGAATCTCTTTGGCCGAAAGTGAGATTGTTCCGTTCTTCGTATAGAAGGAAAACTTGGCAAGGATGACAACCCTTGCGTTCTGCGGCAGCGGGGAGACGGCGGCAAGGACAGTACGGTGACACATCACCGAAAGGCTCATATCTACGCTGGTATCTCGCAGGCGTATGAAGGCCATGCCGGTGCGCTCGTTGATCTCGGAGATCTCGCCTTCAATCCAGATAGGACCCAATCGATCGATGTAATCCTTAAGGTTTTCAGAGATCACCCGTACCGGAGCTGGAGATTCTGCTGAAGTTTCGAGCACGTATGGATCCTAATAGACTCATGCCATGTCCAAGAAGGTCTTGCTTGCCGCACCGCGTGGTTATTGCGCCGGTGTCGATCGGGCAGTGATCACCGTGGAGAAGGCACTGGATCTCTATGGAGCACCTGTTTATGTCCGAAAGCAGATTGTCCATAACAAACATGTCGTCTCAACCCTGGAGGCGCGTGGAGCCATCTTCGTTGATGAAACCGATGAGGTCCCAGAAGGAGCGTTCGTCGTCTTCTCTGCCCACGGCGTATCTCCCCAGGTACATGAGGATGCTGCCAAGCGAAACCTCAGAACGATTGATGCCACCTGCCCTTTGGTGACGAAGGTGCACTATGAGGCTAAGCGCTTTGCATCAGAGGATATTGAAATTCTCTTGATTGGCCACGAAGGTCATGAAGAAGTTGAGGGCACAGCTGGGGAAGCAGTCGGCAAAGTGCAACTCGTAGACGGCCTCGAACACATCAAAGACATCAAGGTCAAAGATGAGAACAAAGTCGCCTGGCTTTCCCAGACCACGTTGAGCGTCGATGAGACTCTGGCAACTGTTGCGGCGTTGCGTGAGAGATTTCCGAACATTATTGATCCACCAAGTGATGACATTTGCTACGCGACTCAGAACCGCCAAGTTGCCATCAAGCAGATCGCGCCTCGTGCCGACTTGGTTCTCGTTGTCGGCTCAACCAATTCGTCCAACTCAGTCCGGCTCGTCGAAGTCGCCAAAGAGTATGGAACACCTGCTGCTTACCTCATCGATTTTGCTGCCGAGGTAAAGGATGAATGGCTCGATGGCGTCGAGACGATCGGTGTCACAAGTGGCGCTTCGGTGCCCGAGATATTGGTGAAGGATCTTCTCGAATGGCTAGCCATGCGGGGCTATGGCGACGTTGAGACAGTGAATGCCATTGAGGAGTCGCTACTTTTCGCGTTGCCACCTGAACTACGAAAAGACCTGAAGGCAGCCGGTCAGGAAGCGATCACCCATAAGAAGTAGGTAGTTACTCCTCGTTTGGAAGATGCGGGTGCGGACCAGCTCCGATATTTCCATAACGATGGTTGGTGATCGAGACACTCTGTTCCAGTAACCAACGTGGCATTTCAACATCTCCACGTTGGGCAATTGAGCGGCGATCGACAGAGATTCCCTTGGCCAAAAATTCCAAAACGGGCGGAGTTCCTGCCGCCAACCATCGGACCTTGTCCTTTACTGATATTCGATTGACCAACTGATCCTCAGTTTCGATGATCGCGGTTGGGCATTCGGGTATTGGCTGATCGGCGCTGAATTCAATTTTGCTTTTTGTCTCGCCCGCAACCCAGGTGATGTACTTGATCAGATTTGGATCTTCTGACCCGTCAATTCTCACGACAATGCCGCGCCGAGATGGCAAGTAGCGCTGGTAATTCCGTTCGACGTTGAGGTCAGCAGCATCAATGGCCTCGTTGCCGATGCGCGCCCACCACCTTGCAGAACTCTGAACGCCTTCATCGATTGACTCAAGCGGTTCCCATTCGCGCAGGTTGTTGACGTAGTTTGCTCCGCCTGCCTTAGAAGTCGGGCCGACGCTGCTGCGCTTCCAACCACCGAATGGCTGTCGGTTCACTACAGCCCCTGTTGTGCCACGGTTTACGTAAAGATTTCCTGCCTCGACTTGGGCGATCCACTGCTCGCACTCTTTCTCATCGAGGGAATGCACTCCGGCGGTCAGTCCGAAATCAACGGCATTCTGCCAGGCGATTGCCGCATCAAAGTTAGGTGCAACCATGACGCCAAGGACAGGACCGAACCACTCGTTGCGATGACTCCATGATCCAGGGGCCACACCCAACTTCACGCCTGGTGACCAGAGATGCCCGGTTGCATCCAATTGCTTTGGTTGGACAAGCCAACTCTCTCCATCATCAAGGGTAGTGAGGGCGCGCAGTAGCGAACCGGACGGTGGATGAATCACTGGTCCGACAGCCGTCGAGTAATTTCTGCCCGCGCCGACGCTGAGGCTTTCCACTGCATCTTTGAGTTGGTCCAAGAAAGAAGGATTCTTGTAGATGTTCTCTTCGACAATTGCCAGACTCGCGGCGCTGCATTTCTGGCCAGCATGACCGAAGGCCGACTGCACGAGATCTTTGACGGCACTATCAATGTCGGCAGCAGCTGAGATAAGAATGGCGTTCTTTCCGCTGGTTTCTGCCATCAGTCGGATCGCTGGCTTCCATGAAGTAAACATGGAAGCGGTATCAAATGAACCAGTGAGAATGACACTATCTATTCCAGAGTGAGTAACAAGGTGCAATCCGTCGTCGTCATCTCGAGTGGGAACGAATTGCAGAACGTGTTGTGGCACGCCCGCATCCCAGAGTTGGCGAGCTATCTGCCAGGCGGTAGCCACTGTCTCAGGTGCTGGTTTGAGAATGACAGCATTTCCGGCAGCAAGGGCAGAACAAACGCCTCCCATCGGAATGGCATAAGGAAAATTCCACGGCGGCACAACGAGGACAACGCCAAGCGGCTTTGAGTCGGTGCATTTCTCGTAAGAATTCAGCGCGTAGAAACGCGCAAAGTCGATTCCCTCGCTTACTTCAGGATCGGCCTCGGCCACGGTCTTCCCGGAATCGCGCGCCATGATCGCGATCGTCTCTGCCCGCTCGTTCTCCATCAGGGTTGCGGCCGCTCCCAGAATTCGTCCGCGCCCTATCGGGCCAAGCGCCTCCCACTCATCCACGTGAGCTCGCGCGGTCGCGACGGCTGAGTCGATGTCTTCACGATTTGCGATGGAGTACGTGTACCACGGTGCGCCATCCACGCTGGGATCCGTGCCCGTTTCAACTTCGCTGCGGGTGAGAAATTCACCCATGATCTGCAATGGAATTCGCAAATCGTTGCTTGCGTAATGACGCGCAAAGGCGGATTCGAGTTGTGCGCGGAAGTCCGGGTTGGTCGTATCGGCGTCGCTCTGATTTTCAAACTTGCCGTCATCGAATGCATTCTGCGCATAGTGGCGCTTGAGAGAGTGACGTCGCGAATCGGTAGAGATCGTGTGTCGCTCGACGACGGAGATGAGGAATCGACTTTCTTGTTCTTTGAATTTGTCGTTGTCCAGGGCCATGTCAAAGGAGGCCCTCAAATAGTTCTCTTCGGATGTGTTCTCATCGAGTCGTCGAACTAAGTAGGCAACGGCTGCCGGAAAGTCTTCGTGCCTAGTAACCGGCGTATACAAGAGCACTCGTCCGGTCTGTCCCGCAACGGCCAATGCCTCTGCATTTGCCATACCTTCCAGCATCTCGATATCGATCTGATTTTCAACCCCACGAGTCTTGGCAACCTCGATTGCCCAGGCAAGGTGAAACAGGTTGTGGCTGGCGATGCCGATTCGCACGGCGTCAGCGTGGGCAGGATTCAGTGCGACATCGATGAGCCGGGCATAGCTGGCATCGACATCGGACTTGCTCTCATAGGGCGCCGGTATCCAGCCGTGGAGTTCGGCTTCCGCCTTCTCCATTGCCAGATTTGCCCCTTTTACCAAGCGAATTTTGATGGTTCCACCAGAGCGCTCGTGGCGTGCTTTCGCCCACGAAACTAAGTCGGCAAACTCTCCATGAGATTCAGGAAGGTAGGCCTGCAGAACTATGCCGGCGTTCATGGCTTCAAACTCGGGCTCGTCGAGGAGTTTCTTGAATACTGCCACGGTGATTTCCAGATCGCGGAACTCTTCCATGTCCAAGTTGATGAATGTTCCGGTCTTGAGTGATTGCCGGTAGAGCAGACGCAGATGATTTGCAACGCGTTCGATGGAGCCCAAGTAATCAATCGTGATCAACTGGCTTGCAATCGATGAGATTTTCACGGAAGCGTAATTGACACCGGGCCGCTGGATCATCTCAATGACCGAGTTGAGTCTCTGTGCGGCTTCTCCTTCTCCGAGGACTGCTTCACCGAGAACATTGATATTGAGTTTTGCTTCCTCCCCCGTGCGACGTGAGATGTGTTTGGCGAGGGGATTCTTTTCGGCAGGAAGGATAATTCCATTGGCTGCCATGCGGACTCGTTTATGGACGACCTTCATCACCAATGACGGGAAAACATATGACAGTGCACTTGCCGCTTTGATTCCAACAAAGTCATAAACTCCAAGACCTGAGACACCTGCGGTCTTGGCGGTCCTTCGCAAAGTTTTGGCCGCGTTGCGCATCGAACTCATGCGCATGACTTCATCGGTCAGCGACATGGTGAGCGCGACGGCGGACGGGTCTTTGAGAAGTCTTGCGAATCTTTTTCTATTTGCCTCATCGTGACGCGTTCTCGTTTTATCCGATTGCGTCAGGAGATTCGAAACCAATGCGATGGTCTTATCTGTAAGTCGGTCAATGTCCTCATTAGTTGGAAGCGGATTTGACAGCACTTTCGTCCTTTCCTTAACAGCGTTGTTAGAGGGCAACAGCCAGCGTAGTCATGATTGCAATTGTTATTGGCAACGACTGCATGAGGCCATGGAGGGTGGCTACGGTCGAGTGGGGGCCGTGTCGCCGCTGGCTGAAGGCCCCGAGCACAGAAATGATCACTGGATAGGTAGATAGCGCTCCAGCCACGCGGGGACCCAGAATCGAGGCGGTACCGGTGAGCGTGACGATGAGAACAACGGTTACCAGCAGCCTTGCAGGCAACTCCCATCTGGGGATATGTGTGATCTTCGGCTCGACTACATATGCGGGCCAGAATTTGGTGGCAAGTAGCCAGGCAGATACCAGCAGTGGGAGCAAGACGTAGAGAGATATCTCGAAACTCGTCAGCAAGGCACCCGTTGCGAGGCAGGCGATTGTTCCGGTTGCGAGTGAACGTCCCCATGACATTTTCAACGCGGCGACGGCGTAGACCCAGGAGAAAACGATGAGTGCAACTTGTCCCACGAGAACGCCGTGCGCGGCACGAGCTGCAAATGATGTGCCATCTTGGATATAGATGATGAAAATAAAAGGGCCGGTTGTGAGAGGCAATCCGATCAGGCGCCCGCCGATGCCATCTCCCCAGCGACCTTGGATGTAACTGACAAGACCTACGAGCATTGGTGCGAGAAAAAGCTTGAGGAAAAGTAGTTGGGGGAGAAGGAGCGAACTCACTCTATGGCGCCGTAATCAATTTTCTCGAGGTAGTTATCTCGTCGATGAAATCAAGATCGATCTCAACCCCGATTCCAGGGCCGGAAGGAACTCGCAGTTGTCCGTTCTCCATGACAAACGGTGTGGTGATATCTCGATGGTAGTAACGCGAAGATGCACTTGTATCCCCAGGCAATGTAAATCCGGCAAGGGAGGCAAGTGCGATGTTTGCCGCCCGCCCAATTCCAGTTTCGAGCATTCCACCGCACCAGACCGGAATGTCATTTTCAACGCAGAGGTCATGGATCTTGACTGACTCCAGGTATCCACCCACGCGGCCAGGTTTAATATTGATGATGGTCGTTGCCTTCATTGCCAGTGCATCGCGTGCGGATTCAAGGGAGGTGATTGATTCATCCAGGCAGATGGGTGTTCGGACGACCTTGGCCAACATCGCGTGACCTAGAACGTCGTGTTCATCAAGAGGTTGTTCGATGAGGAGGAGATTGAAGGGATCGAGTCTCTTCAAGTGGTCGGCGTCCTCGCGCGAATAGGCCTGGTTCGCATCGACCTGCAGAGGAATATCGGGGTAGAGCTCGCGAATCACGCGGACCGGTTCGATGTCCCAGCCCGGTTCGATTTTCAGCTTGATTCGCCGGTATCCCTCATCGACATATTGAGAGACTTCTTGCGCCAAGGTGTCGATGGAGGAGGTGATTCCCACCGATACTCCGCAGTCGATCATCTCTCTGGCCGAACCTAGATATGACCCAAAGGAGATGCCCTCGAGTTTGAGTTGCGCATCCAAGATTGCCGTCTCAACGCAAGCCTTCGACATCTGATGGCCAAGGAATGGTTTAAGAAGCCCTGCCACTTCTTCGGCACGGATGTCTCCTGCTGCAAAAACTTTCGGTAGCAGGAATCTTTCAATGACATCTTGGGAAGCGAAGGTGTATTCGGGGGAGTAAAGTGGCTCTGACATTGCCACACACTCAGCCCAACCTTCAGCGCCATCGTGTGTCGTGATCTTCATGAGAAGCAATTCGCGCTCGTATTGGGTTCCAAAGGATGTGCGGAAGGGTCTTACTAGTGGCAGGTTGATTATGCGAAGTTCCACATCTTTAATCTGCATTTACATAGCCTCTTTGCTCACCACGTATGCGCCCTCTTTTGCCAGGCCCGCGATATGCCAACCCGCCTTTAATCGAGCCTCAAGTTCGGCGCGCAAAGCCAAGCGCCACTCCATTGCAGATTCGCTATCTGTCGATCGCAATTCGATGATGTCCTTTGGAAGATAAGCAAGAACAACCGAACTGCTTGGATCCACTTCGTGTCTAACGGGTTCTTCGAAAACATTGGCCAGGGCAACAGGGATGCGATCAACTGGAATTTCAAGATTGAGATTGCGCGCCGCCTCGACTACGCGGTCTGAAAGAAGCGACCATTTTGCTATCACGCGATCGGTGGGGTCTCCGGCATTGAGTGCATCCGGCAGATCGCCGTAGAAGTCAGAGAAATATTCAAATACCTGGACGCCGAGTTTGACGAGGTTCAATCTCGCATTGCGCCTCACCAACGGATCGAAAGTCCACGTGATGGTCTCGTAGCCGTTTTCAAGTGCCCATGCCCGCTGGTGCCATTTCAATGCACTGCCGATGTTTCGATTCCGATATTTCTCTTTGACCGCGGCCATGTGCGAATGCAGGTGGAGATGCTTCTTAGAATCGATACCAGGGAAGGCAAAAGCTGCCGCCACTACCTCGCCATGCACGAAGACTCCGCTGACGTACGTGCCGTTGTGCACCATCGCCTGGAGAAGGTTGGAGGTGATCTGGGTTCCTTCGTCGGTGGGCCAGACTTCATCAAAGATTTGCCGAGCGAAGCCCTGCTCCTCGACTGTGGCGAGAATTCGAATTGTTACCTGCGCATCATCGCTTCTGCGTTTTGCATCTATGTGAGCTTGGGCTATCGACTCGGACGTGATCATGGAGCCAGCCTAGAACTGCAGTCCTTCGACTGCCAACACCCCCGGCAACCGCCGGTTTGGCAGTCAAGCTTAAGAACGTGCACATTGATTTCGCCAGATCGGATCAACACGTCAATAATTAGATCGATTAGATCTGCGTTCAAATGTGTCATTTCAACGATGTCGCGTCGCGTGATGGCGCCGGATCGATACGCAGCAAGGGTGAGATCTCGTGGTGACGTCATGTGATAAATAGCCTCCCGATTTGGAAAACGGCAACTGCAAGCATCCAAGCTAGAAGTAACTGGAACCCGATCCCGGCCATGGCCCATTTTGTTCCAAACTCGCGACGTTGGGCCGCCACCGTCGCGATGCACGGTGTATAGGCGGTTAGGAAGATGAGGAAGGCGAAAACAGCGAGACTGCCATGTCCTTGGCTAGATCGTTGGAAATCTGTCTTGAGTTTGTTTCCGAGATCCGAAATTACGAGGTCGCGATTTGGTGAATCCACCGCGTAATTCTGTGCCCATGAAGAGATAACAACTTCCTTCGCAACGAATCCAGTCAACAAAGCTCCGGCGGTATGCCAATCATTGAAGCCGGCTGGGGCAAATATTGGTGCGATGCCTTTGGCAATTGCCCCATAAACACTATTTTCAATACGACTTTTTTGGGGTTGATGGTTTCCGGAAACGGGTATAGCCATCAAAGCCCAAATCACGACAACGGTGATAATGACAATCCCACTCACTTCTCTGAGAAAGCCCTTCACCCGCAGCCACGCATCAGCAATAACAAAGGTTGTCGTTGGCAATCTGTAAGGAGGCAGTTCCATCAAAAGGGGTTCGTGTGAAGCCCCCTTAATGATCGTGAGCCGCAAGAATCGCGCCACCAGAATGACCAGCGTGATCGAGACGACATACATGACAAAAACCATGGTCCCCGCGTTTGGGCCGAAAAAGATACCGGCCACAAAGATATAAACGGCCAAACGGGCTGAACAGGCAGTAAAAGGGATAGTCAATCCGACGATAAGTCGATGGCGAGCGTCTGAGATTGATCTGGTAGCGCTGACGGCTGGCACGTTGCAGCCGAAGCCAACAAGTAAAGGCAAGAGTGCCTTCCCAGGCAGCCCTGCAAACCGCATAAGTCGATCTGATACAACGGCTGCGCGAGACATGTATCCAGAGTCTTCTAACAGGCTGAGGAGCAAGAACATGATGCTCATGACGGGGAGGAATGTGAGCAATGTGCCGACACCGCTAATTATTCCTTCAACAATTAATCCCTTTAACCAAGGTATCGGCGCGAGGACTCTCTCAATTGGAGGGGTAACAACTCCTGATATGAAGGAGGAAATCCAATGCTGGAAGGGCAGAGCCAGCGAGGTGGTTGATTGAAATACCACCCAAAGAACGCCTAGAAGGATCATGACACCTAGGAATGGGGCGGTTAAAAATCGGTCTACGCGGTCGGAGAGAGTACTGCTCCTTTCATGTCGTACGACAGAGGTGTTCAAGATCTCGCCGACAAGACTAATTCTTTGATCTTCGTCGAGGAGCCCCTGTGGTTGGCTTGGTACCAAATTATTCGACTTAAGTTGAACGAGCATTTCTGCCAGTGTGCTTTCGAAATCAATCGTTCTATTTTTCGCACGTGGGAGCACCGCTACAACTCTTAATTCCAGACTTCGCGCAAGGGCACGAGTATCCACTTCGATTCCACGTCGGCTGGCAATATCCGTCATTGTTAAAGCCACGATTATCGGCTTGCCGAGTTCTTTTAGTTGAGTGACTAAATGCAGGCATCTGGCCATGTTTGAGGCATCAACCACCGCAACGATGAGGTCCACCTTGCTGTTCATCAGAATGTTAGAGGTGAGTTCTTCATCCGGAGAATTGGGGGAAAGATTCGCAATGCCTGGCAAATCGAGAATAATGAGTTCTTCGCCATTAATTTTCATACCAGCCGAGCCAACTTCAACGGTAGTTTCGGGCCAGTTGCCCATCTTTCGGTGAACGCCAGAAAATCTGGAAAAGAGCGTGGACTTTCCAACATTTGGGCGCCCTACGAAGGCAACTACGGGTGTGGTGGTGAGGACGAAGTCGAGATGCTCTTCTTGACCACATGATCCGCACATTCTTATTTCTGCTTCACTGTGTGCCGAGGTAACTGCAGTCAATTAATTTCGCTATTTCAAAACCGACGACTACGCGAGTGTCATCGACTTTGACTAGAAATCCGCGCGATGCGGTCCTGCCCAGTACTTCGATCATGGCCCCCGCTCTGATTCCCACTGATTTAAGTGGTGTGGCGGATTTGTCCCAACCTACTTCGGAGACGGTTGCCGCTCTATTGAGGTCCACCTCAGCAAGGTTCATAGAAGCTACGCTAGCGGAGGAAAGGATTTAAGCAATGAAAGTGTTGCGTAAATAACAAGCCCTTAGGTAGCGAGAAATCTCACGGAGCTGGTCGTGGGCGGATTAAGGTAAGAACTATGAAAGCAATCCAAGTTAATCGTTTTGGCGGACCTGAAGTGATGGAATACCTGGACCTCGCAGATCCGAGCCCAAAACCAAATGAGGAGGTCATTGCCGTCACATCTATTGGCATCAACTTTGCCGACACCCATCAGATTGAAAATGGCTATCTATCTCCACAGGCTCTGCCCCTTATCCCAGGCCTTGAAGTAGTTGGGGTCACCGGAACTGGTCGACGAGTTCTGGCTTCGGTAGAGCATGGTGGGTATTCGCAGAAGGCCATCGCCAATAAAGCGCTATTGATCGACATCCCGGATGGAATTACCGATGCGCAGGCTCTGTGCATGTTGGTGCAAGGTTCAACTGCCTGGCACATTTTGAAAACCGTGGGACACCTGAGTCCTGATGAATCCGTAGTCGTCCACGCCGCCGCTGGGGGAGTTGGCACCATTGCGATTCAACTTGCTAAGTTGTGGGGAGCCCGAGTTATTGCCGTGGCCTCTACCCCAGAGAAACAAGAGTTGGCCAAGTCTTTGGGAGCCGACGTCACCATTGATGCCAAGGCAGATGATTTGGCAGCCGCAATGTTGGCCGCCAACAACGGCAAGCGCATTGATCTCATACTTGAGATGGTGGGCGGTAAGACCTTTGATGACAGCCTCGAAGTACTCGCTCCTTTTGGGCGATTGATTACGTACGGAAATGCGTCGCGTATCGCCCCGAAAGCGGTTCAACCGGGTTCACTCGTCTCAGGAACAAAAACCATCACGGGGTTCTGGTTGGCCCACTGCTTCGGCCATAAAGAACTCCTCCAGGATGTTATTGCCGAACTCTTTGCGCTCGTGCTGGCTGGCAAGCTCACTCCCATCATTGGGGCGACATACCCGCTATCTCAAGCAGTTCAGGCTCACCAAGACATGCTGGCGAGAAAGACCCACGGCAAGGTGACTCTGGACCCTTCACGTTAGGGGTAGGAAGCGATGATTTTTCGAATACAGGCGTGAACCTGTACGCTTCACAAGCATTGTGCGCCCCCCTAGCTCAGTCGGTAGAGCGTTTCCATGGTAAGGAAAAGGTCAACGGTTCGATTCCGTTGGGGGGCTCGGCGGGGTAGCTCAGCTTGGTAGAGCAAGCGGCTCATAATCGCTGTGTCGCCGGTTCAAATCCGGCCTCCGCTACTAATAAAAGCCTGCAGGCTTCCCAACGGAAGTTTGTAGGCATTTGACTTTTTACTCTCACCATCAGGTATTTTGGTGCCAGGAGATTGAGGGCGGTGAACGTGGAGACCAAAGAGGCAGTACTTCTTCCCACGCGGTCTAGATCCTCCGGTGGGTTTCTGAAGTTGTTTATTTTCACCCTGAGTTTTTTACTCTTCGTCTATTCCCTTTATCTCACTCTCGTATTTCTAGATCGAAAAATATTGATCCAGAATGGCTGGTCACAAGGGTTGATGAGTTATCAGGCCCTCATCGCCGGAGTTCACGTTCTCGGACTTTTCTTCCTCATTCGTCTCCTGGTTCAACGCAGAAAAATTGCCATCACATATGTGAAGATCGCGATTGTGCTCGGCGCGATTTTTCGCGTGATCATCGACCCGTTTGTTGCTGGAGTCATCGACCCGGTAGTCCAGGTGCCAACCTTTCGACTGTGGGGGAGGATTGCTTTTGGCGTGATCTTCCCGATCTTCTGGTTTCAATTTTTCCGAAAATCCGAAGAAGTTCGCCTGACCCTGGTCAAATAGCTGATTTCGTCATCTAGATCCTGGGATCGGAGCCCAGCCTGAGCCCTTTCAGGCTCGGATTTCTCCTCTAGTACCCCTGTCGGCTATTCTTACGCCTCTTATATTTAGTTAAATCAGGTTCCAATCGGCGAAGGAGCAAGACCATGGCAAGCAAGAGCGCGGACGTACGTCCAAAGATCACCATGGCCTGCGTTGAATGCAAAGAGCGCAACTACATCACCAAGAAGAACCGTCGTAACGACCCAGACCGTCTTGAGCTCAAGAAGTTCTGCCCCCGTTGCAAGGCTTCTACCCTTCACCGCGAAACTCGTTAATGCTCAATCCCGATTCCGTCGGGCGCACATTTCCTGGTGCGAAGTCATTTCCTGTTACAGCCTCTGAGATAGCCGCCTTTGCTGCCGTTATCGGCGAAGCAGATCTCACCGTTGCACCGCCTACTTTTTCGATTCGAATCTCCCTTGAGCAGTCCCAAGAACTTCTCTCCGATCCATCAGTTGGCTTGGACTGGTCGCGCGTCGTCCACGGCGATCAGAAGTTCGAGATCTTTCGCCCCATCGTCGCAGGAGACGTTCTCACCTGTTCCTCCACGATTGAAAATTACAAGGCCGTGGCAGGAAATGAAATTGTGACCGTCCGCTCGGACCTGCACTCCGATGGCGAGTTGGTTGTTTCGACGTGGTCCACTCTGGTGGTACGCGCATGATCGCGGTGGGCGATGTCATTTCCGAACGCATCTTTTGGATCGATCGCGATTTGTTGAAGCAGTACGCCGATGCCAGCGGAGACCAGAATCCGATCCACCAAGATGAAGAGTTCGCGAAGTCGGTTGGCTTGCCGGATGTCATTGCACACGGAATGCTGACGATGGCACTTGCCGGCACATTCATATCTGATTGGGCCGGCGGTCCTGCTGCTGTGAAAGAATTCTCTGCCAGATTCACAAAGCCCGTCGTAGTTCCTGCCGGGAAAAAAGTAGACCTAACCATTTCTGCGACTGTGTCCGAGGTCGATGGCGCAAATATTCGGCTCACCATCAATGCCACTTCAGATGGCGTCAAAGGTATTAGGAATGACAAAGGCGCTGGTCGTAAAGTCATGACCGCCCCAGATGCAATCTGGAAACTAGGGCAAGAACGCCAAGCGGCGCGGGCTGAAAAGGATTTTGCCCTTGCTGATCGACTTCGTGATGAGATTGCAGATGCTGGATGGGATGTCATTGACGTAGCGGGTGCCTTTGAACTGCATAAGCGAATCAAATACATCTTGGCGGAGACCCTTCAAGCAATGAAGCCAGTCCTGAACGAGTGTGAGATCGCAATCGCCATGATCGTCTCTGGTTTTCAGGAGGATGCGAGCGAGACGGTGAAGTCGATACGCGCACATTGTGAAACACCAATAGTTCTTCTCTGCCTCGATGAGGTCGGAGTACTTGAGGATCTTGTCGATGAGACGACGTTTGTCATAAAGGTGGCTGAGGAGTGCGGTTGGGGTAGGGCCGCGAATGCACTCTTGCAGAATGTGAATTCCGAGTATTTGGTGCTGATGGACCCTTCGACTCGTTTTACTGCCGATGCGATCTCCCCAGTCCTCACTGAGTTGAGGAAGCGTGATTATTCCGCTGTCGGCTGGCGCGGTGGCCTCATCAATCTTCAAGATGATTGGCGCAGCGTTGATGACAAGGGCGTCGGCGAAGTTGATGTGCTCTTTAGTTACTTCCTTGGCCTAGATCGACAGGCAGCCCTTGAGGTCGGAGGTTTTAGTACGCGCGCCATCTACTATCGAAATGCCGACATTGAGTTCTCGCTCAAACTGCGTCAAACGAGCGGGCATTTGTTGCAGATGGATCTACCCCTTACCCAAGATCGCCACCATGGCTACCACGACGTGGATGTATCTTTCCGCGAACTGCAGTCCAAAAAGAACTACGACCGCATCCTGGATCGATTCCGGGGTAAGAATGCAATCCTGAGCCCGCGTCGGTAATCTTTAAGCCATGAGCCAGCTCTCGGATTACACGAGTTTCCGCGTCGGGGGACCCGCTCAAGAAATCGTCAACGCCTGCAACGAATCTGAAATCATCGCCGCCGTCCAAGCAGCCGATGAAGCCGGCAAGCCAATTCTGATTTTAGGCAGCGGAACAAATGTCCTCGTCAGCGATGAAGGCTTCAAGGGCGTCGTTATTCACGTTGCGAGTTCAGAAGTTGAGGCCGAGGTTGATGCGTGCAGTGGTGCAACGTTGACAATCGGCGCAGGAGAAGTGTGGGACGCATTTGTTGAGACCACCATCTCCCGCGGATATGCCGGGCTGGAAACGTTAAGTGGAATTCCGGGAACAGTCGGTGCTGCCCCGATTCAAAACATTGGCGCATATGGCCATGAGGTATCAGAGTTCATCACGCGCGTGCGCACTTACGACCGCAAAGAGAAGATGGTTAAAACCTTCACCAACTCCGAGTGTGATTTCACATATCGAAACTCGAGATTTAAAGCCGAGCGAGATCGCTTCGTCATCTTGGATGTCGGGTTCCAACTTCGTATAGGCGAGGTATCCACTCCCATCCACTACGTCGAACTAGCGCGAGAGCTTGGCATCGAAGTGGGCGGGAAGGCACCAGTAGTTGCGACGCGAACGGCGACACTGAAATTGCGAGAGAGCAAGGGCATGTTGCTAGATCCCAAAGACCACGATTCTTGGTCGGCCGGCTCGTTCTTCACTAACCCAATTGTCAGTGCCGAGATCGCTGAGAAACTGCCGGCGGATGCCCCCCGTTGGGTGCAGCCAGATGGGCGCGTGAAAACTTCAGCGGCATGGTTGATGGAGCATGCCGGAGTTCATAAGGGCGATGCGCATTCAGGTGCACGCATTTCCAGCAAGCACGTTCTAGCGCTGACCAATTCAGGCAATGCGACCGCCGCCGATATCGCCGCCCTTGCTAAAGAGGCGCAAGAGAAAGGTGCAGAAGGTTTTCGGGATATTTCTTGAACCAGAGGTGAATCTCGTAGGGCTTAGCCTTAAATAGGAGTTAGATTGCTTCTGCTATCAGTTTCTTGACGCGTCCGATGCCTTCGACGATGTCGGCATCGCTGAGGGCGTAGGAGAATCGCAAATATCCAGATGGGCCAAAAGCCTCACCAGGGACTGCGGCAACTTCAACTTCTTCCAGAATCAAGGTGGCCAATTCGGCTGATGTATGAGGAGTTTTTCCACGGATGGTTTTCCCCAAGACGCCTTTTACGGACGGATATGCGTAGAAGGCGCCTTGGGGCATCGGGCAAACAAATCCAGGAATTTCGTTAAGCAAACCGACGATGAGTTTGCGCCTGCGATCAAAGGCTTCGCCCATTTTGTGAACTGCAGAGAGATCGCCAGTGAGCGCAGCAATCGCGGCGCGTTGTGAGACGTTGGAAACGTTGCTCGTCATGTGCGATTGCAGGTTTGTGGCGGCCTTGATGACGTCCTTGGGACCGATCATCCAACCCACGCGCCAACCAGTCATCGCATATGTCTTTGCAACGCCGTTGAGAATGATGGTGCGGTCGGCAATTTCAGGAAGAAGAACGGGAACGCTCGGTGCAACCGCGCCGTCGTAGAGCAAGTGTTCGTAGATCTCATCCGAGATGATCCAGATTTCATTCTTGAGCGCCCACTCTGCAATCGCCTTTACCTGCGCTGGCGAATAGACAGAGCCGGTTGGGTTGCTGGGGGAGCAGAAGAGAAGTGCTTTGGTCTTAGGAGTTCGTGCCGCCTCAAGTTGTTCGACTGTCTACCAAATAGTTTTGCGCTTCGTCGGCGAAAACTTCAACGGGAATTCCACCGGCCAACTTGATGCACTCTGGATATGTTGTCCAATAAGGCGCGGGCAACAAAACTTCATCGCCGTGATCCACGATGGTTGCGAAGGCCTCATAGACGGCTTGCTTGCCGCCGTTTGTGACGAGAACTTGGTCTGCAGTGACGACGTAGTTGGAATCGCGCTTGGTCTTGGCCACGATCGCATCGCGCAACTCCGGCAGACCCGAAGTCGGCGTATACCTGTGGTTGGAAGCAACGCTGGCGGAAGCGATGGCAGCGGCCACGATGTAGTCCGGAGTGGGAAAATCAGGCTCACCTGCTCCAAATCCGATAACCGGTCGACCCGCGGCCTTTAGGGCCTTGGCTTTGGCATCCACGGCAAGGGTGGCGGATTCGGCGATCGCGGCGATTCGCGAGGAGATACGGGTCATGGGCCAAGTCTGCCGTACCGAGGAGGGGTCTTGGTCCCCCCTTTTCGCCGGGCTCCTGACCTGAGTTAGACCCCGACCTATCTCACGCTCTACACTCTGACCCCTGACGATTATGGTCTTTTGCCATGCCGTCTGAAGGGCAGTAGCTCAACTGGCCAGAGTTCCGGTCTCCAAAACCGGCGGTTGGGGGTTCAAGTCCCTCCTGCCCTGCCATGTTCGAAAGAGTTCAAAAGAGATCGACCCAACGAAAGGAAAGCCCACGATGCCAGATGTGGTCGCGCCACGCGAAGAGAGCAAGCTTGGTCTCATCGCGCGAATTGGTCTTTTCTACCGCCAGGTAGTTTCAGAACTTCGCAAAGTTGTTTGGCCCACTCGTAAACAGTTGACCACCTACACCGCGGTGGTTCTGGTCTTCGTGTCCTTCATCATCGCCGTTGTTTCGCTTCTCGATCTGGTTTTAACCAAGATCGTCTTCTTGGTATTTGGATAAGGAAGCACTATGTCTGAAGAGAAGATCGATGCCTTCGAGGCTGCCCTTGCCGCGGGAAGTGTTGAACCAGTTGCCGTTGAAGAGGAGACGCCAGTTGAAGAAGTCGCATCCCCTGAACTAGAGACCATCGGCGACCTTTCCGCTGTTGGAGCCTCCGATAGCGAAGATGAGGAGAACGATCCGAACGCCGAGTTCCGTCGCGTTCTTCGCACAGCGGCTGGCGATTGGTTCGTAGTCCACTCATACGCTGGGTACGAGAAGAAGGTCAAGGGAAACCTGCAGAACCGAATTCAGTCTTTGAACATGGAAGATTACATTTTCCAGATCGAAGTTCCTGAGGAAGAAATCACCGAGATCAAGAACGGCCAGCGCAAGCAGGTCAAGCGCAATATCTACCCAGGTTATGTTCTTGTCCGCATGGAGCTCACCGATGAATCATGGTCGGCAGTTCGTAACACGCCAGGTGTAACCGGCTTCGTCGGCAACGCACACCACCCAAGCCCGCTGACTTTCGAAGAGGTTGAGAAGATCCTTGCTCCTCGCCCAGTAAAGAAGTCCGATAAGCCAGAAATCCGCGTCGTTGATTTCCAAGTTGGAGAATCCGTCACGGTCATGGATGGTCCGTTCGCGACACTGCCTGCGTCCATCAGCGAGATCATGCCTGAGCAAGCAAAGCTCAAGGTTCTGGTTTCGATCTTCGGCCGCGAGACTCCAGTGGAGCTCTCATTTCACCAAGTGCAAAAGATTTAATTCCCGAAACTAGATAGAGAAAAAGAGAGAAACAACTATGGCCCCGAAGAAGAAGATCACAGCAATGATCAAGTTGCAGATCCAAGCTGGCGCTGCAACCCCTGCGCCTCCAGTTGGTCCTGCTCTAGGTCAGCACGGCGTGAACATTATGGAGTTCGTTAAGCAGTACAACGCTGCTACCGAATCACAAAAGGGACAGATCATCCCTGTTGAGATCTCCGTGTACGAAGATCGCACATTCACTTTCGTCACCAAGACCCCACCAGCATCACGCCTGATCTTGAAGGCAGCCGGAGTCGACAAGGGATCTGCCGTTCCTCACAAGACCAAGGTCGCATCAATCACCAAGGCCCAGGTTCAAGAGATCGCAAAGACCAAGATGGAAGACCTCAATGCCAATGACATTGATGCCGCCAGCTTGATCATCGCAGGCACCGCACGCTCGATGGGGATCACCGTCACCGATTAATACAATTCTTCATTCCAAGTCGGAATGAAGATGTGGGAGAACCACGCTGGTTCGTATCACCACAACCGAATGAGAATGCTAAATGCGTTCTTGAAAGAGGAGCGAAATGAAGCGCAGTAAGAAATACACCGCAGCAGCGGAAAAAGTTATCAAGGATCACCTATACACACCTCTTGAGGCCGTGACACTTGCTCGCGAAACCTCAACCACGAAATACGATGCAACCGTTGAAGTTGCTCTATTGCTCGGTGTGGATCCAAAGAAGGCCGATCAAGCAATCCGAAGCACGGTCAACTTGCCACACGGAACAGGTAAGACTGTTCGCGTTCTTGTGTTCGCAGGTGGAGCTCGTGCTGACGAAGCACGTGCCGCTGGTGCCGACATCGTTGGTTCAGATGAATTGATCGATGAAGTTGCAAAGGGCCGTCTTGATTACGACGCCGTTGTAGCAACACCAGATTTGATGGGCAAGGTTGGTCGTCTTGGAAAGGTTCTTGGACCTCGCGGACTTATGCCAAACCCAAAGACCGGAACCGTTACAACTGATGTTGCCAAGGCAGTTACCGATATCAAGGGTGGAAAGATCGAGTTCCGCGTTGATAAGAACTCAAACCTTCACTTCATCATCGGCAAGACTTCCTTCACCGCAGCCGCAACTGGCCGAGAACTACGCAGCAGCCCTCGATGAGGTAAACCGCGCAAAGCCATCTGCATCAAAGGGCCGCTACATCCGCAAGGCAGTGATCTCAACAACGATGGGACCTGGCATTGCTGTCGATCCCAACATCACACGTGAGGCTAGTTCAGCCGAATAAATTCTGTGTAGTAACCCCCGTCGTGGGTGGGCTTGAGACTGCTTCGCTTTACGTCTCGGCGCGCCACCCACCTACGGGGGTTATTTCTTTGCTCAATTTGCCCACAGGTGCTTTCTCCAGTATTCTCGGTTTTACTGGAATAAGGGGGCATAATGAGCAAGCGCGAGGCAAAGACGGCTCTCTACGAGCAGTTCGCCCGGATGGGCAAAGGTCTTGCCAGTCCCAAGCGTCTGGAGTTGCTGGACCTATTGGCCCAAGGAGATCGATCCGTTGAGGCGTTAGCAAGTGAGGCAGGTCTTGGTCTTTCTACAGCTTCCATGCATCTGCAGGCACTCAAAGAGTCAGGGTTGGTTGCCACTCAAAGGGAAGGCACAACAATTCGATACCGACTCAATGGGGACGATGTTCGCACTCTTTTCGCGATGCTTCGCAATGTTGCCACGACGCACCTTGCCGAGGCAGAGCGCGCGGCAACGAAATATTTAGGCGGTGACCCTCACGATTTTTCAGATGCCGTTGAGCGGAGCGAATTACTCGAAAGCCTGAGCACGGGCGAAGTTGTTGTTTTGGATGTACGGCCGACCCTCGAGTTCGCAGCAGGCCACGTCCCAGGCGCGCGTTCAGTTCCGCTTTCAGAATTAGATAAATTCATTTCCAACCTCAAGAGGGATCTCGATGTTGTGGTCTATTGCCGCGGCGCATATTGCGTTCTGGCCTACGACGCAGTGAAAGCACTCAACAAAAAGGGATATAGAGCGCGTAGATTGCAAGAAGGAATGCTGGAGTGGCGCCTAGCTGGTTTGCCCGTTGAACAAAGTGTTGCTTAATAGGTATCCCCAACCAATGAATACAAGGAGTTCGAAATGAAGGTACTGATGATCATCAACGGATCTGCCTACGGGCTGGATTCGACATACAACGCGATCCGTTTGGCCGGCTCACTAGCCAAGCGCGAAGACGTAGAAGTCACCGTCTTTCTCATGGGAGATGGCGTTACGGCTGCCATGGCTAACCAGAAAACGCCGGATGGTTATTACAAACTTGATCGGATGCTTTCTATTGTCACTCGCCAAGGCGGAAAGATTGAATGCTGCGGTACGTGCATGGATGCGCGCGGAATCACCGAAGAGATGCTTATCGAAGGTTCTGCGCGTTCAACGATGGACGCACTAACCGATGCCACATTGGCCGCTGACAAAGTTCTAGTTTTCTAAAATCAGCATCGGAAACTATTAGGTGAATATGACTGCTAGGCACCCGGCCCTTCAAGGACGTCCCTTGTACCTCGATTACAACGCGACTACTCCTGTTGATCCCCGGGTTGCCTCGGTTATTTCTGATTTCATGGGAAGAGAATTTGGGAATCCCTCCAGTTCACATGCATATGGAGAGGTGGCGCAAAACGCTTTGAAGCACGCTCGCAGCCAAATCGCCTCACTTATAGGGGCGAGGGACTCTGAGATCGTGTTCACTGCAAGCGGGTCAGAGGCAGATGCGCTCGCCATTCGTGGCACGTTCCTGTCTGCTCTCGCCGACGGTCGTCCACATTTGCACATGATCACTCAGGTGACAGAACATCCTGCTGTGTTAGCGGCTTGCAGTGAATTGGAAGAAATACATGGCGTCACAGTTACCTATTTACCAGTTGATGAGTTCGGCAAGGTCGACCCACGCGAGGTTGAGAAGGCAATAACTTCGGAGACTTTTCTCATTTCAATCATGCATGCGAACAACGAGACCGGCACGTTTCAGCCACTTGCACAGATTGCCGCGATCGCAAAAGCGCATTCGATACCTCTTCACTGTGACGCTGCGCAATCAATTGGCAAGATTGGTGTAAATGTCAGTGAATTAGGTGTCGACATGCTCACCATCGTTGGCCACAAGATGTATGCCCCGAAGGGAATTGCTGCGCTGTACGTGCGAAGCGGAGTGCGCTTGCGATCCATCATCGGTGGAGGCGGACAGGAGCGTGGGCTTCGCGCTGGTACTGAAAACGTCCCGTACGCTCTCGGCTTTGGCGAAGCCGCCGAACTGGCTGAAAAGTCTCTTGCAAGCGGAGAACAGCAGCGACTAATTACGTTGCTCAATCGGTTTGAGAGCAAACTGCGTGCAAACTTGGGCTCAGCGCTTCCATGTTCATGGACATCCAACAGACCACTTATCGAACACGATCAATTTCCGAATTGACGGTGTGTCAGCGCTTACTTTGTTGGCATCCATGCCCAGTGTCGCTGCCTCCGCAGGTTCGGCATGTCATGCGGGCAAAGACATACCATCGGCGGTTCTTCTGGCACTTGGCTCGGATCCTGCCGATGTGCTGAGTGCCGTTCGAGTTTCACTTGGTCGATGGTCCACCGCTGATGAGGTTGATCAAGCAGCAGCTCAAATAATTTCGACTGCCCGATACTCTTTCACCTGATTTAGCACCAGAAATAACTAACAAGGAGAAGTAAATGAACTACGGAATGAGCCGAATAATCGATCGTCCGTTCGACGAGGTTAATGCCGAGGTGCGGGCAGCCCTTGCCGCGCAGAGTTTCGGGATTGTCAGCGAGATCGATATGCAAGCCACTTTAAGAACAAGATCGATGTCGACATTGAACCGATGATTATTCTTGGTGCGTGCAACCCAAATACGCTAATGGCCGACGCTCAAGGCAGAGCCTTCCATTGGCCTGCTTCTTCCCTGCAATGTCGTCATTCGACAGACCGAGCCCGGCGTAGTGGTGGAGATGATCAACCCCAGATGATGGTCAGATCACCGACAACGCTGACATGGCTCAGATTGCCGATGAGGTTACCGAGATCTTTGGCTCGGCCCTTGCCAGCCTGAAGTAAGGCTGATTATTCCAGGCTCATTTTGACGAGGGTAGGCCTCAGCGCCTACCCTTACGTTCTCACCAAAGACCGCTGGTGCGGGAACTAAGAGATTAGTGCTCGTTTAAGTGTCAGTAGACATCCCGCGTAGGTTCTCACGTTAAACCCGTGCGCATCTACGCGTAACGGGTTTATTGCATTTTATGGCGACTTTGTTTGAAATTTACGTTACATGAGTGGCGTGATCTGATCTATGACAGAAAGGTGAACCGAATGGCTCGCCCAGATAAAGCAGCAGCAGTTGCAGAACTGACGGAAGATTTCCGCACAGCTACAGCAACTGTCCTCACCGAGTATCGCGGACTATCCGTGACCTTGATGAAGAAACTTCGCCGCGACCTTGGTAGTGATACCAAGTACTCCGTCGTGAAGAACACCCTCACAAAGATTGCCGCAAAAGAGGCTGGCTTTGATGTTCCTGCGGAACTTCTTACCGGACCATCTGCGCTTGCATTCATCAAGGGTGACGCAATCGTTGCGGCCAAGAGTCTGCGCGATTTCGCCAAAGAAAATCCCTTCCTTGTTATCAAGGGTGGAATTTACGAAGGCAAGAACGTTACCGCAGCCGAAATTTACAAGTTAGCCGATCTGGAATCACGCGAAGTCCTCTTGGCCAAGCTTGCTGGCGCGATGAAGGCGACTATGGCCAACGCCATTCGCACCATCGATGCGCTTCGCGATCAAGGAAAGAAGAAGGCTCACCAGTAGTCGCTGAAGCCGTTGCGGAAGCACCAGCAGAGGCTGTTGCTGAAGCCGTCGTTGAAGCACCTGCCGTCGAGGCAGTTGTCGAAACACCAGTTGTTACCGAAGAAGTTCAAGCCCCAGTAGGGAAGAAAAGGAATAAATCATGGCAAAGCTCAGCACAGAGGACCTATTGGGTCAGTTCAAGGAAATGACATTGGTCGAACTCTCAGAGTTCGTAAAGTCATTTGAGGTCGAATTCGATGTTAAGGCATCAGCACCAGTTGCAGTTGCTGCAGCCGGTGGCGCAGGTGGCGGAGAAGAAGCAGCAGCACAAGATGAGTTCACACTCACCTTGGAAAGCGCTGGCGCTCAGAAGATCGCCGTCATCAAGGAAGTACGTGGCATTAACTCAAGCCTTGGCTTGAAAGAGGCCAAGGACATCGTCGATGCTGCTCCAGCAGTATTGATCGAAAAGGGAACCAAGGAAGCAGTAGAGAAGGCAAAGGCAGCACTTGAGGCAGCCGGAGCAACAGTTTCCGTTAAGTAATTTAGCTGCACCCTACGAACGCCCTCGCCTATGAACTGAACCCCTTCAGTCGGGACTCCTAATTAAGTCTCCAACTTCCGGGGTTCAGTTCACTAACGGTGGGGGCGTTCGGCATTCCACATTGAATAATTCTCCACCGTTATCTCATTAATTCATGTTGCAGTGAAGCTGAACTCCACCATTTCCCCGTGGGAAATTGGAAACCGATTTGGATTGCGTCCCTTGAAATCAGCGATCCGATTAGAGAGAAAATTCAGGCTAAGCACCACGTAGATCCGGACGAACTTCTCTCCCACCTCATATGCAATCTGAGCGCGAGAGGTAGATTCGTCTACAACTTGGAGCACGGTGAGCGCTACCTGATATATGTTCAAGTGAGACCTGGCAAAATATTCGAGGTTCATGCAAATTTGGTTCATTCTGATTACTCTGCGTGGTCTTTAAGAACTGCCCGAATTGTTGTGAGAATTCCAGAGTAAGAGGGATAATAAATCGTGAGCAAAATCGTAAAGGCAACTCCAACCGAGGCCGATCTGTGTCTTGATGATGAAAGTGATCCAGTCTTGGAAATGCTGGACGACCCGAAGAACAGCACTGAGGAGATCTTCGCGTTCTTGGGCTGGAAACCGATGCCCGCAGCCGTCAGAGAAGCGATTACCTCAATGGACTCTGAATCAAAGTAGTTTTCGTGTTAGATGGTCAAACTTTTTATAAGTGCGATATTCAGTCACGCGATTACTCCTCGAAGCGTTATACCTGATACATGAATACGACTCGTTCTCTCAAGTTCGGTGTAATTACCGTTTTTGGATTATTGCTTGCTTCCTTCCTGGTTCAGAGTTTTGCGTCGAAAACGGTCCAGCCTCTTACAACAAAGGGAGCTAAGCCAGCAGTTGCAGGTCGCGATTACACCCACCTGTACACGATCGTTTCACCTGGAAATGGAAAATCCACAGCATCGGTTAACCCGCTCGCAATTCGCGAGGATGGTAGCGCCATCATTTCTTATGTCCCACCCGGGGCAACCGAAAGGTTGGCCGTACAGTCGCAGCTTGGTATTCAGAATGGAAGCTCACGCACGTGGTTTCCCATTCAGAAAAGTTCTAAACCCCGTAACGCCTTTGAGGCAGTCAGTAGTGGCAAGTCCATCTTTTGGGGCGAAACACCGAACACGAACCTGGCTTTAGATTGGAGATTGTTCTCCTTGGCCGCTGGGCAACATGTCCCTACGCGAATCGCCGATTCTTTTGATTTGCTGAAGACCACCAATATTCCCTCTCCAGTCGGAGAGCACATGCTCGCTACGGATGGTTCAAATGTCTGGTGGACGATGGTGTACCCGTCATCGAAAAACCCCTACGGATGGGGTTATCGAATCATGGTTCGAGATATTGGTGCGCGCAAACCTTTGAAGATAGCCGTCGATAAAGCAAAGTCGCCCGTCGCAATTGCGCGAGGACTCATCTACGCACGATCGAAAGACGTGGACCCGAATATGGCGTCGAATCGCTATGAGTTTCGATTGCTCAAGAATGGCGTCGATACGCTGATCACGGCAGGTTCGTTAGCCAAGGACGAGTACCTCTCTTCTTCATGCGCGTCCGACACTCTCCTTGCTTGGACCGTGGGATCAGTAAATTCTCAACCGCTGAATCCGAATTATGTTGTGCCCGATGGGCATCTACATGTCATCAAGTTGGCGACCAAAGTTCAACAGGTGGTCACCCTGAGCGATTCTGCGACGGGTATGAGCCTAGGTTGCGGTACCAACTTTGTTGCCTGGGGAGATGGAACCGGTGCAGGCGATGGTGGGCAGTACGTCATGAATGTGCCAAGTGGAAAGATCTGGAAAGTGGGTTCGGCCCCAGGGCTCAGTGAGGTTCGTGTTGCCGGCAATTATCTCGCTTGGACATTACCGATTCCCTCGGATGGGGCCGCACCAACGCGGGTCGTGAAATGGCACGGGGTTTGATCCATCTATCTGGAATAGTGCTACGGACCTTACAAAGAATGTAAGTTTCATAGTAGTATTTAGCCATGGTTTCACCACTGGCATCGCTAAAACAGGGGGTTCTGCGCCCTCGCGACGCGGTTGAGATGTATTCCCAGCCTGCTCGGCAGTTCAATTACTGGGAAAAAGAAGGCGTATTACTAAAGGTAGCTCACGGTTACTTCGCACATATTCCAGAAACCTCCCGAAGTGGGCACTGGCGTCCAGAAATAGAGGCACTGGCTCTAGGAATTGGTCAAGCCGACTATGGGAAAAACGAAGTGGCTTTGATGCATATTTCTGCGGCAAGAATTCATGGGGCAATCCCTCGAGCCTTGGCTGTTGCGGTTGTTGCAGTTCCGAAAAGGCGTCCCAGCCTGGAAACAACCTGCGGACGAATTTTTTTTGTCCAGCGAAGCGTTGGCTCCCTGAAGAAGATTCGTATTGACACTGAACTTGCTACGGGCTGGTGTACCAGCATTGAACAGACGGCGCTTGACCTCGCCGGACGTCCTGATCTTGTTAAGGGATTAATTGCGGTAACACAAGAGGCGGCACGGACACTGTTTGATCGTGTAAGCGAGAAGAAATTGCAGGTCGTGATTCGTGAACAGAGAATGGGGTCCGCACTAATTCGACTCAAGGCGTGGGCGAAAGATGCTTGAGATTGGCGAACTCCTTCAAGTTCAAAGTCTTTTCGCATCAAGCGAGTTGCAGGTTCGTCGCGATCATGCGATCAGCCACATTCTTGCCGCGATTCAAGACGTGAGGTCTGAGATGGTTTTTTACGGAGGCACTGCCTTGTCTCGGACCTTTCTAACCGACGGACGCTTGTCTGAGGACATTGATCTTTATGCGGAAGACCGTAAGAAGTTGTGTCAGGAACTTGATGAGATTCCCGATCTCATCGAACAGGAATTTCCCGAGGCGGTTTGGCAAAAAATACCATCGCAGTTGAGGGATGGGGAGAGCACTAATTTGAGTTGTGGTTCGGCTATTCAAGTAAAGGTGCAAGTAGTTGATTCGCACTCAAGAGGATTCCAAAAAGTTCCAGTTGAGATAACGGAAATCTTTCAGCGGTATTCAGATGTGCCTCGAACAAGGTTGTTTGTTCCTACGTTTGATGGTTTTGTCGCGATGAAGGCGTTGGCGTGGTTTGATCGACACGCGGCCCGAGATCTTTTTGACCTTGAAGCTCTTTCTCGAAAAGGTGAAGTGACAAAGAGTGCAAGAGAATTGATTCAAAGATTGAAGGGCCACCGGCTGACAGGGGCAATGTTGGATGGGAAAGTGACAGGAGATTGGCAACAGGAATTGGCCAGCCAGACAAAATTGGAAAAAACCGAGCCTGAATGCATGTCGCGTGTACTTGAATGGTGGAACGAGTGAACCAATCCAAGCTCGATCGGAGTAAGTATGTTTTGGAGTTTGAAGATGATTTCCGAACTTCGGAACTTGATATGTCCAAATGGTTTCCGTATTACTTGCCACAGTGGAAGAACCGAGAGGCCACGCGAGCACGTTATCGACTAAATGGTCAACAATTGAGTTTGATGATTGAAGAAGATCAAGACCCTTGGGCTCCCGAGCACAACGGTGAGATTCGTGTTTCGAATTTTCAGACAGGCGTTTTCGCCGGACCTATTGGAAGCCAATACGGGCAGCACCGTTTCAAGGAGGGTTTGACCGTTCAGGAGGCGCAGGCAACTCTTGCTCTCTACTCACCAACGTATGGATTAATCGAACTTCGCGCAAAGGCGAGCAAGGATCCTGAGTGCTTGGTAGCCCTCTGGCTGATCGGTTTCGAGAGCGAACCCGCCGACAGTGCAGAGATCTGCGTCGTGGAGATCTTCGGTAAGGAAATCGATGACGCTGGAGCCTTGGTTGGGGTGGGTATCAAGAAACACCACGACCCCCGGGTGGAGGAGGATTTCTCAAAAGTGAAAGTTCAGGTTGATGTATGTGATTGGCATACCTATTCAGTTGAGTGGACACCTGAGTCGATCTCGTTTTACTTCGACGAGGTCTGTCTCAAAACCGTGAACCAGTCGATCAACTACCCGATGCAATTGATGCTCAATATCTACGAGTTCAGTCGCCAAGAGGGGGTTGGGGTATATCCCAAGGATTTTTCCGTCGACTGGGTGCGTGGTTACGCGAGGGCCTAACTGGCATCGAACCTATCCGTAGCACCTCCATATACCCTCTTGACGCACATATTTATGAGGCGCATAATTAATTGATCTCAATGCCCCCTTAGGTGTGGGGTATGGAGATCGAGTTTTCACAATCGGCGCGCAAGCATCGAATTGGAAGGCAAAGGGCGCTCTTCGTCATCTCTACCAATGACTGTGTGGAGCTTCTGTCGGACGAAGTTCGACCAGTTCGCCTTCTATGGCAGGGCGTTGATGACCGAGGGCTTGAATTAGAAGTGATTGGAGTTAGGACCGCTGTTGGCGTTCTGCTCATTCATGTGATGCCACGGAACTTTCGACGAAGGAAGGGAAGGCCATGAAAAAGGCCAAGGTGAAGTACACGATAGGTCGGTATGTAGATCTTGATAAAGAAGTGGTTCTGGATACAAACGGCCGACGAATTACTGAAGCAAGAGCACGACAGATTGTTCGGGAGGTTCATGAACTTGCCGTCGGACGACCCTCACTGTCGAGCCCTGGAGTTCATTCTCCGGAAATAAAGGCACGAGTGCCAATGAAGTTGAAGAAGTCTCTTCAGCGTGAGGCAAAGCGGAGAGGTCAAACCTCCTCAGAGTTGGTTCGCCAAGCTCTTGAGGAATTCCTGCGTACCGCGTAGGGCCGGATGGAATTTAGGAGCAAATAGTTGAGAATCTGGTCGCGTTCGGTCGGAGTTTGAAATCCACCTCATGCCCGTGGCTATCGCGGAAGACGGCCGAGGCGCCAACTACTGAAAGCGTGCCCTTGTCGTATGGGTTGTCCCAACCGATCGGGGGGTTGCCGAATCCGTCACCCAAGGTGCCGCCGACACGCTCGAAGTACTTTCCGAAGGCTTTGATTTCCCCGATTCCGCAGTGGGTGTAGAGATCGAAGGGGATGGTCTTGCCAAAGGTCGCCGGCGAGGTGCCCGAGCCAGGATCCTCGGCAAGATGCCTGCCGGCCATGCCAATAAAGGGAGTGGCCATGCCCGCGATGATGAGCAGGGCCGTCACGGAGCGCCATTTCGACCTGCGAGCTGCCATACGCCCTCCCCGTGACCTGTGTCACGGATCCTTCCACTTTCTCAGAGAAAACGCTGACATTTGGATCGGGATTGTGGTAAAAGCCCGCGTTGGACATACGGGGTCGTTGCCCGATATCCTTGGCGCTCGCACAAATCCTTTTAGGTCAATGCATATAGCGGCTGAGACCTTTGTCCGTGCGTCACCAAACTTGTTCGGAAGGACACCTCTTGGCCGCGTCAAAAAAATCATCTGTTGCTCCACGCCGTATTTCATTTGCGAAGATCCGCGAACCTCTCGAAGTCCCAAACCTCCTAGCTCTCCAAATTGAGAGTGTTGACTGGTTGCTGGGCAACGACATCTGGCGTCAACGTCTCGCAGTAGCCGAAACCACTCATCGTGGCGAGCTCCCAAATCAGTCTGGATTGGAAGAGATCTTCGAGGAGATCTCACCGATCGAGGACTTCCAGGGCTCGATGTCTCTGTCGTTTAGAGACCACCGCTTTGAGCCACCGAAGTACTCAATCGAAGATTGCAAAGAGCGCGACATGACTTACTCGCAGCCGCTCTTCGTGACCGCAGAGTTCACCAACAACATCACCGGTGAAATCAAATCGCAGACAGTCTTCATGGGCGATTTCCCCGTGATGACGCAGCGCGGCACATTCATTATTAACGGAACGGAGCGCGTGGTTGTATCACAGCTCGTCCGTTCACCTGGCGTTTATTTCGAGCGCACGATTGAGAAGACCTCTGATAAAGATGTCTTCACTTCAAAGATCATTCCTGGCCGTGGTGCTTGGCTTGAATTCGAAGTTGATAAGAAGGACTTGGTCGGAGTTCGCATCGACCGCAAGCGTAAGCAATCAGTCACTGTCTTCCTGAAGGCCTTGGGATGGACTGAAGAGCAGATCCTTGCTGAGTTCGGCGAGTACGAATCAATCCGTGCAACCCTTGAAAAAGACAACGTCAAGACACAGGACGAGGCGCTTCTAGATATTTACCGCAAGTTGCGTCCTGGCGAGCCACCTACCAAGGAAGCCGCGCAGAACTTGATCGAGAACCTCTACTTCAACCCAAAGCGTTATGACCTTGCAAAGGTTGGCCGCTTCAAGGTCAATAAGAAGCTCGGTCTTGACCTAGAACTCAAGCAGGGCTTGCTAACCATTCAAGACATTGTCGCGACAATCCGCTACCTCGTAGCACTCCACAAGGGTGAACTCCTTATGGAATACGGTCGCGAAGTTCGTGTTGAGAAGGACGATATCGATCACTTTGGTAACCGTCGTCTTCGCACAGTTGGTGAATTGATCCAGAACCAGGTCCGTACCGGTCTTTCCCGTATGGAACGTGTTGTTCGCGAGCGCATGACGACCCAAGATGTTGAGGCGATTACTCCTCAGACCTTGATCAACATCCGCCCTGTTGTTGCCTCAATCAAGGAGTTCTTCGGAACTTCCCAGTTGTCGCAGTTCATGGATCAGACCAACCCGCTTTCTGGTCTTACTCACAAGCGCCGTCTTTCAGCCCTTGGACCCGGTGGTCTCTCACGTGACCGTGCTGGCTTTGAAGTTCGTGACGTTCACCCGTCTCACTACGGCCGCATGTGCCCGATTGAAACTCCTGAAGGTCCAAACATCGGTCTTATCGGATCCCTTGCAACCTACGGCCGCGTTACTGCCTTCGGTTTCATCGAGACTCCTTACCGCAAGGTAAGCAAGGGTCGCGTTACCGATCAGGTTGATTACCTAACAGCTGATGAAGAAGACGAGCACATCATTGCTCAGGCCAACGCGCCTTTGACTGATGACAATCACTTCTCTGAGGCCCGTGTTCTCGTTCGTCGTCGTGGTGGAGAAGTTGAATACATCCCGGCAGAAGAAGTTGACTACATGGACGTGTCACCTCGTCAGATGGTTTCCGTTGCTACCGCAATGATTCCGTTCTTGGAGCACGACGATGCCAACCGCGCGTTGATGGGTTCCAACATGATGCGTCAGTCAGTTCCTTTGATGCGTGCAGAAGCACCGCTTATCGGAACCGGCATGGAATTCCGCGCAGCAGTTGATGCAGGCGACGTCGTCGTTGCAACAAAGGCTGGCGTAGTTACCGAAGTTGCTGCAGATGAAGTCACGGTCATGGCCGATGACGGCACCTACCAGAACTACTCACTTTCTAAGTTCCGCCGTTCAAACCAGGGCACTTCGTACAACCAGAAGGTCATTGTTAATCCCGGCGCACGTCTAGAAGTTGGCTCAGTAATTGCCGATGGACCATGTACCGAAAACGGTGAAATGGCCCTTGGTAAGAACTTGCTCGTGGCATTTATGTCATGGGAAGGCCACAACTACGAAGACGCGATCATCCTGTCGCAGCGCTTGGTTCAAGACGATGTCTTGACTTCGATCCACATTGAGGAATACGAAGTTGATGCACGCGATACCAAACTCGGTGCAGAAGAGATCACCCGCGACATCCCTAACGTTTCAGAGGAAGTTCTTGCCGATCTCGATGATCGCGGAATCATTCGCGTTGGCGCCGATGTTGTTCCAGGTGACATTCTGGTTGGAAAGGTAACGCCAAAGGGCGAGACCGAACTAACCCCAGAAGAGCGCTTGCTCCGTGCAATCTTCGGCGAGAAGGCTCGCGAAGTTCGCGACACCTCACTCAAGGTTCCACACGGTGAGTCCGGCAAGGTCATCGCAGTCAAGATCTTCGAAAGCGAAGAGGGCTTCGAGCTTCCAGCCGGCGTCAACCAATTGGTCCGCGTTTATGTTGCACAGAAGCGCAAGATCCAAGACGGTGACAAGCTCGCTGGTCGCCACGGAAACAAGGGCGTTATTTCCAAGATTCTTCCCCAGGAAGATATGCCATTCCTTGAAGACGGCACCCCAGTAGATGTAATCCTTAACCCGCTCGGTGTTCCAGGTCGTATGAACGTCGGACAGGTTCTGGAAATGCACCTCGGATGGGTTGCTAAAACAGGTTGGGATCTTTCCGGAATTGATGAGGCGTGGACAAAGCACCTCCGCGATATCGGTGCCGAAAAGGGCGCCCCTGGAACCAACATCGCAACGCCGGTATTCGACGGTGCCCGCGAAGATGAGATCTCAGGACTTCTCGGAAGCACCTTGGCCAACCGCGATGGCGTCCAACTTGTTGGCACCAGCGGTAAAGCACGACTCTTTGATGGTCGAAGTGGCGAGCCTTACCCAACTCCAATTTCTGTTGGATACATGTACATCTTGAAACTCCACCACTTGGTCGATGACAAGATCCACGCACGTTCAACCGGTCCGTACTCCATGATCACCCAGCAACCATTGGGTGGTAAGGCGCAGTTCGGTGGTCAGAGATTCGGTGAGATGGAAGTGTGGGCGCTTGAGGCTTATGGCGCTGCTTACACACTTCAGGAATTGCTCACCATCAAGTCTGATGACGTGCTTGGTCGAGTCAAGGTCTACGAAGCAATCGTTAAGGGTGAAAACATTCCTGAACCAGGCATCCCTGAGTCATTCAAGGTCCTGATCAAGGAAATGCAATCACTCTGTCTAAACGTTGAGGTGCTCTCATCTGAGGGTGTCGCAATTGAATTACGCGATACCGATGAAGAGGTATTCCGTGCCGCCGAAGAGCTGGGCATCAACTTGTCACGAGTTGAGCCAAGCAGCGTTGAAGAAGTCTGAGGGGAGAGGGAATAACTATGTTAGATGTTAACTTTTTTGATGAACTTCGAATCGGTCTGGCCTCGGCCAACAACATTCGTGAGTGGTCCTTTGGAGAAGTAAAGAAGCCAGAGACGATCAACTACAGAACCCTCAAGCCTGAAAAAGACGGCCTATTCGACGAGAAGATCTTCGGACCTACTCGCGACTGGGAGTGCTACTGCGGTAAGTACAAGCGCGTTCGATTCAAGGGCATCATCTGCGAGCGTTGCGGTGTAGAAGTTACACGCGCCAAGGTTCGCCGTGAGCGCATGGGTCACATCGAACTTGCTGCCCCAGTTACTCACATCTGGTACTTCAAGGGCGTTCCAAGCCGACTTGGCTACCTTCTAGATCTAGCACCAAAGGATCTTGAGAAGGTCATCTACTTCGCCGCTTACATGATCACTGAAGTTGATAAGGAAGCTCGCGAAGAAGATATGCCACAACTCGAGAAGAAGTTGGCAAACGATATTCGCAAGATCGAGACCAAGCGCGACAACGACCTCGATGCACGCACAAAGAAGCTAGAAGGCGATCTATCTGAGCTCGAAGCAGAAGATGCCAAGGCTGACGTGCGACGTAAGGTTCGCGAAGGTGCCGAACGCGAACTCAAGCAGATTCGCGATCGTTCACAGCGCGACCTCGATCGTCTAGAGCAGGTATGGGCACGTTTCAAGAACCTCAAGGTCCAAGACCTCGAAGGTGATGAGACCCTGTACCGCGAAATGAAGGATCGCTACGGCATGTACTTCAAGGGTGACATGGGAGCCGCTGCAATCAAGCGTCGCCTAGAGACCTTTGACCTCGAAGCCGAATACAAGATCCTCAACGACCTCAGCGAGAACGGCAAGGGCCAGAAGAAGACTCGCGCCATCAAGCGTCTCAAGGTCGTTAACGCATTCCTTACTACTAGCAACCATCCCGCATCTATGGTGCTCGACGTTGTTCCCGTTATTCCGCCAGATCTTCGCCCAATGGTTCAGCTCGATGGTGGCCGCTTTGCGACTTCGGATCTCAATGATCTGTATCGCCGCGTCATCAACCGTAATAACCGTTTGAAGCGTCTTGCTGACCTTGGTGCACCAGAGATCATCGTCAACAACGAAAAGCGTATGTTGCAAGAGGCAGTAGATGCCCTCTTCGACAACGGCCGTCGCGGTCGCCCGGTTACCGGTCCTGGTAACCGTGCGCTTAAGTCGTTGTCTGACATGCTCAAAGGCAAGCAGGGTCGTTTCCGTCAGAACTTGCTCGGAAAGCGTGTTGACTACTCTGGCCGTTCGGTCATCGTTGTTGGTCCACAGTTGAAGTTGCACCAGTGCGGTCTGCCAAAGCAGATGGCTCTGGAACTCTTCAAGCCATTCGTAATGAAGCGCCTCGTGGATCTAAACCACGCGCAGAACATTAAGTCTGCCAAGCGTATGGTCGAGCGTGCCCGCCCAGTTGTATGGGACGTTCTGGAAGAAGTCATTGCCGAGCATCCAGTACTCCTAAACCGTGCACCTACCCTGCACCGTCTAGGTATTCAAGCATTCGAACCACAGCTCGTTGAAGGTAAAGCAATCCAGATTCACCCACTTGTCTGTACAGCATTTAACGCAGACTTCGACGGTGACCAGATGGCTGTCCACCTTCCACTATCTGCCGAAGCGCAGGCCGAAGCTCGCGTCTTGATGTTGTCTTCCAACAACATCTTGTCTCCTGCTAACGGTCGCCCAATCACAACTCCAACTCAGGACATGGTCCTTGGTCTGTACTACTTGACCAGTGCCCGTGATGGAGAAGTTGGCGAAGGCCGTGCATTTGGTTCAATCGCCGAAGGCATCATGGCATTTGATCAAGGAACCGTTTCGCTGCAGGCAAAGATCAAGATCCGTCTTGATGCTTCCAACGGTCTCAACGGCACCGAATCCGTCACCCGCTCTACCACTCTTGGTCGCGCGCTATTCAACGAGGCACTTCCTGCTGAGTATCCCTTCGCGGATTACGATGTTAAGAAGGCCCAACTTGGAAAGATCGTCGAACAACTCGCTGAGTTCTATCCAAAGGTCACAGTTGCTCAGACGCTCGATGCGTTGAAGGAGCTCGGTTTCCATTGGGCATCTCGCGCCGGTGCAACTATCGGTATCGAAGATGTTGTAACTCCTGCTGGCAAGGCCGCGATTCTTAAGGAATCTGAGACCAGAGCTGAGAAGGTTGAAATTCAGTACGAGAAGGGTCTGATCACCGATGACGAGCGTCGTCAAGAACTGATCGAGATCTGGACCCAAGCCACGAAGGAAGTTGGTGAGGTCATGGAGGAGAACTTCAAGAGCTCACGTAACAACCCAGTGTGGATGATGGTCGATTCTGGTGCTCGAGGAAACATGATGCAGATCCGTCAGATCGCCGGTATGCGCGGACTTGTAGCGAACCCAAAGGGCGAAATTATTCCTCGTCCGATCAAGTCCAACTTCCGCGAAGGCTTGTCTGTACTTGAGTACTTCATTTCTACACACGGTGCCCGTAAGGGTCTTGCTGACACTGCTCTTCGTACCGCTGACTCGGGTTACTTGACCCGACGTCTTTGCGACGTGGCACAGGATGTCATCATCCGTGAAGAAGATTGCGGTACCGATCGCGGACTCACCTTGCCAATCGCAGTTAAGAATGCTGCTGGCGTATTGGTCAAGCACGATGATGTTGAAACTTCCGTCTACGGTCGCTCATTGGCCGATGCGATTGTTGTTGACGGCGCAGTCATTGCTGAAGCCGGACGCGACATGGGCGACCTCATCATCGACAAGCTCATTGCTGCCGGTGTTTCCGAAGTTAAGGTCCGTTCCGTTCTTACTTGCGATAGCAAGGTCGGACAGTGCGCACTTTGCTACGGCCGCTCTTTGGCCGCGGGCAAGATCGTTGATGTCGGCGAAGCAGTCGGAATCATCGCTGCACAGTCAATCGGTGAGCCAGGAACGCAGCTAACAATGCGTACCTTCCACACCGGCGGTGTTGCAGGAGATGACATCACCCACGGTCTACCCCGTGTCGTTGAACTCTTCGAAGCACGTACCCCTAAGGGTGTTGCACCAATTGCAGAAGCTGCAGGCGTTGTCTCATTCCGCGAGGATGCAAAGGGCAAGAAGATTGTGGTCACTCCAGAAGATGGCAGTGAGTCAGTTGAATACCCAATCATCCGTCGTCAGAAGTTGCTTGTAGAAGATGGACAGCGCGTCAGTGTCGGCCAGAAGATGGTCGTCGGAGCGATTGATCCAAAGCAGGTGCTTCGTATTCTCGGACCTCGTGCAACCCAAGTTCACTTGGTAAACGAGATCCAAGAGGTCTACCGCTCACAGGGCGTAGGCATTCACGATAAGCACATTGAGGTCATCGTTCGCCAAATGCTCAAGCGCATCACTGTTCTTGAGGCCGGCGACGCCGATCTACTTCCAGGTGAGCTCGTTGAGCGTGGTCGCTTTGAGACTGAAAACCGTCGTGTTGTTTCAACCGGTGGCAAGGCAGCCTCAGGTCGTCCAGAACTTATGGGTATCACCAAGGCATCTCTTGCCACCGAATCATGGCTATCGGCCGCATCCTTCCAGGAGACAACTCGCGTCCTTACCGATGCGGCACTTTCCGAGAAGAGCGACCCATTGCTCGGTCTCAAAGAGAACGTCATCATCGGCAAGCTCATCCCAGCCGGTACTGGTCTTGCCAGATACCGCAACATCCGGGTCGAGCCAACCGAGGAAGCCAAGGCCGCTGTTTACGCAGCCTACGACGAGTACGACTTCACCCCATTTGAATCACAAGGTTCAGGTGAGGCAGTCAGACTCGATGAATTCGAAGTACCTCGCTAACGGAGATCTAATCTCACGGTGAGTCTTAACGGCCCCTTCACTCCTCACGGAGCGGAGGGGCTGTTTTGATTTTGGGGGTTTCAGATTTTGGAAGCGGTCCGACGTCGATGGCGCAATTCGGCCACTGCGTCCGAAATAGACTGCTGGTTAAAGGGTAGTAGCCCATCGCGCAAATCAACCAATATATGCGACGTAGTTTCGAGTGTCTCATCTAATACTTTTGTTGCCAATTTCTCGCTCATTCCTACAGTTATCCCAAATTCGATTAGAGACCTTCTAGAGTGACCTATTTTTTTACCACCTATTGTGAGTGCCAGTGATTTGTCACCGTAAAGGAGCGTTGAAGGTAGATCGTAAGCGGGAGAGATTTTCCATTCTCCATCTTCGGTGGAAAGAATTGAGACATTTTTTGCATGGAGATCACCGTTTCCCGTTAACCATGCAAAGCAGAATTGTCTGTAAAGTTCCCTGGCGGCGAGTTTCTGTGATGAGCAAACTTTGCTCAATTCGTCGATGATATTTTCCGTGCTCATGTTGTATTTGTCTGCGGGCCACTTATCAAGTACCTGGCATGCATCTTCGACGGCTAGGGACAGCGGCTTACCTTGTCCGTCAATTGTGCGGTCAAATCGCGTTACGAGGAGTCCGCTTTTTCCTTCGGAATCATGTACTAGCTCGGTTCGAACGACATTCTTTAGTGATTGTCTGGCAGTTTGGAGAAAGTAGTTCTCATTCTCAATTATCAGGGGATAGTCTGGAGACTCCAATTTCAATATGTATTGCGAACCTGCTCTTGATGCTGGAAGCCATATTCTTTTGGCTGAGACTTTTTCTTGAACACCTGGGATGCCAACCTTGTCTATTTCTGCGAATTCATTAAGCAGATCGGCAAACTTGATTTCTTCGAAAGTCTTTTTCACTTCCACTAAGGGACTGGTGGGGCTGTGGGTCTCACCATGAGGGAGTATCTTTACATCGCCGACGACATCCGTGCCTATGGCGAGCAAGAGGGAGAGTTCGTCATCTGCTGAAGTCTTTATCGCGCGTTGCAGCACGTGCAGTCTTCGACCTTCCGGGAGTAACCCGGCGAAGAATGAGGGTATTCCCCCAGCGGCTACCAGCTTGGGCTCTTCTCTTTTTGGCAATGTGTGTGCAATTTGTGGCAGACTCCCTGCGAGGTATTTAGAGGTGTATTCGAATTTAACCCCTTCTTTGGTTCGAGTTAGGTGAGCTGCAAGTTCTGCACCTTTATATACATCCGCTTTTTGTATTGTGCCTATTTCCTGGACTCCGCGTTTGTTGTTCATCATCGTTTCTCAGAGTGGATTTTATGGATGCGAATTTCAAGTCCGAGCGCCTCTAGAATCGATAGGAGTTTGTCCGTTTTAATGGTGGCGCGCCCTGTCTCCAGATCCCTTATTAATCGTTCGGATACCTCGGCTAGATCAGCCAATTCCAATTGGGTGAGCCCAAGGGCCTTTCGGCGACTTTGAATAGCTTCAGATACTTGCCTAAATGTCATCATCGCCCCCTTGGAATCGGCAAGATGTTGCCGATTTAAGATATTGGACCATGAAAGTACCACATGTCGATCGAAATCGGCAAGATCCTGCCGATTTTGGTATATTTCCCACCAAAGGGACCCTGAATAGTTGGAATCGGCAAGATCTTGCCGAATTGATCTCGAAAGCCAGGTCAAACCAAATCCAGTGACTAGATGGATCACTAACGGAAAAACGTCATCATCGGCAAGCTCATCCCAGCCGGTACTGGTCTTGCCAGATACCGCAACATCCGGGTCGAGCCAACCGAGGAAGCCAAGGCCGCTGTTTACGCAGCCTACGACGAGTACGACTTCACCCCATTTGAATCACAAGGTTCAGGTGAGGCAGTCAGACTCGATGAATTCGAAGTACCTCGCTAACGGAGATCTAATCTCACGGTGAGTCTTAACGGCCCCTTCACTCCTCACGGAGCGGAGGGGCTGTTTTGATTCACGATCGAACAATGGATTCAATTCCCTACCATCAAATTTCACTCTCTAGCGATTATTTTATTCGGATGAGGGAGACCGCATCATCGATCAAAGTTGCGAGCTTTTGCGCGACGGCATAATTCATAACAACTACTTCGGGTCGCCCTGGAAATGTGACAAGAGCCCGATTAAGAGAAGTTGGATCATATTTCACCTTGACCCCATCCCAATTGACAAAGACTCTCTTGTTTCCACTCCTCAAGGGACGTAGTTGAACTCTGTAAATCTCCATATTTCCGTATGTCGTTATTCGCAAGTGGAATGGAGAAACTGTCGCCGGATTGAAGGTGGAAGTCAAATAATCAATTTGATCTATGCCCCGTCTTCCTACCAGATGCGTGTAGGCGTCTCCGGGGATCGGTCCCAACCAATATATTGAGTGACTCTCTGATCGCGTAGAATGGATCAATTCTACAGCCGACATAGTTTCATGCCCGTTACTCGTTAATTGTATCTCCAAGATCTGCGGAACATGAGAATTCTTGATTTGCACACTTGCGTAAACTACTACAGAGCTGATTAACAAGCTGGCCATGATAAAAATAGCAATCTTAGATCGGCGTAGAAGAAACCGTGAACTCGAGCGCTCGACGTGCACTACATACGGAGCACCTTCTTGGTCACCTTCAAGAGATTCATTGGGAAAAGTCATGAAGTTCTCTCCTGCTCTATTTTAGAAGTCATTAAATACATACCGGTCTTCCGAAAGCGAATATAGAGTCTGGTGTATTCGCTTACAGATAAAGTAGCCAAAGGATCAGTGAGTTTCAAGGCAGAACGTGTCAAAGAATCCTTGAATCTGAAATTCTGCTGAATTCCTGATTCAATTTCAAATGTTGACTATCTTGCCCAATGATCGAGCAAATTGATGCGCACTAAGGATTTTGGACAGATTCTCCTCTAGCGAGAGGATAGGTCCGTGGCTCAACATCGAAGCCTTCTACAATCGCAAGCGGGTGCACTCGACTCTTGCTTACCACACCCCTAGTGAAGTACTTGCTCACTACTACGCGGCGGCCTTCGCGGCAAAGTTATACCAAACAACGAACGGAGGATTGCCCAGTTTTCTTGACACAGCCCAATCAGGCAACTCCTCTCACCAACGAGGGATAGATTCGTATTGATACTCAATCCGCATTTTAAGGTGGACAACAACTAGTAAGGCTGTTAAACATACTCAATGACATCTGAAAACCTCACACCAATTTTTCGGCTAAGCGATGAGTACATTACCGAGGCCACCATACTGAGCCCGATCGCTGCGACATTTCTTGGCATCCCTGGTTACGACGATCAGTTAGATGATTTCTCGCTGGAGGGCTCAAAGAAGAAACCGGAGCTGATTCGCAAGACCTTGGACACTCTGGCGAATATGCCCCCTCAAAATGAGGATGATCGCATCGCCGCCTCTGTCATGTACGAGCGCTTGAGTTCGGAGTTGGCTCTATTCGATTCCCATGAGGCTCAATTAGTATGCGCAGTAATTGCCTCGCCCATAATCACGATTCGGCAGGTTTTTGAGGTCATGCCCCACGAGAGCGCGGTGGACTTCACAAACTTCACCGCAAGGTTGAACGCGGTCAGGGGAGCTCACGATTCGTGGAAATCGTCACTAATTGATCTTGCAAAGATGGGCAAGCGCGCACCAAAGCGTCAGGTGAGCGGAGTGGCAGATCAATTAGAGGCCTTCTCAAAAGGTGCATACGTGGGACTCGCGAACCGGATTGATCCTGAAAGCAAGTATCCAGAGCTTCACACTGCTGCCGCTTCAGCAGATGTATCTGCTGGTGAATTGGGGGAATGGCTAAAAACTTTTTATCTTCCAGATGCTCTGGATGCCGATGGAATGGGTGCAGCGAGGTATTCGGTTTGGGCAAAGCACTTTACGGGTGCGGAACTTGATTTGCGGAACACGTACGAGTGGGGATTGAAGGATCTCGAGCGGATCAATAAGCGGATGTGGGAAGTGGCCGAGCAGATCAAACCAGGGGCAAAGTCTCTGAAAGAAGTTGCCGAATTCCTAGATCGCGATCCAAAGTACTTGGTCCAAGGATCTGACGTGCTGATCGAGATGTTGAAGGAATTCACTGACGAGGCGACGGCGCAGATGGACGGCGTTTACTTCGACATTGATGAGCGGATCAAATTGTGCGATGCCCGCCTTGCTCCTGAAGGCAGTGCCGCGGCCCCGTACTACCAATCCCCGAGTGAGGATCTCTCTCGGCCCGGGACTACGTGGTTCCCGACGCAGGGCAAGAACGTCTTCAATTGGTGGCGAATTCCAACGATGTGGTACCACGAGGCAGTGCCGGGCCATCATCTTCAGGTCGCGACGACCATTATCGAAAAGGATCGGTTGACTCGCTTTCAGCGGACCGAGGCATGGACAAGTGGCCATGGCGAGGGTTGGGCGCTGTATGCCGAGCGTTTTATGGATGAAATCGGAGCCTTCAAAGATCCGGGGCTGGAGATGGGCCATCTATCTGCGCAAGCATGGCGTGCGGTGCGAGTGGTCGTAGATATCGGTCTGCACTTGGGTTACGAAGATCCCGATGGCAAGGTGTGGAACTACGAATCCGCCGTTGAATTGCTGATGACCCACGCGCTTCTTGAAGAGGATTTCGCGAAGAGTGAAATTGATCGATACCTAGGAATTGGCGGTCAGGCTATTTCCTACAAGGTGGGAGAGAGAGTTTGGTTGAGGGCACGGGAAGACGCGAAAAAGCGTATCGGGGATCGGTTCTCGTTGAAGAAGTTCCACGCGTTCGCGCTACGCCTTGGTCCTATGGGCTTGGATCCTTTTGAAGAAGAGTTATCCAAATGGGACGGCAATTAATCCGCAATCAAAAATTAGCTGATCGGTACCAGAGTTTCGGCATCGTTGATTATTGTCGGCACTGTTTGAGTGGCCGGGTAATTGAGAACAACAACTTCTGGGTGGTTAGAGAACTGCACAACCGCTTGATTGGGTGATGCGGTGTTGTATGTGACCGTGGCTCCACTTGACAGAGTAATGGTTCTGCCGTTGGCGCCAAGGAAGGGATGTGGCTGCGAGTCGTAAGTCGCGACGTCACGATAGGTGCTGACATTGACGTCGAAATTATTGAGGTCCGAGGCACGAGTACCTACTGGACTGTAGAAGATTTGATCTATTCCGTTCGCGGAACTGCTGTTTGTGTACGAATCACCTTGCCTTGCATTCAACCAGTAGACAGTTCGATTTTCAGCTTTGATCGTTTGAACTAATTCTGCCGCCGACATTGATTGGACGCCGGATGAGACCGCGACTTGATTGACCGTCGCCGGGGCATGTGATTGCGCGACTTGAAGTCCAGTGAAAATGAAAAGTGAGCCGATGATCGAACCAATGAGCAAGAGCCTGCCGAATCCGAAGGGACGCGTTTCTTCTTCCAGGTATAGCGGCTGTTCTAGTGATGGTCCCTCGTCGTAGGCGACGACTGCGGCTACGGACTTGCCTGAATCCTTCAGAGCCCGGTCAATGAGGTATTGCGGAATGACGACGGTTACGTCATCGCGCAAATTACCTAGGGAAGACAACGGAACCTCCTGATCGGGTATTAAAGTTCCCAAGCCGGGCGGTGTGCCTTACCGGGGAATTCGTAAGCGTGAAATGGACCTGAAACTAGTCAAGTGTGGATGGCTCCAGAAGTCGACTCCTCGCCTGTCCCCCATTCAGGGAGGAGTGCTGGTCCTTGGCGGGTCTACTGAATGGAATCCAAGTTCTGTGCATCCATCACAAGGGTCGAAACGGTCTGGAATGCCGGATAAGTAAGGGTGACAACTTGCGGACGGTCTTTAAAGGTGACCACTGAATGATTAGGGGATGCTGGTCTATAAGTGACCGTCACGCCCCCGACAATCTCGACCGTAGTATCGGGTGTCCCGGAAAGTGGGCGCAGATGCGCATTGAAGATATTGGAATTTCTGTAAGTCTTGATAATGAGATCCAATTGTCGTGCGGTTTGCGGAGTCGCATGTTCTGGAAGGTATGAAATGACATCCACACCGCTCACGGTGCTGTTCTCGGCATAGGTATCTCCTGATAGACGGCCCAGCCAGAAAATCGGTCGTTCTTGTCCTCTGACAACTGATATCAGTTCGTCGGCCGTCATTGACTGGGCTCCCGAAGTCTTTAAGAGCGCCTCCGAAACTTCTGGCTTGTGGGAGTCCATTACCTGGAATCCGATAAATGCGACGATCGGCCAGATCAGAAGATTGACAAGAACAAAGCGTAAAAAATGATTGCGGGCCTGACGTCGATCAGCGCGAATCCGCTGATCGGCTGCTGCTATTGCCTCCTCCATCTCCACTTGAAAAGAAGACCTCCCGAGCCGCGTTGATGTATCCGACCAGTAGTCCTGTGATGCGTCGAATGTAGTCATTGAGCCTCCGGGGATGAGTGCTGCCACTGTAAGAGGAAGTGGCGTACAACACAATCGAGGAAACCCCTATGGATAAGTAAGTGTTTTCCACGCAGCGAAATGCCAAAAGGTCAATTCTTCTATCCAAATTTTTGGGATTAGCTCTTTGATTGCACCATAAGAGCACGAGCAAGTGCATCTCTACCTTCGGCAACCAGGCGTCGCAACCCTGGAGATGAACCTTTGCCGGTGACATCGAGCCAATGATTGGCCTTATCAAAGGTCTCCTGGGTTGTTACATATATTGGAAATGCGTACTGAGTGAATCGCGTCGTGGCTTCCAATGATTTCCGAGCCGACATGACCATTACCAATTCGAAGTAATTGTCGACGTAACTCTCGATGAGTTCACGATGCAGCGGGCCGTTAAACCCATTGATGAGTGCAACTCGGTTTGCATTGGAAGTTTCCTCACTTGCAATCTGCGCCCATGCTTTTGCTTTGTCCTCGGCGGTTGGAAGCCCAGCAATCGCATGAAGATGGCTGAGTTCACCCAGAGTGGAAGCATCTCGTTTTAGTTCTTCATCCAATTGCTGCCGTGAGACTAGTCCGCGTTCTGCAAGGGCGCACAGAAGGTGCCAACGCAAATCTGCATCAAGGGCAAGCCCGGCAAGTTCTCCTTTGAGAACGGAATCGATCCTCTGGTTTTGCTCAGCCGTGATTGCCATCGTTGCGAATGCACGGGTGAATTGAAGTTGGTGATCACTGCCTGATTCGGCTGAATTCATAAGCGTTTCGAGCCCACTGGCCACGCGTGATCTCAATGTATCTCTAACTTTTGGATGCGAATACTGATCGACCGCGGTTGCCAATCGCTCGGTGATTTGCGAGACGACGGTGATATCAGTTTCGCCGGGTAAGCCGGCGAGGGCGATGTCGACGAAGTCGGTAGTGGATATCTCTGCATCGCGAAGCATGTCCCAAGCGGCGCTGGAACAGAGTGCGCGCGCAAGGGAATCACCGATCGCACCGAGGTGCTTCTTCAACGTGTCGAGTGAGCGATCATCAAATCTAATTTTTGCGTACGTCATGTCGCCGTCATTGAGGAGAACCAAGTCGGCCTCTTTCTCGCCGATCAACTCGGGAACATGCGTGAGAGCGCCAGTGACATCTAGTTCCACGGACTTGCGACGAAGAATGACGCCGTGGCGAAGGTCGTAGAGGCCGATCGCCATTCGATGCGGGCGCAACTCCGTCGACTCGACAGGCATTGTCGGGGCTTCTTGAATAATTCCTACGCCCGTGTAAACCCCGTCAACGACTTTGAGCGATGGTCGCAATGTGTTTACGCCTGCAGTTTCAAGCCAGGTGGCCGACCATGCCTTCAGGTCGCGTCCGCTGGTTGCCTCCATTTGATGGAGGAGATCATCCAGAGTGGCGTTTTTGAACGCGTGCTTGGCGAAATATTTCTGAAGTCCTCTGATGAAGTTGTCGCGCCCGACGTAGGCGACGAACTGCATGAGAACGGAGGCACCCTTGGCGTAGGTGATCCCGTCGAAGTTATTGTTTGCGGTATCAATATCCTTGACGGCGAAAACGATTGGATGGGTGGAAGACATCTGGTCTTGGCTTAAAGCCCAAGTTTTTGAGCGCGAATTGAACGCGGTCCAGATGTCTTTGTACTCGGTTGCTTCGTGAGCTGCTGTGTTAGAGGCCCATGTCGCGAAAGACTCATTGAGCCATAGGTCATTCCACCATTCCATGGTGACCAAGTTTCCGAACCACATATGCGACATCTCATGCAAGATCGCGGTGGCGCGGTACTTGTAGAGGCGCTCGGTGACACGGCTGCGATATACAAAGAGTTCTTCCTTGAATGTCACTGCGCCGACGTTCTCCATGGCTCCCCAGTTGTAGTCGACGACGGCAATTTGGTCGTACTTATCGAATGGATAGGCCAGGCCGAAAACTTTTTCGAAGTAGGCAAATCCCTGCTTGGTTACTTTGAAGATTGCTTCAGGGTCCAAGTGAGAGGCCAACGACTTTCGGCAGTAGATGCCAAGGGGGATTTTCTTCTCGCCGATGTAGTCATCATGGACGTGGTGGTAGGGACCGGCGATGAAGGCGGTGATGTAAGTGGAGATGCGCAGGGTTGGCAAGAATTTCCAGGTTGTGTACTCGGCGCCGCTGGGGGTCTTTGATTCCACTGGGCTATTTGAAATAGCTTCCCAATGATTTGGCACAGTTGCCGTCAGCGTAAAGGTGGCTTTCAGATCTGGCTGGTCGAAGCAGGCGTACATGTGGCGGGTCAGAGCTGGGGCGCACTGTGAATACAGGTATACCTCTTGATCAGCCGGATCCACCGAGTACTGCAAGCCTTCGCCGTTTTTAGAGAAGATGGAATCGAGCTCGATGACGAGTTCGTTATCGGCTGCCAGATTCTTGAGGAAGATGCTCTCGCCATCGAAGTTGGCGACATCTATGGCCACCCCGTTGAGGGTCGCGGAGATGACCCGACGGGCGGGCGCGTCGATGAAGGTGTCGATGCCGGGCTCGTTGCAGGTGAAGTGGACCATGGACTTGGAATAGAAGGTCTCCTGTCCCGGGATGATCTTGAGCGTGACGTCGTAGCTGTCAATAGATAGGTATGTGGAACGTTCTTGGGCTTCGACCTGCGAGATATTTACACCTGGCACTTGTTACTCCATTGGTTGGAAAGGTAGGGCTCTAACGTAGCCAAAAAATGCCAAGCGGTCAGCAGTAGAAGGGCATCTGATTGGGCATAATGTCGCAATGGCTGAACTGACTCTGAGAACCATGAGCGACGCTGAGTATGAGACCTTCCTTTCGAAGTTGGTCGTTGAATACGCCGCGGTCAATGTCGAGGCTGGGAATTGGCATGAAGAAGAAGCAATGGAGATGTCAATGAAGGCCTGCGTGCAACTCCTGCCAGAGGGCAAAGAGACTCCACGAGTTCTCCTGCTCGTCGCGGAAAATCCTGAGGGCGAATTTGTGGGTCATCTCTGGATCGCGTTAGACCGACCCGGCGCACCTGGAAGTGGATGGATCTACGACATTGAGGTTGCCGAAAATCAACGAGGTAAGGGATATGGACGAGCATTGTTGCGGGCAGCTGAGGAAGAGACGCTCAAGCATGGTGTCGGCATTCTGGGCTTGAATGTTTTTGGAACGAACACGGTTGCGCGAAAACTATATGAGTCCGCCGGATATTCGATAACTCAAATCGCCATGTCTAAGAAACTGGGAGCCGCGGAAGACTCTCAATAAGTCTTTGTGTGTAGCCATGCTTTGGCGCACCCAGAACTGACGCCGTCGCACCTTGTTCCACGACGACACCTTTTTCCAGCACGATGCTCTCTTGGCATAGAGCCGCAACGACGGCTAGGTCATGGGAAACCATGATGATGGTGAGCCCCTTGGACCGACCGAGTTCGGCAATGAGATCGATGACATGCACGCGAGTGGAGACATCCAAGGCGCTGACCGGTTCATCGGCGAGAAGCACTTCTGGTTTGCAGACAATGGCACGGGCGATCGCGATGCGCTGTCGTTGACCGCCGGAGAATTCATCGGGGTAACGCCGGGCCGAATCTACCGGAAGATCCACTGCGCGAAGTGCTTCGGTCACTTCGTTCTCAATCCAACTACGCATATCAGCGCGAGTGCCACCAGGATTGGCCTCTTTCGCTAATCCGAGCGAGCGAAGTGGTTCGGCAATCAATTGGTCAACTCTTTGACGAGGATCAAGCGATGAGTAGGGGTCTTGAAAGACCACCTGCACTTGGCTTCGAAATTTACGCGCCTGCTCTGTATCTTTGAGCGAGAGTTGCGAACCCTCGAAAAGTATCTCGCCTTGCGTCGGTGTGTGAATTCCCAGTAGCAGTCGGAGAATGGTGCTCTTGCCGGATCCGGATTCGCCCACCAGGCCGACATTCTGTCCTTTGTTTATGGCGATATTTATGTCGCGCAGAATCGGGACGCCAGAGTTGTATGAGAAGGAGAGGTCGCGCGTCTCCAGAATCGGCATCATGAACCGCCGCCTTTCTTGGCAAGATCCAGGGCGGCGTCAAGTTCTTTTGCGCTTTCTACGAGTTCGCGTGTGTAGGGATGTTGCGGCGATCTCAGGATGTCGTGAAGCGAACCGGATTCAACAACCGCGCCATCTTTGAGTACTAGGACGTGATCGGTGATCCGGGCGACCACCGCGAGGTCATGGCTGATGAAGAGAAGGGACATCCCTCTCTCTGACACGACTGTGTCGAGCAAGGTGAGAATCTCGGCTTGCACTGTCACATCCAGCGCGGTCGTTGGCTCATCGGCAATGAGTAGTGACGGTGCGCAGGCAAGGGCCATCGCAATGGCCGCGCGTTGGCGCTCGCCTCCGGAAACTTCATAGGGGTATGACTTGGCAATACGTTCAGGATTACTGATGCGCACTTCAGTAAGTGCCGCGATGACCGCAGAGTACAAGGCATCGCCATTCAATCCCTGCCAACGACGCAGCGGCTCCGATAATTGGCGGCCGATTTTCATCAATGGATCCAGCGCTGTCAGTGGTTCCTGGAAGACGATGCTGGCCACTGTGCCACGGATTTGATTGAGCACATTCTCCGGTGTATTCAGAATCTGAACTGGTGCTTCTTTCCCGCGACCCAGAAGAAGGCTGCCAGATGCTTTTAACTCAATGGGCAGCAACCCCATGATTGCCAGCGCCGTCAAAGATTTTCCAGATCCTGATTCGCCGATAAGACCTAGACGTGTACCGGGTTCAACCGAGAATGAAATGTCTGACACAACTCGGGAACCCTGTGCCGTTTCTACAGTGAGTTTTTCTACGTCAAGTATTTTCATCGCGATCGCCTCAAGGTCGGGTCACCAACATCGCGCAGGCCATCGGCCACCAAATTCATGCCAATAACCAGGCAGACGAGTAGGACTCCCGGTGCGATGGCGGCGATCGGAGACGTCAGCACTGTGGCCTGCGCTTCCTGCAACAGGCTGCCCCACGATGCATTGGGTGGAGGAGACCCAAGTCCAAGATAGGAAAGGCTCGCCTCCGTTAACCCGGCAAATCCAAATTGAAGCGCGAATGTGACGATAAGAGTGGGCCAGATATTCGGAAGCACGTGGACGAGGACGATGCGCGCCCACGAAGTACCTGAGGCGCGGGATGCGGTGATGAAATCTTTGGCAAGCACGCGTTTAACGAGAAGACGAGTGAGCCTGGCGACGATTGCTGACATGCCAAATCCGATTGCGACGATGGCCGAAGTCAGCGAGGCACCGCGTGCTGCGACCACCAGCATCGCAAGAAGAAGGGTGGGAAAGGCAATGAGTATGTCGAACATCGCCGAAAAGGATTCATCCGCCCAACGTTGCGCGAACCCTGCCAGCAGTCCGAGGCTCACTCCGATTATTGCGCCGATGAGAACGGAGGAGAACCCGACAGCGATTGCAATCCGCGCACCGATCATGACGCGCGATAGCAGGTCGCGACCGAGTTTGTCAGTGCCCAACCAGTGCTGACTACTTAAGGGGCCAAGGCGAGTACCGGATGTGTCGTTGACTGAATAAGGCGTCCAGAAGATGGAAATCAGGGCCATCAGCGCAATGAACCCGACAAGGGCGCAACCGACTATGAGGGAGAGCGAGTATTTCCTCTTTGTAATGGTCATGTGTTTCGACCTGAGAGAGATTTACTTAGCCGTGGGTCGATAAGGCGTTGTGCAAGATCGGCCAGAAATCCGATGACGAGAACTCCCATAGTGCTGACAAAGAGGACGCCTTGGATTATTGGATAGTCGCGCTGGGCAATTGCTTGAACCAGCAGACTCCCAAGTCCCGGCAGTGCAAAGACGCTCTCCACTACAACCGCGCCGATAAAGGTGGTGGCAAGTTCCATTCCGAGAATCGACACAACCGGGGAGGCGGCGTTGCGGATGCCATGGCGCCACATGGCTTCCATGAAGGAGGATCCAAGTGAACGTGATGTGCGCAGGTAATCGCTGTTGAGCACATCCAATGTTGCAGAGCGGACGTAGCGCGTGAGGGACGCCGACATAACAAGGGAGATAGTTGCCACTGGGAGTATGAGCGAACGCAATGCCTGGCCGAGATCGCTCCATCCAGTTGGTGGGAACCCGCCAGCAGGCAGAACCATCCATTTGAGGGCGAAGACCAAGATAAGAATCACGCCAACCCAGAAGACAGGAATCGCGATACCGAGTTGAGAGACGCTATTGAGAATTGAGCCATACCAAGTCTTTGCTCGATACGCGGCGACGAATCCAACGGGGACTGCGATTGTGATCGCGACCAAGAAGGAGATCAGAGTCAACGGCACCGTGACCGAGAGTCGAGAATTGATCTCCGGGCCAACTTGCATGTGTCCGATGAGTGAAGTTCCGAGGTGAAAACTTCCCAGATCCTTAAGCCAGTTGAAGAACTGTTCGATCAAGGGAAGGTCGGAGCCCACCATATGACGGGCGGCGGCGATTTGCTCGGGAGTTGCTCCAACCGAGAGCAGGGCGTTGGCCGGATCACCGGGAAGTATGCGAAGCAGGACAAACAACGAAGTACTGGCAGCGACGAGTGAGATCAGAAGTACGACGATGCGCCGAAAAATATAACTGAGAATTGGAGATGTCTTCATTGGCGATCGATGAGGCACTCTTGAGGTAGTTCAAACCAGCGCAACGATTCAAAGCGCTCGCTCACAGCAACGGTATTGATCAGCGCCGCGGAAGTCGTTTGGTTTTCCCTTACCATTGCGAGTTCTTCGGCAGTCGCTAGATAGTGGGCAAGGGCGCTCTCGGGGGCGAGATCGACGTGTACCGGATAAACCATCTTTCCTTCATTGCCATATGAGATGTCGCGCAGACGAAGAGCGGGTTCGACCGGACCGTTTCGATGATGCCACATTCCCGAATCTGGATCGAATGAGTAATCGCAAAGAAAGAGATGGCCTCTTTGGGCAACAAAGCGCACGGCCGAGATGATGTAGTCCACCACGGTGTCGGAGAAGAAATAGTTGAAGTTAATGCGGACCCAGCCAGGTTTTATTCCTTCACAGCCCAGGTTTACTTCTTCCTCTATTTCATGGCTCTGCGCAATATCGATCCCCAATAGGCGATGGCCATAAGGGCCGGCGCATGAGCAGCCACCACGGGCTTGGATTCCAAAAAGATCATTGAGGAGGGCGACCACGAAGTTGTAATGCAGGAGTTTTCCGGATGGCGAGTGAAGCACGAAGGAGAGGATGGAAAGGCGCTCTGCCTTCAGATTGCCCAACATTTCGATCTTTGGCTCCGCACTCCATGCTTGGATGGCGCGCGCTAGAAATTTCTCCTCCGTCGCATGGATGGCGGGGACGCCGACGGCTTCCTTGAGTTGAAATACGAGGCCAGCGCGAATTGATTCGATAATTGCCGGAGTCCCGCCCTCTTCGCGATGGGTTGGATCGGTGAGATATCGGTGCTCGAGCGAATTCACATAAGCCACCGTGCCGCCTCCCGGAACGACGGGTACGGTGTTATGGGCGACCGCGTGGTTTATGACGAGAACGCCTGGGGTTCCCGGTCCGCCAATGAACTTGTGAGGGCTCAGGAAGATCGCATCCATGCGCGCCATGGGATTTGCTGAGTGCATATTGATATCGACATAAGGCGCTGCCGCAGCGAAATCCCAGAAGGAGAGTGCGCCGTGCTCATGCAGAAGAATGGAGACAGCGTCGGTATCGGTGATGATCCCAGTTACGTTGCTTGCCGCCGAAAATGACCCGATCTTTAGTGATCTATTGGAGTATTTGTTCAACTCGACGCGTAAATGATCCAGGTCCACGTGTCCGTCGGCATCCTCTTGGATTGTGACGACGGTGCAGATCGATTCTCTCCAAGAGAGCTCGTTGCTGTGATGCTCGTAGGGACCGATGAAAACAACCGGTCTGAGTTCTGTGGGGATTTGATCCGAGAATTTCCACTGTCGATCCAAGTCAGAAGGAATTCGAATATTGAGAATGCCGATCAATTTATCTATGGCGCCGGTCGCCCCTGATCCGGCAAAGATCACGACATCATCCGAAGTCGCCCCAACCGCCTTCCGGATTATTTCGCGAGCATCCTCACGGAGTCGTGTTGTCTGCAGGCCAGTTCCACTAGCTTCAGTATGTGTGTTTGCGTAACGCGGCATCACCTCATTGCGGATGAAATCTTCGATGAACGTGAGTGATCGACCGCTGGCTGTGTAATCAGCATAGGTCACCCTGCGTGGTCCGTATGGCCCGCTCATCAATTGATCATCGCCGATGACGCTTTCGCGGATTTGACGGAGTATGTTGTCGCCGCCCATTTAGGTAGGTTACCGATAATTCATACCTAATGCATATAATGATGGAACAATGTCTCTCAAACTCAATACTTTTTCCATTACCGCCAGATGTCATCGAAGTGGTGAACTCGGTATCGCGATCGCTACGAAATTCATCTCTGTCGGGATGCTCTGTTCTTTTGTGCAGAACAATGTTGGTGCCATCGCGAGTCAGGCCTACATCAATCCATATCTTGGGATTTGGGGTCTGGAACATCTTGCCAAAGGCCATAGCGCGCAGGAGACGCTGGAATTTCTCAAGAGCAAGGATGAAGGAATCGATTTTCGCCAGTTAGGAATCGTCGATAGCCAAGGCGGCAGCGCTGCTTTCACGGGGAGCAACTCGGATACGTGGCATGGACACTTAACCGGTCCAAACTACGCATTGGCTGGCAATAGATTGGTCAGCGTTCAAACACTTGAGGCAATGCAGGACAGTTTCTTATCCGATGACAGCCTGCCTTTGAGCAAGCGCTTGCTTCTAGCCTTGAGCGCTGGAGAAGCAGCAGGTGGAGATAAATTGGGCCATCAGTCTGCGGCATTGAAAGTTTATGGAGCTGCAGAATTCCCCGTGATTGATCTGCGCGTCGATGAGCATGATGACCCGGTGGCGGAACTTCGTCGGATATATGGAATTGCGGAAGAAATCTTGATTCCGCTGATGGACTCGTTGCCAACCCCCGACGCTGAAGCTGGAGGTTTTACCTTCCAGCGTTCAGCAATCGGTAAGGATGGCGTTACGCGCGGATACTAGTTCTTAACAATATCGAACGCGTAAAACTGCGAATTCAAGCCGTTGATTGGATAACCCGAGATTGTCGTTGAAGCAACCACAATCTGGGGGTAGAGATAGATCCAGTCGCTGGCCGCCTCATTCACGATAATTCGGTTGGCTTGCTTGAGCAGATCGGTCTGTTCTGTGGTGGTGCTGGCCTGCTCGGCCCGATTGATGAGGTCAGTTACTTTGGGATTGTTGTAACCCCAGTAGAAGTTCGGGTTTCCGTACCAGACCACATCGCGATCGTTGACGTGTTCCTGCATGGTCGCGGCGAAGTCCAACTTCTGGTAAACCTGCGTGTACCACTGGTCGGCTGTGATGATGTTGATGTTCACCGTGATTCCAACTTTGGCAAGTTCTGACTTGATGAAGGTTGCTGCGGCTGGATGCGGATCGTAACTTGGCGTATCCAGTCTGAAAGTGAATCCATTTGGATAACCAGCTTGGGTAAGTTCCTTCTTGGCCAAGGTGAGATCGTATGGATTCACTTTGGTGAGGTCCTCATACCAAGGGTCGGTAGGCGGAACCATCGAGCCAATAAGTGTGCCGTAATCTCCCCAGATTGACTGAAGCAACTTCTTATTATCGATTGCCGAAGTGATGGCTTTGCGCACGAGAGGCTTGTTAAATGGCGCAACGCGATCGTTGAATACGAGCAAGAGTTTGGTGGTGGACTGCCCGTTGTTAATCTTGAAATCCGAGGTCTTGAACTGTGTCAAGGCATCGGGACTCTGCTCGGCTGTCACAACATCAACGGCGTGAGTCAGCAATGCATTATTGAGCGCTGTTGCATCCGTGAAATAGTGAAAGACAACGACCTTGTTGGTTGCTGGGGTGCCCCAATATTTGTCGTAACGGGTTAAGGAAAGCGTCGAGCCGTGCTTCCATTCGGTCAGCGTGTAAGGACCGGTTCCATCCTCTTTTGCGGTTATGTCCTTGGCATCTGCGTTGATGACCCAGATGTAACTCAAGTTGTAGACAAATGAAATGGACCGAGTCTTGAGAGTAACAACGACCGTTTTATCGTCTGGAGTCGCAACTGAGGCGATCATGTCAAAAGCGCTCTTGCGGGCGGATTGAGATTTCGCAGCAGTTACTTTCTCGATGCTGTACTTCACATCGGCACTAGTCAGTTTCTTGCCCGAGTGAAAGGTGACCCCATTTCGGAGAGTAAAGGTATAGGTGAGTCCATCAGAACTGACTTTGTAGTCGGTTGCGAGTAGGTTCTCAACTTTGCCGGAATCGGTAAGTCTGAAAAGGCCCTCATAGACGTTTCCGTTAAAAGCCTCATTAATTCCCTGGCCACCGCCGGAGGTGTTGTCCAAGTTCTGTGGTTCATATTGCGAACCGATGTTGATTGTTGCATCAGAGCTTGCGGTAGTTGTCTTCGTTGCCGAGCTACATGCGGCGAGAGTCAGTGTTAGGGCCAAGCCGAGACTGAGCCACCCGATCTTCTTTCGATATTTTCCAGCCATTCTTTTCTCCTTCGCCACTTGTACGAGTAACGGTTATTTGGGTTAGTGAATTTCGTAGTTGTTACGAAAAATTGGGTTCTTCTCGCCAGCACGTATCGCGACTTTGAGTCGGTTCTGTGGTGGCGGAAGTGGGCAGTTGTAAGCGATAGAAAAACCGCAAGGAGGAACGTAGGCGCGATTGAAATCAATGATCACTTTGTCGGAGGTTTCTTCTTTTGGCAGAACCAAGAATCGACCGGCCGGGTATGTCTCACTCCCGTTTGTGGGATCTGCAAATACGAGAATGAGTGTTCCCTCATCATCGAAGGCATCAAGGCTGTACTCAACTCCCTGAATGGATACCTTGATCTCTCCGGGCACAGCTAAATTACGGTGGCCAGGCGTCTCACGTACATATTCAAAAGGGACCGCGCGTGATTCTGGGTGTGGAATGAATGTGCCTTCAAATACCCAGGCTGGATCGAAAGGGTAAGTCTCAATAGTTTCAAATAATTGGATTGCCTCAGAGTTGGAATCCCACAAACGGACTCCTTGTGCAAGGACTTTGCCATCGAAGTCATGTCGTTCTTGCTTTGTGACAATTACGGTCTCTGGCTGACCCGCTAATCCTTCTTCCAGAGTTATTTCCTTCTCTCCAGTTTGCCACCGAGTCTCAACCAGAGCGAGGTTGCCAGTAGGGGAAGTGACCGAAGCCAGACGCCGAGCATGCCAAAGATCCCAATCTGCCCGCGAAGGAATTGAATTTTCAGGGGGAATGTTGTTGGCCATGCCGAAGGTTATCTAAATTCCCTTTGCGCTGCATAGGGATATCTTGCATAAGGTTTGCACTCTTTCATGCATTCAATTCGCATCAATTTTGGCATCACTTCAGGGAAGTTATTGATGAGTTTTGTATTCATGTTCTGCATGTGCACCGCGCTCGAGTTGAAAAGTGGAATGTTCAATCGGCACGTCAAAATGCTCAGCCACGCATTTTTGGAGCTCATCAATAATGGATGACGCATGCCCATCAAAAAAACATTCATCTTCGACGACAACGTGTGCGGTCAAAACGGGAAGTCCCGTCGCAATTTGTGTGGCGTGTAGGTCATGCACCGAGAGAACGTGGGGCAACTCCAGAATATGGGCACGGATGGTTTCCAGGTTTAAACCGCGTGGAGTCGACTCTAGGAGCACGTCCACAGTGGCCCAGAGAAGTTTGATGGTGCGAGGAAGGATGAGAATCCCGATCAAGATTGCCACCACTGCATCTGCGCGGGTCCACCCAGTGAGGGCAATCGTGATGGCGGCGATTAGTACGGCCACCGATCCGAGCGCGTCGTTGACTGTCTCCAGAAATGCGGCCCGGAGGTTGAAGTTACTATCTCGGGCCCGCATGAGGACGGCTATCGCGGCGAGGTTCCCGACGAGCCCGATCGCTCCGAAGATGGCTAAGGAGCCTGAAGGGATTTCGGGGGGATGAACAAGGCGTCTTACCCCCTCAACTAGGACGAAAAGGCCCATACCCAACAAAATGGTGGCTTGCGCGGTGGCTGAAAGTACCTCGGCTCTGCCATATCCCCAGGTCCGGCGGGTATTGGCCGGTTTTCTCACCAGATTTGCTGTAAAGAGAGCAAGGAGAAGCCCGCCGACGTCGGTGAGCATATGGGCAGCATCCACTAGGAGGGCCAAACTGCCCGTGAGCCAGGCACCGAAAATCTCAGCTAGGAGGATCGCTGAGGTTATGGCTAATGCCACGCCCAGGCGCCCTCGATTGGAGGAGTGCTCGTGCCCGCTCATCTGCCCCCTCTCCTGGAGTTCAACTTTTAGACAATCTGCTTGGTCATGGTAGTAATGACGGGTAAGTAATAGGTATAGAAACACGGCGAGTCTAAGCGGCCTCTTTGCGAGAAATAGGAGTAAAACCCTCGTTTTGACCTTGGCAGGGCGGTTGGGTTACGCTCTCGCCCTGCTCTTATTTAGAGCTTCTCTGCTGATGCCCGCCTACATATCTAGGTCGGTGTCTGCGCGAATCGGGCAACACACCCGACCGCGTGGGTCGGTGGTTGAGCGTAAATCGGTGCAGTCATGAATGGAGAAAGATGCCAACAATTCAACAGCTGGTTCGTCGTGGTCGCGCGGAAAAAACCACGAAGACAAGCACGCCTGCGCTCAAGGGAAGTCCTCAGCGTCGCGGTGTTTGCACTCGCGTTTATACGACGACACCGAAGAAGCCGAACTCTGCACTTCGCAAGGTTGCACGTGTGCGTCTGACCAGCGGTATGGAAGTTACGGCATATATCCCCGGTGAAGGTCACAACTTGCAAGAGCACTCCATTGTTCTTGTCCGTGGTGGTCGTGTGAAGGATCTGCCTGGCGTTCGCTACAAGATCATTCGAGGATCCCTTGATACCCAAGGTGTAAAGAATCGTAAGCAGTCACGTAGCCGTTACGGCACCAAGAGAGAGAAGAAGGCTTCCTAATGCCACGTAAAGGACCTGCGGTCAAGTCACCAGTTATTGCTGATCCCGTATACAACTCTCCAGTTGTTACTGCCCTAATCAATAAAATTCTGCTTCACGGCAAGCGTTCTACTGCCGAAGCAATTGTTTACGATGCACTCGAAGGATGCCGCGCCAAGACTCAAGTTGATCCAATCATCACCTTGAAGCGCGCCCTCGACAACATCAAGCCTGCAATCGAAGTTAAGTCACGCCGCGTTGGTGGCGCCACGTACCAGGTTCCAGTTGAAGTCAAGGCTGGCCGTTCGACAACTCTGGCACTTCGTTGGTTGGTTGACTTCTCACGCGCACGTCGCGAAAAGTCAATGGCAGAGCGCCTTACCAATGAATTGATAGATGCCAGCAATGGCCTTGGTGCAGCAGTTAAGCGCCGTGAAGATACCCACAAGATGGCAGAAGCCAACAAGGCTTTCGCGCATTACCGCTGGTAAACCGCTTTACACCGAAACTTTTAACAGACACTAATTAGGGAGCAGATAAGTGGCCGCAGAGAACATCGACCTAGCTACGGTCCGAAACATCGGGATCATGGCTCATATCGACGCGGGCAAAACCACGACCACTGAGCGCATCCTTTTTTACACAGGTATTAACTACAAAATCGGTGAGGTTCATGAGGGCGCGGCCACCATGGACTGGATGGAGCAGGAGCAAGAGCGAGGCATCACCATTACTTCCGCTGCGACTACCTGTATGTGGAAAGACCACTTGATCAACATTATTGATACACCTGGCCACGTTGACTTCACTATTGAGGTAGAGCGCTCGCTACGTGTACTTGACGGCGCAGTTGCAGTATTCGATGGCGTTGCCGGCGTTGAGCCACAGTCTGAGACTGTTTGGCGCCAAGCCGATCGCTACAACGTTCCACGTATCTGCTTCGTGAACAAACTAGACCGTACCGGCGCTAACTTTGATATGTGCGTCGGCATGATCGTTTCTCGTCTCAATGCAAAGCCACTCGTACTTCAGGTTCCAATCGGAAATGAAGCCGACTTCCTTGGAGTTGTCGACCTGATTGCAATGAAGGCACTTGTATGGCCAGGGGAGACGAAAAAGGGCGAGGATTACCTCATCGAGGAAATTCCTGCCAACTTAGTTGAGAAGTGCAAGCAAGCCCGTCACGATCTCATCGAGGCATTGGCTGACGCGGATGACCAGGTCATGGAGAAGTACCTAGATGGCGCCGAGCTCTCTCAGCAGGAAATCATCGACGGAATCCGTCGCGCAACTTTGGCAGCCAAAGCTGTTCCAGTTCTTTGCGGTTCTGCATTCAAGAACAAGGGCGTACAGCCAATGCTTGATGCAGTAACTCGCTACCTTCCAAGCCCGCTAGATGTTGAATCAATTGTTGGACACAGCATGAGCGGAGACGGAACTGCAGAAGTTATCCGTCACCCAGATAACAAGGAGCCACTATCGGCCCTTGCTTTCAAAATCATGTCCGATCCTCACCTTGGAAAATTGCACTTCGTCCGTATTTACTCTGGCGTCCTCGAGACCGGCTCGGCAGTCTTAAATAGCAACAAGGATAAGAAAGAGCGCATCGGAAAGATTTACCAGATGCACGCCAACAAGCGCGAAGAGCGTGAGAGTGCCGGCGCCGGAATGATCGTGGCCGTTATGGGCCTTAAGAACACCACAACTGGTGAAACTCTCTGCGATATTGCAAAGCCTGTGATTCTTGAATCGATGGACTTTCCAGATCCTGTTATCTCGGTTGCTATCGAGCCAAAGACCAAGAGCGACCAGGAAAAACTTGGTATCGCTATTCAGCGTCTTTCCGAAGAAGATCCAACTTTCCGAGTCAAGACCGATGAAGAAACTGGTCAGACCATCATCGCGGGAATGGGCGAACTTCACCTTGAAATTACTGTTGAGCGTATGCGCCGCGAATTCGGTGTAGATGCCAACGTCGGTAAGCCTCAGGTTGCCTTCCGTGAGACTCTTCGCAAGGGCGTCGAGCGTCACGACTACACCCACAAGAAGCAGACCGGTGGTTCTGGTCAGTTCGCAAAGATTCAGATTGCGATCGAGCCACTTCCAGCCGGATCAGTCGAGGGTGGATACGAGTTTGTTAATAAAGTCACCGGTGGTCGCATCCCGAGGGAATACATTCCTTCAGTTGATGCTGGTTGCAGAGAGGCCATGACGTCAGGCCCACTTGCTGGATATCCACTCACTGATGTGCGCGTCCTTCTTCTTGATGGTGCCTACCACGATGTTGACTCATCGGAATTGGCCTTCAAGATTGCCGGTATCGCAGCGTTTAAGGAAGCAGCAAAACTTGCTGATCCTGCAATTCTCGAACCAGTAATGGCCGTTGAAGTCATCACCCCTGAAGATTTCATGGGAGATGTCATCGGCGATATCAATAGTCGTCGTGGTCAGATTCAGGCCATGGACGAGCGGTCAGGTGCCCGCATTGTTAGGGCGCTAGTTCCGTTGTCGGAGATGTTCGGCTATGTCGGAGATCTCCGCTCCAGAACACAAGGTCGCGCGAGTTACAGCATGCAGTTCGATTCGTATGCCGAAGTTCCGGCCAACGTAGCGAAGGACATCATCTCCAAAGCTCGCGGCGAGTAGTCCAAACGATCCACCAAAACTAAAAACCCCTAACTAAAGCACTAAATCAAAAGAAAGAGGACCAAAAGTGGCAAAGGCGAAGTTCGAGCGGACAAAACCGCACGTCAACATCGGCACCATCGGGCACATCGACCACGGTAAGACCACTCTTACCGCTGCGATCTCCAAGGTGTTGCACGATAAGTTCCCAGCAGTAAACCCATTCACACCATTCGATCAGATCGATAAGGCGCCAGAAGAAAAAGCTCGCGGCATAACGATCTCGATCGCGCACATTGAGTACCAGACGGAGAAGCGTCACTACGCACACGTCGACTGCCCAGGCCACGCTGACTACATCAAGAACATGATCACCGGTGCAGCACAGATGGACGGCGCAATCCTCGTGGTTGCCGCAACTGACGGACCAATGCCACAGACCAAGGAGCACGTTCTCCTTGCTCGTCAGGTAGGCGTTCCTTCAATCGTTGTTGCACTTAACAAGTCCGACATGGTCGATGACGAAGAAATTCTTGAACTCGTTGAAATGGAAGTTCGCGAACTTCTCAGCAAGTACGAGTTCCCAGGCGATGACACGCCTATCGTTCGCATTTCTGCTCTTAAGGCTCTCGAAGGAGACGCCAAGTGGGCTGAGAAGATCATGGACCTCATGGACGCAGTGGACACATTTATCCCACAGCCAGCCCGTGAGATTGACAAGCCATTCTTGATGCCAGTTGAAGACGTTTTCACGATCACAGGTCGTGGAACTGTTGTCACCGGTCGTATCGAGCGTGGAATTGTTAAGGTCAACGAGGAAGTTGAAATCGTTGGTATCCGCCCAGGCAGCACCAAGACAATCGTCACTGGCGTTGAAATGTTCCGTAAGTTGCTCGACGAGGGTCAGGCTGGCGAGAACGTCGGTCTTCTTCTTCGTGGAACAAAGCGTGAAGATGTTGAGCGTGGTCAGGTTGTCTGCAAGCCAGGCTCCATTACCCCTCACACCGAGTTCGAAGCATCTGTCTACATCCTTTCAAAGGATGAAGGCGGTCGCCACACTCCGTTCTTCAACAACTACCGTCCACAGTTCTACTTCCGTACCACTGACGTCACTGGCGTCGTAACTTTGCCAGCAGGCACCGAAATGGTTATGCCTGGCGATAACACGGGAATCTCCGTTGCGCTTATTCAGCCAATCGCAATGGAAGAAGGACTCCGCTTTGCTATCCGCGAAGGTGGCCGCACCGTTGGAGCAGGCCGCGTTACCAAGATCAACAAGTAATTGAAGTGTTGGACCCGGCGGCCTAAAAACCGCCGGGACCAATAAAAACTAAATTTTAAGCAGTACTAGAACAAGAGGAGAAGACAATGGCGGGACAGAAGATCCGCATTCGGCTCAAGGCCTACGACCATGAGGTGATTGACTCTTCGGCGAAGAAAATCGTCGAGACAGTCGAGCGCACTGGTGCAACGGTCGCTGGCCCAGTGCCGCTACCTACCGAGAAGAACACGTACTGCGTGATTCGCTCTCCTCACAAATATAAGGACAGCCGCGAACACTTCGAGATGCGCACACATAAGCGCCTAATCGACATCATCGACCCAACCCCTAAGACGGTTGATTCTTTGATGCGTCTCGATCTCCCTGCCGGCGTTGACATCGAGATCAAGCTTTAAGGGATCAGACAACTATGACAACCACCGGATCAATCACAACCCAATCGCAGGGCTCTGCCATCAAGGGAATCTTGGGCAAGAAGCTCGGTATGACTCAGGTATTCGATGCCAACAACAAGATGGTGCCAGTCACCGTTGTTGAAGCGGGCCCATGCGTTGTTACGCAGGTACGCACCCTCGAAAACGATGGCTATGCAGCCGTCCAGATCGCCTACGGCGCGATCGACCCAAAAAAGATTTCCAAGCCATTACTTGGTCACTATGCAAAGGCCGGAGTGACTCCACGTCGCTCTGTTGCAGAACTTCGCACGACCAACGCGGCTTCTTACACTCTTGGTCAAGAAATTGGCGCTGACGTTTTCGAGGCAGGCGAGCTTGTAGATGCCACTGCGACAAGCATTGGTAAGGGAACTGCCGGTGTTATGAAGCGTCACGGCTTCAAGGGCATAGGCGCTTCTCACGGTGTAGACCGCAAGCACCGTATGCCTGGTTCAATCGGAGCTTGCTCCACACCTGGTCGTGTATTCAAGGGAATGCGCATGGCCGGTCGTATGGGTGGAGAGCGCATCACTACCCAGAACCTTCTAGTCCACTCGGTTGATGCTGAGAAGGGTCTGCTCCTTATCAAAGGCGCGATTCCTGGTGCTGATGGCTCGCTCGTTTTCATCCGTTCAGCTGCAAAGAAAGCAGTCTTTGAAGTTGTTTACCAAGCAACGAAGGTTGGTGCATAACCATGGCGCTTACTCTAGAAATTAAGAACGCCGAAGGACAGAAAGTTGGCAGCTTAGATCTGCCAGCAGAAATCTTCGACGCTCAGACAAACATTCCTTTGATCCACCAAGTAGTAACCGCACAGCTAGCCGCCGCTCGCCAAGGAACTCAGAAGGCGAAGAACCGTGGCGAAGTAAGCGGCGGTGGTAAGAAGCCTTTCAAGCAGAAGGGAACAGGCCGTGCCCGTCAGGGTTCTAGCCGTTCACCAAACCAGATCGGTGGCGGTGTTGCTCACGCAGTTCGCCCACGTAAGTACGATCAGCGAACCCCTAAGAAAATGATCGCAGCAGCGCTCAAGGGTGTTCTGTCCGATCGTCAACGCAACGATCGCATTCACATTCTTGATTCGGTGACTTCGACTCCATCAACCAAAGCCGCTATCGCCGCTGTTCGTCAGTTCAGCGATCGCAAGAATCTATTGGTTGTCGTCTCTCGCAAGGAGGATGCCGCTTGGCGCAGTCTGCGCAATGCTGATGACCTTCACTTGTTGGTCCCAGATCAGCTGAACGCATACGACATCCTAAAAAGTGACGACGTGATCTTCTCTGAAGCCGCAATCAATGACTTCTTGACCGGACCTGCAAAGGGCAAAGCGGTTACAGCCGTTGCCTTCGAGAGTGAAGTAGAGGTGTCCGCATGAACGACCGCGACGTTTTACTAGCCCCTGTTGTCTCTGAAAAGGCATACGGGCTGCTAGATGAGAACAAGTACACGTTCTTGGTAGCACCAGATGCCAACAAGACCCAGATCAAGATCGCGGTCGAAAAGGTGTTCGGCGTAAAGGTCATCAGTGTTAACACGATGAACCGTCAAGGCAAGAACAAGCGCACGCGTTTTGGTGATGGAAAGCGCAAGGACACCAAGCGAGCAATCGTGCAAGTAGCAGCCGGCGACCGCATCGACATCTTTGGAGGCCCAGTTTCCTAACGGAGACAGGGACTACAGGAACAGGACAAGGGAAAGATAATGGCACTTCGTAAGTTAAAGCCCACGACCCCGGGTCAACGCGGCGCAAGCGTTCCAGATTTTGCTGAACTCACGCGCACGACACCCGAGAAGTCGCTTGTGCGTCCGATCCACTCCAAGGGTGGCCGTAACTCATCTGGTCGAATCACAGTTCGCCACCAAGGTGGAGGGCACAAGCGTGCCTACCGTCTCATCGACTTTGTTCGCAACGACAAAGATGGTGTGCCAGCAAAGGTCGCTCACATCGAGTACGACCCAAACCGCACGGCCCGTATCGCCCTTCTTCACTACGCAGATGGCGAAAAGCGCTACATCATTGCGCCAAACAAGTTGTCACAGGGCGACATGGTTGAGAATGGCCCCAAGGCTGATATCAAGCCAGGCAATAACTTGCCACTTCGCAACATTCCTGTAGGTACCGTCGTTCACGCCATCGAACTTCGCCCGGGTGGAGGAGCAAAGATTGCTCGTTCTGCTGGTGCGAGCGTTCAGTTGGTCGCAAAAGAAGGTGCGCATGCGCAGCTTCGTATGCCTTCGGGTGAAATCCGCAACGTAGACGTTCGTTGCCGTGCAACTGTTGGTGAAGTCGGCAACGCCGAGCAATCCAACATTAACTACGGTAAGGCCGGTCGTATGCGTTGGTTGGGTATTCGTCCAACGGTGCGTGGTGTTGTTATGAACCCGGTCGACCACCCACACGGTGGTGGTGAAGGTAAGACCTCCGGCGGACGTCACCCAGTTACACCTTGGGGTAAGCCTGAGGGCCGTACCCGTAAGAAGAAGGCAAGCGATTCAATGATTGTCCGTCGTCGTAAATCGAATAAGAAGCGGTAGGAGCCCTCATGCCACGTAGTTTGAAAAAGGGTCCATTTGTGGACGGCCATCTCACCAAGAAGGTAGATGCGCAGAACGCAAATAACACCAAGAACGTGATCAAGACCTGGTCACGCCGCTCGATGATTACCCCGTCGATGATCGGACACACCATCGCAGTACACGATGGCCGCAAGCACATTCCTGTTTTCGTGACAGATGCAATGGTCGGCCACAAGCTGGGCGAATTTTCACCAACACGTACCTTCCGAGGTCACGTAAAGGATGATCGGAGGGCCACACGTGGCTAAGACAAAAGAAGACGCAGTTGAAGCGACAGTGGCTCGTGCAGTTTTGCGCGACATCCGCCACACGCCGCAGAAGGCTCGTCGTGTCATCAACTTGGTTCGCGGCATGAAGGCCGACCAAGCCCTCGCTGTTCTTAAGTTTGCGCCCCAGGCTGCCGGCCAGGACATCTACGCACTTCTTAACTCTGCAGTGGCAAATGCCAAGCAGAAGAACCCCGCGATCCGCGATGCATCTGAACTCTGGGTCATCGAAGCAACTGTCGATGAAGGCGCCACAATGAAGCGCTTCCGTCCACGTGCGCAAGGCCGCGGATTCCGAATTCTTAAGCGCACAAGTCACATCACGGTCGTGGTCTCTGACGTAAAGAAGAAGGGAGCGACCAAGTAATGGGTCAAAAAGTAAACCCCTACGGCTTCCGTCTTGGAATTACTACTGAGTTTAAGTCTCGTTGGTATGCAGACAAGTTGTACAAGGATTATGTGAAAGAGGATGTCGAAATCCGTCGCATGATGAGCAAGGGCATGGAGCGTGCAGGTGTCTCGAAGATTGAAATCGAGCGCACACGCGATCGCGTCCGGATCGACTTGCACACTGCGCGCCCCGGGATCGTCATCGGCCGTCGTGGAATGGAAGCCGACAAGCTTCGTCTAGAGCTAGAGAAGCTCACGGGCAAGCAGGTTCAGCTCAACATCCTCGAGGTAAAGAACCCTGAAATTGATGCCCAACTCGTTGCACAGGGAATTGCCGAGCAGCTAGCTGCCCGTGTTTCTTTCCGTCGCGCAATGCGTAAGGCGATGCAGACCGCTATGAAGTCGGGCGCCAAGGGCATCCGAGTCCAGTGCGGTGGCCGCCTTGGTGGAGCAGAAATGTCTCGCTCTGAGTTCTATCGCGAGGGACGCGTTCCATTGCATACCTTGCGTGCTGATATTGATTACGGCTTCCACGAAGCAGCGACCACCTTTGGCCGCCTTGGTGTGAAGGTCTGGATCTACAAGGGTGAGGTCATCCACTCTCGTGCAGAGCGTGAGGCAGCAGCACTTGCCGCAGCTCGTGCACCGAAGGCTGATCGTCCACGTCGTCCATCTGCCCCTCGCGCACAGCGCGGAGAAGTTACTTCGACTGCTGGAACACCTCGTCCGGCAGCAGCTGTTGTTGAGACCCCTGTTACCCCAGTGGTGGAAGCACCTGCAGCCC
>CAVVSA010000002.1:0-1130364 GCA_963750855.1 uncultured Actinomycetota bacterium
CAAGGCCGCGGATTCCGAATTCTTAAGCGCACAAGTCACATCACGGTCGTGGTCTCTGACGTAAAGAAGAAGGGAGCGACCAAGTAATGGGTCAAAAAGTAAACCCCTACGGCTTCCGTCTTGGAATTACTACTGAGTTTAAGTCTCGTTGGTATGCAGACAAGTTGTACAAGGATTATGTGAAAGAGGATGTCGAAATCCGTCGCATGATGAGCAAGGGCATGGAGCGTGCAGGTGTCTCGAAGATTGAAATCGAGCGCACACGCGATCGCGTCCGGATCGACTTGCACACTGCCCGCCCCGGGATCGTCATCGGCCGTCGTGGAATGGAAGCCGACAAGCTTCGTCTAGAGCTAGAGAAGCTCACGGGCAAGCAGGTTCAGCTCAACATCCTCGAGGTAAAGAACCCTGAAATTGATGCCCAACTCGTTGCACAGGGAATTGCCGAGCAGCTAGCTGCCCGTGTTTCTTTCCGTCGCGCGATGCGTAAGGCGATGCAGACCGCTATGAAGTCGGGCGCCAAGGGCATCCGAGTCCAGTGCGGTGGCCGTCTTGGTGGAGCAGAAATGTCTCGCTCTGAGTTCTATCGCGAGGGTCGCGTTCCATTGCATACCTTGCGTGCCGATATTGATTACGGCTTCCACGAAGCAGCGACCACCTTTGGCCGCCTTGGTGTGAAGGTCTGGATCTACAAGGGTGAGGTCATCCACTCTCGTGCAGAGCGTGAGGCAGCAGCACTTGCCGCAGCTCGTGCACCGAAGGCTGATCGTCCACGTCGTCCATCTGCCCCTCGCGCACAGCGCGGAGAAGTTACTTCGACTGCTGGAACACCTCGTCCGGCAGCAGCTGTTGTTGAGGCACCAGTTGTTGTTCCCGAGACCGAAGGGACTGGTGCATAAATGTTAATTCCTCGTCGTGTGAAGCACCGCAAGCAGCACCACCCTTCACGAAGTGGTGCATCAAAGGGCGGTACTGCAGTTTCCTTTGGTGACTTCGGTATTCAAGCTCTCGAGCCGGCGTATGTCACTAACCGACAGATTGAAGCAGCGCGTATTGCAATGACGCGTTACATCAAGCGTGGTGGAAAAGTTTGGATCAACATTTATCCAGATCGTCCTATTACCAAGAAGCCAGCCGAAACTCGCATGGGTTCGGGTAAGGGCTCACCAGAGTGGTGGATCGCAAACGTAAAGCCAGGCCGCGTGATGTTCGAAATCTCCGGTGTGACTGATGCGATTGCTCAAGAAGCAATGCGTCTTGCCATTCACAAACTTCCAATGAAGTGCCGTGTTGTGAAACGTGAGGAGGCGTAATGGCTACTACTAATAATGAGGAGCTTCGCGCATTGCCAGCTGACGAACTGAACGTAAAGCTCAAGGAGTCGAAGGAAGAACTGTTCAACCTTCGGTTCCAGGTGGCTACCGGTCAGAACGAAAGCCACGGACGACTCGCTGCAGTTCGCAAGGAGATCGCTCGTATCTACACAATTATTCGTGAACGTGAACTAGGAATCGGAGGTGCTGCATGACGCTAAATGGCGCATCTTCCGAAGATCGCGGTTTCCGCAAGACCCGTGAGGGAATTGTTGTTAGCGACAAGATGGATAAGACGGTAACTGTTGAAGTTATGGACCGCGTAAAGCACGGCCTGTACAGCAAGGTTATGAGTCGTTCTCGCAAGTTCAAAGCCCACGACGAGGCAAATGCCGCAGGCGTAGGCGACCGTGTACGCATCATGGAGACTCGACCAATCTCGGCAACCAAGCGTTGGCGTGTAGTCGAGATCATCGAGAAGGCCAAGTAGGGGGCATAGAAAATGATTCAGCAAGAGTCCCGCCTACGCGTTGCGGATAACACAGGAGCAAAAGAGCTTCTCTGTATCCGTGTTCTCGGTGGCTCCAAACGACGCTATGCCGGTATTGGAGACATCATCGTCTGTACCGTCAAGGATGCAATTCCTGGCGGTCAAGTGAAGAAGGGTGAGGTCGTCAAGGCCGTCATCGTTCGCACCGTAAAGGAGCGCCGTCGTCCAGATGGTTCCTACATCAAATTTGATGAAAATGCTGCAGTCATCCTTAAAGCAGATGGCGAACCACGCGGCACACGTATCTTCGGACCGGTTGCTCGTGAACTTCGCGACAAGCGCTTTATGAAGATCATCTCGCTCGCACCGGAGGTGCTCTAAACATGGCAAAGATTAAGAAAGGCGATACCGTTCTGGTAATCGCTGGAAAAGATAAAGGCGTCACCGGCAAGGTGCTCGACCTAACGGATGGGCGCATTCTCGTTGAAGGTGTCAATCGCGTTAGCCGCCACACCCGTCAGACCACTGGTGATCGTGGAATCAAGGTGGGTGGCATCTTGCACGTTGAGGCTTCAATCGCAATATCAAACGTCATGATCGTTGATGAGGACGGCAAGGCCACGCGTCTTGGTGCTCGAAAAGACGAAAATGGAAAGAACGTGCGAATTTCCCGTCGCACCGGAAAGGACATCTGATGTCGACCACTGAAGTAGCTCGTCTTAAAGGACGCTATCGCAGCGAGATCGCACCTGCACTCAAGACTCAGTTTGGCTACAAGAACGTCATGCAGATCCCAACCCTGACCAAGATCGTGGTCAACATGGGTGTCGGTGAAGCCGCACGCGATGCCAAATTGATCGAAGGTGCAATCCGCGATCTCACGACGATCACTGGCCAGAAGCCTCAGGTCACCAAGTCACGCAAGTCCATCGCGCAGTTCAAATTGCGCGAGAACATGCCAATTGGTGCACACGTGACTCTGCGCGGAGATCGCATGTGGGAGTTCGCAGATCGTCTTCTTTCAATCGCTTTGCCTCGTATTCGCGACTTCCGCGGGCTTTCTCCAAAGCAGTTCGACGGCAATGGCAACTACACCTTTGGTCTCACCGAGCAAGTTGTGTTCCCTGAGATTCAACAAGACAAAGTTGATCGTCCGCGCGGTATGGATATCACCTTTGTTACTACCGCGAAGAACGACGAAGAAGGTCGCGCACTGCTTAAGGCGCTCGGCTTTCCTTTTAGGGAGAACTAATGGCTAAGACATCGCTTAAGGTAAAAGCTGCCCGTAAGCCAAAGTTCAAGGTTCGCGGCTATACACGTTGCCAGCGCTGCGGTCGCCCGCACGCTGTCTACCAAAAGTTTGGGATTTGCCGCATCTGCTTCCGAGAGATGGCACATGCTGGCGAACTTCCAGGTATCACAAAAGCAAGCTGGTAAACCCACCTACGAAAAAGGTCCTTCGCCGAAATGACAGGCATATCGATGAGGAAACCGGTTCGAGAAAGGCCATAGGCCACGTATGACAATGACAGATCCGATCGCAGACATGCTTACACGTCTGCGCAACGCGAACTCTGCTTACCACGATTCGGTTTCCATGCCGTCTTCGTCGGTAAAGACGCGTATCGCAACAATTCTTCAGCAGGAGGGTTTTATCGGCGGTTTCCGCATCGATGCCAATCCAAACGGCGTCGGCAAGACACTCGTCCTAGACTTGAAGTTCGGCCCTAACCGCGAGCGTTCGATTGCTGGACTTCGCCGCGTTAGCAAGCCAGGACTTCGTGTTTACGCAAAGTCCAGTGCACTGCCAAAAGTTCTTGGCGGTCTAGGCGTTGCCATCATCTCAACTTCATCCGGTCTGCTTACTGACAAGCAAGCCAACAAACAGGGCGTAGGCGGAGAAGTTCTCGCCTATGTGTGGTAATTGATATGTCACGTATCGGTCGTATGCCAATCGCCCTGCCAGCAGGAGTCGAAGTTTCAATCACCGGTCAAGACGTCGCGGTAAAGGGACCTAAGGGTTCACTTTCACTCGTAGTTGCCGAGCCAATCAAGGTCTCACAGGGCGAGGGTGTTATCACTGTCGTTCGCCCAGATGACGAGCGACTAAGTCGTTCACTTCACGGTCTATCCCGCACCCTCGTTGCAAACATGATCGAGGGCGTAACCAATGGTTACTCCAAGACGATCGAAATCGTCGGTGTTGGTTACCGTGTTGTAGAAAAGGGCAAGGATCTTGAATTCGCCCTTGGATACAGCCACCCGGTCCCATTCCCAGCCCCTGAAGGCATCACTTTCAAGGTTGAATCACCAACTAAGTTTTCAATCTCAGGCATTGATAAGCAATTAGTTGGCGAAGTTGCAGCCAAGATCAAGAAACTACGTAAGGCCGATCCTTATAAGGGCAAGGGCTTGCGTCTCTCAGGCGAAGTTGTTCGCCGCAAGCAAGGAAAGACAGGTAAGAAGTAATGGCTATTGGTGTAAAGGTCGTCAAGGGTTCGGCAACAAATGCCCGCGCCCGTCGCGCTTTCCGCGTCCGCAAGAAGGTCTCCGGAACTTCTACCAGACCACGTCTAGTTGTTTCTCGCTCATCTCGTCACTTGTTTGTTCAGGTAATTGATGACACAAGCGGCCACACGATCGCATCAGCCTCCACTATGGAAGCTGATCTGCGTGTTGCAACTGGAGACAAGACTGCAAAGTCTCATCAAGTTGGCGCTTTGATCGCAACGCGTGCCAAAGCCGCCGGAATTACTTCCGTTGTCTTTGATCGCGCAGGAAACAAGTACCACGGTCGCATAGCAGCAGTTGCTGATAGCGCACGAGAGAACGGATTGGACTTCTAATGGCCGTAAATCCAACTCAAACACGCGAAGGCTCCGATGCCCCAAAGGGCAACGACCGCCGCGAGCGTCGTGAACGTCGCGATGACCGTGGACAAGAGAAGAGCCCATTCATTGAGCGCGTTGTCTTCATCAACCGCGTATCCAAGGTTGTAAAAGGTGGACGTCGTTTCTCCTTTACCGCCTTGGTTGTCGTTGGAGATGGCAACGGCCAAGTTGGAATCGGCTACGGAAAGTCCAAGGAAGTTCCGCAGGCAATTGCAAAGGCTGTCGAAGAAGCCAAGAAGTCCTTCTTCAAAGTTCCTCGCATCCAAGGCACGATTCCTCACCAAGTCCAAGGTGAAGCCGCAGCAGGCGTAGTTCTTCTTCGCCCAGCAAGTCCTGGTACCGGTGTTATCGCTGGTGGTCCAGTTCGTGCCGTACTTGAGTGCGCAGGAATTTCTGACGTACTTACCAAATCTTTGGGTTCCAACAACGCAATCAACATGGTTCACGCCACCGTTGCTGCGTTGAAGATGCTCGAAAGTCCTGCAGCAATTGCTGCACGTCGCGGTCGTCCACTTGAAGATGTTGCACCAGCAGCACTCATCCGCGCTTCACAGATCACGGTAGGTGCCTAATGCCCCGTTTGAAAGTTACACAGCTCCGCTCAAAGGTGGGCAGCAAGCCAGAAATTCGCGACACACTGCGATCACTTGGTTTGAAGCGCATCAATGACGTCGTTGTAAAAGAAGATCGCCCAGAAATTCGTGGCATGGTTCATGCCGTTCGCCATTTGATCAAGGTTGAGGAGGTTGAATAAGGATGACACTCAAAGTTCATCATCTTCGTCCAGCCCCTGGTGCTAAAACCGTAAAGACTCGTAAGGGTCGCGGAGAGGCATCAAAGGGAAAGACAGCCGGTCGTGGTGGCAAGGGAACCCGAGCCCGTAACCAGGTCCGCGCAGGATTTGAGGGCGGTCAGCTGCCCCTCGTTATGCGTCTGCCTAAGTTGCGCGGTTTCAAGAACCCAGCGACTATCGTGTACCAGGCAGTCAATGTGGCAACCATCAATGCCTTGTATCCCAAGGGTGGCAGTGTCACCGTTGAGGATTTGGTCAAGAAGGGCGCCGCACGCAAGGGCCAACCCGTCAAGATCCTTGGAAATGGCGAAATCGAAGTTAAGGTCAATGTCTACGCCCACGCTTTCTCCTCCTCAGCCTCTGAGAAGATTGAAGCCGCCGGCGGTTCGATCAAAGCCTTGTAAGCAATTAGTTATTTTGTATTGAGAGAGTGGGAGAAGATCAGTGCTATCAGCATTTGGTAAGGCCTTCAGGACCCCAGATCTGCGCCGCAAGATCTTCTTCACCCTCTCGATCATGGCTCTTTTCCGCTTTGGTTCCGTAGTTCCAACCCCAGGCGTTTCGTATTCAGCGGTTCAGTCGTGCTTGAAGCAGGTTCAATCTGGCGGTCTCTTCGGCCTGATCAACCTATTCAGCGGTGGCGCACTGTTGCACCTCTCCGTTTTCGCACTGGGCATCATGCCTTACATCACCAGCTCGATCATTATTCAGTTGCTGACCGTAGTCATTCCTCGCTTTGAGGCCCTGAAGCAAGAAGGACAATCAGGCACCGCCAAGTTGACCCAGTACACCCGCTACCTCACAGTCGGCCTGGCAATCTTGCAGTCAACTGGTCTGATCGCAGTAGCTCGCACACCAGGTCGCTTGATCTCAGGTTGTGCCGATCCGATCATCCCTGACACTTCATGGCAGCGCATCGTCACTATGATCTTTGTTATGACCGCCGGAACTTCGGTAATCATGTGGCTGGGTGAATTGATCACCGATCGCGGCGTCGGCAACGGAATGTCGATCCTTATCTTCACATCTATTGCAGCGGGATTCCCTGGAAACCTCTGGAGCATCAAGCTTCAAAAGGGCATCTTCGCCTTCACCTTCGTCCTTGCAGTTGGAATGTTGGTTGTGGCCGCGGTTGTATTCGTCGAGCAGGCACAGCGACGTATTCCAGTCCAGTATGCAAAGCGACAAGTAGGTCGTCAGAGCTACGGTGGAACCAGCACATACATCCCAATCAAGGTCAACCAGGCCGGCGTTATCCCAGTTATTTTCGCCTCGTCACTGCTCTATATCCCGTCGCTTATTGTGAATTTCACCAACAGCACTGCTCCTTGGGCAGTGTGGGTAAGCCGAAACTTCGTCAAGGGCGATCACCCAATTTATATTCTCACATATGCGATCTTGATCATTTTCTTCACCTATTTCTATGTCGCCATCACGTTCAACCCTGATGAAGTTGCCGACAACATGAAGAAGTACGGTGGATTCATCCCTGGAATTCGTGCAGGCCGTCCAACCTCTGAGTACCTGTCCTACGTTCTATCGCGCATTACTGCGCCAGGATCGTTGTACTTGGCCTTTGTCGCGATCATCCCAATTCTTGCTCTTATTCTCTTCGGCGCAACGCAGAACTTCCCATTCGGTGGAACTGCGATTCTGATCGTCGTCGGTGTTGGACTTGATACTGCAAAGCAGATCGAGAGCCAGTTGCAGCAGCGTTCGTACGAGGGATTCCTGCGCTAATGCGCCTGGTCCTGGTAGGCCCACCAGGTGCAGGCAAAGGAACTCAAGCACAATTCCTGTCTTTGCACTTCGCGATTCCGCATATCTCCACCGGTGATATTTTCCGTGCGAATTTAAAGGACGGCACACCACTTGGAATACAAGCCAAGGGTTTCATGGACCGCGGCGAATTAGTTCCTGACTCAGTGACAAATGAGATGGTTCGCGATCGCCTTACTAAAGATGATCTTGCCAACGGCTTTCTGCTAGATGGTTTTCCGCGCAACGTTGCACAAGCTGAAGTCTTACGTGCGATTTTGGCGGATAAGAAGACCCCCCTTGATGCAGTGCTCGAACTTGCAGTGGATACCGCCGAAATCGTTCTACGACTCTCTGGTCGGCGGGTCTGCCGCAATTGCGGCAAAGTCTGGCACTTAGAGTTTGACAAGCCTTCCAACCCAAACGTTTGCGACATCTGCCAAGGCGAGCTTTACCAGCGCGATGACGATAAAGAAGAAGTTGTCACACGTCGCCTTGAGGTCTACCAAGAACAGACTGCCCCCATCATTGCCTTCTATAGAACAGAAGGCTTGCTCATAACAATTAGCGCCGTCGGTTCAGTCTCGGATATCACCGATCGTGCGATCTCGGCCCTGAGCCGCGTTCAGTAGGACTGCAAGTGGCAATTCAGATCAAGACATTGGAAGAGCTCAAGGTGATGCGCCGCGCCGGTCTCTTGGTCGGTCAGACCCTGGAATTGCTTCGTTCCTCAGTCAAGGTTGGAATGCGCACGGATGCTCTCGATGCGATCGCTGCTGCAAATATCAAACGTGGTGGCGGTACCTCGAATTTCAACGGCTATCACGGTTTCAAGGGCACGATCTGCGTCTCTCTCAACGATGAAATCGTCCACGGCATTCCGGGGGATCGAGTCATTGAAGACGGAGACATCGTCTCCCTTGATTGCGGGGCGATCATTGATGGCTGGCATGGAGATGCGGCCATCTCCGTCATCGCGGGAACGGTGGATCCAGCCGATCAGAAATTACTGGATGTATGCGAAGAGTCTATGTGGCGGGGGATCGCGGCTGGTTCGTCGGGTGCCCGCCTTTCAAATATTGGCCATGCGATCGAGCATTACGTGAAATCTCAAGGAAAGTACGGAATTTTGCAGGAGTACGGTGGTCACGGAATCGGCACCGAAATGCATATGGAGCCCCACGTCCTCAACTTCGGGAAAACTGGCTTTGGCCCGGAAATCGTGCCCGGAATGGCCTTGGCCATCGAACCCATGATCACCCGCGGCTCCCACAAGACACATGTGCTCGGCGATGACTGGACGGTGGTTTCTAACGATAAATCCCATGGGGCTCATTTCGAGAACACCTACTGCATAGCCCCAGATGGAAAGCCATTTGTCCTCACGGCCATCGATGGGGGTCGAGAGAGACTCAAATCACTCCAAATCGAAGTCTCAGATCTCCTAATTTGAGCCGATTTCCCTTATACCCACGCCTGGCTTTAGAATAACCCTTCGCTTCGTAAGAAGCTCAAAACTCACCTGTCACAGAATAGAAGGTATCGCTTGGCCAAGAAAGATGGTGCTATCGAGATCGAGGGCACCGTTGCCGAAGCTCTACCCAATGCCATGTTTCGCGTTGAGTTAACAAATGGGCACAGGATCCTCGCTCACATCAGTGGGAAGATGCGGAAGAACTACATTCGTATTCTGCCTGCCGATCGTGTGATCGTGGAATTGAGTCCGTATGACCTCACGCGAGGTCGCATCGTGTACCGATACAAGTAGAAGGAGGGCAGTCATGAAAGTTCAGCCAAGCGTGAAGAAGATTTGCGATAAGTGCAAAGTTATTCGACGCAAGGGTCGTGTCATGGTTATCTGCGACAACCTTCGACATAAGCAACGTCAGGGTTAAACACCTTTTTATAACTGAATAGCAAGCGCGTGGCGCGACTGTTTCGAAAGAGACAGACCCTTGGTCCGATAGGCCGAGGCCCAACAATCGTTGGGGAGCGTTGCGGAGGACCTATCGGATTACTGAATGGTTGAATACATGGCACGTCTTGTCGGTGTCGATCTACCGCGCGAAAAACGCGTTGAGATCGCACTCACCTATATCTTCGGAATGGGTCTTACTCGTTCACAGAAAACCCTCGCAGCAACTGGCATTAGCCCGGATGTTCGCGTCAAAGATCTTCAAGAGCCAGAATTGGCAAAGCTTCGTGAATACATCGAAGCCAACTATAAAATCGAAGGTGACCTTCGACGTGAAGTTGCCGGCGATATCCGCCGCAAAGTCGAAATTCAAAGTTACCAAGGTATTCGCCACCGCAAGGGACTCCCAGTTCGCGGTCAGCGCACACACACCAACGCGCGCACGCGTAAGGGCCCTCGTAAAGCAATTGCTGGCAAGAAGAAGGTGACTAAGTAATGGCCGCTCCTAAAGCAAAGACAGCCGCAACAAAGGCTGGCGCAAAAGGCAAAGTAAAACTCCGCAAGAAGGAGAAGAAGAACATTGCTGTCGGCCAGGCTCACATCAAGTCAACCTTCAACAACACCATTATTTCTATCACTGACACAACTGGTGCCGTCATCTCATGGGCTTCATCAGGTCAGGTTGGTTACAAGGGTTCACGTAAATCAACACCATTTGCTGCTCAACTTGCCGCAGAAGCTGCTGCTCGTCGCGCACAAGAGCACGGCTTGAAGAAAGTAGATGTTTTCGTCAAGGGTCCAGGATCTGGACGCGAGACCGCAATTCGTTCGTTGCAGGCTGCTGGTTTGGAAGTTGGTGCCATCTCTGATGTCACACCAGCCCCACACAACGGTTGCCGCCCACCCAAACCACGTCGAGTTTAAGGAAGGAAGAGAATAAATGGCTCGTTATACCGGAGCAGATTGCAAGCGCTGCCGTCGCGAAAAAGTAAAGCTCTTCCTTAAGGGCTCTAAGTGCGATGGTCCAAAATGTCCTATCGAATCCCGTCCGTACCCACCAGGGCAACACGGTCGCGGTCGTTCCAAGGAGTCTGAGTACCTACTTCAGATGCGTGAAAAGCAGAAGTGCGCACGTATTTACGGGGTACTGGAGAAGCAGTTCCGCGGCTATTACGAAGAGGCAAACCGTCGCCAAGGCAAAACTGGTGAGAACCTGCTCGTAATCCTGGAAACCCGTTTGGACAACGTCGTGTTCCGCGCTGGCTTTGCCAAGAGCCGCGACATGGCACGCCAGTTGGTCCGTCACGGTCACTTCCTGGTAAATGGCAAGAAGGTAAACATTCCTTCATTCCGTGTCACTCCGATGGACATCATCGATGTTCTTCCAAAGTCATTGGATCTCACACCATTTATCGTGGCAAGCGCCGAGCTTGGCGAGAAGTCAGTACCTGCATGGATGGAGGTTGTTGGTTCGCAGATGCGCATCATCATCCACGGAGTCCCAGCACGTGCCGTCATCGACACCCAGGTTCAAGAACAGCTAATCGTTGAGCTCTACTCCAAGTAATTCTTTGGATTTGTTTTAAAGAACTGAATAAAGAGGCAAACGTAGAGATCAAATAGTGGATCTCTCAAGACTATGGAGGAGCAATAGTGCTAATTGCACAACGTCCCACCCTCAGTGAAGAAGTAGTTAGTGAGAACCGGTCACGCTTCATCATCGAACCACTAGAACCTGGCTTCGGCTACACCCTCGGAAACTCAATGCGTCGTACCCTGCTCTCCTCAATTCCAGGAGCTGCAGTCACGAGCATTCGAGTCGGTGGTGCTCTGCACGAATTCACGACCCTAGAAGGCGTTCAGGAAGACCTCACCGATATCGTTCTTAACATCAAGAACTTGGTGCTCTCCTCTGACAATGATGAGCCAAGCATTCTCTACATCCGCAAATCTGGCGCAGGTCCTGTAACTGGCGCTGATATTGCTGTTCCAACCGGCGTAGAGGTTCATAATCCTGAACTTCACCTAGCAACCCTTAATGGAAAGGCCAATCTTGAGATTGAACTTACCGTCGAGCGTGGCCGCGGTTATGTAACTGCAGTTCAGAACAAGCAAGCAGGAGCCGAAATCGGCCGCATCCCTGTTGACTCCATTTACTCACCTGTTTTGAAGGTCACCTACAAGGTAGAAGCCACCCGCGTTGAACAGCGCACCGACTTCGATCGCCTTGTTGTGGATGTCGAAACCAAGCCATCGATGAAGCCACGCGACGCCATCGCATCAGCAGGAAAGACTCTTGTTGAACTCTTTGGTCTAGCCCGCGAGCTCAACCTTGAGGCTGAGGGTATCGAAATGGGACCTTCCGTTCTTGATGCAGCCCTTGCTGCCGATCTTGCTCTTCCCATCGAAGATCTTGATCTCACCGTTCGTTCGTACAACTGCTTGAAGCGCGAAGGCATTCACACAGTCGGCGAATTGGTCGGACGCAGCGAAGCTGATCTACTTGATATCCGTAACTTCGGATCCAAGTCCATCGATGAGGTCAAGGCAAAGCTTGTTTCGATGGGAATGTCACTCAAGGACAGCCCAGCCGGTTTTGATCCAACACAACACCACAATTACGATGTCAATGTCGACGATGAATTCGCCGACAGTGATCAGGCCTAGGAGAATACGATGCCAAAACCAAGTAAAGGTCCTCGTCTAGGCTCCGGCCCAGCACACGAGCGCTTACTCCTAGGAACACTCGCCGAGCAGCTCTTTGAGCACGGCAAGATCACCACGACAGAGGCTAAGGCCAAGCGCCTTCGCCCTCTTGCCGAGAAAGTTAATCACCTTCGCAAAGAAGGGCGATCTGGCTGCTCGTCGTCAGGTCATGGCAACCATTTCAAACAAGAGCGTGGTACACACTCTCTTCACTGAAATCGGACCACGCTTTGTCGAGCGTAACGGTGGCTACACCCGCATCACAAAGGTGGGTCCACGTAAGGGCGACAACGCTCCTATGGCGGTCATCGAAGTTCTAACCGAAGGAACACCTGCCAAGAAGGCAACCGTTGCGGAGGCTGAGAAGACAGTTAAGAAAGCTGCTGCCCCTAAGAAGGCCGCTCCTAAGAAAGCTGCAGCAGAGAAAGACGCTGAGTAACAACTCACCGAAATCGTTATGACGGAACCCACTCTCTTTGCGGAGAGTGGGTTTCTTCGTATCCGGATGGATCTTGCCTATGACGGCACGAATTATTCGGGGTGGAGCAAGCAACCAGATCGCCGCACAGTTCAAAGCGAATTGGAGAACGCTCTCCAAAAACTTACTCGCACACCCGTGGACACAATCGTTGCTGGCCGCACAGATGCAGGCGTGCACGCGACGGGGCAAGTGATCCACGTCGACATTCCTGACATGGAGAACGGGCCTTACGCAAAGAAAGCCGAGTGGAATCTGGCGGATTTGCCGTACCGCCTCAACCGAATTCTGGATGAGGATATCCGCGTTCTCAAAGTGGACATTGCCCCTGTTGGTTTTCATGCGCGTTTTTCCGCCCTACGCCGCCACTACGAATACAAGATTGTCGACAGCAATCGATCGATTCTGCCGCTTCGTCGTTTCGACGTGGCTCCTTGGTATCGGCCGCTGAATATTGATCTGTTAAATGCATCAAGTGCGTGGCTCCTTGGCGAACATGATTTTGCCGCGTTCTGCAAATTTCGCGCCGGCGGAACAACGATTCGCACCCTGGAGACTTTCGAATGGCAACGAAATGCTGATGGCTACCTTGTCGCAAAAATTGTGGCAGATGCCTTCTGCTATTCTATGGTTCGCAACCTTGTCGGTGCAGTCGTTTGTGTTGCCGATGGCAGATTTCCGACCCAGTGGGTTAAAGATGTACTCAGCAACCGGGTGAGGATTTCCGATAGCCTAGTTTTTCCATCCCGTGGCTTGACCTTCGTGCAAGTTGATTATCCTTCCGATGATCAGTTGCTAGCCCGGATTGAAACCACGCTAAGACGCAGAAATGAAGATGACTAATGGGCCATATAGATGTGAACGCCGTTGAGTACTCACTCAGCGACGGTCGAGTCCTTCTGAGCGACGTCAACTTTCGCGTTGGAGAAGGCGCCAAGGTCGCATTAATCGGCGCGAACGGCTCAGGCAAAACTACGTTGATCCGGATGATCTCTGGAGACCTCCAACCTGAATCCGGTGCTATTTCAATTTCTGGCGGCTTAGGTGTCATGCGCCAGTTCATCGGTTCGGTCCGCGATGAAACAACAGTCCGCGACCTTCTCATCTCGGTTGCGCCAAAACGGGTGCGCGATGCCGCCGCTGCAGTTGCCGCAAGTGAAGAGTTGATGCACACGCGCAATGAGGAGCGCGATCAGATGGCCTACGCCCAGGCACTTGTCGATTGGGGCGATGCGGGCGGTTATGACTTTGAAGTGATTTGGGATGTCTGTTGCACAGAGGCCATGGGTAAATCCTTTGAGGAAGTATCAGCTCGCAAGGTGAACACATTGTCTGGGGGAGAACAAAAGAAGCTAGTTCTCCGTGCCTTGCTGGAAGGTCCAGAGGAAGTTCTCCTTCTGGATGAACCAGATAACTACTTGGATGTGCCGTCGAAGCGATGGCTTGAGGACGTCATCAAGGAGACTAAGAAGACCGTCCTCTTCGTTAGCCATGATCGCGAACTTCTCGATCGCACCGCCAATCGCATCGTTACTTTGGAGCAAGGGGCTAACGGCAACACCGCTTGGGTTCATGGTGGGAAATTCTCGACTTGGCACGATGCTCGCAAAGCGCGAAACGAGAGATTTGCGGAGATCTTGCTCCGATGGGAGCAGGAGCACGCGCGTCTTAAGGAACTTGTTCGCACTTTGCAGTGGCAGGCGGCCAGCAGCCCGGATATGGCTTCCAAATACCGTGCAATGCAGACGCGTCTTCGCAAATTCGAAGAGGCGGGCGCACCCGAGGCGCCTCCTATTGAGCAAGATGTTCAAGTTGGCCTTCGCGGCGGTCGTACCGGTCTTCGCGCACTCACTATTGAGAACCTCTCACTTACGGGGCTCACCGATCCGTTTGATTTCGAAATCTTTTTCGGCGATCGCGTTGCAGTCCTCGGCAAGAACGGCACCGGCAAGTCGCACTTTCTGCGGATGATCTCGGGCGATAAGCATGTGAAGTACACAGGCGAATTCAAACTGGGCGCTCGCGTGAACCCGGGATATTTCGCGCAGACTCACACGCATCCTGAGTTCATGGCCAAGACGTTGCTCGAATTGCTCTGGGAGAATTACTCATTACAGTTGGGGCCCGCTAAGAGTGTTCTGCGTAGATACGAAATTGATCAGCAAGCTGAGCAGAAGTTCTCATCCCTATCAGGTGGTCAGCAAGCGAGGTTCCAAGTGCTTTTGCTAGAGCTTTCAGGATCAACCATGTTGTTGCTTGATGAACCTACCGACAACCTCGATCTCGCAAGTGCAGAGAGTCTGGAACATGCCCTTGGTCGGTATGAGGGCACAGTTGTTTCCGTCACACACGATCGTTGGTTTACTCGTGGATTCACGCGATATTTGATCTTCGGCGCAAATGGCAAAGTTTATGAAAGCCCTGAGCCAATTTTCGAGCATTAATTTTGACCATTTTCGTCGTGTTTGAGCCTTGCGACTCAGCAATCTCCATGCGACCATGAAGTCCTCGTCTATGCATCATTGAATTGTGCGGGTGATAACGTGGTGATCTTCGTTCGCTGGCTGCTCAAAGTCTTTAAAAAAGAGCATGCGGTTCTCAGGGCCTACGAGCGATCTCACCCACATTTTTTGGGATTCTTGACCATTGATGCACTCTTGTCAGTGGCTCTAGTCTTTGCTGGCTTTCAGTTCTACGAATCCAAGTCGGCATCTGCTGAGAGATTGACTCATGCCGGAGATGTCGTAATGTCTTCTGGACAGTTAGTTGATCATCTTAAGGGAGATGCGTTAAATGCTTATTGGTTTGGGCCAATTCAAGGCGCGGAGTACACCGTCAATCACCAACTCCATGGCATAGTCGATCTAATGTACCTGCCTAAGGGGACCGATGCTTCGGATGACAATGCGTTTATATACGAAGTAAAAACTTACAAAAATAAGGAGGTATGGGATTCCCACACCCACACAATCAAGTCCACCGTTAATACAACCACAATTCTAGTGAATAAGAGTATTTCGGTCAGGATAAACCCATCATCGATGAAGGGCGCGATCGCTACCTTTGCCGACAAGCCAGAGATTGTGGCAATTGCATATCCGAAGCGGCAGACCCTGGATGGCATGATAAAGAATGTGGAAAGCCTTAAACTCATCAGATGAACTTTCACTCCCGCTTGGATCGTGACGTACGTCGAATCATTGCCGCTCAAGGACTGCGTGCGTTTGGTTATGGTTTTACCGCTGTCTTCCTAGGCCGAATGCTCGCCGCCCACGCCGTATCTGCTACCAAGGTTGGTTTGTTGCTCGCCGCCGTCATCGCCGGTTCAGCGCTATCGTCATTAGTATTTGGCCGCTACAGCGATAACTGGGGACGTAGACGCTCATATGGCTGGCTCTACGTGGCCATCGCGGTTGCTGGAATTATCGTCGCATTCGATCCCCCGCTTTGGGTAATCGCGATTGTGGCATTGACTGGCACGCTTTCCACCGACGTCATAGACAACGGCCCCGGTACGACACTTGAGCAGGCAATGCTCGTTCAGAGCGAAAGCAAAGTTTCCCACGCAAGCATTTTTGGAACGTATAACGCATTCGGCGCCCTCATGGGAGCACTTGGCGCATTGGCTCAGGGGTTTGTTTCCGCTGTCACCGGTTCATCTCAAATTTCGTCTTTGGCCTTTATCGTCCTTCTTCCACTTGGAATCGGTGGAGCAATTCTTGCGGCAACTTTGACTTCGGCTGTTGAGCCCAAGAAAGCAAAGCAAGAGGAAAATTCCAAAAGGGGTCACGGCAAGTTAGGCCCCTCGAAGCGGAATGTGTATCAACTCGCGGCTTTGTTTGCCGCAGATGCTGCCGGCGGCGGATTGATCACCGCAACGTTTCTTGCCTACTACTTCACCACCAGGTATTCAGCCTCTTCGCGAAGTCTCGGGTTCATTTTCTTTGGGGTCTCATTGTTGCAAGCAACCAGTGTTCTTGTAGCCCCAAGATTGGCAAAGCGGTTCGGTTTGATTTGGACAATGGTTGGGACTCACCTGCCAAGCAATATGTTGCTGGTAGCCATGGCCTTCGCGCCGAACCTCACCGTCGCATTTCTCCTTCTCTTTGCACGAAGTTTCTTGTCCCAGATGGATGTTCCGACTAGACAGGCTTTGGTGATGACGGTGGTTACTCCAGAGGAACGGACTCCGGCAGCCGCAGTCACGAATGCGGCTCGATACTCTGTCCGACCATTTGGACCCATGGTTGCCGCCGCACTTCAACATATTGCTTTAGGTGCACCGATGGTTGTCGCAGGCACTATCAAGGGCATATACGACTTGGGAATTCTTGCGTGGGCCAAGAAGAAGAATCTCACTTCGAATAAGACGACCTGAAGTTTTGATGAGCGAAAACCGTCCGAATTGGTGGACGTTCTTCGCATGGCCCATCGTTGGTGCCGCCCTTGCAGTGAGCGTTCTCGGAGCCATGACAATCGGACTTTTCGTTCTGCCATTCGCGACGGCAGGATTGCTTGCTCTTCTGCGATGGGGCGGAAATCGTAAGAGCAGCGTCGGACTTATTTCTGGGGCAGGTCTGCCGTTTCTGTACATCTCCTATCTCAATCGAAATGGTCCCGGTGATATCTGCAAGCCGTTTGGGCAAGGTGGACGCCAATGCATGGAGGAGTGGAGCCCTTGGCCATGGTTGATCATTGGTGTGGTGTTGGTAGCGTCAGGTGTAATTCTTTTCATCCGAACCCGAGCTGAGCGGAAGACTACTTGAAGCCTTGGAGACCTAAGAGATTGCAGATTGCCGCAAGTCTGTTCTTTCTCCTTATCGTGGCGATAATCGTCAGGACTAGTTCTCCCACGAATCCGATGGCCACCGAATCGGGAGGAGTTGAGCAGGCCTTCAAGGCCATATCTTCCACAGTCTCGAAAAGCGAGAGTGGTCCGCTTCCATGGATCACTCCGGTGCGCGCGGGTACAGTGACATACAGCAATGGTTCGAAAGCGTCGTTGTGGGTTCCAAAATCTTCACCGCAAGGAAATCGATCGGGCTGCTTTTATGTGGACCAGCCGAGGAAGGGCGGAGCTTCTGGATTTGCTTATTCTTGGTGCAGAGTCTCTAGGTCAGAAGTGATTTTAGAAAGACAAGGGTCAGTTGTCGTGGGATATGTACGCATTACCAAAGCGCATTTCGCCACAATCAGAGCGGGTGACGTCACCGTTGAGGCGCCAATCACCTTTGGGTATTTCATTTTCCCCAGTGTTGTGTCGGAGGATCCGAAGACGAAATTCACGATCTCCTTTATTGATCCCGGTGGGGCCACCTGCAAGGTTGCCGACCTTCTAGCACCGGGTAGCTCGACTTCCATCGACTGTGTTATCGCGTAGCGATGCTCGGAGCACCTTCAGTAGCAACTAATCAAATGACTTTAATTGATAGTGAGTGCTGCGACCACCAGCAGCGGCCTTCATTAAGACGCCCTTATTCAACAGTTCGGTTATATCTCTCAGGGCTGTGTCCGAGGAACATTTGGCTATTACCGCCCATTTTCTGTTCGTGAGATTGCCGTCGAAACCGTCCAGCAGTCTATTTAAGAGCTCTATATGCCGAGAGTTCAAAGAGGTCCCAGCCCACTGCTGCCAAAAGCGTGCTTTAAAAAGTACATCATCGAGCAAACTTTCAGTGCCTTCCAGGGCGCGCAGGAGCGCACCTAAAAACCATTCCAACCAGCCAGTAACGTCGAGAGAATCTTTCTGAGTGCGTTCAAGCAGGCTGTAATAATTCTCTCTGTCCTTTCGTATCTGAGCAGAGAGACTGTAAAACCTCTGCTTAGATTTCTCACTCTGTGCAAGTACCATGTCGCAAACCGCGCGTCCTATGCGGCCGTTCCCATCTTCAAAAGGATGGATGGTGACAAACCATAGATGTGCCAATCCCGCTTTCACGAATGGATCGAGGTTTTGGGTCTTATTGAACCAATCTAAAAAACTAGACAGTTCTTTTGGTATCCGTCCTGCGGGCGGGGCCTCGTAATGCACTTTTTCGCGACCCAACGGTCCGGATACGACTTGCATGGGCCCATCTGCGTCATCGCGCCATGCGCCGACAAGTATTCTAAAATCACCGCTGTGGCCGGTTGGGAACAGACCCGAATGCCAATGGAACAATCTCTCTTTCGAGAGTGGCTCATTGAAGTTTTGGGTCGCATCAAGAACCATGCTGACAACGCCTTCGACCTGCCTGTCTTGCTGATGTACCGTTCCTGTCGGTATTCCGAGCCGTCGGGCCAATGAAGAGCGAACAGTGTCGGGGTCCAATATTTCCCCTTCTATTTCGCTGCTTTTTAGAACATCGCTAGTGAGGGTCACCAATGTTGCTTCTTCGCTTTGTTCGAGTCCAAGATTTCTCATGCGTCCCAGCAATAGCCCCCGTTCATGGTGTACCGCGGTGAGAAGAGGGGTCAGGCGCTTTTCGTCATATTCCCATTTAGGCCAGCCTGGCTGTTGCCAGATATACCTTGTATCCCCGCGTTCCATGCGGCGAATATATCTTCGATTCACCGTATTGTCTACTTATTCACCGCATTATTTGCGGCGATTAGAACTACTCTGCGGCGAATAGAAAACTAGGTGGCAAAAGAAGGAGAAATAAGGAGGGAAAGCAGGGCAAGCAAAAACAATTTGACGTGCCAGTGTGAGAGCGTCAAAAAAGCAGCAAATAGGCTCATTTTGACCCACGGGCGCCCTCGCGGGTACCCTTACCCTCCTGCGCCAATTAGTGCGCTAGAACAAGTTATTGAAGAGGAACGAGGGCAAGAGCGTGCGTACATTTAGTCCAAAGCCTGGCGATGCGAAGCCAAAGTGGCACGTCATCGATGCTGAAGGCGTTGTATTGGGTCGCGTAGCAACCCACGCAGCAGTCCTTCTTCGTGGCAAGCACAAGCCAACCTTCGCTCCTCACATGGATATGGGTGACTTCGTCATCGTAATCAACGCCGACAAGATTGCACTCTCTGGTCAGAAGACGACCCAGAAGTTCGCACATCAGCACTCAGGTTTTCCGGGCGGTTTAACTTCAACGGTGTACGGGGATTTGCTTGTTAAGCACCCAACACGCGCCGTGGAAAAGGCAATCAAGGGAATGCTTCCAAAGAACACTCTCGGTCGCGCTGTCGGAACCAAGCTAAAGGTTTACGCAGGCCCGGAACACCCACATGCTGCACAAGCACCAGTCCCATATGTTTTCGAGCAAGTTTCACAGATCATTAAGTAGAGGATACGAATAAATGATGTCTGACAACGCCGTAATTGACGATCTAGACGAGACTGAAGTTCCGACTTCTTATTCTTCTTCTACTCCAGCTGCCGCAACCAACCGCCCTGCAATTAAGGCGCCCGGTGGCGGAACTGGTCGTCGTAAAGAAGCAGTCGCCCGCGTGCGCCTAACACCAGGTACCGGTCGTTGGATCGTAAACGGCAAGCCACTTGAGGCATACTTCCCAAACAAGGTTCACCAACAACTAATTTCCGAGCCATTCCGCACCGTTGGTGCCGAGAATGGTTACGACGTTTTCGCTCGTATAGATGGCGGCGGAGTATCTGGTCAAGCCGGTGCACTTCGTCTCGGAGTTGCTCGCGCGCTCAACCAAATTGATGAAGAGGCACACCGTCCAGCACTTAAGAAGGCTGGATTCCTTACACGTGATGCCCGCGTCATTGAGCGCAAGAAGTACGGTCTAAAGAAGGCCCGTAAGCGCTCGCAATACAGCAAGCGTTAATTCTCATCCGCGATATTTAGTCCGCGAATATGGCGCTTTTTGGCACCGACGGAATTCGTGGCTTGGCTAATCGAGATGTCACCGCTGAACTAGCTCTAGACGTTGCCGTTGCGGCTGCCCACATTCTTATTGAGAGTTTGGGCTCCACGAAAACACGCCCGCGTGCGATTGTCGGCCAAGATTCTCGTGCATCAGGTGAATTTTTAGAAGCTGCAGTTGTCGCAGGCTTAACAAGTGCCGGGGTGGATGTCTATCGAGTTGGAGTAATTCCAACGCCTGCGATCGCCTTTCTGGTTGCCGAAAGTGGTGCTGATTTAGGGGTAGTCCTGAGCGCGTCTCACAATCCGATGCCTGATAATGGGATAAAAATATTTGCTCGCGGGGGCGGAAAACTTGATGATGCTCTAGAAATTGCCATTGAAAAGCGTATGGGCGAGCCGTGGGAGCGCCCCACTGGCAAGAATGTTGGCCGTGCGATAAATGATGACACAGCCGCAGAGCGATATCTGAATCACCTGCTTTCAACAGTAGATACCCAACTTGATGGACTGAAAGTTGTTGTCGACTGTGCAAACGGAGCATCCTCATACGTGGCTCCTGAAGCATTGCGCAGGGCCGGGGCAGAAGTCATCGCTATTTCGGATTATCCAAATGGTTGGAATATCAATGAAAATTGCGGTTCCACTCACATGGAATCTTTGAGAGAAAAAGTTATTGAGACATCAGCTGATATTGGTATTGCACATGATGGCGACGCCGATCGTTGCCTTGCAATAGATGCCTACGGAAACATTATTGATGGCGATCAAATCATGACGATTCTTGCAATCGGTTTGAAACAACGTGGTCTGCTCAAGAGCAACTGCGTGGTTGGAACCGTAATGAGCAACTTGGGTTTCATGAAGGCAATGAAGGAAGCTGAAATTGACGTCATCACCACACCTGTTGGCGATCGGTATGTTTTGGAAAGACTCATCGATTCGGACTGCATATTAGGTGGCGAACAATCGGGTCATGTGATTATGAAACACTTCTCAAGTACTGGCGATGGAATTCTTACCGCCCTTTCCTTGCTTCAAGAGATAAAGCGCACTGGCAAGAGCGTCAATGAGTTGGCCAGTGCGATGACAAAATTTCCGCAAGTACTTCTCAATGTCCGAGACGTTGCAAAGGAAAGACTCTTGGCCTCCAAGGTCATTCGGGATGCGGTTCAGGCTGCAGAAGCTGAATTGGGTGATAGTGGTCGAGTTCTGCTGCGACCATCCGGAACCGAACCGCTGATTCGCGTGATGGTGGAAGCCTCAAGTGATAGCGTTGCCTCTGCAATTGCAACGAGGCTAGCCGAAATAGTGCAGCAGGAACTGGGGTAAAAAAGTGTGCGGAATTGTGGGATACACAGGACCGCAATCGGCAATAACTCCTCTGATTGAAGGACTGCGCCGCCTCGAATACCGAGGTTATGACTCGGCAGGAATTGCATTAGGAACCCCAAACAAGTTGTTTGTAGAAAAGCGGGCCGGCAAATTGGGTAATCTGGAGTCCGCCCTGAATGCGACCATGCCTCTCACGCACAGCGGAATCGGACATACTCGTTGGGCGACGCATGGCGGGCCAACTGATCGAAATGCCCATCCTCACCTGGACAACGAAGGCAAGTTGGCCGTTATCCATAATGGAATTATTGAAAACTACACCCAACTCAAGGCAGAACTTGTTGCTCGAGGCCACAAATTCGAATCTGAAACTGATACCGAATCGGTGGCCCACCTACTTAGCGATCTTCGCAAAACTCACGATGGCGATCTCTCGGCGGCCATGCGCGAGGCAGTGAAGTCTCTTCGCGGTTCATTCACATTGTTGGCCATCCACGCGGATTCACCGGAAGTAATTGTGGGAGTGCGACGCAACTCTCCCCTCGTTGTCGGCCTTGGCGAAGGTGAAAACTTCTTAGCCTCTGACGTCGCCGCCTTTATTGACTACACGAAGCGCGCTGTGGAACTTGGACAAGACGAGGTCGTCACTATTCGTCCCGACGGAATTGAGATAACCGATCTGGATGGCAATGCAGTAATTCCCAAAGAGTATGCAATCACTTGGGATGCGAGTGCTGCCCAAAAGGGCGGATACCAGCACTTCATGCTTAAAGAAATATTTGAACAACCGAAGGCCGTTGCGGACACTCTGCTCGGTCGTTTGGGGAAAAATAACGAGATTCTCCTTGACGAGTTGCATCTGACTAAGGATGAAGTACGAAACCTTAAGAAGATCATTGTGCTGGCATGCGGAACTGCTTATCACGCGGGCATGGTTGCCAAGTATGCGATTGAGAAGTGGGCGAAGATCGCTGTCGAGGTAGAAGTTGCCAGCGAGTTTCGATACCGCGATTCTGTAATCGACAAGGACACTTTGGTCATCGCCATCTCCCAATCAGGGGAGACGATGGATACGTTGATGGCGCTGCGCCATGCAAAAGTAGAAGGTGCCAAGATTCTGGCGGTTTGCAACACGAATAGTTCAACGATTCCCCGTGAATCCGATGCCGTTTTATACACGCACGCCGGGCCAGAAATAGCTGTTGCATCAACGAAAGCCTTTTTAACCCAAGTCGTTGCCGTCTATCTCATTGGCCTCTATTTAGCTCAGACCCGTGGAGTCATGGATTCAGATGAGGTGCGAGAAATCTTCGACTCGATGAACGAACTCCCCGCCAAGATCGAACAGATCCTGGAGACCGTTGAGCCGCTGCGTGAACTCACTCGTAGCTTTGCCAAAGAGAATTCAGTGCTATTTCTTGGTCGCAATGTCGGCTTCCCCGTTGCTCTTGAGGGTGCTCTCAAGTTAAAGGAATTGGCCTATATGCATGCCGAGGGATTTGCCGGCGGCGAACTCAAGCACGGACCAATCGCTCTCATTGAAGAAGGTTCCCTTGTCATTGCCGTTCTACCTTTTGGTCATGAATACGGGCTTGATGAAAAGATGTTGAGCAACGTGCAGGAAGTGAAAGCACGTGGTGCCAAGGTGATCGTCATTGCAGAAGAAGGCGCCGAAGTCACAGGAGCCGCCCATACGATTCGCATTCCATCGGCACCAGCCTTACTTCAACCAATCCTGGCAACCGTCCCGCTCCAAGTTTTCGCATACGAAATGGCCGTGGCACGTGGCAATGATGTTGACCAGCCGCGCAACTTAGCAAAATCGGTAACGGTCGAATAGATGACCTCGCAAGTCATGCTTCGCCGAGAACAAATGGCTAAAGCATTACGTTGGTCCGCGTTGCTCTTTTTTGGATTCTTAGTCGTCACTCAACAAGTAATGTCCAACGGACCCTTAATAAGAGTTGATGCAAACATCGCTCTTGAAAAACGGCCTCATGTTTCGCACTGGTTTGATTTTGTCCTGAGAAAAATAGACAACCTGGGCCTGCGCGGTCTCACAGCGACAATACTTCTCACCGTCGCCGTTCTGATCTCGTGGAAATTCAGAAGCTGGAGACCGCTGAATTTAGCATTTTTGTCGTTGCTGGCACTCAATGGCGTTGTAGGAATTGCGAAGTTAGCTGTGGGCCGCACCAAACCCCGACTTCACGTTGACATCATCCACGGAGGAGGCCTCTCTTACCCAAGTGGGCACGCCTCCAATGCGCTGCTCACGTGGGGAATTCTGGCTTATTTGATTTATCGGTACACGCACCGCGACGTTTTTCATGGGCGATTGCTGGCGACCATCGTGGGTGCAATCACTTTGTCGGTCTGCGTCGTTTCTTTGTTCAGATCGACACATTGGTTCTCAGATTTACTCGGTGGGCTCTTTATCGGCGGCTCACTCCTCGTTTTAATTATCGCTATTGATCGATTTGTCCCTTCAGAAAGTCAGCCCACCTGACTTAGTATTGCCTCATGATTGATGGCATAGGAATTGACGTCGTTGATATCGAAAGATTCAGCCAATCTCTGGCCCGAACCCCGGGGCTCACACAGAGACTCTTCACCGATGCCGAAGGCGCTCTACCCATCTCTTCACAAGCCGCTCGCTTTGCAGCCAAAGAGGCGCTAGCAAAAGCATTGAATGCCGGCAAAGGACTGCCGTGGCTTGATGCAGAAGTCATCAATCTCGAGTCAGGCAAGCCGGAATTTCTCTTTCGGGGACAGATAGCTGATTTAGTCGATGGGGCAAGAGTGCACTTATCTATTTCCCATGACGCAGGAATTGCCTCTGCGGTTGTGATTGTCGAACGGTAATGAGCAATAGGGCGCAAGCAGAAGTTGACCTTTCGGCGATTGCTGCCAACGTAAAGCATTTGATTGAACATGCTCGGGTTCCGGTGATGGCTGTCGTGAAAGCCGACGCATATGGGCACGGCCTGATTCCAGTGGCGCAAGCGGCACTGTCGGCCGGCGCGCAATGGCTGGGTGTCGCCTTGCTGGAGGAGGCACTTGCCCTTCGCAATGCCGGAATTTCGGCGCCGATCCTTTCTTGGCTTGTTCCGCCTGGATCTGATTATGCGAGTGCGATAAATGCCGATGTTGATCTGGCAGTTCCGTCTCTTGCCATATTTGAAGAGATATTGTCGGCGGGGCGCTCCGCGTCAAAGCGTCCAAGAATTCACATTGAAGTGGACACGGGTATGACGCGCGGTGGATTTCTAGATGAGTGGGATAGTTTCTTGGACTTGCTCTCTCAGGAAAGGGAGGCAGTTCAAGTAGTCGGATTCTTCTCGCATTTTGCCCGCGCTGACGAGCCCGGCGTTCCTCAAAATGCGGTGCAACTCAAACGTTTTATCGAGATGAGTGATGATCTCAACCGGATTGACGTGGAACCTGAGATTCATCACCTTTCTAATTCGGCGGCAACCTTTGTTGATGCGTCATCACACTTTGATCTTGTGCGAATTGGCATCGCCACCTACGGCCTGACCCCTGATTTAAATCATCTGGGAACTTCCAAGAGTCTTGGTCTGCGGCCGGCGATGACACTTAAGGCAAAATTGCATGTGGTTAAAAATGTGCACGCAGGCACACCAGTTGGTTACGGTGCAACATCAACAACAAGCTCCGATACAAAGCTGGGAGTCGTTGCGATCGGCTACGCGGATGGCATTCCGCGCACTGCTCAGAATGCAGGTGTTTTTGTTAATGGCCGGCGGGCTCCGATATTGGGGCGAGTATCTATGGATCAATTTGTGGTTGAACTGGGCAAGGATTCCACCGCGAAAGCTGGGGACTGGGTGATAATTTTTGGCCCAGGAGATGATGGCGAATACACCGCAGATGATTGGGGGAGTGCTAGTTCGAGTATTAATTATGAAGTTGTTACTCGAATTGGACCGAGAGTGCCTAGAATCTATACGCCTACAACGGAGTGAGGAGTGCTGTGACGTCGTCTTCAGCTCTTCTGGAAATTAAGGGCCTGTCCATTAGTTTTGGCGGGCTGCAAGCGCTGCGCGATGTATATCTCGATCTCCACGCCAACGAGGTTGTCGGAATCATTGGCCCCAACGGCGCGGGCAAGACCACTCTCTTTAATGCGATGTGCGGGTTGGTAAAGCCCGATGACGGCGAGTTTCTTCTTGGCGGCCTGTCGCATAAATTCCCGCATACCCACGAACTGGCGAAATTGGGGATTGCGCGGACTTTGCAAGGCGTTGGCCTATTCGGCGATCTGACAGTCCTGGAGAATGTCATGATCGGGGCGCATAAATTCGCCCACACTGGATTTATTTCTGCCGCTTTTGGCAGGAATACCGATGAGAACAAACTACGTGACCGTGCAATGTTGGCACTAGAACGGGTATACGCAACCAGGCTGGCTCACCGTCGAGCCGACACGCTTTCGTACCCCGATACCAAACGCGTGGCAATTGCTCGAGCCCTCGTTAGCGAGCCCAAGATATTGATGTTGGACGAGCCAGCTGGCGGCCTTGGTGAGGAAGACATCGCTTGGATGAATTCGCTCATTCGCAATCTCAAAGCACACAGTTCGATTCTTATTGTCGAACACCATATGGATGTCGTTATGTCGGTCTGCGATCGGCTCTACGTTCTTAATTTTGGACAGGTAATCTCCAGCGGCGCTGCTGAAGTCGTAAGACGTGACCCCGCGGTTATTGCGGCCTACCTTGGGGTGAGTGCTACATGACTCTCGTTGTTGCAGACCTAAGCGTGGATCACGGGGCCATCCGCGCTATCAACGGGATTTCCTTCCGTGTGGAAGAGGGCCAAATGGCGGCAGTAATCGGCGCCAACGGCGCCGGCAAAACCACTCTCCTTCGCGCTCTCTCAGGACTTGCCCGCGCAACGATGGGATCGGCAACCTGGCAGGGCCACGAGTTGCTCTACTCAAAACCAGAGAAGTTGGTGCGCCTGGGCGTCTCTCACGTCTCCGAGGGCAAATCGGTAATTCCCGAACTCACCGTTGATGAGAATCTCCAACTCGGCGCGCTCTGGCGGGGCAACTCTGCTGAATCGAGGGCAACTCGAGAGAAGATTTTGGAGACTTTTCCACGACTAGCCGAACGCATTTCCCGACCAGCAGACACTCTCTCTGGCGGAGAACGTGCCATGTTGGCAATTGGCAGGGCCCTGATGTCCAAGCCGCAGTTGCTCTTGCTCGATGAACCCTCTCTTGGTCTCGCCCCACTAATTGTGGAGCAGATTTTTCAGAGCATCCGCGAACTCACATCGCAGATGGGGCTGACTGTCATTTTGGTTGAACAGAATGCAATGAGCGCCCTCAAGATTGCCGATATTGGAATTGTCCTCAATCTAGGACGCATAGCTGCGATGAATTCAGCGCAACAACTTATTTTCGACCCGCAGGTTCGTGCGGCCTACTTGGGTTATTGATCATGTATCAATTCATCAACACGATTCTCATAGGGATAACCTCTGGCGCGATTTACTCATTGATGGCAATCGCACTTGTTCTGGTCTGGCGAAGTGCACGAGTTGTTAATTTCGCTCAGGCTGGTCAGGCGCTGCTTTCGACATACATTGGTTATGAATTCATTCAGAAGTTTCATTCCTTCTGGTTGGCGCTCTTTCTCGCAATGGTCGCCGGCGCCGCAGTCTCAGCGCTTATAGATGCGACTTTTATGCGAACGCTATTTAGACGAGCAGGGCATGGTCCGATTGCAGGCGTCGCCCCCATCATTGCAACTCTTGGCCTACTTGGCCTCATTCGCGCTGGCCTGGGGTTGGTCGTTGGTGGCAAAGATGTGCGCATTGCCCCGCCTGTGTCGAACGTGGGCTACACGGTCTCGGGACACACTCTTGCATTTTCTCCTCTCAAGCTTCTCATCGTCACTTCAGTTCTCGTATTGATGCTGGTTCTCTCTCTGGTATTTCAGCGAACAAATGTTGGACTTGCGCTGCGCGCATCGGCGTATTCACCCGAAATCGCGCGACTGGCCGGAGTGCGAGTAGATGGCATGCGCACACTCGGTTGGGCGCTGGCAGGGGCGGCAGGGGCCGCGGCGGGAATGCTGCAGACACCAGATGGCACCGGTGCACTCTCCCCCGATTCACTCGAATTCAGTCTTCTTCTGGTCTTCGGTTTTATTGCCGCCGTCATCGGCGGACTTGAAAGTCTTGTCGGGGCAGTCATCGGCGGCTTGCTCCTCGGAATGGTTCTCGCATTTGTGTTGACATACATCAGCGGCTCTCTAGTTTTCATCACCGCCTTTGGCCTTCTTATCCTCGTTCTACTCGTCAAACCTGATGGACTCATCGGCTCGAGACGAGGTCGCCGTGCGTAAATTCATTGGGTCTTACTTTGGCCGACTGGGCAGTTTCGTGGTCTTGGGTATCTTGCTTTTCTTGGCAAGCAATCGCGTAGATGAACTTCGCGTTTATCAAGGCGCGACGGTTGCGATGTACGTCGTTGCTATTGCATCGTTGATATTGCTTACCGGCTACTCGGGACAAGTCTCATTAGGCCACGGTGCTCTCCTTGCCATTGGCGGATATTCGGCCGCGCTGGCGCGCAACCATCTCTCTGCTCCGATCTGGCTCTGCTTTGTTATTGCAGTGGTTGCAACGGCGATTGCAGGTGCAGTTCTCGGCACGGCCGCGGCTCGACTCTCTGGCCCGTACTTGGCAGGCAGCACTTTGGCTTTAGCCGTCGGGCTTCCCTCCATCGCCAACCAATTTCATATTCTCGGAGGCGAACAAGGACTTCTCTTTGATGTGGGGGCTCCGCCTGCCAGATTGGGCGCGGACTTCACGCAGTACAAGTGGTATTTCTGGATTGCCGCGGTGGTGGCACTCATCTCGGTCTGGTGGCTGCAAAATATTCTCAGGTCCCGTTTCGGTCGTACGTGGAGAGCAGTTCGAAGCAACGAAGTTGCCGCCGAACTTGCCGGAATCCATGTAGGAAAATCGAAGACCTTAGCGTTCACTGTGAGCTCAGGGCTGGCGGGAGTCGCAGGCGCGCTGCTGGCGATGACGATTGGCACCGTCTCCCCGAGCGCATTCCCTTTGACGCTCTCATTTGCGCTGCTAACTGGTGCGGTTCTCTCTGGCGTAACCACCCTGTCGGGGGTCATGATAGGCGCACTGACCTTGGTCGTGATGCCTGACATTGCCGATGCGATATCCAATCGCTTCGCAAGTTCGGAGAACGTGGCCACGAACCTGCCTGGTTTGTTGGTGAGTGCGTTACTGATTCTTGTGGTCCTGCTCGTACCCAATGGACCAGTTGAACAGTTTCGGACTCTGCGCATTCGCAAGAGTGCGCGCCGATAATCAGGCAACCCATACCCTCAATGGAAGGAAATACATGATTGCAACGAATCGTCGGAGGCTTCTCGTAACCTCTGCGGTGCTTGCAACTGGCGGACTCATCCTCTCGTCAGTTCCCGCGCAAGCTGTCTCACTTCGCCGTGAAGTTGGTGTGACTAGTTCCAATATCAAACTTGGAGTTACGCTGCCGATGACCGGAGCTGCCTCGCCTGGTTATAACAAAGTGCCCTCTGCGATGAAGGCATACTTCGATTACGTCAATGCAAATGGGGGAGTAAACGGGCGAAAGATCACCTTGATTGTTAAAGATGATCAATATGTCCCAACTCTGGCAGTTGCCAAGACAAACGAATTAATTTTGAAAGATAAAGTTTTCGCACTGCTTGCACCTTTAGGCACGGCAAATGTCAAAGCAGTTGCGGCCTCAGTTAATCCAGGTCGTCGCGGTATTCCAACACTCTTTGTGAACACGGGATACAGCGGATTTGGCAACAAGAAGGCATATCCAACGACCTTCACCATGCTCCCTTCCTACGTTGTGGAAGCCAAGATCATGGCGCAGTACATCGCCGAAACCTACCCAGGCAAGAAGATCGGGCTGCTTTACCAGGATGATGACTTCGGCGACGATGCACTCGCTGGTTTCAAGCAGGCTGGCTTGGCTCTCACGGTCAAGGTTCCTTATGCCTCCGGCTCACAAGCAATCTCAACGGTGCCACCGACGTGGATTCAGAAACTTTCTGCTGCCAACGTCGATGTCGTGATCCTCTTCGGAGTATCCAGTGCAACCGCTGCGGCCCTTGGGACTGCGGCAGTTATGAAATACGCACCAAAGTGGATTCTCGGTTCTGTCGGTGGCGACGCCACAACGATCAAAGCCGTTGGAGTTCCTGCGGGAGTTCTTTACGGAGCAACCGGCGCCTCATTCCTGCCAGCTACAACGGATACTACTGATGAGTACATCAAGCTCTTCATGACGATCAATGCCAAGTACAACAACAACGCGGTTTTCGACAACAACGTTCTTGTTGGTATGAATACGGCTTTCGTCACTGTGCAGGCACTTGCTGCAGCCGGAAAGAATCTCACCCGCAAGGGCCTGATTTCAGCGATCGAGAAGAAAGGCGCCACGTTCGCTAGCGCCGGTCTTGTTCCGCTGAACTTCTCAGCAACGAGCCATGTTGGATATAGCGGATACTGGTTTGGTACATATGGCCCAACTGGCGATCTGAAACCTAACGGTGGCGTTTACACCGTGTACACAACCGATTCTGGCAAAGGCGCAATCGTGAAATCCACCTACAAGCGCCCGGCTATGCCAGCAAACGGATTGCCGACCCAGTCATGAGGACACTAACTATGAAGAAGACCCGAATACTCTCCATACTCTCTGCATCCGCCCTGGTTTCCATGGTGGTTGTAGGGATTCCATCGGTGGCACATGCTGCTGCACCCCAATGTGATGGCAAGGTACCGATCAATTCCTGCCAAGGTGCAACAAGTGATGCTGCACCGTACGTGATGAAAGTGCCAGCGAACTTCAACGGCACACTGGTTCTGTACTCGCACGGGTACCGTCCTAATGTGCCTGTCCCAGCAGGTATTCCTGGCTACGGTGGATACACCGTCAACAATACTCCGGAACCGGGCCCACTTGTAGGAGTACAGCGACACTTCCGTCATTGCGTACTTACTTGGTCACGGTTTTGCTGTTGCAGGTTCTGGATTTGCTCGCCAGGGCTGGAACGCAGATTCAGCAATCGCAACCGATGTTGAGTTGATCGGAGCGTTCAAAGCGCAATTCCCGACCACCACGCATGTAGTTGCATGGGGTAAGTCACTCGGCGGATTTATCACTCAGGGTCTTGCTGAAAAATACCCAACTCTGGTTGATGCAGTCGCACCGATGTGCGTTGCCGACAACGTTGGCCGCCGAACTCACGATGGCTGGAGACTTCCTATGGGGAGTCAAGACGCTCTTTGATCCAACTATCAAGGGCGGCAACTACTCCGCTGGAGCCGCAGGTTATGCAGAAGCCATGGGAGATATGGTCAAGTTCTTCACGGTAATTGGCAAGTTGCAAGCTGGAATTTCAACCGGTGCCTGGCCAGATACATCGAGTGCAACTGGAAAGGCCCTTGCCGCGGCAGGTATCCCTTCTCGAAGTGCTCTTTTATTGCTCGGTCTCATGGCAGGACTTCCAACGCAGTCGGCTCACTTTGATTCGATATCGGGACCAGATGGTGCGCTGAAGGTGACATTCCCATTGGCTGTTAGCCCGGCCCTTGCGATCCTTGAAAACGGTGCCAATGCCGGGGCGCTCGCCATTCTTGTCCTGCAGGATGTTGAGAACCAGGCTGGTGGAGCCATCTTCGACAACACCAAGACTGATTACGCGGCTCGCGTAAGCGATGACCGAGTGATCTTCAATGCTGCACTAAGTGGCAATACCGCCATAGATGCGTTGCTTGGAGCCCTTAGTCCGTTGAACCCAGGTGCGCCTCGCGCAATTGGAGATCCTGCAGCGATCACAAAGATGAATGCATTGCAGGCCAATACGGGAAAGATAAATGTTCCTACAATCACCATGGTCGGCGTAGCCGATCCAATTACCCCTGCCGGTTCATCAGTCCGTATTGCGCAAGCTTTTGCTCAGCAATACGCCGATGAGAAGGCAAAGGCGTATTCGGATTACGCAAAGTCGCGCGAGTACAACCCTCCAAAGAAGAACCTGATTTCGCTCTGGAGTACGACTCCAGCGGCATACACAACGTTCACTTCTGCAGGGGCGCCAATCACGACGACTCCAGCCGCACCGGGAACAAACCACTGTAATTTCACAGCGGCCCAGTACTTGGTAGTGGCACAGGAACTTGTACATGCTGGCCAAACCGGGGAATTCCTCGGAGGCGGAAAACTCAATAACTTGGTACGAAAGGCTAAGAACTTGAGCACTGATCCGTTCTTCAATGCTCCATTGTTGAAGTACTACCAGTAGTCAGTTACATCTATGGCACGGGGGTCCGGGATACCGGGCCCCCGTTCTTTTTTGCCATTTCCATATTCTTTCTAATTGCTACTAGCCTTGCTAAATCATGATTACGATTTCGAGCCCCGAGGCGATGTTCGAGTTGGGAAAGAGCCTTGGTTCTCAATTGCGCGGTGGAGACCTTTTGGTTCTCAATGGCCCCCTTGGTGCAGGTAAAACCCTTCTGACGCAGGGCATTGGCGATGCCCTGGGGATTTCGGGCGTCACTTCGCCGACTTTCGTGATTTCCAAGATCTATAAAGGAAAGATTCCACTCATACATGTGGATGCTTATCGGTTGATTCAATCCGAGAATCCGATCTTTTCGCTAGATGATCTAGACCTAGATAGCGAACGCGAAGATGCAGTCACGGTGATCGAATGGGGCGGCGAGTTAGCCGCTCGATTGTCAGATGAGCGACTTGAGATTTTTATTGATAGGACAAATGAGACGCGCGAAGTCACTTCAGTCGGTCAGGGAGATCGTTGGAAAGATTTTTCCTTATGACCATCACCCTTGCAATTGACACCTCTACATCGCGCACCTCTGTTGCCGTAGTTGATCAAGGCGCACTTCTCTGGCATGGCTACCGCGATGGCGCGACTTCGCACGGCCACTCATTGCCGGCCATGGTCCAGCAGGCTTTGACGGTTGCCCCGAAGATCGAACAGGTCGTTGTAGGCATGGGACCTGGACCATATACAGGATTGCGAGTCGGCATTGCTTTTGCGCGCACCTTTGCTGTTGCACGGATGATTCCCGTTATTGGCATCTGTTCCCTCGACGCAATTGCAGCCATAGTGCACGAGCGAGACGATTTCATTATTGCAACAGACGCCAGGCGCAAGGAAGTTTATTGGGCCAAATATAAATCAGGTGTCCGCGTTGAAGGCCCTCACGTTGACCTTCCATCTGTCGTCGCCAAATTAGGATTGCCAATTTTCGGCGAGGGCGCGGTCAAGTACGCGATCGCGTTCTCGGATGAGAATCAATTTCCTGACGTAGTTGCAATGGTAGGAATCAGTGAAGACGCTAATCTGCAATTCGATGAACCTTTGTATATTCGTCGCCCAGATGCTGTCCCGACGACGGAGCGCGCGCTGTGATTACATACCGCGAGATGACCGCATTCGACCTGCCGGTGATTGTGTCTATGGAACGCGAGGTTTACCGCACTGATGCTTGGTCGTTGAGTCAATTCAAAGAGGAACTCGCAGCCACGTCTCGCAACCGTTATTACATTGTTGCCCAGAACGATGGTGGCGACATCGTTGGATATGCCGGTGCGTTCTCCCCGGATCTCGGGCTTGATGCAGATGTACTGACGTTAACTGTGCTTCCCAAATTTCGGCGCCAAGGTATCGGGCGGGCCATGTTGGATCAGTTGATCACGTGGGCCAAGTTGCGACAGGCACCCGCGATTTTTCTGGAAGTTCGCGAGGGTAACGTGGAGGCAAGCCCACTGTACGAATCTGCCGGCTTTGAGCCGATTTCAACTCGCAGCAACTACTACTCCCTTGGCGTCAACGCGGTCGTTATGAAAAAGGACTTGAAGTGAAGATTGAGCCGCTAGTTCTGGGAATAGAGACCTCGTGCGATGAGACCGCGATTGGCATCGTTCGCGGCCGCACCCTGTTGGCTAATGTGATTGCATCCAGTGTCGACGAGCATGCCCTCTTCGGTGGCGTCGTGCCTGAGATCGCCAGCCGCGCGCATTTGGAATCCATGCTTATGACTCTGGAAGCGGCTTTGAAGGAATCTGAGATCTCCCTCAACGACATTGATGCAGTTGCCGTAACTGCAGGTCCTGGACTAGTCGGTGCGCTTCTGGTGGGCGTTGCCTCTGCGACCGGCCTGGCCCTTGGACTGGGCAAGCCTCTTTACGGAGTCAATCATCTGGCCGCGCATGTTTCGGTGGATCTGCTCACCCATGATGCACCCATTGAATCGACCATCGCACTTCTTGTTAGCGGCGGGCACTCATCGTTGCTCCAAGTTGATGACATCACCTCCTCTGTCGTAAAACTGGGGGAGAGTATGGACGATGCCGCCGGGGAAGCTTTTGACAAGATCGCCCGCGTAATGGGCCTTGGTTTTCCGGGTGGGCCGGCCATCGACCGTGAGGCAAAATTAGGCAATCCGAAAGCGATTGATTTTCCGCGCGGTCTTACCCAGTCCCGTGATTGGCTTACCCGCCCCTTTGATTTCTCCTTTTCTGGGCTCAAAACCGCGGTGGCCCGCTATTTGGAGGCAACGCCCACATATGCGCGGGCTGATGTGGCTGCCTCCTTCCAAGAGGCGATCGTGGATGTCCTGCTCCTGAAGGCTCTGGCGGCCTGCAAGCACACTGGAATTGACTCCCTCGTAATCGCCGGCGGGGTAGCGGCAAACTCGCGCCTTCGCCACCTCGCCCAGGAGCGGGCCGCCACGGCCAAGGTACGTCTGCGCATTCCCCCTGCCGGCCTCTGCACTGACAATGGGGCGATGGTGGCCGCGTTGGGCGCGCTAATGGTGGCCGCCGGCCGCGCCCCCAGCCATATCGATGTGGAGGCCGATTCCAGCCTCCCCGTCACCACTGTGAGCCTGCCCTAACCCAAATTGACCCTAGGCAGGCTCCCTCCTAGGCTTGGCGTTAGCACTCTCACCCCGAGTCTGCCAATACATCTGGTTGGCCAGCTCGTCGTAAGAGGGAAAAACCACTGATCGCAATAACCAAAGGAGTAATAAAGATGGCCGTTGCCATTAAGCCACTAGAGGACCGCATTGTTGTTAAGGCGCTAGAAGCCGAGAAGACCACCGCATCAGGTCTGGTCATTCCTGACACCGCAACAGAGAAGCCACAAGAAGGCACCGTTATTGCAGTTGGACCAGGCCGCTTTGATGACGGCGACCGCGTGCCCATGGATGTCAAGGTTGGCGACGTCGTTCTGTACAGCAAGTACGGCGGAACCGAAGTTAAGTACAACAACGAGGAGTACTTGGTCCTCTCAGCCCGCGACATTCTCGCTGTGATTGAGAAGAACTAAATGGGAAAAATTCTTGAGTTCGACGAAAATGCTCGTCGTGCCATGGAACGTGGTGTCAATCAGCTAGCTGACACCGTCAAGGTAACCCTTGGACCTCGTGGCCGTAACGTAGTTATTTCAAAATCGTATGGCGCACCAACCATTACCAACGACGGCGTCACCATTGCTCGCGAGATCGAATTATCTGATCCCGTTGAGAACATGGGCGCCCAGTTGGTTAAGGAAGTGGCCACCAAGACAAACGATGTCGCAGGCGATGGCACAACAACAGCCACCGTTCTTGCCCAAGCAATGGTGAAAGAAGGTCTTCGTAACCTTGCTGCCGGTGCCCAACCAATGGACATCAAGATGGGAATTGAGGCTGCTGTCGCCGCAATCATCGAGCGCCTTCGCGAGAATGCAACCGTCGTCAAAGACAAAGCTCAGATTGCAGATGTCGCAACCATTTCTGCGCAGGATCGCGCAATCGGCGATCTGATTGCTGAAGCGATGGACAAGGTCGGCAAAGATGGCGTCATCACCGTTGAAGAGTCCTCAACGACTGGACTTGAACTTGAGTTCACTGAGGGTATGCAGTTCGACAAGGGCTACATCTCCCCATACTTCGTTACCGATCAAGATCGCATGGAGACCGTCCTTGAGGACGCCTACGTGTTGATCAGTGCCAACAAGGTCTCAGCCTTGGCCGAACTTCTTCCAATCTTGGAAAAGATCGCCCAAGCCAGCAAGCCACTTTTGATCATCGCCGAAGACATCGATGGCGAAGCGCTCTCCACCCTTGTTGTAAACAAGATTCGTGGAGTCTTCACCTCGGCCGCCGTTAAAGCCCCTGGCTTTGGCGATCGTCGCAAGGCAATGCTCCAAGACATCGCCATTCTCACCGGTGGCCAGGTTGTTTCAGCCGAATTGGGCATGAAGCTAGACCAGGTTGGCCTTGAAGTTCTGGGCCGCGCTCGTCGAATCGTGATCACCAAGGACACAACCACAATCGTTGACGGTGGCGGCGACAAGAAAGCTGTCGAAGCCCGCGTCTCTGAAATCCGTGGCGAACTTGAGAACACCGATTCCGAATGGGATCGCAACAAACTCCAAGAGCGAGTTGCAAAACTTGCTGGCGGAGTCTGCGTTATCAAGGTCGGTGCCTATACCGAAGTTGAACTTAAAGAGAAGAAGCACCGTCTAGAGGACGCCATCTCTGCCACCCGCGCTGCGGTTGAAGAGGGCATCGTCGTCGGCGGAGGCGCAGCCCTTGTGCACGCCGCTGATTCCCTGGAAGGCGACTTGGGCTTCCACGGTGATAAGGCCGTTGGAGTTCGCTTGGTACGCAAAGCATGCGATGAGCCACTTCGTTGGATCGCTGAAAACGCAGGAGTTGAAGGTTATGTTGTTGTTGCAAAGGTTCGCGCGATGAAGCCTCACGAGGGCTACAACGCTGCAACCGGTGTCTACGGCGACCTGACTGCAGACGGCGTTATCGATCCAGTCAAGGTGACTCGTTCGGCTCTTGCCAATGCTGCCTCCATTGCAGCGATGTTCATTACAACTGAAGCAGTTGTATATGAGCGCCCTGAGAACGACGAGGCTGATGCAGGTGGCTCCGGTCATTCACACGGTCCTGGTGGACACTCGCACTAATCTCGAAGATTGTAGAAACGGGCCTCGCTTATGCGGGGCCCGTTTTTTGTAATTTAGTAAGGTGAGTTCGAATCTCTTCGGGCACAGATATGAGGAAGGGCGTCACGACTAGTCATGGTGCAGCCCTTTTTTCACATTCGAACCATTCAAGATTCAGCCACTGGCAACTGCTCGATCGTGTCAGTTACTTTAAACCGTTCGGCAGAGAGCGAACCAGCACCCAAAATTGTGGCCACTAAACTTTCGCTTCCACCAATGAGAGTTACGTTAAAGTCAATCTCTGTCGCCATTATCCAACTCCGATCACGTGGCCACAGGAGGTTCGGTGATTGAGACTGAAATAAGTCGGAAAATGTCCAACCGATCTTATTGGCTTCTGATAACGGGCCACGCATCAGCAGATATTCGCGATTAGGGAGTTTAAATCTCTCCGCCTTCATGATCCCTTCCGGCAAAGTGAGCGACTCCAAGTGATCCAGCGATTGAACTTGCGTTCGAATTCTCCTTCTAAATCTCCTTGCGCCGAACCTGATCGAAATTGGTCGAAAAAATCTATGAAGTTTTGGGTATCGAAGAGGTTTGAGAATTGCGATGCTCCCCGGATGCATCCATCCATACCCCTCCCATAATGCAAAAAAGCAATCTTCGGCGGTAGTTGTGAAATTGGAGAGTATCTCCGCTAGCGTCCCGAGGCTCTCACTTCCAAGTCCTCCGTGGTAATCACCCGTGCCGGTGTGACGAATCAGTACATAACTCTCGAACCCTTTAGGAATGACTATTCCAATAGTGACCGGGATTTCAGAAATAGCTACCCATGGAACTAGAGATTCTCTGATCCAGTCACCGACTGAAACATCGAGAGCAATATCAAGTTGTGCTTTGTCAAACATGAATCACTCCTCACTTCACTTTCAGAACCTACTACGCATTTGCTCTATTTAGGCTAGAAGATCGATTGAATCCCAGTACCCAGTTTCATCTCCTCGGGCGCACAAATGTTACTAATCTGCCAATTTCAGGCATGCATCCACTGCGAGCCAAAATAGTTGTTCTCGTCTGTCAGATAATTTTGTCCAACCACGTTCTTCCCAATTTTCTCCGGCAAGAGAGTCACCTGCATATAGAAGTTGAGCAAAACTCACTTTTCGATATTTGGCCACTGCCATGAATGCAGCTGCTTCCATTTCCACAGTGATGCAACCTTCAGCCACTCTTCTGGCAACTCTTTCTCTAGTCTCTCGATAGATGGCATCGGTCGTCCAACTTCGCCCAACTAAGGAGTTGATTCCAGCCCTATCCAAAGTTTGCTTCAGTACGGATACGCCCTTCCGATCGGCACTAACAATTCTTGACGGAGCGAGGTAGTGGAAGGAAGTACCCTCATCTCGGACGGCGCTATCAACAATCACCGCGTGTCCCAGGACCAACTCAGGGACTAAAGCCCCCGCGCCACCCACTGCCACTTTCGTCTTACAACCACGGGCAATGATTTCCTCTAAGAATCCTGCCGCAAGAGGCGCGCCAACTCCGGGATGTAGGACGGCTAAGCGCTTCCCGTCGCGCTCTATTTCGTGTATTGGATTAACACCAATGGCACTGTGAACCTCGTCGATGACTTTTGCCTCACCAGATGGAAATATGGATTCGATGATTTCGTTGAAGAAGCATAAAACGGCGCAACTGGGGATGTCTGTACCTTCGATAACGAGAGATGGGTCAATGACTGCAATCGAATCAAGGTCATTCTCGAGCAGTGGGAGATCCATGAGTGAATGATGTCAGAGGTACGTTCCCCATCGCCGGCGATTAGCAGGTAAAGGAATCAGTCTTCTGCATCACGCAGGTGTGGGGCGGAATATTAGATGCGAACGATGGACTCCCAGTGCCCAGTTTCATCCCTTCGGGCGCACGATCGAGGTCAATCGGATTGAATTGAGGCAACCCACCATTCAGATGCGATAGTTAGAGAGGAATTCTCAAGCGCCTTCCTCTTCGGCTCGTCAAGGTGACCACAAACCACCACTACTTGGACAGCACCTTTCGAGACAGCCACTTTTCGGACTTGATCGAGTAAATCAGTACCGACGGTTTCCCATAAATCATTGCTATTGACGACAAAATCGTCTATTGAACAGGTTAGGCCCCCTGGGTTGTAAACAGGAGGTGCTGGGACTAACCGACCAATGATAAAACCGACCAATTTGTTCTCCGAGGTTGCGACGAGGGCAACTACCTCTTCATTTGCAATCTGGCTGGCCAAGTAGTCTCGTTGTTGAGTGATCGCGTCGGGTGCCACGCGCCAAAAGATTGGTTGGTAGATTTCATATTCAAGCCGCTTGGAATTCGCTAGATTTAGAATTTCATTCAGATCGAAATCCTCAGCGGGTCGAATTCGAGTGGCGCTCATCCAGCGCCGTTCAGTACAAAATGTCGAGAAGCCCTGTTGGAGTCCATGGACGAATACTCGCATATGGACATTGGCAAGGAAGGATTATCTGAGGGAAACCACCGACCTCCAGTGTCCAGTTTCATCCCTTCGGGCGCACATAAGACATTCAGGCTTGAGATTTGGTCAGAATTAACGGTTAGTTCACATTTTCGAATCTTGTAGCCTTCTTAATCCATTCTTAGCCCTGTACCCACATGTGCATTCGCGAAGGTATTTAGGCATGTCGCCAATGCGTAACCTCACGCGCTTGTCATGGTATTTCGACACAAACATCATAGATCACCCAGATTTTGATGACCTTAGTCGCATGCACGACCTCGAATGGATCTACCTTCAATCACCTGACACAGTTCTTCTGGAACTTTCCACCGCGAAAGATATAGATAAAAGGGAAACCCTTTTGGATCTTCAAGCCAAATTCCCGATTTCCATGGGTCCCAGCGTTTTTGGACATTCACGACTCGGCTTTTCTGTGCTTGGTTCAGAGATTGATGAGGCGCGCTTGGACAGCGTCCATAAGATAATTTGGAATGGGAAAACATTTCAAGATGACGCGACACAATCTGATCTAGGTAACAGAGCCGCCAGAAGTCGGCTTCGTGATTCGATGATTGTGGCAACCACGATAAGATATGCGCATAAAGCATTAATTACTGAAGACCTAGGCTTGCTCGCAGCCTCCAACGCTTTGAAGGTGGAATACCAGGGTTTTCAAATCATAAACATTCGACATGCGAGGGCACTTGCATTTAGCGCAATCGCCCGAGTAAGGAAATTTAGAGAATTGGAGCCTGAAAATCGGTGGGTACAGGACTTACCCGAATGGCCTCCTTAGATCGGGTGCTACGCAGTATCAACATGGACTCGACTAAGTTCGAGCACGGATTCCCAGTGTCCAGTTTCATCTTTTCGGGCGCACTTTCTCGAATTTCCAAAAAAGGATCTGCCTTAGCCTAAGTTTTCGATCAAAGTGATGTTCATTGCCATGGGCTCCTAGTGACGGCACAATACGGGCAATGGAAAGCGAACCCATAATTCGGCGTACCGCACGAGTCCTACTAATGGATGAGCTGAGTCGGGTATTGCTTTTCCAAGGACAAGATCCGTCTAACCCATCAGATATCTATTGGTGCCCGGTGGGTGGAGGAATAGAGCCAGGTGAATCGCCAGAAGATGCAGCGAGGCGAGAGGTGAGGGAAGAGACTGGATTGATTGACTTTGATCTCGGACCTCATGTTTGGAATCGACAAGATAAGTATTCATTTAACGGAAGAAATTATCATGTGAGCGAGGCGTGGTTCCTATCTCGCGTTTCCGCCTTCGAGATAGATACAACTTCGCTCTTTGGTCTGGAACGAATCTCTTTTGTGCAGTATCGATGGTGGACACAGAGCGAACTTGATGTCACGACAGAAATCATGACCCCTCGCCAACTTGCACCATTACTTAAGGATTTGATCCGTAACGGCGTCCCGGATGCGCCTCTGGAACTCGGACTGGCGTGGAGCTAGATCCAAGACCGATTCCCAGTGCCCAGTTTCATCCCGTCGTGCGCACGATCAAAATTGGCAGGACCATAGAAAAAGCCCCCAGTTTTTACCTGAGGGCTTTTTGCATCCACCTGACTAAATAAATCGTAACACTATCCCCAGGTTTCCACGATAAACACCAAGTTGCCCTTATCTAAACCAATATCTATCTAGAAAATACAGTTCTCGAATGCGGCTGTAGCTCAGCGGAAAGAGCATCCACCTGGCGAATGGAAGGTCGTGAGTTCGACTCTCACCAGTCGCATATTGGTGGGATGGCCTCCGTTTCGTCAACGAGGGCCATCCCACTTTCCATTTCGAACTTGAGAACGCAACCACGATTTAGTTAGAAATTTGCGATTGTCATCTAGTACCAGATCTCATCCCTTTTGGCGTAAAAAATCCAAAGTCAGGCGCAAATGCCAAACCAGAGGTAAGTGAAGAGCGTCATCCATGCTTGCCCAAATTGCATCGTCGTGCTCTTCCTCCGAAATCTTGATTCCATTGGTGGAGTCTTCCTCTTTCCAATTCATTCTGTACGTCATTGTGTGGAAGAGCAAATTTCGCCCTTCGGTGTCTTCATTCGCGTAGTGCGTAATCAATTCTCCATATGCCGTCTCGAGTCCCGCTTCCTCAACGCATTCCCTGACAATCGCGTCCTCCGAAGTTTCGCTTGTCTCAACAGTCCCGCCGGGAATGTCCCACTGTCCACCCAGATAGCGGCCATCGCGTCGTTTAAGGAAGAGATAAGAGGAACCCTTCGAAACTAGGCCATGCGCGACATATTGATCTCGGCTCACGACACCAAGATATAGACACGAAATGATTTTGTCAGCGTTTAGTTCAAGACCAATACAGATTGCCAGTGCCTAGTTTCATCCCGTCGGGCGCACTTCATTAGCGGCTTCATGTCTTCTCTATTTCGCAATTTAACGGTTAGAGTACGGCAATGACTAAGCGCACCGTACTTATAACGGGGGGATCGCGGGGTATTGGCGCTGCGATAGCTCTCGAATTTGCCAAGGCGGGTGATCGCATTGCTGTTCATTATGTGTCATCGAAAGAAGATGCGCAGAGCGTCCTTAAAACTTTACCTGGTGACGGTCATATCACTGCTCAAGCTGACCTACGAGATCCCGAGGCAATACGAATAATGGTCGATCTCGTGGCTCATGAATTCGGGAAAATTGATGTCCTAATCAATAATGCCGGTGTCTTCCTCGATCATCCGATTGAATCAACTACTTATGAGGAATGGCAAAGTGCTTGGGAGCAAACAATAGGAGTGAACCTCATTGGTGCCGCCAATGTCACTTGGTGCACATTGCAACATATGCCCAAAGATGCTGCCTCACGGATTGTAAACATTGGCTCACGTAGGGCTTTCCGTGGAGAACCGGTGAGCCCTGCATACGGCGCATCTAAAGCTGGAATAGTAGCTTTTGGTCAGTCAATTGCGAAGGCGTTAGCACCGATGCACATTGGTGTCACAACTTTAGCTCCGGGATTTGTGGAAACCGAAATGGCGGCCAGATTGTTAGATGGTCCCGAAGGCAATGGGATTCGAGCTCAAAGCCCATTTAATCGGGTCGCAAAACCAGAAGAATTGGCTAAAGCTGTTTACTTTCTGGCATCTGCTGATAGCGAATGGGCTAGTGGTGCAGTTTTAGACTTCAACGGTGCATCCTATTTGCGTATGTAATTTACTTTGCTAATTCCCGCAATCCGTTGATTAATCGGGTGACATCATCGTGTGTGCTGTAAGGCGCTAATCCAACACGTACCGCGCCGGTATCGCCCAGTCCGAGTGCTCGAGAGACTTCAAGCGCGTAGAAATTTCCAGCAGGGGCATTTATGTGCAGCTTCGATAAGTACCTGTAGACCTCAACGCCTTCCAAGCCCTTGAGGTTAAAATAAATTGTAGGAGTACGTTTAGGCGCATGACCATATGTGCCTACCCCGGGTAGAGCCACAATTTCAGATTCCATGAATTTAAATAGTTCTTCTTCGTACTTTTCCAGTGCTTCCATCGACTCAATGATTCTTTGTCGCCGATTTGTTTGATCGCTTTCAACCAGATTCGCTACGTAATCAATCGCTGCAGTACAACCGGCCATAAGCTCATATGGGAGTGTCCCGAATTCAAAACGTTCCGGAACTGCACTTGTAGAAGGCAATAATTTGTCGTTGTCAAGAGTCTCTAGTAATTCTGGTTTTGCTGTTAACGCTGCGCAATGAGGACCAAGCAATTTATAGAATGAAAATCCATAAAAGTCTGCACCCATCTCTTGGATATCAACCGGAGTGTGAGGAGTTAAATGAACTCCATCCACATAAAGCACGGCGTTTGTCCGATGCACCTCAGCGGCTATTCCCTTGATATCAGGTCTCGTTCCCAAGGTATTTCCCGCACCGGTTACGGCAACCAAACGCGTCTTAGCGCTGAGTAAGTCCGAAATTGCTGAAGTGGGCAACTCCCCAGTTTGGATATCAAACTTCGCCCATCGAATAACCGCCCCTACTGACTCTGCAGCTTGGACCCACGGCCTGATATTTGAATCATGATCGAGAGTGGAGACAATGATTTCATCACCAGGATTCCACGTTTTGGCCAATGTTCGCGAAAAATCATAGGTCAGTTGGGTCCAGCTTCGACCATAAACTACGCCATTCGGATCTGCATTTATTAAATCCCCTACGGCCTGACGAAAGTCAATAACTATTTCTTCGGCGTTTCTTTCGGATTGTGTTGTGACATTCCGGTTTGAAATTGGTTTAATAATTGCATTGGATATTGCGTTACCGACCTGAGATGGAACTTGGCTTCCTCCGGGACCGTCAAAAAATGCTAAACCAGAGATTAGCGCGGGAAAATCTTCGCGGATTTTCTGAACATCGTAAGTCATATAGGCAATTGAAGTCGTTAACGAGCTTTAAATCAATGGAAACTCGCTGATCACCTAACGCACTCTAGAAAATCTTTTGGTTAAGGTGTAAACGTAATTCCCAGTGCCCAGTTACATCACGTGGGGCGCACCTTCTTAAGCTCTCAATTTCCTTGATCTGAAATCATCTTCCGAGATCACTAATCAAACGTCGGAAATCTACGGGTTGGGTCATGTCCACTCGATGGACTTTTCCTAACCCGAGTGGTTCTGCCTCGCTTGCCCACATTTCCCAATCCGAATCCGTCGAGCCAGAACTTTGGGCATGAATCCAATGACGTGCCAGTGCTCGGCTCTCAAACCTCTGGCGAGCCACAGAAGCGGGGACGTCGCACCAAATTTCGTCATGAGTCAGAATGCCTAGTTCATGAAGTTCGTGAGCGACTATGGGCCGCAAGTTCGCAAGCCAGAAACTCTCAATGATTGCAGTACCTCGAGCATCGGAAAGCAAACGCCACAAGCAAGCTGCCGCGGCTCGGCCTAGTTGTTGGCTCCATTCAATGCTGGTTTCTTCTCTTGAGCGAATGGCGATCAGCGCATCAGCGAGCGTTTCCTTTATTGCATCTTTCCTAAAGAGCGGAAGCGACAATTCGCTTGCCAGTTGAGTGGCGAGGGTTGTTTTCCCTGAGGCAGGAAGCCCATTGACGATGATCAGGGACATGGTCGCTGCGACTCGTCTAGGTGGAACATGATTGAAAGCGTATGTCCTTTACTTGAGATTAACGAATGACTCCCAGCGCCCAGTTTTTTACCTTCGGGCGCATATAAAGAAAGGCCCCACCCAATGTGAACTGAGTGGAGCCTTTCAGGTGATGTGCCCCTCACGGGACTCGAACCCGTATCTCCGCCTTAGTTGGAGGCGAGCTCTATCCGTTGAGCTACAGAGGCACCTCGCAAAAGTTAGAAGACGTGGCGCTGGAGATTTTTTGTTTTGTAGGAGCATGTGGAGAACTTGTCATGATTGAAAGGGAAAGTCACAGAGAGTAAACATCTGTGTTTCGCAAAGCACGGCGAGTGAATTCTTACTTGTGCTAAGGTTTAAGCACTTAGTTGGAGGCGCAACAGACTCTGTTTGTTGAGTTACTACCTAAAACCTCGAGAGAACATCTCGAGGTTTTAGTGTTTCTATTGTGAGAAATCTCTGTGCATTCACGTGATTCCTTGCAGATTTAAACTCTGGGCTCCATACTGAAAAGATGAGTAAGCGCAGAGTTCCTTTAGTGGTCGGGATTGCACTGGCCGCTCTTACTTTGATCAGCATCTCTGCCAATGCAAGTTCTCCGACCAATGCTGACCTCAAGAAGCGCCTGGAGTACTGCGGGTCCATCCCGAATCGCGCCTCGCTCACAGTGGTCGAAACGACAAGGCTCATCATGTTTGTGCCTAAGGATATTTATCCAAAAATTCAGCTTATTGTGAAATCCAAGGGTGCGACCGCAAATTACTTCTCTAATGCCGGTGCTTACGGTCATGCTCAATCCCGCAATGCAAAACCCGGCTGCTGGGCGTATGCATTCGACTTTGAGCTCTCGCCGAATAACAGGACTCTTCGAGGCACAGTGACTATTGGATCGAATAGTGGATTCAAAGGAGTGTCGAGTTACCTTATACATTTCACGGTAGTGCGTGACCCACCAAGCGCCACAAAACCCTTAGCGGGAAACGGAACTGTTATCGGTCGAGTGATCCTCGGGCCAATATGCCCAGTCGAACGCATTCCGCCTGATCCGGCGTGCGCCCCAAAACCATTTGTCACCCCGATTACTATCTGGAGTAGCTGGACAGGCAGTTCCTACACACCCGTCTTCAACGATGCCCATGGAGTGTTCAAACTCTCCCTCCCGCCAGGTGCCTACTCGCTGTCGGCTTCACCAGCCACTGGCAGCGGGCCTTACCCGCGTTGTGATGTGACCAAGATTTTAGTAGTCGCTAAGAAGACCCAGAATGTCACGATGAATTGCGATACGGGAATACGTTAGGCAGATCCATCGTGGTTAGGCTTTCTATATGGGCGGAGTTTTTATTGCCTTTGAAGGCGGCGAAGGTTCGGGCAAGTCAACCCAGACCCGCGCGTTGAAATCATGGTTTGAAGAACAAGGACGATCAGTAGTTCTTACACGGGAGCCAGGTGGAACCGAGCTTGGTAGGCAATTGCGCCACATACTTCTAGATCTAGAAAGCGCGGAAATCGCACCGAAAACTGAAGCGCTTCTATTCGCTGCCGATAGAGCAGAACTCATGGCCACTGTTATTCATCCCGCCCTTTCCCGGGGCTAGGTCGTCATTTGCGATCGTTACGTGGACTCTTTTATCGCTTACGAAAAGGGCGGCCGCCAACTTCCTATTGAGGATATTTTGCCTATCTCGCGTTGGGCAACAGACTCGCTTACGCCAGATCTAACGATCGTTCTAGATATTTCGCCACAATCTGGATTGTTTCGCCGCGGAGAATTGGATCGGATGGAGAGCCAACCTGTCGATTTTCACGAACGCGTGCGGGCCGCCTTTCTGGATCTGGCAGCGCAGGCGCCAGGTAGATACCTGGTTGTCGATGCGGAGATGACGAGTGAGGCGATATCGACGATCATCAATGCAAGGTGTTCTGTGTTCATTGAAACAAAGTAGAAATCTTTATCAAATCTTCGCAAAATCATGACCGTATGCCTCGGTAAGGGTTGAAATACTTTTACCAATCAAGGAGGCAGAGATGAACAAGTCACTTGCACGGGGAATAGGTATCGGCCTAGTAGCAGCATTGTCTGGGTTGCTTCTCGTCGGATTTTCTTCCGTACGTCATTCAGGTTTTGGCATGATGGGTCAACAGTCAAGGCATTACTCGGTCGCAGATGTGTGCGCTCCAACTGCGAAGTTGACGGGCCAAACCATAAGTGTCTCTGTCTTCGACATGGGAATGATGATGGGTAACGCTCAGGCGAATGGGGCTTGCTGCATCACCGTCGACTATTACGGCAGGCAAAGTGAATATCGTTGTCACAAATATGGGGATGCGAACCCACGAGTTGGTTGTCTTGCCTTTGGCTAAAGGCCAAAGCGCGGGAACAAGAGTGGTCGGAGCCGATGGCAGGATCGACGAGTCGGGCAGCGTAGGCGAGGTATCGAACAACTGCGCTTCTGGAAGCGGTAAAGGAATTCTTTCTGGGTCAAGCGGTTGGTCAACTCTTACACTTGCGCCAGGGCGTTACGAATTCCTTTGCAACCTGCCCAATCATTACTCTGCAGGCATGTATCAGGAAGTTGTCGTAAACCCTTAAGTCTGCGTAGCCTGCGGCCTTCTATCGATGGCCATCCACCGCTCTGGGCTCTTAAGAGGCTCGAACCCGACGCGCGCGTAGACCTCGTGTGCATCGCCGGTTGCCAGAATGATGCGTTTGATTCCATTCTTCTCTGCCCATTCAACGCTGGCTTCGGCGAGCCACGTACCAATGCCGCGTCCACGGGAATCGGCATCGACGAAGACATCGCAGAGCCAGGCAAATGTGGCGCAGTCGCTGACGATGCGCGCCACCGCAATTTGTACGGATCCCTCATAGACGCCTATTGAGTACGAGTTGTTGAATGCTTTCTCGACAGTTTCGAAGTCGCGGCCATTGGCCCAGTAACTTTCATAACAGAGCCATTGGTGGATTCGTGGCAGATCGAGAAGTCTGTCGTTATCGCTGAGGAGCAAGCCCCCTCTACTCTTGTTCAGAAGGTTGAGAGTCGCCACTGGCCCCGCCTTTCTTCAAATGATCAGAGTGCAGGAATTCCATTCTTGCGCTAAGGATGATGCCAAAGAATACCGATTCCAACGATAATGAAATAGGTAACACTCGGGTTCACCGCTCCACAACGGCGATAAAATGGGTATGTTCCTCGATCGGACAAAATCGTAGATGGCTATGCCACGAGTCCTTCACCTTTGGAGCGGATCTAGTTTGCGTGCGTAATTCGGCAGGCGTTGAAAACGAGTTGCGGTTAATTGGCGAAAGCGCCATGACGCAGTTGCAACTCCGCGATACCGTGGTTTCGAACCATCTCATAGTTTATTAGGTGGGCCTCGCGAGGGAGCGAATTATCATCTCGACACAATTGACCCCAAAGTTATTGTTCTGAACGGCGGGAACAATCCAAGCGTCAGTGGGTTTGTGAATCCTGACGGCAATTCGGTCTTCTTTACCAGTCTGGATCCCAAGAACGTCTTTGTGGGGATAAAGGGCAAGGAGATCGAAGTACAGATCTTCCATCCGGTGCAGGGCGAGAGCCTAGCAATTGCCAATACGTCTGGCATGCTTATTCCGATAACAAATGCGACTGGATAAACTCCCGATTGAACCATTTGGTCACGTACCTCGTTGTCGCAAGTGGAGGTATCCATGTCATCCAAGCAAGACGAACTGCTCCAGGCGCTCCATGATGTCCACGGCCCTGCCCTTACCCGTTTCGTCGCCCACATGACCCATGACTCCTCCTTTGCCCAAGACGTCGTACAGGAGTCTTTGCTTCGAGCTTGGAAACATCCTGAAATTCTGGCGCAGAGCGATGATGCTGCCAGGGCTTGGCTCTTTACCGTCGCCCGGAACCTGGTGATTGATGATCGTCGAAGTGCCCGTCATCGTCGCGAGATTTCTACAGATGTGCTCCCAGAAGTAGTAGGTACTGATGAAACAGATTCGGCACTGGATGCCTGGATTCTTTCGGATGCTCTGTCATCGCTATCGGTTCAACATCGAAATTCGATTGTCGCTGCTTACTATCTCGGCCATTCGATCGCGGAGATAGCCCGCCAAGAGGGTGTGCCTGAAGGCACGATCAAGTCTCGTCTACATTACGCGCTTCGCGCCTTACGACTTTCCCTGCAAGAGAGAGGAGCAGCCCAATGAATGAGTCTGTCGACAAATATCGTGAATGGGATGCCGCTTACGTACTTGGTTCGTTGAGCACTGATGACCGACGCGAATTTGAAAGGCATTTAACCGGTTGTGCGGCATGCACGAGTGCCGTTACAGAGCTGGCTGGGATGCCGGGCTTCCTCATGAAGATAGACGCCAGCACGGCAGGGGCATTGGCACAGACACCGGATCGCGAAAATGTGTTCGCTCTTCCCCTCGAACCCATGCAGAGTTTGGCGCGCGCGGCAATTAAGCGAAAGACAAGCCTGCGTCGTCGGATGGCCGCTGGCATGTCGGTGGCGGCAGCTTTCATCATGGTCACCGGTTTGGCGCTCGGTTTGAATATCCATTCAGCGAACAACCCCAACACTGGCCAGGTTTCAGCTGGCCTTGCCGGATCAAAGGTGGCGATGGTGGCGATGGAGAAGAACGCCATGGTCGTGGATATGCGTGTTACAAAGAAGAAATGGGGAACTCAGTTCTCATGGAATTGCACGTACGCAATTGATGAGATTTCTGCAACTCTCCCGCAGTCCTTCGATCTAGTAGTTACTCAAACTTCTGGAGCAATGACGACCGTTGCCACATGGAGCCAAGCCGGAGATAGTGCAAAGGGACTCGTCGCCTCCACTGGAATTCCGCTTTCAAAGATCAAATCTGTCGAGGTTCAATACACAGATACTCACGCCCCGGTTGTTCGAGGCGAAATATAATTCGCAGTGAAGCTATTTAGTTTCTCGCTGGAGAAGATCCCGAATTTCCCGCAGCAGTGCAATGTCCTCTGGGGTTGCCGCAGCGGTTTCGACTGGCGTTTCGCCACGGCGGCGGCGGGCCATCATGGTGTTAATCGGAACGACGATGAAGAAATAGAGTATCGCGGCGACAATGAGGAAATTGATGATCGCGTTGATGAACGCGCCCCAGTCAAAGGCCACCCCGTTGACTATGAACGCACCGCCATGTACGCCGCCGCCTCCTATTAGTTTTATGATTGGCTCAATAAATGACTTGGTGAATTGAGTGACAATTCCCGAAAATGCCGCACCTACGACAACGGCAATCGCCAGGTCAATGACATTTCCTCGCATAATGAAGTCGCGAAACCCCTTGATCATTTCTGCCCCGTTCTCTGAGTCAGTTTCTGGTATTGAGAAGTTTAATGCGCTCTAGTAACTTGCCTAGGTATGGAACCACTTACTCTCTCTGTTGACTGCGGTGGTTTGGGCATCAAAGCCTCCGTTCTGGATAATTCCGGGACTATGCGCCATCCACCAGTGCGCGTGCCAACTCCGTACCCACTAACTCCGCAGCGCCTCGTCGCCACCGTGAAGGCAATTGCAGATTCCCTTCCCAAGGCAGATCGCGCTACCGTCGGGATGCCGGGGATGATCCGACACGGTGTTGTTGTATCGACTCCTCATTACATCAACGCGGCGGGACCTCTCACTCGCCAGGACCCCGAACTCAAAGCAGCTTGGGATGGCTTTGATATGCGCTACGCCCTGACCGAGGCATTGGGAATGCACACCCTGGTACTCAATGACGCCGAGGTTCACGGCGCTGGCGTCGTTGCAGGGTCAGGCTTTGAAATTGTGCTGACATTGGGTACCGGGTTGGGTTGCGCTGTTTTCGACGGCGGAGTCCTTGCACCGCACATCGAACTTTCCCACGCGACAGTGCGTCGCTCGACAACTTTCGATGAATGGGTCGGCGAACAAGAGCGACGTAGTATGGGGGATAGCTTCTGGTCTCGGCGCGTTCATGCGATGGTGGATGAGTTACGCCCGGTATTTCACTGGGATCGTCTCTATATTGGTGGTGGAAACTCACGGCGCATCAAGGATTCGGTGCTTCGTAAATTGGGAGATGATGTGGTTATTGTTCCTAATGAGGCGGGCATTATTGGCGGAGTCAGGGCATGGAGTTTGATTTCTGATCAGGAAGCGGGCTGAACTATGGGAGAGAAAGTCACATTCGCAAGTAACGGCGGAACGTGTGAGGGTTATCTGGCAATTCCAGAAAGTGGAAGCGGCCCCGCTGTCATCGTGATTCAAGAATGGTGGGGTTTGGTTGGGCACATCACTTCGATTGCAGATCGTTTCGCCGAGGCGGGTTTTGTTGCTCTTGCGCCGGATCTTTACCACGGGGTCATTGCAAAAGAGCCAGACCATGCGATGAAGATGTTGATGGGACTTGCGATGGATAAAGCCGCCCTTGATATTGATGGAGCAGCGAAATATTTAAGCGATCGTGATGACGTCTCTGGCAAAGGAATTGGCGCGGTTGGCTTCTGCATGGGCGGCTCACTTGCCCTGTGGAGTGCGACGCTCTCCCCAGAGATCACGGCAACTGTTGCCTTTTACCCAGGACTTCCGTGGGAGCGCATGTCTCCGAATTGGCAGAACTACTCAGGCAAGAGTGCGCAGATTCATTGCAGCGAATCTGACGGAAAATCAACGGCGCCTGGAATTCAAGAGGCAGTTAAATCAATCAAGTCCGCGGGTGGGAATGTCGAGACCTTTGACTATCCCGGCACACACCATGCTTTCTTTAACGATGAACGTCCCGAGGTCTTTGACAAAGATGCATCAGCGCTGGCTTGGGATCGCATGATTACCTTCTTCAATATCTCCATTGGTTAACTAACTTCTCTGCATTGCGTGAGTGTTGCCACTCGGTAGAAGGAGAGCCACGTCATTGCAGGGTTTGCGAATAGAGAGAACTCTTGAGGCAGAAGGTTTGCTGATCAAGGAGGATCACACATGAGCGAGAACATAGGACAGGTAGCCCAACCGGATAACTACTCGATGAATACCGCAGCCGGTGAAGAAGAAGCGAAGCATCGGGAAGATTATCGGGATCGTAATTGCTGCAATAGTCGTTGTAGTTGTAGGACTTACCTTCTTTGTAAATTCAGCCACCAAGGCACCGGTTGCCGTGAGCAACCAATTTCTAAATGCTGTTCAAGCCAGCGATGCTGCGACTGCGTATTCGCTATTCTCCACCGCGGCAAAAGCAGCCGTACCCTCTGATCAGTTTGATGCGGTAGTTCAGCAGGTAGGGCCGATTCTCAATGCAAGCGAGAAGATGACGAGTAAGAAGGTCGATGCCGCAACTGGATCTGCCTCAACTTCAGAAGTTGTCTATGAGATTCCAGGCACGGATGGAAAGACCTACTCATTCACAGTCAACCTCACGAAAGAGAATGACGTTTGGAAGGTCTTGAACTTCGCCAGCAAAGCTAAGTAGTTAAGACGCGTGAGGAATGGCCTCACGGACCTTGTTGCCAAGAATTGCCACTCGGTCATCTTCGGTGAGGCCACCCCAAATTCCATACGGCTCCTGAATTGCCAGAGCCTGCTTGCGGCACTGTTTCATCACCGGGCATGAAGCACAGACGGCGAGTGCTTTGTTCTCCCTATTTCGTCTACTTGGCCCACGCTCTCCATCTGGATGGAAGAACATTTCCGAGGGAAGATCTCTGCAGGCACCATGATTCTGCCACTGCCAAATCTCTAGAAGTGGCTTTGGTAAACGCGCGCTATCGGTCATGTTCGCTCTCCTTTGGTCTTTAATGACTCTACGAGGGCAAGTGGGTGCATTCAATGAAGTCCCTCTGGGAGTCCTCTGTGTTTTTGCCCCATTACCAGCCAGTATTCTCAGCGGGTGAGATTGCAAGGCAGAAAGAGAGGTTGGATTCGGCCTTTCTACTCATTTCAACCAAACCAGAAGGTATGGTTCCAGAAATCCCTGCTTCTCTGTAACGGAAGAGGCATTCTGATCGTTTTACAATCAATCTACTTTTAAGGGGAAGAAGGATGAATATGTTTGTTAGGCGTGTGGCGGTTTTGAGCGTTCCTGCTCTCTTTTTTGTTCCTACACTCATGTTGGTCTCACCTTCGGCGCTGGCAGCCTCTTCCCTGACTTGCGAGGGGAAAAAGGCGACCATTGTCTCAAGCGCGGTCACCATCAAAGGAACCCCTAAGGCTGATGTCATTCTGGTCACGGGCTCTGGAACACATACCGTTCTTGGCGGCGCAGGTAACGACCTGGTTTGCGGCAGTTCTGGAGTTGACAAAATTAGTGGCCAAGCTGGAAACGACACCATTATTGGCGGCGCAGGTGGCGACGTTCTCAACGGCGGTGCAGGCAACGACAAACTTATTGGCGGTGCAGGCAACGACAAACTTATTGGCGGTGCAGGCAACGATACTGAGGACGGCGGCCAGGTGCTTATTACGTTCCGGCGCCATGCACATAGTTGCAGCGGACATAGCGGCAGCGAGACTCTGATGTGTCGATTGATCGCTGATCTCACAGACGATGTTGCTTCTGTGTGGGCGATGACCAGCTCCAGGGCGATGAAGGCGATGACCAGCTCAACGGCGGCGACGGGAACGACGTTGAGGACGGCGGTTTGGCGAGATCAGTCTGCATACGGATCACGCTGGCGATACCGAGCGGTTTGGGCGATGATCAGCTCAACGGCGGCGAAGGAAACGATGTTGAGGACGGCGGGGCTGGCAATGACGGTATCACCGACACCAGTGGCGATAACACCACCGTTGGTGGCGAAGGTAGCGATACCGTGAACGGCGCGAGCGAAGATTAACGCTCTGAGGCTGTAGAAGATTAGATGCGCACGCTCTGGTTTTGGGGCGTGCGCATTTTTGCACCGTCATACCCTGAGCGTGAGATTTTATAGGCAATTGGTGACCCCAGCCCACCGATAGACTTCCCTCCCTCAGAGTCACGCGGGAGGCGAAAATGGGCGATAACGAGAAGGTCGTGATGCTGGGCTTGACCTACGACGATGTCCTCTTGCTACCGGATGCCTCAGAGGTAATTCCCAGTGAAGTCGACACCTCCACGCGCCTCACCCGCAATATTTCCCTACGCATTCCTCTTATCTCCTCACCTATGGACACAGTGACCGAATCTGAGATGGCGATCGCCATGGCCAAAGCTGGTGGTATCGGGATCATTCACCGAAACCTGCCAGTGGATGAGCAAGTTACCCACGTGAAATTGGTCAAGGGGGTCGGACTTGCTGGCGCGGCCGTTGGAGTCGGCGATGACGGTTTTGCTCGTGCAAAAGCACTCATCGAGGCCGGCGTTGATGTCGTTGTTGTCGACACCGCGCATGGTCATCACAGGGGCGTACTTGATGCCATTGCAAGAATTAAAAAATATGCGCCAGACATTGAGATTATTGGCGGAAACGTCGCCACCCGCGCGGGAGCTCAGGCTCTCATCAACGCCGGTGCCGACGCAGTCAAGGTCGGTGTTGGCCCCGGATCGATCTGCACCACGCGCGTCGTAACTGGCGTTGGCGTCCCTCAGATCACCGCGATTATGGAAGCAAGCAAAGCGTGCGGCAAAGCCGGCATTCCATTGATAGCCGACGGTGGTCTGCAATTTTCAGGCGACATCGTTAAAGCACTTGTAGCAGGGGCCGATACGGTAATGCTCGGCTCTCTTCTTGCCGGTTGCGATGAGTCACCGGGTGAATTGGTGGAAATCGACGGCCGCAAGTACAAGGCATACCGCGGCATGGGATCTTTGAGCGCGATGCAAACTCGTGGCGGCAAGAAGTCATACTCCAAGGATCGTTACATGCAAGATGATGTTCTCTCTGAAGATAAATTGGTTCCAGAAGGAATTGAAGGCAAGGTCGCCTACCGCGGTCCATTGGCTCACGTTGCCCACCAACTCATCGGCGGGCTGCGCTTGGGTATGGGTTACGCGGGAGCGGCAGATATTGCTTACCTTCGTCGAGAGGGTCGCCTCATTCAAATCACTAGCGCGGGGCTTCAAGAAAGCCACCCCCACGATGTTATAGATATCGCGTCGGCCCCGAACTACACGAGAAAGAACTAGAGGGGGAGCCATGAGTGAAATTGAGATCGCACCAGGAAAGCGCGCTCGCCAGGCATATTCCTTCGACGACATAGCCATCGTGCCAAGTCGTCGCACCCGTGATCCAGAAGAAGTCTCCACGACATGGCAGATTGACGCATACAAATTTGGAATTCCGATGATGGCGGCCCCGATGGACTCGGTTGTCTCACCGGAGAGCGCAATTGAGATTGGTCGCCTCGGCGGTCTCGCAGTTCTTAACCTGGAAGGACTCTGGACTCGCTATGAAGATCCACGAATTCCCCTAGGCGAGATCGCATCTATGCCGGATGTTCATGCCACTCGGCGTATGCAGGAAATTTACGCAGCACCGATTCAACCGACACTTATCAAAGAGCGTTTGCAGCAGATCCGCGATGCAGGCGTGACAGTTGCGGGGTCTTTGTCACCGCAACGAACGGCCACCCTCTACAAGACGGTCGTTGACGCCGGAGTCGACATATTTGTTATTCGCGGAACGACAGTGAGCGCAGAGCACGTGGCCACCAAAGACGAAGCGCTTAACTTGAAGAAGTTCATTTACGAACTAGATGTCCCAGTGATCGTCGGCGGCGTTGCTACTGCAACTGCTGCTCTGCACTTGATGCGGGCAGGCGCTGCTGGCGTTCTCGTTGGTTTCGGCGGTGGTTCTGCCCACACCACGCGCAAGGTCCTTGGCATCGAAGTTCCAATGGCATCGGCCGTCGCAGAAGTTGCTTCGGCCCGACGTGATTACCTAGATGAATCAGGCGGACGCTACGTCCACGTTATTGCAGATGGTTCTGTCGGACGCAGTGGAGATATCGCCAAGGCAATTGCCTGCGGAGCAGATGCCGTGATGATGGGCTCGCCGCTGGCTCGCGCTGTTGAGGCACCAGGATTGGGTTGGCACTGGGGAAGTGAAGCCCACCATCAAGAACTTCCACGCGGAGAGCGCGTAGCCGTGGGCACCCGCGGCACCATGGAGGAGATCCTTCTCGGACCTTCTCGCGCCTCTGATGGTTCCATGAATCTATTCGGCGCCTTGCGTCGCGCGATGGCCACTTGCGGATATTCCGACGTCAAGGAATTCCAAAGAGTTGAGGTCCTCATTCATCGTGACTAACAAAAACGGAGTGCTGGTCGTTGATTTTGGGGCGCAATATGCGCAGCTCATCGCAAGGCGCGTGCGCGAGGCACATGTGTACAGCGAGATAGTTCCATCATCAATCACTTCCGCAGAAATTTTGGCAAAAGTTCCAGAAGCGATCATTCTCTCCGGTGGCCCGTCAAGTGTTTATGCCGAGAATGCGCCCACTATGGATGCTGAAATTTTTTCTTTGGGCATTCCGATTTTCGGAATCTGCTATGGATTTCAGGTAATGGCAGCAGCACTTGGCGGAGTAGTAAGTCAGACCGGCAAATCTGAGTTCGGTCGCACCGAATTGAATTCGGATTCAACTTCCAAAATCTTCTCGTCCCTCCCAAGCTCTTTGCGAGTGTGGATGAGCCATGGCGATGCGGTGACGCAGGCGCCAAACGGTTTCAGTATCTGCGCAACTACCAACGACACTCCTATTGCCGCCTTTGAAGATGAATCCGGCAAATTCGCGGGAGTTCAATTTCATCCTGAAGTCCTCCATACCGAATACGGTCAGGAGATACTAAAGAACTGGCTCCTTGAGGTTGCTAAATGCTCTCCATCGTGGACAACCTCGAATATCGCCGAGCATGAAATCGCGAAAGTGAAAGAACTGGTCGGAAAGAAACGGATCATCTGCGGATTATCTGGCGGCGTTGATTCAGCAGTTGCTGCGGCAATTGTTCAAAAGGCCGTTGGCTCCCAACTCACCTGCGTCTTCGTAGATCACGGGCTCCTTCGTTCGGGTGAAGCCGAACAGGTTGAGACGGATTTTGTGGCAGCAACTGGTGTCGAACTTAAAGTCGTTGATGCGCACAAGCAGTTTATGGACGCCCTTGCTGGAGTGAGCGAACCCGAAGCAAAACGAAAGATCATCGGTCGAGAATTCATTCGAAGTTTTGAGGCGGCGGCCAGAGAAATAGCCTCCGAAGGTGATGTGGAATTTCTCGTGCAGGGAACCCTCTATCCCGATGTTGTTGAATCGGGTGGCGGCACTGGCACGGCAAACATTAAGTCTCATCACAATGTCGGCGGTCTGCCGGATGACTTGAAGTTCACCCTTGTTGAACCACTGCGCACCCTCTTCAAAGACGAGGTGCGCCAGGTTGGAATTGAGCTTGGACTCCCAGAGGAAATCGTCTGGCGTCAGCCATTTCCAGGTCCCGGGTTAGCCATCCGCATCATCGGTGAGGTAACCGCGGATCGACTGGAGATACTTCGCCAGGCCGACCAGATTGCCCGCGAAGAATTGCATGCTGCGGGCCAAGATAGACAGATCTGGCAATGCCCGGTCGTGCTGTTGGCCGAGGTCCGCAGCGTCGGAGTTCAGGGAGATGGTCGAACATACGGTCACCCCATTGTCCTTCGCCCGGTTTCCAGCGAAGATGCCATGACGGCCGACTGGTCGCGCCTTCCCTATGACTTGCTGGAGCGAATTTCGACCCGAATCACCAACGAGGTGAGGGATGTCAATAGAGTTGTACTAGATATTACGAGCAAGCCACCTGGCACTATCGAGTGGGAATAGTTGATAATTCAGGCTTACTACGAAAGGGTTTATTTGTGAAACGTGGGATCAACTTTGCAGTGATTGCGACGCTGGCTGTGCTGGGTCTGTCGGCTTGTTCCAATACTCCGGCTTCTGACACAACTAAGTCGCCAGGACCAACTCCCACAATTACGGATACGCCGACGCCGACCCCGACAGTCTCTGAAACACCGACTGTTGCACCGACGGCGACCAAGTTAGCCGGTGGAATCATCTGCCAGCCGACCACTGCAGTGGGACACACTCCTCTTGTGCTGACCCCGCCGACAAAGATGGACAAGGGCAGAATCGGAAAATTCACCCTCATCACCAATTGCGGAAAGATTGTAATTACCACTGATGGAGTTAAGGCTCCCGTTACATTGACCGCATTGACGGCATTGGCCAAGGCGAATTACTTCGACAATTCGCTATGCCATCGACTCACGACCCAAGGTCTATATGTCTTGCAGTGCGGTGACCCAACAGCTACCGGAACAGGCGGACCGGGCTTCACCTTCCAAGATGAGAACCTTCCCAAGAACGTCGCAAACAATTACCCAGCGGGCACGGTGGCTATGGCTAACTCTGGGCCAAACACCAACGGCAGCCAGTTCTTCCTGGTCTACGGAGACACAACTTTGTCACCGGCTTACACGATCTGGGGCCAGATAACTACGGGTCTAGATATCGTCAAGGCAATAGCCGCCGTTGGAGTTCAAGGTGGCGGAGCCGATGGCACGCCAGCTCAGGCGATTGCGATTGAAAAGATTGAAGTTAGTTAATACAAACCTTTAGTTGGTATTAACTATCTTGAAAGCTTCTGCTATTCGACCTTCGGGCAAACCGCCAGCAGTTGCGTTGCGCTCGCCCCACGATCGAACCATATTTTCAAGTTCTGCGTTGTGGGCTGTCTGTGAAGCGTGATGATGCAATGCGGCCATCTTCAAGTGGAAAAAATCGGTAATATCGACGAAGTGATCCGCTGACGCGTGCGCGGTCACCCAAACTTCTTTTACTCGCCATGGCTTAATTCCGGCATCGAGAAGATCAGGAAACGCAAATGGATTACGTGCATCGGGATATACAGCCTGAATAGCGGCCTCGCCTGCAGCGAGGTGATCCGGATGGCTGGCACCGATACGCTCCCAGTTGCGTTCTGGACTCTGAATCACCATTCGATCAGGCTGCGCAATTCGAATTGCGCGAACGATATCTTTGCGAAGACCTAAAGTTGGTTCCAATGACCCATCGCGGTAGTTGAGGAAAGTAATATCGCTGACGCCGATAGCCGCACCAGCAGCGCGTTGCTCCCTCTGCCGAACTGCGGGCATCTCCTCAACAGGGATCCCAGATTCTTCACCACCCTGGTCGCCGTTGGTGCATATGCAGTAAGAGACCTGAATGCCTTGTGCGATCCAGGACGCGATAGTTCCCGAAGCACCAAAATCCGAATCATCCGGGTGGGCACTTACGACGAGGACTCGCTTGATCTCGCTATCGGCGATCGGCTGCATTTACGCTCCTATATTTGAAATTCAATCTAGACAGTGAAGCCTAATAGACTCCCGTCCATGATGAGCCCAAATCCATTGCTAGAAGGGCTAAATCCGCAGCAAGAGGCTGCCGTAGTGCATGCCGGTGGACCTCTGCTGGTTGTCGCGGGGGCCGGTTCGGGCAAAACACGTGTACTGACCCGCCGGATTGCCCACTTGATGAAGCAGCGCGGGGTTGCACCATATGAAATCTTGGCGATTACATTCACCAATAAGGCCGCCGGCGAGATGAAAGAACGAGTTGCCGAGTTGGTCGGATCAATCGCCAGATCGATGTGGGTATCAACTTTCCACTCGGCTTGCGTGCGCGTGCTTCGACAAGAGGCGGTAAGACTGGGCTACAGCAACACCTTCAGTATCTATGACCAGGCAGATAGCCTGAAGTTAATCACGATTGTGGCACGCGAACTCAATCTTGATGCAAAGCGCTATCCGGCCAGGCAGTTTCAATCGATGATCTCAAATGCTAAGAACGAATTGCTTGGTCCAAATGATTTTCTAGCTGCCACCAAGAATCAGTTCGAGCAAGTTGTTGCCGAAGTCTATGCCCTCTATCAGCGGCGTTTGCAGCAGGCCAACGCCATGGACTTCGACGATTTGATCATGAAGACAGTGGAAATCCTGCAGAGATTTCCCGAGAGCAGAGCGCGTTTTCGCTCACGTTTTCGACATGTTCTCGTTGATGAATATCAAGATACTAATCACGCTCAGTACATCTTGATCCGCGAAATCGTTGGCAGCGATACCGATGGAATTCCTGCCGCCGAGCTCTGCGTAGTAGGAGACGCCGACCAATCTATCTACGGCTTCCGTGGCGCCACGATCCGCAATATTCTGCAGTTTGAACTCGATTTTCCAAATGCCACGACGGTGTTGCTCGAGCAGAACTACCGCTCGACTCAGAATATTCTCAACGCCGCAAATGCAGTCATCACCCAGAATGAGAGTCGTAAAGAGAAAAACCTCTGGTCGCAGGCGGGTTCCGGTGCACCGCTGGTGGGTTACGTCGCTGAAGATGAACACGACGAAGCAGATTTCATCAAGAGTGAGATTCGCAGACTTCAAGACGAAGGAGTCTCTCAACCGGGAGACACGGCGATCTTCTATCGAACCAATGCTCAGTCTCGCGTTTTCGAAGAAGTTTTCATGCGAGCCGCTCTTCCATACAAAGTTGTCGGGGGAGTTCGATTTTACGAGCGCAAGGAAGTGAAAGACCTCCTCGCATACCTGCGGGTATTAGCCAATCCCAACGATGAAATTTCAATTCGGCGAATCATCAATGTGCCAAAGCGCGGGATCGGGGATCGCGCCCTGGACTACGTCGATATGTATGCGCAGGGCAACGCCATTTCCTTCTGGCAGGGGCTGCATCGCTGCTCGGAGATATCGGATATGCCAACGCGCGCGGCATCCTCAGTCCACCAATTCTTATCGATGATTGCCGCACTCCATGTTCTGGTTGAAGCAAAGACAAGACCATCGGTCATCCTTGAGGCGGTCCTCGAACAATCTGGCATGCTTGCCGAGCTTTCGGCCAGTAAGGATCCGCAAGATGAGGTCAGAGTTGAGAACCTGCAAGAACTTGTTGCCGTGTCGATGGAATATGAAGAGACGCCTATTGACGAGTTAGGCGAAGATCAAGAAATTTCCTTGGCTGGATTCTTGGAGCAAGTTTCCCTTGTTGCCGACTCGGATGAAATCCCAGAAGGTGAAGACCACGGCGGAGTCGTCACGTTGATGACGCTGCACACTGCAAAGGGCTTGGAGTTTCCTACCGTTTTTCTCACGGGATTAGAAGACGGCATCTTCCCTCACTCGCGAACTTTTGATGACAAGAATGAAATCGAGGAAGAGCGACGTCTTGCATACGTTGGGCTAACGCGGGCAGAGCATCGCCTTTATCTCACTCGTGCCGAATCTCGGTCATCATGGGGTCCTCCAAAATACAACCCGCCGTCGCGCTTTCTCGACGAGATTCCCCCATCGGTGATCGATTGGCGAAACAAGCCCGTTTCGTCGGTATCTACTCGTCGGTATTCCTCAGCAATTGCACCGGCGGCCCGTCCAACTGGTAAGAAGAACGTGACTATGGAACTTAGCATTGGCGAACGTGTGTCACACGACACATTTGGTTTGGGCAAAGTGGTCTCCGTTGATGGTCAAGGGGAGAATGCGGCGGCCACAATAGATTTCGGCAAATTGGGGCAGAAGAGATTGTTGCTGCGTTATGCACCTGTTGAGAAGCTCTAGGATTGCACCCGTTCGAAAGTTCACCTTAGCCCACAGAAACGGAGACCCAAGTGGATCTCTTTGAATATCAAGCTAGAGATCTTTTTGAAAAACATGGCGTCCCAGTTCTAGCTGGAGCAGTCGCTACCACCGCTGATGAAGCCGCAGCTGCAGCCGAGAAAATCGGCGGGAAAGTTGTTGTTAAGGCGCAGGTAAAAGTGGGTGGGCGCGGAAAAGCAGGCGGCGTAAAACTTGCTGAATCTGTAGAAGATGCGCGCGAGAAGGCCGGCGCGATTCTTGGAATGGACATCAAGGGCCACATCGTCGGCAAAGTGATGATTGCCCAAGCAGCACCTATTGATTCCGAGTACTACTTGGCGATTCTTCTCGATCGCTCCAATCGAACATTTTTGGTTATGGCCTCCGTTGCAGGTGGAATGGATATCGAAGCCGTTGCACATGAGACACCCGAGAAGTTGATCAAGGTCCCGGTAAATACCATTGAAGGACTTTCCAAAGCCCAGGCTTTGAAGATTATTCAAGACGCCGCATTTCCAGCCGATATCGCAGAGCAAGTGGCCGAAACTCTGGTCCTGCTCTGGGGAGTCTTCGTCTCTGAAGATGCAACGCTGGTCGAGGTCAACCCGCTGGTTAAGACAACCGATGGCCGCATCATCGCCCTGGACGGAAAAGTCACATTGGATGACAACGCAGATTTCCGCCACCCTGATCACGAAGCACTCGTTGATCGCTCGGCGGCAAATGCTCTTGAAGAAGAAGCCAAAGCAAAAAACCTGAACTACGTGAAGCTTGATGGCGAAGTTGGCATCATCGGAAACGGCGCGGGACTTGTGATGAGCACACTCGATGTTGTGGCTTACTCAGGTGAAAAATTCGGCGGAGTCAAGCCGGCAAACTTCCTGGATATCGGAGGCGGAGCTTCAGCACAAGTTATGGCTGATGGCCTTTCAATCATCCTCGGAGACAAAGATGTAAAGAGCGTCTTCGTAAATGTCTTTGGCGGCATCACTTCGTGCGATGCCGTTGCAAACGGAATCGTGCAAGCACTCGCGATGTTGGGCGACAAGGCAAATAAGCCAATCGTGGTTCGCCTTGATGGAAACAATGTGATCGAAGGACGGCGAATTCTTACAGAGGCGGCGCACCCCCTCGTTGAACAACTGGACACTATGGATGGCGCAGCAGCACGCGCCGCGGAATTGGCGGCTAAATAATGTCAATCTTCATCGATAAGCAGACGCGCGTTCTCGTACAAGGAATGACTGGCTCTGAAGGCACTAAGCACACCAAGAAGATGTTGGCTTCGGGCACAAATATCGTTGGCGGAGTTACTCCTGGCAAGGGCGGCATGATCGTCGACATCGACGGCCACCTCTTGCCAGTTTTCAACACGGTTAAGGAAGCCGTGGCTGCCACGCAGGCAAACACCTCGGTCGTATTCGTTCCGCCTAAGTTCGCAAAGGCCGCCGTCATCGATGCAATTGATGCCGCGATGCCACTGGTCGTTGTCATCACCGAAGGAATCCCAGTACACGACACAGCGGCGTTCTTCGCCTACTCGCAGAGCAAGGGCCACACTCGCATCATCGGCCCTAACTGCCCAGGAATTATCACCCCGGGTCAATCCAACGTTGGAATTATCCCTGCCGATATCACGGGCTCTGGCCCCATCGGTCTGGTCTCCAAGTCGGGCACCCTTACCTATCAAATGGCCTACGAGCTGCGCGATATCGGAATTAGCACCGCCGTCGGTATCGGCGGAGACCCAATTATCGGGACCACACATATAGATTGTCTCCGTGCATTCCAAGACGACCCCGACACCGAGGCCATTGTCATGATCGGTGAGATTGGCGGGGATGCTGAAGAGCGTGCCGCAGATTTCATACGTGAATATGTCACCAAGCCAGTTGTCGGATACGTTGCGGGCTTCACCGCTCCTGAAGGAAAGACCATGGGTCACGCAGGTGCAATCGTCTCTGGTTCATCCGGAACCGCGCAGGGCAAGAAGGACGCCCTTGAAGCTGTTGGTGTACGAGTTGGGCAGACGCCGAGTGAGACCGCGCGCATTATGCGCGCAATCTTAAAGCGATAGCTCGCATGCTCCAACGCGTCCTTTGGGTCTCGTTGACACAAGCGCTGCGGAGCATCGCTCTGGTACTACTTCCCACTGCCTTTATCACCATGGTCGGATGGGCTACCGCCGGCAGTAGCAATGGAAATACTTCCGATCCAATGCGGACTGCGTTGTGGCTCTGGCTTTCTGCTCACCATGTTCCGTTCAACCTGCTTCTGCCGCCGGCCAATCAGCCGGGATTGCTCTCCTATCTTCCCCTTGGCGCGATGGTATTTCCGCTGATCGCGATGAGAGTGGGCTTCATCCGCGCAAAGGCACGGATAGATTCCGGTGATCAGCACTTAAGACTTATGCGTGTTTTCTTCTCGCTTTTCTACGCAGGATTGGCCGCTCTTTTGGCGTGGGGCTCTGGTACGACTGCGATTCGTCCCGTCCTTTATTACATTCCATTGACCGTGATTCCCATGGTCTGGCTCGCAACGGTGAATGTGCGAGCGGGGGAGAAAGGGAAATATTTTCAAGGAATGGATCTGGCTCTGCGTATCGCCGCGATTACGCTAGGAATTTCTGCGCTGGTGCTAGGCATCTCCTTGGCCTTGCACTTGTCGACGATTGAGAATCTGATCGTCGTCCTCCAACCCGGATGGCTAGGAGGCGTGCTCCTCTTCCTTTTCAATCTTCTCTATCTTCCCAATGCCGTGGTCGCCACTTTTGCCTACTTAATCGGTCCGGGTTTTGCAGTTGGTGCACATACGTTGGTGGCTCCGCTAACACATCGCATTCTCGAAATCCCAGCGATTCCAGTGTTAGGGGCTCTGCCAACGGGTCGCCACCCAATGGTTCTCCTTAGTGCGATTGGCGTCTGCGCAACCGGAATTATTTTTTACCGCAAGAGCATCTCGCGCGGAGCAATTAACATGTTGGTCAGCCTCATAGTTCTTATCTCGCTCGTTGCTCTGGTTTCCTATTTGAGCAGCGGGGCGCTTCTTACACGAGCTATGGGCACCGTCGGTGTCTCAACGTGGCAAGTTAGCCTTGCTTTTGTAGTGGAACTTGGAGTTGGTATCTTCTTTGCATGGGCCATTCCCGCCGCGTTCAATTCGATTAGTAAGAGACGGGCCGCATGAGCGCAAAGATTGTCATTCTCGCCTCGGGTCAAGGTTCCCTCGCCCAAGCGATTTTCGATTCGGTTGATCGTGGGGAACTTGATGCGCAGATCCTGGAAGTGATTTCGGACAAAGCGGATGCACAAGTGCTGCAACGCGCGGGGGATTCTGGCATTGCTACCTTCGTCCATCCGATGCAGAAGGATCGTTTGCAGTGGGATGCTCAATTAATCGAGCATATGGATGGGCTTGCCCCTGACCTCGTCGTGAGCGCAGGGTTCATGCGAATTCTCTCTCCGTACTTTGTCTCCCGTTTCAAAATGATAAATACGCATCCCGCACTTTTGCCTCTCTTTCCTGGGGCCCATCCCGTCCGCGACGCTATTGCTGCCGGGGTAGCAGTTACGGGCGCCAGCGTGCACTGGGTGGATGCAGGCATGGATACGGGCGAAGTGATTGCGCAAGCACCAGTTGAGGTCTTGCCAATCGATGATGAATCCACACTTCACGAACGCATTAAGATTGCAGAACGTGGTCTCATCGTCGCGACCCTCAGGGAACTCTTACCTACATTGGAGAACAACGGTGTCTAACACTTCTGGGTCTGATCGCAAGCCAATTCGACGTGCCTTGGTCAGCGTTTACGACAAGACCGGCTTGATCGAACTCGGCACCGCTCTTCAAAGGGCCAATGTAGAAATCCTCTCCACCGGATCAACTGCCAAGACCCTGCAGGGTGCCGGAATCGCAGTGACAGAAGTCAGTGATTACACGGGTTTTCCCGAGATCATGGGTGGTCGCGTGAAGACACTGCACCCACGAATCCATTCGGGGATTCTGGCCGATCAGGACAATCCCGCGCATCTTGATCAAATTGCCGAACACGACATCGCACCCTTTGATCTCGTCGTCGTCAACCTCTACCCATTTGCCCAGACCATTGCCTCCGGTGCCAACTTTGCCGAATGCATCGAGCAGATCGATATTGGCGGCCCATCAATGCTGCGCGGGGCCGCGAAGAATCACGGATCAGTAGCGGTCATTTCCTCGCCGAAGCAATACGCGAGGTTGTACGAAGCAATCGATGCAGGCGGTTTCACATCGAAGGATCGCCAAGAATTAGCGTTGGCCGTATTTCGCACGACCGCGGAGTACGACCTCACCATCGCAAATTGGCTCGCTCAAACCGGAAACGAACTACCAGAGTGGCTGGGCGCGATCTGGCAGAAGAAGAACGAATTGCGTTACGGAGAAAATCCGCATCAGAGTGCGGCCATCTATTCCAACGTCGGAGCACCCAGCGGACTGGTTGGTGCTATCCAACTGCATGGCAAAGAGATGTCATTTAACAATTACACCGATGCTGATGCGGCGTGGCGGGCAGCCCACGATCATTCCGATCCGTGTGTTGCCATCATCAAGCACGCCAATCCGTGTGGCATCGCTATTGCTCAGACAATTTCAGAGGCTCATCTCAAAGCACATGCGTGCGATTCTCTTTCGGCATTCGGTGGCGTCGTTGCTGCCAACCGCGAAGTTGATGTTGCGATGGCGCAGACTCTTTCAAATATCTTCACCGAAGTTGTTGTAGCGCCAAGTTTTGCTCCTGAGGCACTTGAAATCCTGAGCAAGAAGACGGCGATAAGAATTCTGCAGTGCCCTTCTCCTGTAATTGCTCCCAAAGAATTACGCCCTGTATCTGGTGGAATGTTGGTGCAGCAGACTGATCTCGTTGATGCCGCGGGGGATGACCCGGCAAATTGGACTCTCGCCTGCGGACCGGCCGTTTCTGCGGAAGTTCTTTCCGACCTAGCCTTCGCGTGGCGGTCGGTACGCGCCGTTAAAAGCAATGCGATATTGCTGGCCAAAGACGGTGCATCCGTCGGGATCGGGATGGGTCAGGTCAATCGCGTGGATTCGTCCAAGCTGGCAGTTTCACGTGGTGGAACTCGAGTCGCCGGAAGCGTCGCGGCGAGTGATGCTTTCTTCCCATTTGCTGACGGATTGGAAATCCTGCTCGAGGCCGGGGTTGCCGCTGTTGTACAACCCGGAGGAAGCAAGCGTGATGAGGAAGTCATCGCTGCTGCTCGTGAGGCCAACATCTCAATGTATTTCACGGGAGTTCGACATTTCTCTCACGCGTAATCAGCAATAGGATGAGGTAATGAGCGCACAAATTCTTGATGGAAAAGCCCTTGCCACAAAGATTAAGACCGAACTTGCCGCAGAAGTTGTAAAACTAAAGGCACTGGGAAAGTCGCCCGGCCTTGGCACCGTATTAGTTGGAGATGATCCAGGATCACACTCTTATGTCGCGGGAAAGCACCGCGACTGCCATGAAGTGGGCATCAATTCCATCCGCGTTGATCTTCTCGAGACCGCTTCAGAGAATGACATTCTCGCTGCGGTGCGAGATCTCAACTCGTCGAAGGAATGCACCGGCTACATCGTGCAGTTGCCACTACCTCGCGGAATAAATTCGCAGCGAGTTCTGGAGGCGATCGACCCAGCCAAGGATGCAGACGGATTGCACCCTCTCAACTTGGGACGATTGGTTGCGGGAGAAGATGCACCCCTTCCTTGCACGCCACGTGGAATTGTGGAGTTACTTCGTCACTACGGAGTTGTTATTGATGGCGCCGAAGTCACCGTAATCGGTCGTGGTCTCACCGTAGGTCGTCCACTTGGCTTGCTACTAACTCGCAAGAGCGAGAACGCAACCGTCACTCTCACTCACACCGGCACTAAAGATTTGGCACGTCACACAAAGAACGCCGACATCGTTGTTGCCGCAATTGGGAAAGCGCATTTCCTCACCCCTGACATGATCAAGGCAGGTGCCGCAATCGTCGACGTCGGGATATCACGAACCGATGCCGGGTTGCTGGGGGATGTTCACCCAGGCGTGATGGATGTCGCAGCATTCGTTGCCCCGATGCCAGGTGGCGTGGGACCAATGACCCGCGCGATGTTGATCAAAAATGTCGTGGAAGCATGTCGCTAACTCGCCTATCACTTCTTGGGTATGGGGTGGTTGCCCTAGGCGTCGTTATAGGCGCATTGGGCTCAGTTCAGGTCGGTTTGATCTGTATTTCAGCAGGAACGGCGGCTGTGAGCCTTGCCTCAAAGGCGGTCGGAAGGGTCGAGCGTTATCTGCCTCTAGCGTTGGCTCTGGGCTTATTTGCCTTGGCATTATCACTGCCCAGCGGGCGCTAGAATTATCTTGATGTCAAGAGAGTTTGTCATTCAACTAGGGAGAAGATCATGGGAAGCAAAGTCAGCGTAGTCGGTGCGGGTTTCTACGGTTCAACTACTGCACTTCGATTGGCGCAGTACAACATCTTCGACACCGTCGTCTTAACAGACATTGTTGAAGGCAAGTCCGAAGGTTTGGCCTTGGATATGAATCAATCTCGACCTATTGAGGGATTTGAAACAAAAATCATCGGCGCAACCACAACAGCAGACGGTGCCGGCTACGAAGCTACCGCCAACTCTGACGTAGTTGTAATCACTGCCGGACTTCCTCGCAAGCCAGGTATGAGCCGCATGGACCTCATCGGCGTAAACGCCGGAATCGTGCGCGGGGTTGCCGAGAACATAGCCAAGCACAGTCCAAATGCAGTCATCATTGTTGTCTCCAACCCCTTGGATGAAATGACCGCGCTCGCACAGATCGCAACAGGTTTCCCAAAGAATCGCGTCATCGGCCAAGCAGGAATGCTCGACACCGCGCGCTTCACCAATTTCGTTGCAGAGAAGTTAGGCGTCGCTGTTAGCAGCGTTAAGACTCTCACCCTTGGTTCCCATGGTGACACCATGGTGCCGGTCCCAAGCCAATGCACGGTTGACGGTGTTGCCCTCACTGAAAAACTTTCCGCCGCAGAGATTGATGAGTTGGTTGTAAAGACTCGCAATGGTGGCGCTGAAGTTATTGCACTCCTGAAGACAGGTTCTGCCTACTACGCCCCATCTGCTGCAGCTGCCCGAATGGCAAAGGCAGTATTTGAAGATTCCGGAACGATCATGCCCGTGTGCGCATGGGTTGACGGAGAGTACGGAATTTCTGGTGTCTACCTCGGCGTCGAGGCCGAACTTGGTCGCACAGGAATTCGCAAAGTAGTGGAAACAAAACTGACAGATTCGGAACTAACTGAGTTAAAAGCCGCTGCCGAGGCAGTTCGTGCAAAGCAAGCAGACGTCCAGAGTCTTTAATAGCGGGTCACCCAGAGAAGTTAAAAAGAGCAGCGGGAGTGGAGAAATAATGGAAAAGATCAAGGTAGTGGGAACGGTAGTCGAGCTAGACGGCGATGAAATGACCCGAATCATTTGGCAGTTCATCAAGGATCAATTGATCCTGCCTTACCTAGACATCAACCTGGATTATTACGATCTCGGTATTGAGAACCGTGATGCAACAAATGACCAGGTGACTATTGATTCTGCTCATGCCATCCAGAAGCACGGCGTTGGCGTCAAGTGCGCAACGATCACTCCCGATGAGGCACGCGTTGAAGAATTCGGACTCAAGAAGATGTGGAAGTCCCCTAACGGAACTATCCGCAACATCTTGGGCGGAGTTATCTTCCGTGAGCCAATCCTGATCAGCAACGTTCCTCGCCTGGTTCCACAGTGGACCAAGCCAATCGTTATCGGTCGTCACGCATTCGGCGATCAGTACAAGGCCACGGACTTCCTAGTTCCCGGAGCCGGAATGGTCACGATGACTTTCACTCCAGAGGATGGTTCCAAGCCAGTTGAGTACGAAGTTTTCAAGTTCGAAAGTTCAGGCGTTGCAATGGGAATGTACAACGTGGATGAATCCATCCGCGACTTCGCCCGCGCATCATTGAACTACGGTCTTCTTCGTAAGTACCCGGTATTCCTTTCGACAAAGAATACGATCCTCAAGGCTTATGACGGTCGATTCAAGGACATCTTCCAAGAGATCTTCGAAAATGAATTCAAAGCAGAGTTCGACAAGCTCGGAATTACATACGAGCACCGTCTCATCGACGACATGGTTGCAACTTCCCTTCGCTGGGAAGGCGGCTACGTCTGGGCATGTAAGAACTATGACGGCGACGTTCAGTCCGACACCATCGCACAGGGTTACGGATCACTTGGTTTGATGACCAGTGTGCTCATGAGCCCAGATGGAAAGACTGTTGAAGCCGAAGCGGCTCACGGAACAGTGACCCGTCACTACCGCATGCACCAACAGGGCAAGCCAACTTCAACAAACCCAATCGCCTCGATTTTTGCTTGGACACAGGGTCTATTGCACCGTGCGACCTTGGACAACACTCCAGAGTTGGCCAAGTTCGCCACCACCCTCGAGCGCGTCTGCATTGAGACAGTCGAGTCCGGCAAGATGACAAAAGACTTGGCAATTCTCATTTCGCCAGATAGCCCATGGCAGACCACGCAGGAATTCTTGGCGTCTATTGACGAGAACCTGCAAAAGGCAATGGCTTAACTCCTTTGTCGCAATACCCAGAGTGCGGCGCGATCGCACTAGTTGGTTCTGGGGAGTATTTACCCGTGATGACCGCGCTTGAAGGTGAGTTACTTCAAGCTGCGGTCATTCGCGGTAAGAGGGAAGTATTTGTGCAACTGCCGACGGCAGCGGGTCAAGAAGATGCATCTCGCCTTGAACACTGGCACGACTTGGGCCGTGTGCAAGGTCAGCGGCTCGCAGTCGATACACATTCTCTCCGTCTATATACCCGTGAAGATGCATTCAATCCTGAATATGTTGAAGCAATTGAAGATGCGGGACTCATCTATTTATCCGGGGGAGATCCCAACCATTTAGCCGAGTCTCTTATCGATACCCCGGTGTGGGAAGCGATAGTGCGTGCTTGGAGTACTGGTTCATCACTGATGGGTTGTTCTGCCGGAGCCATGGCCTTAGGTAGTGAAATCATCGCCTTTCGCAAATCACATGTAACGCCTGGCCTCGGTTTACTCCCGATGATTCAAACGATCCCTCATTACGATCGTTTTCTCGGTTGGTTGCCCGACCGAGTTTCTGCTGCAATCATGCGCGTTGAAGAGGGCATGAACTTAATCGGGATCGATGAAAACACTGCAATGGTTCGCGATAACGCAGATTCACCCTGGCGAGTCTGGGGTGAGGGAAAGGTCCATTTACTGAAGAGTTCGGCAACTCACTCTTTCTTAGCCGGAGAAAAAATAACTCTTCCATAGGAATTTGCCGGGTAGTATCAGTTGAGGGTGCATCCAGGCCGTGTTCACGGAGGAGTTTAGATGTCGACTTACCTGCTCCCCACTGATATAAAAGTGCCATGACATCAAGCTTTCGTTCCGCAATTTTTGAACTTGGCGATATCTATACAACTGAAGCGGAGAAGCTGAGCCCCATTGGTCTCACTTATCTTGGTAAAAACGATCTGGATGATCAGCTCGATGATTTTTCACTTCAGGGTTCTGTTAAGAAATTGGATCAGATTCGCTCTGGATTGGAACGTTTAAGCAAACTCGAGCCCATTGATGAGATCGATCGAATTGCTCGTGATGTTATGCAGGAGCGGTTGTCGACTCAACTTCTTCTGGCAGAGGCATATGAGCCACAAAATTGTTGGACAGTGGTCTCCTCTCCTGGCACTTCAATTCGCCAAGTCTTTGAGGTGATGAAATACGATACGCCCGAGCAGATTGCTAATATCACTGCGCGCATGAATGCAGTTGAAGGTGCTCTTAAGTCATGGATTTCATGTATCAGTGACCTCGCAAATATGGGAAAGGTCAATACCGTTCGCCAAACTCAAACTGTCGCAAAGCAGTTAGCAACATTTTCTGAAGGTGCGTTTACGGGACTTGCCAAGCGATTCGATCCAGCCGGGAAGTTCCCCGAATTGCACGCTGCGGGCATCGCTGCGGATAAGGCGGCGGGCGAAACGAGCCAGTGGCTAATCAATCAGTACTTACCGATGGCTACGCAAGCCGATGGGGTTGGTGAGGAGCGATACGCACGCTGGGTGCGTTTCCACACTGGTGCAATGCTTGACCTACGTGCCACATACGAGTGGGGTTTGGCAGATTTGGCGCAGATCAATGAACGCATGTGGAAAGTTGCCGAAAGAATCAAGCCGGGTGCCAGAACCCTGAGGGAGGTTGCTGATCACCTTGAGGCAGACCCCAAATACGCCGTGCATGGGGCTGATGAAATGATGCGCCGACTGCGCAAATTCACCGATGATGCCGTTGAAGCTATGGATGGAATTCACTTCGACATCGATGAACGGATTCGATTCTGTGATGTGAAGTTAGCTCCATTGGGAAGCGCCGCAGCGCCGTATTACTACCCCCCTTCTGAGGATTTTTCCCGACCGGGAACTACCTGGTTTCCAACACTGGGCAAGAATGAATTTACCTGGTGGAAGATGCCAACGACCTGGTACCACGAAGGGGTGCCCGGCCATCACTTGCAAATTGCCAGCACCCGCTTGGAGCGCGAACGTACTAGCCGCTTCCAACGTCTTGAGGGTCGGGTAACCGGGTTTTCGGAAGGTTGGGCGTTGTACGCAGAGCGATTTATGGATGAGTTAGGTGTTTACACAGATCCAGGCGAAGAAATGGGGATGCTCTCGTTGCAGGCAATGCGTGCGGCTCGCGTTGTCGTCGATATCGGAATGCACCTGGGATATGAAGATCCAGAGGGAAATGTTTGGAATGCCGAATCTGCGGTTCAATTGATGCTCAATCAGGCGTTGCTTGACGAGGACTTTGCTCGAAGTGAAATCGATCGCTACTTGGGAGTTCCTGCGCAGGCAATTTCTTACAAAGTGGGTGAGAAGTTCTGGCTCGATGCTCGCGCAGAAGCGAAGCAGCGCCTCGGCGATAAGTTCTCACTGAAGAAGTTCCATGCGAATGCTTTTAGGCAGGGTCCAATGGGCCTTGATCCATTTAAAGCTGAAATCGATAATTGGGACGGGAACTAATTTCGTTTTTGACGTCGTCGCTGATACTTCATAGGGCCGTTTGAGAAGGGGTGACATTAACGATGAGTGGGGTTGCCAATACATTTGCCGCTGCCATTCAATGCAGATCTGGAATTTCGCCCGCAACGTGATACCCCTCAGTCAGAGGGCCGCCCACCCGTTCAAGAATTTCACGGACCAAATCTTCTATTGGTTCCTTCTCCCCATTTTCAAGAACAGCCTTAATGGCACTAGAAAGTCGTATTGATAATTTTGGCTCGCTCAATGCTAGATGTCGCGGCAACCACTTGCCCGAGGCCAGCCATTGCGCCTTGGAGAGCAGCGCAAGTTCGCTAGCACCAACGAGTAATTGCTGACTGATGTAGAGCAATTCAGTGGGATCTGTAGCCCCGATTAGATCATCAAGTTGGTCGGTCAGCGCGTAACGCCTTCGTTCCATTTCTTCAATCGATATTGACGAGGGACCCTTGGCGAAACGGTCAATGGCCTCGGCCTGCAGACGTTCGGCTTCCCCATCTACCGAAGCAAGAATGTGGCCATCCATAAGCATCTTGAGTGTTGTCCCGTGATGCTCGCTCGTCTCCTTGGCCACAAAATATTTGATCGACGCAGGACTCTGGACAAATAACTCAACTGGCCAACCGTATTCACGAATATTCTCTCGAAAGGGTGCGGGTCTGCCCTGCAGGACGACCACAATATCTAGGTCCGATGTGGACGTTAGGTGCGTCGTCAGCGCACTTCCGGTGAGAAATGCCGCCCTTGCATCGGGGAACCGAGCTCTAACAATTCGTTGAGCGGCGTCGATGGCATCAAGGCGTTCCATACCGCCACACTGTATGCCACTTAGCAGAAGTCTTGACGAGTAATTCCCTTGGTTATTCCTCGGCTTTTGGGGTTGTATTAACGATTAGTGGGGTTGGCGGTTCCTATGAGTATTTTGAATTAGGTCGCTGGAGGAGAACTTCCTGGACTCTTCGCTGATTGGCTGCCCATGAACTCGTGTCAGGGCAAATCCAGTCCAGAAGGGAAGTCATGGCGGCAATGTCTCGGTTTACATTCCGTGTGTGTATCGGTTCATGATGTCCAATTCGATTGCGGAGAAACCACAGTCTTTCGATTGAGCGTTCTACTACCTTGCGGCGTTCTCCAGGGTGGCCGCCAAGATGAGGAAATGCGCTGCACATAGTTGGGATCCAGATTGTGTGTAGGTAGCGATTTGCGACCAAGAAACGCCAGAAGCCAAAGTTGAGTTCGGCCAATACTTTCCCGTGGGTGGGATTTTTATTGTTCCGAATTCGTGCCTTTGCAATATCGGCTTTTCCCTTTTCATCCAGCGGCGCAATGTCCATCCAATCCGCCCCAAGCGACTGGGCCCAGGTTGTTAGATTGTTATCGATTTCGTTCCGCACGACTACTTCAACTACTGCGATTGCCTCAAACAACGCGCCTGAAAGGGCGATATTCCACTTATATAAGTCGAGTGCTTGCAGTAGATCCCCGCTAGCCGCATCCATATACGTACTCAGACGATCGGAGGATAACCGCTGCACAACTTTCACAGGGTCATTTGACATCTCAGACACGTTCCGTAATATAAGCCTCGAAGACCCCGGTAAGCCTCTGCGAAAGCAAGCTGCCGGGGTTACGTCTTTCTATCGAAGATCTGTGGACAATGTTTGTGTTACCCAAGCTGCCGCGCACATAAATTAAAAGAACCTCGGATATTCTCCGAGGTTCTTCCCGTCGCGACCCCAAGGCAAAGCGCTTGTTTGCGGAGTTACGCCTTTCTCCTCGCTTCACCATTTCCTTGCAAACAACAAGGCGATGAGATTCTGGCACAAATCTTCGTTACTCAGAGTTACAAAAAATAGAACTGCCCCAGGTTATCGTCACCGAGGGCAGTTCTTAGTGCTATTTAATTACTTTAGGCGCTCACCGGATGCAGAATCAAAGAGGTGAATTTCTGCAGGATTGGCGACGACAGAAACGGTCGTGCCAGGTGCGGGAGGATTCTTTGGATCCCAACGAACAATAACTTGTGCTTCCTCCGCAGAGAATGCGAACTTCACGGTTGGGTCGGCTGGCTTTCCGTAAACGAATGCGTCGGCACCGAGTTCTTCGACAACTTCAACGAGAACATGGAAGCCATCTGCAGCGGGGCTGAAGCTTTCTGGACGGACGCCAACCGTCACGTGGTCCCCAGCATGAGCAGGAACAGGAATCGAAAGTGACCCGAGTTTGGCCACTCCGCCGACAACCGGGGCACTGAGCAAGTTCATGGCAGGTGAACCAATGAATCCGGCAACGAATGCATTTGCTGGATTGTCGTAAAGATTTCGTGGTGTATCCACTTGCTGCAAGATTCCGTCCTTGAGTACTGCAACGCGGTCGCCCATGGTCATAGCTTCGACCTGGTCGTGTGTTACGTAGACGGTGGTGATTCCAAGGCGGCGCTGCAACGCAGCAATTTGTGTACGAGTTGCTACACGCAACTTCGCATCAAGGTTTGAGAGAGGCTCGTCCATAAGGAAGACCTGGGGTTCGCGAACAATGGCGCGACCCATGGCAACGCGTTGGCGCTGTCCACCGGAGAGAGCTTTTGGCTTGCGCTCTAGGTATGGCTCGAGGTCAAGAAGTTTGGCGGCTTCAAGGACGCGACGGTCACGCTCTTCTTTCGAGGTGCCCGCGATCTTCAAAGCGAAGCCCATGTTCTCGGCGACGGTCATGTGTGGGTAGAGCGCGTATGACTGGAAGACCATTGCAATATCGCGGTCTTTTGGCGCAACGTTGGTGACATCGCGGTCACCAATGAGGATGCGTCCGTTATCAATTTCTTCAAGTCCGGCCAACATGCGAAGTGATGTTGACTTGCCGCAACCAGATGGTCCGACGAGGACGAGAAATTCGCCGTCATTGACAACAAGATCTAACTTGTCGACGGCGGGGGTGGTTGTTCCTGGGTAGATACGTGTTGCTTTGTCGAAAACGACAGAGGCCATGACATAACTCCTTCTCCGGGCAGGTACGTGCCCGACGGTCCGTTGGATGAAGGTCCCATCGCCCATGCCCTAGACGGCCATGGACAACGACTTACGCTCGAATTTACACCCGTTTCCGGGGGGTATTTGCAAGGCAGTGGCAGGAGGTTACGCCATTTGACTGGGAATAGGGAAGTGGACGCATCAGTGAAGGGGCTTCTGCCCTTATTCTTTCGGTATGGCCACTGACTCCCCGAACTTATCTATTGGGGGCCTCTTTTTAGATATCGCTGTCGTCCTTGCCTTGATCCTTTTGGCCGCCCTTTTCGTGGCCGCAGAGATTGCTCTCATCTCGCTGCGAGAGAGCCAGGTCAGGCAGATGGCCACACAGGGCAAGCGCGGCTTGCGGGTTTCCGCGCTGGCGGCCAACCCCAACCGTTTCTTGGCTGCGGCACAAGTCGGTGTCACGGTCTGCGGATTTTTATCCGCGGCATTGGGTGCCGAGCGGATCGGTCGCTACGTCGTGCCGTGGCTGGAGGGGATGGGGCTCTCGCGCGGGTGGAGCAATGCCATCTCACTCATTGGCCTGACCTTGATCATCGCCTACATCTCGTTGGTCTTTGGTGAATTAGTACCAAAGAGATTGGCACTCTTCCGCACCGAAGCCATCGCTCTTGCCGCTGCGCCCATCATCGATGTGCTTGCCATGGTTTTCCGACCAGTTATTTGGCTTCTTTCCCACTCAACCAACATCATCGTTCGGCTATTCGGGCTAGATCCGGAAGAACAACGCGAGCAGATGTCGGAGGAGGAGCTCCTTGACCTTGTTACGGGCCATGCCGCCCTCACCGATGAAGAACGCGACATTGTCGAAGAGGTATTCAACGCGAGCGATCGCCAGATTCACGAGGTAATGGTTCCGCGCACCGAAGTTGATTTCCTCGATGGCTCCTTGACGGTTGGCAGGGCAATTGCGCTCGCAGTGGACCGGGCGCACTCGCGATATCCGGTGGTCAAGGGTTCAACTGATGAAGTCATCGGGTTTATTCATGTCCGCGACCTTCTGGATAAGTCCTTGGCGGCAAACAGCGAGAAGATTCAAGAACTCGTGCGCAAGGTAATTTTCTTGCCTGGCACCAAAGGTGTGCTTCCAGCTCTAACTGAGATGCGCAACCAGAGCCAACATCTGGCCATTGTTCTTGATGAGTACGGCGGAACAGATGGAATCGTCACGATGGAGGACCTCGTCGAATGCCTTATTGGCGATATCCGCGATGAATATGACTCACCAGAACTTGAAATCTCGCACGAAATCCGTACAGGGGACTTCGAAGTCGACGGCCTTATCTCGATCGAGGATCTGATTGACGAGACAGGCATCGAGGTTCCAGAGGGTCCATATGAAACTCTCAGCGGTTTTGTGATGCACTACCTAGGACGCATCCCTAACGTCAACGACGTCGTCGCCATCGAAGGCGCACGGATTACGGTACTTTCTTTGGAGGGCAAACGCGTTGGATCCTTATTGATCTCGCGGACTGCATAACTCATGCGAGAATACGCCGCATGACCCGCAAACGAGTCCTCTCTGGCATTCAGGCAACAGCTGATTCGCTGCATCTCGGAAATTACCTGGGAGCCGTGAGGCATTGGGTGGCGCTACAGAATGAGTTCGAGGTTTTTTACTTTGTCGCCGATCTACATTCGCTGACCGTAGAAACAGAACCAGCGGTCCTTAGACGTCGGAGTTTGGCAACTGCTGCGCAACTTCTCGCGATGGGTGTCAATCCAGAACAGAGCAATCTTTTTTTGCAATCACACGTCGCCCAGCACAATCAACTGGGATGGGTGATGGAGTGCATGGCCGGGTTCGGTGAAGCCAGTCGAATGACGCAGTTCAAAGATAAGTCGCAGAAATCTGGTTCGGACCGCACAGTTGTCGGGCTCTTCACCTACCCGATGCTGATGGCCGCCGACATTCTTCTGTATCAGGCCGATCTTGTTCCCGTCGGTGAGGATCAACGCCAGCATCTTGAGATCACACGCGACTTGGCTGAGCGATTCAATTCACGCTACGGAAAGACTTTCCAAATTCCGGAAGGCCACATCGTGAAAAGCGGTGCCAAGATTTATGACTTGCAGAACCCGAAGGCCAAGATGAGTAAGTCATCTTCAACGGTAGCGGGAATCGTGGAGATCATGGATTCTCCGGAGGTCAATGCGAAGAAGATCAAGAGCGCGGTTACTGATACCGGTCGCGAAGTTAAGTTTGATGAGAAGGAGAAACCGGGCATCAGCAACCTTCTGATGATTCACTCGACGCTTTCTGGAAAGAGCATTGAGGCGATCGAGAAGGAGTTTGAAGGCAAGGGCTACGGAGATTTTAAAACCGAGGTGGCCGAAGTAGTCGTTGAGTTTCTGCGTCCAGTGCGCGAGCGCGCGCTGGAATTGCTGGAAGATGAGGCATCGCTATTGGCGATTCTCCATGCCGGCGCCGCAAAAGCCCGTATCGTTGCAGACCACACTCTTCAGGCTACATACAAGAATCTAGGTCTAGTGCAATGAAATTTCGTGGGTCAGTTGCTGCCGGACTAGCTGCGGCCCTTTTGTTGACCCTTACATCTTTTGCCCCCGCCGTACAGGCTGCGTCTCCGCTTCGCGTGGGGGTCGCCTATGACACTGGCGGGCCGGGGGATCACTCCTTTGATGACGCGGTCGTGCTAGGTCTGGCGATGGCTGGCAAGCGTTTCCCCATGCAAGTGAGTTCGACAGTGACAATCGGTTCTGATGCTGATCGTGAACAACGTCTGCGCTCACTGGTAACAAAGGATTGCAATCCGATTATCGCGGTGGGCGCGGGTTATGCCACCGCCCTTGCAAATGTAGCTGTGGATTTCCCCAGAAGGCAGTTCGTCATCGTCAACGATGCTTCGATACGGATGATTAACGTGACGTCGTTGGTCTTCTCGGAGAACCAGGGAGGCTATCTGGCGGGCGTGACGGCTGCTTTAGCCACGCATACGGGCAAGATTGGACTTGTTGGTACAACGGGTTCGAGATACGAGAGTGGATTCACCGCCGGCGCACGCGATGTTAAGAAGGACGTAACAGTGAGTACCAGTTTGGGGAGTGATTCTGCGCTCGCTCTCACTAAAGGACTCATAAGTGCTGGCGCTGACGTCATATTCCTGACGACCGCAGGGTCGGACTCCGACGTAGTCAAGGCGGTGGCAGCAGCCAACAAGGGTGGGGCCAATATTGGGCTGATTCTCGTAGAACCAGATCAGTATGTGACTCTCCCGGCGGGCTCGAAAAGATTCATCCTGGCCTCCCTTGTCAAGCGTGTTGATAAGGCGATCGTCAACGTGATCTCTGAGTCTGTTTCTGGCCGCACGGTCATTGACGTGCTGGATGCGAGGTCGGGAATTTATGGACGCCGGTACGGCATTCAAGGGCGCTACATTGAATTATCGCTATGGTCGCCGCTGGTCGCCAAGTATCGAAACGTTATCAACTCTGCGGCGGTGAAGGCAGCGAAACTTCCGTTGTAATTTAAACGTAACCAATTCGGTCTGTTTTAGGCTGTGTCACTATGGTTAGACTAAATCAACTCCCCATGAACGACATGGGGCTCCTTGGAGGAACATTGAAAAAGTCATTGCGTTATGGAGCCGTCATCGCGGCTTCAACACTTGCATTCGGCATTACCGTGGCTCCGGCAGCACCTGCTGCAACTGCTGTTAAAGCGTGCTTGGCACTCGACACCGGTGGTGTAGATGACAAGTCATTCAACGCCGCAGCATGGCGTGGAGCGCAGTCAACTGCATCAAAGTCGGTGACAGTCAAGTATCTCGCTGCACAATCTGATGCTGACTACGCACCAAACATCAAGAAGCTAGTTGATGAGAAATGCACCGTCATCATCGGTGTTGGATTCCTTATTAACAGTGCAATTGTTGATGCGGCGAAGGCCAACCCAGGCACAAAGTTTGCGATCGTCGATCAAGATGGTTTTGATCATGGTCCAAACGGAGATCAGTACCCAGGTACTGCTCTTGCAAACCTGAAGGGTCTTCAGTTCGCAACAAATCAGTCCGCATTCCAAGCTGGCTACCTTGCTGCAGGTTTCTCAAAGACCGGCAAAGTTGCTACCTACGGCGGACTCAACATTCCACCAGTCACCATTTTCATGGATGGCTTTGCTAGGGGTGTCGCTTACTACAACACCGTTCATAAGAAGAGCGTTGTCGCACTCGGATGGGACGTCGCGAAGAAGGACGGAACTTTCGTAGGCGGTTTCTCTGATCAGGCCAAGGCATTGCAGATTTCCAAGAACTTCGAGCAACAGGGTGCAGATGTAATCTTCCCGGTTGCTGGTGGTCTTGGTGGAGCAACTGCTGGTCAATCAATGACCGGACACAAGTCAGTAACTATCTGGGTTGACTCAGATGGATTCGTACAAGCGCCACAATACAAATCAGTGCTTCTGACATCTGTTGTTAAGGGTGTTGATACATCTGTAGCTGGTGTTATCAAGGATGTAGCAAAGGGCAAGTTCTCCTCTGCTGGCTACTTGGGCACATTGGCAAACAAGGGCACTTATCTAGCCTCGTACCATGTCCTAGCTAGAAAAGTTCCTGCCAAACTCCAGAACGAGGTCCGTGCACTTGGCATCGCCATCAAGACTGGAAAAGTCAAAGTAGGTTAATTTGGCGGTTTGTAAGAGGCGGGGCGAGCCCTAGAGGCTCGCCCCGCTTTTTCTTTCTTGTAGATTTTTTCTACATGGCTAGACTCAATTGACCCCTGCATACATGGGGTTCTCTGGAGGAACATTGAAAAAATCATTGCGTTACGGAGCCCTTGTAGCGGCCGCGGTACTTGCAGTCGGCATTACAGGGTGTTCCAAGACCACCGTTTCAACGGCAATAAAGGCATGTCTTGCACTCGACACTGGAGGCGTGGACGACAAGTCCTTCAACGCAGCCGCATGGCGCGGAGCCCAAGCAGCAGCCTCTTCGTCTGTGACTGTTAAATATCTCGCTGCACAGTCAGATGCTGACTATGCGCCAAACCTTAAGAAATTAGTAGACGAGAAGTGCAACATCATCATTGGTGTTGGATTCCTTATTAATAGCGCAATCATTGACGCCGCAAAGGCTAACCCCGGAACGAATTTTGCAATCGTCGATCAAGACGGCTTTGATCACGGGCCAAATGGAGATCAGTATCCAGGCACGGCAATTGCCAACTTAAAAGGTCTGCAATTTGCGACCGACCAGCCTTCTTTCCAGGCAGGCTACCTTGCGGCAGGTTTCTCAAAGACTGGCACAGTGGCCACATATGGCGGACTCAATATTCCGCCTGTAACTATCTTCATGGATGGATTCGCCAAGGGCGTTGCCTATTACAACAAGGTCAAGGGCACAAAGGTCGTCACTCTAGGTTGGGACACAGTGAAGAAAGATGGACTGTTCGTAGGTGGATTCTCCGATCAGTCAAAAGCTCTTCAGTTTACGAAGAACTTCGAGCAGCAAGGAGCCGATGTAATCTTCCCGGTTGCTGGCGGCCTCGGCGGTGCAACAGCTGGAGAATCACTTTCTGCACACAAATCTGTCACGATATGGGTTGATTCCGATGGCTTTATTCAAGCCCCACAATACAGGGCGGTGCTTCTCACATCTGTTGTGAAAGGCGTTGACACTTCCGTGACGGCGGTGATCAAGGATGAAGTTGCCGGCAAATTCACCTCGGCTGGCTATTTGGGCACCTTGGCTAACGGTGGTACCTATTTGGCCCCCTACCACGATCTGACCAATCAGGTACCAACGGCACTTCAGAAAGAAGTGACCCAACTTGGCCTCGACATTCAGTCAGGGAAGGTGAAAGTTCAATAGTTAGTCAGAACACTATGTATGAGTAGTTAATTCTGAAGGATTTTCCACTCGTAAATAGGATTGAAAAATGGAGTGAGTCTTGCGGACTCGCTCCATTTTTCTTTGCGGAATTGCATTTTCAAGGTAGATTTCTTTGTATGTCCTTGGAGCTTCGCGCTGTTACAAAGAGTTTTGGAGCACTGGTCGCCAATGACGCGATAGACCTCAAAGTAGAAGACGGCGAAATTCACGCAATTCTTGGTGAAAATGGTGCCGGTAAGTCGACCCTCATGAATGTCGTGTACGGACTCCTACAACCTGATTCCGGAACGATTCTTGTAGATGGCAAAGAAATCACAATTTCGGGTCCAGCCGATGCTCTGGCTGCAGGTATAGGAATGGTGCATCAACACTTTATGTTGATTCCCGTGTTCACGGTCGCAGAAAATATCGTCCTTGGCCACGAGGCAACGAATAAATTTGGCATTTTGGATTTGGCAACGGCCAAAGAGGAGATCCGCCGAGTTTCTAAGGAATTCAACTTTGACGTCGACCCTGATGCGTTGGTTGAGGACCTCCCCGTTGGTATCCAGCAGCGTGTCGAGATCATCCGGGCGTTGATTTACGACGCAAAGGTATTGATTTTGGATGAACCAACAGCGGTGCTCACACCGCAGGAGACCGATGAATTGTTGCGGAATATGAAGATCCTGCGGGATAAGGGAACTTCGATAGTTTTCATCACTCACAAACTGCGCGAGGTGCAAGAGGCGGCGGACAAGATCACCGTTATTCGCCGTGGCAAGGTTGTTGGAACCCCTCCTATAACTGCCTCCCAGGAGGAGTTGGCCTCCCTCATGGTTGGCCGGCCAGTCGTGCTAGATGTCTTCAAAAAGGCCAGCAATGCGGGTCCCGTCGTCCTCTCGATCAAGAATTTGAATGTGCGCGATGTGACTGGAAGAAGGCTCGTCAAGAGCGTCTCCTTTGACGTACACGAAGGCGAGATCTTGGCGGTTGCTGGTGTACAAGGAAACGGCCAGAGTGAATTGGCCAAAGCCATTGTTGGACTGGAAGAATTCATGGAGGGATCCATTGTTCTAGGCGGCAAAGACATCACGACCTGGTCGGTGCATGACACCTTGTATGCGGGCATTGCCTATGTGCCCGAGGACCGAGAACATGACGGATTGATCTCCTCTTTCACGGTTGCCGAGAACTTGATCCTGGACACATATGATGTTCCTCCTTATGCAAAGGGTCCGATCCTCTCGCCGAGCATCGTGGCACGGGAGGCCGAACTCCGCGTCAAGGAATTCGATGTGCGCTTGCAGAGCGTCCAGGACACTGCCGCATCTCTATCGGGGGGAAACAAGCAGAAAGTCGTGCTTGCCCGCGAACTTTCGCGCCCGGTAAAGCTCGTTGTTGCCTCTCAACCGACTCGTGGCCTTGATGTCGGATCTATCGAATTCGTTCACCAGAGAATCATCGCCGAGAGAGATTCCGGCAGAGCAGTTCTCATATTCAGCACCGAGCTGGATGAAGTAACTGATCTTGCCGATCGAATCGCGGTCATGTACCGCGGTGAAGTTATTGCAATGGTTCCGGCAACCACATCTCGTGAAGACCTCGGCCTTCTGATGGCTGGCGTGCACCCAGAAGGGATCCATTCGTGAAATTTGCACGAAAAGCATTTGCCACTATCGCCCTTCCTGGCCTGGCCTTCTTTTCTGCCCTTTTTGTCAGTGGATTGCTCATCGCATTCTCTGATCCGAACGTTCTCAAACTCGCTCATTCGCCGCTGAAATTCATCGGCGGCGCACTTGCCGCGGCAGGAAAGGCGTACCTAGCCCTCTTTGAAGGAGCTATCTACGATCCCAATCTTGCACACCCCAATTTCTTTTATGGCTTTTATCCGTTGTCAGAAACCTTGGTATCGGCAGCTCCTTTGATCCTTACCGGACTCTCGGTCGCACTGGCATTTCGCGCCGGTCTTTTTAATATCGGCGCACAGGGGCAATTCATTTTCGGTGCCATCGGTGCATCCGTTGTTGGATTTAAGACCACCATGCCAATTGGGATCCACGTCATCGCCGCAATCGTGACCGCAATGGTCTTCGCCGGTCTGTGGGGCGGAATTGTTGGGTTACTAAAGGCGAGAACCGGGGCACACGAGGTCATCGTCACGATCATGCTCAATTATGTTGCTACGTATTTCCTCCTCTGGCTGCTGAGTACCACGCCATTTCTACGCAAAGGTAGACAGGATCCCATCGCTCCGCCGGTGAAGGAGAGCGCGCGATTGCCGCACCTGGCCGGTCCCAATCTACGTGTAAATCTAGGCATCATCATTGCGTTGGCTGCTGCCGCAGGTGTGTGGTGGTTGCTCAATCGCAGCACATGGGGCTTTAGATTCCGAGCAGTAGGTGCGAATGCCGCGGCCGCAAAGACAGCGGGAATTTCTGTTCCATTGGTTACCACCTTGGTGATGACAATTGCTGGCGCTTTGGCTGGCCTAGGTGGCGCGGTTCAAATCCTCGGCAGTGAGTACGCACTCACCGCTGGGGCCGGCGGAAGTTTTGGTTTTGATGCAATCACCGTTGCTCTCTTGGGCCGTGCCAACCCAATTGGGACGGTCTTTGCCGCGCTTCTCTTTGGCGGTCTGCGCGCGGGCGGTCTGACCATGCAGGCTAATACCGATACGCCGATTGATTTAATTCTGGTCATTCAAGCCCTCGTTGTCCTCTTTATTGCAGCACCTGCGTTAGTGAAGGCGGTATTTAGAATCAAACAACTCAAAGTCGGATCGGGCGTGGCTTCCAAGGGATGGAACGGATGATGTCACAAGTCGAAGTTCTCTCCCTATCGGCTCCAGAGCGTCGCCGTCGTCGGATGGTTGTGCTCATGTTCGTGTTGGCCGCCTTCGCTTTTCTCGCCTTCGTGATTATTCCCAAGCAGCACGACAAAGCCACATTTGGTTTCGTAATGGATCGCGAGTGGGTGGCAATTCACGAATGGTCCATCAATTCAAAGCATGGCTCATTGGGTTTTGCAGTTCTGGCGCTCTTGGCGGCGATTCTCGCACTCTTCCAATACCGTGCCCGGAAGAAGATTCCTATTGCAAGTGCGATTTTTGGGTTTAGTTTCTTGATGTCGTTCCTTTGCTGGGCAGCTAGTGGAAAATTCATCCCGCTGACAGGTCTTTTGCAGGGCGGTCTACTGCTTGCGGTTCCACTTATTTACGGCGCTATGGCAGGTGTTCTCTGCGAGCGCTCGGGAGTCATCAACATTGCCATTGAAGGACAGCTTCTTGCCGGCGCTTTCGCATCTGGTGTCTTGGCAAGTTTGACGCAGAAGACCTGGCTTGGACTGCTCATTGCGCCCTTTGCTGGTGCTCTTATTGCCTACCTCCTGGCAGTTTTCGCAATTAAATTTGGAATTGATCAGGTAATTCTTGGCTTCGTCCTTAACGTACTGGTCATTGGTCTGACGGACTTCCTGTACAAGCGACTGCTCATTCCGTATCAGGCAACATGGAATTCTGGTCCCATACTTTCTCCGATAAAAATCCCAGTGCTCTGGAAAATTCCCATCATCGGGCCGATTCTTTTTGACCAGACGATCATTGTGTACTTGATGTACGTGATTGTTGCCCTTATTCATATCGGATTATTCCGGTCAAAATGGGGTCTTCGCATGCGCGCGGCGGGGGAGCATCCAACAGCTGCCGAGAGTGTGGGCATCAACGTCAATCGAATTCGGTTCCGCAACGTCATTCTCGGCGGGGCCATTGCCGGTCTCGGCGGTGCTTACTTCACCATTGGTGCAGTTGGTCCTTTTGGCAAGGAGATGACGGCCGGTAAAGGATTTATCGCTTTGGCTGCATTGATCTTCGGACGTTGGAGCCCCTTAGGCGCAGTATCTGCTGCCTTGATCTTCGGCTTTGCCGACAATCTCCAGGGTGTTCTTTCGATTATCGGAACAGCCATTCCTTCCGAATTCATGTTGATGGCGCCGTATATTGCCACGATTATCGCTGTTACTGGATTTGTCGGTCGGGTTCGGGCGCCGGCGGCAGATGGGGTGCCGTATAAACGGGGCGAGACGGTCTAATGAATATTGATTGGGATCTACTACACGCTAAGGCAATTTCCGCGATGAAGAAGGCGTATGCGCCGTATTCGAAATTTCCAGTGGGCGTCGCTGCACTCGTTGATGACGGTCGCATCATTGTCGGCTGCAACGTCGAGAATGCCAGCTATGGACTTACCCTCTGCGCCGAATGTGGTCTCGTCTCAACGCTGGCAGCCACTGGAGGAGGCAATCTCCTCGCTGTGTACTGCGTAGATTCCCATGGCAATGCCCTTATGCCCTGCGGGCGGTGCAGGCAGTTGCTTTTTGAACATGGCGGAGACGCGCTGCAATTGATGACCGATACAGGGATTCGCCCGCTCTCTGAGTTGCTGCCCTGGGCATTTGGGCCTGATGAAATGAAGCGACGCATTGATTGAGGATTTCTCTGCAGTAGAAGTGATAGCGGCAAAACGCGACCACCATGAGTTAAGCGATGCGCAAATTGATTGGGTCATATCTGCCTATACCCGAGGAGTCGTTGCCGACGAACAGATGGCAGCCCTTGCCATGGCCATACTTCTGAATGGAATGAAGGCCCGCGAAATATCGCGCTGGACAAATGCAATGATCAACAGCGGCGAGAAGATGAACTGGTCAACCATTACGCGCCCCACCGCGGATAAACATTCAACGGGGGGAGTCGGGGACAAAATCACCCTTCCGCTTGCACCTTTGGTGGCAGCATGCGGAGGCGCCGTGCCCCAGTTGTCAGGTCGAGGACTCGGGCATACCGGTGGAACGCTGGATAAGTTAGAGTCCATCCCGGGATGGCGCGCAGAATTGTCCAACGCAGAAATGTTGAAAGTCTTGCAGGACTGCGGCGCGGTTATTTGCGCCGCCGGTGCGGGTTTGGCACCCGCCGATAAGAAGTTATACGCACTACGCGATGTGACGGCAACGGTGGAGGCAATTCCACTTATTGCCTCCTCCATCATGAGCAAGAAGATCGCCGAAGGAACATCGTCTCTTGTACTCGATGTGAAGACAGGAAGTGGCGCCTTCATGAGCGATCCGGCACAAGCCGGAATTCTCGCGCGCACGATGGTTGAGCTTGGCAAGAATGCGGGGGTTAAGACGCGCGCGTTGGTGACCGCGATGGATGTCCCGCTGGGCTTAACCGTTGGGAACGCACTTGAAGTTCGCGAATCAGTTGAAGTTTTAGCCGGCGGTGGCCCTAGTGATGTCATTGAGCTGACTCTTCTGCTGGCACGCGAGATGATCGAGTTGGCGGGGATCCACGGGAAGGATCCAGAGAGTGCCTTGAAGGATGGCAGCGCGATGGATGTGTGGCGAGAGATGATCAGCGCCCAGGGAGGCAACCCCGACGCACCCCTTCCAACTGCGCGAGAGAACCAGAAGTATGTGGCAACGCAAAGTGGCCGGATGGTCGGAATGGATGCCATGAAAGTTGGCGTCGCTGCCTGGAGGCTAGGGGCTGGTAGATCTAAACAAGGTGAGAAAGTTCAGGCAGGTGCCGGAATAGAACTTCATGCCAAGCCGGGAGATGAGATCACTACCGGACAATTGCTGATGACACTGCATACCGATGAGCCAGAGCGGTTCCCGCGAGCCTTGGAAGCCCTAGCCGGATCAGTGACGATTGTGGCTGGCGGTGCGGTCAATCGACTACCTTTGATTGTGGAGAGAATTCAATGAACGATCTTTTGAAGGTTCCTAAACCAAGTCAGATCAAGCGTCTACCGAAGGCGTTGTTGCACGATCATTTGGATGGCGGATTGCGCCCGCAAACTATTATCGATATCGCTCAAGAGATTGGGTACACGGCCCTTCCCACAACCGATGCAGAAGAACTGGGTATCTGGTTTCGCGAAGCATGTGATTCAGGTTCATTGGTTCGATACTCTGGAAACCTTCAGCCACACCATCGCTGTGATGCAACGCCGCCAAGACATTATCCGCGTTGCCCGTGAGTGTGTCGTTGATTTGGCAAGAGATGGTGTTGTCTATGCCGAGGTCCGTGGTGCGCCCGAACTCTTTACCGAAAAGGGCCTGTCGATGTCAGATGTCGTGCAAGCAACCTTGGAGGGCTACCGATTAGGTGAAGCCGATGCCGCCGCCGAAGGACTTTCTATTCGCGTTACATCGATCCTTTGCGGGATGCGGCAGAACAAGCGATCGCAAGAGGCAGCCGAACTTGTTGTTGAGTATCGCGATTTGGGTGTTGTCGGATTCGATATCGCCGGCCCCGAGGATGGCTATCCGCCCAGTGATCAGCAATCCACTTTTGATTATTTGCGTCGCGAGAATGCTCACTTCACAATCCACGCCGGCGAGGCGTATGGACTCCCCTCAATATGGGAGGCAATCCAACTCTGCGGCGCCGAACGATTGGGTCACGGCGTTCACATCATGGATGACATCGACCTGAGCGGATCCAATCCAAAAATGGGAAGGCTTGCCTCCTACATCCGTGACCGACGTGTTCCTCTCGAACTTTGCCCGACATCCAATCTTCAAACGGGAGCCGCAAAATCCATCAAGGAGCACCCCATCGGAAAACTTGGGAAGATGAGATTTCGCATTACCGTCAACACGGACAACCGATTGATGAGCGACACCTCGATGACCAAAGAAATGACCCAGCTTGTAGAAGCCTTCGATTGGACCTTTTTAGATCTTCAGCGAGTGACGATTAATGCACTCAAGAGCGCCTTCATTCCCTTTGAGGAAAGACTGGCCATCATTGAAGAAGTTGTTAAGCCGGCTTACGCTGCAATCGCTGCGGAGAAGTAGTACTAGACGCCGATTGGGTGCCAGATCGTTTTGGCTTCCATGAAAGCCAAGATCCTCTGCGGACTCTCACCGACCGCGAAGGAATGAATCCTCTTTAAATTCTGAGCACCCGAGGTTTTCACATCCGAAATCAAGGACGGCTCGTTGATACCGCTGATATCGAGCCCATTGAGGTCCATATGCGAGGCAAACCACGGTGCTAGCTCTTCCTTATTGCCAGTAAGAACATTGCAGACGCCATGGGGAAGATCGCTCGTGGCCATGACTTCAGCGAAAGTGATCGCCGATAACGGCGCACGAGAACTAGCCAGCACGATGCAAGTATTTCCAGAGACAATAATCGGTGCAATGGCTTCCACCAACCCCAGCAAGGAGTGCTCCTCAGGTGCGATGGCACCGACGACCCCCATCGCTTCAGGAATTGTGAAGTTGTAATACGGGCCAGCGACTGGATTGGTTGATCCCGCCAGGGCAGATAACTTGTCGCTCCAACCGGCATACCAGACCCATCGATCAATGGCTGCGATAACTTCCTTCTCTGCGATCTTCGCCGAAACACCATCAATGGCGGCGATTTCATTGATGAATTGATCGCGACGGCCTTCCATCATCTCTGCAATGCGATAGAAAATTTGTCCTCGGTTGTAGGCAGTGGCGCTGGCCCATGAATTCTGTGCTGCCCGTGCGGCAACGACCGCGTCTTTGAGATCTTTTCGCGAAGCTAGGCATGCATTGGCGATGAAGGTGCCGTTCTTTGCCTGAACCTCGTAGGTTCGCCCTGACTCACTGCGAGGAAAGGCTCCACCGATATAAAGTTTGTAGGTCTTCTTCACTTCTAGACGCTCACTCATTGCTGGACCCCGCCTCTTTCAAATATGCCGTAAGACCGTGGCGGCCGCCTTCGCGACCCCAGCCTGATTCTTTGTACCCACCAAACGGGCTTGCCGGATCAAATCTATTGAATGTGTTTGCCCAGATAACACCGGCTTTGAGTTGTTGAGCTGCCCAGAGAATGCGAGAGCCCTTCTCGCTCCAGATGCCAGCTGATAATCCATATGGAGTGTTGTTGGCTTTCTCAATCGCCTCTTGCGGCGTTCTGAAAGTGATGACGGAGAGCACGGGGCCGAATATTTCTTCGCGCGCGATGCGGTGGGCTTGGGTGACCCCGGTGAATATCGTTGGGGGAAACCAGAAACCGGTGCCGGGGAGAGTGCACTCTGGACTCCAACGCTCGGCACCTTCATCATCGCCTGTATTGCTCAGATCGCGGATTTTCTGCAATTGCTCGGAAGAGTTGATGGCACCTAGATCGGTGTTCTTATCCAGCGGATCGCCAACTCTGATCTTTGCCATGCGCACCTTCAGCTTGGACAAAATTTCCTCTGCAACATCTTCTTGCACGAGCAATCGAGATCCCGCGCAGCAGACATGCCCCTGGTTGAAGAAGATGCCATTGACGATTCCTTCAACAGTCTCATCAATAGCGGCATCCTCAAAGACGATGTTTGCAGCTTTTCCTCCAAGTTCGAGGGTTGCTTTCTTATGCGTCGGCGCGATTGCGCGTGCAATCGCCTTTCCAACTTCGGTGGATCCGGTAAAGGCGATCTTGTCGATACCGGGATGATCAACCAGTCCTGCACCTGTGCTGCCATCACCGGTGACGATATTTACAACGCCAGGTGGAAGTTCGGCTTGCTGACAGACTTGGGCGAAGAGAAGTGCAGTAAGAGAAGTGGATTCGGCAGGCTTTAGGACAACTGTGTTGCCGGCCGCCAGGGCGGGTGCGATCTTCCACGAAAGCATCAGGATCGGAAAGTTCCAAGGGATTATCTGTCCAGCGACGCCGTGGGCACGCGGTGAATTTCCGAATCCTGCATAGTCCAATTTGTCTGCCCAGCCCGCGTGATAGAAGAAGTGCGCCGCAGCGAGTGGGACATCTACATCGCGCGATTCCCGGATAGGTTTTCCGTTGTCGAGGGTCTCAAGCACTGCGAATTCACGGGCCCGCTCTTGAAGAATTCTGGCGATGCGGTAGAGGTATTTGCCGCGCTCTTTGCCGGACATCTTTGACCAGACCGACTCGTAGGCAACGCGCGCTGCATCTACGGCCGCATCAATATCTTTTGAATTGCCTAGCGCGATGTGGCTAAGGACTTCCTCATTTGCCGGATTGATAGATGGAAAATGGTTGCTGCCTTTTGTGAAAGCGCCGTTGATGAAATGCCCGTATTGGGGATCGATTCTGACGATTGATCGCGACTCAGGGGCTGGTGCGTATTCAAATGATGTCATCTTCTACTCTGCCTTAATCGATCGTCACGTAGGTGGGACTTGCATAGTAACCATCTCGCATCTTCATTCTCTGCATCAGCAAGTCGTTGAGTAGCGCACTGGCGCCGATGCGAAAGAGGGAGGGCGTCAGCCATTCTGGCCCCGCCGTCTCGTTCACGAGGACCAATTGCTTGATGGCATCTTTTGTATTTCGGATTCCGCCAGCTGGCTTGACGCCAATGCGGTGGTTTGTCATCTGATAGAAATCACGGACCGCCTCGAGCATCACAAGGACTACAGGTGCTGTGGCTGCCGGTGCGACTTTTCCTGTGGAGGTCTTGATGAAGTCCGCGCCAGCGAGCATGGCGAGGAAGGAGGCCTTGCGCACATTGTCATAGGTGACCAATTCGCCGGTCTCAAGGATCACTTTGAGATGGGCTTTATCCCCACACAGCGCGCGAATCTGCGCAATCTCCTCGAAGACTTCGGTGTAGCGCCCGGAAAGAAATGCGCCACGATCAATGACCATATCTATTTCGCTAGCCCCGGCATTTATGGCATCCGTCGTATCCTGAATTTTGACCGCCATGGAGGCGCGCCCTGACGGGAATGCAGTGGCAACTGCGGCAACTGGAACATGAGCGCCACCAACGAGGTCGAGGTGCTTCCGCGCGATGGAGACCATGTCGTTGTAGACGCAGATCGCGCCGACACTAGGAACCGTGGCATCGGTTGGATCTGGCCGAACCGCTTTGGAAGCAAGTGCCATCACTTTTCCCGGAGTGTCTGCTCCTTCGAGAGTGGTCAGATCGACCATAGAGATTGCCATATCGATGGCGAACTTCTTTGAAGTGGTCTTGATGCTTCGAGTGGCAAGCATCGCGGCACGTGCTTCGGCCCCAACTTGGTCTACTCCAGATAAGCCCTTGAGGAAATTGATCAACGAACTTTCAGTACCGTCGACGAGCCCGTAATGCTTCACGTATTCATCTTATCGATTTAGGACTGCAGTAAGAATTGTGTAAGAGGGGCCCGAAGTTGATCAAGAACCTTCTGTGCGGCTTGGGCGCCTTGATGTGTGACGACCTCCACATAGCACTTCACTTTCGCCTCAGTGCCACTGGGTCGAATGATGACGCGAACATCTCCTTCGAGCCAGAGGCGCAGGCCATCTGTTGGCGGCAGATCATCAGCAGGCGACATCAAATCATCCACTCCTAGAACGCGTTTGCCCGCGATCTCAGAGGGAGGATTCTCTCGCAATGATTTCAGAAGACCAGCTACGCGCCCCAAATCCTCTACGCGGACCGAGATTTGTTCGGTGCCGTGATACCCATGGCGCAACCAGATTTCGTCTAGCAGATCAAGGAGAGTCTTGCCCTCAGCTTCAAGTCAGTTGCCAACTGTGCAAGTACGATCGCGGCAGAGATTCCGTCTTTGTCATTGACCGAGCGCGCATCTACGCAGTAACCGAGTGCTTCCTCATACCCAAAAGTGAGCCCCTCGATTTTGGCGAGCCATTTGAATCCCGTCAGTGTCTGACGAAATTCCATTGAGTAGTGTTGTGCAATTTTTTGCAAGATGGAGGAGGAGACGATCGAATTTGCGAGTATTCCACCTTTGGATTTTCGCGCGATGTACTCGCCAAGAAGTGCGCCGAGTTCGTCGCCGCGCAGCATTCTCCATCCACGAACCGGGTCTTTAATGGCCGCTGCACATCGATCAGCATCGGGATCATTTGCGATGACGAGGTCCGCATCGACGCTGCGTGCAGTTTCCAGCGCCAAATCAATCGCGCCTGGTTCCTCTGGGTTTGGAAATGCCACGGTTGGAAAAGCAGGATCGGGTTGGGCTTGAGCCGTTACTAGTATGGGATCAGGAAATCCTGCCGCATGGAAAACTCGTTGCAAGGTCTCAGTGCCGACCCCATGCAACGCCGTGTAGACGATTTTCAGATCTCCAGGATTCGTGACAAGGCGAGATATGTGGACTACGTATTTCTCTACGATCTCATCATCCAAGGTGGTCCACTCTATGCCGCGTGGTTGAGCGGCAAGGAAGGTGATGCGTGCAATCTCTTGAGAAATAAAACTATCCGTTGGTGAGACGATCTGTGAGGCGCGGTAATCAATTCCATCAACGGTGCCACCCAGATACACCTTATAGCCGTTATCTTGCGGAGGATTGTGGCTGGCGGTGACCATGACTCCGACGTCGGCCCCGAGGTCTTTAACTGCGAAAGCAAGGACCGGAGTGGGAAGAGGGCGGGGAAGCACAAAGACTTTCATGCCGGCCCCACTCATGATCTCGGCGGTCTCCCGCGTGAAATCTTCTGAACCATAACGAGCATCGCGGCCAATCACGATGCTCTTCAAATCGCGCGCTTTCATGAAGTTCGCCAACCCTGCCGCTGTCCTTCCGACAACGGCGCGATTCATGCACGAAGGACCCGGACCTATAGGGCCCCGAAGTCCAGCTGTACCAAATTGAAGGAAACCGGAGAAATACTTTCTTAGTTCAGTCGAGATTTCCCTGAGCCAAGAGATCGCTCAATAATTGTGCGGTCTGCGGATCTGGGTCATCGAGAATCCATTCACTTACTTCTCTTTTTAGCTTCGAATCGGATTCCGCATTCTCATGACTCATGTATCTAGAGTAGTTTCGGGATAACCCCGTTGAGAAGGGCACCCATCCGGTTTGCGGCCTCTTTACCCGCCGCGATCACCTCTTCATGGTTGAGTTTTTCCCCGCTCACACCCGCAGCGGCATTTGTCACCAAGGAGATACCTAGAATTTCAGCACCGAGTGCGTGGGCAGCAATTGCTTCGGGAACCGTAGACATGCCCACAAGGTCGGCACCCAGTGTCCTTGCCATGTGGATCTCAGCCGGCGTCTCGTAAGAGGGACCACGAAAATGTGCGTACACGCCTTCTTGCAAGGAGGGGTCCTCTCCTCGAACGATTTCACGAATTCGCTTGCTGTACAAATCTGTCAGGTCAACAAAGTTGGCACCGATCAAAGGACTCGCTGCGGTTAAGGAGATGTGATCGCGAATGAGAACGGGTTGGCCGACGCGGTAATTTACGTTGACTCCTCCAGAAGCGTTGGTGAGAATGACGATCTTGCAACCTGCCTTAACGGCTGTTCGGACTCCATGGACAACCGGCTCCATGCCCTTACCTTCGTAAAGGTGCGTACGGCCGAGAAAGACGAGGGCTCTTATTTTCCCGTGTTCGCTAACCAATTCATATGATCGTATCTTTCCGGACTGACCAGCAACCGTCGGCGGTAGGAAACCAGCAATGTCTTCGGTATTGAATTCGTGGGTGGGGGTGCCAAGCGCATCGACCGCGCTAACCCATCCCGATCCCATGACTAGTGCTACATCATGAGAGGCAAGCCTAGTCTTTTCGGCTATTTCCTTTGCCGCAACGACAGCGGTGCCAATGGGATCTAGGTATAGGTCAGATGAGCTCATGCATCAATAATGTCACAGAGCCTTGCACCGTTTGATACGTTCTCGCCGATAATTGCAACGAGGTTTGTCACGATTCCAGATTTATGGGCCATAAGTGGTTGTTCCATCTTCATGGCCTCAAGGACGATCACAAGATCGCCGATTTCCACGAAATCGCCTTCGCCGGCAGCGATTTTCACAACCGTGCCCTGCATTGGGCTGGTCAATCCATCCCCGGTGACAAGCCCACTCATGCCCTTCTTGGCACGATGTCGTTTGTGGATTGGCTCAGGTGCGTGAAGGACGACGTCGAATCGGTGTCCATTTACCTCGGCGACAAAATGTTCGGAAGCCGCATGTGATGGAAGATGTACGCCGGATTTCCCAAAGGCAGGTATTTCGTTGACGAATTCATTCTCGATGTAGCTGGTGTAGACCTTGAAATCTTCCGTGAAGGCAGGATCTTCAACTATGGCGCGGTGAAAGGGCAGCGCAGTTGCCAGACCACCGATGTGGAATTCGGCCAGGGCGCGGCGAGCTCTTTCAATAACTTGTGCACGGGAATTGCCGGTGATGATGAGCTTGGCTAACAGAGAATCGAAATTGCCACCGATCGTGTCGCCGCTTTTAAATCCTGCATCCACGCGCACACCAGGACCAGAAGGCAGGCGCCACTCGGTAATGCGACCTGGAGCGGGCAAGAATGATCGACCAGGATCTTCGCCGTTGATGCGGAATTCCATGGAGTGTCCGCGTATGACGGGGTCTTCATATCCAAGGTGTTCGCCCATGGCGATGCGGAACTGTTCGCGCACCAAATCGATACCGGTGATTTCCTCGCTGACCGGATGCTCAACTTGAAGTCGGGTGTTTACCTCAAGGAATGAAATGGTGCCATCAAGGCCGACGAGAAATTCGCACGTCCCAGCACCGACATATCCGGCCTCCTTCATGATTGCTTTGCTGGACCTGTACAGCTCTGCGTTCTGCGCATCGGTCAGGAATGGCGCGGGTGCTTCTTCAACCAATTTCTGATGACGACGTTGAAGCGAGCAATCGCGCGAACTGATAACTACGGCATCGCCAAACGAATCGACAAGGACTTGTGTCTCCACATGTCGCGGACGATCCAGGTAGCGCTCTACAAAACATTCGCCGCGACCAAAACCCGCGATTGCTTCACGCACGGCAGAGTCGAATAGTTCGGGAATTTCCTCCATGGTGCGGGCAATCTTTCAGACCGCGACCACCGCCACCGTGAGCGGCTTTAATTGCGACGGGAAGGCCATGTTCCTTGGCAAAGGCGGTGACTTCTTCGTGACCATCAACGGGGTCAGCAGTTCCGGCGACGAGTGGCGCACCGACTTTGGCGGCAATTTTTCGCGCCGAGACTTTGTCTCCGAGGAGACGAATAGCCTCGGGGGAGGGACCAATCCAGATCAACCCAGCATCAACTACCGCCTGGGCAAAGTTGGCGTTCTCGGAGAGAAATCCGTAACCCGGGATGAATTGCATCGGCTCCGGATTCCATTGGCGACCTCAATGATTTTTGCAATATCAAGGTAAGTCTGCGCAGCAGTGAGTCCGTTGAGCGAGTAGGCGGCATCGGCAGAGAGGGTGTGAATCGCACCTCGATCTTCATCGGAGTACACGGCAATGCTCTTGAGTCCGTGATCCTTGCAGGCACGGATAATGCGTACGGCGATTTCGCCTCGGTTGGCGATTAATACGCTCTTCATCCTTGAACTCCTATGGTTTGGTGCGTTATCTCGTGCCACGGATACCCCAATTGTGTCGTCAGGCGACGAAGAAGCGGGACGGAAAGGCCAATCACATTGGTGTAGTCGCCCTCTATAGAGGAGATAAAAGCGCTGCTTAATCCATCCAGGGTGAAGCCACCTGCAACATTAAGCGGCTCACCAGATGCGACATAGTCGTCGATTTCCTGGTCGGTAAGTTCGGTGAAATTCACTTTGGTTGTCGCGATATCTGCTACCTCGACGCCCCGGTCGATATCGAGAACGCAGTGCCCCGTATGCAGGTAGCCAGATTTACCGCTCAACATCCGGGCGCGCTCTCTTGCTACTTCAGGAGTCAGCGGCTTGCCAAGGTTCATGCCTTCGAATTCGAAGGTGGAGTCGCAGGCGATGATGAGCCCCTTCTCGATGATTATTTCGCGAACTGTGTGCGCCTTGACGATGGCAAGGGCTAAGACCATTTCTCTGGGTGGCATCGACAGATAAATCGAATCTTCTTCGTCGACATCGCTGATGACGATCTGCGCATCAATGCCGGCGGCTTCCAGTAGACGTTTGCGAGAAGGCGAGGCAGAGGCGAGGATGATGGAGGGCATTTACGCTTTCCTCGGAAGTGGAGAACGAAGTTGCGGGGCAGCCCAAGTGCTGCGAGATGTGGTCGTCTCTTCGTGCGGTTTCACATGTCGCTTGAGCGCATCTTCAATGGCGAGCAACTCCTCTTCAGTCGGAGTGCCTGAGGTGACGGTGTAACGAATCACAGTGGGATATTTCCGTGCTTGCGAGCGGGAAGAATATCGCGTTTGGTGCGAAGGGAGCGAAGGGCCTTTGTGATGTACTCCCGCGTCTTGTTCGGCTCAATCACCGCATCGATGAATCCGCGATCAGCCGCGAGATAAGGATTGGCCAGCGTCTCGTTGTAATCGGTGATCAATTGCTCGCGCAATGCTGCTGCATTCTCGGCTTCGCTTAACTCTTTGCGGTAGAGAATATTGACCGCACCCTGCGCGCCCATGACTGCGATCTCGGCAGTTGGCCAAGCCAGGTTGACGTCTGCTCCGATGTATTTGGAGCCCAGCACGATGAATGCTCCGCCGTAGGCCTTGCGGGTAACCACGGTGACTAGCGGCACCGATGCTTCTCCGTAGGCGTAGAGCAACTTGGCACCTCGCCGGATAACGCCGTTCCACTCTTGTTCGGTTCCGGGCAGGAAGCCGGGAACATCTACAAGGGTCACGATAGGAATGCTGAAGGCGTCGCAGAAACGGAGGAACCGTGCGGCTTTCTCACTCGAATCGATGTCGAGTGTTCCAGCTAAATTCTGGGGTTGGCTGGCGATGATGCCAATTGAGTGCCCTTCAATCCGACCAAAGCCGACAATGATGTTGGGTGCAAAGAGGGCGTGGACTTCGAGGAACTCGGCTTCATCAAGGAGTGCATGAACCAGAACCTTCATGTCATAAGGCTGGTTGGGACTATCAGGAATCAAAGTATCGAGTGCGAAGTCGGTGACTTTCTGCTCGAGCGTCTCGGTGGGCGCCAAGATCGGGGCGCCGTCCATGTTGTTGCTGGGCAGGTAAGAAAGCAATGCTTTGACGTAATCCAGAGCGTCGTCTTCGTTCTCTGCGAGGTAATGCGAGTTTCCAGTTCGGGCGTTATGGGTATGGGCTCCACCTAGCTCTTCCATTCCAACTTCTTCACCCGTGACTGTCTTGATGACATCGGGACCGGTGATGAACATGTGAGAGGTCTCGTTGACCATGACGACGAAGTCGGTGAGGGCGGGTGAGTATGCGGCCCCGCCAGCACATGGACCGAGGATGAGAGAGATTTGCGGAACGACTCCGGATGAGCGGGCATTGAGGCGGAAGATCTTGCCGTAGCCACTGAGCGAGGCGACGCCCTCTTGAATTCGAGCGCCACCGGAATCGCTGATCCCGATCAAGGGCATCCCGTTTTTCAAGGCAAATTCGGCCACTTTCACGATCTTCTCACTGAAAACTTCGCCGAGGCTTCCACCCATGACGGTGAAATCCTGCGAGTAGAGGGCGATGTTGCGCCCGTCGATGGTGGCGTATCCAGTGACGACGCCGTCGCCGTACGGGCGGTTCTTCTCCATGCCGAAGGTGGTGGATCGGTGCCGGGCGAATTCATCGAGTTCTGTAAAGGAACCAGCGTCGACAAGTTTGGCGATGCGCTCGCGCGCAGTCATCTTCCCTTTGGCATGCTGCTTCTCAATGGCTCGCTCGGATCCTGCATGGACGGCTTCATCCAGTCGGTCGCGAAGGTCTTGAATTTTTCCCGCAGTTGTATGCAGATCACGGCTCATACCCCTACGGTACTAGGCATGAGCCCCTTCGGAGTCCCTCTTGATAGCGAAAGCATCAACGCGCGCGTAAAAACGAGTTACTGGCGGGTAAACGTGGTCGAATCCACCGGTTCAACCCAAGTCGATTTAGTAAAAAAAGTGCGCGATGGTGTAGCCGCTCACGGAGATGTTCTGGCCACTGAATTTCAATCGGCAGGACGTGGAAGGTTGGATCGAACATTTATTGCGCCGGCTCGTTCGGCACTTCTTTTTTCTTTCTATATTCAGCCTAAAAGTGAAGGCGAGCGGTGGGGATGGCTTCCTCTACTCGCAGGGCAGTCCGTCTGCCGTGCCGTCTCAGAAGTTTTAGATATTAGAGGCGATGACAGCGTGCAATTGAAATGGCCAAATGACATTCTGCTCAACGATCGAAAAGTTGCTGGCCTGCTTGCTGAACGTGTGGAAATCTCCGGCGCCACTGGCGTGGTCATTGGTGTCGGGATAAATGTTCATACTCGCCAAGAAGAATTGCCCGTGCCGAGTGCGACCTCCTTTGCACTCCAGGGCTACTCAGAATGTGACCGGAACGAACTATTGACGCAGATATTGGACAGTTTCGCCGACCACCTGGAGCGTTGGGAAAACGTCGATCCTTCTTTGCTACTCGAATACACGAGCGCAAGCGCCACATTGGGTCGACGTGTGTCTATCGAAATACCCGGGCAATCAAACGTGATTTCAGTTGCGACTGATATCGATTCCTCTGGAGCTCTCGTTCTCGAAAATGGAAGACGAATTACCGTTGGCGATGTCATACATCTCAGTGCCCTATAGGTCGTTGGATGTCTAAAGAATTCCCAAACGTCGGAATTATCGGCGAAGGCACATTAGTGCGCATGTTAGATGCGCCCGCATTGGCACTGGGCCTGGACATTCTCAACCTGGAACTGCCAGTTAATTCGACCGCTCTCTCACGTTGCTCGGTGTCTAGCGTTATTGGAGATTCGATTCCGATTTCACAAGTGATGACGTTGGAAAATGGCGGCGCAATATTCCGGCCAAACTCGGCCTCGATTGCATTCGTCAATGAATGGAATGAAAATCACGGGCAGGTCGAATCAACTAAGCCTCTGATTTCTGTATTAGTTGCCCGATCCCCACACGGGCAAGCATCGGCCTGGACGCCATCGGAGATTACGTATGGTCCAGATACGGCAACAACAATCACGCCATCGCCCAGACTGGATCGCGATGGGTTGGGAACTGCCCAAGGACTTGCGTTGGCTCTAGTTAAGGAGTCCAATGCCTCCGGCGTGATGGAAGTTGAAATGGTTTTAAGAGACGGCGAACTGATTGCGCGACATTTGCGTCTTGGCCCCAGCTTCAATGGAACGTGGACGATTGAAGGCGCTAGAACTAGTCAGTTCGAGCAGCACCTACGTGCGATCCTGGATTTGCCATTGGGCGACCCATCCTTGTTGGCTCACAATGTGGTAACAGCTAGCTTTTCGGGAGAGGGCAATATGTATCGGCCATATTTGCACTTAATGGCTCGCAGTCCAGCTATGAAAATTCACCAGTATCGCTCGAGTTCGCTGAAGGCGAAGGGCCATGTCACAGCTATGGGTCGTAATCTCCTAGACTTAACGGAGTGCGTTACCCACGCCGTCCAATACATGAGCGGAGTAATTGATGAGTGAAGCAAGCGTTGCCATTGTTATGGGGTCAGATTCGGATTGGCCCATCATGGAAGAAGCCGCCAAGGTCCTAGATGAGTTCGGGATTTCCTACACGGCGGCTGTAATTTCGGCCCATCGCATGCCGATGGAAACCATTGAATTCGCGCAAGGCGCTGCAGGTCAAGGAATCAAAGTAATCATTGCTGGAGCCGGTGGAGCAGCTGCACTTCCTGGAGTGATCGCCGCGCTTACACCACTGCCGGTGATCGGTGTGCCGATCGCACTGAAAACCTTTGACGGGCTTGATTCTCTTCTCTCCATTGTGCAGATGCCTGCCGGCATTCCCGTCGCGACTGTCGGAGTCGGTGGCGCAAAAAATGCTGGAATTTTAGCGACAAGAATCTTAGGAATAGGCGATGCCGAGATTTCCAAGAAGGTGCAGAAGGCGATGGTGACCATGCACGATGAAGCCAAAGCCAAAGGCGAGAACTTGAAGGCCCGCCGCAACCAGAAGACTGGTTTCTAAAGGCGGTTTCTTTTTCCGTATTCGATAGCGGGACAGCGGTTCATAACAGCCAGAAGTCCAGCCTCTCTCGCACGTGCAATTGCTGCTTCATCGATGACGTCGAGTTGCAGCCAGACCGCTTTCGCGCCAATTTCTATAGCTTCATCGACTACTGCCCCCGCAAGGGCGGAGTTCACGAACAGGTCAACAACATCGATGGGGAAGGGAATTTCCTTCAGCGAGGCATATCCTTTTTCGCCGTGCACTTCTTCAGCCTTTGGGTGAACAGGCACTATGCGGTGTCCTTTTTCCTGAAGCAACTCGGCAACGCTGTAGGCAGCCCGGAATTCGTTGTTGCTTAGCCCCACGACGGCCCATGTCTTGAGGGCGAGGACCTGTTCGATCTCATCGCTCATGAATCAGTCCTTCCCAGGGCGCGGAACTGCCATCCGGCGGACTTCCACTTATCTCGATCAAGGACGTTTCTTCCATCGATAATACGAGGGATCTTCACATGTGAGGCAAGGTCGGCAGGGTCCAATTCGCGATATTCACGCCACTCGGTCAGGTGTAGCACCAAGTCTGCATCGGCGACGCATTCGGCAATACTGTCTGCAAACTGCAAGGCAGGGAATCTTTTCTTGGCGTTAGCAATCGCCTTGGGGTCGTGCACTGTGACAAGCGCACCCGCTGCATGTAACTGTGCCGCGATGTCCAGGGATGGGGAATCGCGCACATCATCACTTTCAGGTTTGAATGCGGCCCCGAGAACGGCAATCTTGAATTGTGCAAGATCCTCCGAGAGCATTTCACGAACTACATCAATGACTCTTTGACGGGCGCGGAGATTGATAGCGTCGATCTCTCTTAAGAATTCAACAGCCTGTTTGGCGCCGAGTTCTTCGGCTCTTGCCATGAAAGCGCGAATATCTTTAGGCAGACATCCGCCTCCGAAGCCGATTCCAGCCTGAAGGAATTTGTTTCCGATGCGTGCGTCGTAGCCGATTGCCTTGGCAAGCACCGTGACATCAGCACCTGCTGCTTCGCATACCTCGGCCATCGCATTGATGAAAGATATTTTCGTCGCAAGAAATGAATTTGCCGCAACTTTCACGAGTTCAGAAGTGGGCAAGTCTGCGCGAATCCATGGGGTTCCGATTTCCAAGAGCGGTGCGTACACCTTTCGAAGAATCTCTTCTGCGCGATCGTTAGTAACACCAACAACGATCCGGTCAGGGCGCAGGGAGTCCTGAACGGCGAAGCCTTCACGAGTGAATTCCGGATTCCAGGCGATATCTACCTGAGGGGCGGCAACGGCTAGCTGTGCTCGCAGAGCCTCAGCGGTCCCCACTGGGACCGTCGATTTGCCGACCACGAGCGAACCAGATTTTAAGAATGGAGTTATTTGGGCAACTGCGTCATAGATGTACGTTAGATCGGCAGCCAGCTCGCCTTCCTTCTGTGGTGTTCCAACACAAATGAAATGTACGTCTGCATCTTTAGCTAGTGAAAAATCTGTTGTAAAAGCCAGACGACTTGTCGCCAGTTCAGTCTTGACTATCTCTTGTAATCCCGGCTCGTAAAAGGGCAAGTCGCCAGCGGATATACGCCTAACTTTGTCTGCGTCGGTGTCAATTCCGATTACGGTGAATCCAAGAGAGGACATGCATGCAGCGAAGGTGGTACCTAAGTATCCCGTGCCGATTACCGACAAAACTGGTTTCATGCACCCATCCTAAGTTAGAAAGTACTAATACTTCAGTGCCCCGCAGGGGTTCTCACTGGCGGTGCGAGTCTTGAATTTGTCGATGATCGTGGGAGTGGTGCTTGCCTTTGCCGTCGATTTTGCGCTCGCTTTTGCCGTCGATTTTGTGGAGGAGGTCGGTGATGGTGATGGCTTCACAACATCGACGATTGGCAAGTCTGCGCGCAGTCTCTGCCAGAGTTGTGGTGCAAGTACTGGGTCCCAGATCACAGTGGATCCGACGTACGGAACAATGTAGTTGACGTTGGAAAGCGGCACGGTCAGTGTTCGCACCTTGCTCGCCGACAGGTTTCGCATCTGCTTGGCCAACGTTATGAGGTCACCGCTGTTCAGGGCCGCGTCAGTCTTCACTGTTGCCATCGCGGCATTGAAGAAGTTCAGCATCTTGATCGGGTTGAGCAGTACCCCTGTGCTTGTGGCTTTGCGAAGTACCGAACTCATGAATTGCTGTTGACGTTGCATACGGCCGAGATCGCCCATTCCATCGAAGTCACGCGTTCGCACGTATTTGAGTGCTTGAATTCCGTTGAGTGTGTGAACACCGGCTGATAGAACAAGGTGGCTCTTTGGGTCATTGATATTTGTTTTCGTACAGACTTGGATGCCGCCGAGCGAGTCAACCATGTGGGCGAAACCAGCAAAGTTGATTTCCACGTAGTGATCTATCCGAAGATTCGTCATGGTTTCAATCACTTGAATCAGCAATGGTGCGCCGCCATAGTTGAACGCCGCGTTGAGTTTTGCCTTGAACGGCAGAACCACTTTTCCGAATGAGTTGGTGTGCTGCGGAATGGTGACAAGCGTGTCTCGTGGCATGGAGATGATTACGGCTTTGTCTCTGGCTTTGCTGATATGAACAAGAAGAATCGTGTCAGATCGCGCCCCCGCGGCCGAGGCCACGCTGCCAACTCGCAGGGCCTTAAGTTCGGCCTTGGTAAGTCCTTCGCGAGTGTCCGAGCCGACCAGAAGATAATTGACGGCCGAGGATGCTTTTTCTGGGCGTGCCTTCAGTCCTGCGAAAGCATCTACTCGCTTGAGAGATCCAGTGACATGTCCGAGTCCTAGCCAGGCGAATGCGGAGACAAATACAACTCCGAGGGAAAGGGAGGTTATTATCCGAACCCTAGGCGTGGATTTCACAGGGAGAGCGTACTTGCACGATAGCGTGGAGGGGTTATGAACACAGACGAGTCCCGCAATACTGAAATCACGTCACACCTCCCAAGTGGGGTCTCAGTAATCCTTCCCGTTTTGAACGAGGAGTTTTATCTCGCTCATACGGTGAACGCGATTCTTTCTCAGGATTATGCAGGGCCAATGGAGGTCATTCTAGCGATAGGCCCATCAAAGGATCGCACGCAGGTGGTTGCCGAGGAATTGCGAGCGCATGACCCTCGCGTAGTCTTGGTCTCCAATCCCAGCGGGCGCACAGCCGCGGGCCTAAATCTGGCGATTCAGCAATCAAAGTACCCCGTAATTGTTCGAGTCGATGGCCATGCCGAGATTCCTGAGAACTACATTTCATTAGCAGTAGAGATTTTGAACCAGACTGGCGCAGTCAATGTCGGTGGCGTCATGGGCGCAGTCGGAGTTACTAAGTTTGAAAAGGCTGTAGCACGAGCCATGCGCAGTCTATTTGGCGTCGGTGCATCTCGCTTTCACACCGGTGGCAAAGCGGGCTCGGTCGACACGGTTTATTTAGGTGTTTTTTTGCGGACTGCCCTTGTGGCAGTCGGCGGCTTTGATGAGAGATTCACGAGGGCGCAGGACTGGGAACTGAACTATCGACTGCGGCAAGCCGGTGGCAATGTTTATTTCGATCCGAGATTGCACGTCACATACCGTCCCCGTCCGACATTAAAGGCTCTAGCAAAACAATATTTCGAGTATGGAAGATGGCGTCATGTTGTAATTCGACGACATCAAGGAACGGTGAATCTTCGCTATCTGGCTCCACCCGTTGCGCTTTTAGGCACCGTCTCGTCACTTATTCTCGGTAGCGTTCTTTCGCCACTCTGGTTCGTTCCAGCCGCGATTTACCTCGCATTTCTCATTGTGGCTTCCCTCTCGATTGGTCGAAATTTCGGAGAGTACACGCGACTTCCTTGGATTTTGCTGACAATGCATATGTCGTGGGGTGCGGGATATTTGACCTCTTCGCCCTCGCTCGTGCCAGAGGAGTGAGAACCCACCCGTGCGGTAGCCTTTCGCAGTGAACAAAACAGCCCCCATCGAGGTCTACGAGCCCTTCAAGGCTGGACTGCCGCCATTGACCCGTTATTGGCGAAGCCTGTGGACTAGGCGGGCTTTTATCTCTGAGTACTCTCGGTCAGAACTTCACGAGAAGCATTTCGACACAGTCTTTGGACAGGTCTGGCTGATCATCAACCCTCTTCTTCTTTCCGGGGTCTACTTCCTTCTGATTGTGATCATCGCCGGTAACAGCGACAAGATGCGCTACGCCCACCTCACCGCCTGCCTCTTTCTTTTTTATTTTGTAAACCACTCGATGTCTGGCGGATCAAAATCCGTGGTCAAGGGCGGAAAACTCATACTCAACACCGCGTTTCCCCGAATTATGCTCCCCATGTCGGCCTGGTTGATTGCTCTCATTCGTTTTCTTCCCACAATGATTGTTTTCTTTGTAATCCGCGCGTTCATGGGTCTTCCGTGGGGCTGGAACATGCTGTGGGGCATACCGGTTGTCATGATTACCGGAGCGTTTGCGCTGGGCCTTGCCATTCTCATTTCCTGCGCCAACGTGTACTTCCGCGATATCGGAAGTTTCTTGCCGTACTTCTCGCGTACCTGGCTCTATTTGTCACCTATTTTGTATGAGGTTAAGAATCTCAAGCCGAAGCTAAGAACATTCGAGCTCGTGAATCCGCTCTTTTCCATGATGGATGCCTGGTCGCGCGCAATAGTGCACGATCAACGACCCCATCTTGAGAGCCTGCTTAAGGGGTCGGCGTGGGCTCTGGCCACATTGCTCATCGGTACCTACTTCTTCCTAACAAGGGAGCGCGATTTTGCAGTCCGTGTCTAACTTCCAGCCGGTCAGCGGCGAGATCGCAGTCTCGGTCCAGCACCTGGGTCTGACGTACACCACGACGATCGACAAGCGCCCGACTCTAAAGGCGCGAGTTCGAACGATGGGTCGCGGCACCAAACACACTCGCGTTGTTCGTGCCCTTGATGATGTCAATCTGGATGTTCCGTACGGAAGCGTTCTCGGAATTGTCGGAGCAAATGGTGCTGGAAAATCCACCATGATGCGCGTCATGTCCGGAATCTTGCCTCCGTCGCAGGGCCGGGTTGAGGTGTACGGCAAGGTGAGCACTCTCTTGGCCCTCGGTGTCGGATTCAATCCGTCTTTATCTGGGCGAGAGAACGTTCTCCTTGGTGGCCTTGCTGCGGGAATGACGCGCAAGGAGATTGCCGATCACTTCGAGGAGATCGCCGATTTCGCTGAATTGGGAGATGCCATCGAGGCACCAATGCGCACCTACTCAAGTGGCATGTTCTCCCGATTGGGCTTTTCCGTGGCTGTCACCGTGAAGCCAGACATATTAATTATCGACGAGGCACTCAGTACAGGAGATGCTCACTTCAAAGAGAAGAGCCTCAACAAGATCAAGGAACTTCGCGGCGATGCACGCGCATTGATTATGGTCAGTCACGGTTTGGGCACTATTCGAGAAGTATGTAACGAAGTCGCTTGGCTACATAAGGGGAAACTCATTCAGCGCGGTGAACCAAATGCCGTTGTCGATGCATATGAAAAATTCCTGCATGTCGGAAAGAGCGCTGCCGTCAATGAGGATATCTAGCCGCCTGCTTGCACTCGTAATCTTCACCCTTTTCACCCCCTCGCTTTCAACCAATGCAGCAACAAGCGTGCCCGCTACTTTCGTCTTCCACGGTGCCGGCTACGGCCATGGAGTGGGGATGAGCCAGTACGGGGCACGCGGCCAAGCCTTACAGGGATGGAGTGCTAACGACATTCTGCGTTACTACTATTCCTATGTCACGGTCGAGCCGATGGTTGATAACCAGATGATGCGGGTAAATATCGGCCACACTCTTAGTTCATTTTCAATGAAGACCGTCTCAAAAATGGGACAAGTTCAAATTTTCGCAGGAGACATCAAGGATACGAGTACGGCCCAACCATTAATTTCGATGGCATATAACTCGACGCTGAACTTCACTGTTCTAGGTACTCTGGCCTTCCCTAGTGTTAGCTCATCAACTGGTGCGGTCGCCCCGCTGTCGAGTGGCAAGATCTGGACAATTCGATGGACTGGCACTCGTTACCTGCCGGGAGAACCCGCAGTCGTTTCGGTCAACGCCGCGGGAGCCAACACTTCGTATCGCTACGGGCAGATCCAAGTGAAGTTGGTGAAGGCATCCGTTCTTGGATATCGCCTCGAAGTGACAAACACCGTCCGCCTTCACGACGAGTATTTATGGGGCATCGGCGAGATGCCATCTTCATGGCCTTTGGCTGCGCTGCAGGCACAGGCGATCGCCTCGCGAACTTTCGCACTGAATAAGGGTGCGACGATCAGGACGGCTTGTGACTGCAATATTTATTCACATTCGGGCGACCAAGCCTTCGTCGGATACACCAAGGAAACGCAGAAGACGTACGGTCCGTTGTGGAAAGCCGCCGTCAATTCAACGTCGACAGATGACTCAACTGGTCTCACCGTTCTCTACAAATCAGCACCGATAAGCGCCTATTTTTCTTCCTCATCAGGGGGCACTACCGAATCGGCGAAAAATGTATGGGGGACTGCAGTTCCCTATGCGATTGCCGTTCCTGATCCGTGGAGCCTGGACCCTAAGAACAATCCCTCGTACGCCTCTTGGCTGCGACCGGTTTCGCAGAAAGTGATTGCAGCTGCTTTCGGATTGAGCGACGTTGCAACCCTGTTCGTGAACAGTAAAGATGCAAGTAGACGAGTGGTTTCGGTTACTGCCACATCCAGCGTCGGGAAAACAGCGAAACTCACCGGTGGGGCATTTGCAGGTAAGGCGAAATTACCCTCGGCATGGTTTGATATTTCAAGTCAGCAGGTAATCATCCCTGCGCCAACACCTACGCCAACACCTACGCCAACACCTACGCCAACACCTACGCCATCTACTTTGCCGTCTCTTTCGCCTACCCCAAGCCCAGGACAGTAAGTAGAACTCCGAGCAACGGTGGGCTCGCTTGGATCATCGCCGCACGTTTTTTATGCAGGTACGTCGAATCCCGTTACTACGCGATAACTCAGTCTTCGAAGCTCAATCCCGTCGACTTCGAGAATAAAGCTGTAGTTGCCGATCTCGGGGATCGGGAGCGATGGCAGATTTATGGCAAGGCTGATGCTCTGACTTTCACCGATTTCAAGAGTAGGCGGTCTTCCAACATTGAATTTCGCCTCGACGTGTACTGGGGCAACACTGTCAGTACCGCTTGACACCAACACTGGATGAGAATCGAAATCCACTAAATCAACGGTCAACGTGTGCTCATTGTTGGTCTCGTTCCAGGGAACGGAGATGTTTATTCCGATCGCAAGATTGATGTTCCAGGGCCCTTCCGTGTTTGCTGGGACAAATGCTCGATCTATGCCTCCGCCAGAAACGTACAACAAATTATTTTGCGCTTCGGCGTGGTTGCAAAGGATGGCCGTTAATTCCACAATGAACTCCGGATCTGTCATGAATCTGATTCTGGCTTGTCTCAATCTTAGGATGAGTAGGCAGAAGGTGCCATCGATCCTGCAGGAACTTCTCTTATGGAAGCTTGAGGAACTTTCGATAGAGCGCTGCAAACACAAGGACAATGAGGATGTTCGCAATTAGCCGTGGTCCGAAGTGGTTCTTAAATAAAAGTAAGTCAACTCCGACTATGGTTACTACCATCGCGGCTAGATATTGCGCGCTGGCTGAAAGTCTCCGCATGGCTGAGTTTTGCAGGTGCCACCCGGCACGGCAACGCGGCTAGTCATTAATGCAACCCCATACAACCCAACAACTTGGCGTCTGCAGAACCTAAGTATTCTCCAAAATGGCGTACAAAAGAGAGTCCCGATATGCGCCACGGACAAGTTTGTCTTCCCTCAGTCTTCCTTCAAGTTGAAAACCTGCCTTCTCCAGTACGCGCGCGGAACCGATGTTCTCGGGATGACAAGTTGCGAAGATTCGGTGAAGGCCCAAATCATCAAAACCGAAGGTCAGAAGGCGTTGCGTCGCCTCGGTGGCAATGCCCTGTCCCCAATACTTCGCGTTAAGCACATACCCAAGGTCTCCTACACGATCACCCCTGCTGACGATGCCCAGTCGAGCGCAACCTATGACAGGACTCTGATTAAGAGTGACAGCAAACAGGAATGAATCACGGGGTGTTGAAGTGACCGCGCTCAGCGCTTCACGGAAGAATTCCTCAGTCTCTTCGACCGTATTTGGTCCCCAGTCGGTATATCGAGTCACGCTTTCGTCTGATGCATAAGCATGAACCGCAGGTGCATCGGCCGAAACGAATTCGCGAAGGAGGAGACGAGCAGTTTGGAGTTCCACGCTGATCATCCTTCCACACGCTGCAACGTTCTTAGGGTGCGGACATTCGCTCAAAAAGGCATCGGATCATGAGCAATTTGTTTGCCAGTCCCACCAACCGTTAATACACGCCCTTGAGGCGGCCACTTTTCTTTGGAACTTCCCCTTGCTTTGGTTCTTTCGCATGAAAGAACAAAGCCCTATTTTAGGTTTTGAACAGAAGGTCGGAGGTTTGAATCTCTTCGGACGCACTTTCAGTTCAAACATATTGACTCAAAAGATTGTGGCTGGCACGCTTCGTGAAAGAAACGAGGACCCGTGGATCCAGTCGTTGTAACAAATTTTCGGCACCAATTGGGTCGAGCACTGGAAGATTGGGTCTCCTCTCCAGAAATGGCATTTGAAGTCTCAGCGTCATCTTGGTATTTACTAACTGGTTTTCCTACTGCAGATTCAAATGTCGCTTTGGTCCACCAGAATGATGAGAGCGCTTTGAGCCAAATAGCCGAGCAGGTAGAAAGAATGGCTGTTCCCGCCTGTGTCTTTTTAGCCGATCATGCTCGAGCACTTACCAGCAAGATTGACGAGGGTTGGAGTTTTACAGGGACAACACCATTTATGTTGCTTGATCTTGAGGCTGCAGAACTTAAGGAAGATTCCAGAGTACGACTCGCTTTGAAGGATGATTTTGAGAAAGTGGTTGCTCTAATGTCTGAGACTTTTAACATGGACTATGACACAGCATCTCAAGGTGCGAGCCCTTTGAAGAATCCGAACACGAAATGCAATATTTGGATAATCGAAGATGATGGCCAGCCGATTTCAACCCTGATCACTAGGCGAGTAGGCGATTCAATTACCCTTTGGAATATGGCAACTTCTCCGAGATTTGTGAGGAGAGGTTATGGGCGTGCGATCATGAACCACGCTTTGCATCAAGCAAGACAAGACGGCGCCAAGGTAGGGCTTCTCATGGCCTCCGATGCGGGCAAACCACTTTATGATGCGACCGGCTGGGTGACACTTGAAGATTGGGATGTTTATTTGAAGGTTCCTACGAACGACTAGCCTTTTCTTAGGGTGTTCCGAATTGTTCAGTCAATTCCGCGTCAAATCAGGGCGAGAATGGGTTCCCGAGGTCCAGTTTGATTCCGCCGGACACGCCTTCTCTTTACTCGAAGTCGAACAACGATCTTCGGTAACCCCACTAATCGTTAATGTCACCCCAAAATGAAGACTCGATCCGGAAATTTGTCTCCCAAAGCGCGGTTCGATTTGAATCCCACTTCAGCCGAGAGCGTGCTTCCTCATATGTTAACCATGCAACTTCCGTGTGTTCTTCGGATATTCGAACAGCAGTAAAGGCAACCTCAACCGCAAAGGCAAATTCCATCAATATCGGGCGTTCTACTCCATATGCAAGTGATCCACGGACATCAATTACTGGAATCGCCGACCTCGAATCTAACTGCCTTGGTTCCTGCACATATCCGGTTTCCTCTTCCAGTTCCCGGCGAGCCGCCTCTACCGGAGTTTCATCGTCTTCCCCGCCTCCTGCCACCCATTGCCAAACCCCGAGGTCTGCCCTTCGCATCAATAAATATTCTGGGTGATCGTCAAACATTCGAAAAGGGACGACAAGAACTTGGAAAGGTGCGCTCATATAAAGTCCAATCTGATCCCATAGTCCGATAACTCAAGTGAGTCAGAGATCGATAAGGCTATGTTAGGGAAATAAAACTAAGCGGCAACCTCGCCAATCGTTCATACCACCTCATATTCGCGTGTTGCGGGGGTCAGTGCTGGAAGCCAATATGAGAACGCTCATGCCAGTTTCACTGCCTGAGTCATGCTCTTCTCCAGGATGCCAAAGAACTGCCTGTCCCGTTGATATCGGGAAGTGAACTTGGTCTTCGCCGCTCACCCAGCCAGATCCTTCAATCACCATGAAGAGTTGCCAGACTTTCGTCGGGTGCCGACCTAACAATGAATCTTTCTCGAATCGAGCAACATGAACGCGAGTCTGTTCCGCCCCATCGAATATGCCCGCCTGCCACAATCGAACATTGCGAGTGCCGAAACGGTCCTCTTCGCCAGTGAGTAGTGGGATGAACTCCATGTCGGATGGTGCCATTGTTTATCGACAGGATTCAAGACCCGCCATAGTCAGAAATTTATGCGCCTTGGTGCACAATCTCCCATCGCGTTCCTACGCATCATCAATGCACCCCTATATCGGCGAGAGTCCAGAAACGACGATCAGGTGAAGTGGAACCCCCTGTAGTACTTTTAGCGCTGAGCGAGAACTGCTGCAGAGTGAGGATTGATGCAAACTAATTCACCAGGGGACGCCAACTTATTGGGTGACAGGGTGGTCCTTCGATTAGTCAATCAAGATGATTTTGAATTGCTTTTTCGTTGGTTAAACGAGCCGGAGGTTTATCGCTGGTGGGGAGGAAAGCCAATTGATTCAGATGTAATTCGGCAAAAATATCTTGGTCTTCGGCGCCCACAAGTTGAAGGTTTCATCATCCACGCAACTGGAGTACCTATCGGATATGCGCAATGGCACCAAACCGGTGAGCATGAGGGAAGCATCGATTTGTTCCTAGTGTCTGAGATGCGTGGTCGTGGGTATGGGAGTGATGCCGTCAGAGCACTCGTTGAGTTCCTGACGCAAGCTGAAGGCTGGAAACGAATTACCGCGGATCCGGAGCAAGCAAACGTTTCCGCTCAAAGTTTCTGGCGGAAATTTGGATTCGTTGAAAGCGAACAAATCACCATGGAAGGAAATCCCGTACTAATTTTTGATGGATCCCCACATTGAAGTTCTGATCGCGAATCTTTTCGAGAGGGAGATGCACAACGCTCGCCAACCCGGCTAGTCATTATTGCAACCCCATTTGATGAAATTTGAGTCTTAGTTACACTCTCCAAATGAATGAGAACTCCCGAGAACTGCCGAAGAAGCGAATAGGTGCTGGGGTCCTTATTGTCGATAAGGACCAACGCGTGCTGTTGGTTGAGCCAACTTACAAGGAGCCATGGGAAATTCCAGGTGGTTTGGTCGAACTTAATGAAGCCCCACGAGCGGCGGCGAAGAGAGAATGCCACGAAGAACTCGGCTTTGATATTTCGGTGGAAAGACTTCTCGTGATTGATTGGGTATCGGATGGAGGGATATCAGGCGAGGGACTCTTGTTTATCTATGCAACTGGACCCGTGGAAACATCTCGAATCATCCTTCCATCCGAGGAACTTCGATCTTGGGAGTGGTGCGACCATGAGGCCGTGATGGCCCGTGTCCCAAGCCATAAGGCTCGCAGGCTATTTGCGGCGATGGATGCATTGCGCGACGGGACTTTCATCGAATTAGAGAATGGATATCCCACGTAAATTGCATTGCGTACTGGAGCTGGTAACCCGGCTAATCGTTAATACAACCTCAGATGGGCTATCGGCATAAACCGACACGGTGTATGAGTTCCCCGAAAACGCGACTAATCGTTAATACAACCCTTTGGGACGGGCCGCCCGCTATCGGAGTAGTTACCTTGGATTATTCGTAAAGTTAAGAACTTTCCAGTCATTATTCACTTTGGTGAGTGTGACTACGACAATATGGGGCTTGGAGTCAGTTCCCCTAATTTCGTAGGTAATTTCCGATGCTGCATGGGAATCCGGGTGCAGGCTCTTTCTGTCCGTGATCCTCGCACTTGTGTTGAGAATGGCTCCCGAGTTTGCTACATCGGCACCGAATTGAAAAAGTGACAGATTCGCTTGGGTCTGACTGGAAAATAGCGCGTAGGCAGACGACGCATGACCGGCTTGGATATCGTGAAGGAATTGATTGCTAACCGCTTGAGGGGCCGGGAACGCTGAATTTACGAAGTAACTATTTCCGACAAATAAAACCAAGATGGCTATACCTATATATCTGGGAACTTTCTTGATCGTCCTTTGGTTAATTTGCCGTGCACCAATCGTCGGAATTGGCGCTAAGTTCTGCGACGCACTATTTCTGATCACTTTAGATTCTCGTTGCCACGATCAAGTAATACCTAGGGCTTCATGATACCATTCAACTAAGTACTTAGTGGAAGGGCTATGATGATCGAATTTCACCTCGACACCACATCCGGTGTCGCCACCTATCTGCAACTGGTCCAACAGGTCCAACAGGCGCTGCGGCTCGGTCTCCTGGAGCCCGGCGACCAACTGCCGACGGCCCAACAGGTTGTGGCCAAACTCGCGATCAATCCGAACACCGTGCTAAAGGCTTACCGAGACCTTGAACGAGAGGGCCTGGTTCGCCCTCGACCCGGGCAAGGGACATTCGTGATCGCCTCCCTCGCCCACACCGACCCTGCAACCCAAGCGCGATTGCTCTCTTCAATGACCAGTTGGCTGCACTCGGCACGCTCAGCGGGATTGGGTCCTGACGACATTGAGGCGATCTACCGCAATGCGTTCCGAAACTATTTCGCGGAGGGAGTGGCATGACCGCCATCCTTGAAACAGTTGAGTTGGGCAAAAAGTATGGCCGAAAATGGGCGTTGCGCGACTGCAGCCTGACCATCCCTGAAGGAAAGGTCGTCGGGCTGGTTGGCCCCAACGGTGCGGGCAAGTCCACCTTGCTGAATCTGGCCGTCGGCTTACTCGCACCAACTTCGGGCACGATCAAGGTGCTCGGTGGTCGTCCGTCTGATGTCCCCTCCCAACTCGGTCGAGTCGGCTTTGTTGCCCAAGACACGCCCACATACGCAGAGTTGTCGATCGCCAAACATCTCAGCATGGGCGCCTGGCTCAACCCGCATTGGGATGGAGAGCTGGCAAAACGTCGAATCGAACAACTCGGCCTTGAACCTGGTCAGAAGGCGGGGGCACTCTCCGGTGGCCAGCGAGCCCAACTTGCCCTGATCCTTGCCCTCGCGAAGCGTCCCGAAATTCTCATCCTCGACGAGCCGGTAGCCAGTTTGGACCCGCTGGCCAGACGCGAGTTCCTCCAAACTCTCATGGAAGTTGTCGCCGAGCACGGGGTCAGCGTCGTGCTTTCCTCGCACCTCATCGCCGACCTCGAACGAGCCTGTGACTACCTCGTCATACTCGTTGCCTCCCGTGTACAACTATCCGGCGAAGTCGGCGCGCTGCTGGCATCTCATTACCACCTATCTGGCCCTCGCCGAGACGCACAAAAGCTCCCCAATAATTACGAGGTGATTGAAGAAAGTCACACCGACAAGCAGAGTACGTTCCTCGTTCACACAAATGAGGGAATCCACGACCCGATCTGGACCGTCAAGCCGGTCACATTGGACGATCTAGTCCTTGCCTACATGAAGCAGGCACGCGGCGCCGCACCCGGTCATTCGTCCCAACTTAAGGTTCTTTGATGATTAGGTTTACGTGGCTTCAGTTTCGCATCCAGGCCGCAGTCGCCTTGGGCGCGCTCGTTCTCGTCGCGATCGTCGCGGCGATCACCGGTCCGAATCTTGTTCACCTCTACGACACCACTGTGGCAAATTGCAAGGCACAAGGTAATTGCAATTACGCCATCAACGCCCTCACTCATAGCGACCACTTTCTGCAATCAGTATTGAGCAAGTTGCTTCTCGCAATCCCCGCCCTCATCGGCATCTTTTGGGGCGCACCACTCATAGCCCGCGAGTTCGAAACTGGCACCTTCCGACTGGTATGGACGCAGAGCGTTTCACGTGCGCGATGGTTGACTGTCAAACTAGTCATAATCGGCATAACTGGCATGGTCATGACTGGGCTGGCTAGTCTTATGGTGAGCTCTTGGTTCAGCCCGATCGACAGGGTCACCAAGGTTCAGTTTACGTCCTTTGACATGCGCGGCATTGTCGCGATCGGCTATGCGGTTTTTGCTTTTGTTTTAGGCGTCTCCGCCGGATTGTTCATCCGTCGGACGGTGCCGGCAATGTTTACGACTCTTGTCGCTTTCGTCGGCGCTCGACTCGCCATCACTTATTGGGTGCGGCCACATTTCATGGCGCCAGTCAAAGCAGATACGCCTCTCAATGTCATTTTTGGTACGAGCATCGAGCAGAACACCTCGACGGGTCTCTCGTTCTTTCAACCCGTCAACATCCCGAACGCTTGGATTTACTCGAACCAGGTGGTCGACAATTCCGGTCACGCCCCTACCGCCCAGTTCCTCAAAAGCGCCTGCCATGCAGTTCTGTCTGTGCCACCACCAACTGGGGTCGTTCAAGGAGTACCAACACCAAACCAGAATGCAGATACGGCCTTTGCCCAGTGCGTGGCCCACGTCGCCGCAAAATTTCACCAGGAAGTGATTTATCAACCCGCGGTTCGTTATTGGGCGTTCCAGTGGTACGAGACCGCGATCTTCTTCGGCCTTGCCATGATCGTGGCGGGATTCTGCATTTGGTGGGTACGTAACCGTCTCATCTAACGGCGATACCAGACTCTTGTCGGAACCATCGCTCTTGCATACGGGCCACGGCGACGTCGGGCGACCCTGTTTTTACATACCATTGAAGACGGATTATGCATGTATTTTGCATTGGGAACTTGCGCGTCAGCCCTTCCTTCATTCACTCCGGAGAGCGGAATAAGAGTGACACGCATTGGGCCGCTCCGACGCATACTTGCAGATCTTCAATTGCGTTGCATTTGGCATTCTCGAGAGAGATCTGAACGTCAATTCTTGTCTAACTTTTCTCTGGTGTGACAACCTCATTTTCCTCTAAATGTTCAGTTAGGCAGCAGTTCCCATGTTGCCGCTGGATTTCATTTATTCAATCACATGAAATGCTCGCGCGGCAGGGTTCAATTTTCAGAGTTCCGACTAATAGCTTTGAGCCACTACTTCCGCGCAAAAGGGTAAGACGGCGCTTTTCTTATCTTCCTGGTGAACCCGGCTTGGGTGCACCCTCTGTGAGAGCTCAGAAATTAGTTAGCGTGAAGAACTGAATTTAGTCCACCCCAGGCGCCCGATCGCATAACAACCTCGAGATTTCCTTTTTGACTGTTCCTTCGGAATAGCAGGTTGCTGGCGCCAGAGAGTGTGACCGCTTTGACGACTTCGCCATCGGGGAGAGTCAACTTCGATGCTGCGGTTATGTAAGTTCCAGATTCAATTACGCAGTTATCGCCCAGTGCAATTCCAAGTCCCGAATTGGCCCCGAGAAGGCAGTTTTTTCCGATCGAGACGATTTCTTTTCCGCCACCGCTGAGCGTTCCCATGATTGACGCCCCGCCGCCGATATCTGAGCCATCACCTACAACGACACCGGAGGAAATGCGACCCTCAACCATTGACGTTCCTAGAGTGCCGGCATTGAAATTCACGAAGCCTTCATGCATAACTGTGGTGCCGTGGGAGAGGTGAGCTCCAAGGCGAACTCGATCGGCGTCGGCGATGCGAACCCCACTTGGGATGACGTAGTCCACCATGCGTGGAAATTTGTCGACGGAAAGGACGGTGAGATGCCCGTACTTGGCAAGAAGTTTTGCGCGAGTTTCTTCAAAGCCTTCGACGGCGCATGGACCATGAGAGGTCCACACAACGTTATTGAGAATCCCAAAGATTCCAACCAGGGAAAGTCCGTGTGGGGCGACCAATCGGTGGGAAAGAAGATGCAGGCGGAGGTAGGCATCTGACACATTTGACGGAGCGTCCTCGAGTTCGATTCCTACGGAGACCAATTCGCGAACTACTTGACGCTCGTCATCGCGGCCAACAAGGGCGCTTAGGAAGGCTGGGGGAGTAGCGGGCAATTCGCCCAAGTGAGGCGCTGGAAACCAGGTATCAAGGATGGCGCCCTCAAAAGTTACTGTGGCAATTCCATATCCTGACGCAGATTGAAGTGAATGCGACATATCCAAAGGGTAGCGCCTATCCTTGGCGGATGCGTGTGGCCGTCTTCTGCTCATCATCGCCAACAATCGACATCAAATATATTGATCTGGCGACTGAACTTGGCACTGCCATCGGTGAGCGAAAATGGGATCTAGTTTCCGGCGGCGGTCACATCTCGATGATGGGCGCAGTTGCCCGAGGTGTACGCGCTAGTGGCGGGAAAACTATCGGCGTCATTCCGCAATCTTTAGTGGATATTGAATTCGCCGATCACGACAGCCACGAACTTCATGTTGTTGATTCGATGCGAGAGCGCAAAGCGAAGATGGAAGATTTATCCGATGCCTTCATTGCCCTCCCCGGCGGACCAGGGACCTTGGAAGAGCTCTTCGAAATCTGGGTCGGGCGCTTCCTTAATTTTCACAACAAACCGGTCATCATTCTTGATCCTTTTGGCATCTATGGCCCGCTGCGCGATCTTCTCGACCATCTTGAGGGGCACGGATTTGTAAAGCCCGGTCAGCGAGAACTGCTCCAGTGGTGCGTTTCGGTAGAGGACGCATTAGCCCTCTGCCAGTAGCCTGATTTCGGTAGCCCCGTATCGGTACGCTTTGCCGCATGACTTCGGAGACTCTGGCCCAGTTCCTTGCCAGTTTGCCCGAAGAAGAACGGGTAATTCTGACCTTGCACTACGTGAAATCGCTCTCCCCTGCTGAAATCGCGGCGATGCTCAATGTCCCTGAAGGGGCCATTTCGCGCCTGATAGCCGCAGGTCGGGGCCGTCTGGTGGCCCGCCTCAATCTCGGGTCCACCCAGGCTGCCGAGCCCAATTTCCCGCTCAGGCAGTAAATGCGAGATACTTCTCCCTCATCCCGTTAGCAGGTCTTAAGTCGTAGATCCGCCCCGGGTGCCAATTTGGCCCGCAGGTGAAGTGAAAAGGAGCAGCGAAGATGGCAGCCATGAAACCTCGTACCGGTGACGGACCCATGGAGGTCACGAAAGAGGCTCGCTCTCTGGTCATGCGAATTCCCCTTGAAGGGGGCGGCCGCCTAGTAGTCGAACTCAACGGGGAAGAAGCCTCAAATCTTGGAAGTGCACTTCACGCCGCCGTGCTGTTGCTAGTTAAGAAATAAGCAATCCGCTTCGCTAGCGTAAGCGCCATGGATATTCCTACGCTCGACGCGCGCTCTCTGGAAATCGATTCAGTTCTGGATTGCGATTGTGTCGCCGTCGGTTTTTCAAAGTCGGACACGGGAGAAATCACTTTCCCTATCTTTTCTTCACTTGTCCGCAAAATCGAATCGACATTCCAACTCAATTTGATGGATGAATTGAGTTTCTTTACTGCCACCGGTAAGGCTGGGGAGATCTTTGAAATTCCCGTTAGTGCCGAAGGCGTTCCCTGTCAGAGATTGATTTTTGTGGGACTTGGAAGACAATTGCCTTCCGATATGAGGGCAACAGGTGCGGCACTTGGTCGCAAGGTCAGAGGAATTTCTCGCTCACTCTTCAGTTTGGCAGCCTCATCTCGCGGCGATATCCGTCTTCATGCAGTTGCACTCGTCTTGGGTACTTATCAGTGGAACTTGAAAAGTGGGGCAAAGAAGAACGAGAACCCGAAGTTTTTAGTGGGAGACACCCATGCGGCAGATATCGCGCGCGCGCGGATCATGGCCAAATATGTCTGGCGCGCCCGGGACTTGATTCACACTCCTTCAAATATCAAGACTCCGGCCTGGATGGTCACGCAAGCCAAGGCGATGACAAAGCACGAGGATTTGAATGTAAAAGTCCTCTCTGGCAAGGACCTCAAAGAGTTCGGCGGTTTGTTGGCCGTAGGTAATTCCTCGCCGAATCCCGGACCGCGTTTTATTGAAGTGACCTATGCTCCAAAAGGTTCAAGCAACTGGCCCCACGTTGTATTAGTTGGCAAAGGCATTACCTACGACACCGGCGGGGTTAGCCTGAAACGTCCGTACGAGAACATGATCGCAATGAAGTCCGATATGGCGGGAGCGGCTGCCGTTTTAGGCGTCGTTAGCGCGATGCCCGAAATCAAACCGAAGGCGCGGGTTACCGCACTCCTGATGTGTGCAGAGAATTCCATCTCTGGAACCGCGCAGAGGCCCAGTGATGTCATCACTCAGTACGGCGGTACAACCGTTGAAGTCACCAACACCGATGCCGAAGGTCGCCTTGTTCTAGCCGATGGTCTGGCCTACGCAGACATGCATTTGAATCCGGACTTTCTCGTCGACGTTGCCACATTGACTGGCGCTGCAACGCTGGGTCTGAGTCGGCAATATGGGGCTATGTACACCCGCAATGCCGCGCTTGCGAAAGATTTCCAAGCTCACGGAGAAAAAACTGGAGATCGAATCTGGCACATGCCTCTCATCGATGATTACAAAGTTGCTCTGGAAAGTTCGGTCGCCGATTTTTCTCATACGGCCGATAAGCCGAAGTTCGGGGCGGGTTCAGTCACAGCTGCTCTCTTTCTGGAACATTTTGCAGGAAAACGTAATTGGGTTCACTTTGATATTGCAGGAGCCGGTCGCAGCGAGACTGATTCTGGAGAGAACGCTAAAGGCGGAACGGGTTTTGGAGTCCGCCTTCTCATAGACTGGATTGCAGGACTCGAGTGAGGGTGGACATGCATACTTACTGCGAGACCTATATTCCCGAAGACGAAGTGCTAGTAAAGGCGCGGGCACGCGGCGTCGAATTCGGCGCCAAGAACATCTCCCCTGGAGCCGGCGCATTTCTTCACTACTTGGCACATTTGATCTCCGCGCAGTCGGTGGTTGAAGTCGGGACCGGCTCTGGCGTGGGCAGTATCTGGCTCCTTCGCGGCATGATCGAAAGCGGCACTTTGACTTCAATTGATAGTGAGGTTGAGCACGCGCGAATATCTAAAATGGCATTTGCCGAAGCTGAGATCTCTCCACAAAGATTTCGATTGATAACAAATCCTGTCATGGATGTCATGAGCAAACTGACTGATCGCGCCTACGACCTGGTGGTCCTTCGCAACGAACCAGAGGATTTGAGTTTCGCCATCGATGAAGCCCACAGGATTCTTCGAACTGGGGGGGTTCTGGCAATAGATAATTTCTTTGGCGGGGGAAAGGTTTCCGATCCGGCCCAGCGGGATCCGCGGACGATCGCTTTGCGCGAGGCAGGCAAGAGTATTAAGTTGGCAACATCCACCTGGGTACCTTCCCTCCTTGGCTTCGGCGACGGCCTCCTGATCGCGACCAAGCGATAGACAAGAGTTCTAGGGGATCTAAAGGCGTTCTCTCATTAATTTCTAGGCAAGGTCGTATTTGATGATGGTCAGATTTCATAAACAAAAGATGCTGCGAGGAGTTTAAATGGAACCGTTGAAGCCATCTGATTCATCGAATGCGCCTGCACCTTGGTGGTCGGAGCCCGTGCCCAAACCCAAGAAAACAAGTATTCCTCTGGGCGCAGCGATTGCCTTGGCAGTTGTAGCTGGGCTGGTAGGTAGTGCATTTGGGGACTTCACGACAAACGGCACCCTTCTCGGACATAAGGTAAATCTGGTTTCTGTTTCTAGCAACATTGAGCGTGCCCCTGGCTCCATTGCCGGGATTGCTCAGCGCGTGCTGCCTTCAGTAGTTTCGATTTCCACCGAAACGACAACAGGGAGTGCGACGGGTTCTGGATTTATTATCGAAAGTTCGGGTTATATCCTGACAAATAATCACGTTGTTGAGGGGGCCACCGGGAGCGGTGCCATAACTGTCACCCTCAACAGCGGACGAACTCTGCCGGCAACAATTGTCGGAACCGATACGGCGTATGACCTTGCGGTCTTGAAGGTCGCTGCGACGAATCTGCCTGCCCTCCAATTTGGAGATAGCGACAAGATTCAGGTGGGCGATCCGGTGATTGCGATTGGTTCTCCACTTGGTTTATCAGGCACCGTTACTTCGGGAATTATCAGTGCAAAAGATCGTGCGGTTTCTGCTGGAGGTTCCAGCGGTGAGAGTTCGTTTATCAACGCGCTCCAGACGGATGCGGCAATTAATCCGGGAAATTCGGGTGGTCCTTTAGTCGATGCAACGGGCGCAGTAATCGGTGTGAACTCTGCAATTGCATCCCTTGGCTCATCCATTGGCGGACAGTCCGGTTCAATCGGACTGGGCTTTGCCATCCCCATTAATCAGGCGCGCAAAACTGCGAATCAATTGATTAAAACGGGCAAGGCTACCTATCCGATCCTTGGTATTTCCCTTGACCTCAATTACGCCCAAGGCGGGGCAAAGATCACGAACACGCCAACAGGAATTCATGCGGGAAGCCCTGCTGAAGCAGCCGGGTTGAAGGCAGGCGACATCATCACGAAATTCGATGGTAAGGCAATTAATGGTCCGGATGAATTGATTGTGGCCGTTAGAGCCAGAAATGTTGGAGATAAGGTGAGCCTGACTTACCTTCGCGATGGGATTTCACACGATGTGAGCCTTACTTTGGCCGCCGCCCAGCCATAATCTTCGAAGCGGCTAGGCTTCACCTATGTTTTTTGACTTCGGTGGAGGCGAATTGATTGGGCTTGCGGTGCTCGCCTTGATCTTGGTCGGTCCCGATCGTCTGCCCAAATTGGCCTCAGAGGCTGCCACTTTGGTTCGCAAGATTCAACGTTTTACCCATGCGGCAACGCAGGAACTGCGCGAGAACTTAGGACCTGGATTTGAAAATCTCCAACCAGCAGATCTCAACCCCAAGACGTTCATTAGAAAACAGATTAATGATGCCCTGGAAGAACAAGAAGAGTTAAATCGTCCCCAACCAAGAATAGATCCGGATGTAATGTGAGCACCTTAGACAAAATCGCAAGTGCGTTGGAAAAAGTGCAAGATCCTGAGCTCCATCGAGCCATCACCGAGTTGGGCATGGTTGAGAATGTAGATTTTGAATCTGGCGTCGTCACCATAAAGATCCTTCTCACGATCTCCGGATGTCCCATGCAAGATCGACTCAGATCAGATGTGACCACTGCTCTGAAAGATATTGATGAAGTCAAAGAAGTGCTCTTAAGTTTTGGAGTGATGTCAGAGGGCCAGCGCGATAATGTTAAAAAGATCCTGCGCAACGGGCGTGAGAAATTTATCCCCTTCGCTCAGCCGGAGAATCGCACACGAGTAATAGGTATTGCATCGGGCAAAGGTGGGGTAGGCAAGTCATCCCTCACGGTGAACCTTGCCGTCGCAGCCGCAAAAAAAGGCTTGCGAGTCGGCATCCTGGATGCCGACGTCTACGGCCACTCGATTCCGCGCCTCATGGGGCTCATGGGCCAGCGCCCAACTGCCATCGATCAGATGTTCATTCCCTTAGAGGCATTCGGAGTCAAAACCGTTTCCATGGAGATGTTCAAACCCGAGCGCTCTGACCCGGTGGCTTATCGCGGCCCGCTGTTGCACCGCGTTCTAGAACAACTCCTAAGCGATGCCTATTGGGGCGACTTGGATCTGCTCTTTATCGATCTTCCACCAGGAACTGGTGACTTGGCCATCTCTTTGGGCCAACTGATTCCCGGTTCAGAAATTATCGTAGTCACCACGCCACAGGTCGCTGCCGCCGAAGTTGCCGAACGTGCCGGTCGAATCGCACATCAGATCAAACAGCATGTCATCGGTGTCATTGAAAACATGTCAGATTTCCCATGTCCAAAATGTGGCGAGCCAATCTCACTTTTCGGAACCGGCGGCGGGGAAGCAACGGCAGAGCGCCTCTCACTCTTAGTTGGAGCCGATGTTCCCCTCCTTGGCAAGGTTCCTTTCAACACCGATCTGCGCACAGGGGGCGATGATGGGACGCCGGTCGTTCTCTCGCAACCTGAATCGCCGGCATCGATTGCGATTTCAAAAATCTCTGAGCAACTCATCGTGCGGAGCAAATCGTTGATTGGCGTGCCGCTAGGTTTTGCGTGATGGAAGAGGCAGTCCGGCCAAACCAGATCACTAGCCACACCGCAATGCCTGCCCGCCCGGACTTGATTCGTCTGGGCGTTGGAATTATTGGTATCGGAACATCTGGCCCGTTGATCGCATTGAGCACGATGCCCATTGCCTCATTGATTTTCTGGAGGAATCTGGGCGGGGCGATCATTACCGCACCGTTTGCACTTCGGCATCGACAGTGGAATCAGCGTGTTGGAATGAAGTGGTCAATTCTTGCCGGAATCCTCCTAGCGCTCCATTTTTGCGGGTTCTTCCTTGCAATGAGGTGGACCAGTGTTGCGGCGGGGACAGCGATCGTGGCACTTCAACCGATTTTTGCGGCCCTTTTTGTTAAGTTTTCAGGAGGACATATTCCTTCCAGAGCATGGCTTGGGATGGCAGTGAGTTTCGCTGGCGTGTTACTGATATCTGGAGTCGACCTTCACATTTCGTTGCGATCTTTTCTAGGAGATCTTGCCTCCTTTGTTTCTGCTTCCCTTGCCGCTTTGTACATGATGGCTGGTTCAAGGGCACAAGAGACGATTGAGACGACAACATACACAACAGTTGCTTATTTTGTTTGCGCCATCACGGTCTTGCCGATAACCCTCATCACCGGCGTTCCACTCTTTCATTTTTCGGCCAAGGAGTGGTGGATAGTGATCGGATTGATTCTCGGTGCGCAGATTCTTGGACACACAATGTTCAACTCGGCGCTTAAACGAGTTTCCCCCGCCATCGTCTCGCTCATTATTTTCTTTGAGGTGCCAACTAGCGCTCTTCTTGCCTTCTGGTGGCTTGACCAGAAACCGGCCTTGGGAGTCTTCCCCGGGATCGCGATGATTCTCTTTGGCTGCACACTCGTAGTACTTCGCACTAAACCCCAGCGCATGGAATCTCTCACGTGATAGATCTGCATACCCATTCAACGTGCAGCGACGGGACGGATAGTCCGTCGGCATTGATCAACAAAGCCCTGGCGCAAGGAATAAGTGTTATTGCCCTAACCGACCATGACACGGTTGCTGGATGGGCAGAGGCAACCGCCGCCCTGCGCGCCGATATCGAATTAGTGCCTGGGGCAGAAATATCTTGTCTGACTGAAAACGGGACCAGCGTGCACATGGTGGGGCTGCTCTTTGATGGCACAAATACTGAGATGCTCACGATGTTGGAGCAGACTCGCGATGATCGTGTTCCGCGAATGGTCAAGATGATCGAACTGCTCAATAACGCAGGCATTCACGTGACAATGCAGGATGTTGAAGAAGTCATGCCGCATGGGGCGACAATGGGGAGACCCCACCTGGCAGATGCCCTTGTCAAGCGCGGAGTCATCACATCTCGAGACGAAGGGTTCAAGGACCTTCTCAACAACGAATCGCAGTTCTATGTTGCGCACATCGCCCCGACGCCTGAGATCGCGATCGCGCGGATTCGCGCAGCGGGTGGAGTAGCGGTCATCGCACACCCCTTCGCGTCGCATCGCGGAGAAATACTCAAACCAGAGGCGTTTTCCTCCCTCGTTGCGGCTGGTTTGAATGGAATCGAAGTTGATCATCGTGATCAGAACATCCAAGAGCGCGCAATGTTGCGCGATATTGCCACTGAACTCGGGCTGGTGATGACGGGATCAAGTGACTATCACGGCACGGGAAAACTAAATAGATTAGGGGAGTGGACAACCGGCCCCGCACAATGGGAGAAGTTGGAAGCACAGGCTAATAAGCGACGAGTCGTAAGGGCGGGAGATACGTGAGCGTCGGAGAAGTAAGCACGGTGACTTTCACGATCCAGGCTTTCGTCACCCTTCTCGTGATCATGGATCCGCCAGGGGCCGTTCCAATCTTTCTGGCCCTTGTCTCCGACCGAACCACCAAGGTTCGACGACGTCTCGCCTGGCAGGCAGCCGGCGTTTCTCTGATTGTGATTGCGACCTTTGCTCTCTTTGGCCGTTTAATTCTCGATTATCTCAATGTCTCAATTCAGGCTCTGCAAGCAGCTGGTGGTTTGTTGCTCCTCCTCATCTCTCTTGAATTGTTGACTGGCAAGCAATCTGGTGAAACCGACAATAAGGATGCCAATATCGCATTAGTCCCACTCGGAACGCCACTGTTGGCAGGACCTGGCGCAATTGTTGCGACCATGATCTTTGTGCAGGATGCGCACTCGGCGGCGCGAATCACAGGTTTGGTCGTCGCGGTAGTTGCTGTGCATCTTGTTATCGCGATAGCCCTACTTTCCTCGACATCCCTGCTCCGTCTGATTCGTGAAGCAGGGATCACTCTGGTTGCGCGCATCGCAGGCTTGTTGCTTGCTGCGATTGCAGTTCAGATGGTTGTTGAGGCGATCAAAGGTTTTGCTGCGACCTGGTAGGACTTAGCTGGCAGTGCTCTTGAATTTCTTAGTGCGCGTCCTCGTTCGTTCTGTCTTGACCCGAGAGGGCGCGGCAAGTTTTGGCGAATGGTGTGGCTGACTCTTCGATGGCGCTGCCTTCTTTACTGGCTGCACTACGCGTGCATTGATCATCCGTCCTGTGGATCCCACAGGAATGTTCAAGGATGTGAAGAGGTGGTCAGATGATGAGTAAGTCTCAAGTGGCTCATCAAGCCCGAGTTTGAGTGACTGGTTAATAAGACTCCAACGGGGCATGTCATCCCAGTCGACGAAGGTGACTCCGATTCCATGGGCGCCTGCTCTAGCAGTACGGCCAATTCGGTGCACGTAGGTCTTGTCATCTTCTGGGCATTGATAGTTGATGACGTGGGTAATTCCTTCGATATCAATCCCGCGAGCTGCGACATCAGTTGCTACAAGCACGTCCGATTTTCCGGCCTTGAAATCCGAGAGTGCTTTTTCGCGCGCACTCTGACCGAGGTCACCGTGAATTGCGGCGGCTTTGAAGCCACGTTCTAAAAGATCATCGGCGGTTTTTTGACAAGTGCGTTTGGTGCGGCAGAAGACCATTGTCGGTCCGCGTCCTTCGGCTTGCAGGATGCGCGCCAGCATCTCGATCTTGTCGAGGGCATGGGCGCGCAGCACATGCTGCTGCACGCGCGAAACTACTGCGCTTTCGTCATTGTTTTCTTGAGTGCGAATATGCACCGGCTGAGACATGAAGCGCCTTGCCAGGGCGATGATGTCGCCGGGCATCGTTGCTGAAAAAAGCATTGTCTGTTCGCGAATCGGCGTACTAGTGAAGATCTTCTCGACATCTGGGAGGAATCCCAGATCAAGCATCTCATCGGCCTCGTCAAGTACCAGTCTGGCAACCTTGCTCAATTTCAATTTGCCTTGGCGATAAAGATCGAGCAGGCGACCGGGGGTTCCAACGACGATTTCGACACCAACTGCAAGCTGCTCGATCTGAGGCTCGAACGCCCGACCACCGTAAACAGCAAGAACGCGGATGCCGCGGACCTTTGCCAGTTGGTCGATGTCTTTGGCAACTTGCACACAGAGTTCGCGCGTTGGTACGACGACCAATGCTTGCGGCAATCCCTTGTGCGTGAAAGATTCCCACTCTGGATCTCTAGGTGCGATCACTCGCTCAATAAGTGGAATGCCAAATGCGAGAGTCTTTCCGGTTCCAGTTTTTGCTTGTCCGATGACGTCGCCATCGCTCAAAGCGATGGGCAAGACCATCTCTTGGATAGCAAAGGGCGCCACAAATCCATGCAAGTGGAGTGCGTCTATGGTTTCCTTGCGAAGAGGAAGTTCGGCGAAAGTTAGAGACACCTTAATCAGTGCCGAAGCCGACGCGGCGCTCTACTTGTTCGCCAATTTCTACAAAACCAATCTTGTCCGCAGGAACAATAATCTCTCGCCCACGCACGTCGCTAAGAACAAGGGCGGAGCCGGATGCAATGGCCGAAGTCACTGCACTGCGAATCTGGTCAACCTCGGATGGGCATTCGAAGGAGAGCTCGGTCGAGATATTTGTGACTGCAATGCGGACGTCGACTTTGTGACTGCCCGTACTTTTCTTTGAACTCATGCTCAAATCCTACCGAGTGGGACTCTTGATTGCCGAATTGCGATTATTTAACGCTCATCTGTGCGAGGAAATCCTGAAATACCGCGCCAGATGAGGTTGGAGACAAGGTCGGTGGCCTGTTCGCGGTTGAGTTTGCTATCTCTATCTAGCCAATGGCGGGCAGTGACTTGTGTGCTGCCAATCAAGCCAACTCCCAGGAGCATCGCTGCCTCTTCTGGCAAACCGGTATCAAGGGAGATCACTGCGCTGACGGCGGCTGCGCAGTCATAGGTCATGCGGGTGAGGCGCTCGCGCACGGATGGTTCCACATTCATGTCACTCTCGAAGAGTAGGCGGAAGGCTTCGCCTTCGCTCTCGATGAAATTGAAGTAAGCCTCCACGGTCGCAATGACGCGATTGGCATTATCTGGCGTTGATGCAATCGCCTTCTGAATTGTGAAGACCAATGCATCGATGTGAAGGTCTAGAACTGCTAAGTACAACTCGAGTTTGGAGGGAAAGTGCTGGTAGAGCACGGGCTTACTTACGCCGGCGTGGTCGGCGATCTCATCCATGGCTGCGGCGTGGTAGCCGGCTGAAGTGAAGACTTCCAATGCAGCGCTGAGGAGTTGCGCGCGGCGCTCATCGCGGGGAAGGCGCGCTTTATTCTCGGTTTTACCCTCGCTTGTACTCATCGGGCATATGGTACGGGGAATTCTTGGCCTGCGGGAGCGGTTGTAAGAGTTGAATTGTCAGTGCTTCTTGAGTGCGACACAATGGCGCACTTAGATCGATAACCACCTAGATCGTTACCGGGGATGTCCATATGAAGGTTCCACCACTTGTTTCACCTGGTCCGGCCCTTACTGTCGACGAGGTGCGTCGGTATAGCCGCCATCTGATCATTCCTGACGTGGCGATGGCTGGCCAACAGCGATTGATGAATGCCAAAGTGCTCTGTGTCGGCGCCGGGGGCCTTGGCTCGCCCGCTCTCATGTACCTGGCTGCGGCCGGAGTTGGAACTCTAGGAATTGCTGAATACGACACGGTCGATGAGTCCAACTTGCAGCGCCAGATTATCCATGGCCAATCAGATATCGGCAGGAGCAAGGCGCTCAGCGCGAAAGAGAAGATCGCCGAAATCAACCCGAATGTGAAAGTCAATATTCACGAGGTGAGATTGGACGTTTCAAACGTTCTGGAGATATTCGCCCAGTACGACCTGATCGTCGACGGGACAGATAACTTCGCCACCCGCTACCTCGTCAACGATGCCTGCATCATTCTGAACAAACCGTATGTGTGGGGATCCATCTACCGATTTGATGGACAGGCAAGTGTTTTCTGGGCTGAGTACGGTCCGTGTTATCGATGCTTGTACCCAGAACCACCACCGCCGGGAATGGTTCCTAGTTGCGCCGAAGGTGGAGTCCTCGGAGTCCTTTGCGCTTCCATAGGCTCAATTCAGACGACCGAGGCAATAAAACTGATCACCGGAATCGGTGAACCCCTGGTCGGATCCCTCATGGTCTACGACGCTCTAGAGATGTCATATCGAAAGATCAAGATTCGAAAGGACCCAAACTGTCCGGTCTGCAGCGAGAACCCATCGCAGACTCAGCTTCTTGAGGACTACGAGGCGTTTTGTGGCGTCTTGTCCGAGGGCGCAGAAATTGCGGTCAAGGATTCGACAATTAGCGTCACTGAACTTAAGTCGATGCTGGATAACAACGAGAACATTTATCTCATTGATGTTCGCGAACCCAGCGAGTGGGACATTGTTCGAATTCCGGGAGCCACATTGATTCCCAAACAGGAGTTTCTGGATGGTCGGGCATTGGCAAAACTTCCGCAAGACAAGCAGATCATTCTCCACTGCAAGGGCGGCGTACGTTCGGCTGAATGTTTGGCGATTGTGAAGAACGCTGGATTCGCCGATGCGGCTCATGTCAGCGGCGGAGTAATCGCATGGGTGAAGCAGATCGATCCGACTTTGCCGGTGTACTGATGTCTCCTAGACCGTACTCAGGTTTTCGCATGTTGCTCGTGCATGCCCATCCCGATGACGAGACCATCAACAACGGCGTGACGATGGCGATGTACCAAGATCTTGGCGTTCAGGTCACCTTGGTGACATGCACACGTGGGGAAGAGGGCGAAGTCCTTGTCCCTGGCTTGAGCCACTTAGCCAGTTCTGAGAGTGACCAGTTGGGTGATCATCGGATCATCGAACTTGCTGCGGCGATGAAGGAACTCGGAATCACTGACTATCGCTTCTTGGGAGCGGAGAAGATCAAGTTTCGCGATAGCGGCATGATGGGAACCGAGCCCAACAAGCGGCCCGATGTATTCTGGCAGGCAGATCTGGATGAAGCCGCCAAACTTCTCGTTGATGTCATTCACGAAGTTCGCCCGCATGTTCTTCTGACCTACGATGAATTCGGTGGCTACGGTCATCCAGACCACATTCAGGCGCACCGCGTTGCGATGCGCGCGGCAGAATTGGCTGATAAGTGGAAGATCTCCAAGATCTATTGGAATGCACTTCCCAGGTCTGTTATTCAACAAGGCATCGATGAGATGAAAAAGATAGGCTCGAGTTTCTTCGGCGCAGATAGCGCCGATGACATCCCGTTTGCGAAGGATGACTCACTCGTGACTGCAGTCGTGGATGCAAGTGAGTACGTCGATCGCAAGATGGCGGCTATGAAGGCGCACGAAACTCAGATCGCGCTCGATGGTCCTTTCTTTGCGCTCTCCAATAATTTGGGCAACCAAATTTGGGGCCAGGAGTACTACACACTTGTACAGGGAACTCCGGCTGCGCCTTTTGATAAAGATGGAAGAGAAACTGATCTTTTCGCCGGAATCATTCCCTGATAATCACACTATGAGACTTGTTGGTTCATTCCTCTGGGGCGGGATCCTTGGTGCGGCAGCGGTACTGCTTCATAGTGCCTACGTCCCGTTTGGAGTTCTGCTGGCATTACTCGGCAGCGGAGTTGGCATCTGGTTACTTGGCAGGGCGTGGGGGATGCGCCGTTACAAAGTGCTAGCGGCAATTGCGTGGGCTCTTGTGACTTTGCGCGGCGGCTCACCTGGCGTAGGAGGAGAACTTCTCGTTCAAGGCAACTTTGCAGGAAATGCTCTCGTTGTCGCCGGCCTTGCAATGCTCCTCATTGCAGTTACAACGAGAGTGTAGTTCAGCGCCACTGCCATTCTTGTCCGGAGGGTGAATCTTGAATAATCAAGCCCATCTCTTCGAGGATTCCGCGCAGACGGTCGCTCTCATTCCAGTTCTTATTTTCGCGCGCAAGATTTCGCCCATCCAACAGCTTCTTCAACTCGGTGGTCAGATCTCTGGGGGCTTCAATCTTTGCGAGGTCCAGACCAAGCACCTGATCGGCAAAGAGGAAATAGCCTGCTTTCACTTCCTCGTTCAAAGTCGAATCTTTGGCGATGGCGCGAATTATTTGCACGACTTTTGGAGTGTCCAGGTCTTCAGCGAGAGCTCTCGACATCTCTTCATTCTGCAATGGGGTTGCAGAATGATATTTGCTCACGATCGACCTCCATTTGCGCAAAGTATCGTTGGCCGCGGAGATTGTCTCCCACGTGAGGTCCATCTGGCTTCGGTAACGGTTTTCAAGAAAGACCAAGCGAAGTGCGAGTGGGTCGTAACCTCGATCAACAATGTCCTGAATGAGGACTACGTTGCCCGCGCTCTTGGACATCTTGCGACCTTGAAAGAGCAAGTGCTCACCGTGCACCCAGAGATCGACGGTCTCATTTCCAGTCACGGCATTTGATTGCGCCCGTTCATCCTCATGATGGGGGAATCGAAGGTCGATCCCGCCAACGTGGACATTGACATGCCCATCAAGAAAATGCAGAGACATTGCCGAACATTCGATGTGCCAACCCGGAAATCCCGGGCCCCAAGGAGAATTCCAGATCAATTCCTTTCGATCCCCGGCGGCCTTCCAGAGGGCCCAATCTGCGTGAAACTTCTTAGCGCCATCATCGTGGTATTCGTAGCGATGACCAGGTTTCAAAGCGTCCAGCCGATTGCCACTGAGTTGCCCGTATCCAGGAAATGAAGCAGCATCAAAGTAGATCGAATTATCACCTGCGACATATGCCTTGCCCCGTGCGATGAGTTGAGCGATCAGATCCTGCATGAGCGCGATGCTTTCGCTGGCTCTTGGGTATTTGTCGGCGGGCATGATGTTGAGTTGTCTAAGGTCGGAATGAAATCGCCCTTCGTATTTCTTGGCCACTGCGAGGGGGTCGATATGTTCTGTCTTGGACTGGGCAAGCAATTTGTCTTCGCCTTCATAATCCTCGCTCATGTGTCCGACATCAGTGATGTTCTGGACGATCGAGACCCGGTAGCCGAACATCAGCAGCGTTCGTCGAATTAAATCCGAGAGCAAGAAGGTGCGCATATTGCCGACGTGTGCGTCCCGATAGACAGTCGGCCCACAGCAGTACATCTTCACTACGCCGTCGGTGTCCTTAACTTCTAGGACTTCGCGACTTTTGGTGTCATAAAGACGCAATGGCAACATCAGCATTCACCTTTTGCCGAGTTGGGCTGGAGCAGACGGTATTTGTAAGCGTGGTGAAGGGTAAATCCCAATTTCTTATACAACCCGATCGCGGTGGCATTTTTTGAATCCACCTGAAGGAGGGCCTTTGTGGCACCGGCTTTGCTGGCCCGTTCTAACAAGCGAATCACTAACTCTTTACCGAGTCCTTTGCCTCGATAATCAGGGCGCACAAGAAGTCGTGTAAGCACGGTCCACTTTTCGAAGTTGGCCGTTCTGCCCGCGGCAACTATTTCGCCATCGACCTTCAGTGCTGCATAGATCGCCGGATACCGCACCATGATCTCTCGAGTTCCTTCATCCTTTTGAAAGCGGATCCATTCATCACTTGGCACATTGGAGAATTCCCAGACCCCCAGGTTTGTACTCGGTGTCTCAGCCGTAGAAATATCGGTGACCATGACGTGGACGATGATTTTCTCAACCCATCCCTTTCGCTCCAACAATGCATCCAGCTCGACATATGTTGGCAGTGAGATATGAATAGTGGGGGTGAGGTTTCGTTCTTTATAAAAATCAACGACCTTGTTGATTGCCGCATCCATCTCAACATGTGGGTCGCCGAGGGCAAGGGCTGAATTCGCGCGCATGGTGAATTTGCCGGTTGCTCGAAGGACCCAGTCCCCGAGGGCTACTTGCTCGGCGGCTGGCCAGGTTGCAGATGCGGCTCGCTCGATCTCGTCAATACGCAGTGAGAGTGGGGAACCTTTGCCGGCGCGATCAACGCGAGGTGCGATCTTGCGCCAGAGGGCAATGCGATCGGGGTCAAAATTCACGATCGAGCCATCGCGCTTTCTTACGGTAGTTGGAGACTCCAAGATGCCAAGGATGTCCCGGTAGCCCCCAGCAGGGTCATGCATTCGTATGGTCATCCGCTGGCCGACATCATCTAGTCCCGGTCGATCTGCAGATGGGGTGAGAGGCATGACACAACGATAACTGGGCGAGAGCGGGCGGGGGAGTGCCAAAATCGGCACCTACGAGCCGTGGGGATTAGAATGACGGCACTGACCACATGGAGGTTTGCCTTGACTTACATAATTGCGGAGCCTTGTATCGATGTGAAAGATAAGTCTTGCATCGAGGAGTGCCCGGTGGATTGCATCTATGAGGGCGCTCGCATGCTCTACATACAACCCGATGAGTGCGTGGATTGCGGTGCCTGCGAACCCGTCTGCCCGGTCGAGGCGATCTATTACGAGGACGATGTCCCGTCGCAGTGGAAAGATTATTCAAAGGTCAACACGGAGTTCTTCGTCGAACTGGGTTCTCCCGGTGGAGCCAGCAAAGTGGGCATCACTGATTCGGACCACCCCATCGTTGCCGCCGCTCCGCACAAAGAAGAGTAAGAAGTTCGCAGCTGATACTGCCTGACTTTCCGTGGGACGCGTTGGCACCTTATGGCCAACGCGCTCGCCAACATCCGCGGGGAATAGTTGATCTATCCGTCGGAACACCTGTTGATCCAACTCCTGAATTCATCCAGAACACACTTCGAGAGAATACGAACGCGCCTGGATATCCCCTCACCGCTGGAAGCCAAGAACTGCGCGGTGCCATTCGCGAGTGGGCGATTCACCGGCTGGGTGCACGTGGCGAATTTGATGTTCTGCCGCTGATTGGTTCCAAGGAATTGGTCGCTTGGTTGCCCACATTCCTTGAAGCAGACCGCGTGCTTTATCCGGAAATTGCCTATCCCACCTACAGCGTGGGTGCCATCTTGGCATCGGCCACTGGTACGCCAGTTTCGGTTGACCCATCGACCTGGCCCGATGCCGATCTAGCCTGGATCAATTCGCCGTCAAATCCAACGGGGCGAGTTCATTCGGATGAGGAACTCAAGGCGGTGATCGATTGGGCTAGAGCGACAAATTCCGTTGTCGCATCAGATGAGTGCTACTTGGAATTCGGTGACGGAGTTCAACCGGTTTCGATTCTCAGCCTGACTGGTGGCGATAATAGAAATATCCTTGCTGTGCACTCACTTTCCAAGCGCTCTTCCATGGCTGGTTATCGAGCGGGCTTTGTTATCGGCGATGCAGATCTCATTGCAAGATTGCGTGAGCTAAGAAAGCACGCGGGGATGATCGTTTCGGCGCCCGTTCAACAGGCAATGATTACCGCCCTTTCTGATGACGTACATGTCACGGAACAACGGCAGCGGTACAACTCACGACGCCAGAGATTGGCACCGGCTCTGCAAAAGGTTGGATTTGAAATCGAGGAATCGCATGCAGGTCTATACATTTGGTGCACTCGCCGCGAACCCGATTGGGATTCCATTTCTTGGCTGGCAGAATTAGGAATTCTCGCGACACCCGGATACTTCTACGGTGCAAAGGGCGATCACCATATTCGAGTTGCGCTTACCGCCACTGATGCAAACATAGACGAGGCCGTTATTCGACTTACGCGGGCTTCCTTGTAGTCTGACCTAGTGGGCGAAATCAGGCAGTTTCCTTCGCAAACTCTGAGCGGGCGCACAATAACGCTTCGCATGCTTCGTGAATCCGATGCACCTTCAATTGCCATCGCTGGCGATGACGGTGAAACTCAGAAGTGGTTGCCGTTGCCCACGCCTTACACACTCGACGACGCAAAACGTTTCATACATGAGATTGCGCCAGCAACCTTTATGGCAGGCGCTGGCATCGTTTTTGCAATTGAACATGCAAACGTGTTCGTAGGTTGCATTGACGTTAAACGAACGGAGTGGCTAAACGGCAATTGCGAAATTGGATATTGGACTATGCCAGAACACAGGGGCCGCGGGTTCATGTCTGAGGCCCTTGAATTACTAAGTAAATGGGTGTTGCTTGAGCAAGGTTTCCTTAGAGTTGAAGTGAGAGTTGCTGCTGAGAACTTTTCCTCTCAAAGAGTTGCCGAGAAAGCGGGCTTCATTCGAGAGGGAGTCGCTCGACAGGCTGGACGGGTACACGGCGGTCGGGTGGACCTCGTCATTTATTCAAAGGTGTTTGGTGATCTGAGCCAGTAATGAGGAAATGGGGGAATCCATGATCGAACCAGTCGTTGATTTCGAATGGTTGCAGGAGCACCAAGGTGAAGTGATCCTCGCGGATGTTCGCTGGTATCTCGATGGGCGTTCAGGGCGCGCGGCCTACGAAAAAGGGCATATACCCGGCGCTGTGTTTATTGATCTGGAAGAGTCTCTCGCAAGTCATGGTGGAAAAGATGTTGGCCGACATCCGTTGCCAATGCCTGCACATTTTGCCGAAGAAATGTCACGCAATGGAATAGATGATGGGGCGACAGTTGTGGCATATGACGATGCTGGAGGCGTGATTGCGGCGCGCCTAGTGTGGATGTTGCGGACCCTCGGAGAAAGTGCCGCAATCTTGGACGGCGGATTGCAGTGCTACATAAAGGATTTAGAAGTGGGCTTTGTAAAGCCCGCCATTGCCAATTTTTCAGAACGCCCGTGGCCGCAATCTCGCGTCGCCACTATTGACGAAGCTTGCGATACTAAAAATATTGTTCTCGATGCCCGCAACCGCGACCGTTACCAGGGCGAGAACGAACCGGTGGATCCGCGTGCCGGTCATATCCCAGGAGCTATCAATATTCCTTGTCGAGAGAACCTCAACCCCGACGGCACTTTCTTGCCCGTGCCCGTCCTACGTCAGCGTTTCGAAGAAGCCGGAGTCGGAGAAGGCGGATCTGTCATTTCCTACTGCGGCTCTGGTGTAACGGCCTGTCACAATCTGCTCGCCATGGAGCTGGCCGGCTTTGCCCCTGGGCGCCTTTTCCCAGGATCGTGGTCCCAATACAGTCAGGCCCCCGATCTCCCCGTTTCTACGGGTAGGGAACCTAAGTAGACTCAACAAACTATGGCGCAAGCAATTCTTCTAGTCGGTGGGTTTGGCACTCGATTAATGCCGCTGACCCGCAACGTTCCCAAGCCGATGCTTCCAGTTGCTGGGTTGCCTGTTACCGAACATCAGTTGGTGACAGCTCGGCGGGCTGGGATTACTTCTTTAGTGCTGGCAACCTCCTACCTCTCCGAAATTTTCGTTCCGTATTTCGGCGATGGATCACGCTGGGGCATGCATCTTCAATACGCCGTGGAGGAGGAGCCCCTTGGCACCGGCGGTGCAATCAGAAACGCGGCGCAACTCTTAGCTGGAGATGAATCCATAGTGATCTTCAATGGTGATGTCCTGAGTTCGCATGACCTGACTCGTCAGATCCAGATGCACGAATCCTTGGATGCCGACGTCACGTTGCATCTGACGCACGTGGCTGATGCGCGGGCCTACGGATGCGTCCCCATAGACAAGGAAGGTCGGGTAACGGCTTTTCTTGAAAAGATGGAAAACCCAGTTGCTAACACTATTAATGCAGGGTGCTATGTCTTCAACTCGAGAGTCATTGATCAGATTCCTGAAGGAAAAGTTGTCAGCATCGAGCGGGAAGTTTTCCCAAAATTAGTCGAACAAGGCAGGGCCGTTTACGGCATGGTCGACGATTCGTATTGGATCGATCTCGGCACACCAGCGGCGCTCTTGCAGGGCTCGATGGATGTCGTGCGAAATATTGCGAATTCCGCGGCCCTGGACGGAGTGCCCCTAGAACATAAGTCGCAGGATTATGTGGCACACGAGGGGGCACTCATCGATTCAGGCGCAGTCATCAGCGGGGGATCAGCTATCGGTCGCGGTGCTCGCATCGGGGTCGGCGCTTTAGTGGACGGCTCAATTATTTGCGATGGAGCGAAGGTGTTAGCAGGTGCGCAGATTCGCAAGTCCTTTGTGGCCGCAGGTACAACTGTTTCGGGGCAGTTAAATGCGCACGATTCTTATATTTCGCAAGAGGAGATTGCGAGTCTTCTGCCCTTATAGCGTGAAATTAAATGCAGGTAAAGGCGAAAAATGACTTGACTTACAGGACTTACACGCGTGTAATTCACTTATTGGATATGCGCCTCGTGCGCTTTCCGAGAAAAGTTTTCCTCGTTGATGACAGGTTATGACAAGCAGGAGCAAGTTTAATATATTGAGGAGTGTAGGAATGTCAGATATTCGACCTGATGGTCCCAACATCCAACTCATCAACGGCGATACCGTTGAACTTTCATGGCAGGAGCGCTCACTCTGTGCTCAAACCGACCCCGAAGCCTTCTTTCCTGAGAAGGGCGGTTCAACTCGTGAGGCAAAGCGAGTATGCATGTCCTGTGATGTTCGCGGCGAATGCTTGGATTATGCCCTTGCCCATGATGAGCGATTTGGAATCTGGGGCGGTTTATCCGAACGCGAACGTCGTCGCCTTAAGCGTCGCCCCGCCTAAAGCGCGGACGGGCAGTCTCAATGGCTGACTCCGCATTCAGCAGCCATCACGTCACGGCGATACTTGTCGTTCACGATGGCGAGATATGGCTACCCGAAGTGGTGGCTTCATTGGCTTCCCAGACTCGGCCTATTGATCACACTTTGGCTGTAGATACAGGCTCTGAGGATGCGTCCTCAAAACTCCTGAAAAATGCCCGGGTGACCTCGCTCGCTCTGCCTCGTGATACTGGCTTTGGCGCAGCTGTCTCTGCGGGCTTGGAAAGTTTGCCGATGCGATCTGGGGACAATGAATGGATCTGGTTAATCCATGATGACTGCGCCCCTCAACCCGACGCCCTCGAAGCCCTTTTAACCGCAGTTGAAGACAGGCCCCAGGTTGCAATTGCCGGACCTAAATTGCGCGGCTGGTATGACCGAACACATCTTCTTGAAGCGGGTGTGAGCATTGCCAACAACGGTGCTCGTTGGACTGGCCTTGAGGCGCATGAGTACGACCAAGGTCAACACGATGGAATTCGCGAAGTCCTTTCGGTGAGTACGGCCGGAATGCTGATACGTCGTGAGGTATTTGAAGAACTTGGCGGCTTTGATCCGAACCTGACACTTTTTCGCGATGACGTAGATTTGGGATGGCGTGCACATGTGGCCGGCCATAAAGTCATCGCCGTCACCGAGGCGGTGGCATTTCACGCTGAGGCGGCCGCATCCGAGCGACGCAAACTCGATGTTAAAAGCGGAGTCTTCCGTCGTCCATTGATTCTGGATCGCCGTAATGCCGCATATGTCCTCTTGACCAATTCGTCATGGTGGTTGCTCCCATGGCTGGCGATACAACTTCTGGCAAGTGCGATGATCCGGGCCGCTGGATATCTGCTGGCCAAACTTCCGGGCTATGCCTCCGATGAAGTTCTAGCCGTTGCCTTATTGCTCATCCGACCGGGAATGATTTTGGAAGCTCGGAAATTCCGGCGTAAACATCGCCTCATTTCGGCACGCGTCGTTTCTGCATACATTCCTCCACGCTGGTCCCAACTCCGCCTCGGAATTCTGCGCGTTAGCGAATCGATTCGGCGGAGCCTTCTGCCGCCGGCGCCAGAGCTTTCCGGCGCGCTGGATGCACCAACGGAAGACGAGGATTTACTTGCTCCGGCACCGACGAGCTATTGGCGCTCTGCATTGTTGCGCCCGGAAATATCGGGAGTGCTTTTCCTCATCACTATTACTTCCATCTGGTCGAGTCATCGTTACGGCTCACTCGTCGGCGGAGCCCTTCCGAGCACTCCTGTTGGGGCCAGTGACTTATGGAGTCGATATGGCGAGTCCTGGCACCAGATAGGCATGGGGAGTTCGGCTGCGACTCCTACATGGATTTTTGTCCTGGCTCTGCTCTCAACACTGTTCCTCGGGAAAGCATTAGCCCTGGTTGTTTTTTTGTTCTGGGCCGCGCCTCTTCTTTTCATGTGGTCGATGTACTCGCTGCTGCGAAAACTTTCTCAGAACTCGTGGCTAATAGTGGGTGCCAGCATCGCCTACTCGCTCTCTCCGGTGGCAGTAGCGGCGATAAATTCGGGTCGGCTGGGCACGATCGCGGCTTTGATCATCGGACCGAGATTGGTGAGCTTCTTATCACGCATCAAGAAGATTGAAGATCTTCACTGGCGCACGATTTTCGGTTTTAGCCTTCTCGTAGGTGCCCTGATGGCCTTTAGTTTGCCGGCTTACCTCGGAATAGTGCTGATCTACTCGGTCGGTCTCGTCGGAGATATTCGTGATCATCGAAATATGCCCAATAGAAAATTACTTTTCACTCGTTTGAATAAGAGGGCAGTTCTTATATTCACTCCTCTTCTCCTTTGTCTACCTTGGTCCTTTGAAGCCCTTGTTCATCCCAGTCGCTTCCTGTTAGAGCCGGGACTCCTTCTTCAAGGGGGTGGGCCAAATCTTGCTTTCTTGGCAAATCCCGGCGGGCCAGGGTCCATTCCGTGGTGGGTTGTCAGCCCGGTTACCCTCGTCTTGATCATCGCCAGTTTGTCTTCAGGCATGGCACGCAAGTTCGCGGAAGTCGGTCTCTTCTTTCTCGTTATCTCTACATTCTTGAGTGTCCTTTCCATTTCAGGACATGCAAGTGCGAACAGCGAGCCACTCTGGACTGGCACCTTATTGGCCTACGCGACTATTGCTGCCCTTTGCGCGGGCGTCGTAATTCTCAACGGATTGCGACAGAAACTGGCTAATGTGAGATTTCATTATCGTCATATCCTCGCCGGGTTGGCCATCGCGGGCACGTTGGTTTACAGTCTTTCGGCTTCCGCATGGGTCGTTGCCGCCGGGGCAAGTTCACCAGTGCGTGCCAACCAACCATCGATCTTGCCGCCGTTCCTAGCTATTACTCCAGGGGTAAAGACCTTGGTCCTTCGAAATATTTCCAATGGGAAGACGGAGAGCTTCTCTTTCTTCATTGCCAGAGTGAGCGACGCGGTGCTGGGAGATCCGGATCTGGCCCCGACAAACTCTCCCGATGTCGAAACGGCCGTCCGAGAAATTGTTGACGGAACAGGAATCAATAGCAGCAACGTTCTGGCCGGCTACGGAATCAAATATCTCTTCATGAAGAATCCAGTGAACACTCAACTGGCCAGAGTTGTGGACGGACTCGGAGGATTCATCCGTAATTCCTCTACTCAAGCAGGAGTGGTGTGGCGAGTGGCAGGAATCAGTGATCGACTCGTATTCACTGATGCTTCCGGTAAGTCAGTGGCCCTGCGAACCGGCGACATTTCAGCACGCGTTGCTAGCCCGGGCACCGGCACTCTCTCTCTTGCAGAGAATTATGACAACGCCTGGCAAGTAATTCAAAATGGCAAACAGTTGACTCGCTCAAAGAATTCTTATGGACTGCCCCAATTTCAGGTTCCGCAAGCTGGGGAGTTCTCCCTCATTCACGATGGCACATCCAGAAGAGCTTGGCTCTCCCTGGAAATGATTATTCTGCTTAGCGTCCTCCTAATGACGGTTCCGAGTGGACGTCGCCGTGGAGAGATCGCCCTCGAGGAACTCACATGAAGGTTAAACGTGCTTTCATAGTTTTCGGCATAGTGCTCTTCACGCTGGTGGCAAGTAATTACGTCACGACGGGCGGAGTAAAACTTAATTTCTCCGAGAATTATCCTGCCGTCGTCTGTCCTCCAACGGATTCAAAGGTGGATTCGGAAGTATCCATCGCCTCCAAGAAGACACCGTTTCGAAAGATTGTCGGAAAATCAATGGGGCTATCACCGATTAAAACCACCCGTTATTCAATCGCAAAGGATGCGATCCTTCTCGACCAAGGCCAAGTCAGTTCGATAACTTGGCAGAGCCTGTCCGGTGTCTGGGCGGGATCCACATTGTGTCGCGCTCCCCAAGGCGATCAGTGGTTTGTGGGGGGAACAGCAGATGTCACTGGTAAGGGCCGTCTCTACGTAGTAAATAGTGGTCTGAGTGATGCGATCGTCGATGTCGCGGTGTGGAGCGAAAGTGGTCCGCAAATTGGCAAGGTTCTGACAGTTCCCGCTAATTCATCTTTGAGAGTTCCCCTTGACCAACTCGCCACGGGTGCTTCTCGACTCACCGTGCGAGTGACCCCACGATCGGGACGCGTAAACGCTTTTCTTGTCGATGAAAGAGGAAAGGGGCTCAAAACGTTGGGCGGGGACGCCGTGAACTCTGTGGATTTTCCGCGTACCGATCTTGTCCTTTCCGGGATTCCGCAGCAGGTAATCAAGGGTGTTGGTGGACCACACACACTGAGAATCTTGGTGCCTGGCAACGCTGATGCGAATATTCGCGTCGATTCAATCTCAAAGGATGGCGTATTTGTGCCCGTTGGTTTGGATGGGAGGGACGTGCCACACGGAAAAGTGGTGGATATTCCCTTGAGTTCCACGATTGCCTATAGTGCCTTTTCGCTTCGCATTCGATCCGACCAACCCCTGGTCGCAGGTGTCTACACCCCGCTAAGAATGAAGGACCATCAAGATATCGTCTGGAATTCGGCCAGCCCGAAGTTGGAGCCGATGACTATGGCACTGACTGGATTAGCTCCTGTACTCATATTTACGGGCGACACGATTGATTTGACCGTCGTTACCCGTTTCGTGACGGGTCGCGTTAAGAGTTCCCATGTGGTCGGAAGCGATGCGGTGATCTGGCGGGTGCCCGATAACGCACAGTCCATCGCCATCTCTGATATCAAATCTGAAGTGGCAGGTAGCGGGTTGATCTCCTCGGTCAGCGGAGCCGGCGCCTTCCCTCTTGCCGTCGGCAGTACTTTGACAAGAGCGGCCGTTCCCGTCTCCGACATCGCCGTTATTAATCGCTAGTACTCGGGTCATTGCCGATGAAACCGAGTTCTTCCCACTAATCTTTGAGGCATGACATCTCGAGTGGGCCGCGTATGCTCCCGCGGAGGTTGCCGCCGCAAGGCGGTCATGACACTGACCTACGTCTACGCCGATTCGATTGCCGTGGTCGGTCCTCTGGCCACATTTGCAGAACCTCATGCTTACGACCTATGCGAGATTCATGGCGAACGCCTCACAGTCCCCAATGGTTGGAGCGTTATTCGGCAAGAGCGCACGGGCACTGAACCCGGTCCAACAGATGAAGATCTGATGGCGATTGCCGATGCTGTCCGAGAAATTGCCCTGCCGGTCAAAGCATCCGATGAGCCAGCCGCGCAATCAGTCGTCCCGGGCCTTGGCCGACGTGGACATTTGCGCGCAGTTCGTTCGTAGCCATGAGCGATTTCACATCGCCGGATATCTTCAAGGCCTATGACATTCGTGGCCTGGTTGCGAATGAAATAACCCCCGATTTTGCTTTCCGGGTCGGATTGGCATTTGCTCGATTTCTTGAGCAAGAGCGCGAACCGGCGACTATTGTCATTGGCGAAGATATGCGACCTTCATCTCCATTGTTAGCGGATGCGTTCTCTGCTGGGGTTACATCAAATGGAATGGATGTCATTCGAATCGGTCTCGCATCAACTGACATGCTCTATTTTGCCTCCGGTAAATTGAATATGCCAGGTGCCATGTTCACTGCCAGCCATAACCCAGCTGAATACAATGGAATCAAGTTGTGCAAGAGCGGGGCTCGACCCATCGGCAAAGAGTCGGGTTTAGTAGCGATCGAACGCGATGTTATTGAAGGAAGTCCGATTAGCATGCGCTCGGTTGGCAAAGAATCCCGGCGAGATATGTTGGTTGAATACGTTGAGCATTTACTTTCGTTAGTGGACGTGACCGAGATCCGCTCGCTTAAGATCGTCATTGACGCGGGCAACGGAATGGCGGGCTACACCGCCAAACCCGTTTTTGAGCGACTTAACGCAGAAGTGATCGAACTCTTCTTTGATCTTGACGGAACTTTCCCGAATCACGACGCAAATCCAATCGACCCCGCTAATTTGCGGGATTTACAGAAAGCGGTACTCAAACACAGGGCAGATATTGGTCTGGCCTTTGATGGCGATGCTGACCGTTGCTTCTTGGTCGATGAAAAAGGGGAGATCGTAAATCCATCGACATTGACCGGCCTAATCGCGGCACGCGAATTGTCGAAGTATCCCAAATCTAACGTCATCTACAACCTGATCTCATCGAGATCGGTGGCTGAGATCGTCACAGAGAACGGGGGCACTGCGATACGGAGCCGGGTTGGCCACTCCTACATTAAGAAATTGATGGCTGACACGGGAGCAGTCTTCGGAGGAGAACATTCGGGTCATTTCTACTTCCGTGATTTCTGGTGTGCAGATTCTGGGATGCTCGCGGCACTTCATGCGGTTGCCGCATTGGGCACGCAATCCAGTCCGCTATCGAAAATATTGAAGAAATATCAGAGGTACTTTGCCAGCGGCGAAATCAATTCAACGGTTACCGACCCCGCCTCGATTCTTGCCCAAGTTGAGGAGGTGTTCGGCAACAAAGCCGGGATAACTTTGGATCACCTCGATGGCCTGACGGTGGAGGCCGATGCCTGGTGGTTTAACCTGCGCTCGTCGAATACCGAGCCGCTTTTGCGGTTAAATGTTGAGGCAAAAACCGCGGTCCGCATGGAGCGGGTACGGGATGAGGTTCTGGCTCTAATCCGCGGCTGAGATGTGCCCTTCTTGGGCCGACCAAGTAGCCTTAGGGGTCTTAATACCGTTTCCTAGAAGGAGTCTTTTCGTGAGTTCATCCACCGCCACACTTCCGCGACACGAAATTGCCGATGCAACCCTGGCCTCTGCGGGTCGAAAGCGAATCGAATGGGCCGAACGGAACATGCCGGTACTTGCTCAAATACGCGAGCGCTTTGAAAAGAGTCAACCCTTCAAAGGGGTCCGTCTCGCGGCATGCATGCACGTCACAACCGAGACTGCGAACTTGATGCGCACCCTCAAAGCCGGAGGAGCCGATATCGCCCTATGTGCATCCAATCCTCTTTCTACCCAAGATGACGTTGCGGCCGCTCTAGTACATGAATACGGAATCAGCGTTTTCGCAAGAAATTCTGTAGATCGCGATGGCTACTACTCACACATCAATGCGGCGTTGGATATCGCACCTCACCAGGTCTTTGATGACGGGTGCGACCTGGTAAACACCTTGCACACCACGCGCCAAGAACTCATTGCCGGAATCACGGGCGGCTGTGAAGAGACCACAACGGGTGTTATCAGATTAAGCCAGATGGCAAAAGATGGTGCATTGCAGTTTCCGATGATCGCCGTCAATGACACTGATACAAAGCATATGTTCGACAACCGATACGGGACCGGGCAATCCAGTCTTGATGCGCTGTTTCGCTCTACCAACTTCCTGCTTGCAGGGCGAATTCTTGTTGTCGCTGGCTTTGGGTATTGCGGCAAGGGAGTGGCCGAGCGAGCAAAGGGAATGGGCGCCGATGTCATCGTCACTGAAATCAATCCGACGAAAGCACTCGATGCCATGATGCAGGGATATCGAGTCATGCCAATGATCGATGCGGCAAAGGTGGGCGATGTTTTTATTACTGTGACGGGCAACCGAGATGTTCTTCGCGAGGAACATTTCTTGGTCATGAAGGACGGCGCCATCATGGCCAACTCTGGTCATTTTGACATCGAAATCGACGTAGCCTGGTTGGAAAAGAGAGCACTCAAGAAGAATTCAAAGATTCGCCACCAAACTGATGAGTACGTCCTGGAAGATGGGCGTCGCTTGCTTCTATTGGCCGAAGGCCGCTTGGTAAACCTTGGTGCTGCAGAAGGGCACCCTGCCGCGGTGATGGATATGTCCTTCTCCGATCAGGCACTAACCGCGGAATGGCTCGTTGCCAATGCCAAGGATCTGCCAGCTGGCCTACATGAAGTCCCCGAGCACATTGATCTTGAAGTCGCCAAGTTGAAGTTGCAGAGCATGGGCGGACGAATTGACACACTTACCCCTGCTCAAGATATGTATCTCAACTCGTGGGAACACGGTAGCTAATGACCCTGGTAATGGTCGTCGACGATGACCAGGACCTTGCCGAGATGCTCGGCATCGTTTTGACCAGTGCAGGGATCGACGTGGACTTAGTAAGTCGCGGAGATGAAGTGTTAGAAGTTTTTCGTGCCAACCCGCCTGATCTGGTTTTACTCGACGTCATGTTGCCAGGGCTCAATGGCATCGAAGTTTGCCGTCTTATCAGAGCAGAATCGATGGTGCCGATAGTGATGCTGAGTGCAAAGGGCGACACCCTCGATGTTGTCGAAGGGCTTGAGGCCGGCGCGGATGACTACATGATCAAGCCGTTCAAGCATCCTTCAGAACTCGTAGCTCGAATCAGAACACGACTTCGTCGCTCATCTGCCGGACTCTCAGGCAGGCTCACCTTGGCTGATTTGGCCATAGATCTAGTGGCTCACCAGGTCACGCGGGGCGGAAAAGTCATCGCACTCACGCGGTTGGAGTTCGATCTTCTAGTGGCCCTTGCAAAGGAACCACGAAGAGTCTTTACGCGTGATGCCCTTCTAAGTGAAGTTTGGGGTTATCGGCATTCGACAGACACACGCCTTGTAAATGTTCACGTCCAAAGACTGCGTGCGAAAGTCGAACACGATGCTGAGAATCCCGAAATCGTCGTGACCGTTCGCGGGGTTGGATATAAAGCAGGAGTAACAGGCGGATTGTGAGATGACTCGCTTCAATCGGGTCGCCCGTTTTCGGAATTCTCTGGCTTTTAAAGTAATTTTCTCCACGATTCTTCTCTGTTTAGGTGTCGTGTGGTTGACGGGGTCTGCGCTATACGCCCAACTTTCCGAGGGCATCCGGAAAGTCAAGGTTGAATCATCAGTTGCGGAAACTCGATCGGCAATATTTAACGCGCAGTACAGAATCATTCTTGCTTCAGATTCGGAAGCCAAGGCAATCAAGCAAATTGTTGATGACATCATTGTGAATTCTCCGAGCGTAATTGGGACAGCAATTAATGGGCGGGAAGTGGCGCTGTTGCGAACGGCTCCGAATCTCAATGGCGCGGTCGACTATCAGCGCACATCCAATGACATGCTCGCATCATCAATCCCGGAAGAATTGCGGCGCCGGGTTCAAAAGGACATTTCAACGCAATGGACCGAAACCATGATCCTGTATTCGGATGGGTCAAAGGTCCCCGCCTTGGCGGTGGGGGAGAAAATAACAATTCCCAAGGCTGGCTCATATGAAATGTACCTTCTCTTTAGTTTGGTGAGCCAGAATGCAACCCTTGATTTACTTAGTCGCTCGCTTCTCTTTACCGGTTTGGCCCTGCTTTTCATGATCACCCTCATCACCTCTCTGGTGGTGCGCCAGATCGTCCGTCCTGTACGTGAGGCCGCCCGAATCGCAGAAGGTTTCACAGCCGGAGATCTTGGCCAGCGGATGCAGATAAAAGGCAAGGACGAGATAGCCAGGCTTGGTACCGCCTTCAATGAGATGGCACTTTCGCTACGTGATCAGATCACAAGGTTAGAGAATCTGTCTCGAGTCCAACAGCGTTTCGTATCCGATGTATCGCATGAACTCAGAACTCCGCTCACGACCTTGCGAATGGCATCTGAGGTCATTCACTCATCGCGCGATCAATTCGATCCGAACATTGCCCGAAGTGCCGAGCTACTCGTGGCTCAGATTGATCGATTTGAAAGGCTCCTGGAAGACCTCCTGGAGGTAAGTCGTTTCGATGCGGAAGTGGCCATACTTGAAAGCGTTGAATTCGACATGGTGGCTTTGGCGACGAGATGTATTTCCGATTTATGGCTTCTTGCGAAGGAGCGAGCCACGAGCATTGACCTCACATATTCGGAGGAACCCGTGTTGATCCACGCAGATGTGCGCAGAGTTGAGCGCATCTTGCGAAACTTGTTAACCAACGCCATCGAATATTCGGATTCAAGGCCGATAAGGGTCAGAATTGTCGCATCAGAGCATGAGGTTGCAGTCGGAGTGCGCGACTATGGCGTGGGCCTTGAAGAGTCATCTGCTTACCGGGTATTTGATCGCTTCTGGCGGGCGGATCCATCGAGAGCACGAGTGCGTGGAGGCACTGGTCTTGGGCTTTCTATAGCGCTGGAAGATGCCAGATTGCATAACGGTGAACTGGAAGCTTGGGGAAGGCCCGGTAAAGGGGCACACTTCGTGCTCACCCTTCCGCGGCGCGCCGGTGGAGAAGTCCTCACTCGGCTCATCCGACTTCAGCCAGAGGATTACCCGTCCACAATTTGATAGTTGATCTCCACATGCGAAGTGGCGCACGCCGACACTTCAGTGGTGAAAATTCATGAGGGATTTCTAGAATTGGTTTTTCCGCGCCGTTGCATCGGATGTGGCGCGCCCCGTCAAGATCTCTGCGAAAGTTGCGTCAAGGAACTTCGATTACAGAATTTCCGAAGTAATCTTGGGTTGGTGCCGGTCTTCTCGTCAACTCCGTATGGTTCTAAGGCAAGTCACATCCTCTTGGCCGCCAAGGAAGATGGAGTCAAGAAGGCCGACGACATTCTTCTAGCTGCGCTTTCTCATTCTCTCCATTTCGCAATGCGGGCACATGAAATACGGCCCGCATTAGTTCCGATTCCTCACAGCAAACAAGCACTAAGGCGCCGTGGAAGGAATTTCGTTGGTGAGATCACAGACCGTCTGGCGGCAATCGAGGGGCTTCCTGTTCGCAATATAATTCGACACAATCGAAATGTCAGCGATCAGTCCCTGCTTGATGCAACCTCGCGGCTTGAGAATCTTGCGGGGGCGATGAGCGTTATACGTCATTGTGGTCGGCCATGCGAGGTATTCGTCGTAGATGATTTGATCACGACCGGTGCCACCCTGGGCGAGGCTGTGAGAACGCTGGAAAAAGGCGGATTTCACGTCGTTGCAGCGGTTACCGCCCTCGTGGCTCTTCCCCTACGATAGGGCAATGAGTTGGGGCACTTCCCCCCTTAAGCGCCGATTCGCGTGAGTATGAGAAAGGTTGCGGCATGCCAGCATTTTTAGATCGAATCTTGCGGGCAGGAGAAGGACGAACACTCCGTGATTTGGGAAAAGTCGTCACACTCGTAAATAGTCACGAGGCCGAAATCTCCGCTCTGAGCGATGAGGCATTGCGAGGTATGACCGAGAAGTTCAAGGGACGTCTTGCCAAGGGTGAGTCACTCGATGACTTGCTGCCTGAGGCTTTCGCCGTTGTGCGCGAAGCTGCCAAGCGAACTTTGGGACAGCGACACTACGACGTTCAACTCATGGGTGGTACCGCTTTGCACCGTGGGAATATCGCTGAAATGCGAACGGGTGAAGGAAAGACCCTCGTTGCAACTTTGCCTTCCTATCTCAATGCTCTGGCCGGCCGCGGTGTGCACGTTGTTACGGTCAACGATTATCTTGCAGAGCGCGACAGCGAGTGGATGGGCCGCATACATAGATTCCTCGGGCTAACAGTTGGCGTAATTCTTGGATCCATGGACCCAACAGCGCGCCGCATCGCGTACGCGGCTGATATCACGTACGGAACCAACAACGAGTTTGGTTTTGATTATCTGCGTGACAACATGGCATGGACTCTCGATGAGTGCGTGCAGCGTGATCATTACTTCGCAGTAGTGGATGAAGTTGACTCTATTTTGATAGATGAAGCGCGTACACCTTTAATCATTAGTGGACCCGCCGATAAGGCCACCAAGTGGTACGTCGAGTTCAATACGATCGCCCAGAAGCTCGTTCGCGACGTGCATTACGAAGTTGATGAGAAGAAGCGCACTTCTGGAATTATTGAAGAGGGCGTCACCAAAGTTGAAGAATTGCTCGGTATCAACAATCTCTACGAATCAGCCAATACGCCCTTGATCAGCTATCTGAACAATGCAATTCGCGCAAAAGAACTCTTTAAGCGCGACAAAGACTATGTCGTCATGAACGGCGAACTCCTGATCGTCGACGAACACACTGGTCGCATTCTTGCGGGACGTCGCTACAGCGAAGGTATGCACCAAGCTCTGGAAGCCAAAGAACGTATCGAGATTCAAGATGAGAATCAGACTCTTGCCACCATCACACTGCAGAACTACTTCCGTTTGTACGAAAAGATCTCCGGAATGACCGGTACGGCTATGACAGAGGCTGCCGAATTCATGCAGATCTACAAACTCGGCGTGGTTCCAATCCCAACCAACCGTGAAATGATCCGCGCAGATCAGGCTGATCTTGTTTACAAATCTGAGGTTGGAAAGTTCGCGGCCGTTGCGCAAGACATTGTTGAGCGTCATCGCAAGGGGCAACCAGTCCTAGTAGGCACCGTCAGCGTGGAAAAATCCGAGGAACTCTCTGGAGTCCTCAAAAGGAATGGCGTCGCCCACGAGGTTCTTAACGCAAAGCATCACGAACGCGAAGCCGCCATCATTGCGAGGGCCGGAGCCGTTGGCGCCGTAACCGTGGCAACCAATATGGCCGGCCGAGGTACCGACATCATGCTCGGCGGCAATCCTGAATTCATGGCAGATTTCGAACTGCAACGACGCGGACTTTCCCCAGTTGATACTCCAGAGGAGTACGAGCTTGCTTGGCCGGCCGAACTTGCCAAGCAGAAAGCTGCTGTCGCGGCTGAACACGAGCAAGTAATTGCCCTTGGTGGTCTCTATGTTCTCGGAACAGAGCGTCACGAATCCAGGCGTATTGATAATCAGTTGCGTGGTCGTTCCGGGCGGCAGGGCGATCCTGGAGAGTCACGTTTCTATCTTTCGCTGCAAGACGATCTGATGCGACGGTTCAATTCAGGGATGGTCGAGCGCTTCTTATCGGCTGCTGGAATTCCCGAAGATACGCCCATTGAATCCAAAATGGTCAGTAATGCGATTCGCTCAGCACAAACTCAAGTTGAATCGCAGAACTTTGAAATCCGCAAGAACGTCTTGAAATACGACGATGTTCTCAACCGCCAACGTCAAGTTATTTACGGCGAAAGGCGATTAGTTCTCGAAGGAAAAGACATCCAAGATCAAGTTCAGATATTCTTGAAAGACACTCTCTGCGCATACATCAGGGCCGCCACTTCGGGTGGGTACGCTGAAGACTGGGATTTGGAGACGCTGTGGACAGCCCTTCGAGCCCTCTATCCGATCACATTTACGATCGAAGACCTGGATAAGGAACTCGGCTCTCGAGTGGCTCTGGACGCTGATTTCTTGGAGCAGAAGGTTATCGACGACGCACTCTTGGCTTATGAATCGCGTGAAGAATTCCTCGGCTCCGAAGTCATGCGCGAACTTGAGCGCAAGATACTTCTTTCCGTGCTTGATCGTAAATGGCGCGAACACCTTTACGAGATGGACTATCTGCAAGAGGGAATCGGATTGCGTGCGATGGCGCAGCGTGACCCGCTTGTTGAATACCAGAATGAAGGTTTCGAACTCTTCTCCGCGATGATGGATGCCATTAAGGAAGAAATTGCCGGCTATCTCTTCAACATCGAGGTGACGGTCGAGGAGAACACCAACGAGGTTACGGGTAAGGGTCTCGAGGAGCCGTCTGCTCCGGTTGAACTTCAGTACTCGGCGCCGGATGAAAACGGTGCCAACGTTTCTGGCGGAATTTCGCGAAATGCTCTGTGCCCGTGTGGATCAGGGAAGAAATACAAACGGTGCCACGGAGCGAAGTAACCTCCCGCTTTTCGCGGCGTTGAATCCTAGAGAAGCGTTAGTGAAGTGCAGAGCCAGCGATGGTCTACGCCTTCGAACCTAATGGCGAGGGATCGGATGCGATCATCAAATCGCACCGTGAGAGCGCTTTCACAAATTCCATCAAGTGGCTGACATTGATGGAGTTTTCGTATCCTTCCGACGTCCTTCTGCGATCCGACTTTCGTCGTTAATTGATTGTAGATCGTGTGGTGGCACCATCTGGCTAGTTGCGCCGGTTGTCGCTTTGCGGCCCAGATCTCCAGAACGCTCGTTGCAAACTTCAAAGTCCAAAGACGGAGCTCTGGAAGTCCACTCGCTGAAGTTGGCTGTGGGGCGAATTCTGGATCAAAATCTTCGCCAAAATTGCTGGGCAAGGAGTAGAGCAACGGCGCTTGCTGGATGTTCTTCTCTACATTTTGTTGGAAGAGATCGAGCATTGGGTGATTCCACAGCTCGCTCTGATTGCTGGATATGGGAGAGAGTGAAACTGGTCGGGAAGTAAGAATTGAAGTTGTCATTGGCACACTCTCGCCAGAACAGAGCGAGCCAACCTCGCCCATGAGGAGGAGTTTCGCCTCATCCCTTCGGATGATTGTGGACACACTGGGCGGCGGTGTCGGTTAGCCCCTTTAGTTGCTCCTTATGAGACGGTCCAAATCTAGAATTCAAACTCGCACGGTCGCGGCAGTAACCCTTATGTGTGCCTCCTTTCTTTCAGCGTATCTGCTCTCCTCGATGGCGAATCGAACCGAACTTTTTTGGAGTGCGAAAACTTCCTTGGTCCCCGGTACTCGGATAACAATGAATGACTTAGTGCCAAAACGGGCGGCGATCCCTGGTGGAGCCAACGCTTACATTTCGACAACATCAGATCTGAACAACTTCTTTGTGCTCAGGACAATCGGGCAGGGTGAGTTTCTGCCAGCCAGCTCAATAAGTGTCTCCGTCAAAGTGGCAATGAGTTCGGCGCCAATCAGCGTTCATGCATCGGACTTGCCTATCGACATTCAAGCAGGGGAAGAAGTGAATCTCTATCACGTCGGAGATTCGCACTTGTCTAAAGAAATCGGTCCTCCCGATTTAGTTTTATCCCATGCATATATTCAAGGCATCGACAGGAAGAGAGAAAATTTAGGGGGAGATTTAACATTGACGATATTTGTTAACGCCAGAAGCATCATGGCGCTCTTAAATGCCACCGCAACAGGACGTGTCGTTGTGGTTCGGGTCAATGGCTGAAATCGCCTTGCCCGAAGTTGTCACAGCCGTTGCAGAATCAGCCTTGGAAGGTTTTGTGGCCGGAACGCTTTATAGTCAAGGCTGGAACGTAATCTTCCGGGCCTTAGATGCATCTTCTCTTCTCGCTTTCATTGACTCTGATTCGCAGAGGGCTCGCAATGTCGTACTCATCTATTCTCCCGATCTGCCCGGGATTTCTCCCGAAACAATCGCCGACCTCCAGGGCAAAGTAAGACAAGTCGTTGGGTTCGCCGCCGAAGCAAGTGAATCTCAACAATATGCAGGAGTCTTTCCAATCCCGCGCGAACCTTCTGATCTTCTCAATTTGGTCAGAGGGTTCGTGAGGGCTCCGCTTGTAAGAGGCGCGCATGTGGAGAGCCCTAAGAATCGACGAGCAAAGGTGGTGGCCATCGGCTCATCCACTGGATCAGCTGGTTGCACAAGTTTGGCCCTGAACCTTGCCATGGAACTGAGTGCGCTCGGTCATGAGACGGTGCTAATAGATGCAGACGTACGTAACCCTTCAATCGCTGCCTTGCTCTCGCTTCACAAGTTGGATCAGGAAAGTTCGTCTCGAACGATCGCGCCGCATTTGAGCGTTAGCGAATTCACTCGGGAGCGAGTTCCAAAACTGGCAGATTACCTCGATGAAATATTTGGCAGATCTGACTTTGTTGTGATTGATCTTGGTTCTCTAGTCGGAGTCTCGGATTCCTTAACTGACCGCCGTTGGACCTCCTCCATGATTCATTGGTCGTGCGAGCGGGCTGATGCACTGTGGCTGGTCGGTAAATGCGATGTCTTAGGCATCCACCGATTGGAGACCTTGGTGCGCGATTTAGCCAAGACCACCATGCGAGCCAAAGTCAGCATCGCCTTGAATATGACTGCACGCGGACGAAAAGGAAAGGCTCGTGAAGAGCACTATTTTGCGATTGCTGCGCCCCTTCGGCCAGAGAATCTTTTCACCTTGCCACGCGATGCTCGTTCCATGATGCAAGCCGAAGAAGAACGGGCGACCTTAATTGAAATCGACGACCGTTCTTCGTTGCGAAAGGGTATTGCGGCAATGGCGGTCGGACTGACTACGTAGATGCTTATATCCTTAGGTCATGCGCGCATATGTGGCAATCACCCCGCTCGAATTGCAGGGGTTCGTGGACTCAGGTTCGTTTAAGGCTTCTAGGGCCTGGATAGCCAGTCAATCTCACTTTGATGTTCTTGAAACAGATACGGAAGAAGAGCTGGAGTTTGAGTCCTCTTTGAAGGCAGCCGTGCAATCGCGGGCAATCCAGGGCCCAGGTGCACTTGGCTTTGCGCTAGCCGTGGACTTAACGGGCGAACAAGTGGGGACAGCGGCAGAAAATCAAGTGGAAGTGCTCTCAGATTTGTCGTGGTCGCAAGTCCAGTCTCTTCTCCTTGCAGAGTCAGATGAACCTGAACTTTCCTGGTTCGCGGCCCAAGAGATTCTGACCTATCTGCCGCAATGGTTGGCGTGAGAGAGTTTATCCATGGCCCAAATTGATGATTTGTTGGAAGGACGGAGTTCACTCACACCCCAACAAATCCATCGACTTCACGAACTTACCGCCGATTGGCAGATGCTCAGTGACCTCTCATTCGCAGATCTGATCCTCTGGGTTCCGCTTCGTAAAGACAGTAAGAGTTGGCCAACAGGACATATCGCGGTGGCGCACATTCGACCGACGACTGCAGCGACTGTCTTCGCCCACGACGTCATAGGAGATGAAATCTCCTGGGGATCGCGAGGTCGCATTGATGCGGCTCTGTCTAATGGTGAAATCATTCGAGACTCTGAACCTGAAAAGGTCGGGGAACTCATGATCAAAGAAGAGACAATCCCCGTGAGCTTTGCGGGCCAAGTTATTGCGGTTATATCAAGGCACCGCAATTCCGAGCTCATGCGATCGCCAAGTCGACTTGAATTGAACTACCGAGAAATTGCCCACAATCTTTACCGAATGGTCTCTGAGGGAACTTTTCCATACCCAGACGCGATTTCGGTTTTTGATCCCTTGCCGAGGGTGGGCGATGGATTAATTCGGTTAGATGTCAATGGCGTTATTTCTTATGCCAGCCCAAATGCCAGATCTGCCTTCAGTAGGTTGGGTTGGGCAAATGAGTTGGAGAGTTATTCACTTGGCGATGTTGCGGAGTCATTGACTAAAGCGCGACAAGAGGCACATGAAGAAGGATTAAAGAGTTCGCTTAGCGGAAGAGCCCTGCGTCGTGTTGAGTGCGAGAATCCATCCGGCACGATTGATCTTCTTGTGATGCCGTTGATTCAGGGCAGCGACCGAATCGGCGCAATCGTTCTACTTCATAACATAACGGAGGTACGACGACGCGATCGCGAACTCGTTACTAAGGACGCAACTATCAGGGAGATTCACCACCGAGTGAAAAATAATCTTCAGACCGTCTCGGCACTGCTTCGTCTGCAATCTCGTCGGATCGAAGATCCTGCGGCTAGCGCCGCGCTCGGGGAGGCGGTTCGTCGAATCGGCTCCATAGCAATGGTCCACGAGACCTTGTCGGGAAGTTCAGAGGAAACGGTCGCATTCGATGAGGTTCTGGACCGGCTCATTACCAATGCTCGCGAATTGAGTCCACGCGTAAATGCCATCACAATCGAGCGCGAAGGCCGAGTCGGAACCCTTGAACCCAGGCTGGCAACTCCTTTAGCACTCGTCGTCACCGAACTCATCCATAACGCCCTCGAACATGGGCTGGCCGCGCAGGGGGACTCACTTCGCATACTTGTGGAGCGCAGTCAGGGCGAGGTCTCTATCCGTATCTACGACAACGGGGTTGGACTGCCCATCGATTTTGATTTGGAGGGTTCTTCAAATTTGGGCCTTCAGATCGTCAGGACTCTGACGGAGAACGAGCTACGGGGTCAGCTCACGCTAGAGGGTGCCCATGAGGGCACCTCAGCGCTAGTGACATTTCCTCTTTAGGATCTGAAGAAGGGGTTTAGCGAATCTGGCTGGATTGCTCCACCAGGCGAGCCCGATTACGAGCCGCCCGACGCTTGAGCGCGCGACGCTCATCTTCAGAGAGACCACCCCAGACGCCAGCATCTTGCCCGCTCTCCAGCGCCCATGCCAGACAGGCATCTTTGACGATACAGCGGTTACAGACCTTCTTTGCTTCTTCTATCTGCGTGATCGCAGGGCCGGTATTGCCGACCGGGAAGAACAGTTCTGGATCTTCATCGCGGCATGCTGATTGATGTCGCCAGTCCATAGACCTACCCTTCCTGTTGATATCCATACGGCAGCCGCCGCCACTTTGCGCTTGATATGAGGTATTGGGACCTAAGTAGTGTGATCCGAGAGACCAATTCTCCCTTCTCCTGTGTCTATTAACAAGGAGATAGGCCAAAAGATTTCCCGAGCCGTCAGTGATTTATCTCGCCTTGGACGATTTGTCTCAAATATCAGGCTTTCTGATTAAATCCTGAGAAAACCGTGCCCCCGGCAGGATTCGAACCTGCGCACCCGCCTCCGGAGGGCGGTGCTCTATCCCCTGAGCTACGGGGGCGCACATTCGTTAGAATACCCTGATGTCTTCGACCGCATATTTCGCAACAGGCTGCTTCTGGGGCGCCGAACGCCGATTCTGGAATCTGGATGGGGTGCTCGCCACCAGCGTCGGGTATATGGGTGGGGCCCGCCCTCATCCAACGTATGAACAGGTGTGCACTGGTGTCACCGGCCACGCCGAGACAGTCATGGTCGAGTTCGACCCCAGTGTTATCGACTACCAAGTGCTGCTGGCGGAATTTTGGTCAATGCATGACCCAACTTCCCTCAACGCCCAGGGAAACGACATCGGCTCCCAATACCGCAGCGCGATTTTCTTCACGGCGCCTGAACAAGAAAAAATGGCGCTCGCGACTCGAGAGATTTATCAGAAGGCGATTATTCCTGCAGGTTATGGTCAGATTGTCACTGAAATTGTCCCCGCTGACGGAAATACCTACTGGCCTGCTGAGGAGTACCACCAGAAGTATTTGGCGAAGAATCCCAACGGCTATGACTGCCATTCAAGTACTGGCGTAACTTTCCCCTTGGAGAACCATGTCCGCTAGCGAGATCGACAACCTTCGTCCAGACGGCACCGCCTATCCGGTAAAAATTGATGATGAAAACTTGAAGAAATCGGTAGATGCTCTCTCCTTTGATGTCCTGCGCAAGGGCGCGACCGAGAGACCCTTCACTGGCGAGTATGTTGATACGGAGACTGTAGGTGTATACAAGTGCAAAGCGTGTAGCGCCGAACTTTTTCGAAGTGAGACGAAATTTCACTCCGGTTGCGGCTGGCCATCTTTTTATGCTCCCACGAAAGATGATGCCGTCGTTCTCGTAGAAGACCGCTCACTTGGTTTGCGAGTCCGCACTGAAGTGCGTTGCGGCTCTTGCGGCTCCCACCTCGGTCACGTCTTTGAAGGCGAAGGTTACGAAGTGCCCACAGATCAGCGTTGGTGCATCAATTCTGTCTCGATGTTCCTGGAGCCAAAATAGATTATTTGTTCTCCACCGCGCGCCAGCAATACCAAGCAACAACGCTTCGGTGTGGGCGGAATTTTTCCCCACGAGCCTGAAGCTTCTTCGGTTCGATCTGTTCCTTGAGGCGGTGGATCTTCTCCCATCCCCGCCTGACACCCAGGTCGCCTGTCGGCCAAGTATCAAGTCGACCTAACTGAAACATCATGAACATATCCACCGTCCACGGACCGATTCCCCAGAGTGAGTTGAGCTGCGAAGAGACCAGTTCGTCATCGAGAAGATGTAACTTGTTGATGTCTACCGCGCGACTTAACGCCGCATTGCTGAGTCCTTGAATTGTCTTTGCCTTTGCCCCCGACAGTCCGGCAGAGCGAAGTTCGTCTTCTTCCAGTTTGGCGATTTTTGCCGGGGTAATCTTTCCGCCGGCTAGCGCAACAAGTCTGGCATGAATGGTATCTGCAGCGCGGATAGCTAGCTGTTGCGATATAACCGACTCAACGAGTGATTCAAAGTGAGTATGTTCAGTCGGCTCTCTTCCAATGGGACACAAGGGGCTAGCTTCAATGATTGGGATGAATTTTGAGTCGGCTTCGCAGATTTGGGCGAGCGCGCGTTTCATTTGCGCAGTCGAGATTGCCATCGATTTTTAGAGGGTGAAACTAGGGTACTCGTCCGTCACCAAGGCAAATGCATATCCATAGATTCGATTCCAGTACGCGATGGTGCCCATCACTCCACTTGCACACCAATCCGGATATTCGCCGGTGAAGACGATCGTGAACCAGGCAAGCAGCGTCAAGATCATGGCGTACACCATGTAGACGGCGCCGACGATGTACAAAGGAATGGCTAAGAACCATTTCACTAGAGGCATCCTTCGGCTTAGGATGCGTCCGCCTTGGATATCGGGAAACTCGACGCCGACTTTCTCATTCGCCTCGATTGAGGGGTAATCATCTGTGAGCAGGAGAAAGTACGCAGCAATTCTAACCGATAGGGCAACGATGGCTTTGTTAAACGCCAAAACGTAGGAGGGGTATACGCCTCTAAAAAGCAGTGTCAGGACAACGGGAAAGAAGAGGACGCCGGCGATGTACGAGTGGGAGGAGTCGTAGCCGTTGAAAGAATTGGCAAGGATCGCAATTGGAATTATAAGGATCGCCCTGAAGAGAACCGTGATCCGATCTCGATTTTTAACCTGGAGTTGAATGTAGGTTGTGACTTGCTGATTCATGGTCACAATCTAGCCTTTCACTTGCCTCAGGTTCCACCCCTACTCTAGTTTTAGGGCACTGTTTTGGGTCACAAAAAAATCGAAGGACTAGAAGTTTCAGTACATTGGAGAGAGTTAAAATGGCCGGGATAAAGGAAGTTGCCGCGCTGGCCGGCGTATCGACGGCGACTGTGTCTCGGGCCCTGAGAGGCATGCAGCATGTCAGCCAGGAGACGCGCGAAAAAATCATTGCGGCCGCAGAGCAACTCAATTATCCCCTTGAGGTAGCGTTTGCGAGCACGCGGATGCACAGCGTTGGAGTTGTCGCTCCGTTTATCTCCAACTGGTACTACTCGAATGTCATTCACGGCGCAGAGCACGCCCTTCGCGAGGCAGGTTACGATCTGCTTCTCTACAACTTCGGTCAGATGAAAGGGCGCGAGCGACTTTTTCAACACAAATTGCTCAAAGGCAGAGTCGACGGCATCATCGTAATAAGCGTTCCACCAAGCAAAGAAGAATTTGACTCAATGCTCAATCTTGGAATTCCCATCGCCTTGGTGGGTATGCATCACGAGGGTTGCGCCAGCGTTGCCATTGATGATGTCGCCGGAGCAAGGACGGCGACCCAGCACTTGGTGAATCAGGGGCATAGACAGATTGCATTGATGTCAGGGCGAACTGATGACCCATTCAATTTCAGCGTTCCCCAGGACCGCCGCCTCGGCTTCATGCAAGTGCTGGCCGAAAACAGACTGGAATGGATTCCAAGTCGCGAAGTGCATGGTGATTTCACTATGCATGCTGGGGCGCGAGCTATGGATGACCTACTGGCTCGTCCGAATCGCCCAACTGCAATTTTCTGCGAATCCGATGAGATGGCGATCGGTGCGATGCAAGCTGCCCGACGTCATGGACTCAAAGTTCCTGATGATATGTCGATTATCGGTTTTGACGGACACGAGATGGCTGAATTCTCAGACCTCACCACAATCGAACAGCCTGTTCAATTGATGGGGGAACTTGCGGCAAGTGCGATCATGGAAAAACTCCGCAGGCCAAGTGCTGAATTGCCATCAATAACCTTGCCGACCACATTAATCGTGCGAAATTCGACCAGAAGGATTAATTCCTAGGCCAATCCAGCCACAAGATGGAATACTGACTCAATGCCGCCTATTGAGGTCACAGCTTTTGCATTGGAAGAATTGCGCACTCACCGAAGTGAGAAATGGCGAGAATTTCCAAACGACGTGCTGCCTCTGCCGGTTGCTGAGATGGATTTCCCTGTTGCCCTACCTATTCGAGAGCTTTTGATGGAGATGGTTTCTCGATCCGACCTCGGGTACTTAGGACCTATACCTGAACTTCCTCTGGCCTTTGAAAAATTCGCCAAGGATCGGTGGGGTTGGATTCTTGACCCTAACCAAGTTCATATAGTCACCGACGTGGGGGTCGGCGTCGTGGAGGTCTTGCGCCTCTTCACTGCCCCCGGTGATCGTGTTCTCATCAGCACCCCCGTGTATCACAACTTCAACACCTGGGTGCAGGAAACTAATTTGGCAAAGGTGGATGTTCCTTTTGAACAAGTGGGGCAAGAGTGGAAATTGGATTTGGGAGCAGTTGAGGAGGCCTATCGGAGCGGGGTGAAAGCCCATCTTCTTTGCAATCCGCATAATCCGCTCGGGTATGTCTATTCAAAATCAGAGTTGCTCAAGATTGCGCAATTGGCACGAGAATATTCCGTGATCGTCATCAGCGATGAGATACACGCCCCCCTTACTTTCTCCGAGTCGACCTTCGTCCCTTTTTTGTCGTTGGGTGAGGATGCCGAGTCCGTCGGAATCGTGATCACCGCGGCAAGTAAGGCGTGGAACATTGCCGGTCTTAAATGCGCGATGATAATAAGTCAGAGTCCGAGCATGGATGCCCTCCTTAAAAAGCTGCCCATCGCAACGCACTACCGGGCCTCACTTTTGGGTGCCTTTGCTTCGGCCAAAGCTTTTTCCGATGGCGCAGAGTGGTTGGAAGCTGCAATGAAGGCGCTGGATTTCAATCGCTACCTTTTACGTGATTTGCTGGATAAACAGATTCCTGAAATCAAGTACCAAGTGCCAAATTGCACATATTTGGCCTGGCTTGACCTAACGGCTCTAAATTTGGGAAGCAATCCTTCGCAGATACTCCTTGACCGGGGACGAGTGGCCCTTTCCCCTGGCAAGGCGTTTAGTTCGCGTACTACGAGTTTCGTTCGCCTTAACTTTGCGACAAGTCCAGAAATCCTGACGGAAGCAGTCAATCGAATGGCGGTGGCAATCTCATGAGTGAGAAGAAAGTTCTACGTCCGGAAACATTGGCGATTTCGATCGGGCGGCCCTCCAAAGGGCCAGATGCTCCGCTCAATACACCGATCTCTTTGAACTCCACATTTCACGCCGGGGGCGAGGTTGGATATGGACGTTACGGCAATGAGAGTTGGACTGCTCTTGAGAATGCGATCGGCGCCTTCGAATCTGGGCCATCTCTTATTTTCTCCTCCGGGATGTCCGCGATCAGCGCCGTTTTCTCGATTCTGCCCGTGGGCGCAGTCGTCACGGCATCACACCAGGGGTATAGCGGAGTAATGACTTTATTAAACACTCTGGATGCTGCGGGAAAAATTGACGTTCGGTTTGTCGATGTATCCAATACGGAGGCGGTTCTGGCCGCTCTTCCCGGGACTGCGCTTTTGTGGCTGGAGTCACCCACAAACCCCACCTTGACCATTGCCGATCTGCCCCGTCTCATTGCAGCGGCCAAAGCCGAGGGCTGTGGAGTAGCAGTTGACAATACCTTCGCTACGCCATTGCTCCAGCAGCCATTAGTAATGGGGGCCGACATTGTTGCTCACTCAGTCACAAAATATTTCGCGGGCCATAGCGATGTTGTCATGGGATCCCTCTCAACGAGAGATCCAGCCCTTTTCACCCGCCTTGAGGATGTACGTAAAATTGGCGGAGCCATACCGGGTCCATTTGAAGCATGGCTTGCATTACGGGGGTTACGAACATTCCCTTTGCGCTTTGAACGTGCCTGCGCAAACGCGATGGAGATTGCAACTCGACTTTCCTCCCACCCCAAGGTGGCCAAGGTTCACTATCCAGGACTTCCCGATGATTCCCAGCACGCACGGGCATCGAGTTTCATGAAGGGATTCGGGGCCGTACTTTCATTCACACTTTATTCCGACGGAACGCACGCAGACCGAGTTTGCGAATCCTCCTCGGTGATCACGTACGCCACCAGCCTGGGCGGGATTGAATCACTCTGGGAGAGGCGACGCCGATGGGCTGGCGAAAGTAAGAGCGTTCCGGAAAGTCTTATACGTCTCTCACTCGGCTGTGAAGACGTGGAGGATCTTTGGGAAGATATTCTCAGGTCGCTAGAAAATGCTTAGGTGCCACATGGAAATCAACCAGCATGTGGCGGCTAAGTGGAGTATTTTAGAGACATGTTCAAGTTCATGCGACGCATCTCCGGGGTAGTGGTTATCACCATTCTCTCGTTTCGTGCCGTCGGTTCCTTTCTCTCGTGGGTAGAGAGACAAGAGGACGGTCCACAGAGTGTCTGGACCGATGAAGATGAATTTGAAGACGCCTGATAGCAAAATTTTATTCATGCGCCTAGAAGCGTGCGGGCGCTGGTCTTTTTCCCCTTAATCCTCGCCACGATTGGTTGGTTTCAAACGCGCGGCAAGTTCTGCTTAGTTTTTGGCTTGAGCGGCGTTTTCAATTTCGAAAACTTGGGCGAGGTCTCACGTGTACAAGATCTCGCTCAGAGGTCGGCTGACTGCGCACAAGCGTTAAAAATGCTGGCGCAAGCCACAGTAATAGCCATAATGCTTGCACTATTACTTACCCTTATCCCCGCGTAAGGCTCGGAAGTCTATATATTCTCAGCACATTCTATGGACAGAACCTACCAAGGTGTCTTGCTTTGTGGCATTGTAGGCATCGGAGACAGGGAGTGTTACATGAAAATCGTAGTCCACGCTCGTCAAGCTCAACTAGCAGAAGACTTTCAAGAAATCGTAAATGAAAAACTTAATTCAATGAATCGCTTTAGTGTCACTATCGATCGTGTAGAAGTAGAAATTATCCATGAGGCAAATCCAAGGCAAGGCAAATTTTCCCACCGTGTCATTTTGACTTCGCACGGCGCCGGACCTCTACTACGTGCCCAAGCCGCGGCTTTCAACGATTTAGCAGCCTTCGATTTGGCTGTAAAGAATTTCGAATTGCAGATAAGAAAGATTCATGAACGCGCTAAGGAAATCGTTCACGACAGTGTTCGCAAGAAAGCAGTCTCCGAGTAGGTCTTTACTCTGCTCCGGCAATTCCACGGGTTGCGGTAAGACTCGCGACGGTAGTAATAATCAGGCAAGTGACAATAGATCCAAGACTAAAAGTCAGCGAGAACTCCGGCACATGAATGCCCAAGACCTCGTGAACGCCGACCCCATGTAGGGCTTCGAAAATCATCTTGATGCCAATGAATGCCAAGATGATGGAGAGACCCTTGGATAGGTAGATCAGTCTCTTGAGGAGATTTTCTAGAAGGAAATAGAGTTGGCGCAGTCCCATCAAGGCGAAAATATTGGCGGTGGTGACAATGTAGGCATTTTTCGTTAGACCGAAAATTGCAGGGATCGAATCCAATGAGAAAACCAAGTTGGTGAGGCCAAGGGCAACAAGGGCAATAGAGAACGTGCTAAGGCCACGCGCCTTCATTTTCGCGACAATTTTGCCCTCCTTCCATTCGTCCTCGTTGCCGCTCTCTTTGTAGAGCGTGTAGGCGGTGTAGAGGAGAAAGGCGCCGAAGAGAAAGAAGATGCTTGCGAAGCGGGAGATGAGTGCGGCACCTAGGGGGATCAGTGCACCGCGCATCACGATTGTGAGCATGATTCCAAGCAGAAGAACTAATTGCTGCTTCTCCTTCTTGACGTGAAGATGACCGAGAATAATGATGAAGACGAAAATATTGTCGATGGATAGCGCGTACTCGGTGAGCCATCCCGCGAAAAACTCTTGCTGAGCTTGGGCGTTGGCAAAAAGCGGCAGCATGAAGAATCCGAAGACCAGCGCGGCCCCGATGTAGACGACGGTCCAGACTCCTGCTTCAAGGAGAGAGGTTGACATGTTCCGTCGCAGAATTGCCAACCACAAGTCCAAAAGGATGACGAATGCAAGGATTGCAATTGTTACAAACCAAGTTGTCGTTGAGATCATGGCCCAATCCTGTCACATGAACGGTCTGATAAAACAATCAGGCAGTGAGTTTGCCTTCCAATCTCTGAAGCAGTTGATGCACTTCGAGAGAGATTTCCTTCAGCTCTTTGAGCTCTTCGTTCGCAATGCCTCGTGCTTCCTTGGCAAGTTCGAATTCTCCCAGGCTTGCTTCATGAGTCTCATTGATCTTCTGCTCCACGCTTTTAGATTGAACGTCCTGACCAACCATGATTATCGACAGCAAGACCAATTGAAGAAAGGTTTGCGCTATCCAGGCAACAATTACCACGGTATTGCCGGTCTTCAAGGCGCTTGGTAGGGAGATCAACGCAATCGCCGCAAATGCGTAAGCGCACCACATAGTGCCGACGAGAGACGTGATCCTGGCTCCGAGTTTCCGATTGAAATCCGCAATTTTGCTCATAATCACTTCTTTCATGGTATGTGAGTTGAAATCCTGAATAAACGATATCGTCCAGCGTCAATTTCGATCAGAGGCACACCCTTTATTGATACCCTCTTTCATCATGCAAAAAGATTCCGGAACCACGGCGAGCCCGCACTGGCACCGTCCTCACATGGGCGAGCACCGTTGGCCTGTCGCCCTCGTTGTTGTTCTGGTTATCACCTTGCAGTATTTCCTTCCGCATAAACTTGCCCTCTCATTCCAAACGCCGATCTGTTTCGTTGAAGGAGCGCTCCTCCTTGCGGTAATGCTGGTAAATCCAAAGCGAATATCTGAGCATATATTTTCGGCCCGAGTCTTGGGCGTATTGCTTATCGCCACTATGACTCTCTCTAACACCGCCTCTGCCGTAAAGTTGATTGACGCCATCATCACTAAAGGCGTCACAGATGCCCGAGGGTTGTTGGCGTCAGGGGGATCTATCTGGTTGACCAACGTTGTCGTCTTCGGACTTTGGTATTGGGAATTGGACCGAGGCGGGCCAGGGAAAAGGGCACAGGCGATACATCCATTTCCTGATTTTATGTTTCCACAAATGTCCGACCCCCTGTATGCGCCCCACACGTGGCATCCCAATTTCTTCGACTATCTCTACACATCCTTTACAAATGCGAGCGCATTCAGTCCGACCGATGTTATGCCGCTTACTCGGTGGGCGAAGATGCTGATGTTGATCCAATCAACGACTGCCTTGTTGATGGTAGGTCTGGTATTTGCACGCGCAGTCAATATTCTTCATTGACCATGGTAGGAAATCGTGTGGAACTCACCCCCGAGCAACGGACCGCGCTCGGTTCGATGGTTGAGGGGCGCATTAGCACTTCTCCTGCAGTTCTAGACCAACATGGCCACGACGAATCCGCTTTTCCACCAGTGCGTCCATCGGCCGTTGTCATGGCGTCATCGACGCAAGAAGTCTCAACAGTCTTGGCATATTGCAATGCAGAAGGGATTCCGGTTGTTCCATTTGGTGCAGGGACTTCCTTGGAGGGGCACGTCGTTCCGTTGTACGGCGGCATTAGCCTGGATCTGACGAACATGAATCGCATCATTGAGGTTCGCCCTGATGACTTGTTGGTACGTGTCGAAGCTGGTGTTCAAAGAATTGCACTCAATGAAAAGTTGGCTAACGACGGGCTTTTTTTCTCAGTTGATCCTGGGGCTGATGCGACGATTGGGGGAATGGCTGCGACTGGAGCCGCCGGTACGACGACGGTTCGTTACGGATCCATGCGTGAAAATGTCATGGCGCTCACCACGGTTCTTGCAGATGGCCAGATAATTCACACTGGTCGAGACACGCGCAAGCTTTCCGCTGGCTATGACTTAACTCGACTCCTTGTGGGTTCAGAGGGAACCTTGGGCGTGATTACCGAATTGTCTCTGCGTGTTTTCGGGATTCCCGAACAGATGGCTGCGGCGATGGTGCGATTTCAAACCTTGGCGCAGGGCGTCGCCGCTGCTACGGAAATTGTGAAGGCTGGAATTTCGATTGCTCGTTGTGAGTTTCTAGATGCGACCTGCATCCGCAATGTCAACGCATACAACTCAATGTCTTTGACCGAGCTGCCAACTCTTTTATTTGAATTTCATGGCACGCCACATAGCGTTCAAGACGACGCCAAAGCAGTTCAAGAAATCGTCAGCGAATTCTCGGGTTCCGAGTTCGAGTGGACAACGGATGAAAGTCAGCGCCGGAAGTTATGGATAGCACGCCACAGCGCACACTGGGCAATGGTCGCCGCCCATCCTGGGAAGAAAGGCGTGAGCACGGATATGGCAGTTCCCCTTTCGCAATTGGCGCAAGCGGTGGCGATGGTGGATGAGACCTTCGCAATTCATAAGTTTCCACATTCGATTCTGGGTCACGTTGCCGATGCGAACTTTCACTGCCTTGTCATTACTGATCCCACGATTCCAGAACAACTCAGCGAAATCCGAGAATTGGTGCATGAGATCAATCTGAAGATCATCCAGATGGGCGGAACTTGCACTGGCGAACACGGCATCGGGGCTGGCAAAATCAAAGCCTTGGCTGTTGAGGCTGGCGATTCGTTGGCGGTGATGAAAGCAATAAAGCAGGCGTTAGATCCGAAATGGATCCTCAACCCCGGGAAAATATTCGACGTCGATAAGTGAGCGCGTAAGAAAACCCTTGATTAACCCTTTTTAATTTTAATCTTTGCTTTCTCCGAGTGTTCAGCCTTTGGGGTTGGCTTGATTTGTTTAACCTTCTTATCGGTTACAGCAGGCTTCACAGGCGCGATCGGTTTTAAGGGCTCTACTGGCTTAGCCGGAGCCGCCGGTTTGACAGGCTTTGCGGGTAGGGCAGGCTTGACGACATTTCCCAGAGCGTCAAGTGAGACTTTGCGCGCTTCCGCGGCGGCGGTGACCGCCGCATTTCTGGCAGTCAGTGCGGCACTCTTTTGGTCTGCGGTGGTAGCCACCGACAAGGCGTTGGAGAAGTCAGAATCCGCCTTTGAAATAGCGGCTTGGAAAGTTGCAATGATTGATTGGCGTTTTGCCAGTCGAGCAGATTGGGCAGTTTGGTACTGGGAGTTCGCCAACTTAACTGCTGCGGCGTACTGATCCATCTGCACCTTCCAGGCCGAGTTGTACTTATCGATAGCAACCTTCCAGTCGGCACGATATTGATCCATCGCAACCTGATAAGCAGCAAGAGCAATCTTGTATGCGGCCAATTGTGCTGCGTAGGTCGTAGCCACAGGGGAAGCGGTGGCCACCGGAGTAGGGGTCGGAGTCGGGTCGGTGGCGCTAGCCACAGAAACTGAGCCTAGAATCAAACCCACACTTAATACCGAGGTAGTAAAAATGTGCTTGGCTCTCATTTATGGCTCCTTGCCTTCCTAAAGTCAGCATGCTTTATGGGATGATCATCAGGGTTGATCCTGTGCATATTCTGTGAAAACCCTCTGGCGACCTTGCGGAAGGATTTCGGAGGCACGCTCGGATGGACCAACTGGCTATACCCTCAATGCTTGGAGGACTATATGAGTAACCCCTTAGTTTTGATCGTAGACGACGAAGTTGGCGTGCGCGAACTTCTCACCGACGCCCTAAGTCTTGGAGGCTTTGAGACCCTCGAGGCAAAGGACGGAATGAGCGCGCTCACGCTCATCCGCAAACATAAACCCGACCTTCTGATTATTGATATCAACATGCCCGTGATGGATGGTTTTGAATTGCTCGAGCGCGTTCGCGCCAGCAAGAACCAAGTGCCGGCGATCATGCTGACGGCGCGCAAGGACAGAACCGATATCTCGAGAGGCTTGCGCCTAGGAGCAGATGACTATGTGACCAAGCCGTTCGGATTGGAAGAGTTACTCCTTCGTGTTCGCGCGATATTGCGACGAAGTCAACCTGTCGCCGAAGAATTCTCCATACTTACGTGCGGCCCAATTTCTCTTAACGAAGAGACGTATGAAGTATTTCTCGATGAGGAGCTAGTCGATCTATCCAAGACGGAGTTTCGATTGCTTCAACACCTTCTCCAGAACAAGGGGCGAGTGTTAACAAAATCCAGTCTTCTTAGCGCCGTCTGGGATATCGATTTTGATTCTGATACTGGAGTCGTCGACACATACATTTCTTATCTTCGTAGGAAGTTCCACTCGGAGAATTTCGAGGGGATAAAGACCGTTCGCGGTATCGGCTTCCAGATTATCGAGCCCAAAGGGGCAAAGTGAAATTACGGACGAGGCTAACCTTAGCCTCGGCTGCGGTGACCTCGATTAGCACCTTGCTCATTGGAGGCTTCGCGGTAAATGCCTCGCATAATTCTGGAATCGCCTTGTTGGATAAATCCCTCAATCAGGTGGCAACCTCGGTTCGAGGAAAAACTACAGCTGCACTATCTGAGGCCCTGTACTCGGTCCAGCAAAGCGATATTGCGCTAACCCTTGTTTATTACACCGTTGATCATCAGCCGTCCGTTCTTAATGAATCAAGACTCACGGTAGTACCCAATCCCACGACCAGTGAAATAAAGAGAAGCCTCAAGCGTCCAATGACGCACCCAGGCATCGAAAACTTCCGCTTTCGCACCATCTCACTCTCTGATGGCGAGTACTTGGTGGTGGCCGCCTCTCTCCATGACATCGACAAGCGGTACAGGGCCGATCTCCTTCGTCTTCTCTTATTCATTCTCATCTGTTTGATAGCAGCGGGAATCGCGACTTGGGTCTTAGTCCGGCGCGACATGAAACGGATTGAATTACTGATCGCCACCGCCGGGAATATTTCAAGCGGAGAAACGGACGTTCACATTCCACCCACGCATGGAAATTCTGAGATCGATCAACTCGCCGAATCTCTTAACAAGATGGTTGTGGCCTTGCGACACACTGCCGAAATTGAGGAGCAGGCAGCCGTCAAAATGCAAGATTTCTTGGGGGATGCATCCCACGAATTGCGCACGCCACTCACGGTAGTGAAAGGGTATGTCGAGTTGCTCTCGGGAAAAATTATGGTTGATCCGGAAAAGAGAGCGCGTGCATTCGAGCGGGTAGGTTCGGAAATCGTTCGCATGGAAACGTTGATCTCCGATCTTCTCTTTCTGGCGGAATTTGGTGATGTTCCAAACCAAGAATTCTCAAAGGTCGATATCTCTGAGATCGTGCTCTCGCATTTGGCCGATTTTTCTACTCTAAATGAATATCGGCAGATAGAAGCCAACGTCGAGGAGGGCGTGACGATTCATGGTTCAGCCCCACATATCGCCAGGTTGGTATCCAATATATTCGGCAATATCTCAAGGCATACTCCTTCAGATGCACCAGTGCGTGTGACCTTGAAGAGAACGGTCGGCCGGGTTGACCTACTGATTGAAGACGGGGGTCCGGGTTTGCCAGAGGGGGCATACTCCAGTGGAATGCAAGGCTTCCAGCGCTTTGATAAATCCCGTTCGCGCGAGCATGGGGGTTCGGGACTGGGCATGAGCATAATTTTCGCGATTGCTCGCGAGCATTCGGCCCAAGCTTTCCTGCAGCGAAGTGATCTGGGCGGGCTGGGAATCCATCTGACTTTTGGTAATTTGTCTGTATGACAACGGATTTGGCGCAAGCGTTCGATTAGGCACGACAGATCATCGCAGCAACCGATTCTTTGGTCAGGGTGGTTCTCTCCGGCGCTCGCCGCAATATGACGCCCCCGGCTCTTCGAATCGATATCCGCCCTGTGTTAATAAAGACGAAAATATTGTTGCAAGTTACCCAATTTGATGGACGCCAAACAACTGCAAAGAACTACGAAGTCAGAGATCTAAATATTTCCGAACTTCTAGAAAGTGGATATTCAAATATTCTGGTGGAGCACACGGGCGGCTCTTTATCCATCCGCGTCACGAAGAAACACGGCGCACTTATTCGGCGCGAGAAGGGCGAGAAAAACCGACAACTCAATCATGATCAGGTGAAGAAGCGTCTGCTGGATCCGTCGGATCCCTTCCTTCTCGAGGTCGGGATTGCGGACGCTGCCGGCCAAATTAAGCCCACCAGACAAGACAAATATCGCCAAGTGGAGGAATTTCTCAGGTTGCTTACGCCAACTTTGACGGGTGCAATCGAGGCCGGCCACATCCACACCCCCTCCCAAACCGCCCCGTTGAAGATCGTGGATCTTGGGTGCGGCAACGCCTATCTGACCTTCGCCGCGCATCAGTACTTGCAGTCCATCGGTATTCCAATTCAAGTTATTGGAATCGATATTCGCCCCGAGTCACTGAAGCGAAATTCCGACATCGCCTCTCGACTCGGGATTTCGCAATCAATCGAATTTCGCGCAGAGGAGATTTCACAAACATCAGTCGTGGGAGCCGATGTCGTCATCGCGCTTCATGCCTGCGACACCGCAACCGATGACGCCATAGCTTGGGCCATAAAAAACGAGGCAAAATTGATACTTGTTGCGCCTTGCTGCCATCATGATCTGCAGAGTCAGATTGTTGATTCACCGGCGCCGTGGCAAATTTTGACGAAATACGGCCTTCTCGAAGAACGGTTCGCAGATTTGCTCACCGATGCGCTTCGCGCACATATCTTGAAACTTGTCGCATACCGATCGGAGGTAATTGAATTTGTTGGGGGAGAGCACACCCCTAGAAACCTGATGATTCGCGCGGTAAAAACGGGTGCAATTGCCGACCCGATTGATTTTCAAAGGTATGAAGAAATGGTCAAACTTTGGAAAATCTCACCCGCTTTGGCGCAACGAGTGATGAACACGTAGTAGACATATCCAATGAAGTCGCCGAAAGTTGGAAAACCAGTCTCCAAGAAGTTGATGGAGAGGATTCTCATTGTCGAGAATTCATTTAGACCTGGCATTGGCCTCAACATCGCAAAAAATTTCCGGACTGAAAAAGATCTCAAAGTTGAGCCGCTGGTAATTGACACGGATGAAGTTGCCTCCACTATTCGCACATTCAAACCGGACGTGGTGATTTTGGACGTGGATTCGCTGCGACTTGCCAATGTACTCGATGTCGCCATTGGCATTAGGGAACATAATCCAGACCAAGTGATCATGTTCAGTTCGGATCGATCCAACTCCGTGTTGGCGAAGGAGGGATTAGTTGCCGCGCTCTGGTCCAGGGCGTACTGGCTCAGCCAACCTTCGCAGAATCCCACGATGGTGTTAACTGAAATCCAACGTGCCTTCAACGGCAGTAAGCCATTGAATCCGCAAGTTTTAGAAAGTGCCGCCGGCGAAACATCACACGTGGGTCGTCTTTCTCCGCAACAGCATCGCGTGATGCGCCTGATGTCCATGGGGGCTAGCAACGCCAGAATTGGTCGCGAATGCAAGATAACGACAAAGGCCGTCGAGAGGACAATTTCGGCGGCATCCAAGCTTCTCGCCGTAGAGGGATCAACTCCTGACGTAAATCATCGAGTTTTGGCTGCCATTACCTATCGCCGACTGGTGTTATTCGCCGATATATTTGAAACTGAGTGAACTCTCAGGAAGCTGATGGAAGGCATCTATAGGGGGATGTCCCCCGAGTCCCGGTCATTAATACCTAAGTATTTCCCCTACACTTCGGGCTAATTATCCTCTTGTGCCAGTCAAGGGAGCCATGTTTAGCGTATCCCCGCGCTCGAACGACCCGCGCTTTGGGATCCCGAAATTTAGAATAACGTTGATATTGGCTGTTATTTTGGCCGGTACTGGTGTACAAATTCCAAGCGCATCTGCGGCACAGGGAACACTTTCATTTAGCAGCATGGGATTGACTGGACCTGTTAAAGCAGGAAACAAGTTCTCGGGTTTTTCAACAGGACTGAAACCACCAATCTTCGTCAACTCAACTGGCGCGATAGTCGCACCGCCGACCTCGAGTCCAAAGGGTGCGCTTACGGCCCCGATCACTTCTACGACAGGCAAAACTGGCACTAATAAACCTGGCAGCACGTCAACTGGTTCATCCTCGCCGGGCACGGGTGGGGGAGTCGGTGCAATAACCAATGCTGCCGCGGGAATTACGGGCGGTTCGGTAACAGTTGGAGCGCGCGGACCTCAAGGCGTACAAGGGCTTCAGGGTTTGGTTGGACCGGAAGGTCCTGCCGGCCCTGTCGGTCCGCAAGGTCCGCAGGGAACACCCGGTGCTCAAGGAATCCCAGGAGCTCAAGGGGCTCAAGGTCTACAAGGCATTCAGGGTCCAGTCGGACCTCAGGGTCCAACAGGGGCAACCGGCGCAACTGGAGCGGCGGGCGCAACTGGAGCGGCGGGCGCAACTGGTCCACAAGGGGTTGCTGGCGCTCAAGGTCCCAAGGGTGATGCCGGATCTCAAGGTCAAGTAGGCCCTCAGGGTCCTGCCGGGCCTCAGGGTCCGCAGGGTGCACAAGGTGCACAGGGTGCGGCTGGCGCGGCGGGCGTGGGTCCGCAGGGTCCAACGGGTCCAGCTGGCGCACAGGGCCCAGCTGGCGCCGACGGTATTCCCGGGGGCCCATCCGGTCCATCCGGTCCAGCCGGTCCCGGAGGAACTGGTCCCCAAGGGGTCCAAGGTCCGTCCGGTCCCCAGGGTCCACAGGGTGCTCAAGGTGCACAAGGCCCTGCAGGAACAAACGGGACGAACGGAACTAACGGCGCAGATGGTGCCGCCGGCGCACAAGGTCCTTCTGGTCCACAAGGTCCTGCGGGGTCTAGCACTAGCGCTGGAGCCTCTGGCCCATCGGGTCCACAGGGTGCACAAGGCCTCACCGGCCTTACCGGACCGTCAGGTCCACAAGGAGTTCAGGGTCCAACTGGTGCTGACGGGGCAACTGGCGCCTCGGGTGCAGCGGGGGCAACTGGTCCATCAGGAGCGGTCGGCGCCTCGGGTCCCTCGGGTCCTTCGGGCAGCAACGGCAGCAACGGCACCTCGGGTCCCTCGGGTCCCTCGGGCGCATCTGGTGCAGCTGGCACTGCCGCCACGATCGCCGTGGGAACGGTGGGATCCACCGGACCCTCCGGCCCGGCCTCGGTGGTCAACGGCGGAACTTCCTCGGCAGCAGTCTTCAACTTCGTCATCCCGGCCGGTCTGACCGGATCGGTGGGACCCTCCGGCCCCACCGGGCCTTCCGGGCCTTCCGGGCCTTCGGGCAGTAACGGCAGCAACGGCGCCTCGGGTCCCTCGGGTCCTTCGGGCAGCAACGGCAGCAACGGCACCTCGGGTCCCTCGGGCGCATCTGGTGCATCTGGCACTGCCGCCACGATCGCCGTGGGAACGGTGGGATCCACCGGACCCTCCGGCCCGGCCTCGGTGGTCAACGGCGGAACTTCCTCGGCAGCAGTCTTCAACTTCGTCATCCCGGCCGGTCTGACCGGATCGGTGGGACCCTCCGGCCCCACCGGGCCTTCCGGGCCTTCCGGGCCTTCGGGCAGTAACGGCAGCAACGGCGCCTCAGGTCCCTCGGGTCCTTCGGGCAGCAACGGCAGCAACGGCGCCTCAGGTCCCTCGGGTCCCTCGGGCGCATCTGGTGCATCTGGCACTGCCGCCACGATCGCCGTGGGAACGGTGGGATCCACCGGACCCTCCGGCCCGGCCTCGGTGGTCAACGGCGGAACTTCCTCGGCAGCAGTCTTCAACTTCGTCATCCCGGCCGGTCTGACCGGATCGGTGGGACCCTCCGGCCCCACCGGGCCTTCCGGGCCTTCCGGGCCTTCGGGCAGTAACGGCAGCAACGGCGCCTCGGGTCCCTCGGGTCCTTCGGGCAGCAACGGCAGCAACGGCACCTCGGGTCCCTCGGGTCCCTCGGGCGCATCTGGTGCATCTGGCACTGCCGCCACGATCGCCGTGGGAACGGTGGGATCCACCGGACCCTCCGGCCCGGCCTCGGTGGTCAACGGCGGAACTTCCTCGGCAGCAGTCTTCAACTTCGTCATCCCGGCCGGTCTGACCGGATCGGTGGGACCCTCCGGCCCCACCGGGCCTTCCGGGCCTTCCGGGCCTTCGGGCAGTAACGGCAGCAACGGCGCCTCAGGTCCCTCGGGTCCTTCGGGCAGCAACGGCAGCAACGGCACCTCGGGTCCCTCGGGTCCCTCGGGCGCATCTGGTGCATCTGGCACTGCCGCCACGATCGCCGTGGGAACGGTGGGATCCACCGGACCCTCCGGCCCGGCCTCGGTGGTCAACGGCGGAACTTCCTCGGCAGCAGTCTTCAACTTCGTCATCCCGGCCGGTCTGACCGGATCGGTGGGACCCTCCGGCCCCACCGGGCCTTCCGGGCCTTCCGGGCCTTCGGGCAGTAACGGCAGCAACGGCGCCTCGGGTCCCTCGGGTCCTTCGGGCAGCAACGGCACCTCGGGTCCCTCGGGCGCATCTGGTGCAGCTGGCACTGCCGCCACGATCGCCGTGGGAACGGTGGGATCCACCGGACCCTCCGGCCCGGCCTCGGTGGTCAACGGCGGAACTTCCTCGGCAGCAGTCTTCAACTTCGTCATCCCGGCCGGTCTGACCGGATCGGTGGGACCCTCCGGCCCCACCGGGCCTTCCGGGCCTTCGGGCAGTAACGGCAGCAACGGCGCCTCAGGTCCCTCGGGTCCTTCGGGCAGCAACGGCACCTCGGGTCCCTCGGGCGCATCTGGTGCATCTGGCACTGCCGCCACGATCGCCGTGGGAACGGTGGGATCCACCGGACCCTCCGGCCCGGCCTCGGTGGTCAACGGCGGAACTTCCTCGGCAGCAGTCTTCAACTTCGTCATCCCGGCCGGTCTGACCGGATCGGTGGGACCCTCCGGCCCCACCGGGCCTTCCGGGCCTTCCGGGCCTTCGGGCCCATCTGGTCCCGCAGCGAGTTTGACGTCAGTGCTGAGCTCGGCACTCGGATCTTCGGTGGCGCTTGGTCTGAATACCTTTGTAGTTGGGCCCACAATAAGTCTCACGACTGGAACGTGGATGGTCGTTGGTGTAGTGACGTTCAAGGGGCCGAGTTCTAAGGTGCAGAACACATTCACGGCGAAATTGTCTTCTACTTCAGGTGTATACGCATCGGGTGAAACCTCCATCCCGGCCATTGGTACGGCTGCTGTGAACTACACGCACATGACTCTAAGCAGCATCATCACGGTAAGCGCTGGAGCGTCTCCCATGAAGGTCGACGTGTCCGCGGCTTCGAATGTGACTGGCGCTGTCATTGAAGCCACGCCAACAAATAATTCAACCGGACTTGGGAACACAGCGAGTTACGTCAACGCCGTGAAAATAGCTCCATAAAGCTTCCTGGAGGTGCCTCCAACGCAGGTTCTTGGCAATTGTGTTACTTAAATGGTCATGTTGGCTGCCGCCACTTACATCTAGTACACGTTTTCTGGGCTGAAAATCACTAGAATGAAGTCGGTTCCATCGACTGATTAATCGTTGTTTAGAAAGGTCTGCTGACGTGACCGAAGCAAGGGACGATGGAACCACATCTGATATTCCAACTACGGAACGGGTAATACCAGAGGTCACGAAATTCGTAACTGAAGCGACCCCGACAGAGACACAGGTCGAGGAAACCGTTGCGGCCGATTCAAAGAGTTCTCGAAAAGTGCTGATTGCGATTATTGTGGCGATTCTTGTCGTTGGCGGATTTGCATTAGTTCGAAACCAGCGAAGCGGCAATGATATTGAGAAGATTCAAGGCAAGGTTGCAATGTCGGCGCAAGAGCTGCGCGATGTCGTTGCGGCAAAGCACATCACCGCGTACTGGGTTGGTCCGCAAGACGGTGCAAAATACACTCTTATCGCATCCAATCCCGGGGTCGCGTTCGTGCGCTACCTGCCCGGAGGCGTTGGTCTCAATGACACCAAGACTCTCTTCCGCGCCATTGGTACTTACACCCAGAAGAACGCTTTTGCGGTTTCTACAGCGGGCGCGCTAGTTCCTGGAAACGCCGGTTTTGTAAATGCCGACGGAAATGCTGTCTTCTACTCGAAGGCACGTCCGACAAATGTCTATATCGGAATCAAAGGTCAGAATATTCAGATCGAAGTATTTGATCCGGTCGTGGATCAAGCACTAGGGCTGGTTCTCGTTAAGAATCAAGTACGCCAGATCAGTTGATCTACATAGTTGCCTAGCTCGCGCTAGCCGACTTAGTATTGACTAAATAGAAGGGCGCTTCATCGTGAATGAGAGCAGTACCCCGGGTGATTTTGTCACTGATGGCGAATTTATCGATCACGAGACTTCTCCTTACGTTGATTTTTCCCCCCGTAAAACCAAGAGAAGTCGTCCCCTTCTAGTACTTGGAAGTTTCGCGGCGATAGTCGTTCTTGGCTTCATTGGGTTCTTTTTGTTTTCGCATTTCAACAAGAGCAACGATGCCGATAAGACGGCGGGCAAGGTCGCAATGACATCCGATGAATTGAGATCGCTCGTGCTTGCCAAGCATTTGACTGTGTATTGGGCAGGGCCGCAAACTGGTGCGAAATATGCACTTATTTCAAATAGGAATGGATCCAATTTCGTGCGGTATCTGCCAAATGGCAACGGACTCAACGATTCGACAACGTCGTTTCGGGTGATTGCTACATATGTACAAAAAAACGCATTTTTGATAACTCAAAGCGCCGGGGGAGTGACGGGAAACGTTGGATTTACCAACGTCGATGGAAACGCGGTTTTCTACGTTAAAACTCGTCCGACCAATGTATATATGGGCATTAAGGACAAAGACATTCAGATTGAAATCTTTGATCCGGGAATTGATCAAGCTCTCGGATTATCATTGATTCACAATCAAATTCAGCAAATCGCTTAACTTTCTCGCTCTTCGGAAATATTTCCACCTCGCAAAGAAGCCCAAAAGACACTGATTATTCGGTATAGATTTCGCGCTGAGTGTTAACACTCTTGTGATGTGATGTCGCGGAAACATAGCCAAGATCACGTAAAACTCATTGTTTTGCAACGTTCGCAGTGGAACAATCATTTTTACGAGTTCATCCATCTCCGCTCGGGAGATGAGGACGGGCATGTTTTATGTGGGAGATTCGAACCTAAAGATAGGTCGCCTATTACCTAAATTTGGGCTACCTGTAGTGATCTCCATCGCCTTGGCAATTATAGGAATTCAATCTCCGGTTTCTCTTGCCGCCCAGAAGCAAACTTCCTTTGTGAAATTTGGAATTACGGGACCCGCAAAATTTGCGGTGGTTCAATTTAGGGCCGCACTGAAACCACCGATTACCGATCCAACCATTTCCCCCACCAAGGCGCCTGGAAACCTTAGCGGGCCGCTCTTTCCATCCACTGCTAGTCCTTCCTCTGGATTTACCGGAACCAAACCACCGAGTGGTATTGGCGGAACCGCCGGAACCACTGGTACATCTGGGCTCTCTGCTACGACCGGGGCTTTAGGTGCTTTCGGTCTTACTGGCATGTCTGCTAATCAGGGTGCCCAGGGTTTGCGGGGGCCGCAAGGTGTGCAAGGCCCCCAGGGAACGACGGGCCCGGCTGGTCCTACGGGTCCGGCTGGTCCTACGGGAACTTTGGGTCCGCAAGGTATTGAAGGTCCGCAAGGCCCCGCTGGCACCCCTGGAGAACCAGGTCCAACTGGAGCAACGGGTGCGCAAGGCCCTCAGGGGGAGACCGGGGCAACGGGCGCCCAAGGCCCACAAGGTTTGCAAGGTCCTGCAGGTCCGCAAGGTTCTGCCGGCCCTGCAGGTCCGCAAGGGGCGCAAGGTCCTGCAGGTCCGCAAGGGGCGCAAGGTCCTGCAGGTCCAGCGGGTGCGCAAGGTTCAGCAGGGCCCGCCGGTCCGCAAGGCCCGGCGGGCGATCCTGGTGGGCCCTCCGGTCCGCAAGGCCCGGCTGGTTCGGCGGGCTCGGTCGGCCCGTTAGGTCCTAGTGGCCCCGCCGGCCCGCAAGGCCCGGCGGGCGATCCTGGTGGGCCCTCAGGTCCGCAGGGCCCGGCTGGTTCGGCCGGACCGGCAGGTCCACAAGGCCCATCCGGTCCGCAGGGCATTCAAGGGGTTCAGGGCATACAAGGTGTTCAAGGTCCATCGGGTCCTACGGGGACTGGTGCAACCGGTGCCTCTGGTCCGCAAGGTCCGCAGGGTGTTCAAGGTCCATCGGGGCCAATGGGAGCTGGTGAAACGGGTCCTTCCGGTCCACAGGGACCAGCGGGTGCTACAGGTTTGACAGGTCCATCTGGGCCGCAGGGTGCCTCCGGTCCGCAAGGTCCGCAGGGTGTTCAAGGTCCATCAGGTCCAACTGGCGCAGGTGAGACTGGAGCAACGGGTGTCACCGGTCCTTCGGGTCCCGCTGGCTTGACGGGTGCATCGGGGGCAACAGGGGCTTCCGGTCCGCAAGGAGCACAGGGCGTTCAGGGTCCATCCGGCCCAACTGGCGCAGGTGAAACTGGAGCAACGGGTGTCACCGGTCCTTCGGGTCCCGCTGGCCCGACGGGTGCATCGGGGGCAACAGGGGCTTCCGGTCCGCAAGGAGCACAGGGCGTTCAGGGTCCATCCGGCCCGACTGGCGCAGGTGAAACTGGAGCGACAGGAGCCTCGGGTCCATTAGGGCCGACGGGACTGTCTGGTCCTTCGGGTGCCACGGGTGCATCTGGCCCGCAAGGAACCCCGGGAGTCCAGGGCCCGTCCGGCCCGCAAGGAACCCCGGGCCACGGTGCCACCGGGCCACCGGCCTCCGGCCATCGCAAGGATGACCCACGGGAGCAACGGGTGCTTCCGGACCTTCCGGTGCCACAGGTGCCACGGGAGCCTCTGGTCCATCGGGGCTGACTGGCCCATCGGGTCCACAGGGTGTTCAAGGTCCCACCGGACCTAGCGGGGCAACCGGTGCCACCGGAGCCACCGGAGCCTCTGGACCATCCGGTGCCACGGGAGCAACGGGTGCTTCCGGACCTAGCGGTGCCACGGGTGCCACGGGAGCCTCTGGACCATCGGGGCTGACTGGCCCATCGGGTCCACAGGGAGTTCAGGGTCCATCCGGACCGCAAGGAATTCAGGGTCCATCCGGACCGCAAGGAATTCAGGGTCCATCCGGACCTAGCGGAGTTCAGGGTCCATCCGGACCTAGCGGGGCAACGGGTGCTAGTGGCGCAACCGGAGCAAGCGGAGCGTCGGGCCCGAGCGGCCCGAGCGGCCCGACAGGTCTGATGGGTCCAAGCGGACCCGGTTATTCCGGAACAACTTCTTCATCCTCACTGCTTATTGGCACTGGGTCCAAAGCGTTCACAGGGGTGGCAAATACTGGCGCCTACGTAATAGGCGATCGTGTACGGGTAATTAATACCGGCTCTGCGACGAATTACATGGAGGGTGTAATCACTTCACTCACGGCAAATACCAGCATCACAGTTCTGGTCGATGCCACCGGAGGCTCTGGAACCTTTGCTGCTTGGACATTTGGCATAAGTGGCAACGTTGGATTGACAGGTCCTACAGGTCCTAGCGGTGCAACAGGTCCTAGCGGTGCAACAGGTCCTAGCGGTGCAACGGGTGCGAGTGGCCCGAGTGGTCCTTCTGGTCCATCCGCTGCGTTAAGTCCTATATCGGCTTACCTCGGCGGTTCTGGTCAGGCTGCTTCCATTACTTTGAGCACGGCAAGTGCTATGAGTACAACGGGACCAAAAGTTTCTCCTGGTGCGGGTACGTACTACATTAACGGCCATCTTTCAGCATCTGGCGTGACTGCTAATAGAGCGTTTAACGTGACCGCGGTCCTCCTTTGTGGAGCAAATGGGGGCACTTCAACTGCGGTTGCGTCAACGGAAGCTCAAACCCCTGCTCTTGGCAACGGTATTACTTCGAAGATGAACCTCACCGTCTCAGGGATTTGCACCATTACTGCCGGGCAGTACATACATTTAGAAGCTTCAACTACAACAACCTCGAACACTAACGTGACAATTCTTGCAACCCCACTCGATGCCCCTACGGGCGTAACAGTGACCAACACGGCAACTGGAATCAATGTGATTAAAGTTGGATAAGGGTTTCTTATCCAACCGGAATTAGGGGATCATTCAAGAACGGCTTAGGAGTGTCTCCAAATAAATGCCATGCCCTATTTCTTTTTTATCGTTCCATACTCATCGGCTTCGTGCCCGCCGTAACTTGGCTTGCCTTCTTCATTTCCACCTCCACCGGGTATGCCTGGCTTCGCGGTGCTCGAAGTCGTGCCGGGGGTGTGAGGCGTTGCCGTAAATGCGGGTGGTTTAACAAACATCAATCCACCCAGAATTAAAGTTGGGATTGCAATTATCAACCAGCGTTTCATTAAATACCTGCCTTAGATCTTGCAGATGCCAAGGAACGACGCCATCCATCGCTGGTGTAACTGGCCCCGCTAACTCCAAGCACATTGGCCGACTTAGTTGTTAGCGTTTGTTGAATCAAATATGGAATCGATTGTTGCGCAATTGATTGCGATCGACGATCAGCGTTTGGCCATTGCAGCGCCTTGGCCGCTGTAATCTGCCCGCCAGATACTGTTATTTGCACCTGAACTGGTCCCCAGGCCGTCTGTGCTGTTGCACCGGAGTAGACGCCTGAAACACCGCTGGTCGGTTTGGCGGAGCCAGTCGTAGGCGCAGGCGTTGCACCCGTTGCAGGCGTCGTAGTTGCAACGCCGATTGTTGAAACAGGAGTAAGGGATGGGGGATGGTAGGCAACGACTGCAACGACACCACCTACTGTGCCGGTTGCAATGATCGCGATTCTGCGCAACATCAGCTGCTCCTAATCCCCGTGGAACGCGAAGGCTTCATCATGGAATCGATCTGTCGGGATACCCGCCTCCGTGGCCGCAGCTTTGACGGCCGAGACAAGGGGTTCGGGTCCACAGATATAGATTTCAGAATCTGCGAATTGGGGTACGTATTTCTTCATGTAATCAGAGGTCATCGGGTGCTCTTTGCGGGAACCGACTAGGTAGTGAACCCGCGCACCGAGACGATCAGAGAGTTCGTCTAGTTCTTTGCGAAGGACCAAGTCTTCTTCTTTGGAAACGCGATAAAAGACGTCTATTTGTGTGTTATTTGGGAACTCTTCCATGATGGCGCGAAGTGGAGTGATCCCAACGCCGCCGCCAATCAAAATGATATGTCGACCCCTTTGTGCGTTCTTGGAGGTGAAGATTCCATAGGGGCCCTCGATAAACACACGAGATCCGGGTTGAAGTTTTACTAGGCCCTTGGAACTATCGCCCAGTCCTTTAACGGTAATGCGGAGCATATTGTCGGTGGGAGGCGCCGAGAGAGAATAGGGATGCGACTGATACCAGTCGGATTTTGTAATGAATCTCCAACTGAAGAATTGCCCGCCGACAGCATTGAGTCTGAGGATGTTGTGCCCTTTGATGTAGATCGAGATTATTCCGGGGCCCTCGTGAACGACTTTATCGACTCTGAGTCGATGGCGAATGGAGCGACTAAGCGGAATCAGGATTCGCCACGTCAGAATAGAGAAGACAACAAAAAGGTAAAGGGCAATCCAGAAATACTTGGCGGGCTTGTTTGTAATAAACATGGCACCAGTGAGTATCTGGTGCATGAAAGAGAGTGCAATAGCCAGGTAGGTGTAGAGGTGAATCACCCACCATGTCTCATATTTGATCCGCGATCGATAGACCCTGTAAGAACTCACACCCGCAATGACCAGAAGAATGAAACCCGCAGTTGCTGGGAGCATCCACTCGTACGTGGTGATCATTACCCATAGGGTCGATCCCATTTTGTTCTGATCACTGCCCGCGTAACCCAGGACGACCAAGAAGACATGCAGTGAAATGAAATAAAGTGCGTACGGCGCTGATTTTCTGTGCCACGTGACAAGGCGATCGTGGCCAAGTGCCTGTTCAATCCAGGGGATTCGTGCAATCAGAAGAAGCCCAATGATCGCCAAGTAAGAGCCAATCAGCGCGCAGAATCGCGAAGTCATAGTGATGACGCTGTATACAGAACTGAAATCGTGCGGGGTGAGATTGATGATCTGAATGGCTAATGTAAAACCCAGGCCGAGACCGGTGATGAGGCTTGCCTGATCACTGACGCGACGCTTCTTCATAACACCCAACCTGCCTTGTAGCTTTTGGGGCCCTGATGCAAGGCAAAATGATTATAGCCATTCAAATCATTTTCCCAGTAGGTGCTCATTAGTTATTCAAGCCACTCTTTTAGGTTTCCGTATCTCCGCTGCGGTTCTGACCACGTCTGCGAACGCAGATGAAACTCATGCTCGTCCAAAGATCACACACGTTTCAAAATCGATTGCCTCGATTCCTCCGGCCGTGGTGCCATCGTCAATAAAAGCACCTTCGATTCCCAGGATGCCATCTGGGGCAGGCTCCGAGGACGACGCGATCTCAACATCTTCCGGCGAGGATTCTTCTGAGGACTGAAATTTTCAGCCCATTCTCACGGTTTTGCAAGAGGGTAGGTAGTTAGCCCCATTAAGGTTTGCAGGTGAAGAAATGGGTCAAACGGATCGCGCTGACGCTTTCCCTGCTGGTGGCAGTTGCAGGGGCCGGCGCTTTCTACCTGGTTCATTCGGCAGCCAAAGCAGTTCCTCGATCCCAAGCTCTAAAGGGCGCACCGCAATCACTCCACGGGGACACAAATATCTTGCTGCTGGGCCTAGATAGTCGACGGGCAAACGATGGTTCAGACCTTCCACGCCAATTGCTCGACCTTCTCCATGTGGGAAGCACGAGCCAAGTTGGCGGCTATAACACCAACACAATGATCTTGATTCATATCCCCGCCGGCGGAGGTAGGGCCGTTGCCATCTCGATTCCGCGCGATGATTACGTCGAAGTCCCGGGCCTTGGCATGAAGAAGATCAAAGAGGCATACGGGCTGGTTAAGTACACCAACGAGACTCAACTCGTAAAAAAGGGCATACCGAATCCGCAACGAGAATTCCTCAGTCGGGAAGCGGGCCGCGAGGCGACGATTGCCACAATACACAATTTTCTGGGGGTACCGATTGATCATTTCGCAGAAGTGAACTTGGTCGGTTTCTACGACCTGGCAACTGCTCTGGGCGGAGTGCAAGTCTGTTTGAAAAATGCCGTCAATGACTCTCAATATTCAGGGGCGGTTTTTCCGGCGGGAGTTCAGACGATCACGGGAGCTGACGCACTCAAATTCGTGAGACAACGCCATGGCTTGCCACAAGGCGATCTCGATCGAACCCATCGCCAGCAGGCCTTCATCACTGGAGTCATTACCAAACTTCGAAGTCAGGGCATTTTCGGAGATTTTGGAAAGATTTCCGCACTTCTCAATGTCGCAAAGAAGGATGTCGTCATCGATAGCGGATGGGATGTCCTTGGATTCTTGCCAGAGGCCAAATCTCTCACCGGCGGGCACATAACCTTTTACACTCTTCCAATCGAAGGCTTTGCAAGTCGTAACGGGCAGAGCGTGAATCTGGTTGATCCAGTCAAGGCGAAGGCATACGTGCAAGCCCTCTTCTATCCACCGAAAAACACTCCTTCTCCGAGCCCGTCTCCGACTGTCTCCTCTTCAAGTCCTGCGGCTCCAACTCCTGCGCCTACCCATATTGCCAACACCGCAAACGGCGTGCCCGTGCAAGGGGGCAATATCCCGTGTGTAAATTAGCCGCGGGAAGGAAGGTGCATGGCGCATTTTGAAAGGTTCGGCAGTTATGTAATTTTGGCACTGACACCAAAGGAGAAGTTCTTCGGCCTGCACTCCTCGCCGCAAGCTAAATTCAGCGAGATCATCTCTGTTCGCAAAGTAAAAAAAGTTTGGTCTTGGAAAATAATGAAGGGGGTTCGCGCCCCTGGCACGGGAATTCCCCGTGTTATCGCACTTGGCACTTGGCGCTATCGACGCGGGAAGAATTTCGTTGCCGTATATGGCAGGCGTCCAGGGTACGTGATTACTTTCAACTCCGGTGGGTTCAAACAGTGGGTGGTTACACCTGATAACACTGAAGATGAAATGCGAATAATGTTTCCGGGATTTCTAACTAAAGATTGAAGCGGCTCTTCAAACTCTTCGGCACGATGCGCAAGAACTTTCCTCCGATTTTCTTTCCATGAACAAGCGGGGACACTGTCAACATCGCGAGCCCCATCAATTCTTCAGGTTGCACTTCAGTTATCGCCGGGCTATCCAGGTCAAGGGAATTTGCAATCCTTTCAAAATTGGTAACCAGAGAGACCCCTCGCACATATTGCGTCACTTTTATCTTCCGCCCACCCTCCATAAATTCCTCTGCTAGAGAGGCAAGTGCGATCCGCAGATCGCTGGCAAAGGAGACTCCGGGTAGCCGTTTCTGATTTGCATGTATCGTCTTGGCTTCTTGGGCGATGGCCAAACTGGCACAAGATAATGCATATGCGATCTTCTCTGTCACGAGAGGGGGGAGCTCATCGTCGAATGCCATGTCAAAAAGAGTTCTTGAGATCGTGCGAACTTGCACCATCATGTGTTCTAGAGCGACGCCTCGTTCGTAGAGATCTTCAGCCTCATCCTTTCTTGCGGTGGGAACCCACGCCGCATACGAGCGGGCTTCGAGAGCTTGGGCTCGAAGGGAGGGGATTTCCTCAACTAAGTAGCGCGCTCTCATCAAGAGTGCTCCCGCAATTTCTGAGGTATAGCCGGCGGCCACCGACTCTGACATCTCACCTAGTAGGTCTGCTGATTCGTGTGCCAGGACGGTGATGCGATTGACGGTGCGCCCAGCTGGCGTGTTCGGGTTAGCGAAGTATGAAAGAAATATGGCAATGATCGTGCCAATGAGAGTGGATACGGTTCGATGGATGGCAGTGGACTCTGCCAATCCAGGGCCTATGACGATCATCGCGGTGATGACGACGTTGATCGAGGCAACCTCGCGCAGGCGGAGGGCTTTGGATGCAGTCAGTGATAAAACGACGACCACAAACACTGTTGAGACCCCGAACCCAAGGAAGTGCACTGCAACGAGCGCAGTTCCGACACCGAGGGTGGTTCCGAGCAACTGACCAAAGCCGTCGCTGATCGACTTATTGAGCGAAATTCGCACCGAAAGCGTTGCCGCTATCGCCGCCACCAATCCTCCGCTGGGTACGAAATGGTTACCGACAATCCAAGCAAGGGAGGCGGCTATGGCTGTGACGAGAACGCGCTGAATCCAGGCTCGACGCTTAATAACGGGATCAATGAGCTTTCCCCATCGAACCTTCATCACACCGCTTCTCTCTTTGCTGGTGGTTCAAGGGTACTAGATGCGATCAACGTCGCTTATTCGCCGGTTATTCATCTCGATTGAATTTTGGTATATGAATTAACCTTATCTTCCGAGCCACGACCCTAGGGTTGAAAAGTAGGCGAGGTCTTGTAATTTCTGCACAGAGGATTTTGTAACTTGGAGGTTTCCATGTTGTCCAGGATGCCCAATGGCTTAATGTGGCCAATAGCTTAATTTTTTTCGGTAGGCACGAAAAGCTTTGCTGCGGAGATCCAAGAACAGAGTTATAAGAAATAATTGAACTGTTCCTCAGGATGTAGGTGCCAGAGTAGGTGCCAGAGTAGGTGCCAGAGTAGGTGCCAGAGTAGGTGCCAGAGTAGGTGCCAGAGTAGGTGCCAGAGTAGGTGCCAGAGTAGGTGCCAGAGTAGGTGCCAGAGTAGGTGCCAGAGTAGGTGCCAGAGTAGGTGCCAGAGTAGGTGCCAAAGTAGGTGTAGGTGCAGGAGTCGGCCAGCGGAGCCAACTTGCGATTGCCGGTATTTCAGCAGCGACGAAGGTGAAGGAGTGTCCGCCGCTGGGCCTTTGAATCACATATTTCGCTTTTACTTTTTTAAGCTTCGATGCCCAGCTTACGGCTTGGCCTCGAATCGGTTCGGTGTAATCGTCCTTCCCCTCGGCAAGAAACCACGTGAACTGATTGGCGCGCTTTAGAAATGTTGAAGGTGTGTGAATTGCAGTCTTTGTGCCAAAAGCATCTGTTAGATCGTCGGTGATGAAGTAGCCCGCAAGCGTTGCGATTTGCGTAAACAGTTCAGGGTGATGCAGGCCAATTATCGCGGCGCCGTACCCGCCCATAGAAAAACCGACGATGGCCCTTTCTTTGCTAGAACGGATCCGATCGGACTCAACGGCGGGGATGACCTTTTTGGTAATCCAGGTCTCGATCATGGCTTTCTTATCGTATGAATCTGCCCATTCTGAGTCTGCATGGGTTTTCGCATTGCCATCAGGAAATACCGCGATGAATGGTTTTGCCCCTTTGGCAAACGCCACAGCGAGAGGTTTCACAATTCCAGAAATCATAGATGAAGGCGATCCCGGCCAGCCGTGCAACATGTATACGACGGGCAAGGTCGAACGAACGCGTTTGCCAAGGGGAGGGGTCCAGACCCAGACGTCCCGGATTGGATAGTCAGTTTCTGGGCTGGCGACTTTCATGCGCATCAAAGTGCCAGGGGTGGTGGCCGAAACTGGTGTTGGGTTGACGAGTAAGGGCTGAGACAAGAGTGCGGCGACAAGAACCAGAGATCGCCGAAGCCGTCTTCTCCTCATTCGGCGAGAGTATTAGATCCCAGATACAGAAAAAGTACTTTCTCATGTCAATTTTCTGCGAATTAACGTGGGATACTGAAAACAAATTCGGAAAGGGTGAAGCAATGATGCGAGGAAGACATGCAATCTCCTTCTTCCTAGTTGCAATTTTCATGGCAACCCCATCCGCGTCATTCGCAACCGATACTCCGTCTCCGAAATCCTCCCCGTCTCCCAGGCACACTCAGCAAGTGCTCACTCAGTCTCAAAAGGCTGCGTTTTCGGCCGCGCGATTGGCATTTGCCGCTGCCAAGGAGAATGCTCAGAACGGATTTGATCGAGCGCTCGCCGATGCACAAGCGGTACGTGATCAAGCAATTGAGGTTGCGGCGGGAAATACGGCAGAAATTCGCGCCGCCAAGAAGAATTACAATTACTCGTATAAAATAATTCGGCGGGCATTCAAGTCAAATCTGGATGCAGCGAAAGCGGTACTCAAAAATGCACTCACGGTCGTGAGAGCTACAAAGTAGAGTTAGGAAAAGGGTTGTCACTTATCGCGTCTTTGTCGGTTGGGTTATTCATTGGCGCGACGGCTGGAATGCTTGCCGGACTTTTTGGAATTGGTGGCGGAATTGTCATTGTTCCAATGCTCATATTCTTTTTAAAATTTACTCCGGGCAGGGCAATCGGCACTTCTCTGGCCGCAATGCTTCTGCCAGTAGGAATTCTGGCTGTCATGAAATATGCAAAATCGGGAGATGTTGATTACCGGGTCGCCGCGGCAATGGCGGTGGGCATCTTCATCATGGCCTTCGTGGGAGCGCACGTTGGTTTGAGCGTCGGTGGCACGTGGATATCCCGGGGATTCGGCGCCCTGCTGTTATTTGTTGGTTTTAAATTCCTTTTTGCCCTGTAGCAACGAACCGATTGGCCATCTGGCCTATACCCTCGATTTCCGAGACAAGGACTTCTCCATCTTGCAAGAACCGTTTGGGGACCTTGGCCATGCCAACCCCGCTTGGGGTACCAGAGGCGATCAGATCTCCGGGCAACAACGTGGTGAATTGGGAAATGTAGGCCACTAACTCTGTCGGATTGAATAGAAGATCCGAGGTACGCCCATCTTGCATGATTTCCCCTCCAATCGAGCATGAAATTCGTAGATCCTGCGCGCCGTTTATCTCGTCAGGGGTGACGAGATAGGGGCCGACAGGTGTGCTCGCTTCAAAATTTTTGCCCTGAAACCACTGATTGGTTCGGGATTGCCAATCTCGCATCGAGATGTCGTTGATCACCGTATACCCGGCAATGTATTCCGCGGCCTGTTCGGTCGATACGTTCTTAGCCGCTTTGCCGATGACGATTCCTAATTCAACTTCCCAATCAACTTGGTTGGACCAGGGGGGAAGGGCCACATCGCTGAATGGGCCGGTAAGGGAGCTGGCGAATTTTGCGAAGACGGTTGGATATTCAGGGGTGGGTTTGCCTGTTTCTTGAATATGGCCCTTGTAGTTCAAGCCAATGCAGAACACATGGGCGGGGTCTAGGAGTCTTTTGTGAGAGGCAAGCGCCAGGGGAATCTGCCGACCATCCCGGGCGGCAAACTCTGACCAATTCGCTGTGGCAAAGAGTTGACTGAATCCCTCAAAAGGAAGTGCCACGTAATGAGTTTCTTCCTTGCGGGCTAGGAAGGTTTTTCCTTCGCTGCTGATACGAGTTAAATGCACGATTCTCCCTGCAAACGTTGGCACAAGTTAGGGCATCAAAGCGCACTATCTGTTGGAATTCAAGAATGTAGTTGAATCGGGTTCGCGCGGCTTCTTCCCTCAGGGAAAACACGCAAGGTGATTTGAGCGTGAAATGAATGATAAAGAAAGCGTTATAAAACTTCCTGAGAAATCGGTTGACATGCTTCTCCGACCAAGAGTACAAATTGTCGGTGCAAACGTTTGTACAATTCTGGCAGATTTCGTTCCGAGCAATCCAAGATTTCGCCCGGTGGAGAAATGGACGGCTTCACCGGGCGGAAACTCATAAATCATCTCGACAAACTAATAAAACTAAAAAAGGAGCACTCGATGCAATTGAGTTTCTTGTTACACCACGAAGCGGACAACGTTGGTGTAGCCGTAGAAGATATTTCCGCAGGAGCAGCTGTGGTCGGGCGCTTTCGCGATCAACCGCAAGAACTGCGATTCACAATGCTGGAAGCAGTTCCCCTTGGCCATAAATTGGCTACCAAAGCAATCGCCAAAGGCGAAGAAGTCGTCGAGTACGGAGTAGTTATCGGTCTTGCCACGAGCGACATAGCCGTGGGTCAAGCAGTTCATGTTCATAACTTGAAAGGTCAAAGGTGGTATTAATGAAGGACCGTACATTTTTAGGATATCGACGAGCTGATGGTCGAGTCGGCGTTCGCAACCACGTCATCATTTTGCCAATTGATGACATTTCAAATGCGGCTTGCGAAGGTGTTGCCTCACTCGTGCCCGGTGTTATGGCGCTGTCGCATCCATATGGCCGTATTCAATTTGGTCCTGATTTAGATCTCCACTTTCTAACTCTAATTGGCACTGGATTGAACCCCAATGTTGCTGCGGTGGTAGTAATCGGCATCGAGCCGAAATGGACTGCACGTGTGGCAGATGCAATTGCCGCCAGTGGAAAGCCGGTAGCCCAATTCCATATTGAAGGAACCGGAGACCTTAAGACAATTCAGAAGGCCGCCCGCGCTGCAATGACGCTCCTGCAGGACGCCTCTGAACTTCAGCGAGAAGAATTGCCAATGACCGATCTGGTCATTAGTTCCAAATGCGGAGAGTCAGACACTACTTCTGGACTCGGTTCCAATCCGACCCTTGGCAAGGTGGCCGAAAGAGTCACCGATGCGGGGGGCACATATATGTTTGGTGAAACCTCGGAACTCACAGGAGGCGAGGACATCGTTGCGGGACGAATTGCCGACCCAATCCAACGTGCGAAGTTTGAACGTCTCTTCAAAGAGCACACCGACGTAATCCTTGCCCAACAGGCAGATCTCCTCGGATCACAACCGACCGAAGGAAACATCGCTGGTGGCTTAAGCACTATCGAAGAGAAGGCCCTCGGAAATATCCAGAAGATCGGATCTGCCCAAGTAACTGGCGTCCTTGAAATGGCCGAAGCCCCAACTGGGCGAGGTCTTTACTTTATGGATACCTCATCGGCGGCAGCGGAATCTGTGACTTTATTTGCCGCCGGTGGCGCTGCCGTTCACCTGTTTACTACAGGTCAAGGCAACATTATTGGGAATCCAATCGTGCCAGTCATAAAAATCACGGCGAACCCCAAGACGGCCGCCAGCATGGAAGAGCACATTGATCTGGATGTATCAGCGACGATCCGTCTTGAGGAGACTTTGGCACAAGCTGGTGAACGACTCATTGACATGATCCAAGCGACCGCTTCGGGCAGACTCACAGCAGCAGAGTTGCTGAATCACCGCGAGTTTGTTCTCACGCGTCTGCACAGAACGGCCTAAGGCAGACAGAGTCGACTATGTTGAAGGACAGCGAAATTCACGAGGGGGAGGTGAGGGCTATTAACCAGGAGATTCGATCTGCGAGTAAATATCGACGAGCAGTGACACTGCGCGACGTAGCGAAAGCCGCCCAGGTTGATACCTCCACCGCCTCTCGTGCGCTGCGCCCTTCGACACGAAACTTGGTCAGACCCGACACATTGGCACGGGTACTGGCAACGGCGGAGGAACTCGGGTATCGAGTTAACCCAATTGCACGAGGCTTGCGGGATCAACGGACGATGACCATTGGGATGATCCTTCCCGATCTCGCTAACCCGCTCTTTCCGCCGATCGTTAGAGGTATTGAAGATGGACTTCGTGAGGCGGGCTACGTGCTTGTGCTTGCGAACACCGACCGAGATACAGAGCGTGAGCGAAATCTAATCGACACCCTTTTGAGTCGCCAGGTTGATGGCTTAATTCTCGCGACTGCTGAACGCGATTACCCCCTTCTCGATGAAATTTCCGAGCGGGTTCCTACCGTCCTTGTAAACAGAACAACGGATGACTTCTTAGTTTCTAGTGTCACGAGTGATGACCATCAAGGTATGGGCCAGGCCGTTCGGCATCTTGTCGAATTAGGGCACACGAAGATTGCGCATGTTGGGGGTACTCAACGTGCATCCACCGGAGCGCACCGCTATCAGCATTACTTGGCTTGGATGCTGAGTGAGGGACTACAGGTTGATCCAAATCTTGTGGTCTTTACCGATTGGTTCACGCAAGATTTAGGCACCACTGCTTGCCTAAATCTTCTCGATCGCGGCGTGGAATTCACGGCAATTATCGCTGGAAATGACCTGATTGCCCTGGGATGTTACGCGGCGCTTAGGTCACGTGGTCTGCGTGTGCCTGAGGATATTTCTGTGGTTGGCTACAACGGCATCCGGTTCTGCGATGAATTCTCGCCACCCCTTACTAGCGTTCATGCTCCGAAATACGACATTGGACTCCGAGCCGCATCACTTATTTTGGAAGCGATTGACAAACCAGATGCTCCGGCAGTTGCAGTACGAGTCCCAACAACACTTCAAGTTCGCGCCTCAACGGCGCCACCATCAAAGGCACATAAATGAGTAAGGGCAAAACAGTTGCAATTCTAGGAACGAGGTTTACCGATTTCTCCATTGAACGTGAGGTATTGGAACCCCTTGGTGTGCTCATTACCGATGGGAACGGCAGCGACCGGCAAGCAATTATCGATCAAGCAGGCAGCGCTGATGTTATTTTGGCTGGGGCTCCGCCGAAATTCGACGCAGAGACTCTGGCAGCCATTTCATGCATGGGCATCGTTCGTTACGGCGTAGGGACCGAGTCAATTGATCTGCAAGCAGCGAAGGAACTGGGTATCTGGGTTCTAAGAGTTGCCGACTATGGGACGGAAGCCGTCGCCACTCATGCTGTGGCAATGGCCCTTGCTGCTATGCGACGAATCAGACAAGCCGATCAAAGAGTCCGAGCAGGCGAGTGGGGTTTCGCACCATTGCGACCTTTGCATCTGCCTTCGGCTATGACGGTCGGGGTTATTGGAACAGGCCGAATCGGAAGACATGCCGCAGGTCAGTTTGTCGGGCTTGGCTTCCGAGTTCTCGCTTACGACATCGTCAAGCCAACAGATGTGATGCCAGGTGTTCAATTTGTTGAGAGCCTTCCAGATCTCGTGAAAGATAGCGACGTGCTTAGTTTGCACGTTCCCGGATCTCCTGATGGCAGCCCTTTATTTAATGAAGGACTCCTTGCTCAAGTCAAAAAAGGCTCCATCATCGTCAACACATCGCGTGGAACCCTGATCGATCCCGTGGCGCTTGCTAGGGGGCTGGCCGCGGGCACACCTGGATTCGCTGCCCTAGATGTATTTCCAAAAGAGCCACCGACTCTGGATGTCTTCGCCGAAGTCGCTGAAAACATGCTCTTTACACCGCACATGGCTTGGTACACGGAAGAGTCAGAAGCAGATTTGCGATTTAAAGCGGCTCACGAGGTGCGCCGATTACTACTTAGAGAACGACCAAAGGAAATCGTCGTAGAGGCGAATTTCGAGAAGGCGAGGCAAACATTATGAACCAGAACTCGATTATGGATTTGGCGAGTCCCGATGTGCGCGATCTGATCGCACGCTCACCGATTGCTGTCATCCCGATGGGCAGCACAGAACAGCACGGTCCCCATCTTCCCAATGGCACCGACACTTTTGTGGCAGAGTTGATCGCAATCGAAGTTGCCAACCAACTTGACGCACTTTATGTTCCGTTCGGCCCATATGGAGTCACTCCCATTCATGCCGGTCACCCCGGGACGATTTCACTACGCCGTTCGACTTTTGAGGCCCTTCTTACCGACATGCTTGAAGAGTTGACGGACATGGGCGTGAAGACTTTCGTGCTCATCAACTGGCACGAAGGCAACATTCCATCTATGGACGCGGTCGCTTATTCAATACAGCACCGTCTCGGTGTAAATATTGTGACGGCGCAATCGTGTTACACGGCCCAAAGAATTTACAGCGAACTCGGTGGCGAGCTCACCCACGGTGGTGGCATTGAAGCCCTAGGAGTTATGGCGCACGACCCAGAATTGGTGAAAATAGAACGAGTTTCGACGCCGACCCGTCCAGTCGGTGCTGAGGGACTCGATGCTATGCGGCGATCCCATGAGGTTTATGGCTTCGTCACCAATGTAAGAGAACTTGCCGATGATGGTTGGTATGGAAACCCGTGGTGGGCAACTGCCGAGGAAGCAAGTACTTTCACAAAGCGCACTGCGGATGAAGTCATCCGTCAAGTGCAGGCCGCAAGAAAAGCACGCGAAGTAGCGCAATCAAGAAGTTAATGATCATCTCCTCAACGGCGAGGGGCTTGCTTGATTACCACAAGAGACATTCTCGATAGCAATACCATGACAAAGGAGAAGTTAATGGACGGAAAAGTACGCTTAGCCTGTGTTGGCCTTGGACGTTGGGCGCGGGTTCAGGCGCGAGGCGCACAACGCGGAGACGTAATCGAATTAGTCAGCTGTTTCAGCCGCGATGAAGCCAAAAGGTCTGCATTTCAGCAGGAACTTGGTATCAAAAGAAGTGCAGCAACTTTTGAAGATCTTCTGAAAGACGATGAAGTCGAAGGAATTATTTTAACAACGCCGAATGACACGCACCGCCCCCTGATCGAGCAAGCACTTGCCGCAGGTATGCCGGTTTACACTGATAAGCCGATCGCTGCCACGCTAGAGGATGCTTCATCGATCATGGCTGCAGTTGAAGCAAGTGGTCTTGTCTTCGCAGTTGGGCACAGTTCACGCCGCCTCTCAGGACACCGACAGATGCGCAAATGGATAGATGACGGAACGCTCGGACCGGTCTCCCTCGCTCAAGCGAACTTCTCAAATGAACGCGGACTTGAATTGACGCCTGACACATGGCGTTACTACAAGAGCAAGAGCCCAGGAGGCGCATTCATACAGCTTGGCGTCCACCACGCTGACACCCTCCAGTACCTATTGGGACCGGTTAAATCCGTGCAAGCATGCGCTCGGCGCCTTTACACCAAGGGTGAGATTCCAGATGCGATTATGGCGATTCTTGAATTTGAATCCGGCGCACTTGGGTACTTAGGAACCGGATGGGCATCCCCTGGTGTTTATCAAGTCTCATTGCAGGGCACCCATGCGAACCTCTTCTATGATCTCGACTTCACCCACTGGGATGAGGCTCATGAGGTCGATAAGAAGAGCACGCTCCTGTCACAGAAGTACGGCGAGTCGGTACGCACCAGTCTTGACCTTCCATCCACGGATATGTTCCGCGAACAGCTCGAGGAGTTCGCTCTTGCAACCCGTGGGCAGGCAAAGGTTGAAGTCGGTGCAATCGAAGCAGTTCGAGCCCTCGCGGTAATCGAGGCAGGAATGCTTTCCAATGATCGTGATGGGGCGGCAGTTGAAATCGCCGAAGTTCTCCAAGGGGTCGGCGTTTCCGCCTAATCATGAAAAAGAGGGTCACGAGATCAGCTGAGTTGCAGTTTAAGGCTCTGCCTAGCCGCGATTCGGCTGATCCCTTTGACGGTGAAAAGGAGGCGAATCTAAGCCTGCGCATCGTAAAGATGTCGGCAGATCCTCACCGGGCTCCCCATGTTCATCCGCATTCGGCCGAAGCGGTCTATGTGATTGCAGGAAGCGGAACTTTCTGGATGGATGGCGAGCGAATTCACGTGAAACAAGGCGACACATTTCTTATTCCAGCAGGCGCCAAACATGCGACGTTGCCTGACGAGGAAGCAGATATGGAACTAATCTGTTTCTTCCCACACCCTGATTTGTCGCAGAACTTGCAGGAACTTACCGAACCGGTTGAGTTCTATGAGTCATAAGGATTCGATTAATGGCTGATTCCGACATCCAAGCTGCAATTGCTCATTGGGCGCCTCGATTCACAACGCAAGGGGTCGACCCAAATGATTTTCGACGTGTGACTCAATCGATTACTCGATGGGATGACTGGCTTGATGCTTGGTGTGAGAACGGTGATATGCATGCCGGCCTCGCGCAAGATGCCGAATCGTTGGGAAGAAACCTCTCTGCGGGGCAAGCGTGGATGCGGGCCGCGCTGAGTTATCACTTCGCCAAGTTTGTCTGGGTTCTTGATATGGATAAGCACCGCGCAGCAACCGCGAGGTCGGTTGATGCAATGCGACGAGCACATAAGTTCCTGGACCCAAGGGCTGAGAGAATCCACATTCCCTTCGAGGACTCACGTCTTGTTGGCAATTTGCGTCGCCCGGCAAATTCGTCTCAACCGAATCTGGTTATTCTTTTGCCTGGCTTGGATTCAACGAAGGAAGAATTCTTCAATTGGGAGAACGTTTTTCTGCAACGAGGGATGGCGACTTTTTCTTTGGATGGCCCTGGGCAAGGAGAATCTGGCTATGACATGCCCTTGCGCCACGATTATGAAGTCGCAACGACTGCAACCATTGACGCACTTTCCTACCGCGAGGATCTAAACATTGATCGCCTCGGCGTAGTGGGAGTGAGTATGGGGGGCTATTACGCAGCCCGGTCAGCAGCGCAGGATCATCGCATTCGCGCTGCCGTGACGATCGGCGGCCCATATGAAGTTGGTAGTGCATTCGCTGCCCGGCCAGACATCAGTCGTGCCGCGTTTACGAAGTACTCTGGCGCATCCTCAACCGAGGAAGCTCAAGAAATTGCCAACAAGTTGAGCCTGGAGAGCGTGATCGGTAATTTGGTATCTCCCTTACTAGTTATATTTGGACGTATGGATCGCTTGGTGCCATACCAACAGGCAGAGCGAGTAGTAGCCGAGGCACCCAATGCCCGATTAGTGATGTTTGAAGAGGGGAACCACGTCTGCAACAACCTGCCATATCGTTATCAACCACTTGCAGGTGACTGGATGGCCGAGCAACTATCCGGTGACAAATGGTGGTAGGCGGGTCTCGCAAGAGCATTTGGATCGCGCGCTTCCCAGGAATGGCTCTTGCAATATCAATTGCGATCGTGGCAACAATCATTGGCAAAGCCATACCTATCGTTGGCGCCCCTATCATCTGCATCGTTATCGGCGTGATCATCGCTGCCATAGCTAGACCGACTGAGAAGTATCGCCCAGGTATAGCAACTTCAAGCAAATTGATTTTGCAGATTTCTGTAGTGGTCCTGGGATCCCAACTTTCCCTAAAGGAAATCGTCAAGGTTGGATTTTCTTCACTGCCTGTAATGCTCGGTTCGCTGATCGTCTGCCTTGTTGGGGCTTACTGGATTGGCAAGTGGCTAGGTATTGTCGGCGATCTACGCACGCTTATTGGAGTTGGGACGAGTATTTGCGGGGCATCAGCTATTGCAGCAGTGACGCCAATAATAGGGGCGGCCAGTGTCGATGTTGCCTACGCGATTTCCACGATCTTCCTATTTAATATGACTGCAGTTCTGACCTTTCCTTTTCTTGGACATCTTCTCGGCTTAAGCCAGCATAGTTTTGGGCTATTCGCAGGTACGGCAATAAATGACATGTCGTCGGTGGTTGCCGCATCTACGACCTACGGAAGCGTCGCGGCAAACTACGCCATAGTTGTTAAATTGACCCGAACCATGTTGATTATTCCCATCTCTCTGGGACTGGCAACTCTTGAGCGCCGCAAGCACAATGCTGGCAGTGCAAAACCAGATGTTCATGTTGCCCGCCTCGTGCCCTGGTACCTCATTGGATTTCTGGTGGTGGCCGCTGCAAATAGCGTGGGATTAATACCGCAAGGAATTCATCACGCGTTAGTGCAGATCTCTATTTTTCTGATCGCAATTGCATTGGCCGCAATCGGCCTGTCGACGGACGTGGCAGGATTTAGACGCACGGGTCATCGCCCACTGCTTCTTGGTGGCATTCTCTGGATTCTTGTATCGACCACTAGTCTGCTTTTGCAGTATCTAACACATAGCCTTTAAAGTTCAGGCCATGATGCCGCATATTCTCGATAATGTTGCATGGGCCGCGCTGTCTGGACCGCAGGACTCGTGGGCGGAAATTTCTGGTAATGCCCGTCGATTTCCCGTGGACATCTCGCCTTTCTGTGCGATTGTAGATTTGAAAGACCCACAGTGTTGGGCAGATCTGGCGACGTTAGTCGGCCCGGGCGGGAATGCGGTCCTCACCGGTCGAGAGATGAATGTCCCGCCGAAATGGGAAGAGCTAGGCGGTGGCTTCGGAAAGCAGATGACCGGCGAGCAAGTCTTTGGGAAAAAAGATGAGGACGCGGTCGCACTGGGATCGAATGATGTGCCGGAGATGCTTGATTTAGTCGCTCGAACTGAACCCGGACCATTCTTGCCGCGAACCGTCGAACTTGGTGGCTATCTGGGATTTCGAGTTAACGGCGCATTGGTCGCTATGGCCGGCCGACGCATGCACCCGTCCGGTTGGGTAGAGATAAGCGCTGTATGTACAGATCCTGCGCACCGAGGAATGGGACTCGGTGGACGTCTTGTCATGGCGGTAGCTGCCGGAATCAGAGCCGAGGGCGAAGTGCCTTTTCTTCACGTCTCGGAGACGAATGAAAGCGCCATTAGACTTTATGAAAAACTGGGTTTCACACTCCGTTCGCGAGGGATGTTTAAGGTTCTAAAGGCACCTGCATAACCTAGGTTCAGAGCACGATTTCGTACGACGGATTCATAATTGTTAGATGTCCGTTGGCCTCCCCGACCATTCCTTCTGCGCAAACAGTTGCACCGACGCTAAGTCCAGCAATATTGCGCCGACCAAGAAAGTGAAGGGTGATTCCACCAGTTTGGTCCCAGACTTCGACGTCCAATCCTGGGGCAGCACCCGTTGGGGCCGTGAGAATGGATGTGACCTGGCCTCTCACATGGGCGCGTTGTCTCCAAGTGGCGTTTCCAATCGGCAGAAGTTGTTCTGCGTAGTGGCTTACGGCCCCCGGCATCGAGACGGCAATGTCCTGGGTGGGAATTTTTTTCACGGCTGGCGGAATCTTGGCGACCTGCATCGACGGCGTCGTCGCAGGTCTAGTGAGGGGCTTTCCTGAAATTATCTTTTCAACATCAAATGGGACGATTGTGGCGACTACTCGCGGAAGTTGAGAGATAGGAGCCGCAATTGATTCGGCGGTACGGTCATGAAGAATACGACCGAGAAAGTACGAGTAGGAACGTCGTGGAAAAAGAAGGGTCAATTCGGCATCTTCGCTCTCTGTTGCCCGTATTGCGAAATCCACTGCTGCGTTAGGAAGGCGTCGATCGGGGCAGTCGATCATCTCCAGCGGAACATCCGAGAGCGCCTTGTTCTTAGCCCAATCTTGGGAAATTGATTGCGCGTGCCGATCATCGATGACGAAATGGACGGCAGTGAGAGTATGGGGGTTGAGACTTCGCGCGTACCTGATGGCGCCCACAGTGGCTACGTCCACGGAATCGATTAGAACGGCGACATCGTGGCGCGCAATAGAGGTAGCGCGAGATTTCTCTTCATCAATCTTGAGGGCAATTTGCTCTCGGCGGTATTGGCGATTGAGCCGTATTAGGGCAGTAGTCGCGAGAGGGAATATTAAGACTATGAGCCACGCACCTTCAGTGAACTTCACTACGGCAAAGATGATTACGATTAAAAGGGAGACTGACCCTGAGAGCATGTTGATTGTGAATCTCAGTCTCCATTTCGCATCCTTAAGGGTAATTGCGCGCTTGGCCATTCCGAACCCGGCCATAGCAAATCCAGTGAAGACACCAATTGCATAAAAGGCGATGAGTTTTGCAACGTTGGCTCCAACCGCTAGCAACAAACTCGACGAAGCGATGGTGAGAAGAATGATTCCATTCGAGAAGACGAGTCGATGACCGCGTTTGGTAAGTTGGCGCGGTAAGAAACCATCCTCTGCGATGAAGTTGGCAAGGAATGGGAATCCACTAAATGGAGTATTTGCCCCTGTATAAAGAATGAGCATCGTTGAAAATTGGACGAACAGGTAGAGGATGTGGCCTAAGGCGCTTCTACCAAATACAACGTCGGCGATTTGCGATATAACTGTTGGAGTCCCACTTGTATAGGGCATGGCGTGAGTCGCGTTGGCAAGCCAGGAGACTCCTAGTACAAGCGTGCCCAGGATGGAACTCATGATGACGGTTGTTCTACGTGCGTTATTTCCCTCTGGCGCTTTGAACAATGAAACACCATTTGAGATTGCCTCAAGCCCCGTCAGCGAGGAACCACCGTTGGCGAACGCCCTCAGCAGTACAAATATAGAAGCCGCCGTTATCAATTGCTGTTCGTGACCTAGAGGTACAGTGCCGACGCTTGTCGTAACATGTACCAACGTGCCGTGAATCTGCTTCCAGAGTCCGAGGATTAAAACCATGGCAACGGATCCAACGAAGAGATAAGTAGGCGCCGCGAAAGCTCTTCCAGCTTCTTTAACACCTTTAAGGTTGCCAAAGAGAAGTATTCCTATTACCCCAAGGGTGATTTCCAAGTTGTATGCGGCAAATGAGGGGAAGGCAGAAGTTAGTGCCGAAGTACCGGCGGCGGTTTGAACCGATACTGTGACGATGTAATCCAGCATGAGCGCCACAGCCGCGATCTGTGCCACAACGGGCCCAAAGTTCTCGCGTGCAACTACATAAGAACCGCCCGTCTTGGTGTAGACCATCACGACCTCGCGGTATGACAAAGTCACAATTACCAGGATGCTGAGAATGATGAGGGTCATGGGCATAAGAATGGAGAAGCCAGCAAGTCCGAAGGCGGGAAGTAGGTAGTACAGGATGTTCTCCGTGCCGTACGCAGAGGACGAGATGCAATCGGAGGAGAGAATTCCTAAGGCAAAGACCTTACTAAGCCGCTGATGTGACAGAAGATGTCGGTTGAGCGGCTTACCAAGGAGGACCTTCTTCACCCGGTATGAAATCGGGTCATTGAGGTGAGCTTGCTCCTTGAGGACTTGTGGAGCGGGGGCTTCGTCGATCCATGCCTTAGGCATCGTGTTCCTCGTTTTCAGTTCTGGTTGCAAGTAGGCGATAACCGATACCTGGCTCAGTCAGGATGTAGGTCGGTAATTGGGGATTTGGTTCTAGTTTCTTCCTCAACTGGCTAATGAAAAGGCGCAAGTAATTCGTTTCGTTCTCATAGGCGTCGCCCCAGACCGCTTGAAGCAATTCTTTCTGTGACACCAAGCTCCCCGACTTTGAGAGAAGATATTCGAGAAGGCGCCACTCGATGGGAGTGAGGTGCAAATCTGGATTCGATCCAGGTAAATCTGTGATGTGGTGTCGCGATAGGTCAATTTTCCAATTGCCTAAAAGAAAATACGGATTCGACGTGGCATCTTTGGCTCTTCTGAGTACGGCTTCCACTCTGGCAATGACTTCATCGATCTCGAATGGCTTCGATATATAGTCATCGGCTCCGGACTTGAGAGCCCCGAGTTTGCGATCGAGTTCAGTTCGGCCAGAGAGAACCAGGATCGGCACGTTGCTCCAAGATCGGATTTTTCCGATCAATTCTCCGCCATCCATGTCTGGCAGTCCTAAGTCCAAAATCATGGCATCAGGGCTCGCCTCGGCGACCAAAGCCGAAGCGGAGGCAGCATCCCCTGCAGATAAGGTGCGGTACCCGCGCGCTCTGAAATTCATTACTAAAGTGCGGACGATTTCTAAGTGATCATCGACGATCAAGATGCAGGTCTTCTTGGCTTCGGTCATTTCTCATCTCCGATTGGAAAAGACAGAACCATCGTCAAGCCGCCTTGAAAAGTTTCTTCAACCGAAATGCGCCCCTGCATCAATTCGGTGAAACCCTTTACTATCGCCAAGCCCAGTCCAACTCCTGTGGTGTTGTCTCGATCGCCCAATCGCTGAAAGGGAGTAAAAAGTCTTGACTTATCTTTAGATGACATACCAGGGCCATGATCAATGATGCGGATTTCAATGTTCTCTCCGACGCGAAATGCTGCAATGGTTACAGAGCGGCCCTTGGGATTAAACCGGAGTGCATTTTCGAGCAAATTTCCGATGACTCGCTCTAGAAGGATCGGGTCTCCCTTAATCGGCGGAAGCTCAGGGTCGATGCTTATTTCAACGAGTTCAGTCGGTGATTTCAGCGACTTGATAGCCCCGGATACCACGTCCTCTACTCCCACGTTTCGCCAGTTGAGGAATATCGCGCCGGCCTCTAAACGACTCATATCCAGAAGGTTTTCGATAAGGTGATTGAGTTGGTCTAATGAACGGCTCGCCGAATCGAGCAATTCATGCTGATCTTGCGGTGTCCAAGAGACTTCCTTATTGAGAAGACTTGAGATGGCCGCCTTTGAAGATGCCAAGGGACCCCGAAGGTCATGACTTACAGCATTAAGCAACGCAACTCGCATCTGGTCGGCTTGGCGGATCTCTGACAACTCGCGTTCGTTTGCCTCCAGCAACTGCCGTTCCAACAATATGAGCACTTGCGACCCGAAAGTGGTCACCAATTTCTTCAGTTCTGGATCGCTGATTGCGGGTTTGGCCAACAGAGAATATTCGGTATTCAGTACGATCTGCGAATCCGAAATTTCTTTTGTGATTGTTGATATCGAACCATAGATGACGATCAGTCTGCCGCCTTTGGCGTCCATTACCTTATGAGCGACGGCAAGCTCCTGCAAGCCAAATGTTCCCTTCGAGTTGCTGAGAATTTCGTCGATAGAATTGTGACCGCGAATGATGCTCTCGGCCAAACTAGAGAGGAACAATCCCTCCTTCGAGAGTTGTCTGAGTTTGGCGGTGCGTATTTCCAGTTTCCTTAGAATAAGTGAGGCAGTGACGCTGATTGCGAGAAAGACAAGCAGCGCCAGAAGGTCGTCCTTGTTACTGATGTTGAGGGTATGGAACGGGGGAGTAAATAAATAATTCAGGAAAAGGAAATTCTCTATTGCCCCAAGGGTCGTAAGCCAGATAGGGCTTTTAATCGCGATAACAAGGGTGATGATGAGCAGGATGAGTGTGTTGGTGGTTAAGTTGAAACTGTGACGAAATCGAGCAAGGATGAGATTTGCTAGAGGCAATATCACGCCTAACACCGCCAAGGCCCTGATCGTCATGGCACGGCTCGGATGACTGGCAGAACGCCCAGACTCGAGCCTTAGTTTCAGTTTCATAATGGATTCAACCGTAGATGTTTGGTAGTCGTTTTGCCTCTTTTGCGCCCATTCCTAACAAATTCCTGACGGGGAGGCTGGGCCAAGTCTAGGCAAGGCGCGGGGGAGTGATTAAAGTGACATGCAGGAGGTCCTGCCATGAAGCGTCTTAGCATCCTTGGACTTGCTCTCACGTTCTTAATTTCTAGCCTTGCCCTTAATCCTGTTTCGGCCCAGGGTGCATCGGTTGCCGCCGACTGCAAAAATGTTAAGAAACAGGTAATGGCCTACGAGGCGATGGAGAAAGATTTTGCAAAACAGTACGCCCCTGTTAATGGCATGTGGTCTTGGTTCTTCTCGTCGGCCCACCGCAATGATTACTGGCTACTGCAAAAGAAAATCGTGGATTTCGAAGTGACCATGTTTACGTATGATCTCAATCATTTGCCGTGCTTCACTGTTAAACAACAGGCCTACGCCAAGGTTGTATACAAGGAGTGGAAGGATCTGCGGACCTTCTTGACTGGGCAACCCGACTGGATTACAGGCTTTAGTTTCACGCCAATCGTTTGGGACTCAATTTACGATAAGGAACTTGTAACCCCGATTCGTTGATTCCTTCTTAGCCGATCATCTCCGCATCGCGGGCTCGGCTTCGATCGTGCGTGCAACTTCTGCTGTCGTTCTTCTTCGCGCAACCGTCACAGAGCAGAATGAGTTCGTGGCAGGCGACATTGGCGCAATTATGGAACTTATTGGTTGGGGACGAGCACTTATCGCACTCACCAATGACCTTGGCTTTTTCGCTGAAATCTAGGGCCATGCGGGAATCAAAGGTATATAGCGATCCCTCCCAGAGGCCTTCGTCGCCGTACTTTCGTCCGTAGCGGACAATGCCGCCTTGAATTTGGTAGACCTCTTTGAAGCCCCGGTTTTTCATCACTGCAGAGAGAACTTCGCACCGAATTCCACCTGTGCAGTAAGTGACTATCGGCTTCTCTTTGAGGTGGTCGTACTTTCCACTCTCTATCTCATTGACGAAATCTCGAGACGTTGCAACATCGGGCACAATCGCATTCTTGAATTTACCAATCTTGGCCTCGAAGGCATTGCGGCCATCGAAGAAGACAACTTCGTCACCGCGCTCCTCGACTAACTTTTCAACCTGGTCAGAGCGAAGGTGGATGCCCCCACCGACAACTCCATTTTCATCTACAACCAGCTCATCAGGATTTCCAAAGGCAACGAGCTCGTCTCGGACCCTAATCTGCAATCGAGGAAATTCATCCCCCTTACCATCCGACCATTTGAAGTCGATTTTCTTGAAACCTGGATATTCCCTGGTCGCCCGCACGTATTTCTTCAAAGCCGACATATCTCCGCCCAGCGTTCCATTTATACCGTGGGGGGAAATCAGAATCCGCCCCCTTAGCCCCAGGGAGATGCAGAGGTTTCTTTGCCAGAGACGGATGGCTTGCGGGTCGGAAATAGGCGTGAAGACGTAGTAGAGAATAACTTTCTGGAGTTCCACGTCATTATTGTATCTACCTAAGATTCAATGGTTATACAGTTAAAGCGTGGGTAAAAGCCCGAATCGAATATTGGCCATCATCATTGGTCTCATCATCGTTGCAGTGGCTGTTGTCGCCGTTCTTTCATCGACAAAATCCGCTGTTTTGCTGGATCGCTCCACACCGGCTGGATCCGTCCAAGCCTACTTGAGGGCCGTTTTGGTTGGAAAGGATGCGGAGGCGGCCACGTGGCTTGCACCTGCAGGTGTATGCACGGTTAGTGATATCGACAGGGCTTACATTGTTAATACGGCGCGGGTTCTTCTCATTGATTCGACAACGACTGCAAGCGCGGCTGAAGTTCGTGTAAGAGTAGAAATTCCATCGGGAAGTCCGTTAGGAGATGTCATGACAGAAGATCACACAATCCGCCTGATCAAATCTGACGGGAAATGGTTGATCACGGGAATTCCTTGGCCGCTCTATGACTGCGGGATGTACACAAAATGATCGGCGCATTCACGGGCTTCTTGATCCCAATCGCAACTATCACTCTTATTATTTTCGGAATTCGGAAGCTCAGATCGGGTGAAGCCCAAGGCGCCCTCCGGGGCCATTCTGTCCGGCGCTTCTTTCAGTACCTACTTCTCTATGGGCTGATCGTTGTCAGCGCTCTAGGACTATCTGGTTTGCTTGGACGGGTCTTTGAAGGCTCCACTTTGGTTATCGCAGACAAAACCGACTTGGCACGCAACCTCTCATTTGTCGTCGTGGGAGTTCCACTCTATGTAGTCCTGGCGATCTGGACGCGACGACGATTCACCGAGGATGCCTCCGAAGCCAAATCTTTTGGTTGGAGTTTCTACGTCACCATGACTTCCGTTACGTCTCTGGCTGTGGGGATGTTCGCCCTTCATGACATGGTTGGTTGGGCCGTCCGTGTCGAAGACTTCCGAGCTCCGGCGTTAGCGCGTTTGATCGTATGGGGCGCCGTTTGGGGGTTGCATTGGTGGGTACACGTTCGTTCGACCCCACTGGCAAGTTCTCGCGCTCACCATCTACTCGGCTCCTTGATCTCCCTTGGAACTGTTGTTGTCGGTGTCGATCATTTGATCTCGGGGGCAATCCAAAGATTCTGGAATTTCGGAGGAGACGCCATTTACCTCTCCCACGGGCACTCAATTCTGCAAGGCGCAACGACACTCATTGTTGGTGCTCCCATTTGGTATCTCTACTGGATTCGGAACTATTCCAAGGCAACAAGGGATCCACTCTGGTTTACCTATCTGTTGTTAGCGGGCGTGGGCGGCGGACTCCTTGTGTCGATAGTTTCAGCAAGCACTGTCCTATATAGCGTCCTGGTTTGGTTTATCGGCGATGCCGGAACTATGGAAGCCGCAACGCATTTCCACGAGGTCCCTTCCGCTTTTGGGGCGGTCTGCGTTGGCGTGATCACATGGTGGTATCACCATGCAATTCTTGAAGAAGGTCGCAAGGCAATGCGAACCGAAGTTCAACGGGTATATGAGTATTTGATGGCTGGGATTGCACTCCTAGCCGCCGCGGGGGGATTGGCCATGATTCTCGTCGCCCTCGTAGAAGCGTTGACGAGCAGTTCGGTGATCTCCGGTAGCGGGGCTACAAATGCGCTTCTTGCGGCAGTCACACTTCTTCTTGTCGGTACTCCAGTCTGGTCGATATTTTGGCGGAGAATTACGACGGCAGTTAGGTTATCCCCGGAAGCCGAGCATGCTTCCCCGTCTCGACGCATATATCTATTCATCCTCTTTGGAGTGGGCGGAATAGTCGCGGTTATCACCTTGCTTGCCGGCGTCTTCTTTATCTTCGATGACATCTTTAAGGGCAGTTTTGGTCAAGAGACTATCCGCCGGATTCGTTTCGCACTTTCCATACTTATTATAACCGGGGCGATTGCTGGCTATCACTGGCTTATATATCGCTCCGAACGTGAGTTCATGCTCGCCGGAGTGCGTGGTCCTAGTCTGGTAATTCTGGTCGGGCCTAAAGATGTCGAACTCGCACGCACTATCTCCAAGATGACTGGTGGACGTGTTCAGTCTTGGACACGAAAGGATGATCAGGTTGGAACTTGGTCCGCGGATGAGGTCGTACAGGCCCTCGAACAGAGCAAAGATGAAGCCATTATTCTTCTGGCCGAGTCAAAGGGAATGCGGCTCATTCCTATCGAGCGCGGATAATCTGATCGGCATTTCCAAGAAGTATTTCGTCATGGGTGCTAGTTATGACAAGACCGCCCTTGTCCACAAAATCTAGAAGCAATTGGGCCGCCTCCAGACTTCGACGTTCGTCCATCTGAGAAGTTGGCTCATCGAGGAGAAGAATTGGCTTTTCTTCGGCCAAGATCTTCAAGAGCTCAATTCTGGCGCGCTCCCCGCCGGAAAATGATGAGAGAGGTCGGTTTATTCGACTCTCTAATGCGGGCTCCATACTCTCCCGCAACGCGCCGAAGTGGTCGATCAGCGAAATATTTGCGAGGGCGCTTCCGCCTTGCCCAAGAAATCCGACAGACTCTCTTCGCACATGCGCGCGATTTTCTCTGGACAACTCGCTTATCGACTGACCGCGGATGACGACCTCACCAGACGTTGGATTTTGAATCCCACAGAGGATCCTGAGCAGAGATGACTTACCAGTACCTGAGCCGGAAGAGAGTGCAATCAGTTGACCGCTGGATCCTTCAATATCCAAGTCGGAGAAGATAGTTTTGCTTCCATAAGATAGGTTTAGATTTTCACCGCGTACGAGAGATTGTCGATCCAGTCCCTGTTTCGGAGCGTTACGTCTTGGTGAATGGGGCGTGGTGTCTCGGACGCGCATCCAACCAAACGGATCGATCACGCTCTCCTGAACCTGACCCGGCAGCCACTCCTCGCTAACACGGCCCTCTCGAATTTGCACAACGCGGCTGGCGTACTTTTCGGCCCGCGGATCATGGGTTACCAGGATGACACTTGCCCCTTCTGCGTGCGACTTAAGCAGCGTGTACATGGCTTCGGCAGATGTGTTGTCCAACTCCCCACTTGGCTCGTCAGCGATTAGGACTCGAGGGTTCGTTGCGATGGCCGCCAAGAGAGAGGAGAACTGTCGTTCCCCGGCTGAAAGTTGACTCGCAGAGCGATCTGCCAGATGTTCATAGCCGTGGACTTCCAGCAGATCCTTCGCTGATCGTACAGCTGACGAGCGAGACTGCCCGACAAGGGAGTAAGCCAGAGCAATATTTTCAAGAATCGTAATGTCGGCTAAGAGGTTGCCTCTCTGGTCAATACTCGAAACGAATTCCCGGCGCAATTGAAGGGGGTCGATTCTGGAGATGTCCTTTTCTCCGATGAAAATTCTTCCCGCTGTCGGCGTGAAAAAGCCAGTAAGTAGTTTGACCAAAGTCGATTTGCCAGATCCGTTGGGTCCTTTGATGACCAGACATTCTCCCGAGCCAACGCTCAGGTGGAGGCCTCGCAGGGCAACAACCGGCTCGTTGTTGCTCTCATATATATAGAAGAGGTCTTCTATACGAATGCTCACACTCATGATTTCACCATCGTGGTTTCGTCAAAGAAGTGACGAGCAATGAAGTAGCTTGCGAATTCACCAAGTGCCATGGCCGCAAAAAGCGCGAGGGCAATAGACGCATAGGGGGTGGAATTGGAGATGAAGAAATGTCCGACAATAAGGCCAATTCCTGCCCCCAAGAGAAGTGCAACGGTGGTACTTAGTCGAGACGCTTTCCGCAGTGATCGCCTTAACTCTCGCGGGCCATTTCCGCTTGCCTCAAGTTGAAATAGAACGCTCCTGCCTTCGTTGTAGAGCAAGGGGAGGGCGGAGGCAAACATAAAAATCGCGAGCAAGAGTGCATAGAAGATGGCAACTCGGTACGCGCCGCTAAGTCCCACGTTGACCGGATCGGCCCTGAGTTCTCTAGCTACATTCTGTCGGCTCACGGCAATCAAATCTCTGTAAGGTGAATCTGCCAACCGCGTCAGGTACTGGTTTGGATTTGATGTTGATACCCAGAGTTCGATTGGGTCGGTTGCACCCAAGTCGCTCTTTCCGATTTCATTTTGAAGTTGGCCCAAATCCATTATTGCAAATCGATCGCCAGCCGACGGAAATGTTTTGGCGATAGCCCCTATTCGAACTTGAAAAAAATCACTACCCGACCCCGTGAAGGTCAGCGTCCCGTCCGTGGCCAAGGCGGCGGTAACCGGGTCAACAATTACTTGTGGTATATCTTCTTTTGCCATCGGACGTATGTAGAGACCTCCACCGTTGAATTCATAAGGAAAATTCACCTGATGCCAGTCTCTATTTGGCAATGTCTGTATGTGGCCGTCAAAGGAGACAATCGAAATACTTCCTATTCCCTTCAGCATTGGCACCGAGAAACTTCCCTCACCCATGGCGTGAAGTCTTCGTGAGAGATAATCCGATGTTTCGCGCAACTCGAAAGCTATGAGGGAGCTTCCCGCGGGAACCTGTCGGGCTAATGTCAGAGTGCGGGCAGCCTCGTGACCAACGAAGCTTGCACTCATATGTGTGCCATTCGGAGTTCGGAACCACCCCAGCAAGTCCGCTTCCTTCGGGATGTTTCGCAAAGTGACAACAATTTTGCTTGTCGCACCAACATTGAGTCCTTGCTCGACGCTTGGTTGCGTTGGCGAGATCACGGTGGAAAGTTTGCGAAGTGAATCATCTGGCATTGAGTGCAGAGCCGCCGGAGGTATACCGATGAGTGAGAGCGTGTCCGATACTGAACTCTCGTTTCGCACTCCTGTGCCAGAGCGGAGGATCGGATACGCCTGCGAATTCGTGACCAACTTTTCATATGCTTCGGCACTTCCAAGGTCCAATGGTCGAGTCAAATCGGAACCTATCTTGAGCGATATATCTAGTGGAACTTCATCTCTTGATTTGGCAGTCACATCCCTTGAAATCCCCGAATCAAAAGAGAGCGCAATCAGGGCCAGAATGCTGGCAAGAGTGAGAATTGCCGTCACACCTTGCCACATTGCAACATGCTCGCGAAAAAGTATGTACGCCAGATGGTCTCGATTTCGCCAGAACAGACTTGCCCAGCGCAGGGTGAGGTATCCGATCAGACCGGGAATGATCGTGTATGCAAAAGGAACGAGCCAGAAACGCACGTCATGCGTACCATTTTGCTGAAGGAAAGCGAACAGGAAAATAATTCCCACAGAGAATGGAACCCAGAGTTGGCGCCTCCACGCCTTGTCGCCTAACAGCGATGAGCCAGAAACCATTCCTAAGGCTGCGAAAACAAGGAAGAAGTACTTCGGCCAGCCTTGATAAATCGGAAGAAGGCCCGCGTGAAAATGTGCAAGCGATAGCGCGCTAGGGATGAGTAGCGAGATTATGAGCGCAATGCAAGTGCCCAAAATGAGCGGTGCAAAGTTTTCTACAACCATTTCAAAGAGGATTACCTTCTTAGGCGTGCCAATTCGGCTCAATCCTGCCTGGAATAACTGTTGTTCTCGACGATGCCTTAGAGAGAAGAGGATTAGAAAGGCGATAAGGAGTGCACCGACGACAAAGTTCAGTAAGACGAATTTGTCGGATATGCCCTTGGTCTGGTCACTGGCTTCGGCTAGAGCATCTTGTGGCCAGGTGAGAGTAACTTCAGGATGATCCAGGGAGAGTTGGTTTTCAAATGCCAACATGGAAGCGATGTAGGCATCGGCACCCTCAGTGCCGATCTTAGAGACATCCATTGTCCCCACCCACGCATTCGCACCTTGAAAATTTGCAAAGTGAGGAAGAGCGCTTACCGCAGCGATCCCATGTGCCACCAGTAAGGCAGCTCCATCTGACGGAGCCATGGTGCCAGTGAAAAGTTGGGTGTTTGGAAAAGTGCCTTTACCTACAATCTCTATTCCAAGATGGCCAAGTCGAGGTGACGAATTGCCTTGGCCTCCAATTTGGATCACTTCGCACAGAGAAGGTGTGCATTCCCTCGGCAATCTTCCTGAGGTCAGGCGAACCGATGTTGGAATAGAATCGATCCCGGCCAAATAGAAGCCGACGCCATGAGAGTCAGATATCTCGTGATACAAGATCTCCGGGCTCAGATCACCCGACGTTAGCTTTGATAGGTGTGCTAATAGGTAGGTATCGATGGAACGAAATTGATCCGGGGAGGCGATGATCTTGCTGGAAGTCAGCGTCAGAGTCCGATCGCCCGCGGGTAATTTGGAAAGGGAGTATTTGATCAGAGAATTGCCGGTCGAATGGGAGATTCCCTGCAATGCCAGAAGCGCGACCAGGGCAAGGGCGACCGAAAGGGCGATGGTGAAAGTCCGAAGTGAGTGATTACGTAACCGCGCCCACGCAAGAGTCCACGGGAGCGAAGTCATCTGGTGAATATATTGGAATGGCTAGCTTTTCCCTAGGGGAACTTACGGTACACAGGAGTTACTTGTCGGAGCCCTTCGTCAATTGTGCGCTGAGAGCGCGGCTAGCGGCAGCACGACAACTGCCATAACCGCGGAGATCAAGATGGTCTTTTTCCATGCCACTTCCACGCCTGCCGCCTTACACCTCTGGGCCCATAGCAATGTTGCTAATGATCCCCAGGGGAGGACGATCGAGCCGAAATTGACTCCGATCAAAAGGTAGAACAAATTGTGCGGACTGACGGAGCCTTCAAATAAGAGGTAGGCAGGCAAATTATTAATGAGGTTTGCTATCAAACCCGACCAGACCAGAGTTCCGGCTGGGTTTTGGGTGAGGTGGGAGATTACGCGCCCCATTCCAAAATAGTTCATCAGATCCACTCCGATGAAGAGGGCCGTTACGAGGAATAGCAAGCGGAACGGTATGAGTCGTATTCGCAGTTTTGAGCGATCTCGGACTAGTGCCCCGATTGTCACAATGCTGGCCGACACCAGTGAGGCAGCTGTTGCTGAGACATCGAAGAGAATCAAAAGGGCAAATAGTAGGCAGGCACCTGAGGCAACCGAAGTGAAGATTGGGTCGACGACTCTTGGTCGCGAGGTGAAAGTGTATGTACCTCGCAAGGTTTTCTGAAAGAGAAGTAACAGAATGATGAGAGTAGAGGCGATAGCGATAGTGGAGCTTCGGTAAGACAAGGAGACGTAAGTGGAATTGTGAAGGTGGAACTTGTATTGGGATAGCAGGTTCGTAAGGTTTGAAACGGGCAGAAGCAGGCTGGCAAGATTGGAAAAGAGCAAAGGTAGAAGAATAAAGGGGTAAAGAGGCGCCTTAACTTGTCGCGCGAGAATAATGACCACAGGGGTAAAGAGAACAGCGGTTGCATCCAGGCCGAGAAAAATAGTTATTGCCGAGGCGGCAAGGGCTACGACGACATAGAGTCCAAGGATCTTTCCCCGTGCCAAACGCGCTAGGAGGTTGGCAAGGAGAGCGAAGATTTCCGCCTCAGTCGCCAGTTCGGCAACAATTGTGATGGAAGATAGGAATAGGAGTATTGGAGTGAGTCTTCCCAATAAATCCATCTGGGGAGTCTATTGGGAGCCCCAAATTGGTATCTACTTCTTGGTATTGCCTGACTTAACGGGTTTCACCGGAGCGTTGCCGAGGGACGCAACTGCAGTTTTGCACGATAGGCGGACTGGCGCGGTTGATACTGATCTGTAGTTGATCGCGTTTACCGCAATCGTGACGCGGCATTGAACGAGGGCATCTTTATAAGCCGCCAATGGCGCCGCATACGCCGTCGGAGATTTAGTAGTTGGTGGCGGAGTCGTGTCGGCATTGACTGTGCGAATCACCTGGTCAAGTCGCTGCCTGTGATTTAAGAGACAGATAGGACGTGCGCAGCGGCGCGGAAGAGGACTAGACCTCGATTCGGGTAGAGACAGGAAAGTTAGCGAGTTGTAGCATGAAATCGGAAGTTTCTGCTTCCATTTCCGGTGAGGGGGTGACGGTGATGACAGATCGTGTGTTAGAAAGTCGACTGCCGTCGAGTCTTATTAGTCGAGTTTTGTTTTTTATCCTGGCGTTATCGTTGAGTGGTTTCCTTGTTCCCTCTGCGAACGCAACAACGGTGCCTTCGGCTCCGCAATATTTGGAAGCAATGGCAGGTCCGACACAAGTTGCGATCACGTGGGATGCTCCAAGTTCGACAGGTGGGGAGTCACTCAACTACACCGCACGAGTGTGGACTCTGCCGCCTCCCACAAATTCTGCCGTGTTTGCATCGTGCTCCACAACCGGGTTGGGTTGCATCATTGGCGGCCTTGTCTCGGGGACGATTTATTACGTTGACGTCATTGCAGCAAATAGCGCAGGAACAAGTGCACCGAGTTCAATGAAACCGATTTCACCTGGCAACGCCGGGTCCCCTCCAACGAATGTAACTGCAACGAGTGATAGTTCAGGGAAGGTAACAGTCAAGTGGACTCCTTCAACTTCACTGGGCACCGGACAGTTCGCCTGGTATACAGCCGAAGCGTTTACTGGCTCTGAAGTATCTGCCGGCGCATACACCTCTTATTGCACTGCCGATCCGGCATCGGCAACCACCTGTTTCATCAGTGGACTCAAAGTGAATTCCACGTATTACATACAGGTGCGAACCGTCTCCTCCCTAGGTTCAAGTTTCCCTTCCTCGCCTCGGTATAAAGTCTTCTCAGGTTCGGCTGCCAGCATTTCGCCTACTCCCAAGCCGACAACTAGCTCCTCAACAGTTGCCTTGACTGCTCCCCAATCTGTCAAGGTCGTTGCTCTTTCAAAGGCAGTCAAGGTGTCGTGGAAGGCGCCCAAACTTACAGCTGGGAAAAAGATCACGTATTACCGAGTTGGCATCTACAGCAGAGCAGGACTACTGCTCTCCTTCTGCAGAACAAAGGCGACTATCTTCTCTTGCACCCTTACCAAATTGATACCGAAAGTGAGCATCTACATCGGTGTAGTTGCCCTCTACTCTGGTGCCGAAAGCCCGCGTTCCAATCTCATCGCAGTGGTTCCGAAAGCGTAGGTGCAACATGAAAGATGAAATTGTCCTGGAGATCTTTGCACTGTTAGAGTCCAAGGCTCTAGCCCCCATAAAAGGGGGAGAGTCCGACATCACCGTAGATTGTGAATTACTCGATGCGAAGATGGGCTCGGGTGAGAAAAAGATCAGGTATGAAGATGCGGTATTAGTTGATGAAGCCGAGAAGACCGTATTTCTCTACGAGAAAACCACCGAGAAAAGCAGAGGCTTCTCCCTTGGAACTAGCGGGGAATCATCATTCCAAACGGGAAAGACCTTGATGCGCCGCGTCAAAGGCACTTTCGTGGGAACTAACGGGGTCGTCATCAATTATGACTTCGACCTCGGGGACATTCCCAAATCCATAAAGTTGATCGCGGAGAAGAATGGCTTCAAGTTCAAGACAGTGATCAGGCGAAAGAGCGCCCAATCACATTAGCGTTTGATTCTGTTACAGATCGCCGCCAGTCTTGATTCCTTCTGCCTCGCAGATTTTCTTGGCGATCATCTGTGAAATTGCCAAGTCCTGATTACCGGCGGCAATGGGGTCAGTCATTTGAATCCCTGTTGTCGCAAGTTGATGGAAAGCAACTAATTCGATTTCAAATGACGGTTGATAGGACTCGAATGTTGAAGCATCATGGGCCAAGCCGACTCGGCGAGTTGAAATGAGTTTGGTAGGCACGCGGAGGATATAGGGACTCGGGAAAATGATGTGGTGACCTTCGGACTCGCTAACCCAACGTACTTCCTCTTGGTACATGGGATATTTATCAAGATAGAACCATCTAATAGTCACTCGGACCCCGTCCTGAGTGCGCCCGTGAATAACAAATGACTCTGAACGCGAATCACGCGGCCAACGATCCGCAAAATCTATTTCAGTGATATGAATATCCAACGACCTCAAGACTGACAATTCGTGAACGATGCTACCTAGAATGATGTCGCCGTACTCGTCACCAAAAGCCTCTGCCGCAGCGTCGCCGAGCGCCTCGACGGCGATGTCGTGAGCCTGCTTGACAAATCCTTCGATCAGTTCGGGGGCCGGGCGAAATGACTTCACTGAAATCTCAGATGTGGCAAGTTGGCTTTCCCCGCTGGGGTGAAGCACTAAAACATCAACGGTGCGGGGGCGGTTGGATCCAATTTCCTGCCTCGCCCGAACGACCGCTGGATCGTATGTCTTCATATAGCCGATCATCAGGTGACCGCTTGAATTTCTCAAGGCGTTCTCTATCAGCTTCATTTCGTTTTTGGTGTAGGCAAGGGGCTTCTCACAAAAAACATTGAGCCCCGCCTCAAGGGCCGCGACAACAAGATTGCAGTGTGAACCCGAATTTATGATCGCGATCGAGTCGATCTTGCCGGACGAAATCATTTCATAGGCGGAAGCAAAACGTCCGTCTTGCGGGATTCCGAATCGCTCGGCGAGGTGAGTAGCTGATGCGGTGTTGAAGTCGGCCACGGCGCAGACGTCGAAAAGATCACTTCGGCGGGTCAAAATAGGTAGGTGCACGGATGTGGCAACAGCTCCGGCCCCAACAACGCCTATTCTCAAAATCTGGTCTGGCATGACTCTTCTCCTTTGGATGAACAACCTTAGTAAATTCTTTGCTTCTTCTTCTCTTCTTCCAGGGCTTGACGGGCTTCCCTAATCGAAGGTTTATCAGAGACTTCAGGTACGCCGACTTCCCAGAACGCGCCGCCTTCAGTCCAGATTGCAGGGGCCATCTCGATGACGATCACCACCACCCGGTCACTGTCCCTGGTTGAGGCAATTTTTGCGGCAAGTTCGGCTACATCATTCACTCGGTATGCGTCGGCTCCCATCGAAGCTGCGTGCGCAACAAAATCAACTCTAGGGACAACAACATCAGGATTCTCTGTCAACATGGTTCGGAAGGATTCAGCACCATTGCCAGTTTGCAGGCGCGAAATTACGGCGTAACCGCCGTTGTCGCAGACAACGAGTGTCAAGGGATACCCAAGAAGCACGGCTGAATAGATATCTGAATTGAGCATCAGGTAGGACCCGTCGCCGGTCATCGCAATAACTCTTCCAGATTTCTTGCGGTCCTTCTGAGCGATGGCCGCCCCGAAAGCTCCGCTGATTTCATATCCCATGCACGAAAATCCGTATTCGCAGTCAAAGGTAGCGATTCCCTTGGTTAGCCAATTGTTATTGAGTTCGCCTGGGAGTCCGCCCGCAGCGGTAAGCACGTAATCAACTTCGGTGGCGACTTCGTTGACTGCGATCACAATTTGCGCGTAGGAAGGCAGTGGAGTGATGTTCTCCTTCCGCCCTTGTCGATCGATGCTGGTTTGGTTCTTCAAGGTACGAGCACGCTCAAGCCAGTCGGTATTTGATCTGCGTGATACGAGAGCCTGCAGTTCTTCAAGTGTTGCTTGAGCATCTCCCACAACTGGATGTGCGCGCCGTTTGGATGCATCAAAACGGGCCGTATTGATTGCTATGAGAGTTTTTTCGCCAAAGAGTGTCCAGGAGCCTGTAGTGAAATCCTGGAGGCGTGTTCCAATCGCAATGATCAGATCTGCCTCGTCAACCAGGGCGTTAACTCGATCTGAACCCGTAACCCCCAGAGGTCCGATCAGACGTGGGTTGGACCAGAGGAGTGAGGCCTTGCCGGCCATGGTTTCCACAACCGGAATGTGATGTATCTCGGCAAAATCGGCCAACTCTTTTTCAGCCAGCGAATAATGGACTCCGCCGCCGGCGATAATTACCGGACGTTGAGAGGCATTGATTATTTCCGCGCATTTTCGAAGTTCGTGGATGGCGGGCCGCGGGCGAGGTATTTCGTGGATCTGTTCGGCGAAAAAAGACTCGGGATAATCAAAGGCCATCGCTTGGACATCTTGCGGCAGAGCAAGAAAGGCTGGGCCACACGTTGTGGGGTCAAGCATCGTCATGAGGGCTTGGGGAAGTGAAGTGAGAATCTGCGATGGGGTTGTGATGCGATCCCAGAAGCGAACGACTGGTCGAAATGCATCGTTAACGGTGGTGGATGGCGTTCCAAAGTGCTCAACTTGTTGTAATACCGGATCGGGAATTCGGCTCTGGTGAGTATCTCCCGACAAGATCAACATTGGTAGACGATTAGCAAGGGCAGTACCCGCGGCGGTTACGACATTGAGAGCACCTGGGCCGATGGATGTGGTGACCACCATCGCTTGTTGTCGTCGCATGGCTTTGGCGTATGCAACCGCGGCCAGACCCATACCTTCCTCGGATTGTCCTCGCAGTGTCGGAAGGGTTGCTTTCATATCTGCAAGGGCGTCGCCTAGTCCTAGCGCGTTGCCGTGTCCGAATATTGCAAGAACGCCGGGGAAATACGGGAGGACTTCTCCATCAATGGCAATTTTCTGGGCGGCAAGCCAACGCACGATAGCCCGCGCGCATGTTTGTACTGCCACTAATTCACCTTCCATGGAACTCGCGGATCGGGGATTTTCGCATTCCAACTCTGTCGGATCCAAGCATGGTTGGGATCATCACAAAAATCCATACTTCGCGGAGAGTTTTCTCCAGCCAATACATTGAGATAGTACATGGGATAGCCGGGCATCGCAGAGCACGGGCCGTGATATCCGCGCGGAACTAAGTAGATGTCACCGTCATGGATCGCCACATTGTCATCGAAGGGATTGTCATACTCCTCACCTGCATAAGTGCGATGAAATCCAAAACCTTCGGGGTCTCCATGAGGCAGTCCAATTTTTCCAATTCGGAAGTAGTAGATCTCCTCGTTGGCAATGTGGCAATCGCCCACGCCGTCGTGTCGATGGGGCGGGTAACTGGAGACATTTCCGTCTGGGGTGATGAGCTCGACGGCCATGAGGCGGTCTGCATTCTTGAATTGATCGGGATGCATGAACGGACGCACCTCGCGGGTCGCATCACCTGCTCCACGAATCTCAATTGATGTCAGGGCATCGACATAGCAACTGGGAAACCGCGCCTGCGCCACTGAAGTGGCTAATGCAATCTCTCCTCCGCCAGGGGAGCTGATTTCAAGACGCGATCCGGGGGCACAGTAAATCCAGTCCGTGGCCGCTTCAAAAACGCCGCGACGACCTTTTAGGGTAAGACTTCGACCATCGATGTTGATTCCTAGATTGGTTGCGTTAAGGGGGATGAGGGCGCCTTCGGCGCGATCTAGGATCGATGGATCGACGAGATGGGGGATATTTGCCTCAAGTTGAATGATCGCCAGACCGGAATATTTCCACCCGGCCATCTGTGGCGTTATCGACTTCATGCCGTCGGCAAATTCGAGTTCGCCGGCCGGAAAGTATCGGCGACTCATCGAGGGTGCCTGGCCATCATTGGCGGCAATTGGGTTCGCACCTATTTATCCTAACGAGGATGGATAGGCGAAGTCCTTCATGTCTTGAGTGTCTTTCGGCCTTTGACTTTGCCAGACTGCACACATGACAACCTTGGAGCCACCGACTATCTCCCCGCAGGATGTGGCCTGGCTCAAATCTGAGGTGGGTCGAATTCATCTACGCAATCGTCAAGTCGGTCATGCCGATTGGTGTGGATTTGATTTCGATTTTACCTGCCCCTCGATGGGAACCTACCCCTTCCAATGGTTCTGGGATTCTTGTTTTCACGCTATCACCCTCAGCCACCTAGATATTCAAAGGGCCGAATCCGAACTCTTTAGTCTTCTCCTTAATCAACATTCCGATGGATTCATTTCGCATGTCACGTTCTGGCAGCGCGATGTTTATGAGGATTTGGTCGGAACCTATGACATTGCCTTTCGAAATCGTTATCTCTCGGATGAGATGCAACCACCATTACTTGCCGAGGCTATCCAAGCAGTTGCGTTGCGTGGTCGAGGCACTGCCTTTCTTGAATGAGATTTTGCCAAAGTGTCGATCGCTTCTAGAACTGGTTACACGAGGTACGCAATCCCTATGGAGATGGGCTGATTAGGGTGGTACAACCCGATGAGACGGGATTGGATCATTCCCCGATTTGGGATGAAATCCTAGAGATTGGCGACGAAGAACACGAGAGTTGGGTGAGGGGTTGGCATCTAATCTGCGATCCATACGATGCGGTGAACCGAGAACCTGCGAAAATGATTGCTCTCGATCGTTTTGTAGTAGCCGATGTGATGCTCAATACGATTTACATCGAGAATTTGCGGACTCTTGGCCACCTCTTCCTTCAGATTGGGGATGCCAATAAGGCGGCGCTCTATTTCAAACGGGCGGAGGTGGCCAAAGGCTCGTTAGAGAAACTTTGTTGGGACGAAGCAGACGGACTTTATTACGATATTAACGGGAAAGATAATGTGAAGATTCGCGTCAACACGGTTTCTTCCCTGGTGCCTATCCTATTAGGTGATTTAGAGGAAAATAAATTTGAACGAATATTGAAACATATTCAAAAACCTGAGGAGTATTGGGCCAAGTATCCCATTCCGAGTGTGGCGATGAACGAATCTAGTTTTCGTCCGGATACCGTCGGGGGCAATTTGGTTTGGCGCGGTCCAACGTGGATATCGAGTAATTGGTACTTAGCGCGGGGATTGGTCCGTCACGGACGTAAAGATTTGGCAGTGCATATAGCTCAACAAAGTCTCGAGTTGCTTATGATGAGCGGCGTGCGGGAATACTACAATCCGACGACCGGCGTCGGTCACGGTGCACATGATTTTGGTTGGTCCACGATTCTTCTTGATCTGGTTGTCGAACTAACGACGGAGGACGAATAAATGGCCGAGGTACTTGTTCATTCGAAAATTGGAATTGTTCCTCTGAACTGGCGTTACGAAACTTCCAGAATGCGGGAATTTCTAACTGGAATTGCCGATTATGGATTCAAAGGAATTCAAATATCGGCAGACCAAGCCGAATCCTCCGCATTTCTGGCGGAAATGCGAAGGCGTAATATCGAAGCGGCCGAACAATATGTGGCAATTCGCTGCGGGAAAGATGGACCCCTACCAGGAAGCGAAGCGGAATCCCGCCAGACCATCGAGCAGGCAATTGCGGCCAAAGTGGAGATGCTTGTCTTTGCAGTTGATGGAACAGATGATCGTGATCGGTGTGCTGGTCGGGCTGATAGCGGCACGCAGTTGAGCCAAGAAGGGTTTGCACAACTTGCTTCCCACGTAGAAAGATTCGCGACCTTTGCGGCCGAGCATGGCGTCAAGTCCTCGTTTCACCCACATGCGGCGACTTATATCGAAACCGAGCGCGAAACTCAGCTTTTGATGAACCTTATGGATCCCATTGTTGTTGGGCTCTGCCTAGATGTTGGTCATTGGATCGTCGGCGGGGCAGACCCGATTAAGGCAGTCATTCATTACCGCGACCGAATTACACACATTCACGTCAAGGATGTGTGCAGTGAAGTTCTGCAGAAAATGTTGAGTGGGCAGATCGCGACGATGGGCATCGCAGTTGAAGAGTTCAAGCTCTTTGTTCCGGCAGGCACCGGGATTTTGGATCTGCGCAATCTATTTATTGCTTTGGAGAAAGTGAACTTCACAGGATGGCTCATGAGCGAACAAGACAGCGCATGGGAGCCCTCCGAGGCGGCATCTGGGATTTCCATCACAAATATGAAAGCCGCGCTAGCCTAGAAATACCCACTCCCACGTAATAGGCTCCTTGAGATTAATCGAGCTGAGGTGAGGTAGAGATGGATCTGTCCAAACAACTGGCTGGGGCCCCGATTTCTTGGGGCGTTTGCGAGGCCAACGGTTGGGGTTATCAAATGGATCCAGAACGAGTACTTACGCAGATGCGTGAATGCGGAATTACGGCGACGGAGTTGGGCCCTGACGGGTACCTCCCCCAGGATGCAAAAGCCCTTGCGTCACTGCTTTCGGCGCACGACTTGACTCTGTGTGGAGCTTTCGTGCCGCTTGTTTTGCACAAACGAGATCGACTGGTTTCTTCCTACGAGAGAGCGAAGCGACAAGCAGAGGTACTAGCTGAATTAGGCGCGGGAAATTTCGTACTCGCCACCCCTGCCGAAGATGGGGACTACGACCATCGGGATCCGATGAATGCAAATGCGAAGGCTGTTTTTGCAGAGTCATTGCCTGCAATTGCAGATATTGTGGAGGGATTCGGTTTGCAGATGGTTGTACACCCACATGGTGGAACGATGTTCGAAACACCTGAGGATATTAATTTCTTGCTCGACGAAACCGACGTAAACCTCTGCCTGGATACCGGACACGTAGTTGTCGGCGGAGGCAAGCCCCTTCAAGTAGCCGAAAAAGCGGGTTCAAGAATCAAGCATGTCCATCTAAAAGATTGTGACGCCACTGCCGCGGCTCGAATTCGCCAGGGCTTAACCAGTTACTCCGCTGAGGTGAAAGCCGGCATGTACCGCCCACTTGGCAAGGGTGACGCTCAAATCGCCGACGTCATTAGATACCTAGACTCCATTGAGTATCAAGGCAAATTGGTGCTGGAGCAGGATGTCATGCTTGGGTCGGATCCCGACGAGGTCGGCGGTCCAGTCGAAGCCGTAATCGAAAGTATCGATTTCCTAAAATCACTGATTTAACGAAGGCGATCGCCTGGGCCCCTCTGAGCCTTCAAACCCCAGATCGTTACTAAATCGTCATCGGCGTTTTGCTTTAAAACCGTAGACGATTCACCTGACCAGACGTACAGTAACGGCACTCAAGTTCAGACGCGGGCCCCTGCCTCGTCTAATTGAAATAGGAGGAATTCAGTGCACAAGAAGAAATTCGCAAGCATTCTCGTGGCGGCATCGCTCGTTGCCCTTTCACTCGGAGCGAGCGTGCCGAGCAGCCAGGCCGCGAGTAAGACAATTCAGGTTTATATCTCGGGTGATTCCAATGTTCAAGATCTTTGGGTGAACACATTGATCCCCGCTTTCAAGGCAGCAAATCCTGGCTACGATGCCAATGTGACTTTGGATCTACACGGAGTTCACGATGCGCAGGAAACAGCCAAGATCACGGCTGCTTTTGCTACGCACAAAGATGCAGGTGCAGATCTCATCGATGGTGGCTTTGTCCAGCAACTCGGCAGCGCGGGTCTTCTTTACAAGGGAACCAAAGCCCTTATTCCCAACCTAGATGACGTTGGCCGAACAGTCTTGGCTATTGGAAAGGGCGGAATTCCTTATCGTGCATCGTGCTGGTCTTGCTCGCTTACAATTCGACAAATGTTCCAAATCCTCCCAAGACCCTAGACGCACTTCTTGCATGGATTAAGGCACACCCAGGGAAATTCACCTACAACGTCCCCAAGCGGTGGTGGAAGTGGTTTTGCATTTGTTCAAACAGTGGTCGATAAGTATCTGACCAATGCGGACCGCAAGACTTTAGTCGCAACTGCCAACAAGGCTCTCCAGGCGAAATGGACGACAGGCCTCGAGACTCTTCGAAGCTTGAATAAGTACACATACGGACAGAACGGTACCTATCCGGCAAACAACAGCGAGACCCTCAAGGATCTTGCGAATGGTTTGGTAGACATGGGTTCGGTCTGGTCGGACATGTATGCAAGCGCCATCAAGGACGGCACTATGCCTGCCAACATTAAGGTAACCCAGATCGCCAATCCTGCTTTCACAGGCGGGGCGGCGTACTTGGGAATTCCTCGTACCTCAAAGAACTACAAGGCGGCTCAGGTCTTGGCGAACTGGGTATTGACTCCAGCGGCCCAGAATCTGATTGTCGGAGGCACGCTCAATGGAATGCCAGTGATACCGGTTTCCAAGTTGGATCCCAAACTTCAAGCTGGCCTAAAAGGAGTGGATGTAGCAAACCTGCGTGCACCATACCTAAGTGCCAACGGCAATGATCTAAAGAGCGCTTGGGCCTCGTACGTACCTGGAAAGTGAGAGAAGATATTTTGTTCTCTTGGAATAGTTCCAAGTGACTTCTGAGAAATCAGATGTCATAGCAGAGAGTCTTGAGGCTAAGAAAGCCACAAGACTCTCTGCACTTGGATTCTTCATGGCTTTACCGCCAATGCTTTTGGTGATTTGTTTTGTTGGGCTGCCAATTTTGATTGGTTTTACATTCAGCATTGGATATACCACGGGTCCTAACCGGGTCTTATCGATCATTGGCCAGGAGATTCATAAAAAGGACCAATGGTGGGGGACTTTTGGGGCTTATAAGGATGTTTTTCATGATTCTCGATTTCCAGGAGATATGCGGACAACACTCCTAGTTACCTTTATAGCCACGGTACTTGTCCTTTTGATGTCACTTGGTATTGGCATTTATCAGCGCATGATTGGTGGGCGCCTGGCCGGAATTATGACAACGTTAACCTTGGTTCCCCTTTTCGTACCCGTAGTCATCGCAGCCTGGGCAATACACACCTTCTATGCTGGGGATGGCTTTATGCGAACGTTCTTTGCGCATTTCGGAATAAATTTCCCGACTTTGACATCAACGGTGCCGGCCATCGTAATCGGTACGATTTGGACTTCGTTACCTTTTTCCATTTTGATGGTTACATCGGGATTGCAATCAATTCCAGATGCTTTGATTGAGACGGCGCAAGATGCCGGGGCTAGTTTCTTACGCATTATTCGAACTGTTTTAATCCCATTAGCTATCACTCCCATTGTTATCGCGGGAACTTTCACTGCAATTGGAATCATGGGCTCATTTACAATTCCACTATTCTTAGGTCCTAATCAGCCGACAATGCTCGGTGTTGAGATTGCCAACTTCTTTGGCGCTTACAATCGCCCGCAGCAATCTATTGTTATGGCATTTATAATCTTCGCCGCCGCATCAGGAATCGCCTTGATTTATATCTGGGCTAATGTGCGCAGCGCCAAGCAGAGTGGACGTATCTGATGGCGCGCAAAGAGAAAGTCAGGAGCAAGTCATCTTCACCCGTCGTTAAGGCTTTCTTGGTGTTCTTCATGCTCATCATGGCCTTTTTCATTCTCGGACCACTTGCTTGGCTTGGGATCCACGCATTTGTTACCAATTGGACTTATCCACACTTCCTGCCTGACGGATGGACTTTTCACTGGTGGACAAAAGTATTTGCTGACTCGGCGCTGGAGAACGCGATACGAAATTCGTTGATCATCAGTCCAATAGTCGTAGTGCTCTCCATGATCATTTGTTTGCCAGCTGCCTATGCCGCGGGCCGTTTGCACTATGCAGGGCGTAAAACGTTTCTCATCGCAATGTTCGCGGCCAATTCATTCCCAAAAATCGGGCTATTTGCATCGATCGCTACCCTCTATTACGCCCTGAACATAATGGGGACCGTGGTTGGCGTAATTATCATTCAATTGCTCGGCACCATCATCTACATGACATGGATACCTGCGGCGGCCTTTGCAGCCGTTCCACGAAATTTGGAGGAGGCCGCGCGGGATGCGGGTGCCTCAAAATTTAAGGTATTCCGATCCATCACCTTGCGCCTTGCTATGCCAGGAATCTTGGTGGCGATAGTAATGTCATTCCTTGCCGCATTTGATGAGGCACAGGGCACCTATCTCGTCGGAGCGCCATCAATTTTTACGATGCCAACTGAGATGTATGCCCTGGTGGAGAATTACCCCATTCAAGTGGCGGCCGTATTCTCTCTTCTACTCGCTTTTCCTTCGGTTTTGCTGATCAGTCTGGCGCGCAAACACATAGTAGGCGGCCAATTGGCCGAAGGTTTCCAAATCAAGTGATGAAAGCGAGATGCAATGATTGATAGTTCTTCAGATGACGGCCTAGTGCTGAATGGGCTCACCAAGGTTCTTGGCGGACGTGTCATTATCGACGACTTGCATCTTGTCGTGAAGAAAGGAGAGATGGTTTCTCTCTTGGGGCCGTCGGGCTGTGGCAAAACGACGACATCTACGTATGATCGCGGGATTTCTTGATTCCCGATAAAGGCGACATTCTTGTTGAATGGTAAGGACATCACCACACTTGGCCCGGAGAAAAGGCCCAGCGCAATGGTTTTCCAGAATTACGCACTATGGCCACACATGACTGTCTTTAATAATGTGGCGTATCCACTCAAAGTTCGCAAATTGAGCAAACCTGAGATTGAGAAGCGGGTGCAGGGGGCTCTTGAGATGGTGAATTTAATGCACCATAAGGATTCTCGTCCCGGGCAGATTTCAGGTGGTGAACAGCAACGGGTGGCACTTGCACGAGCCCTAGTTCAAGAGCCGGACATTCTCCTGTTGGATGAGCCGTTGAGTAATCTGGATGCAAAATTGCGTGTGAAAGTACGTGAGGACATTCGAGAGCTACAACGAAGACTCGGCATAACTACTGTCATCGTCACTCACGACCAGGATGAGGCCCTTTCTATCTCCGATCGCATCGCTGTGATGAATTCGGGCAGGATTGAGCAGTTCAGTACCCCACAGGAACTCTATGATCGACCTGAAACAGAGTACGTCGCTAATTTCATCGGGAGTTTGAACCGCATTGACGGTGATTACAAAGATGGGCAGATCGTTAAAGGGGCGGAGGTGGTTGGCATTCGGCCAGAGGATGTAACTTTCACACGGGAACAAGTACCTGGTAGTTACCCGGCCAAGGTCAAACTTGTTGTACCGCGTGGACACTTTAGCGAGGTGTATTTAGAGCGTGCCGATACTGAATTTCGCGCCTATATTTCCACTGATGTTCCCGTTGCCGGCACTTCTGGGTTTGCACGAGTATCGAAGGCTCTTGTATACAGGGATGGCAAATTAGTCAGGGTGGCTTAGCCGTGTCCCTGACAACAACTTCCGTCTGCGCCCACCGTGGCGATTCGAGCACTTATCGGGAAAACACATTGGTTGCGATTCAATCTGCCATTGACTTGGGTGCAGACATCATAGAAATCGATGTTCGACTTACTCAAGATGGCCAAGTGGTAGTGATTCACGATCCAACTCTGGAGCGACTATGGGGGGTGTCCGCGCCCGTTGATCAATGTAATTGGGTGCAAATCCAAGCCCTCGGCGAGGGTGAGATCCGAATCCCACTGCTTCGAGATGTCCTCCCACTCTTTGTAGGCTCGAAGGCAATTCTCATGATTGATATGGAGGAGGACACGCCAGCAACTTCTGCATTCGAAGTCGTTAATCGCGGCCCACTCGACCCATCTCAAATCTTCTGGTGTGGCAATCTGGACGGGATGCGCCGTATACGTGAAAAGTCCGAGACAGCGAGAATTTGGATGCCTTGGAATGAGACGGGCATGCCTCCCAAGAGCGAGGTTTCTATCCTTTCGCCGGAATTTATCAATTTGCACTATTCATTTGTTTCACGCCAACGAGTGGTCCAGTTTCACGACATGGGTTACAAAGTGGCAGTTTGGACCATCGACGATGAAGCGACCATGCGATGGGCAATCTCAATCGGTGTGGATTCTGTAACGACAAATCTTTTGCGTCCTCTTTTGGAAATTGTTAGCGAGGGCGAATTAGCAGAGCAAAGGGTCGCGACCTCCATTGAAGAAATAGATCTGGATAAGGCGATGGTCGTAGCTCGCGATCTTGGCAAGTGGGCGATAATGGTGGCAAGTTCCATGGATCCCGGAGTTATTTCTCTCAAACGCAACCCCGCTGATATCGTCACCGAGATCGACGTACTCATCGAGGCGCACGTTCGCGAAGTAATAGCCGTCAATTTCCCTGGACATAACTTCGTTGGGGAGGAAATGGGTGGGGATTTTCAGAGCGACGTGCCTACCTGGTACCTAGACCCAATTGATGGGACCACCAACTTCGCCAACCGCGTTCCCTGGACTTCCATGTCGTTGGCACTTGCCTTTAATCGAACTCCATTGGTAGGAGTCGTGATTGATCCATGGAGGAATTCCCTCATTGAGGCGCGGATCGGCCACGGAGCAAAATTGAACGGTCGAGAGATTCGTATAGAAGATCAATCAGGCGTGGAGAATCCACTTAGTAGTCGGATTGTAAGTACCGAATTGGCCGCCTACCAACCTTGGCCAGGAATGTTGAATTTGTTAGAGGCGCTGGCCGAAAATTACTGCACTATGCGCATCATGGGTTCGGGAACACTGACCGCTGTTGGAGTGGCGCTTGGCCGTGGGGTTGGCTCGATAATCGGAAAATTTAGTCCGATCGATCACCTCGCTGGAGTGCTCATCGTTCACGAATCTGGAGGCGCCGTGCTCGATGAAAGTGGCCAGACAAATCTTTTTCCAACCGTAGGCGGGATTCTCTGCTCCACGCAAGCGGCATCTCGACCTCTTTACGAGATTTGGAAGAAATCGATCTCATGATCGCGGATGCTGTTGCCCGACTGCATCGTGGGACATCTTGGGAATTGGTAGGGCGAATCTCTTTAGACTTTCCGACGTATCACCCGCAAGGTCTAGCCTTTGCCGGAGATTACACCTTTCTCTCCTCTGTGGAAGTGCTTGAACATCCCTTGAACATTTTTGATCCGAACAGATCGACGCCGGGACGCGGCATCGGACATATGTTTGTGCTCGACGGGAGAGGAGAATTAGTTCGCGATATCGTGATCGGCGAAGGCGATATGTACCACCCGGGTGGAATCGACTTTGACGGAGCAAATATTTGGGTTCCAGTCGGCGAATATCGACCCAACGCCAACAGCATCATGATCACCGTCAATCCAAAAACCTTTGAGGTGATCGAGCGTTTTCGAGTAAGTGACTCTATTGGGTGGGCTATAAGCGATCGTGAATCCCGAACTATCTACGGTGGGAACTGGGGCTCTAGGCAGTTCTACACGTGGACCGAAGGCGGGGAGGCAGTTGAGGACTGGGGAAATCCGAGTAGTTTCATCGATTATCAAGACTGCCAATTTGCCGGAAATGGATTAGCCGTATGTAGCGGGATTGCCGTATTGCCTCAATCCACGGGTGATGGTGGGTACGAATTAGGTGGAATTGGTATTGTCGATCTGCGCAATCATGTGATTACACACGAGACTCCATTACAAGTCTTCAGCGTGGCTGGACATGTTCTCACTCGCAATCCTTTTGCAATCACTGTCGAGTCTGATGACCTATTTCTCCATGTCGCCCCGGATGATGGATATGACGTGAACGGCACTGAGCTGCTTACCTTCAAGGCGGTTCGCCCAAAGGTGTGAGATTGGAAGTCAGGATGCATGTGCTTGCGATTGATCTGGGCGGCTCCAAGATAAGTGGGGCAATTGTTGACTCGGCATTTTCTCTTGTCGTGCAGAAGTCAGTTCCTAGCAGGAAATCAATTCAAGGCATTGCCGATCCTCAGTTGTTGGCGACTAAAGCACTAATTGCTGAACTCTGTGCAGAAGCTAAGAGGCAGGATATTGATCTTGCCTACGGTGCTGCTGGATTTCCAGAGTATGTAGATTTAGAGGGCACACTTACAACGAGGGATAACATTGATTGGCAGATACAACCCCGAGAGGATTTCTCACACGTCACCGGATTTCCTTGGGTTGTGCAATCCGATGTCAGATGTGCCGGCATTGCAGAAGCCCGACTAGGCGCGGGTCGTGAGGTTTCGGATTTTGCCTATGTAACCATTAGTTCTGGGATTTCGCATACGCACTTCCTGAACGGAAATGCGGTCACTGGTCCGCATGGTGAGGCCATTGGCTTTGGATTGACCGAGGTAGCGATATCCGGAGGCACTCAATTCTTGGAAAATTACTGCTCTGGTCTAGGTATCGCTCGTCGATATGCGCAAGTTTGTGGGAATTACTCTCTAGATGCCAAGTCGCTGATGGATCGGTTCGATTTTGATGATGATGCACGTGAAATCGTCTCAACTGCTTGTGAAGTTCTTGGTGCTGAAATGGCCAACCTAGCAAACCAATTATCTACTCCTGTTTTAGTTGTTGGTGGTGGACTCTGGCTAGGAAGTGCCCAGTATCGAGGGCTCGTCCTTGAATCTTTTGAAAAGTCCTGCCGAATGCTCAACATTTACTCCTCTATTCAAAATGCGGGGGTCGAACACGCCGGAGTAATCGGAGCGGCGATCTATGCTTTTACTGAGTTAGTTTGAGATCGCGGCTAGGGAATCAACAAAAATCTGCGGATTCAGACATTCGACGATTATTGTGGCTGGCCAATCTGAATCGAAACCATCGACCGAACTCATTCGCAGAAACGCCTCCCGTTTATGCTCACCTTGTAGAAGCATGATGGCTCTCTTTGATACCGATGAGATTGTGTCGGGACCGACGGATACTCCAAATATCGGCACCTCGGCAAGAGATTTGAATTCTGGGAAGGTGTACATGTTGTCGCGCCTGGTTTCCTGAGCTAATGCGGTAACTCGAGTCATTGCCGATCGCGACGTACCCCGTCCGTTGAAGGCGACATGACCATCACTTGCCCCCGATGCCAGCAAGAAGCAATCGACTCCTATGGCACGCAGTCGTCTTTCATACTCCTCGGGGTTTTCGGCATCCGGAACAAGGATTTGTTCATAAGGCAGTTGCAAATCTGCGTCCAAACCCGCATTCAATACTTCTCGGATCTCATCAAAGGCGAACTTGCGGCAGCTGAAATGGGCTCGCCCATCCACATTGCGAAATTCACCATTGGGAAGTTGCACCGCGTACTCGTCCATCATCGCGATGTATAGGTGATTGATTGATTGCCGTGCCGATGACACCAGTGTTGCGAGTGCACCGTAAGTCGATCGTGGGCTTCTTCCCCCTGGACAACCAAGGACGTATCTCTTGCCCATTTTCTCCGCATCACGGATGCCCTCGAAGATCTCCTGAGCAGCGGCTGCGCCCAGTTCGGCGTCGGTAGGGAAAACGATTATCTCAGCCCTGGCCATCGTTGCCTCCCGTGTCATCGGCGCATCCGCAAGTCAGTATGGTTTGTTCGTGCCTGAATTGCCAGAAGTGGAAACAGTGCGTCGTGGGCTCGTTCATCTGGTTCGCGGTTATCGGATCGAGGATGTTAAAGAACTCCACCCACGAGTGAGGAAGCCTTCGTCGATGATGCCCCTTTCCTCTTTGAATGGGGCAAGAATTCTCGATATCGCACGACGAGGAAAATTCCTCTGGTTCATCCTTGATCGCCCAGAAGTACTGGTTGCTCACCTCGGTATGAGCGGTCAGTTCCTCATCGAGTCCCATGATCGCCCTCCGGCCAGGCATGTGCGGGCAGAGTTCGCGCTAACCAGGGGGTTGCGGAAACGAACGTTGGTCTTCAACGATCAGCGCACCTTTGGCTGGCTCTCCGTAGAGCATGCGAGGCAGGGGATACCGACATCGGTCCAGCACATTGCTAGAGACCCCTTCGACCCATCCTTTGATATGACCAGCCTCATAGAGAATTTCAAGAAACGGAATATCAAGATTAAAACCGCGCTCCTCAACCAAGAGATCATCAGCGGCGTCGGCAATATCTATGCAGACGAGGCTCTATGGCGGGCACGCGTGCATCCCGAAACCATCACGAGTGCTCTGTCGCGCAAGAAGATCGAGAGTGTCATTGGGTGCGCTATAGAAGTTATGAGTGAGGCAATCGAAGCAGGGGGGACTTCCTTTGACGATATGTATGTCCATGTAAACGGTGAGAGCGGATTCTTTGACCAATCTCTTTCGGCTTACGGCCAGACCAACGAACCTTGTCCCAGATGCGGCACCCCGATACGGCGAATTATCGTGGGACAACGTTCTTCGCATTTTTGTCCTCGTTGCCAGAGGCTCTCTGCGAGCTCTTTGCGGTTATGATTTAGCCCGCGTAACAGGAGGTTCAAAGTGACCGCACAGGAATTAGCCCAAACAGCCGAGCCGACGCTCTTAACTGCGGCTAGAACCACAAAGACTTCACTGTGGAATGATTCGGCCGATCCCGTGGAATTGGCCCAGTCCATTGAGTTCGGAGCAGTGGGTGCAACGTGCAATCCGGTTATTGCCCTAACTGCCATACAGAGCAACATCAAGCTCTGGCGTCCGCGTCTGGAAGAAATCGCCTTGGCCAATCCCAAGGCAACGGAATCGCAAATTGGTTGGTTGGCAGTTGAAAGACTTTCTACTGACGCTGCTCGATTACTTGAACCTGCCTTTCAACGTACGGGTGGTCGCGATGGACGACTTTCTATACAGACAGACCCGCGACTTCATAGAAATGCTGATGCCCTCGTCGAACAGGCGGTTCATTTCTCTGAACTCGCCCCAAATATCATCGTAAAGATTCCTGCGACAAAAGTTGGAATTGCAGCGATAGAGGAGGCAACCTTCCGCGGCGTAAGCATCAATGTGACTGTTTCGTTCACGGTTTCACAGGCTCTTACGGCTGCGGAGGCAATCGAGCGGGGAATGAAAAGGCGCACGATGGCCGGACTCGAGGAGAAGGAATTCGGTTCGGTGGTCACAATCATGGGCGGCAGGTTGGATGACTGGCTTAAGTACCGCGCAACCAAGGATCGTGTTCTTGTCGACCCTGGGTATTTGGAATGGGCCGGAGTCGCAACGCTGAAGAAAGCACATCACCTCTTTGTCGAACGAGGTTACCGAAGTCGCATTCTCTCTGCCGCGTTCCGCAACTTCATGCAATGGAGTGAACTTGTAGGGGGAGACCTCGTCATCTCGCCACCTTTTGACTGGCAGCGGCGAATAAATGAGAACGCAATCCCCGCGGAGAATCGAATCGATATTCCTGTTGATCCCAAGATCATCGATGTACTACATGAACGACTGCCTGACTTTGCAAGGGCTTACGACGTGGACGGACTCTCGATTGATGAATTTGATTCCTTCGGTCCTACGCTCCGTACTTTGCGCCAGTTCCTTGAGGCAAATGCAGAACTTGATGCGCTGGTGCGAGATATTCTCGTACCCCAGGCTAGCTAGAAAAAATTCATCGATTTCTCAGCAAAGACTGCTGTAATCGGCGACATGAAAAATCGACGAGTTTTGCTTATTAAGACCGGTACCTTATTGGGAGTTGGAGCGATAGCTTCGATTCTGCCCTCACAGATCGGCTTGTCGACGGCGTCGGCTAGCACGAAGGTTGCTAAAAAGGCCGTGAAGAAGGTTGTCCATCCCAAAAAAGCTGGAAAGACCGGGAAGACCGGCAGCTTTCTCGGTCAGGTCGCACAGACGCAATTTGGGCCAGTGCGAGTGCAATCATCGAATATTCAAGGCGTCGGTGGTGCTTCATATACATCGCAAGGCTTCTATACGTCATTACTTTCGGCCCTGGCTAAGGCCGGACACAAGTAAAGGGCTCCCGATCCATTGGATCGAGAGCCCTTCTACAGGTTGAGATCGATTACTTGTTCTTGTTGTTCTTCTTGTCGTTCTTCTGAGATCCTGGCTTCACGGGAGCGACGGGCTTCACTGGAGCAACTGGCTTTGTAGGAACTGGAGGCCTGGTCAATTCAGCAGGCTTTGTTGGGCGAACTGGTGCGGCTCCGAGTGCGGTAATAGCAGCCTTGTGAGCGGCATTTGCTGCCTGAACGGCGCTCTGGTGAGCGGCAAGTGCGGCATCTAGCGATGCAGTTGAATTGTTAGCAGCGATCGCGGCGAGGAAAGTTGCATCTGCAGCAGCAATGGCCGTTCTAAACGTCGCGTTAGCTGGAGCTACTTTCGCATCATATGCATCCTTGAGCGTCTTGTAGTTGGCCAGGGCTGCCTGCCAGGTAGCTTCGTATTGGGCAACGGCGGCTTGCCAATCTGACCAGTACTTATCCATGGTGGCCCGGTAATTAATGTTATTGACGACAAGGGCGACCTTGTACTGGGTGAGTGCTACCTTGTAGGCAGCCAACTGTGCGGCGTAGACAGGATTGGACGTTGCAACAGGAGTTGGTGAAGGGCTCTGCGACTCATCGGCGCGAGAGGCCGTCATTGAGCCGAGGATCAGACTTGAGGTCATGAGAGCGACTGTGACCATCTTCTTTGTTTTCATGCGATTCCTCCTAGAAAAGTTGGGCTCTGTTGCCCTATGAGAAACCTTCTCGGTCAATTATGTGGAGATTCTGAGAAAACTCTCGACAAAGTTTGCGGATTCTGACCGCGGTTAGAGCCAGCCTGATTTCTTGAATTTCATCACCAGGAAAGACGTGAGAGAAACCATGACCGCTATGACAATGGGATAACCGTACTTGGTCCCGAGCTCTGGCATATGCCGAAAATTCATACCGTAAATGCCGGCGATCATTGTTGGGCCCGCCGCAAGGGCAACCCACGCAGAAATTTTTCTAACGTCAATGTTCTGTTGCACTTGCACGTGTGCAAGATCTGCTTGCAGAACAGAGGTGAGAAGTGAGTCAAGCCCAATCGCAGTATCGCAGGCTCTTTGCAGGTGATCGAGGGTGTCACGGAAGAAAGGCTTGAGTTCTGTTGGAACCGAATGAAAGTTTTCGCTTGTCACTTTCTGCAAGGGAGTTGCCAGTGGTTCGATCGCGTGGCGAAATTCGATGAACTCTCGCTTCAGAAAATAAATATCTTGCGAAAAAGTTTGGCGCTTGCCGCTAAAGACATTGTTCTCCAAGCGGGCTACTTCTTGCTCTAGGGCTGCAGCAATAGAGATGTAGCCATCAATTGCACGGTCGAGTACAGCGTGCAGGACCGCATAGGGTCCAAGGGCCAAGAGGTCGGGTTTGAGTTCGAGGTCATGTCGAACAGTGGCGAGGGGAGAGCCTTCCCCATGTCTTACAGTCACTATGAAATGGGTATTGATGAAGCACAACAATTCGCCCGTGGTGATTTCACTTATAGTTTGATTGAAGAAGACTGTTTTTAGAACGAAAAATGTCAACCCATCATAATCTTCAATTTTGGGACGTTGTCGTGCGGATATGGCGTCTTCAACCGCAAGGGGGTGGAAATTCAACTCTCCCACAACCAAATCGAACTCTTCCTGACTAGGTTGGGAGAGACCGAGCCAGACAAATCCGCCGTCGCGTTTTGCTAGGTCGACCAGATCTGAAATATCTGTCGGACCCTCTACGCGGAGCCCGTTTCGGTAGAGGGCGGAGTCAACGATCACGAGGCCAAGATATCGGATTGAGAGTCTTCCTTATGAGCCAAAGTTGAGAAATTAATAGGAGCGGTTACGCTAGGAAAAGCGGAGTAGTAGCATCAAATTGGAGGAAAGATGGAAGCCGAAAGCACATGCCCATATCCAGGTAGTAAGCAGACAAGCGAAGGCGCCTCAAACAAGACCTGGTGGCCCAACCAACTCAACCTCAAACTACTCCAGCAGAACTCGCCAATGGCAGACCCAATGGGTGAAGAATTTGATTATGCCAAAGAGTTCAAGACACTTGATCTAAATGCACTCAAGGCCGACATCGAAGAATTGATGAGAACCTCGCAGGAATGGTGGCCGGCCGATTACGGGCATTACGGGCCATTCTTCATTCGCATGGCTTGGCACAGCGCCGGCACCTATCGAATTTCCGATGGGCGAGGCGGTGCAGGTGCAGGCATGCAACGCTTTGCCCCCCTCAATAGTTGGCCCGATAACGTCAACCTCGACAAGGCACGGCGATTGCTATGGCCCATCAAGCAGAAGTACGGCAAGAAGATTTCTTGGGCTGATTTGTTGATCTTCGTGGGCAACTGCGCTCTCGAGTCGATGGGATTGAAGACCTTCGGTTTTGGCGGCGGGAGAGAAGACGTATGGGAGCCTGACGAGACCTATTGGGGCAAAGAATCTGAATGGTTGGCCGACTCGCGTTACAGCGGTGATCGCGAACTTGAGAATCCTCTCGCAGCGGTTCAGATGGGTCTCATCTACGTAAACCCAGAAGGACCAAATGGCAATCCAGATATTTTGGGATCGGCAAAAGACATCCGCGAAACATTCGCACGCATGGCCATGAACGACGAGGAAACTGTTGCGCTGATTGCAGGCGGACATACTTTCGGCAAAGCACATGGCGCGGCTGATCCAAGTAAGTATGTTGGTCCAGAGCCAGAAGCTGCCCCTATCGAGCAGATGGGCCTTGGTTGGAAGAATTCATTTGGAAGTGGAAACGGTGCACAGACCATTGGCAGTGGTCTTGAAGGAGCATGGACGCCAACGCCTATCAAGTGGGATAACGAGTACTTCGAAACTCTCTTTGGATACGAATGGGTGCAGACAAAGAGCCCTGCCGGAGCAACGCAGTGGATTCCAAAAGACGGCGCGGCATCAGATGCGGTGCCGGATGCGGCCGATCCGTCAAAGAAGCACGCACCGGTTATGTTCACTACGGATCTTGCGTTGCGTACGGACCCCATCTACGAACCCATATCACGTCATTTCTTTGAGAATCCAGAAGCATTCGAAGATGCCTTCAGTAGGGCTTGGTTCAAATTGACTCACCGGGACATGGGCCCCATAACAAGATACCTAGGTCCACTTGTCCCCGCCCAGCACTTAATTTGGCAAGATCCAACCCCCAAGGTTGATCACGAACTGGTGGGAACCGATGACATTGCTGCACTTAAGAAGCGGATACTCGCTTCGGGACTTTCAATCTCCCAACTAGTCTCAACGGCGTGGGCATCGGCCTCAACTTTCCGCGGTTCTGATAAGCGTGGGGGAGCGAACGGCGCCCGCATACGTCTTGAGCCACAGAAAAATTGGAAAGTAAATAATCCTCTTGAACTGGCAAGGGTATTAAAGGTTCTTGAAGAGATCCAGAATGATTTCAATCGCGAGGTTAAGAAAGTTTCGCTGGCCGATCTCGTTGTTTTAGGTGGCTGCGCTGCGGTTGAAGAGGCCGCCAGAGAAGCGGGACATGTTCTTCAAGTTCCATTTACTCCGGGTCGCACCGACGCATCTCAGGAGCAGACTGACGTGGAGTCATTCGCAGTCCTTGAACCGCGTGCAGATGGCTTTCGAAATTATCTCGACCCAGCAGTTCAGGACGAGGCTGAGTTCCCGCTCATTGATCGCGCCTCGCTGCTGAATCTGACTCCTCCTGAGATGACTGTTCTGGTTGGCGGTTTACGTGTCCTTAACGCGAATACCGGCCACTCCGAAATTGGTGTGTTCACCAAACGGCCAGAGACGCTCTCCAATGACTTCTTCGTCAACTTATTGGACATGAACGTTACGTGGCATCCGAAGGTAAGTGATCCCGATCTCTTTGACGCTCACGATAATAAAACAGGTGCGGTGAAATGGACCGGCAGCAGGGCTGATTTGGTCTTCGGATCAAATTCACAACTTCGCGCTATCGCAGAGGTTTACGCAAGCAACGATGCCAAGGACAAGTTCGTCCATGACTTCGTATCTGCGTGGAACAAGGTGATGATGCTGGATCGCTTCGATCTGGTGTGACCAAGTCGATAGACCGGTAAGGTGCTCAAGGCAACTTCGTGGTTAGTACTCTTAATTCATGAAATCACGAAGCACACTTCTGGTCTTGGCTCTGTCCTTATCACTCGGTATTTCGGGTACTGCCTTCGCAGCAGATCCGACGCCATCAAGCTCGCCGAGTCCCACCAGGGCAGATCAAGTTGCCTCGATCCAAGGTCAGTACAACCCGATCTTTGATGCTGAATATGCCAGGCTTCTGGTACTAAAAAAGAAGGCGCTCGTGGATGCGGGTCTCACCAAGTCTGTTAAAGCGGTGCTGTTGGATTTCTTGGAGGTTCGCAGGGTAATTAATTCCAACCTGAGTAGTGCCACTTCTGATCTTTCCGCCACTGGGGATTATGCAAACGAGGAAACGGGAGAGTTTTCGAGCACTATAAACATTCTGGAAGCGCAGGCATCCAAGATCAAAACTATTTCATGTATCAAGGGGAAAGTAGTTAAAAAAGTGACAGCACTTACCCCAAAGTGCCCGAAGGGCTATAAGAAGAAGAAGTAGTAGATGTGGCTAGACAGTCCTAGCTTTTTCTAAGCATTTTGCGGATGTGTTCCAAAGTCGCCTTCACGCGTGACTCATATCCGTGAGATGTCGGGTGGTAGTACTCCGTGCCTACCAGCGCATCGGGCAAATACTGCTGCTGTGCGACAGCTAAATCCAAGTCGTGTGGATAGATATAGGAATTTGTTTCTCGCGCGGCATTCACTTGGCTATCGCGCAGCGCGCCAGAGTGGGAGTCTCTGAGATGTGCCGGAACGGGTCCTCCTTTGGACGCACGTAAATCGGCAATGGCCGATTCGATGGCAAGATAGGCCGCATTGGATTTCGGCGCACACGCCAAGTAAGTAACTGCCTCGGCCAAAATAATCCTCGCCTCGGGCATGCCCACCATCGCAACGGCTTGCGCTGCTGCAACCGCTAAGCCGAGTGCGCCGGGGTCGGCGATGCCGATGTCCTCGCTGGCACTGATCATGACACGTCGCGCGATGAAGCGCGGGTCCTCACCGGATTCCAACATTCGCGCGAGGTAATGGAGCGAGGCATCAACATCAGAGCCTCGTATACTCTTTATGAACGCACTGGCCACGTCGTAATGAGTATCCCCGCCGCGGTCATAGTTTTCTATGACGCGGTCCACGGCTCGACCAAGTACTTCAGTTGTAATCTCGTCGCTGGCAGCTCCAGCGGCGGCCTCTAAATATGTGAGCGCTTTGCGTGCATCTCCGGCAGCAAGTCGCACGAGGGAGTCCTTTGCTTGCTCCGAAATAGTTACTTCACCACCCAGACCGCGGGGCTCAGTGATCGCGCGATCGATAAGGGTCGCGATATCGGCATCGGGGATGGGGCGCAGAGTCAGAACGATCGAGCGCGATAGCAGTGGTGAGATGATCGAGAAGGAGGGGTTCTCCGTGGTTGCAGCGACCAGTGTCACCCATCTGTTTTCAACTCCCGGAAGTAAGGCATCCTGCTGCGCTTTGGAGAAGCGGTGCACCTCATCGATAAAGAGAACAGTCTCTACCGATTCCTCAGCCAATCGCTTTTGTGCCTCAGTGAGTAATTCCCTTACTTGGGCGACTCCCGAACTCACGGCCGAAAGTTCGACGAAAGCTCGCGATCCAGATTGCGCAATCATCTTGGCAAGAGTGGTTTTGCCGCTTCCGGGAGGGCCGTAGAGAAGGACACTGGTGATGTGGCTTTCCTCCCCTTGAATTAAACGCGTCAGAGGCGAGCCGGGCTGAAGGAGATGCGGTTGACCAAGAAGGTCAGAAATGCTCGTAGGGCGCAGCCGCACTGCTAGAGGTGCATTCATATCACTGGCACTTTGCGCGATCATGGGATTCCCAACTCAGTTATCACGTTGAATCTATTCTTGAACCTTGTCGTCGATAAATCTTCGAACCTCTTGTGGGCATCGACATGCGACGGCAATTTTCTTGGCCCAATCAAAGGCTTCAGCCTCGGTCGCGACGTCAATTATGGAAAATCCGCCCAAATGCACTGGGCTTTCCTGCAGTGGGCCACCTTTCACGGAGCCGTTTCCGTCGACGACGTGGGCTGAGAATTCATCGAACCCACCACCAAAAATCCAAATCCCGGCAGCTTTTGCCTCACGCCGCAAACTACGCACTGCATCCCTGACGGCTGGAAAATCTTCATCAGGGAAATTCATATCGCCTTCATTGAATGAGATCAGGTACCTGGACAATGGCTAACCTCCATAGAACTAATTCTTCTGCATTGAACGGGATTGATCCCCGCCGGGATTGTCGAGCCTACTTTCTTTGAAGCGTTTCCTGTTCTGGATCTTCCATAATTTTGCGAACTTCTTGCGCACACCGACACGCGACGGCAAACTTTCTTGCCCAATCCAGAGCCTCAGAATCCGTCGCCACATCGACAACCGCAAATCCGCCGATGTGAACTGGGCTTTCCTGTAGGGGACCCTGCTTGACGGAGCCATCTGACCCGACCACGCGAGGTGAGTAACCTTCGAATCCAGCCCCGACGATCCACGCTCCTGCGTCCATTGCTTCACGCATGACCGCGTGAGCTGCTTTGCCGACCGCGGGAAAATCTTCAACGGGGAAATTCATGTCGCCGTCGTTAAACGAGATTAGGTACCTAGGCATTTGGTCACCTTTCGAAAATGGCCAAGAAAGTGCATTGTGAGGGGTGGTGCATAAGTCTACGCATGAGAATCGCCCCAATGAAATATCACCGGGGCGATTCACACCCTGAAAGGTTCTTAGATTTTTAGAAGTGCAAGGCGTTAGTGACCACGTCTTGCTGATTGGCAGGTAGCCCAATGAAATTGGTCCCGTTGAACCAATTTACATTTTGGGTGTTGTTAGTGTCGGTCCACATAGGGTGGGCGACATCGTCTGATCCAACGGCGAGATCGGTGTAGTCACCGAAGAAACCACCGCGGAACTGGTAGCGAGTATTGATAGGTGCAGTTGTTGCTACTTGCGTTGCTCCGCCTAACTTGCTTACGATGTAGTTCAGTTTGCTGTTATTGATGTAGGAGCCACGAATGAGACAATTGATGCTGCCGTTCGGATCGTATTTGGCGCATGACTGCCAAGGTGAAACGACATTGGCAAGGTAACTGCTGAAATACACATTGCCATTAGCACTAACTGACACTGCCGGGAAGACCGAATCCGCAGGTTCAGGAGCCGGTGCGGAAATGCCATTACTATCCGAATAGCCAACGGCTACACGTGTTGCAGTGGTTCCTGGTACTGCCACCGGGGCAGACCACGTGGCCCCCCCGTCGCTAGATTTCGAATAGACCGCTTGCGCATGGCAATTTGAAGGTTCGGCGCCAGCATAAGCACAGAAACTGGACGAGTCGAAGGTCGTGGCACCGTTCTTGGTCGATGAGGTCCACGTTGTGTAGAGCGAGCCATCTGGGCCGGCAGCTACTGCTGGATAACTATTGACTCGGAAATTTGTGTCCTTAAGAGTTCCAATGTCCTGCAAGGGAGCCACCGCAGAGGGTTTGCTCCAAGTTACACCTCCGTCAGTGGATTTCACCATGTAGATACTGTCAGTGGAGGCCAGTCGAGTTGATCCGTCCCAGAAAATGTAGACAGTTCCGTCGGGTCCGACCACCGGACGTGAGCCTTGACCGTATAGGACGTTATTTGAGATTGATTGTGGAGAACTGAAAGTCTGGCCACCATCGGATGAGTACGAAGTGAAGATAGGCGATTGTACGTAGTTACCTTTTGGCGTGAAGATGAATCTGGTGAAACTGACATATACGCGATCTCGGAACGGGCTCGCTGTGTAGTGATCCGCCGCAATCCATTCCTTGTCATTAAATACGGCCTTGTTGTTCGTTTGCGTGACCCATGAGGGTTGGGACCACGTCAATGTTCCGCCGGCGATTGTGCCTCTATTTACTGCAACGCCGCTAGCCGGGTCATTGCGATTGAAACCAAGGCCCGCGTAATAAACGTGCCCACGACTATCAAAGGCAACGGCTGGATCGCCGCCGCCATCGTAAGGCCCGCCGGTGAGGTGCTCAACGCCTGGAATTAAAGTTCCCAAATTTTGAGGATCACTTGAATCGGAAACCCACGACTGTCCGCCGTTGACCGATAAGTACGCACCTGAATAACCATCTGCTAATGCGCTACACGGTGTTCCGCTAATCGTGCATGACCAGGTGCGAGCGACGTAATCATTGGCAGATCCGACGACAATCTGCGGATTGTTGGGATCGACGGCGATGGAAGTTTCGTTCTGTGGTGCCGCGTTCTTATCCTGGTTTACCGTAACTGCGGGGCTAAGAACGCTGGTCGGTGATCCAGCCGCGAGAGTCGCTCCGTCGGAACCAAGTGCGTCAGCGGCGTTGATCGCCGTTGCATCTGCATCGAGAAATGCCGACATCCGTATCTGCAATCCTGCAGTACCTTTCACGGACGCGACCTTGCCAGCCAAAGTGGAAGTGTCATATGTGGCCGGCGATGCGTTCGCTGTGCCGTAGACGGAAACCGCACTAATGGGCAGAGCGAATGCAGTTACTACAAGCACCATCTTGGTACGTTTTCTAAAGTTTTGAGACATAAACTATGTCCTCCCCAGAATTACCTAGCAATCGATTACGTGGGCCAATTTGCCTCAAGGTAGCACCGCATTGCAACCTATAAAAGGAAGTTCGAGTGTCAATTTTTGCAAAGAACTTACTTATGAATAAGCAGTCCCTCGATTAGAGGACGTCATTTAACTCCATGGAAGATGACTGCGAAACTGTTATGTCATGAAGTTGGTGGAGTAATGAAGCAGAAAATTTTTCCAAAGTGCGTTGTGAGGGACTCGAACCCCCGACCCGGTGATTAAGAGTCACCTGCTCTACCAACTGAGCTAACAACGCGTGCCGTTCGTGCGGAACAGACCCTATCAGCGTCAGGAGGATTGGTCTGCCAGGCTGGAAGAGGGCACCATAGGGCATGCCCAAAACAACTCGACGAACAATTCTTGCCTTCGCGCTGGCTTTTGGCCTGATCGCAGGGGCAACTATATCGCGATCTCACGCGGCTCCATTCATCGGCCAAGGGACCGTCACCTCTGTGATGGCTAAAATCCCAGTAAAGGGCAGGGCGCCAAAGACCGGCTATTCGCGGGCACAATTCGGTCAGGCATGGGCGGACACCAATCACAATGGATGCGACACGAGAAATGACATCCTCAAAAGGGATCTAACAAACGTGGTCTTTAGAACTGGCACTCATGATTGCGTGGTGCTCAGCGGAACTTTGATTGACCCGTACTCGGGTGCGACCATACATTTTGTCAGGGGAATGTTGACCAGTCCAGAAGTTCAGATAGATCACATTGTTTCCCTTTCGAATGCTTGGCAGACCGGAGCGTTCAATCTTTCAGCAGCGACACGAACTCTGATGGCCAATGATCCGTTGGAACTTCTTGCGGTGAAAGGTTCGCTCAACACCCAGAAGAGCGATGGCGATGCCGCAACATGGTTGCCGCCAGTCAAGAGTTACCGATGCGCTTTTGTTGCACGACAAGTGGCAGTAAAAGCAAAGTACGGATTATGGCTAACGAAACCGGAGAAGGAAGCAATTGCAAGAGTCTTATTGACTTGCCCTAATCAGGTTGTTCCGACCAATTAATTAGAGAGCGTCGCCTCCGCGCTCGCCAGTTCGGACTCTAACGACGGAATCCACGGGCATCACCCAGACCTTTCCATCTCCAATAGAGCCTGTGTTTGCGTTGACCAAGATGACATCGACAATGCTCTCGACCTCAGCGTCCTCAGCCAAAATTTCAATGCGCACCTTTGGGATCAAATCAACGGTGTACTCAGCGCCGCGATAAATCTCGGTGTGGCCCTTCTGTCGGCCAAACCCCTTGGTCTCCGAAACCGTCATGCCCTGTACACCCGCGGCCTGTAGTGCTGCCTTGATGTCGTCGAGTTTGGCCGGCTTGATGATCGCGGTGATGAGCTTCATGTTCGTGTCCGTTCGTTAGCGATTGCCGGAGCCGGTTAAATCGTAGGCCGATTCTGCATGGAATGTGGTGTCCAGTCCTTGTATTTCTTCCTCGTGATAGACGCGGAATCCGATAGTTTTCGATATGACCTTCGCGATGATGTAGGTCATGGTGAATGAGAAGAGAGCCGTGACAACTATTGCCACAAACTGTTTTCCAAGCAGCGAGATAGAACCATGGTTGATCAGTCCGAGGCCGCCTGCTTTATTGGCTGCGGTTGTGGCAAGGAATCCGATGGAGAGCATTCCGAGAATGCCGCCAATGCCGTGAACGCCGACAACATCGAGTGAATCGTCGTAACCCAGTTTGTATTTGCGTGACACTGCGAACGAGGCCAGGGGGCCGGCGATGAGACCGATTACTAACGCGCCCAGAGGGGTGACAAATCCGCAAGCGGGCGTGATGGCAACTGCGCCGGCGATGGCACCCGATGCAACACCGAGTGTTGTCGATTTGCCCTCACGTATTTTCTCGTAGACGACCCACGACATTGCCGCCGCTGCCGTGGCAACCTGAGTGTTGATCATTGCAGTTGCCGCGAGGCTTCCGGCGGAGAGCGCGCTGCCGGCGTTGAAGCCGAACCATCCAAACCAGAGCATTCCTGCACCAAGAAGTACCAGCGGCATATTGTGTGGTCGCATGGGATCGCGCCGGAATCCGTTACGTTTTCCAAGAACTATGGCCAGTGCCAACGCGGCCGCACCCGAATTGATCTCGACGACCGTTCCGCCCGCGAAATCAAGTGCGCCGAGGCGATCCACGATCCAACCGCCGTGGCCCTGCTGCGACGCGAATGCCCAATGTGCAACGGGGATATAGACCAGTGTTACCCAGACGCCGACGAACAAGACCCACGAGCCGTATTTGGCGCGGTCTGCGATGGCACCTGATACAAGTGCCACGGTGACGATCGCAAAAGTTAGTTGGAACATTGCGAAGGCAAGTGCCGGGATGTGATGCCCAGTGGCACCGACAGTTTCATTGATGGTCTTGGTTAGCCCAACTTGCGAGAAGTTGCCGATCAATCCATGGCCAGAGTCAGGACCGAATGCGAGTGAATAACCGTAGAGAACCCAGATGATGGTGGTGACACCGATTGCTGCAAAAGACATCATCATCATGTTGAGGACGCTCTTGGCGCGGACCATTCCGCCGTAGAAGATTGCGAGCCCTGGCGTCATAAAGAGAACGAGCGCCCCACTTGCCAATACCCAGGCGGTATCACCGCTATTAATCATCACTTCTCCGATCGAGGGTGCTAATGCGCCTCAGATATTAAGGCTGGTTGCGATACCGGTCGTATGAGTCGTGAATTTCTTTCTCCGCCTCTTCCCGCCCGACCCACGTCGCACCTTCAACGCTCTTGCCGGGTTCTAGATCTTTGTAGACCTCGAAGAAGTGCTTGATTTCCAGGCGATCGAATTCAGGAACATCGGTGATTTCTCGGATGTGCTCTTTGCGAACATCTCCAGCTGGAACGCAGAGGAGCTTGTCATCGCCACCTGCTTCATCGCGCATGCGGAACATTCCGACAACGCGGCATTTAACGACGCAACCTGGGAAAGTCGGCTCGTCCAACATGACGAGTGCATCGATGGGATCTCCGTCTTGGCCAAGGGAGTCATCGACGAAGCCGTAGTCCCATGGGTAGCGGGTGGAGGTGAAGAGCATGCGATCAAGGCGGATCTTGCCTGTCTCGTGGTCAACTTCGTACTTGTTGCGGCTGCCTGCCGGAATTTCAACAATGACATCAAAGGTCATTTGGGACACGGCAACTCCTTCGCTTACGAACAAAAGTGGGGTGAGCGACGGGGCTCGAACCCGCGACATCTCGGACCACAACCGAGTGCTCTACCAGCTGAGCTACGCCCACCATGAGGTGCCAATACTACTGAACGTCTGGAGCCACAGGAGCCACGAAGATCGCCTCGCGGTAGTACTTCAATTCGTTGATGGAATCCTTGATATCGCCCAGGGCCCGGTGGTTGCCGCTTTTGGGAGGTGCGTTGAAGTAGACCCGCGGATGCCAACGTCTGGCTAATTCCTTGATGGAGGAGACATCAACGGTTCGGTAATGCAGGTATTCGCTGAGTCGCGTCATATCCCGCGCGATGAAATTTCGATCCACACTGACTGAGTTGCCGGCGAGGGGTGATTTACCTGGTTGAACACCGGCGCTCTGCAGGTAGGCCAATATCGCATCCTCGGCAGCGCTCACGGAAATACCGCCCGGGATCTCCGTGATCAGGCCAGAGTTGGTGTGCATTGAGGTGACGAAATCATTCATTCCTGCGACCTGATCAACGTTGGCATGGATGACCACGTCCACGCCCTCCCCGATGAGGTTGAGGTCGCCGTCAGTCACCAGGACCGCAATTTCGACGAGGACGTCGGATTCCAGCGAGAGCCCGGTCATCTCGCAATCGATCCAGACCAGCGGCGGAGAGTCATTTGCCATAGCGCCACTTTAGATCATGGCCGCACCAGCGCCGCACAGCAGGGATTTCACCCCCCGTTCACCCTCCATTAACCTAACTTCCACGCAATTGCTCCCGGGAGCGAGCAGGATCGCCTTGTGTCCCAAACCCTGGTTTCCGCCTCGACAAGCGGAATCCCGGCCAAAAGGGAGATTACGACCCAGCCCAGGTTTTCCGACCGCGTATTTCGCGGCATCGTAACAAGCGGAGCTCTGTCATCGCTGGCAATCCTTGGGTTGATCTTTTTCTTCCTGACCTACCAGGGCTTCTCGGTACTGCGCTCGCAAGGTCTCTATTTTATTACGGGCAGCAACTGGCAAGTGGTCCAAGATGCCGCGGGCAACATTGATCCCAAGCAGACGCAATTTGGAATTGCCGCGATGCTCATCGGCACATTGCTCTGCGCTCTCATGGCTATCATCATCGCCGTTCCGATCTCGGTTCTTTCTGCCCTCTTTCTAAATTTTTACGCGCCACCATTCGTCAAGAAGATCATGGTCTCGGTGGTTGATCTGATGGCCGCCTTCCCCTCCATCCTTTTCGGACTTTGGGGATTCTTTGTCCTCATGCCGAGTGCCGAGTATTGGGCAAAGCTGCTCCACAAATATTTCGGATTCATTCCATTTTTCAAGATGGAAGTTCCGGTATTCACACGGTCACCTTTTATCGCCGGTCTTGTGCTCGCAATCATGATCATCCCGATCATCACCTCTGTGGCCCGTGAGATTTTCAGCCAGACGCCTCTAGATCGCATTCAGGCCGCCTACGCCCTCGGCGCAACTCGCTGGTCGATGATCCGCGCAGTGGTGCTTCCCTTTGGTAGAAGTGGAATCGTCGGTGGTGCGATGTTGGGGCTCGGACGCGCAATGGGAGAGACGGTTGCTGTCTACTCGGTGCTAAATATTGTGTACCAAATAAATTGGCATGTTCTACTCGGTGCCGGCGGCAACGTCGCATCAATGATCTTGTTGAAGTTCGGCGATGCGGGACCCGAGGAGATCAAGGCCCTGATGGCCGCCGGATTAGTACTTTTCCTTCTGACCCTTGTGGTCAATTCCATCGCAGACTTCATAGTCCAACGCTCTGGTGGTAAGGGCCGATGACCACTGCAGTACGCCCACAAAAGCCCTGGCAGGCATCACCCACTCAGAGATTGATTTCGGCCTCTGTGCTGGCGCTTTCGATAGCAATTTCTGTTGTCGTTGTTGCGTTGACACCGATGAAGGGCAAACTCGCCTATTTCGTAGTCTTTTTCATTGCCTTTGCACTCCTTGACTTCTTCTTTCACTTTGCAAGTCGTGGCTTCCCGGCAGCCAAAGATTCACTCGCTCGCGCCGTAGTCGTCTTTGGAATTGCACTTGGAGTATTCCCGATCATAAGTATTTTGGCGACTGTGGTTATTCGCGGGTACAAGGGACTCCATTGGGGGCTATTCACCCATGACATGAAACTCAATAGCGTTTCAGATCCAATCGGGCAAGGTGGATTGCTGCATGCTCTAACAGGTACAGCGCTATTGGTTCTCGTCGCATTGGTCATTAGCGTGCCGCTTGGAATATTGACTGCGGTCTATATGACAGAAGTGCGTGGGAGATTTCTTAAGCCGATCAAGTTCCTAGTTCAGGCAATGAGCGGGGTTCCTTCCATTGTCGCGGGACTCTTTATTCTCTCCTCAATTGTTTACACAGTTACAAAGTCGTATTCAGGATTTGTTGGGTCATTGGCTCTTTCAATTTTGATGATTCCTACGGTGGCTCGGACTTCTGAGGAAGTCCTGCTTCTAATTCCCAATGATCTTCGAGAAGCAGGCACAGCCCTTGGTGGAACTCAATGGCGGACTGTGGCAATGGTGGTAGTTCCGGCAGCGCGCAGCGGTCTGGTGACTGCGATGATATTGGGTGTTGCGCGGATCGCGGGAGAAACTGCGCCCATTATCTTGTTGACCGGCGGTGGAGATTCCGTAAACGCAAATCCATTCCATGGTCCGATGGGCTCACTCCCGTTCTACATATGGAAGTCCTATGCCGTAGGGACGCCTGAATCGATCACCCGTGCCTGGGCTGGCATCTTCGTACTGTTGGCAATTGTGCTAGTTCTATTTATTTCAGCGCGAATTTTGAGCGGAAGAAAGGCAAGTAAATGAGCCAAGTCAATAACCAAGAGAATTCTCCCCATGAAGGGGCGAGAAGTGAGATGACATCGTCTCTGGCCAAACTTGCTAATACGCATGCATCCACTACGACACTTGGATCGCGAACTGTCGGTATTGGCCTTGAGGCGCGTGGAATTCACGCCTGGTACGGCGATCATCTAGTTGTTGAGGATGTCTCGCTCGACTTTTGGTCGGGCACAGTGACTGCACTCATTGGACCCTCGGGCTGCGGCAAATCCACATTTATTCGCACCTTAAATCGCATGCACGAATTCATTCCCGGTGCTGCGATGGCTGGGCAGGTTCTTCTTGACGGGGAAGACGTTTACGCCCCTGGCATTGACGTCACCAAAATCCGTCTCAAGATCGGAATGGTCTTTCAGAAGCCTAATCCCTTCCCGTCCATGACAATTTCAGAGAATGTCCTTGCCGGACTCAAATTGGCTCAGATAAAAACGGAGAACAAGGACGATCTTCTCGAGGAATGTCTCGAGCGAGCGGGACTATGGACTGAAGTGAAAGATCGCCTTAGCGCCTACGGTGGCTCGCTTTCAGGTGGGCAGCAGCAGAGGCTCTGTATCGCCCGTTCTCTAGCGGTGCGTCCGGAAGTTCTTCTCATGGACGAGCCTTGTTCTTCACTGGATCCTGGTTCTACCCTCAAAGTCGAAGAGACAATTGCGCATTTGGCTACGTCTATGGCCGTAATCATTGTCACGCACAATATGCAGCAGGCCGCCCGCGTATCGGATTACACAGCCTTCTTCCTTTCCGATGGCGGGCCAGGCAAGATGGTCGAGGTCGGCCCGACAGGGGAGATATTCTCAAGACCAAAGGACCAACGCACCGAAAATTACGTCACTGGCCGATTCGGGTAATTAACCCCATATGTTCATCTAATCGTCAAGCTCCATTTGGCTGCATTCACCAAACCGTTCAGCGAGCTTGCGTAGTTTCGCCCCTGTAACCGTTCCTAAAACTACGAGGGGAAGTACATGAAAAATACGAAAACCTTGAAGATTGTAGTTGCTGCACTTGCAGTGACTCTCTTCGCGGCCCAACCTGCATTAGCCAGCGTCAACCTAACTGGCGCAGGATCAACATTTGCAATTCCGTTGCTGGATGCCTGTAAGGCTGGCTATACCGCCGCAACAGGAAATACGGTCACGTACTCTGGCGGTGGCTCTGGTGCCGGTCGCGCCGCATCCGATAAGGGCATTGGCGACTTCAACATCTCTGACACTCCTCACACCGGCGCAACGCGTCTGGCTACCGTAATTCACGTACCAGTTTTCGCAGCACCTATCGCCGTTATGTACAACCTTCCCATTCGACAGACTCTGAATCTTTCTCCTGCAACAGTGGCCGGTATTTTCGCCGGCACAATTACTCGATGGAATGACAAGGCAATTTTTGCAGACAACAACCGCTCTTATAAGACTGTTGACTACAAGAAGAATGCCAAAGGTGACGTTCTCAAGGACAAGAACGGTCAGCCAATCGTTCTTCGAACGAGAACCGTAAAAACGCACTTGACCTTGTCGAACCAATTGATCCATGTTGTCTACCGTTCTGATTCATCCGGAACATCTGGTAACTTCACAAACTTCTTGCACGGAATGGCGCCTTCGGTCTGGACCAAGGCAGGAAACGGCGATTTCAAGGCAAGTTTCCCTGGCAACATCAATGCCATCAGCAACATCGGTCGAATTGTCGCCGCAGCCGGTTCTTCCGGAGTTGCAGCACTCGCAGGTAAGACCAAGTACTCCATCACGTACTCTGAGGCCAACTACGCAGAGGCAGCTGGGCTCAACGTGGCAAACATCAAGAATGCGGCAGGAAACTTCCAGGCTCCCAACGCTGGTGGGACCTCGGCCTTCTTGGGATCTTCCACATATGATCCAAACGGTTGGTTAACCTTCGATTACAGCACAACCAATCCAGGCGCATATCCGCTGGGCATCGTGTCATACGTACTGGTTGACACGCAGACCAAGAATGCGGCCGCAGTTAAGTCGCTCTTGAGCTACATCTTGGATCCCAAGTGCCCCGGCACTGACCCAAGTCTTGAATACACCACAATTACAGGTGCCCTGCATGACTTTGACGTCAAACAGATTGCCAAGATTGGTTAAGCACAACCTCTAGACCCCTAGTAGGTTGTAAGAGGCGGTCGACTCAGGTCGGCCGCCTCTTATCACTCTTAGGAAGTTGTCCGATAGCAAGTGCGGGTACGATCATCTAAGTGTCATAAACCCATTGGGGGAAGTACATGAATATTTCAAAGAACTGGAAATTTGCAGTTGTCACATTCGGGGTTATTGCCCTCGCGCTGACATCTTGCTCGTCAAAGCCGTCTCCATCCAATACCGCGGCCAAAGTTAATTTGACTGGATCTGGGTCGACATTTGTCATTCCACTTCTAGATTCCTGCAAAGCTGGTTTCACGGCCGCAACTGGCAACACGTTCACCTATTCAGGTGGAGGCTCCGGTGCAGGGCGATCTGCTTCTGACAAAGGAATTGGAGACTTCAACTTCTCTGACACACCACATACAGCTGCTACTAGATTGCCCACGGTGATCCATGTGCCGGTTGTGGCGGCCCCCATCGCAGTGATGTACAAACTCGACAAACCAGAGACCCTGAATTTGTCCCCAGCCACGGTTGCCGGAATCTTTGCCGGAACCATAACCATGTGGAATGACTCGGCGATCGTTGCCGATAACAAAGCCCTCTCCGCAACCTATAAGTTTCCGGCCCAGAAGATCCATGTAATTTATCGTTCTGATTCCTCGGGCACGTCAGGCAATTTCACAAACTTCTTGTACGGCATGGCTCCGTCAATTTGGACTAAAGCGGGCAACAACGATTTTAAATCGAGTTTCCCAGGCAATCTGAATTCGGCGGCAAACTTAGGGAGAATTGTTTCCTCCGCTGGCTCATCAGGTGTATCTGCTCTGGCTGGTTCAACCATCTATTCAATAACGTACGCAGAGAAGAACTATGCAAAAGCGGCCGGATTGCAGGTTGCCAATATCAAGAATGCGGCTGGAAATTATCAAGCGCCAGACAGTGCCGGCACTTCTGCATTTCTAGGTGCGGCGACCGTTGATCCCAGTGGTTTCCTTACCTTTAACTATCAAACATCTGTGGCTAATGCTTACCCACTCGGTATCGTTTCTTACGCTCTGGTGGATACGAAAGCCAAGAACGCCACAGCATTGAAGAGTTTTTTGAATTACATCATGGATCCAAAATGTCCTTCAACGGATCCTTCTTTACAGTACGCCACGGTTGCTGGCTCACTCTTGTCGCTGGATAAGGCCCAAATTGCAAAGATTGGCTAGATACCTGGATTAACAAACTTGTTATAAAGGTATGGAATTGCTGAAAATCTTCCAATGTGCGCCTGGCAGGAATCGAACCTGCGACAACCCGCTTAGAAGGCGGGTGCTCTATCCGACTGAGCTACAGGCGCTTAGGGCTAGTTTTCGATACGGAGTCTAGCGACTGGAACCACTAAGGTTTCATTCCATGGCTGAGTTCATATATACGATGAAAAAGGCGCGTAAGGCGCATGGCGAGAAAGTGATTCTGGATGACGTCACTCTGGCCTTTTATCCGGGGGCCAAGATCGGCGTTGTGGGCCCCAACGGAGCCGGAAAGTCGACCGTTCTGCAGATAATGGCGGGGCTGCAACAGCCCTCCAATGGTGAAGCTTTTCTTTCCCCTGGATACTCGGTGGGGATCTTGCTTCAGGAACCGCCACTTAATGACGAGAAGAATGTTCTGGAGAATGTGCAAGAGGGCGTTGCCGAGACAATGGCGTTAATGGCCCGATTCAATGCCGTGAGCGAAGAGATGGCCGACCCGGATGCCGATTACGACAAGTTGCTGGCAGAAATGGGAAATCTGCAAGAGCAACTCGATCACCGAAATGCATGGGATTTGGATTCACAACTCGAGCAGGCAATGGATGCCTTGAGATGCCCTCCGCCGGATGCTGATGTGAAAATCCTCTCGGGTGGAGAGCGACGTCGGGTCGCGCTCTGCAAGTTGCTTCTCCAACAGCCAGACCTACTCTTACTGGACGAACCAACTAACCACCTTGATGCCGAATCAGTGCAGTGGCTTGAACAGCATCTCAGTAAATATCCTGGAACCGTTGTGGCCATCACCCACGATAGGTACTTTCTGGACAACGTTGCAGAATGGATTCTCGAACTCGATCGGGGTCGTGCATATCCATACGAGGGCAATTACTCGACATATCTTGAAACAAAGTCGACCCGATTGAAGATTGAAGGACAGAAAGATGCCAAACGCGTGAAGCGTCTGACAGAGGAACTTGAGTGGGTCCGCCAGAACTCCAAGGGACGACAGGCAAAGTCAAAGGCAAGGCTTGCTCGATATGAAGAGATGGCCGCCGAGGCAGACAAAATGCGCAAACTTGATTTTGAGGAAATCCAAATTCCGCCAGGGCCAAGGCTTGGAAATATCGTTGTCGACGTCGAACACCTCTCGAAAGGTTTTGGAGATCGCCTGCTCATTGATGATCTCTCCTTCGTCTTGCCTCGTAACGGCATTGTCGGAGTAATCGGGCCAAACGGTGCCGGAAAGACGACTCTCTTTAAGACGATCCTTGGTGTCGAAGCGCCCGATTCTGGAAATATAAAAGTGGGCGAAACCGTGAAGATTTCCTACGTCGATCAGTCACGTGGGGGGATTGATCCGCAGAAGAGCTTGTGGGAGGTCGTCTCCGATGGTCTGGACTTCATCAAAGTCGGTCAGGTCGAAATGCCCAGTCGTGCTTACGTATCAGCCTTCGGATTTAAGGGCCCCGATCAGCAAAAGCGCGCGGGAGTCCTCTCAGGAGGCGAGAGAAACCGCTTGAACCTCGCATTGACCTTGAAGTTGGGCGGCAACTTGTTGCTCCTTGATGAGCCGACGAACGACTTGGACGTTGAGACTCTGGGATCCCTCGAGAACGCCTTGCTGGAATTTCCTGGCTGCGCCGTCGTCATCTCGCACGATCGCTGGTTCCTGGACCGCGTTGCCACCCACATTCTCGCCTACGAAGGCGAGTCACAGTGGTTCTGGTTTGAGGGAAACTTTGAATCATATGAAAAGAACAAGATCGAACGACTTGGGGTTGATGCTGCTCGTCCACATCGAGTCACGTACAGAAAGCTGACCCGCTAATGCTTCACCACTATTCGATGCACGTTCGCTGGGATGATCTGGATGCATTCAACCACGTGAACAATGCTGCATACCTGACCTTCGCACAAGAAGCGCGTTCGGATTTTATGTGGTTTTCAAGGCAGCGAAGGGGAGAGGCGCCGATGCTCTCTGACATGGTTGTTGCGCGCGCAGAGGTTGATTTCATTGAACCTATATACGATGTTGCAATCGACTTAGATATCGCCATATCCGTGGTTCGACTTGGCACCGCATCCTTTGATCTGCTCTACGTGATTTCAAAGGATGGGGTTATTTTTTCAAAGGTAACTACCGTCCAAGTTGCAGTAAACATGGAAACAAAAAAGTCGCGCCCACTCAACGACGAAGAGCGTGAATTTCTGACGCAGTACTTGACAGGCACGACGGAAGGAAAATAATGGCGCAGCACGCCCCGCTCCCACCTCGGAATCAAAGGCCATGGTGGCGCGATGCCGTCACCTATCAGATTTATATCCGCTCCTTCGCTGATTCCAATGGCGATGGGAAAGGTGACGTGGAAGGCATTCGCACCAGACTGCCCTATTTGAAAGAACTCGGCGTAGATGCAATCTGGATCACCCCTTGGTATCCATCCCCGCAGATCGATCACGGATACGACGTTGCTGATTACATGAACATCGAGCCGGATTATGGAACGTTGGTCGATGCCGAACGGTTAATCAAAGAGAGCCACGAGCATGGAATACGGCTTCTCGTCGACATCGTTCCAAACCATTCAAGCGATCGCCATATCTGGTTCCAGGCAGCGCTGAAAGCCGCACCGGGATCCCCAGAGCGCGCCCGCTACCACTTTGTCGATGGAAAAGGCGAGAACGGCGAACTCCCGCCGAATAACTGGACCTCAATATTCGGCGGCTCGGCGTGGGAGCGCGTCGTTGAAGCTGATGGAAAGCCGGGTCAGTGGTATTTACATCTCTTCGCAGTAGAGCAACCCGACTTCAATTGGGACAGTAAGGAAGTCCGCGATTACTTCATCGCGGTTTTGAAATTCTGGCTGGATCGCGGCGTTGACGGATTCCGGATCGATGTCGCTCACGGAATGGTTAAGGCCGCCGGTTTGCCTGACATCGTCCAGGTCGATACCGAATCAGAGATGTTGTCCGCCGATACCCGGCCGTTCTGGGATCAAGATGGCGTCCACGAGATCTATCGCGAGTGGCGCAGAATTTTGGATTCATATCCTGGCGATCGCATGGCCGTTGCGGAGGCATGGGTCAGCCCAGCTTCGCGAATCGCGAGGTACCTACGTCATGACGAGTTGGCCAACTCCTTCAATTTCGATTTCCTGAGTTCTCCGTGGGATTCCGAATCGCTCAAGAGGATGATCAACCGTTCAATGGAGGCTTTGGAAGAAGTGGGTGCGCCATCGTCATGGGTCTTCAATAATCACGATGTTGTGCGGTCGGTAGATCGATTTGATTTGGGGCTCATTGCCGGATCGGCTAACACGACATTGGAACGGCAGGGCGATCCTGCCAGACTTGATTTGAAGCGTGGAACACTGCGTGCGCGATCCGGGGCTTTGTTGATGCTGGCTCTTCCCGGTGGGGCTTATGTCTACCAAGGCGAAGAATTGGCCCTTCCTGAGGCGCGCGACATCCCCGAGGATCGTCTGACTGATCCGCGTTGGGCCATGAGCGATCACACCGATCGCGGTCGCGATGGATGTCGTGTTCCTCTTCCATGGAAAACAGATTCGGCCGGTGCGTTTGGATTTTCCTCCAACCCCGCGTTGAGACCGGATCAAGCATGGCTGCCACAGGGGCACAATTGGGGAGAGCGTGCAGTTGAAGCCCAACTCGATGATCCCTCATCGACATTGACGATGTATCGCAGGGCATTAGCAATTCGACATGAGGAGTCGGGACTTGGTGATGGACCGATGACGTGGATCAATGCTGGCCACCATGTTCTTGCCTTTGAGCGACCTGGCAATTTCGCTTGCTATGTGAACTTTGGTGACCCGATCCAACTGCCGCCACATTCGCATATCCTCATTTCTAGTGCGCCGATTCATGATTCTGTGCTGCCAACCGACACTGCTGTCTGGTTGCGACTGGCGTAATGGAGAGTTTCTACGAGCGGGTTGGTGGAAGCCCAGTATTCGCCGATCTTGTCTGGCAGTTCTACGCCCAAGTCGCGGTGGATCCGATCCTTCGGCCCATGTATCCCGACGACGATTTCCAGGGCTCGGCTCACCGACTTCAGATGTTTCTTGAGCAGTACTGGGGTGGACCCACAGCCTATTCCGATGAACGCGGTCATCCTCGATTGCGTATGCGGCATGCGGGCTTTCATATAGCTTCTGCGCAACGAGACGCATGGCTGGCGTGCATGCGAAATGCGATTCATGGTCTCAATCTGGAAAGAGATCTCGAGGCCGAAATGTTGGAATATATGGAGATGGCCGCGAATTCACTTGTGAATCAACCAGACTGAGAGCGATTTCCAACCTTCATAATTTCGCCGTTTCGCAGATACCAGAGTGTGCCGGCGTCATCTCTGACAGTGGTAATTCTCAAGCCGACGCGTTCTACCTTCCCTGAAATCTCCAGAACATCTATTCGATCACCCACGCCGTACTGGTCCTCGATGAGCATGAAGAGGCCGGCAAGAACATCGCGCACGATTGTTTGTGCACCTAGGCCAAAGGCGATGCCGATTACACCAGCGGAGGCAATGAGTGGTCCGAGGTTGAGTCCAAATTCTCCGAGGATCATTCCGAGGGCGATCACCCAGATCACCGCGTTCAAAGTACTCGTCAGAACTGTGCCCGTAGTTTTGGCCCGCTCCTTCTGACGGGCGATGGGATGGCCCGGGCCGTGAACAAGGTCAACTGAGGCTAGGCGGTTCATCGCCCGTGTGATCGCGCGTCGCCCGATTCGTTGGGCAATAACGGCAACTAGAACAATGACGAGGATGTGAAGAGGGGAGCCGCTAAACCAGTCCCACACTCTCTGTGTTCGCTCTGTGAAACTGGTCGCCAGGTCGATTTGTGCGCTCATTATGGGGCGACTCTAACTCAATCTCCGCTAAATACTGCGAAGGTGGTGCCTGTTACGGCAAGATATGCGCATCGGCGCGAGCCACGCGCCTGATCGGAGCGATCATGTCGCGCACTCTTGTATTGAACGCCACCTACGAACCACTGGGTGTAATCGCAGAGAGACGCGCGCTGATACTTGTCCTCAACTCACGGGCCACGATGGTCGAAGACTCCGGGACCGTCTTCCACTATTCAAGCGGCCAGATTTCCCTTCCCTCCGTGATTCGTCTGAACCGTTTTGTCCGAGTCCCTTACCGCCATAGCGTTCCGCTTTCGCGGCGCGCGATCTTTGCGCGAGATGGCGGCCGTTGTGTTTACTGCACCGCGCCAGCCACATCAATTGACCACGTGGTACCTCGGAGTCGAGGCGGTGCGCACTCATGGGAGAACGTTGTCTCGGCATGTCACAAATGCAATCATGCCAAAGCCGACAGACACCTTAAAGAAATCGGCTGGAGATTGCGTTCGCTGCCGCGCGAACCCGTCGGTGCCGCGTGGCGAATTCTTGGAAGTGGACGAACCGACGAGCGATGGTTGCCTTACCTAGAAGGTTTTGGAGCCCAAGCCGCTACTGCTTGACCTCTGCATCTTTAGCCTGAGCGTTGAGCGCACGACTCATTGCATCACGGTTTTCAGCCATCAATCGACGTAGTCCATTAGGCGAATCCTTGCCCGGACCTGCTAGCCAGTCGATGGCCTTCTTCAGAGTTTCTTGCGAGACTTGGTATGCAGGGAAAAGACCCGTGGCAACATTGCTGGCAATCTCGTAGGTCTCTTTCTCCCAGACCTTGAGTACAGCGTCGAAATACGTATCGACATAGCCGGTGAGCATTTCACGTTGAGACGGGCGATTGAACCCTTGAATGGTTGCCAACTGGATGTGATTGCTCAAACCGTCATAGAGGGCCGCACGGAATGCCTCAGACTTTGCCGCCGCATCAGGGAAGGCCGCGCGAGCAAAGGCAGCCGAGCGCAAGCCGCTGGCGGTCTTGTCACGTTCTAGTTCTGCATCGACTTCTGCGTGGGTTGCAACTCCTGATTCAACGAGGGCATTGAGCAAGCCCCAGCGAAGGTCGGCATCAACTACGAGTCCCTTCATCTTTCCATCAAGCATCGATCTGACTTTCGCGTACTGGGCAGCGGATTTCGCAGAGGTCGCGAATTCACGCGCGTAAATGAGTTGCAGATCGCTGCCGGGTTCGGTTCCATCAAGAAGGGCTTCGATCCCAATGGCCTTCTCGGCGCGAAGTCGCACTCGGTTGCCTTCTGCTGCATAAAGTTCGACAGCAGTATTGAGCTGTCGCAGGGTAACTTTGACTACCGAGGTGTCAGTTTCACCTGCGAGTGCGTTGAGAACAAGCGGAACATAATCACTAGCTGCGAGTTCGGCGTCGCGGAGCATGTCCCACACGCCACCCCAGCACAGTGTCCGGCTCAGTGGGTCTTTGAGATCGCCCAGGTGTTGCTTGAGAGTATTGATTGAATTCTCGTCAAAGCGGATCTTCCCGTAGGACAAGTCTTGGTCATTGAGAAGAACCAAGTCGGCGACTTTCTCACCCTGGAGTTCCGGAATAGTTGCGGATGCGCCTGAGAGTTCAAACACGACGCTCTTGCGACAGACGAGAGCATTGTCCTTGAGGTCGTAGAGGCCAACTGCCATGCGGTGTGGCCGCAATTGCGTGGATCCAACGGGCATTGTTGGCACTTCCTGCAACACCTGCACTGAGGTGTACACGCCATTATCAATGGCAAGTTTTGGACGAAGGGTATTTACACCGGCAGTCTGCAGCCATGTTGCAACCCAAGGTTTCAGATCGCGACCACTTGCGGCCTCAAGTTCAACAAGAAGGTCGTTCAGTGTCGTGTTTCCCCACGCATGCTTGGCAAAGTACTTGCGCAGCCCTTGCATGAAGTTGTCCTTGCCGACATGTGCGACGAGTTGTTGAAGGACGGAGGCACCCTTTGCATATGCAATTCCGTCAAAGTTGGTTCTCACCGCCTCCATGTCTTCCATCGACACAACGATTGGGTGAGTAGAGGAGAGTTGATCTTGGCGGTATGCCCAGTCTTTGCGCTGAGAATTGAAGACGGTCCAGGAATTGGTGAATTTTGTGGCAAGGGCGAGCGTGTAATACGAAGCCCACTCCGCAAAGGACTCGTTGAGCCAGAGGTCTTCCCACCAGGTCATCGTGACCAAGTCGCCGAACCACATGTGAGCCATCTCGTGAAGAATGACGTTGGCGCGCCAGTTGTATGACTCCTCGGCAACCTTGCTGCGGAAAACGAAATAATCTTCAGCGAAAGTCACGCAGCCGGCGTTCTCCATTGCACCTGCGTTGAATTCGGCAACAGCGAGTTGGTCGTACTTGTCGAAGGGATAAGCCAGGCCAAATTCCTTCTCATAGAAGGCAAAGCCCTGCTTCGTGATTTTGAATAGTTCATCCGAGTCCATGTGAGGAGCAAGGGACTTGCGGCAGTAAAGACCTAGCGGAATTTCCTTCTCGCCAACGTAGACATCTTCAACCTTGGCATAGGGACCAGCGACAATCGCCGTCAGGTAAGTTGAAAGCACAGGTGTTGGTTTGAATGTCCAACGCTTCTTATCTGCGCCTTCCTCGGTTACTGAGATTGGTGCGTTGTTCGAAATAACTTCCCAGTGGGCAGGCACGAGTGCTGTGAGAGCGAAGGTGGCCTTAAGGTCTGGTTGATCAAAACATGGGAACGTGCGGCGCGCATCAGCCGTCTCGTGCTGTGTGTAGAGGTAGATCTCGTCATCTGCTGGATCCACGAAGCGGTGCAGGCCTTCGCCCGACTTTGAGTAGATACCCTCGATAACGAGTTTGAGTTCGTTGCTTGCGGCGATCGAGGGAAGGAAGACGCTCTCTCCGTCGAAGGTGGAAGTATCAACCGGTGCCCCATTGAGCGTGGCCGAAACGACGGCCTTGCCAACTGCGTCGATGAAAGTGGAGGCGCCTGGTTGTAGCCCGGCAAACGTGATCGTCGTGGTGGAGATAAAAGTCTCGGTCCCTGACGTTAAATCTAGGTCGACGTCATAGCTCTCTACTTTGATGAGCTTTGCGCGTTCTTTGGCCTCTTCGTGTGTGAGATTTACTCCTGGCACTTTCGTCTCCTTTGACGGTCTTTCCCGTGATTCTTCCTGTGGTATCCAATCATGAAAGGCTGGGGGTGTGGACACCCCGACGATCAAGAGTTTCAAGTTGCGTGGTACCCGGATCACCGCTGCCCAGGAGGCGGCTCGTACGCGTCTTTGGGACACGTACGGCATCGATGTGAGTCCAAGGTCACTTATCCTCGAGAACGAATTTCCTGGTCTAAAGCAATTGATCGTTGAAATTGGATTCGGGATGGGCGAGGCGACCATTGAGATAGCCAAGACTTTTCCGGAAACCGGCTTCCTCGCCATCGATGTGCACCAACCGGGAATCGGCAAGCTGCTTTCGGCCATTGAAGAAAATGGCATAACCAATATTCGCGTGATGGACGAGGACGCACACGTGATCCTTCAAAACATGATTGCAGATTCCTCCCTCGATGGGGTACATCTCTTCTTCCCAGACCCGTGGCCCAAGACCCGCCACCACAAGCGCCGGATCGTGAATGAAAATTTCATTGCGTTGGTTGCTACTAAATTGAAGAAGAGCGGAACCATTCACATGGCTACTGATTGGGCTCCATATGCAAAATGGATGAAGGAGCGAATGGACCAGTCAACACTCTTTACCGGTGGAATCGTTCAGCGTCCGAATTGGCGTCCACTCACAAGGTTTGAAGGACAAGGGATCCAAAAGGACCACCACGTTACCGATCTGATCTACACAAAGATTTAGACGAGTCCTTCGTTCTCAAAATCTGCAATCAACCCGATACGACGCATGTGTCGCTCCTCGTGACTAAATGGCGTTGCGATGAAAGTATCGATCAATTCTTTGCAGACTTCAGGAGAGTGCATCCGCCCGCCGATTGAAATTACATTCGCATTGTTGTGTTCGCGCGCTAATTTTGCAATCTCGACGCTCCAGACGAGGGCCGCGCGGATTCCCTTGACCTTGTTGGCTGCCATTTGCTCGCCATTGCCTGACCCTCCGAGGACGATACCGAGGGAATCTGGATCTGCTGCAACGGCCTGGGCTGCTGGAATACAGAAAACTGGATAATCATCGAGGGCGTCGTATTCGAAGGGTCCGTGGTCAGTTACTTCGTGTCCGTTTGATGTGAGATGCTCGATAAGGATTGCTTTGAATTCCAAGCCAGCGTGGTCGCTGCCGATATGAATGCGCATGCTCGAAGTCTCTCACGGAAGTCTGCGGGGCAAAGCAAAAACCCGCCACTAGGAGGCGTGACGGGCTCTTGCTGAGTCTATTTAGCTATTGCTTTGTGTACTTGGGTTAGCCATCATGCCGCCCTCAGGAAATCCCATTCCTGGACCGTGTCCGTGTCCTTCACCCATATGTCTCATTCCCCCGCCAAATCCACCAGTGCCATTAACCATGGCGGTGACCTGAGCGGTGACATTGGCCTTGAAGGTTGTTGCCTGTGCAGCCGTGATCTTTCCAGCCGTTACGGCAGCATCAATCTCTGTGTTCTCTTCTGCAACGAGTGCCGTGATCAGTGCGCTTGTTTTTGCACCGGCAATTGTCGCCAATGAATCACCAGCGGCTAAACGTGTCTCAAGTGCAGCGACAGTAATTCCAATTGTGGTTGCAATCAGATTCTCGTGGGCGGCACGTTTGGCATCGCCTTGAGTTTGATTCGCTGCGCGCGCAGCCGTTATCGCTGCGTTAATCGCATCGACTTGCGCTTGGGTTAGAGTTCCCTTGGTAACTAAGCTGGCGAGCACTGAAGCAAGTGCGCCGTCCTGGCCGTCCACTTCCATGTGACCGAAATTTCCAAAGTTCGGATTGGCGATTGAACGCGTGACGCTAGTTGACTTGACCTTTACTGAATTCTTGGAATTCGACGCGGTGGCGATTCCGATGCTACCTAGCGATAAGGCAACGGTGGTGACCGCGATAGTTATGACCTTCTTTTTAGATGTCATTTGATGTTCCTGCTTTCCGTCCGTTTCGGGATTTCAACGCCAACAGCCCTTCGCCGTCGACTTGCTCCTAGATAACTCCTCGAGCCTGAAGAACAAGCCTCGATTTGCTTAAAGGCTGATTAAAGTTTTTCTTAAATAGGGCCTATTACCGCGATTGTGACGTGTTAGATAGGGCGATCCTGAGAAGTAGTCGTGAGTAGGTAGGGGTATTCCTGATTGTTCGCTCGTAGCCAAGCCTAAAAAATTGAGTACTAAAAATGCGCCGTCCTGGAGACTCATTGATGAAGATGTACCGAAGCGCGTTCTTTTGCATCGTGGTCTCAACATTCTTTCTCAACACCCTTTCACTACCTTCATCATTTGCAGCGAATAAAACACAACTCTTTAAACCCTCCAAAGCCGGTCGAATCTCGACAGTCGTCGCGAACACAATCCTCAATGGTGTGAGACCGCCGAAAACATCAGATGGCATCGATGGCGATTTCTATATCGATACAAAAACAATGATGTTCTATGGGCCAAAAAGTAAATCGCATTGGCCATCGCCGACGAGTCTTCGCGGACCTCAGGGTCAGTCAGGAGCCAATGGATCCAACGGATCAGATGCCAAACCGAGTGCGAACTTTGTTACTGCAGGAGCGCAAGGTCTAACGGGCTCGACGGGGCCAAAAGGTGAGCAAGGAGTACAAGGTGTCGCTGGCCCTGCGGGTCCCAAGGGAGAAACTGGCCCCGCGGGATCCGCAGGTGCCAGTGGACTTCCGGGTGCAACTGGTTCGGCAGGTACTTCGGGTCCGCCTGGCGCGCAAGGACCCCAAGGCGCACAAGGACCCCAAGGTGCCCCTGGTTCGTCTGGCGGGCAAGGCGCGCAAGGACCTCAAGGTGCTCCGGGTACTAGTGGTGCGGTGGGCCCTTCGGGACCGACCGGTCCTTCAGGACCAACTGGTCCGGCTGGTTCCTCGATCGCAATCTATGGTTCAGTTAATTTTGGAGCGCCAATTCAAGGCGCGATCGGAACCGCCCAGACCTCTTCGAATTTTGGATCGTTTGAAGCAGGGAAAAGTTATTTGGTGAGTATTCGAGTTCAAACATTTAATGTTGACCGACTCATAAGCACTTATCCTCTTGCAATTGAAATATCCGCACTTGGGGCTTCGCCATCCCGTTCCATTTCTTACGTCGTATCGAATGGAAGCAGCTTTAACCTTTCGACAAGGAGGGATGAAGTTTCAATTTCTGCCGATGTGATTCTTGATGGAAGCCAAGTGGCCACTTCGTATTCCCTCTCAATGACTGTTACTTGTGGCGCCAATACCAGTTCATTTCCTGTGACTTTGATCGGTAGGTATCACGCGATCCTGGTTGGACAGGTCACTCAGACCAGCTAAACGTCGAGAAATCATTTGCTGGGTAGATTGTTTGGCGTACTGTGTCCGTCGTGGTGTCGAATCCAGGAGCGAGTGAAGCGGTCCCTCCTACGGTTGCTGTTGTAGGAGGCGGAATCAGCGGCTTAATGTGCGCTCGTCGGCTAGGGCAACAGGGCGTGAAGGTAATTCTTTTTGAGGCTTCATCGGTCCTCGGCGGCCAGATCCGCAATGTCAAGGTTGCCGAACACGATGTCGATTTAGGCGCTGAAGCTATTCATGTTTCCGCACCTGGAATGAGCGCACTCATCAACGAAGTCGGTTTAACTGGCGGGCTAATCAAATCAAATCCCGGAATGTCTTGGCTTTGGACCGAGAGCGGTCTTCAAAGACTGCCTGAAGGAGTGGGTCCAGCGGGTCCAAGGAAATTGCGACCAGTGCTGCGATCTGGGGTGATGTCTTTCGGAGGATTGTTTCGAGCTGGATTAGAACCGTTGGTACCTCGAAGAAAATTGCGTGGTGACATTGGCGTCGGTCAATACATTGGGAAAAGATTTGGCCGCGAAGTTGTTGATCGTTTCGTTGATCCAGTGCTCGGGAGCTTGCACGCAGGGAATGTCGACGGGTTGAGTCTGCGGGCGATAACGCCTGAACTGGCCGCAATTGCTGATCGACGTCGTTCGATAATGATGAGCAGACGCGGGCAGAAGGCAGGACCGCCTCTTTCTTTCGCTACATGGCTTGGCGGACTGACGACACTTACCCAGCGAATGCTTATCAATACTGGAGTTGAGATTCGCACACTGGCATCGGTTGACGCCGTACTCGCAATGTCTAATGGGAGATACGAGGTCAAGACTTCGGATAATGGCATCCAAGAGGTGGATGCCGTAGTTGTTGCAGTACCCGCAAGAATTGCCGCAAAAATTGTTCGCCCGCTCTCACACGTCGCCACATCATTGCTAGAGAAGGTGCGTTATGCATCAGTTGCCACGGTGATAGTCGCTTATCCAAAGAGCGCGATCGAAGGACTGAAGGCATTCAAGGGTACGGGGCTTCTGGTGCCTTCGAGCAAGAAGCGGTTGCTCAAGGCAGCAACTTTCGTGAGCACTAAGTGGTCGCATATGGAGGATTCGAACCTCGTTCTTGTTCGCCTTTCATGCGGACGTGCCAATGAGAAAGTGATCGAGACTTTGAGTGATGTCGATTTGGTTTCAAAACTGCATTCAGACCTTGTTGATGCAACGGGCGTGAAGGCAGAGCCCCTTGAGTCATACGTTCAGCGCTGGCCGAACGCAATACCTCAACTGGAAATCGGCCATGTGGAATTGGTGGCCAAGATCCGTGAGGATCTGGCTTTCTTCAAAGGCATACATTTGGCGGGATCTTCATACGACGGACTAGGAATTGCGGCGTGCCTTCGATCCGGCGCTCAGGCCGCGAAAGAGTGCCTGGATGATTTGGGAATAGAAAAGTCGCAGATTGTAAGTAGCGGGGCTTAATCGCCAACTAGTGCCATGGGGGCGCCCTCGGGAATATAAGCACAGGCGGGATCTTCTCCGAGTGCATCGCCTGTTGCAGCATATGCGCGAGCGCGAGACCCTCCACAAAGATCTGCGTATTCGCAATAACCGCACCGTCCGGAGAAGTTTGAAGAGCGGATCTGCACGAGTAGTGGATTGTCTTGGTAAATCGTGGCAATCGGCTTGGTACGAATGTTGCCTAACCCATGAGGAAGGAATCCGGCTGGATAAACCTCACCGTCATAGGCGATGAAGACAATTCCCTTGCCATCGCGCGTGGCTGTCGTGTGAGCGCGCAGGCGACTTGTTGGCGGCCCCATAAGGGAGACAAGTTGTTCTGAAAGTCTTTGGTACAGATCGGTAACTGGTGCAACATCCCCGGCAATACGGCGATTAACGATGCGACGGAAGAACGGTGCTTCGACAGTGCGCACGATGAAGCCGTACTGCGAGGCGTCATAGAGAAAGTTGCAGATTTCTTCGTGCTCATCAGCCGAGATGGCCTCAGTGACTTCTCCGCGTCCAACTTGAACTAGGAAGAAGACCTCCCAGATATTTGCACCGGTGTCTTGGACGAGTTGGGCGATTTCTGCAAGCTCGTCAACATTCGCGCGCATTACAGTTGTATTGATCTGCACGGTAAGACCCGCAGCACGCAATGCGCGAATTGCCTCGACCGTTTTATCGAAGTGGCCCGGAATTCCGCGAACGCCCTCGTGGGTATCGGCCATCGAACCGTCCAAGGAAATGGAGACTGCTTTGACTCCGCTCTTCACGATCTTTTGGATCATCTCTGGTGTCAGCAGCGGCGTCACCGATGGCGACAGTGCGACGGGAATTCCTAGACTCGTTGCATAGTCAACCAATTCGAAAATATCCGGTCGGAGCAAGCAGTCACCGCCGGTCAGAACCAAGATCGGGTAGGGACGACCAAAACCAGCAACCTGGTCGATGAATCTTTTACCTTCTTCGGTCGAGAGTTCACCTGGGAGCGCTTGTGCGGTGGCGCTGGCTCGGCAGTGCTTACACGCGAGCAGGCATGCACGCGTTGTCTCCCAAAATACGAGCATCGGTCGGCGTGCATAATCCACGCGTGGGCCAGATCCTGTTATTGAACTTCCTGAATCATGAGCCATTTCAAACTCTCCGTTCGACTCTCCGAGTGCCAGACTTCCGGCATTTCTCAAAAGTCTATTGATATTGGCTGTTTCTGAGTCTTGAGCGTAATGTGATCTCTAGGACAGGCACTCTTTAGGGTGAGTGCTAGCCCTCACGCAGACGGGGGATTGACGTGCTCTTCTACTTGATTGGCGCGAGCGCATTGGCGTTCATGGTGGTGCTCGCTTACGGAGCGATTACTGGTCGCGTAAAACTTGATGACGGTTGTTGCTGTCCGAGCGACCCGAGTAAAGATTTAAGGATGCGAGACTGAGAAACAGTGGCTGCGCGGACTTGATCGTTAAGCGAACGGTCACCTCTCAGCTGAGGAGGCAGCTTGTCCTCGCGAGCGTCGAGGGCCCGGCCAACTTGCCGATCGACTAGTGAAGGCGCGCGAGCTAAGGGACAACATTCGATAGTTCAATGCCCCCCTTACAATTCGTCGATGAACTGGTATTCAATATCAAAGCTATTCGGATCGGTTTCAAACCAGAAGGCGATTGCTTCTCGAGTCATTTCTTCGACGGTATCTCGAGAGAGAGCTTGACTGTAAAGTCCGCTAATTTGCGGAACTGATATTGCCCAATACACGCCAGCTTTTTGAACGATTGCTTTGTAAGTGGTCTTAATCATCTGTTCCACCATTTCGCTCCCAACTCCTTCTCTAAGTGTTTCATGATCGCCTTGGCTGTCAACTCATTGATGTTGCGGTGCCTAGGAATTTGAACCGTGGTTTCACGGAGAGTGAATATGGAGTGGTTGCCACTCATGGCGTAATTAGAAATGAGTCATGTGACAGAAATGAGTAATAAAGAACCGAAACTCTCTTTCTTCGTGCTGAGCTTGAAGTTATTCTTTGATTGGATACCTAAGGGGGAACATATGGGTTGGAATGTGCGCCGATCTAGACAGATCGTTCCAGGTGTGCGACTAAACTTTTCGAAAAGAGGGTTGGGACTATCGGTCGGACCCAAGCATGCAAAGATTTCCGTGTCGCCGGGAAGGCGAGTCACAACAAATGTGGGGATACCCGGAACAGGAATTAGATATACAAACGTTGTGAACGCCAAGCAACAATCGCGAGTGAATCAGAAGGCTATAAAAGGCCATTCATATCAAATAGACGGCGTGGACCACGTTGAGATCTATAAGCCAGGGAGTATTTCCTCATATTTGATGGCGTTATCGTTCCTTGGGCTTGCCACTTCATTTGCGTTCTTCATAGGCAATGTATCTGGCTCGCATTACAAGAATGCTTTCAATTCATTTCTCATCGTGATGGCCTTCTCAGTATTAGGCGGGATTTTTGCCGCCGTACGTCCCAAGATTGCGGTCAGGGTCAATTCTGAGACTTGAGGCCCACTTTAGGTTCGTCCCGGGATATTTGGGCTAAATGGAGCGGGTGACCGGGATCGAACCGGCATGGCCAGCTTGGAAGGCTGGGGCTCTACCATTGAGCTACACCCGCAAAGGTGTCTTTGGAGCCGCAAGGCCCCGCAACAGGGGCTAACGATATCGGTAACGGTAAAGGGAAGGTAATTTCTCCTCTAGACTCTCCAATTGCGCCGCGGGGCGTAGCGTAGTGGCTAGCGCGCCTGCTTTGGGAGCAGGAGACCGGAGGTTCGAATCCTCTCGCCCCGACCAGTCATCAAGTCATCACATTCAATTTCCATAGCAAGGAGTTCCACGTGAAAAGCACGGTCGAGACACTTTCTCCAACCCGTGTAAGGCTCACGGTTGACGTGGCTTTTGACGAGATGTCAGGTCACCTCAGTGAGGCATACAAGAAGATCGCATCGCAGATAAACGTGCCCGGCTTTCGCAAGGGCAAAGTTCCACCGGCGATGATCGATCAGCGCGTGGGTCGTGGCACCGTGCTGGATGAGGCGATCAACCTGGCTCTGCCTGACTTCTACTCTCAAGCCGCGCGCGAGCACGATGTTCTCGTCCTTGGCCGTCCAGAGGTAGATATCAAGGAATTCGTCGATAAAGAGAAGTTGTCATTCACTGTCGAAGTAAACGTACGTCCTGAGGTTTCACTTCCAGATTTCTCCACGATCACCATCGATGTCGATAACTCCGATGTGACCGAGGCCGATATCGACGAGCAGGTCGAGGCGCTGCGAGTCCGGTTTGGCACCCTCAATACGGTTGAGCGCGCCTCTGCTACAGGTGACTTTGTCACCATCGACTTGGTTGCCCGCATAAACGGCGAAGATGTTGAGGGCGGCACGGCGACGGGCATGTCGTATGAAATTGGCACGAACCGCATGATCGACGGCCTAGACGAGGCTCTCGTCGGCATGAAGGCAGGCGAGGTGAAGGCCTTTGAAACCCAACTCGTTGGAATGGAAGAAGGCCAGAAGGGTGATGTCGAAGTCACCGTGCAGGCAGTTAAGGAACGCGAACTCCCCGTCTTGGATGATGCCTTTGCCGCCCTTGCAAGTGAGTTCGATACCTTGGAAGAACTTCGCGCAGATTTCCGCGAACGTCTGGGTCGAGTCAAGAAGTTAGAACAGGGAGCGCAGGCTCGCGATCGTCTCGTCGAGAAACTACTTGCCGACATTGAGATCCCTGTTCCAGAAGATTTCGTTACCGCAGAGGTAGACGATCATCTCCAGGGCGAGGGCCGCATGGAAGATGCCGTGCACCGTGCTGAAGTAGAAGAGCAAGTTCGATCCTCTCTCAAGTCAGATTTCTTGCTTGATGCGGTGGTCAAGGCCGAATCAGTTGAAGTGACTGAGATTGAATTGACCGAGTACTTGGTCCGAACATCTTCACGTTACGGAATGGCACCCGAGCAATTCGCGCAGGAACTCTCCAAGGCCGGCCAGATCAGCCAGCTCGTTGCAGAGGTCGGTCGCGCAAAAGCGCTCGCCGGCGTTCTGAGTCGAGTCACCGTGAAGGACGCCTCGGGAAATGCCATAGATTTGGAAGCACTTCGGCCGCAACCTGCCGCGGTTGAGGATTAACTCTCCGCTATAAGCGAACATCCACGCTCATAAGGCTCAAACGGGAAGCATTTGGCCTTTTGGGTTGTTAGGGTCAATACAGGAAGTTTTATTGAGGAGGATGTTTCGTGGATTTAATTAGCACTCATCTGCCAGCGGCCGAGATCATTTCTCGAGCACCGCAATCTGGTTCAGGTGGACTCGATGATCAGGTATTTAACCGTTTGCTTAAAGAGCGCATCATCTTCCTCGGCTCAGTCGTCGAGGACTCGATGGCCAACGCCATTTGCGCGCAGATTCTTCTCCTCGCGGCAGAGGATGCTGAAAAAGACATCTACCTCTACATCAACTCACCAGGAGGCTCAGTAACTGCCGGTATGGCCATCTATGACACCATGCAGTACGTCAACAATGACGTTGCGACCGTTGGTATGGGCCTGGCAGCGTCCATGGGACAGTTCCTTCTCTGTGCGGGCGCGGCTGGAAAGCGCTACGCGACACCGCACGCTCGCATCATGATGCACCAGCCATCTAGCGGTATCGGCGGAACAGCAACCGACATCAAGATTCAGGCAGAGCAAATTGGCTTCACCAAGAAGAAGATGGCCGAACTCATTGCATTCCACACTGGACAAACCCTTGAGACCATCACGACAGATTCTGATCGCGATCGTTGGTTTACCGCCGATGAGGCTAAGGATTACGGTTTCGTGGATCATGTCGTGCGGTCAGCAGTTCAGGTTTCAGGTCGAGGGGGCACAGCATGAAAATGGAATTCGATCGCGTGAATGAGATTACCAATCGCTATGTCCTACCAACGATTGAAGAGCGCACCAGTTACGGGTACAAGCGCCTAGATCCTTACACCAAGCTATTTGAAGAGCGCATTATTTTCCTCGGTCAGGCAATCGATGACACCGTGGCCAACGATGTGATGGCTCAGTTGCTGACTCTTGAGTCGATGGATCCTGATCGCGACATCATGATCTACATCAACTCACCCGGAGGATCATTTACAGCTCTCACTGCAATCTACGACACCATGCAGTTTGTGCGCCCAGATGTTATGACCATTTGTTTAGGCCAGGCGGCTTCTGCCGCGGCTGTCCTCCTTGCGGGGGGCGCAAAGGGAAAGCGCATGGCTCTTGAGCATTCCCGAATTCTCATTCATCAACCTTCTAGTGAAGGCGGCGGACAGGCTTCGGATATTGAAATTCAAGCGCGAGAAATAGCGCGTATGCGCACGTTGCTCGAAGAATTGATTGTTCGTCACTCCACCCGATCAGCAGAACAGATCGCCCAAGATATTGAGCGAGACAAAATTCTTACTGCAACTGAGGCAGTTGAATATGGTTTGATCGATCAGGTACTTGCCAGCCGTAAGGCCAAACCGACACATTAGAAGTCCCGAGTGCCAACTTTTGTGACTGGTCATCACTAGTGACATGTGAGATTGCTGGGCTACCCTGTGATGCATGGAAATGGTCGACAACGTTTTTCCATTTTCCATAAAGTATGACGGGGTCAAGCACGAAGTCGAAGCCGAGACTTATATCCAGACGCTTACTTCGATAACCACAATTCTTAGTAGGTTGAATCTGCAATTGGGCGAAGGTCAAACAATAAAAATCGCAGTTAACTCTGAAAAATCGGGCAGCTTCATTTCGGCCTTATCTGTCCTGGTTTCAAATGACCTATTTGCAGGTGCAGTTCTTGGAAACCTTAAAGGGCTCGTTGAGATGATGTGTGACCTAGTGGAACTGAAGAAGATTTTCCATCGTGTTGATCCTGCTCAAACGGTTACGAATAATGGAATGGTTGACTTAAGGGATAGCCGCGGTACAAATATCGTGAACGTAACCAACAATACCTATAACTTCTTTATTAGTAATGATATGGGCATGCAAGCGATTGCAGAGCTCGGGAAGAGTCTCGCTCGGAACTCAGAGATCACTGGCTTCCAGATCGAGGGAGGCGATAAAAAAGTAAACGTGGATAAGTCGGACTTTCCTCACATAGCGGCGAAATTGGAATCGCAATTACTGAAGCGCGACGAATATCCAGAGTCTCAAGATCTAATAATCGTAAAGTGCGTATTTGAAGGTCGAAACAGGAAATGGGAGTTTCTTCATAAAGGAGAGACGATGAGCGCTGTCGTCACCGATCAGGAATTTTGGGACAGAATTGATGCGGGGGAGAAATTTGGCAAGGGCGATAAACTCAAAGCAGATCTCAAAATTACATATCATTACGACAAGGTAACCCAGGAAATTATTGAAAGGGAATGCTCTGTAATTTTTGTTCGAGGATACAACCACCGGAAAAAGTCCCCGCCGCCACCTAAATTAGGCGAGACCTTCGAATCCTAGGTTTTTCGAATGCAAATCTAGGATCTCGCAAAGGTCAGCAGAACTGAGCGTCACCTATTATTTTACGGCACATCTTTCTCTGCCCTAAATCGGTGTCTTTCTTATACCAATTCGCGGGCATACCTCGCATATTGATCTATCAGAAAACGAGCGATTTCATTGGACGATTTTCTTGACAAAACGGAAACGAGAATCTGGGACTTGACGTAGGCGAATTGGAGGACACGTAAATGCGAATTTGCATTTTGACTGATCAGGTACTTGCCAGCCGTAAGGCCAAACCGACACACTAAGGTCATCCACTTAGTATCGGCAGGAGTAGGCGTTTATGGCATTGCTGGCGCCTGGCAACCTATTTACTTATAAGGACTATCGAAATCTTTGGATTTCAAACCTGTTCGTCGCAACTGGTGCTTCTGCATTTCCGATTGCTCTTGCTGTAACCGTTCTAGATGCGGGCGGTACGACAACGACGCTTGGATTAATTCTTGCGTCGCGGGTTTTATCATCGGTGGTACTTGCGCCCGTTGGTGGTGTCTGGGCTGATCGGCTTCCCAGAAAATTCGTCATGATCGGGGCCGATATTTATCGCGCTGTACTCATGATCGGCTTGATTTTTGTTGCAACACCGTCGGTTCCTGCATGGGGCCTGGCTGTTCTTGTTTTCGCCATGGGTGCGGGGGAGGCTTTTGGTTTCCCCGCATCAGGGGCGATCCTGCCAAGCTTGCTACCGCCCGAGAAACTACCAGCGGGTAATGTTTTGCGAAGTATTGGTGTTCGTACGGCACAAATTATTGGACCAGGGGTTGGCGGGTTTTCAGTTGCTCTCATCGGTGGACGGATGACTTTTGCAATTACCGCGGCCTTCTTTGTTGTGGGCACTTTCTTGCTCGTGGGGATCGTCGAAAAACCACGCCAAGTTGTTGAATTGCGACCATCTTTCGTCACAGATTTGCACGAAGGATTAAAGACTGTGTGGAACACGCCCTGGGTCGCGGCTTGCATGACCATGTCAAGTTTGCAGTTGATGGTTGTCCTCGCCAGCGAAAATGTTTTATTGCCTGTGATCACGCGCAGGGAATTTCACACTAACACGGTTTTTGCCGCTGCCGCAGCGATGTTCAGTATCGGTGGATCGATTTCAGCTCTTATCGCCATGAGAGTGCGTGCAAAGCACCCGGGCCTTACGATGGTAATTATCTGGGGATTTTTTGCGACAGCACCGCTGGTCCTTGCCTTTCCAGAATCTAAGTGGATCATCATCTTTGGTTACCTCATCGCAGGTATTTCAATCGGACCGTGGGAGGCATACTGGACCTCGGCAATCCAGCGAGAAATACCGCAAGAACTGCAGGGTCGCGTCTTCAGTGTGGATTACATGGGTTCTGTTGGGTTGATGCCTTTGGGCATGGCGCTGGTTGGGCCCATCACAAAAGTCTTTGGAGAGCGGCAATTTCTTATCGCCTCGGTTATCTTTCACCTCGTCGTGTGCGGACTAGTTCTCCTCGTTCCGGGCGTCAAAGACCTGCGAACGCCGACTGGTTCGCGGAATTCTTCTCAGGGCGAACAGTCACAAGGCTAATTCGCCAGCCAAACCATCGTCGTTGAACCTACCCTTGGCATATGCCCAACTTCCCTGCACTAGGGCCTAAAGGAGTGTTATGACGCGCATCGGCGAAACCAGCGATCTGCTTAAGTGTTCTTTCTGCGGTAAGACGCAGAAGCAAGTAAAGAAACTTATCGCAGGTCCTGGCGTCTATATCTGCGATGAGTGCATCGATCTTTGCAATGAGATCATCGTTGAAGAACTTACCGAAGCGAATTCGCTCGGCTTGCAAGAGTTGCCCAAGCCAACCGAGATCTACGAATTTCTAGACCAGTACGTTATTGGCCAAGAGCGCGCCAAGAAGTCGCTCTCCGTCGCCGTCTACAATCATTACAAGCGCGTACAAAGCGGGGATACAAAGCGCGAGGACTCAGTCGAGTTGTCCAAGAGCAACATCTTGCTTCTCGGCCCAACAGGGTGCGGCAAGACTTTATTGGCGCAGACTTTGGCACGGATGCTCAACGTTCCATTTGCAATCGCTGATGCAACCGCTCTCACCGAAGCAGGATATGTCGGCGAGGATGTTGAAAACATTCTGCTCAAACTTATTCAAGCTGCTGATTATGATGTGAAAAAGGCTGAAACCGGAATCATTTACATCGATGAGATCGACAAGGTTGCTCGCAAATCTGAGAACCCATCGATCACTCGTGACGTTTCCGGTGAAGGCGTACAGCAGGCGCTCTTGAAAATCCTTGAAGGCACAGTCGCATCCGTACCCCCTCAAGGCGGCCGCAAGCATCCACATCAGGAATTCATCCAAATCGATACCACCAACGTCCTCTTCATTGTCGGTGGGGCCTTTGCAGGGCTTGAGAAGATCATCGAAGGTCGCAAGGGTTCGGCTGGCGTTGGCTTCAATGCAGTTCTCCAAACGGAGGCCGATCGCGATAAACAGGACGTCTTTGCAGATGTCATGCCTGAGGACCTATTGAAATTCGGAATGATTCCTGAATTCATCGGCCGGCTGCCCATCGTGACCAGCGTCGAGAAACTGGATCGGACCGCCCTAATGCAGATTCTTACCGAGCCTAAGAACGCCCTCGTTAAGCAATATGTCCGACTTTTCGATCTTGATGACGTGGAACTTGAATTCACCACCGAATCGCTGGATGCCATCGCAGAGCTTGCTCTTCACAGGGGGACAGGTGCACGCGGACTTCGGGCCATTATGGAATCAGTGCTGCTATCGGTGATGTACGACGTCCCAAGCCGGACCGACGTGGCTAAGGTGATCGTTACTAAGGAATGCATCGCCGATGGCTCTGCCCCTACTTTTGTGACTCGAACCAGCGATATTCCCAAGAGGATTGTCCGAGGACAAAAGGGTCAAGAGGAGAAGAGCGCATAATCTAGACTCTCCTCCATGAGTCAGCGCGAATTACCTCCTAATTTCTCAAGTGCGGAGGTAGAGGCCACACTGTATGAAAAGTGGGTAGCCGCTGGGTATTTCACCCCGGATTCTAAGTCCGACAAGCCTCCTTTCACGATCGTGCTCCCTCCTCCCAATGTCACTGGTGTGCTGCATATCGGCACCGCGCTAGATCACACTATTCAAGACATTCTCATCCGCATGAAGCGAATGAAAGGCTTCAATGCTCTGTGGTTGCCGGGGACGGATCACGCAGGGATCGCGACACAGAATGTGGTCGAAAAGCAACTGGCTAAAGAGGGATTGTCGCGACACGACTTGGGACGCGAAGAATTCGTGAAGAGGGTTTGGCAATGGAAGGCCGAATCTAGCGGAGCGATCCTTCAGCAAATGCGTCGTTTCGGCGATAGCGTCGATTGGACGCGCGAGCGATTCACGATGGACGAAGGACTTTCGCGAGCAGTACTGACAATTTTCAAACGTCTGTATGACGCTGGCTTGATCTACCGCGCAGAGCGAATCATCAACTGGTGCCCACGTTGCATGACCGCTCTTTCAGATATTGAAGTCGACCATAACGATGACGAAGGCGAACTGGTATCTATTCGATATGGCGAAGGTGAAGATTCAATCATTGTTGCCACCACGAGAGTAGAGACCATGCTGGGTGACACTGCAGTCGCTGTGCACCCCGATGATGCACGCTATTCGCACATGATCGGCAAGATGATCGAGCTTCCTCTGGTGAATCGTCGGATTCCGATCATTGCGGACGAACATGTCGATCCGGAGTTTGGCACGGGAGCAGTAAAGGTCACCCCTGCACACGACCCAAACGATTTTGAAATTGGGCAACGTCATTCCCTTCCGAACATTGTCATCCTCAGTCCCGAGGCTGTCGTATTCGGCACCAATACTGAATTCGATGGCTTAGATCGCTTTGACGCTAGAAAGGCTGTGGTTGAGGCGCTGCGCGCGCAAGGGAGAATTGTTGCCGAGAAGCGTCCGTACATGCACGCAGTCGGACATTGTCAGCGGTGTGACACAACGGTGGAGCCTCTTCTGTCAAAGCAATGGTTCGTGAAAGTTGCACCTCTTGCAAAAGCGGCAGGCGATGCCGTGCGTGAGGGCAAAGTCAGGATTGAACCGACTTCCCTTGAACCTCGATATTTCGAGTGGGTCGACAATATGCACGACTGGTGCATCTCCCGGCAGCTCTGGTGGGGACACCGAATTCCCGTTTGGTATGGACCAAACGGAGAAGTTATCGTCACCGGTCCTGACGAGGACGCCCCTGCTGGGTACACCCAGGATCCAGATGTGCTGGATACATGGTTCTCATCGGCACTCTGGCCTTTTTCAACTTTAGGTTGGCCAGAGAATACCGATGACTTGAAAAAGTTCTATCCAACAAGCGTTTTAGTCACCGGCTATGACATTCTCTTTTTCTGGGTAGTTCGAATGATGCTCTTTGGGTTGTTTGCGATGGACGGCGTGCCGCCCTTCCATATCATCGCACTGCATGGATTGGTCAGGGACAAATTCGGCAAGAAAATGAGCAGAAGCAAGGGAAACGCGGTCGATCCTCTCGAATTGATGGATCTGTACGGGGCCGACGCAGTGCGATTCACCCTCGCACGGGGCGCCAATCCGGGCAGCGACCAAGCCCTCGCGGAGGAATGGATCGCAGGTTCGCGCAATTTCGGAACCAAACTCTGGAATGCAACCCGCTTTGCTCTGATGAACGGGGCAACCGTCTCGGGAGATCTACCTGATTTAGATTCGCTCAATGCAGTGGATCGTTGGATCTTGAGCCGCTTGAATTCCACGATTACCCAAGTTGGTGAACTTCTCGAGACATACGAATTCGCACGCGCGTGTGAACTCATTTACCACTTCGCTTGGGATGACCTCTGCGATTGGTACTTGGAGTTATCTAAGGAAGCCTTTGCTACAGGCACGGCGCACGATTCGAAGCGAGTACTTGGTCATGTTCTTGATCAGTTGCTGCGGTTGATGCATCCGATAATGCCGTTCATAACTGAAGAGCTTTGGACAAATCTCACTGGGGGAGAATCCGTCGTCATCGCAAAGTGGCCGGAACCAAATGCCAAACATGATGACACAGCCGGAGAGAAATTGATCTTGCAGGTTCAAGAAATCATCACTGAAGTTCGTCGGTTCAGAAACGACCAGGGCATAAAGCCAAGTCAGCGGATTCCAGGAAAATTCCATGCGCCAGAGGAATATGCGAGATACGAAAGTGCCATGCGTTTCGTTCTACGCATTGATCATCCAGAAGAGGGACTCTTCGTTCCTAGCCAGGCTCTGGAGATCGGAAAGTTCAAGATCGAACTTGATCTAAGCCAGAGCGTAGATATTGCCGCAGAGCGGGCTCGTCTTACCAAAGATCTAGTTACTGCAAAGAAAGATCGCGAGACGGCAATCGTCAAACTCTCCAATGAAGGATTCATGGCAAAGGCACCTGAGAGCGTGGTCGTTGAAATCAAAGAACGTCTAGCCAAGACGGATTCGGATATCGAGCGTTTAACCGCGGCTCTCGAAGGTTTGCCATCAGCATGACCACTTCAGAGGATCAGGCAAGGCTTCATGCGATTGAGGTCGCGCTAGAGGTGCGTTGGCCCGAAACCAGGATTGCGCCTTCGCTAGAACGGATCTCGGCACTCGTCGACATGCTGGGATCGCCTCAGTTGGCCTACCCGACCATTCATGTGGCTGGCACCAATGGAAAGACGACAACGGCGCGGATGATCGACTCATTGATGAACGCGACGGGTCTTCGAACTGGCCGCTTCACGAGCCCACATCTGGAGAGCATGCTCGAGCGCGTTGCTATAAACGGCGAACCAATTGACCCCAAGTTCTTCATATTCGCCTACAACGACATTGCTCCTTACTTGGAATTGATGGATCAGAAGTTTGAAAATCCCATCTCTTTTTTCGAGGCCATCACGGCGCTAGCCTTTGTTGCTTTCTCTGAATGGCCAGTTGATATTGGAATTATCGAAGTGGGCATGGGCGGGGAATGGGATGCAACCAATGTGGTTGAAGCCGCCGTATCTGTCATTACCCCGATCGGTTTTGACCACACGGCGTATCTAGGAAATACCCTGACGGAAATTGCCAGAACTAAAGGCGGAATCATCAAAGAGGGTTCATCGGTGGTTCTTGCCGGTCAAGAACCGGAAGCCGCAGTGGAGCTCATGCGTCGCGTTGCAGAAGTTGGCGCAGAAGTTGCCCGCGAAGGCATTGAGTATTCGCTAGAACGACGAAGCGTTGCAGTCGGCGGCCAACTTATTACGATCAAGGGAATCACTGGCCGCTACGAGGACATCTTCCTTCCGCTTCACGGAAAACATCAAGGGGCCAATGCTGCGACAGCCCTTGCTGCAGTGGAGGCCTTCTTCGGCGGCCAGGAGTTGGATCCTGAATCTGTGCAGGCAGGTTTCGCCGCCGTGACCTCGCCAGGTCGTTGCGAGACAGTTTTTCATGATCCGACAGTCATCCTTGACGCCGCGCATAATCCGCACGGTGCCAAAGCACTGGCTGAGACATTGGAATCCGAATTTACCTTCGATGAGATCATGGGCGTCTTTGCCGCTTTTGCAGACAAAGATGTTGAAGGGATGTTAAAAGTCTTAGAACCCGTCTTCAATTCTCTCGTGGTGACGGCAAGTGATTCCTCGCGTGCAATGCCTGCCGAAGAAGTGGCACGTATTGCGACCCGCGTTTTCGGTCCTGGCCGAGTTACGGTTGTCGAAAATCTTGAAGAAGCGATAAGGGGTGCGATTGCCGATACTCGTGGAAAATCCCTCGAGAGTTCAATAGGCGTTGTCATTACCGGATCTGTTGTCACGGTCGGACAATCACGGGCAATCCTCAAGCGACTCTCAAGTGATTGAGATCAAACGCAGATGAAAGTCCTCGCGTCGGCAGTTCTCACCATGGAAATCTTGGTCATGGGCTTTGCGGTCCTGCTTGCTTCAAAAGATCACGGTGAATCAGCCATTGTGTGGGGTGGGGTAATTGCAGCGCTCCTGGTGGTCGCGGTGTCAATGTTGCGAAGGAGTATCGGTTGGATCCTCGGCTCGGCCCTCCAGATCGCGATGATCGGATATGGATTTGTCGTAACCCCCCTCTTTTTCTTGGGGTCGCTCTTTCTGGGGCTCTGGATTGCTGCCGTCGTCGTGGGTCGAAAGGGCGAAGCTGCCCGAGCGGCCCTGCTCAAGGCAGGCGAGACCACGGGTCGATAGACCGATTACACTCTGGGGGTGATCACAGAGAGAACTTTGGTATTGATTAAGCCAGACGGCGTTAATCGCGGGCTAATCGGGGAGGTTATCTCTCGTATTGAGACAAAAGGATATTCGGTCATTGCATTGAAGATGCTCCAAGCTGACCGTTCAATTCTGGAACAGCATTACGCTGAACACGCGGGCAAGACGTTTTACGAACCACTCGTTGAGTTCATGTCATCTGGACCGATCGTTGCCCTCATCGCCGAAGGCAATCGTGTGATCGAAGGATTTCGTTCCCTTGCAGGTGCGACAGATCCGACGGTTGCGGCGCCTGGAACAATTCGGGGCGATCTGGCTCGGGATCAAGGTACAAAAGTTGTGCAGAACATCGTGCACGGTTCCGATTCGGTTGAGTCGGCTACCCGCGAGATAGATATTTTCTTCAAAGGATTTTCAATCGAGAGGAACACATGAGCAACAGAATGTCATTCATTGGCCGCGATATGGCCATCGACTTGGGTACAGCAAATACCCTCGTTTATGTACGCGGGCGTGGCATTGTTCTCAATGAGCCAAGTGTTGTAGCGGTCAATCAGGACACGGGTGCAATTCTGGCTGTTGGTCATGAGGCCAAAAAGATGATCGGTCGTACCCCTGGCAACATTGTCGCCATCCGCCCTCTCAAAGACGGCGTCATCGCCGACTTCGATACGACCGAGCGTATGTTGCGTTATTTCATTCAGAAGGTGCACCGTCGTCGCTACCTCGCCAAGCCTCGTATCGTCGTGTGCGTACCTTCTGGAATCACCGGAGTCGAACAGCGTGCCGTGAAAGACGCCGGATACGCAGCAGGCGCACGTAAGGTTTACATTATTGAAGAGCCGATGGCCGCAGCGATCGGTGCTGGCCTTCCGATCCACGAACCAACCGGAAACATGGTTGTCGATATTGGTGGTGGCACAACGGAAGTCGCCGTCATTTCCCTGGGCGGAATCGTCACCGCGCTCTCAATCCGCGTTGGTGGAGATGAGCTTGACCAAGCCATTATCAACTGGGTGAAGCGTGAATTCTCCCTTCTGCTTGGAGAGCGCACTGCAGAAGAGATCAAGATGGCGATTGGTTCTGCCTACCCGATCCAAGGTGAACCCGATGCCGAAATTCGCGGACGCGACCTAGCTACTGGCTTGCCTAAGACGATCGTTGTCACAGCAGCAGAAATCCGAAAGGCTATCGAGGAGCCAGTTAACGCGATCGTCAACGCTGTGAAGAGCACGTTGGATAAGACTCCACCAGAGCTGGCAAGTGACCTTATGGATCGTGGCATTGTCCTTACGGGCGGCGGCGCACTTTTGCGCGGACTCGATGAGCGTCTTCGCCGCGAGACCGGAATGCCGATTCACATCGCGGATCGTCCTCTGGACGCAGTTGTCGAGGGCACCGGAAAATGTATCGAAGAATTTGAGGCTTTAGAGAAAGTCTTGATCTCCGAACCTCGACGATAGGTACGCCTTAAATGCGATACGGCGGGGACAATCGCAGTCGCCTGTTGCTTGTGACTCTCATCGTCACATCCCTTTTTCTCATCACTTTGGATCTAAGAGGGGTGTCATTAGTTACAGGTCTTCGACAGGGCACCCAGAGTGTGCTGGGGCCCTTCCAACGAGCAGCAAACTCCGCATTTAGCCCCATCGGCAATTTCTTTTCGGACTTAGGCCACCTCGGTCGAACCCGAGCGGAAATAAGGAATCTTGAAACACAGAATTCTCAACTTCGATCGACTTTGATCGAGCGCAAGAACATCGAATCCCAGATCAAGCAACTCAAGTCAGTCTTGAATCTTGCCGGAACCGGCGGATACAAAGTTGTTAGCGCAAGAGTCATTTCGCAAGGCACGAGCGCCTCCTTCAGCCAAACAATCACTATCGACGTTGGAAGCTAATGCGCATGTTGACGCGCGACATGACCGTTCTGTGCGGCGATGGACTCGTCGGCGTTGTAAAGGAGGTTTATGCAACGACTTCACTGGTCATGCTCGAATCGGATCCATCATTCCGAGTTGGCGTGCGCATAGCTGGAAGTCAGGAGATTGGCATCTTGAGCGGGCAAGGAACTGATCGCGCCGATGCTTGCAGATGCTCGACAGCCAGATCAACCGTGAAAACTGGAGATGTTCTTCTCGCACGAGGTAGTGAGGGCAGGAAAACCCTTTGTTCCTGGCGTCCCCGTCGGAACCGTAACTTCCGTGCCAAATTCAGCCGGGTCGGTCTCACAATTAGCGGAAGTCCAATTTTTCACACATCTGCATAGCGTTGGAATTGTTTCCATCGTAGTCAGCCCGCCCATCACAGATCCGCGCGATGCGTTGGTGCCACCGAAGCCAATGCCGACTCCAGTCCCCACGGTGACAATTTTCCTCACGCCTGGCGCAACTCCTGCAGCAACCCTTGGTGCCACACCCGGGCCCATCGTTACTCCCAAGCCGCTTCCGACTAGTACGCCGACAACAAAAAAATAGTCCGATGTATACAAGACGCGGTATCTATTCGACAGTGGTATTCGCGCTCGTTTACTTAGCCCAGATAATGATTATTGATGAAGTTCATTTGCCTCTCGGTGGATTCTCGGTGTTCTTAATTTTCACTCTCTGCTGGGCTGCATTGAGTACTCCAGAAGTCGGTGCAATTGTTGGATTCTTCGCAGGGCTCTTTCTGGATTTAGCGCCAACATCTAACGGACCAATTGGACAATGGGCATTAATTCTGGCAGCGCTAGGATTCGCGATTGCCTTCCTTCGTTATGGAGATGACAGCCTTAGAAGTGATCCCTTGAGCTTAGTGGTCTTTGTTGCTGCAGCCGTGGTCGTTGCTCTCACTTTGTACATTGTTTTTGATGCAGTTCTAGGAATGGAAGTTGGTCGCCTATCTCAACTCTTTCGCACGGTCGTAGGCAACGGGCTTTGGACCCTTGCATTTGCTCCGTTCGTATTGCCGATTGCATCGAGACTTCACCGTGGAATATTTGAGACTCGGGAGTTTCAATGAACGAGCGCTCGGGGTGGAGTTTGATGGTTACACAGACATTAATTATCTCCCTAATGCTCGCCTTATTAGGGCGTCTCTTCTTCCTCCAAATAGGTTCCGGTTCCACCTACCGTGATGCTGCCTTAAGTATTCAGAGTCGGGATATTGTCACCCCCGCCACACGAGGTCTGATTGTCGATTCGTCAGGCGTGCCTCTTGCCCTCAACCGCGTCGGTTTGGCGGTGACGGCTGATCGAAGCGTCCTTGATAAACAGAATGATAAAGGCGTCGCCGTTCTAAAAAAAACGGCGAACCTTCTTGGACTGAGGTACGCGGATGTCTATCTCCACACTCGGCTATGTGGCGAATTACCCAAGACAGTTCAGGCAGGGTGCTGGACTGGTACTCGATATCAGCCGATCCCGATAACAAAGGATGCCGATCCATCGAAAGCCCTTCAGATTGTCGAGAGAGCGGATCTGTATCCCGGCATAGATTCCATGCCGATTGCAGTGCGAAATTACCCGGGCATTGACGGCGTGAACGCCGCTCATTTCTTGGGTTACGTTGGTCCATTAACTGAATGATTTCAATTCCGCCAATGGTATCCATTTTTATCGGAGTGAATCAATTGGAAAGGCTGGCTTCGAGTATCAATACGACACGTATTTTCGCGGCAAACCCGGAATTCGAACGGTTATCGTTGATCGGCTAGAGGCTGTTACGAGGCAAGCACAGAACATCAAGCCAGTTCCGGGAAATCATCTGGTGACGAGTTTGAATGCCAGACTTCAAGCATCGACTGAAAGCGCACTTAGCGGACGCGGTGGCATGCGAGCTCGAAAAGCCGGCAATGTTGCAGACGGTGGCGCAGCAGTGGTTATGGATGTGAAGACGGGTCGGGTATTGGCTCTCGCTTCATACCCCACTTACGATCCAAATATTTGGGAAAAGGGTTTGACTGTAAAGCAGGCGAGAGATTTATTTAGCGAAACAGACGGAGTTCCGGCACTTGATCGAGCATTGCAAGGTCTTTATGCACCGGCGTCCACTTTTAAGGCAGTCTCTGTAGTTGCGGCGGCAAATGCGGGATACAGCCTCAGTGCTACTTATAGCTGTCCGGCAAGCGTTCAAGTCGGAACTACTCTCTTTCACAACTTCGAAAGTAAAGCCCAAGGCACTATTACGATGCGCGATGCCATTGCCGTTTCGTGCGACACTATCTGGTATCGAATTGCATTTGATGAGTGGCTCAAAGATGGTGGACTCTCTCCCAAGAAGAATGCCCATGATTATTTCTTTTCGGCAGCGCGCGGTTTCCAGATCGGCAAGAAAACTGGGATTGATCTACCTGCTGAATCGAGTGGACGACTCGCCGATCGGGCTTGGCGCTTAGCTTGGTATAAACAGAACAAGAATTACTACTGCCACTATTCAGGACACGTGCTCCCAAAAGCCAGCAGACTACTTTTTTTCTCGCACTTGCCAAGGAGAATTGTGTGGATGGCGACAAGATCCGCGGCGGTGACGCAGTCAACTTCTCGATCGGACAAGGTGACACGGTTATTACCCCGCTCAAACTTGTGCAGATGTATTCAGCAGTTGCCAACGGCGGAACAATTTGGCAGCCAACAATTGGGGAGGCGATAGAGACAACAGATGGAAAGGTTCTCGGGCGGTTTGCGCCAAAAGTTCTTGGCAAGTTGCCCGCCAAGAAATCTACGTTGACATTCTTGCAAGGTGCTCTCCGACAGGTGGTTATCAGCGGAACTGCCGCATCCACGTTCAGTGGTTTTCCAGTTCCAGTAAGCGGCAAAACAGGTACCGCTGAAGTATTCGGCCTCAACCCCAACGGCACCAAGAAGGGCAATACCTCGTGGTTTGCCTCTTTTGGCCCAAGTGACAAACCCCGTTATGCGGTTGTGATGATGGTGAGCCAGGGCGGATTCGGATCAGATATCAGCGCCGTTGGAGTTCGACATATCTACGAAACCCTCTTTGGCGTTGTTGGAAATAAGGTGGTTCCAGGCAAAGCTCTATTCCCAACGGGTCCGCCCACTGCACTGCCGCAGAATTTCTCCAACGATGAAGGTGACAACAACCCCAGTGAGCCTCGGAATTACTTTGTACGCACCGTAGGAAACGCGGTTACACCAAGCGTCCCTTCGATCCGATTCTTTCTGTGCAGTTTTGGGCTATTTGCGATCGGCACCCTTCTTGTCTTGCGGCGACAAAATCTTGGTATGCCGGGATCGGCCTTGATCCGCAGTACTACCTCAAACGCCACGTCATCAACATTGTAATTGGAATCTTGCATTGCATTTAGTACAACTATTATTGATTACGACTTTTGCGGGCATACACGCCGATTCTTTGGGGCGTGCGGAGTGCTGGGTCTGATTGCAGTACTTATTCCTGGCGTCGGAGCCACCATCAACGGTTCGCGCGCGTGGATTGCACTTCCCGGTGGTTTTCAAATTCAACCGGCAGAATTGGCCAAAATTTCTATCATCGTCGGAATTTCCTGGTGCTCTCAGAACGGGTACATGACCGCGAGGAACCCACACACAAGGATGTCGCGCGGGCATTAGCAATTGCGGCAGTTCCGATCATTCTCATACTCCTTCAACCCGACATGGGCACCGTCATCATCATTAGCGCATCAGTTGTAACAATTGTGGCGGTCTCCGGTGCTCCATCGCGTTGGGTTGTTGGTCTCTCGATGGTCGCGGTGCTGGGTAGATTTGGGGCCGTCAAAGCGGGTGTCCTGAGCGACTACCAGGTTAAGAGATTGCAGTCTTTTGTGAATCCTTCGGCAGATCCGCAGATGAGCGGCTACCAGCTACGGCAATCGCGCATTACGGTGGGTTCAGGTGGTTTAACAGGAAAGGGACTCTTCCAGGGACCGCAGACCAACGGCCGCTTCGTTCCCGAACAACAGACTGACTTCATTTTCACCGTTGCCGGCGAGGAGCTTGGATTTTGTGGGAAGCTCGCTCATCCTCTTCCTCTTCATGATTATTCTCTGGCGGTCTTTCCGAATAGCGCGGAAGTCTCAAGATTTATTTGGCCGATTGGTCTGCACCGGTGTTATTGCATGGTTTGCCTTTCAAGCATTTGAAAATATCGGCATGACAATGGGACTGATGCCGATGACTGGTGTCCCTTTGCCCTTTGTCTCCTACGGCGGTTCGAGCATGTTCGCTAACCTCATCGGCATCGGACTTCTTCAGAACGTGCACGCCCGCCAGAGGGGCTAAGAAGGCTCGAACCCGGCCAAATAGGGGTTATTGGGTTTTGGGGGCTCCGTCTGCCATACTTAGGTCAAAGTTCAGCGCGGCTCGCGATTCCATCGCGGTTAATGCCCTTAAGGCAAAGCAAGTGCGAACTCAACAAAGATTTGCTCGGTCATCCGAGCCAGAGCGCGTTTTTACAGAACGCATAGAGGATTTGGTACTAGATATGGCTATTGAGCCAAAAACGCCGCGCAAGCGTGCGGCTAAGAAAGTAAGTGAAAGTTCGCCTGATACAGGCGCAGCGACGCCCAAGAAAAGCCCTTCCAAGAAGAGCGCCCCGGCAATCCCCGTACCGATTTTCCAGGCGGCCTCCGTCACCGATGTGAAGCCAGCCCGCGCACCGCGCGCGAAAGCTGCCGTAGCAGAGGTTGGTGAGCCCCCCGTGGCCGCCGTCAAAAAAAGTACCTCCCGCAAGAAAGTTCCCACCGAAATTGTCGTTGAGGCGGAGGTTCCCAGCGGGGATTCCGACAGTCGCGGACGTCGTCGCAGGCGTGGAGGCCGCGGTCGCCGCCGTCCTTCCGAGCAAGAAGGAGAGCACATTGAAGGCGCTGAGGCTGGAGAGGTGGATGAGGCCGGCAAGGCCGCAACCCACCGTCGTCGTCGCCGACGCTCAAGTGCTGATGGGGTAACTCCTGGTGAGACCGTGGAAGAAGACGGCGTTGTAACCGTTGTGAAAGTGCGCGAAGCTCGCGAGCCCCGCGAAATTCGCGAACGGCCTGCCCGTGGTGGCGATGCCAGAAGGCCAGCTCGCCGTACCCGCGAGCCACGTTCTGAGTACCGCGAGCAGTACCGCAAGCGCGGCACCGTTATCACCGAGGGCGAATTCCTTGCCCGTCGTGAGAATGTCGATCGTGAAATGCTGGTGCGCCAAATTGGAGATCGCACACAGATTTGCGTCATCGAAGACAAGGTGATGGTCGAGCACTACGTCAACCGCCACACCAACGTCTCATACGTCGGCAACGTCTATCTTGGTCGCGTTCAGAATGTACTTCCCAGCATGGAGGCAGCCTTCGTTGATATCGGCAAGGGCCGCAACGCAGTTCTTTATGCAGCCGAAGTTAACTGGGATGCGGCCGGAATTTCTGATTCGCAACCGCGCAAAATTGAAATGGTCTTGAAAACCGGTCAGCCCGTACTTGTGCAGGTCACCAAGGATCCGATCGGACAGAAAGGCGCTCGCCTGACAAGTCAGATTTCATTGCCAGGCAGATATCTTGTCTACGTTCCTGGTGGCGGAATGAGTGGCATCAGCCGCCGACTTCCCGAACCAGAGCGCGCTCGCTTGAAGACAATTCTCAAGGCGTTAGTTCCTGATGAGGCCGGCGTCATCGTACGTACGGCCGCTGAAGGTGCCAGCGATGCTGAGATCGAAGCAGATGTTGCGCGATTAAAGACTCAATGGGAAGACATAGTCGCCAAGTCGGAAAACCCAAATTTCCACGCGCCGGCACTGCTTTATTCAGAGCCTGATCTCGCGGTCCGCGTTATCCGCGATATCTTCAATGAGGATTTCCGCAAGCTCACCATTCAAGGAAATGAAGCATGGGAAGAGATTCACAATTATTTGGGATTCATCGCACCAGAACTCACTTCCAAACTGGAAAAGTTCACCGGTCCGGGAGATCTCTTCTCGAACTATCGCGTGGACGAGCAGTTGTCGAAGGCATTTGATCGCAAGGTCTATCTGCCTTCCGGCGGATCACTTGTAATCGATCGCACCGAGGCGATGATCGTCATTGACGTTAACACCGGCAAATTCATCGGCAAGGGCGGAAACCTCGAAGAGACCGTCACCAAGAACAACTTGGAAGCTGCAGAAGAGATCGCCCGTCAACTTCGTCTGCGCGACCTGGGCGGAATTATTGTCATCGACTTCATCGACATGATTCTCGAATCAAACCGCGAGCAAGTCCTTCGTCGATTGGTTGAATGTCTTGGTCGCGATCGCACCAAGCACCAGGTTGCAGAAGTGACTTCCCTTGGACTTGTTCAGATGACGCGAAAGCGCGTCGGCCAGGGCCTCATTGAAGCCTTCTCAACCACGTGTGAAAGTTGTGGCGGGCGTGGAATTCACATTCATACCGATCCTGTGAAGCCAAAGCCTTCTATGCCCTTTGATGAAATCATGAAGCCCCAAGAGGCCATTGAGCACGATTTGGACGAGGAAGTCGTTCCCGCTGACGAGGATTACACCCTTGCCGAAGAGATCGTGGCCGCGGCCGTTATTGCCCCCGTACCTGCCCGCGGACGTCGTCATCGACGCGCCGCCAGCAGTGGGGTGATCACGCCGGGAGCCTAGAAAATGGGCCTAAAACGCCGGCTCAGTTTGACCCAGAGGGTCTAACTTCCGTACCCTTAGGCCCTGCTTGGTGGAGATTTTCGTGCCTATAAGCTTTGTTAAAGAACTGGAGTCGTTACGTGTACGCAATTGTGAAGGCGGGTGGCCGCCAAGAGAAGGTCACCGTCGGAGACACCGTCACCGTCGATCGTATCGACGCTAAAGCCGGTTCAACCGTAACTTTTCCAGCACTTCTCGTCGTTGACGGTGCAACCGTCACCCACGATGCCAAGGTCCTCTCTGGCGTGAAAGTAACCGCCGAGGTCATCGATGAGACCAAGGGCGAGAAGATCCACATTCTTCGTTACAAGAACAAGACCGGCTATCGCCGTCGTCAAGGTCACCGTTCCAAGAACACTCGTGTTCTTATCACCGCCATCAATGGCATGAACTAAGGAGTTGAGAGATGGCAAGTAAAAAAGGTGTCTCCTCGACACGAAACGGTCGCGATTCAAATGCGCAGTACCTCGGAATTAAGCGCTTCGGCGGACAGGTAGTCAAGAACGGCGAGATCCTCGTGCGTCAACGTGGCACCCACTTCCACCCAGGAGCAAACGTAGGACGCGGCAAAGATGACACTCTCTTCGCAATGGCTGCCGGCGCAGTCGAATTCGGTCGCGCTCGCGGTCGTCGCGTTGTAAATGTGGTCCCCGTCGCCTAGATCTCGGTTCTCATAAATGAGCGGGCCGTGCATGCGGACCCGCTCTTTTATTTTTATGGATGTTAAATACACTTTTTTAGGGAGGGGCGGCAATGACAACATTCGTTGATCGCGTGACTCTCTACGCCATGGCCGGCAAAGGCGGGGATGGGTGCGTCTCTGTTCACCGCGAGAAATTCAAGCCCTTGGGCGGGCCGGATGGCGGCAATGGCGGACGCGGCGGCGACATCAAACTCATCGTCGATCCCAACGTGACCACTCTTCTGGATTACCACCATTCACCTCATCGCAAGGCGACTTCAGGTCGTGCCGGATATGGAGATCGCAAAGACGGACCATCGGGCGAGGATCTCGTTCTCAAAGTCCCTAACGGAACTGTCGTCTTGGACAAAGACGGAAACCAGATCGCCGACCTCGTTGGCAACGGCACCGTTTTCATCGCCGCCCAAGGCGGTCACGGTGGCTTAGGAAACCTTGCCCTGGCTTCCTCCAAGCGACGCGCCCCTGGCTTTGCCCTTCTCGGTGAACCCGGTGAAGAGCGCACCCTTATTCTCGAACTTAAAAGCGTTGCCGATATTGCCCTCGTTGGATATCCCAGTGCCGGCAAGTCATCCCTTATCGCCGCGATCTCTGCAGCCCGTCCCAAGATTGCTGACTATCCATTCACGACCTTGATCCCGAACCTTGGCGTTGTCCAAGCAGGGGAGACGCGCTTTACGGTGGCCGATGTTCCAGGACTGATTCCCGGAGCCAGCCAAGGCAAGGGCCTGGGCCTGGAATTTTTGCGCCATGTCGAACGTTGCGTTGCTCTCGTCCATGTTCTTGACTGCGGCACATTGGAAACTAATCGCAACCCAGTTGCAGATCTTGAAATTATCGAAGACGAACTTGCGCAATACGGGGGCCTTGAAGACCGCCCACGAATCATCGCATTGAACAAGATCGATTTACCAGACGGAGCCGCAATGGCTGATATGGTTGCCCAATCCTTACGCGACCGCGGTTACGAGGTTTATCCGGTCTCAGCCGCGTCGCGTGCGGGCCTTTCTGATTTAACGTATGCGATGGCCCGCATCATTCAAAAATCTCGCGCGGCTATGGCAGTTGAAGAGCGCACTCGTATCGTCCTTAGGCCAGTTGCCGTTGATGATTCTGGCTTCACCGTCACGGCAAACAAGGACGGCTCCTTCAACATCTCCGGGCCAAAGATCATGCGCTGGGTTCGCCAGACTAACTTTAAGAACGCTGAAGCAATTGGCTATTTGGCAGATCGCATGGCCCAATTAGGCGTTGAGAAGGAACTTTTCAAGCAGGGCGCAGTTGCCGGAAATGAAGTTCGCGTCGGTGTCGGCGACGACGCAGTCATCTTCGACTGGGAGCCAACCATCGAATCTGGCGCCGAACTCCTTGGCGCGCGTGGTGAAGACGTTCGATTTGATTCCATTTGGCGCGGACCTGAGAAGTCGCGCGATCAGCTCAGCACTGAAGAACTTGCACGTCAGTGGGAATTCACGGTTATCGATCCGCGCACCCCTGCGTTGGTTGAAGAACTCAAGATGGACGCAGAGGATGTGGCAGAGGACGCGGTTTATTCCGAGGATTCTCAATGAGTCGATCGAAGGTCTCATCGGCAAAAAGAATTGTTATCAAAGTCGGATCGTCTTCCTTAACGGGAAAAGCAGGCTCTGAACTCGATCCCTCTGCTGTAGATCGACTCGTTGATGTTGTAGCTGCCGCTCGATCACGTGGAATTGATGTCGTCGTCGTTTCATCCGGCGCCATCGCCGCCGGACTCTCACCACTTAAATTGAAGTCGCGCCCCCGAGATCTCGCCACTCAGCAGGCAGCCGCATCAGTTGGCCAAGGCCTGCTCATACATCGGTATACCGAGAGTTTCGCCCGATATGGCATGGTTGCATCGCAAATTCTCCTTACGACACAGGACGTCATCCATCGCACCCATTACAAGAACGCTCAACGCGCGCTTTATCGCCTACTCGCACTTGGCGTCATCCCCATCATCAACGAGAACGACACCGTTGGCACGCAAGAGATTCGCTTCGGCGACAACGATCGCCTGGCCGCCCTCGTCGCCTTGGTCATCGGCGCGGATTTGTTAGTTCTCGTCTCCGACATTGACGCCCTTTACGACGCACTTCCGACACTGAGCGGTGCCAAGCGAATCAGTGAGGTGCAATCTGTATCTGCCATTGATGAAACAACTATCGGAGGTGCGGGTTCCTCTGGTGTCGGCAGTGGTGGAATGGTCACCAAAGTGGAAGCTGCACGTATCTCCACTAGTGCGGGAATTCCGATGTTGCTTACTTCGTTGGAGAATGCTGGGGCGGCATTGCTCGGCGCAGATTTCGGTACCTACTTTCATGCCCAGCCTTCCAAAACTAATTCACGACTTCTCTGGCTTGCTCATGCATCAACACCGCACGGTCGCTTAGTTGTCGATGACGGTGCAGTCAAAGCTCTTAAGGAACGAGGCGTGTCACTTCTGCCCGCCGGTGTTACATCAGTCGAAGGCGAATTCAGTGCCGGAGATGCCGTCGAAATTGCTTCACAACAGGGCCTGGTTATTGCTCGAGGTCTTGTCGCTTTTGATTCTGCAGAAATTCCTCAGATGCTCGGGCGCTCGACAAAAGAGTTAGCGCAGGCTTTGGGACCAGAATATGAACGCGAACTCATTCATAGAGATGACTTAGTTCTTCTGTAATTCTCAAGGTGTGCTAGCACTCTCATTTCCTCTACGCCCGAAAGACCTCGCTAATTACACTGTAAATACCGGCAAGGTTGCTTTGAGGAGTAGCCATGGAAAGTACACGTCGTCGTAGACTCTCAATTTTCACTCTCGTGTTCATTCTTATCGGACTCAGCGGGATCAACATTTCTGGAGCTGCAACAAAATACTCTGTCCCATCCCAACCCTTGAATGTGAAGGCAGTGGGCGGACTAGAAAGCGCCACGTTGACATGGACGACCCCCGCGTCCAAGGGTGGCTATTCCATTACTTCTTACACAGTCACATATTGGCCGGGCCCTAAGGTTCATATTTGCAAATCGTCAAGTCTTCGGTGCGTCGTAGATATTCCAAATCCAAATAAGCGAACGCCAAAGCCGAAGCCCATCAATTATGCATTTACTGTGGCAGCCACGAATTCTCTTGGTACTGGCCCCGCATCTATCAGAACCCCGTATGTTTCGGTGAGATTCCGAGAATACCTTGATCTCTCCAATACCTTTCGAGTTCCAGCTGCTCCACCTACGCCGAAACCCTCCATCAATGCAGTGCCGGCCCCTTCGCCAACCACCACCCCAATTTCTTGCGGCTCAGGTTCCATCCCGCTCATAGCGACATTTGATGGCACCTATCATGGCCAGGCAATCGTGACGATCACGCGCGGCTCGTTGTCTACGGACTCGACAATTCCAACGACCTTCACAATCCTTAACGGTCGCGGAACAGGAAGTGCAGACGTATGGAACGTCAATGGCTGCGTCACGGATTCGTCAGGAAACGGAACAGTTGTTGCCTCCAACAGTCTTTATGGGGCGATTACCTTTGCGATCAAATTGACGGTCGATAGCACTACGCATCAGATCGGCGGCGTTGGCAAAGGTGTCAACACTTTCTCTGTGCCAGTCTTTGGAGATATAACCGTTGCATTCGTCCTAAATGTTACGACAAATGCCAATCAGTAGAACTCTCCTTAAGGTTTAGTCGCGGCGATATCTCGCAACACGTTCGCCGTGAGAACTTCATGATTCCCGCTGTCGGTTGGTTCATCGCTGAGTTTCACAATCGCCGTATGGGTGACTGGATCGATGTAGATGTATTGGCCGTGCAGCCCCAGCAACATCATCTTGCCTGCAAAAGGGTGCCAGATCTGAGCTCCATAACCCCAACCGTGGTCCAAGGTCGTCGCAGGCGTTTCTAGTCGGGTCATCCATGCATTAGTGATGAGGTTTGCCGCTACTGCTTTGGCGGCGCCGTTATCAAGAATCAACTGACCGATTCGCGCCCAGTCGCGAGCAGTGGCATTGAAACAGCAGAAAGTCTTCTCCAGTCCGCCAACGTGGTCGACGTTCCAGAATGCACTCTCCTCGGCGCCTATCGGCTGCCAGACATGCTTGCTGAAGTAGTCCGAGACGGTTGTCCCAGTGACCTTTTTGATGATGAATCCGAGCATTTGCGTGTCAACGCTTCGGTATTCAGATTTGGTGTCCGGTGCCCAACTCATCTTCCGATTGTGTTCGATGAAGAAATTCAGATCGGTTGTTGCATACATCTGGGCGATTCCCACACCCCAACCAGCAGGGCCGGTGGGGTAGTTGTCGCTCACTCCGACGCCGGCCTGCATGTCCAGTAGTGACTGAATGGTGACTTTGTCGAAAGTTCCACCGGTTTTGTACTGCGGGAAGTATTTGACGAAAGTGTCCGACTCTTTGATTTTCCCGTCAGCGATGAGTTGGCCGATCATGATCGAGGTGAGAGTTTTAGCCATCGAATATGACGGAAGTTTGGAGTGGGCGTTGGTGGTCTTGTTGTACCACTCGTAAGTGATCACGCCATCGCGCACCACAAGGAAGGCGTTGGTGGAAGTCTTCGATAAGAATTCGCTAAATGGAATCTGCGTCCCACCCCAGTTCACTGTGGTTGGCATCGCTTCATTGCTAGTAGTCCATGCCACCGACGTGGTGCTGGGCTGGACAATGTGGAAGGGCAACATCGTCGGGGTCTTGGATGCCGGTGCTAAGCCAAGGCGAATCGCGGCTATCGGTTCAGGGTAATGAATCACGCGCGTCGCGCTGAAAAGCAGGATATAAACCGCAAATAGACCGATAAGCAGATTGCGTATGAAGCGATATAAGGTGCGCACCGCTAAATCCTAAGCCCCGATAGGCTTGGGTTCATGGATGCCAAGGAGCTAATCGATCAATTAGCCGATCGCGCCCGTCTGGCAGCTCGGACACTCTCACGTTCCTCAGGGCTAGAGCGAGAGGCAGCTCTTCTCGCGATCTCCGATGAAATTGAGAACCGCATTCCGGAGATTCTGGCGGCAAATAAAAAAGACATGGACCGTGGCGAAGCAGAAGGTATGCAACCACAGCTCCTTGATCGACTTCTTCTTACTCACGAACGCGTTCTCTCTATTGCCAAAGGTGCTCGCGAGGTCGCCAACCTTCCCGATCCACTTGCCGTCACCCTTCGCGAATCAACTACTCCCAATGGTCTTCACCTCAAGCAGATTGCAGTTCCCTTCGGCGTCGTCGGGATGGTTTACGAGGCGCGACCGAATGTCACAGTCGATGCTGCCGTCATTCTCCTGATGTCGGGAAATGCTGCACTTTTGCGTGGGTCATCCAGCGCAGCTTCAAGCAATGAAGTGCTCGTGAATGTAATGCGCGATGCACTTGCGCGAACGGTCATCTCTCCAGATGTCATCCAATTGGTTCCCTCTTACGATCGCGAGACAGTCAGCGCCCTACTTCATGCGCGCGGCAAGGTTGACTTGGTGATTCCGCGGGGGAGTGCCGCATTGATCCGCATGGTGGTTGATGACTCCACTGTGCCCACCATTGAAACTGGTGCTGGCGTCTGCCACGTGTACGTCGACGAGTTCGCTGACCTTGAAAAAGCCGTTCCGATTGTTATGAACTCCAAGACGCATCGTCCGAGTGTCTGCAATGCTGCTGAAACGCTTCTCGTTCACCAGTCAATTGCAGAAGTATTCCTACCCATCATTCTAAAGTCCCTAGACGATGCGGGCGTGATCCTTCACTGTGATGACGAGTCGTTGAAGATTGCAAAATCGGCTGGCATCAACTCCTCGCTTGCCACCGAAGAAAGTTGGGGAACTGAATATGGTGCCCTTGAAATGAACGTAGCAATAGTTCCCTCACTCGACTCCGCAAGCGATCACATCGCCGAGCACGGTACAAAGCACACCGAGGCGATCGTTACCGAAAATCAAGCCGCAGCCGAGCGCTTCATTGCGCTCTCCGATTGCGCTGCGGTGATGGTCAATACTTCAACGCGATTTACCGATGGCGAGCAAATGGGCTTCGGGGCCGAAATCGGTATTTCCAATCAGAAATTGCATGCAAGAGGGCCAATGGGACTCGAGGCCATGACCACGACAACTTGGATAGTGACTGGCTCAGGTCAGATTCGCAGTTAGGAAGTCACAGGGCGAGGGCTGCTTTTAGTCCGTTCCCCACCGCTGACATGGCCGACGGACTTAGCGCACCGAGATCGCGCTGGATTTCGTCTTCATAAAGTTCAACGATGTCATCACATACTGCGCGGCCTAGGAACACTTCACCTTTTCCAATTTCGACGATACTTGGAATGCTTGGTTTGGGAGAAGTGGTTAGTCGAACGGCAAGAACCTGAGGCAGGTGAGCGTTTCGCTGGTTGTTCGATACTACGAGGAAATACTTTTCATCTTTGATGTTTGAGAGTTTAGCCGCGTAAACCCTTCCTCGAAGCAAGGGCCATGGGGTGTTCATTGCTCATCCGCCCATGTTGGGCGACGACGTCGTGCCTCATTCTTCTTCTGTTGAATGTTAGTCGAAGAGATACTTGATGCGATTTGGGCGTAGCCCTCGAGTTCGGCTGTTTTCTTAATCGCGGACATGCCTGCTTCGAAAATCGCATGAAGAAGGGCGGACGAACTAATTTCTTGGTCCAAGATCTTTGTGCCAGTTAACTTTTCAAGCGCCAATTGATAACTCGAGGAGTCCAGAAGTGTGGAGAGGTCATTTTCATTCGATTCGGTTAATGGAAGCGAAGTACGTCGGTGAACCGGGGAGGATATTCTGGTCGTCATGCTTCATATAGTGCCACACTAAGTTAGGCACTTCAAATTTCCTCGGTTGGCTATAACTGGCTGGCGAGGGGCTTGGCCCATATTCGAAGGTAGTTCTTCGGATCGGCCTGTGATAACATTTTACGACTTAGTAAAAGTTAGGGAGAGAGTGGTTATGACAGCAAGAATTCTTGCGTGCGCCAGCCGCGCAGCCAGTGGCCTGACTCAGGTTGAGTTAGCAGGACGTTCAGGAGTCGCTGGCTCGTCTCTATCTCTTATTGAGCACGGGAAGCGAGAACCTACGGTGGCGACATTGGAAACAATCTTGCGAGCAACGCGCCATTCTGTGGTCACAATTCCAACGGTTAGAAGTGATGCTGCGCGAATTGCCACTCAAATTAGCAAGGCAATTCTTCGGAACGACGACGAGGCAATTTTTAAGCGATTTATCCAACTTGCCGATAATTTAGCAGCTGAGACCGGAGCGACCAGGGTGGGATTAACCTTGACAGAGCCTGCTCCAACAGGTTCAGATCGTTGGGATCTAGCCATCGCAGCCTTGTGTGAATATCGACTAAATGCAGGGAGATTGCCTATTCCCGACTGGATCAGATTGAGAAAGGGGCGATCTGATGACCGTTGGACTCCTCAAACGAGCGATTACAAAATCGACGTGGATATTAAGAGCGTGCCGCGAGAATTCCTTCGTCGAGGAGTCCTCATTGAAGCTCAAACGTTAGAAAGCTACTAAACAAAATGGCGAATGATGATCTAGAGTGAGAAGATCTCATCCGCGGTATTAATGCAGTTATAACAAAATTACGCGAAGCAGGCGAACCTGCCGGAATCCGAATTATCGGTGGCGCTGCATTGGCAATACGCTATTTTGATCGCCGAACAACCAGCGATGGTTGATGCGCAACTTTTTCCAGAAGGACCGATTTTGAGAGCGGCCGCGCAAGTTGCAATCGAGCAAGGATGGGCTGCAGATTGGCTAAATACCCAGGCGCAACCGTTACCGTCGTGGTGGCTTCGGCTGAATCTCTACTTGCCATGAAGTTAAGGGCTTCTCGGTTGGGGCGAGATGATCAGGATATTGCGACTCTATTGTCGATCTGTGGCGTAAACAGTCTTGGGGCGGCTGAAGAGCTAATGGACAAGTACTACTTAGGTGAGGGCATATCGGATAAGGCAATACGGCTACTTCAAGCGATTTACCAACACGGTTTGCCTCCCAAACCGAAACCGCCCTTGCGACCTCGTCTGGGACCCGATGGGAATTAGGAAGCCACTCGAAATTAGCCCTATAAGAGCTTAATAAATAGACTTCCCTGCATGAGCACCCTTTCTCGCAGCGATGTGGCCAATTTGGCCCGTTTGGCCCGAATAGAGATGACAGACTCCGAGTTGGACCACCTGGCCACAGAGATGGACGTGATTCTCAACGCGGTGGCTCGGGTTCAGGAGGTTGCCGCTTCGGAGGTCAAGCCAACCTCGCACCCTGTGCCAATAAGTAACGTGGCCCGTCCCGATGTTATTGTCCCAAGCCTTACCCCCGAGCAAGCGCTCTCGGGAGCGCCCGCGAAAGAAGATGGACGATTCCGTGTGCCTCAGATTCTGGGGGAAGAGTAAATGGTTACTCGCTCAGCTCACGAGATGGCCGCAGCGATGGCGGCGGGGGAAGTCACCTCAGAGAAGTTGACTCAAGATCATTTTGATCGGATCGCGGAAGTCGATGCAGAAGTTCATGCATTTTTGTATTTGGATCATGAAGGCGCTCTCGCTCAAGCAAGGGCCGTGGATAAGGCGCGGGCAAACGGCGAGAAAGTCGGTCCGCTGGCCGGAGTCCCACTCGCACTCAAAGATGTCATGGTTCAAAAGGGAGTACCCACTACGGCCGGCTCGAAGATCCTTAAAGGTTGGCGACCACCTTACGACTCAACCCTCGTAACGAAGTTGAAGGATGCGGGCGTTGTCATTCTTGGCAAAACCAACATGGACGAATTCGCAATGGGTTCATCGACTGAGAACTCTGCATATGGTCCGACGCATAATCCATGGGATCTTTCAAGGATCCCTGGTGGATCAGGCGGTGGCTCATCTGCGGCACTTGCTTCATTTGAAGCACCACTGGCAATTGGAACGGACACTGGTGGATCTATTCGCCAACCTGCAGCTGTCACCGGAACTGTTGGGGTCAAGCCGACATACGGGGGAGTCTCTCGCTACGGCTTGATCGCATTCTCTTCAAGCCTTGACCAAGCGGGTCCTTGCGCGCGCACCGTTTTGGATGCAGCGTTATTGCACGAAGTGATTGCGGGACATGATCCAAAGGATGCCACGAGCATCAATGCTCCTGTTCCTCCGGTAGTTCATGCGGCGCGAAACGGGAATGTGAAGGGCGTGAAGATCGGCGTCGTTAAGGAACTCAACGGCGATGGTTATCAAGCGGGCGTTCGATCCCGTTTTGAGGAATCACTCGAACTACTTGCGAAGGCGGGGGCTGAAATTGTTGAAGTCTCATGCCCCAACTTTGAATACGCACTTGCTTCTTACTACTTGATTGCTCCGAGTGAGTGTTCATCTAACTTGGCCCGCTTTGATGCGATGCGTTATGGCATGCGAGTGGGGGATGAAGAAGGAGTTTCTGCAGAACTGGTCATGAATCTGACCCGTGAAGTTGGCTTTGGCCGCGAAGTGAAGCGACGAATTATCCTTGGTACATATGCACTTTCATCAGGTTACTACGACGCCTATTACGGCAGCGCCCAAAAGGTGCGTACGTTGATCACTCAGGATTTCGCTAAGGCATTTCAATCGGCGGATGTTCTCGTTTCGCCTACATGCCCAACGACGGCCTTCAAGATTGGCGAGAAAGTCGATGATCCGCTGGCTATGTACCTCAACGACATTGCGACAATTCCAGTGAATATGGCCGGTAACTGCGGAATGAGTCTTCCTTGCGGTCTCGCACCTGAGGACGGATTGCCCGTTGGATTCCAGATCATGGCCCCAGCAATGCAGGATCAGAGGTTGTACTCAGTTGGCGCAGCCCTTGAGGCAGAGTTGCTGGCGAAGTGGGGCGCTCCGTTGCTCTCGCAAATTCCAGCATTGGGAGGTGCCAAGTGAGCCTTTCCTATGAGGATGTAATCGCGAAGTACGAGCCAGTGCTTGGTCTTGAGGTTCACGTCGAACTCAATACGAAATCGAAGATGTTCTGCGGATGCAGCACCGTCTTTGGTGCTGAGCCAAATACGCAGACGTGCCCTGTCTGCTTGGGGATGCCAGGTGCACTTCCGGTTGTGAATGAGAAGGCGATTGAGTCGGCAATCAAGATCGGCCTTGCCTTGCACTGCACGGTTGCGCCATTTAGTCGTTTTTCGCGGAAGAACTATTTCTATCCAGATATGCCAAAGAACTTCCAGATTTCACAGTACGACGAGCCGATCTGCATCAACGGCTATGTCGATGTTGAAATCGACACCGATGAAGGTCCAAAGCAATTCCGCGTTGAGATTGAGCGCGCGCACATGGAAGAGGACACTGGAAAGTCGCTGCACATGGGTGGAGCAACTGGCCGCATTCATGGTGCTGATTACTCACTCCTTGACTTCAACCGCGCAGGAATTCCTCTCGTAGAGATCGTCACCAAGATTGTTCCGGGCACGGGCAAGTATGCCCCAGAGGTTGCTAAGGCTTACGTTGCTGAACTGCAGACAATTCTTCGATCCCTTGACGTCAGCGATGTTCGGATGGAGCAGGGTTCGCTTCGCTGCGATGCCAACGTCTCTTTGCGATTGATCGGTGAGACAACTTTGGGGACTCGTAGTGAAACTAAGAACGTGAACTCACTTCGCTCCGTCGAGCGCGCTGTGCGCGGGGAAATGATCCGCCATGCGGAGCTGCTCAATGCAGGCCAGCGAGTCGTTCAAGAGACTCGTCACTTCCAAGAGGAGAGCGGATTAACTCGCTCTGGCAGGTCCAAGGAGCAGGCAGAGGATTACCGCTACTTTCCAGAGCCAGACCTTGTTCCAGTAGAGCCAGATGCTGCCTGGGTTGAGAAATTACGGGCAACTTTGCCCGAGGAGCCAACCAAGCGCCGCAAGAGATTGCAGGCGGAATGGTCGGTGCTGGATAAAGAGATGGCCGCGATGATCAATGCGGACGCACTCGATATCGTGGAGGCGACTGTGAAACTAGGGGCTGATCCTGCCCGTGCGCGCGGATGGTGGCTGGGTGAGATCTCGCGAATCGCCAACGAGAAAGATGTGACGATTTCTGAACTCTCAATTTCTCCTTCTGATGTCGCCGAGATTGTGGCCCTTGTCGAGAAGGGCGATCTGACAGACAAGTTGGCCCGCCAAGTTGTCGAGGGTGTCATCAACGGCGAGGGAAAGCCTGCTCAGGTCATCGAGTCCCGTGGATTGAAAGTCGTTTCGGATGAATCTGCATTGATGGCCGCAATCGAGCGAGCAATCGCCGCGCAACCAGAGACAGCAGAGAAGATCCGCAACGGCCATATTCCGGCCGCTGGTGCACTCATTGGCGCAGTCATGAAAGACACCAAAGGCCAAGCAGATGCTGCCCGTGTAAGGGAGCTTCTACTTGGCCACTTGGGTCAAGCAACTAACTGATAACTAGTTAGTGCGCGGCGACAATCAGGTCGTCTTCGACGAGTGACTCTTTGCCGATTCGGATCGTGAGGGCGAGAACAACTGCGCCCGCCATCAATAGACCTGCACCAACTTTGAACGATTGCGTGTAGCCGTGCGTCAGAGCTGCGAATTGTGCAGTCTTTCCGTTGCCACCGTGCAACACGATGTACGCCGTGGTTGCCGTTGCTGCAATGGTATTAAGCAGAGCAGTACCGAGTGATCCACCGATTTGCTGGCTGGTGTTCAACATTGCACTTCCGACACCAGAGTCGTGGGCTCCGATTCCATGCAGAGATGTGGATGCCATCGGAATGAAGACCAATGCCATACCAGTGCTCATAATAATGAGTGAAGGAAATACGTGGGAGAAGTACGGCGTTGTCGGCGTGATCCTCGTGAGAAGAAGCAGACCAACTGTTGACTGAAGTAGTCCCCAGATCATCAACGGACGAGGTCCCATCGTTGGAAGCAACTTCGCAGATACGCCGGCGAAGAGAATGATTCCGATGGAGAACGGTAGGAATGCGAAGCCGGTGCGAATTGGTGAGTATCCAAGGATTACCTGAAGATAGAGGCCAAGGAACAAGAACATCGAGAACAGACCTGAACCTACAAAGAGTGAGCCCAGGTAAGAACCGGCACGGTTGCGCTCTGCGAGGATTCGCATTGGCAGAAGTGGGTTCTTTACGCGCATTTCGATGGCGATGAAGACCGTTAGGAACAATGCTGCAAGACCGAAGAACAAGAAGGTGTGGCCATCTGTCCATCCATCTCTTGCTGCCAACGTAAATGCGTAGACAAGTGAGAACAGTCCCGCAGTTGCCGTCAGTACACCAGGTACGTCGTAGCTGCGATCGCCGACTGCCTTGGATTCCTTCAAGTATGGCCTTGCCAGAATCGCTGCGATGATTGCGATTGGGACGTTAACGCCCAAGCACCAACGCCAGTTCGCATATTCAGTAAGAACTCCACCCATGATGAGGCCGATTGCTGCGCCTCCACCAGAGATCGCACCGTAAACACCGAACGCCTTTGCGCGCTCTTTAGGAACGGTGAATGTGACGTTAAGAAGGGAAAGAGCAGCCGGGGTTAGAAGTGCACCGAAGGCACCTTGTAGTCCGCGTGCTGCGAAGAGGAGACCTTGGCTGGATGCGATTCCACCAAGTGCGGATGCACCTGCGAAACCGAGAAGTCCGATGATGAAGATCTTCTTGCGACCAACGTAGTCAGCAATTCGCCCACCCAGGAGAAGAAGGGAGCCGAAGGCCAATGTGTATGAGGTGACGACCCATTGCTGGTTCGCACTAGAAATGTGAAGGGCGGCTTTCGCGCTTGGGATTGCGATGTTGACGATCGATGAGTCGAGAACGACCATCAATTGTGCGATCGCGATGACAAGCAATGCTCGCCATCTTGTTGGATCCAGACCCTCTGCTGGAATGTCTTTGTCTAACTCTGCTGCTGTTTGGGACACGTATATCTCCTCGTTGGTGGCTGCTTGCGACGTGGTGCTAGTGATTACTTGGTTGTGTGCTGAAGTACTGGAAGGAGAACGTCATCTACGAGGTCCTCGATAAATTTATGGGTGATGCTTTCTCGTGACATGAAAACTCGAAAGCCTATGATCGCGGGTACTAGTTGGAAGACTTGTTCGCGCTTGGCATCCACGGAGATTTCTCCCCGTAAGACGGCTCGATCGAATATTGCGGAGCCAGCTGCGCTTGCCTTCTCCGAAAGGGGTTGATGCAGAAGTTCGAATAGATCGGCATCGTTTCGAGCAGTGCACATGAGGCCGGCAATTAACTGACCGTCCGCGCTTTTCATGATCTTGACCTTTTCGGAAATGACTTCAATGAGATCGCCGCGCAGACTGCCCGTGTCGATAACCGGCATTTTGCAGAAGGCATAGTGATGAACGGCATCTGCCACGAGGGCTGCCTTGTTCTTCCATCGTCTGTAGATGGTGGCTTTGCTGACTCGCGCGCGAAGAGCCACAAGATCCATGGTGATGCTCTCGTAGCCGATTTCTCGGAGTAACTCGACCGTGGCCTTCTCAATAGCGATGTCGCGGGATTTGTCGCGGGGACGGCCGATGCACTGGGTGATACTCATGCTGGCCTCCCTTACCTTATGAAACGATACCGTACCGTATCGTAAGTGGGAGCACTCACGCAAATTCGGTCTAGAAGGCTGCAAATTCCTAGGCTCCGATTTCATTTGTACGTATAATGTACGTAAGAGAGGGAGAGCCCAATGACTACTGCTGCGACGGAACGGTTCGAGATCCGCCTACCCGAGGAGGCTTTAAGCCAAATTCGTGAGGCGGCGAGTCTGGAGAAGGTAAGCGCAAGCAAATTTGCCCTCGATGCAGCGTTGGAAAAGGCTCAAGAAGTCATTGACGCGCAGCGAACGTGGAGAGTTCCCGTGTCTTTCTTTGAGGAATTGTTAAGTGCTCTGGATGCACCCCCGGTTTACAACGAAGAACTAGCGAAGGCCCGAACCGAAGCTGATGCTCTAATAGAACGTCGATAACACTCGGTGAGAGGTCGAATTATTCGAGAACAGTTATCTAGCCATCACGAATTGGGTAATTTCGACTCTGGTGAACCAAATATTGATTTATGGCTTCGCAGCCACGCGTCGACTGCTAGCGCGCGAGACTACGGGCGAACCTATGTATGGCACTTGGGCGATGACGTCGTTGTTGCCTTTTATACCCTCACCGCGCACTCTTTCAGTCGAGATGAACTACCAAAGACATTGGCAAGGGGTGAACAAGTCATAGTTCCCGCACTTCTCTTGGGTAAATTTGCTTTGGATGTTTCGCTACAAGGCCAGGGATTAAGCAGGATTCTAATCGCGGACGTTGTGACCGAAGCGGAGAAGGCATCCCAGATTGCTGCCGCGCGATATCTCATTGTCGACGCATTAAACGCGGAGATGGTGGAAATATACGAAAATTTTGGCTTCCATAGATCCATGCGACCAGTTGCTCACCCAAACCGACTTTTTGCCCGGATCTCGGACCTCGCAGTTCAGTAAGCAATTTGTTTCGCCAAACAAAGGTGGGCGATCGCCTACCATTACCCCATGAGCACAATGAAGCCCCGGTCTGGCCTGGTCACCGATGGAATGGAACGCGCGCCTGCCCGCGGGATGTTGCGCGCGGTAGGCATGAAGGATGGCGACTGGGTCAAACCGCAGATCGGGATCGTTTCCTCGTGGAATGAGATCACTCCCTGCAACTTGTCGCTGGATCGCTTGGCCAAAGCTTCGCGCCAAGGTGTCATCGACGCCGGTGGATTCCCCATGCAGTTCGGGACCATCTCGGTATCGGATGGAATCTCTATGGGCCACGAGGGGATGCATTTCTCGCTCGTTTCTCGCGAAGTAATTGCTGACTCCGTCGAAACCGTGATGCAGGCAGAACGTCTGGATGGAATGGTGACATTCGCGGGCTGCGATAAGTCTTTGCCAGGGATGATGATGGCGGCCGCTCGCATTGATGTGGCAAGTGTTTTTGTTTACGCCGGATCCACTTTGCCAGGACAAGTCGATGGCAAAGACGTCACGATTATCGACGCATTCGAGGCTGTCGGTGCATGCGCTCGCGGGCTCATTACAAAAGAGAAGCTCGATGAAATTGAACGCGCGATCTGCCCAGGCGAAGGTGCCTGCGGTGGCATGTATACCGCTAACACGATGGCTACTGTGGGGGAGGCAATCGGACTTTCACTTCCCGGTTCTGCTGCGCCACCCGCAGTTGATCGCCGCCGCGATGCATACTCAGTGAAAGCCGGTGCTGCGGTTGTCGAATTGATCCGGCAAGGAATCACAACTCGCGACATTCTCACCAAGCCGGCATTTGAAAACGCGATCACCGCTGTCATGGCACTAGGTGGTTCGACAAACGCGGTGCTGCACTTGCTGGCCATTGCTCACGAGGCCGATGTTGATCTAGATCTGGAAGATTTCCACCGCATCGGGTCAAAGGTCCCGCTGCTCGGCGATCTCAAGCCATTTGGCCGTTTCGTCATGAGCGACATGGACAAGGTCGGCGGAGTTCCCGTTGTCCTGAAAGCGTTGCTGGACGCTGGTTTATTGCATGGTGACGTCTTGACGGTGACTGGTAAGACGATGGCTGAGAACTTGGCTGATATCGCACCACCAGATCCAGACGGCGCGATCTTGCGTGCCATCGCCAATCCGCTTTCACTCGGTGGCGGACTCACAGTTCTGAAGGGTTCCCTCGCACCCGAGGGCGCAGTTACGAAAACTGCGGGCGTGGATGTCGATCTCTTCGAAGGCCCTGCCAAGGTTTTCGAGCGCGAACAACAAGCAATGGACGCACTTGAGAACGGTTCCATTCAAGCCGGCGATGTTGTCGTCATCAGATATGAAGGTCCCAAGGGCGGGCCAGGAATGCGCGAGATGCTGATGATCACCGGTGCGATCAAGGGTGCCGGCCTTGGCAAATCTGTGCTGCTCTTGACCGATGGCCGTTTCTCCGGTGGAACAACTGGGTTATGTGTTGGCCATGTTGCACCTGAGGCATCTCTAGGCGGTCCGATTGCATTCGTGCAGAACGGTGATCGCGTGCGAATCAATATAGTTGATCGAACACTTGATCTCTTGGTTGATGATGCAGAGCTCGCAAAGAGACGTCAGGACTTCACTCCTGTGCCGCATAAGTACACGCGAGGTGTTCTCGCCAAGTATGCAAAGTTGGTTGGGTCAGCTAGCAAAGGCGCTGTCTGCGACTAAAATCACTTCTCACATTGTGAGATGCCAATCTCAAAAGGTTGACGGTGCCGCACGTGCACACGAGAATATGCGCGTGAGAACATCAGTAGTGATTGAAAAGCGCGCGATCTAGCACAATCAGATCCCGCGCTACCCTCAGTTATCACTGAGGGTTTTTGCATTTAAACGGCGAAATATTCAATTACGAGACATAGGAAGGAGTGGAAGATGGGCAAAGAAATGACTGGGGCGTCCAGCCTGGTGAAATCGCTAGAGGCTGCCGGCGTAGATGTCATGTTTGGAATTCCCGGCGGCGCCATTCTTCCCGCCTATGACCCGATCTTCGACTCCTCGATCCGCCACATCCTCGTGCGCCACGAACAGGGCGCCGGCCACGCGGCCGAGGGATATGCGCAGGCAACCGGGCGGGTAGGGGTTTGCATCGTGACCTCCGGACCAGGTGCGACCAACTTGGTCACTGCACTGGCGGATGCGCAGATGGACTCAGTGCCGATGGTTGCCATCACGGGCCAGGTTCCGTCGGCAGCAATTGGGACCGATGCTTTTCAAGAGGCAGATATCCGCGGCATAACGATGCCGATCACAAAACATAATTACTTGATCACCGATCCAGCCGAGATCCCACGAGCAATCGCTGAGGCATTCCATATTGCAAGCACGGGCCGGCCCGGTCCCGTCCTAGTCGATATCGCCAAAGACGCACTTCAAAAGATGACAACTTTTAAGTATCCGTCCAAACTCCACCTAGCGGGGTACAAACCGCAGGTAGAACCAGAAGAAGAAGCCATCCGCGACGCGGCAGTCCTGATTGCGGCTTCCGAAAAGCCGGTTGTCTTCGTCGGTGGCGGAGTTATCAAAGCTAACGCAAGCAAAGAGCTGATGCGCTTTGCTGAACTCGTTGGAGCACCAGTCGTAACGACCTTGATGGCGCGCGGAGCTTTCCCTGACAGCCATCACCTGCACCTTGGCATGCCAGGCATGCACGGGACCGTTGCTGCAGTAACTGCGCTACAGAAGGCAGATCTACTTATTACCCTTGGCGCTCGCTTCGATGACCGAGTCACGGGAAAACTTTCCTCTTTCGCCGTCCATGCCAAAGTGATCCACGCCGATATTGACCCGGCCGAGATCGGCAAGAACCGTTATGCCGATGTTGCAGTCATTGGCGATCTATCGCACACGATCAAGGCTTTAATCCCCGCGGTTCAAAGGGAATTCAAAGAGTCCAAACCAGATCTCACGGCGTGGTGGCGGCAGATGTCATCGCTTCGCCAGACCTATCCATTGGGTTATACCAAACCAGAAGATGGCTCACTTTCTCCTCAATTCGTCATCGAACGAATTGGCGCAATCTCTGGCCCGGATTCGATTTATGTTGCCGGAGTTGGCCAGCACCAGATGTGGGCTTCGCAGTTTGTGAAGTATGAAAAGCCGCGAACTTGGTTGAACTCAGGCGGACTTGGAACCATGGGATACGCAGTGCCTGCAGCGATGGGCGCAAAAGTTGGAATGCCTGACACAACTGTCTGGGCTATTGATGGCGATGGTTGCTTTCAGATGACAAACCAAGAGTTGGTCACCTGCGCCCTCAATAACATTCCGATCAAGGTTGCGATCATCAATAACGAAAGCCTGGGCATGGTTCGCCAGTGGCAGACTATGTTCTACGAAGGCCGATATTCAAATACCTCTCTGCAATCCAAGTTCGTCCCAGACTTCGTCAAATTGGCGGACGCCATGGGTTGCGCAGGGCTTCGTTGCGAGCGTCCTGAGGATGTTGACGCCGTGATCAAAGAAGCAATGTCGATTAACGACCAACCCGTGGTCGTCGACTTTAGGGTTTTCAAGGATGCGATGGTCTGGCCGATGGTGGCAGCCGGCGCATCGAATGACGAAATCATGATCGCTCGGGGACTGGCCCCCGACTGGGATTCACAGGAGTTGTGATGAGTAAACATACGATCGCGGTTCTCGTTGAGAACAGCCCCGGTGTTCTTGCCCGCGTTGCCTCGCTCTTCTCGCGCCGTGCCTACAACATCGATTCACTGGCAGTTGGACCTACGGAAAACCCCGACTTGTCGCGTATGACAATCGTCATCAATGTCGAGGGCCATGTTCTCGATCAAGTTATGGCGCAGGTTTACAAACTCGTAAACGTGATCGCTGTTTCGGAGATGCCGACGGATTCAACCGTTCATCGCGAATTGCTGCTCGTGAAAGTGGGGGCAGCGAAGATGGAGGAGATCCTGGCGATAGTGGCTCGCTACGATGCCAAGGTCGTCGATGAGGACGAGGAAGCACTCACAATCCAGTGCACTGCTGAAAGTGTTCATATAGAGGCTCTGCTCAAGGCACTGACCCCATATGGAATCAAGGAATTGGTCCAATCGGGACTGGTAGCACTCGAGCGTGGCACGGCCGCACTTTCAGACCGTACGCTTAGCGCACAGGGAATTTCGACGCTTCACGAGATCAGCACTCAAGCTGATTACCAAAATTAAGAAAACCAAAGAATAAGAAAAGGGAGAACACCGTGGCAACGATGTATCACGACGAAGACGCAGACCTATCGATAATTCAAGGTCGAAAGGTCGCCGTCATCGGTTATGGCTCGCAAGGCCATGCTCACGCGCTAAACCTTCGCGACAGCGGAGTTGATGTTCGCGTCGGGCTTGCCGATGGTTCGAAATCGCGCGAGAAAGCAGAGGCCGAGGGCCTACGCGTGGTCTCCGTCGCTGAGGCGGTTAAGGAAGCCACCGTCATCATGATTCTTGCGCCAGACCCAGTGCAGCGCCACATTTACGCTGAATCGATCCTCCCAAATCTCAAAGATGGCGATGCGATCTTCTTCGGCCACGGCTTCAACATCCGATATGGCTACATCAAGCCAACGGCCAGCGTTGATGTCTGCATGGTTGCCCCAAAGGGTCCAGGACACCTTGTGCGCCGCGAATTCTCAGCCGGCCGTGGAGTTCCCGTGATTGTTGCAGTTGAGCAGGATGCGACCGGAAATGCCTGGCCACTGACCCTTTCTTATGCAAAGGCAATCGGCGGACTTCGTGCCGGCGGCATTCTCACCACTTTCACCGAGGAGACAGAGACCGACCTATTCGGTGAACAGTCAGTTCTCTGCGGTGGTGCATCTCAATTGGTGATGTATGGATTTGAAACTCTCGTTGAGGCCGGATATCAACCAGAAGTTGCCTACTTCGAGTGCTTGCACGAACTCAAACTCATTGTTGACTTGATGTACGAAGGCGGAATCGCCAAGCAGCGCTGGTCGGTTTCCGACACTGCTGAATACGGCGACTATGTTTCAGGTCCGCGCGTTATCGATCCACATGTCAAAGAGAACATGAAAGCCGTTCTGGCTGACATTCAAAGCGGAGCCTTTGCCAAGCGCTTCATTGATGACCAAGATGCCGGTGCTCCAGAATTCAAAGCACTGCGCACAAAGGGTGCGGCGCATCCAATTGAGGCCGTCGGACGCGAACTTCGCAAAATGATGTCTTGGGTCAAGAACGCAAAGGACGATTACACAGAAGGCAGTGCTGCACGTGGCTAAACCTGTCGTACTGATCGCCGAAGAATTGAGCCCAGCAACGATGGAAGCGCTGGGGCCAGATTTCGAGGTGCGCCATTGCGATGGAGCAAATCGCGCCGAACTTCTGGAAGCACTCGGAAAAGGCGTGGATGCCGTACTTATCCGCTCTGCAACGAAGATGGATGCAGAAGCAATTGGCGCGGCAAAGGGCCTGAAAGTAATTGCCCGAGCGGGTGTTGGCCTAGATAACGTTGAGATTCCTGCAGCAACCGCAGCAGGCGTCATGGTCGTTAACGCACCGACATCTAACATCGTCAGCGCTGCCGAACTTGCTATCGCCCTACTTCTGGCATCTGCACGTCATATTTCTCCAGCGCATGCCTCTTTGCGAGTGGGGAAGTGGGCTCGTTCCAAGTACACAGGCGTTGAATTGTTCGAAAAGACGTTGGGCGTCGTCGGATTTGGCCGCATAGGCCAGCTTGTTGCCGCCCGCATGCAGGCATTCGGCATGAAGGTGGTTGCCTATGACCCCTACTTGCAGCCAGCACGTGCGGCGCAGTTGGGCGTGCGCCTGGTTGACCTCGATGAACTATTGGGGATAAGCGATTTCATCACGATCCACCTGCCGAAAACGAAAGAGACAGCGAACCTCATTGGCGTTGAAGCGTTAATGAAGGTCAAGCCAACCGTGCGCATCATCAATGCGGCCCGCGGAGGAGTTCTCGATGAGTTGGCTCTCTTCAACGCAATTACCGAAGGTCGAGTTGGAGGAGCCGGTTTGGATGTCTTCTCCACTGAGCCCTGCACTGACTCACCACTTTTTGGTCTCGATCAAGTTGTGGCAACCCCGCACCTCGGGGCATCAACTGATGAAGCACAGGAGCGCGCTGGAATCGCTGTTGCAGTTTCAGTTCGCAAGGCACTTGCTGGCGAACTTGTTCCGGATGCGGTAAACGTCAAGGGCGGAATCATCCATGAAGATGTTCGTCCGGCGCTTCCTCTGGTTGAAAAACTCGCAGGAGTACTCATTGGTTTGGCGGGAGAAGTTCCAGTCAACATCGAGGTGGCAGTTCATGGCGAAATTGCCGCACACGACTGCTCAGTTCTAGCAATCAGCGCTCTTAAGGGAGCGCTGCTTGGACTAGGTGCAGAAGATGTCACCTATGTAAATGCGCCAGGACTTGCTCAAGAGCGCGGACTGGGAACAACCGTGACTACCGATGAGGTCTCTCCGCACCACCGAAACATCGTCACATTGAACGCAGCGCTATCGCGCGGAACTCAGATCACGGTCAGCGGAACTTTGATGGGAATTCGCCAGGTACAAAAAATTGTGGCGATTGACTCTTACGATCTAGACGTAGTGCCATCTGAGAACATGATCTTCATGCGCTACGCCGATCGACCCGGCGTCGTCGGAACCGTGGGAAACATCCTCGGCAAATCCTCTATCAACATCGGTGGCATGCAAGTGGCACGAAATCACGAAGGTGGAGAGGCGCTTATGGCCATCACCGTCGATTCGCCAGTTGTGCCCGCAGTTCTTAACTCCCTTGCCAAAGAGACAGGTGCAAATCTTGTCCGCTCCGTAACGTTAGGTGCCTAAAGAGATGACAAGGAAGGCATTCAATCTGGCAGTCATTCCTGGAGATGGAATCGGAATAGAAGTTGTTGCGGAAGGTTTGAAAGTCCTGGACGCGGTTAGCGCTAAGTATGGAGTTACTTTCACAAAGACTTCCTACGACCTAGGTGCCACTTACTGGCATCGCACCGGTGAAGTCCTTCCAGACTCCGTTGTTGACGAGCTCGCAAAGAACGATGTCATCTTGCTTGGCGCCGTCGGCCATCCAAGTGTGCCAAGTGGAGTACTTGAACGCGGATTGCTTCTTAAATTGCGTTTTGCCTTTGATCAATACGTCAATTTGCGTCCGGCGCGTCTATATCCAGGTGTAACTTCGCCATTGGCGGGAGTGGAATCACTTGATTTCATTGTTGTGCGCGAAGGAACGGAAGGTCCCTACGTCGGCGCTGGCGGAGTCCTGGCACAAGGCACGGATGCTGAAATTGCCACGGAGGAGAGTTTGAATACTCGTCGCGGAGCCGAACGAGTCATACGCGACGCCTTTGCCAGAGCGATGGCTCGGCCGCGTAAGAAGGTCACATTAGTCCACAAGAACAATGTGCTTACGCACTCTGGTGGATTATGGACGCGAACATTCAATGAGGTTGCTCAAGAATTCCCTGAAATAGCGACCGATTATCTGCACGTTGATGCCGCCGCGATGTTCTTCATTACCCACCCTGATCGTTTCGATGTAGTTGTTACGGACAACCTCTTCGGTGACATTCTGACCGATATCGCAGCGGCGATCTGCGGCGGTATCGGGCTTGCCGCATCTGCCAACATCAACCCGACCGGAAAATTCCCATCTATGTTCGAGCCCGTTCATGGCTCTGCCCCTGACATCGCCGGCAAGAATGTGGCCGATCCAACTGCCACAGTGATGTCCGTCGCAATGATGCTCAGTCATCTTGGTTTGAACGACGCGGCAGCCGATGTCGAAAGAGTAGTGGCACAAGATTTGCTCACACGTGGCACAATCAAGCGCAGTACAAGTGAAATCGGAAGTGCACTAGCAACGGCTCTGAAGGGATAGAACCATGACTGTCAAAATCACGCCCTCAACACACGCTGTATCTGAGGCGGATCGCGCCGAGAAAGTGGCGAAGCCGGGTTTTGGCAAGTACTACACAGATCACATGGTCGTTGCCGAATGGACAGAGGAGGGCGGTTGGGGTCAAGCGGAATTGAAGCCTTACGGGCCAATCTCCTTGGATCCTGCCGCGATGGTCTTCCACTATGGGCAAGAAATTTTTGAAGGATTGAAGGCATACCGTCAACCCGATGGCAGCATCTCCCTCTTTCGACCAGAGGCAAATGCTCTTCGTTTTCAACGAAGCGCCGCCCGTTTGGCACTGCCCGAGTTGCCGACGCAGTCTTTTCTCGAGAGCCTCGATGCACTTGTAACGCAAGATGCCGGTTGGGTCCCAAGCAAAATCGGAGAGTCTTTGTACCTGCGGCCATTTATGTTCGCCACCCAAGTTGGTCTCGGTGTAAAACCAACCGATCGCGCGATGTATATGTTGATCGCAACTCCGGCTGCGGCTTATTTCAATTCGGATAATGCAGTCACGGTCTGGATTTCTATGGAATACGTACGCGCCGTCCCTGGCGGAACCGGCGAAGCAAAATGTGGCGGCAACTACGCCGCATCTTTAATCGCGCAGAAGGAAGCTGCCAAAGAGGGTTGCGACCAAGTCGTGTGGATTGATGCGAAAGAGCGCAAATGGGTCGAGGAAATGGGCGGCATGAACCTCTACTTCGTAAAAGGCAAAGGTGCGGACGCAACCGTTGTAACACCCAAGCTAACTGGGGCGTTGCTTCCTGGAATTACGCGCGATTCAATTCTCACATTGGCGAAGGATCTTGGCTACAAATCCGAAGAGGTCATGATCAGCATTGATGATTGGCGCGATGGTGTTGCCAGTGGCGAGATCACAGAAATCTTTGCGTGCGGAACCGCCGCCGTCGTGACTCCGGTTGGCAGCGCGAAAAGCGTCAAGGGCACTTGGGTAACCGGCGATGGCACACCTGGCCCAATCACTAAGCAGATTCGTGAGGGTCTTCTTGGAATTCAGCACGGCACCATTGCAGATAAGCACCATTGGATGCGAAAAGTTCTGTAATGGTTTCGGATGATTTTCATATCTATGACACCACCCTGCGTGATGGAGCGCAACAGGAGGGCTTAAACCTCTCTGTCCATGACAAGCTGTCAATAGCCCGTCACTTGGATGACCTAGGTGTCGGATTTATTGAAGGCGGTTGGCCGGGCGCAAATCCAAAGGACACTGAGTTCTTCGAGCGTGCCAAGACTGAACTGAAATTAAAGAACGCGACCTTCGTAGCATTTGGGGCGACCCGTCGCCCAAACGTGAACGCGGCAGATGATGTTTTATTGAGTGCGCTGAGAAATTCCGGCGCGCCCGCCGTGACCCTTGTTGCTAAGGCGTATGACCGCCACGTCGACCTGGCTCTGCGCACAACCCTTGAAGAGAACTTGGCGATGATCGAGGATTCAATCAAGCACCTGCGAGGTGAGGGCCAGAGAGTTTTCCTCGATGCCGAGCACTTCTTCGACGGATACAGGTCCAACCGTGCATACGCTCTCGAGGTTGTGCGTGTGGCAGCGGAAGCCGGTGCAGACGTCATTGCACTCTGCGACACCAACGGTGGAATGCTGCCAGATGAATTAGCAGATGTTGTCCATGACATTTTGCAGAGCACCTCAGCGCGTTTGGGAATCCACTGCCACAACGACACCGGTTGCGCAGTTGCCAACTCAATGGCCGCGGTTGCCGCGGGTGCGACACATGTCCAAGGCACGCTGAACGGCTACGGGGAGCGCACCGGCAATGCCGATCTCGTCACTATTATCGCGAACCTGCAATTGAAGAAGGGTCAACAGGTGCTCCCTGCAGGAGCATTGCAAGAAGCGTTTCGAATTTCTCATGCCGTAGCCGAAGTCACCAATGTTGCACCGAGCGCCCGCCAACCCTACGTCGGGGTCTCTGCCTTCGCGCATAAAGCAGGTTTGCACGCAAGTGCAATCAAGGTCGACCCATCGCTGTACCAGCACGAAGACCCTTCAGCCGTCGGAAATGACATGCGCATGCTCGTCTCTGAAATGGCTGGCCGCGCTTCGATTGAATTGAAGTCACAAGAGCTCGGGATTGATCTTGGAGGAGATCGAGAACTCATCGGTCGGGTCGTAGAGCGAGTCAAGGAGATGGAAGCACTTGGATTTACTTTTGAAGCAGCGGATGCATCCTTTGAATTACTCCTTCGTGAAGAGGCAACTGGCTTACGACCAAGTTTCTTCTCGATTGATCATTGGTTGACAACGGTCGAGAGATCAGCGAATCAAAAGATCGTGACTAAAGCAGAAATAACGCTGACCGCCCACGGCGAGAAGATATCCTGTTTTGGCGAAGGTAACGGACCAGTTAACGCATTTGATAAAGCGTTGCGTTCTGGATTGCTCCGCTTCTATCCGGAGTTGGCACAACTCGAACTCACCGATTACAAGGTCCGCATTCTCGAAGGTCGTTTAGGCACGGGTGCCATTACTCGCGTTCTCGTTGAGACAAGCGACGGTAAAGGCGAGTGGGACACGATCGGTGTGCATGAGAACGTGATCGCTGCATCGGCGATGGCATTGGAGGATGCAGTTACGTTCGGATTACTTAGGTTAGGTCGCGTACCAAACTAGATCTCGAAAGTTGCGGTTGTCTTCATCCGATGGACAACCAGTATGGTGACATCGTCAGAGGCGTTAGGTCCGACCATATTGAGTATCACATCGACCACAGCTTGAGCACTGGTAGCGTTTCTCACCGTACTTTCGGCGACAAACATGCCCTCGATTGTCCCATCGAATAGATCAAGAACGCCGTCGCTAATGGAAATAAGGGTATCTCCTGGCTCCATCGTGAAATTTTGCTCCTGCCATTCTGTGTCAATGCCAGCCCCTAATGGCGGGTTCTCTGACATCAAACGAATAGTTGGGCCCTCGTCTCTAAGTACAAATGAGAGTCCATGGCCTGCGTCGATGTAGCGGACTAAGCCGGTATTCATATTGAGGCGAGCATGAAAAAGCGTAGCGAAACTTCCTACGCTATTGAGATCAGAATCCAATGTGATCGCGGCGACCTCAACGGCTCTTACTAGGTCACCACTTTTTGATCCGGCGCGCAATACCGCCCGAACGGTTGCTGCGATGATTGCGGCAGCCATTCCTTTGCCCATGACGTCTGCCAGAGTAAAGGCTTCACCTTCGTCGACGTCGTACCAATCGTAGAAGTCGCCCCCAACTTCGCGTGCACTCTTAAAGCCACCTGCGACTTCATATCCACGCAGTACGGCGCGACTTTTTGGCAGAAGCCCCTTCTGCACTTCTGCGGCTCGCCCGAGTTCGGCCTCAATCATCATTTCCTTCTCTACCCAGAGCGCAAGATCCCTTAATTGCACCTTTTCATCCTCGGTAAATTTTCTCGGTTTGGGATCAAAAACACACAAAGCACCTATCCGATCTCCACTGGGGGTCGTCAAGGGATACCCCGCATAGAAGCGAATATTGGGGTCACCTGTTACCAACGGATTCGCTACGAATCGTGGATCTTTCGTGGCGTCGGGCACATCGAAAATCTCTGGCTTGCGAATAGTAATATCGCAGAAGGCTTCGCTCCGCTTTCCTTGAACAAGGTTAGTTCCGCTCTTTGACTTGAACCATTGGCGATCATGATCTATCAGAGAGATGGCCGCCGTTTCAACACCAAAAAGTTGCCGTGCCAATCGAGTTATACGATCAAATCTCTCCTCAGGGGGAGTATCAAGTATGCGCAAATTATCGAGAGCTAGTTGCCTCTCACTTTCGTCCTGAATGGCTGATTTAGCGGTCATGGCAAGACCTTCGCTCTCATCTTTGAAATCGTTTCGACATTCGCCATGCATTTTGATTTTGGGAAGTGTCAAACGAAAGTTCGTCTACGAGGGCCCTCATAAGTGGAATACCACGCCCCGATTCAGAAAATTCGTCTGGCATGATGTGCTCTTCAAGCGCCATCTCAACGAGATCACCATTGTCGGAGATCGTGGCATCGATTTGCCCGTCGCCGATCTCGATAAACACATCGCATCTAACACCCGATGAGGCTACGGAATACAAGATGATATTGGCAACGAGTTCAACAATTGCAGTTTCAAAACTGATTTGGACGCGCGATGGAATATGGGGATTCTCTGCCCAAATATTCTGGAGAAACTCATGTGCTGCGTTGACGTCATCTGGCGGGACTAACAGATGACGACGATACTTGGTCGCCTCATTCATTGAAGGAATCTTCTGCATTTTCGTACGCTTTAAGGACGCGATCCATGTTGGTTAATTCCAGAACCAGCCGCACTTGTTCCGTCGGCCCGGCGATTCGAAGATCTCCACCGGCCTGGCGCGTACTCTTTAAGCCATTAATCAGTGCGCCAAGACCAGAGGAGTCTATGAAATCTACGGCGGAGAGATCAATAGCCACTTTGGTGTTTCCGGCAGCAATGGCTGCATGAACTTCCTGACGCAAGTAGGTGGCCGAAACCATATTCAGCTTTCCCTCAAGTTCTAGAACGACAACTCCACCACCAAGGAGCTTCGAGTGAATTTCCATATCATTTCTCCTCTTGTAGAACGCCACGATACCGAACCGCTTTAATCAGAATACTCATAAGTCCGATATCCCACAGGACCCAGGCCACATTCACGGCAGTTCCAATGGGCTCGCTCAAACCCATGACCAATCGAGTGATGCCAATCACGGCCGCGGTGAGCAAGATGGCGGATGCGATGATTTGGTACTTAATAAGTCCCCATTGATTTCCGCCCTCCTGTCGAGTTTTGGGAGTTACTACGAATCCCAGCGGGCGATCAAAGTAGACATTGGCCACAGCACTTGTGACCGCTTGAATCCAAATAGGGAAAAGAGCCAAGCTGTATTGCTGGCCACGCCAGGTGGAGATTCCCTTGCTGACAATCAAGAAGAGTAATTGATTGGCAATCATAAATGGGATGAAATGGTAGAAGTAGGTTATTGAAATAGATTTCACGGGCAAAATGCCAAAACAGAGGTAAACCACTGGTGCCACGATGTAGACAATGGCCGCAAATCCGCTCAGGTAACTCCACATCGTCGCGAAATACAGGATCTTTTGGGCCGCCGAAAGCCCCTTCTGAACGAGGGGATTTTCGCGGAACATCACCTGCATCGTTCCTTGCGCCCATCGGAGCCTTTGTTTCAGCATGCTGCTTAGATCGTCGGGGGCGAGACCGATCGCTAAAGTCTCGTGGTGATAAAGGCTCTTCCATCCCATCGCATGAAGCCTCATGGATGTTGCCATATCTTCCGTTACCGACACGGTTGCTAGTGGCATTACAGGTTGGGCTTCGTTAGGTCGATCAACATCTAAAGAACGCAATAACTGGGAAACCGCTTCTAAGGCACCTAGTGGTGAAAGGTCACGAGATGCCAGGAAGTGAGTTGTCTTCTCGATATCGAGAATTACATCCCAATCTTCATTTGTGTCGGTGTGGATGCCTTTTATTATGGCTAAATCCTCAGCCATTACGTGCAAGTGAGCTTTGACTAACGCCTTGGAGACCTCGGCGATTCGAAGTTGCAGGGCGTACGTGGCTTCGGCGATTGTCGCGCCGTCTTGGATCGCCAATCGAGCCTGCGAGATCGCTTGTTCAACGGCGCTGAGGGACCTTTGGACTTCTGGGCTATTAGCATCGGAGGAGCGTGCGGTTCGGGCGAGAATTCCGTCGGCACTTCGCAGCGCTTGCCGGACTGCCATCTCGAGTTCTGCTCCGTATCGTGAGATTCCCAATTGCATGAGAGCCTCTCTACGTAGTACCGCATTGGAACCGCAGAAGAACGCCGCATTCCACCTATTCTTTCCTTGTTGGATGGGGCCATAGAACAGTGGAGCCTGACTTCCAAGCGGGTCGTATGTAGATACGTTGCCAAACCATTGCGGCGTCTGCACTAAGGCAATTTTTGGGTCCTCGAAATAGCCAAGTGTGTGATCAAGAATTTCAGGGTAGGGAACTTGGTCGGCATCAAGGATCAGCATGAACTCGCCGTTGGTGAACATGAGCGCATTGTTTAGGTTGCCTGCTTTGGCATGGAGGGGACGATTTTCCCAGTTGGCGCCGCGTTTGATGTAGCCCACGCCAGGAGTTAAACGAGCTGCAGCGCGCATTTCATCTCGCGCCCCGTCATCGAGAATCCATGTCTTGTGTGGGTAGCGAATCTTCTGTGCTGCTATTGCGGTTGCGATCACCAGGTCAACAGGTTCGTTGTAGGTGGTGATGAAAACGTCCACCGTGAGTCCTGGTGCTGGCGAGTGAATAACCGGCTTTCCATCCGATCGCCAAACTGTAAATCCAAAAAAGAAGACATCTATGAAGTTGTACGTCTCTGCGCAAACAAGGGGCACCGCAATCCACCATGCATGCCAGTTGAGAGAGAAGTACCATCTCCAGAGAATGTAATTGAGTCCGAGCGCCAAGGTGACAACCACGCACATACGTACCAGGAGATTGCGGCTCATTCGGCACCTCCGGGGCTTCTTCCCGCCTGGGTTATGGTTATAAGTAGTTTAGGTGCGTTAGAGATCAAAAGGTGAGCTCCCCAGTAATCTTGAGACGTGAAGACCACTGATTTCGATGAAGTGATTGCTACTTTTGAGCGTCATCTTCGGCGTGAGCGAAATCTCTCCATTCATAGCATCCGCGCTTACCTCGGGGATCTAGAGGGCCTGGTGCGACATTTGCAGGCATTGGGGGTAACCGACATTTCTGGACTTGAGCTATCCCACATACGTTCGTGGCTAGCCACCATGCAAGTCAAAGGCGGAGCACGCACCTCTTTATCTCGGCGCGCGGTATCGATACGCCTTTTCACTAAGTGGGCCTGCAAGACTGGATTGACTGCCACGGACGTGGGTTTTGCTCTTTCGATCCCCAAAGCTCATCGCACCTTGCCAGATGTTTTAGATATCCCGAATGCTCTTCTTGCCATGCAGTCACTTGCGACGCGGGTGGGCGAGGAGGAAACACCTGCGGCTCTGCGCGATTGCGCAATGGTCGAGGTTCTTTATGCAAGCGGGGCCCGGGTGGCCGAACTCTGCGGGCTCGATTTTGGCGATGTCGATTATGAGCGGCAGACAATTCGCGTTCTGGGAAAGGGAAACAAAGAACGCACCATCCCAATTGGCAATCCTGCGATGAGCGCCCTTAAGGCTTGGCTGCGCGATGGACGCTTGCACATGGCCAACAATCTTTCGGAAAGCGCCGTTTTCATTGGCGTCCGCGGAAAGAGGATAGATCAGCGCACCGTGCGCACGGTTGTTTACGAAGCACTTTCGGCTCTCGAAGGCGTCGAACGAATGGGCCCGCATGGCCTTCGCCATTCTGCGGCAACGCATCTTCTTGAAGGGGGCGCCGATTTGCGAACGGTTCAGGAGATTCTCGGCCATGCCTCCCTGGCAACAACTCAGATTTACACGCATGTTTCCACCGAAAGGCTGCAAAAGGCCTTCAAGCAAGCTCATCCCAGGGCCTAGCGCCCGGAAATAATGCGGAGTTTGCACTAACCCATGTCGGGTAGGATTCACCCTGCATCACAAAACTGTGATGACTTCACGCACCTAGCTAGAACCACCTCGGTCCAGTTCGCTGGTCGGTGTTTTAGGTGCAGAGGGCCAGCAGGTAGTTGGCCCAATAACCGAGAGCGAACCTCTTAACGGAAGTTCGCAAGAAGGAGTGTGCCGCCATGGCGGTTGTAACAATGCGAGAACTTCTCGACAGCGGAGTCCACTTCGGACACCAGACTCGTCGTTGGAATCCAAAGATGAAACGCTTCATTTTCACAGAGCGCAACGGCATCTACATCATTGATATCCAGCAGTCCCTAGGACTCATTGATAGCGCCTACGAATTCGTGAAGGACGTAGTCGCCAAGGGCGGACACGTACTTTATGTTGGAACAAAGAAGCAGGCTCAAGAGCCAATCATTCAGCAGTCGGCACGCGTTGGAATGCCATACGTCACGGAACGTTGGCTGGGCGGAATGCTCACCAACTTCCCAACTGTGTACAAGCGAATCCAGCGCCTCAAGGAACTTGAAGCACTTGAGAGCGCTAACGATCAGCTTCTGACCAAGAAGGAATTGCTTGTCCTTCGACGTGAGCGCGAAAAACTGAACAAGAACCTCAACGGAATTCGTAACATGACCAAGTTGCCAAGTGCAATCTGGGTAGTCGACACCAAGAAAGAGCACCTCGCAGTTGCCGAGGCGAAGAAGCTAGGTATTCCAGTCATTGCAATTCTCGACACAAACTGTGATCCAGATGAAGTTGATTTCAAGATCCCGGGAAATGACGATGCAATTCGCTCGATCGGTCTACTCACTCGCGTCATCACCGATGCAATTGCCGCCGGCCTGCAAGCACGCGCCGCAGCAAGCGTTAAAGAAGAAGTAAAGCCTGATGCGGAGACAGTTGCTGCCGGAGAGCCTTTGGCTGACTGGGAGAACGAAATCCTCACCGGTGGTGCGGTAGCCGCGGAAACTCCTGCGGAAACGCCAAAAGTTGTTGAAGAACCAGTAGTCGCGGAGACTGCTGTCGTAACGGAGGCATAAATTGAATTACTCAGCAGCAGATGTAAAGAGACTTCGCGAGGCCACGGCCGCGGGAATGCTCGACTGCAAAAAGGCTCTAGATGAGGCCGATGGTGACTACGACAAGGCGGTCGAGATCATCCGCGTTAAGGGACTCAAGGGAGTTACCAAGCGCGAGGGTCGTCTGACTTCAAACGGTCTGGTAGTTGCAAAGGTGCAGAACAACGTCGGAGTCATGCTCGAACTCAACTGCGAGACCGATTTCGTATCCAAAGGTGAGCGTTTTCAGGCGCTGGCTGACGAACTATTGGAGCACCTGACTGAGTCAAATATCTCCGACCTTGATGCTTTCTTAGCTTCGGAAATTAAACCGGGCAAAAAGGTTCAGGATGTTATCGATGAGGCAAATGCGACCCTGGGTGAGAAGATCGAAGTTCGTCGCATCGCGATCCTAGAAGGACCGGTAGGTATCTACCTGCACCGCACGAATCCAGATCTTCCTCCGCAGCTTGGCGTTATCGTCCAGTTGACCAAGGATGTTCTAGACGTCGGAAAGGACGTTGCTCAGCACATTGCAGCATTTGCCCCTTCCTATGTCAGTCGCGAGGACGTTCCAGCCGAGCTGATCGAGAACGAGCGGCACGTCGCCGAGGAGACAGCTCGTAACGAGGGAAAGCCGGAAGGCTCCCTCACCAAAATTGTGGAAGGTCGAATTACTGGTTTCGTCAAGGAAGTGAGCCTGGTCGAGCAGGCATTTGCTAAGGATGCTAAGAAAACGGTCAAGCAGATTCTCGATGAGGCAGGCACTGCGGTGAAGGCCTTCAAGCGTTTCCGCGTGGGTCAGTAACGAAAGAGAACGAAGACCTTTAGAATCTTCAATCAATAAGCGAGAGGAGCACTCATGCCCGGTACTAGAGGTAGTTACGGGCGGGTGCTCCTTAAACTTTCTGGCGAAGTTTTCGGTGGAGTAAAAGGCATTGGGGTTGACCCTGACGTCGTTCAAGATGTAGCCAAGCAGATAGCCGATGTCGTGCGAACTGGCGTGCAGGTGGCCATCGTGGTTGGAGGCGGAAACTATTTCCGCGGCGCAGAGTTGCAACAAAGAGGTATGGATCGAGCTCGGGCCGACTACATGGGAATGCTCGGTACCGTGATGAACTGCCTTGCCCTCCAAGATTTTCTGGAGAAGCAAGGCATCGACACCCGTGTTCAAACGGCCATCACGATGGGCCAGGTCGCAGAGCCCTACATTCCTCGCCGTGCAATTCGCCACCTTGAAAAGGGCCGCGTCGTAATTTTTGGTGCTGGAGCAGGCATGCCGTTCTTCACAACCGACACTGTCTCGGCCCAGCGGGCCCTGGAAATTGGTGCCGAAGCATTGCTTCTTGCAAAGAGCGGTGTTGATGGGGTGTACTCAAGTGATCCTAAGAAGGATCCCAGCGCCACGAAGTTCGACAACATTTCCTACGACGAGGTCATATCCAAGTCGTTGGCGGTTGCAGACGCGGCCGCTTTCAGCATATGCCGCGAAAATGGGCTGCCGATCATCGTTTTTGATCTCAAAGTCAACGGGAATATCGGTCGTGCGGTCCGTGGCGAGGTAATAGGTACTCTTGTCGCATAAGCGATTTCTGGCCCACGTTCTTGCATAAGATTTCTCGAGGGAGATGGAGTAGTAATGAGTGATGTTGCTGGCACCTTGAAGGATGCCGAAACAAAGATGGACAAAGCCGTCGAGGTGGCGAAGGAAGATTTCGCCAGCGTTCGCACTGGCCGAGCAAATCCATCGCTATTCAACAAGATCATGGTCGATTACTACGGCACTTTCACATCTCTCTCACAACTGGCCTCCATTCAGGTGCCGGAGGCTCGCATGGCTGTGATTTCTCCTTTTGATAAGAGTGCGATGGCTGCCATCGAAAAGGCGATCCGCGAATCAGATTTGGGTGTAAACCCCGGGAACGACGGAGTGGTCATACGCGTTGCTTTCCCTCAACTCACCGAGGAACGCCGCAAGGAATACATCAAGGTAGTCAAGACGAAGGCAGAGGATGCCAAGATCTCACTTCGCAATATTCGCCGCAGCGCAAAAGAGGCTATTGAAAAGTTGGAGAAAGACGGGGAAATCGGGAAGGACGACCTAACCCGCGGAGAAAAAGAACTGGAAAAAGTTACCTCTGAGCGCGTGTCAAAAATTGATGACCTTTTGAAACACAAGGAGGTCGAACTACTCGAGGTTTGAGAGTTCACCGCCTATGAATGACCTACGTGCGATCAACGAGGCAATAAACAAGAGAGCGGGGCGAAGACTCTTACCCTCGATTGCAGTCAGCGTCTCTATTATTGCTCTCGTTTGGTTTGCACTTGCCTATCACCGCGAACTTTTTGCCATTCTCGTAGGCATTGCGGTTATTTTCGGGATTCGCGAAATATCTCGCGCCTTCGATACTGACAACACGCACATTTCGATTCCGCCGCTTGTAATTGCGACGATCATCCTGACGATCTCCACTTGGCGGGGAAGCCTTGCAGGTCTGGCAATTGCAACGGCGTTCTGTCTGCCAAATCTACTTGTCTTCTCTCTTTGGAAGGGACCAGAGGGATTTGTTAAGCGAGCAACTGCAACGACGCTTGTTCTCATTTATCTTCCTTTCCTTGCCGGATTCATAATTCTGCTTGCCCGACCATTCGATGGCTTCCATCGAGTGATGACCTTCGTAGTTCTCATTGCATGCAATGACACATTTGGCTATCTCGTCGGCGTCGTTGCAGGCCGCCATCCGTTGGCTGCAAAGGTAAGTCCGAAAAAAACGTGGGAAGGACTTGCTGGCTCACTCGTATTTACCGTCATTGGTGGGGCATTGAGTTTTCACTATGTCATGCACGAACATTGGTGGGTCGGCGCAATTGTCGGCTTAATCGTCGTATTTACCGCCACCAGCGGTGACCTTATTGAAAGCGGTCTCAAGCGCGACTTATCTCTTAAGGATATGGGCACTTTGTTACCCGGACATGGGGGAGTGATGGATCGTATTGATTCTGCTCTACTCTCTGGTCCAACAGTCTGGTTGGCTTTTGAAATTGTGAAACGTTACCTATGACGCGCCCCGACCAACCCAGCGATATCAAACTCGTCTTTGATGAACCAAAGCTAAAGAAGAAAACGCCTCGCCACATTGCGGACTTCTCGCCAGAACAACGGAGAGAACTCGCAAAAGAACTGGGACTTCCGGCCTTTAGGGCAAATCAAGTGGCAAATCATTACTTTACCCACCTCAATTCGCCACCGGAGACGTGGTCGGATATTCCTGCTGATCTGCGCACAACCCTCGCCGATCTATTTACGCCGAAGTTGATAGAACTAGTTCGTTCAGTGACGTGCGACAACGGTATGACACGTAAAGACCTGTGGCGACTCCATGATGGGGTACTGGTCGAGAGCGTCCTTATGCGTTACACCGATCGCACAACTGTCTGTATCTCCTCTCAGGCTGGGTGTGGAATGAACTGTCCGTTTTGCGCTACTGGTCAAGCCGGTCTCACTCGCAATCTCACGGCGGGGGAAATAACCGAGCAGATCGTGGCATCTGCCCGTGCTTGCGAGTCCGGTGAATTGCCCGGCGGTCCAACGCGACTCTCTAACATCGTCTTCATGGGGATGGGAGAGCCCCTCGCCAATTACAACGCGGTTATGCGAACCCTCCGCAATATCACCGATCCCAATCCGAACGGGTTGGGGATCAGCGCACGATCGGTCACAGTTTCCACTGTTGGATTGGTAAACGGGATTGAAAAGCTCATGAGCGAGGGCCTACCTGTGACTTTAGCCGTCTCCCTTCATACCCCCGACGACGAATTGCGCAATACATTGGTACCAGTCAACTCTCGCTGGAAGGTGAAGGAAGTCCTGCAGGCCGCGGATGCCTATGCAGAAAAGACCGGACGTCGCTATTCAATTGAGTACGCGATGATCAAAGACATCAACGATCAGACCTGGCGCGCGGATCTACTTGGGCGGTTGCTGAAAAATAGAAATGCTCACGTCAATTTGATTCCCCTGAACCCCACCCCAGGCTCGAAGTGGACAGCTTCGCGACCAGAGGACGAGGCCGAATTTCTCAGGATCTTGGAGAGCTACGGTGTCCCGACCACTGTTCGCGACACTAGGGGACGAGAAATTGAAGGAGCTTGCGGGCAATTGGCGGCTCTTGAGGTACAAAAGGGATAATTCGCCCACAGACTCTGTCCCCCACACCGGGAGCCATTTGTCCCCCAAAAATCTTGCCCTTCCTCAGCCTTTCACCTAGAATCAGTTCACGAATAAGTGTTCCCCCCATGTCTAGCGCGTCGACGGAGAGGTTGCGTGGTGAAGTCATCTAGAGACCGGCACTCCAAAAATCTGGCGCGCGTTTTTCTGCCGGCTATTTTAGGTTTCGCATTTATTGTTCCCTTTGCCACACCTGTATCCGCTGCCGTCACTAACGGTTTTCATAAGGACTCACCCTTTGGACCGCTTGTACTAGGTGGAAGTTCTTCAACGTCGACGAAAACAACTACCACGGTAAAGAGCACGAATATCACATCGAATTTTGGTGCCAAACCTCTTGGGCCAATTGTCATAAATGAAAATAAGACAGTCACAAATACATTGGCACAGCAACAACAACAGCCTCCGCAACAACAGCAACAACAGCAAACTTCGCGCACAAATACGACAACTGAAGTTATTAATTTAGCTGGCCCAATTCAAGTTACAAGTAGTGGCGATGTGCAGGCGCAAGGTCTAACACCTGTTGCCGGCGCAAAAGGTGAAACGGGTGCGGTTGGTCCTACCGGACCAGTTGGTCCATCGGGTCCTGCTGGCGCTACCGGTGCAAAGGGTGACACGGGTGCAACTGGCGCAGCTGGCGCTACAGGTGCAAAGGGTGACACAGGCGCAACAGGCGCAACAGGCGCTACCGGTGCGAAGGGTGACACAGGCGCAACTGGCGCTACAGGTGCGCAAGGCCCTATTGGTTTGACGGGTGAAAAGGGCGACAAAGGTGCGACGGGTGCGCAGGGTCCACAAGGTGCTCAGGGCGCTCAAGGAGCAAAAGGTGACACGGGAGCACAAGGTATAGATGGCATACGTGGCCTTACCGGACCAGCGGGGCCAGCAGGTCCGGCGGGGAAAAATGGCGCCTCTATTCTCAGTGGCAATGGTGTTCCTAGTCCCACATTTGGTGTTGTCGGCGACTTGTACATTGATATTTTGACTGGCATTTTATGGGGACCCAAGATAGACGGAAACGGGACAGTTGGGAATTGGTCTATTGCGCGATCCCTCGTGGGAGCAACTGGAGCCAACGGAACAAACGGAACAAACGGAACAAACGGGTCTACCGTCCTTAATGGTTCGGGCGGTCCAGCTCTAGGTTTGGGCGCAATTGGTGATTTTTACATTGATATTTCTATAAACAAGCTTTACGGACCCAAGAGTGGAAATGGTTGGGGGAACGGCGTTTCGCTTGTAGGGGCAACTGGTGCAACTGGTGTAACTGGTGCAACCGGTGCCAACGGAACAAACGGAACAAACGGAACAAACGGAACAAACGGAACAAACGGAACAAACGGGTCTACCGTCCTCAACGGTTCGGGCGGTCCAGTTCTAGGTTTGGGCGCAATTGGTGATTTTTACATTGATATTTCTATAAACAAGCTTTACGGGCCCAAGAGTGGAAATGGTTGGGGGAACGGCGTTTCGCTTGTAGGAGCAACTGGAGCCACGGGAGCCACGGGTGCCACGGGTGCCCAAGGGAATATCGGATTTACCGGGCCCGCTGGCCCGGAAGGACCTGCGGGTCCGACAGGAGCCCAAGGTCCTTCCGGAATTCAAGGCCCAGTAGGTCCAAAGGGCGATGTCGGACCAACCGGTCCTGTTGGCCCCGTTGGTAATTCTGGCCCGCAAGGTAATTCAGGTGCTACGGGAGCCACTGGAGCCACTGGAGCCACTGGAGCAACCGGTGCTACGGGTGCAACCGGTGCTACGGGTGCTACGGGTGCTACGGGTGCTACGGGTGCAACTGGCGAAACGGGTGCAACAGGTGCTACCGGAGCTACTGGTGCAACGGGAGCCACGGGTGCACAAGGTGTTAAGGGCGACACTGGTCTTCAAGGACCAATCGGTCCAACGGGGCCACAAGGTGTCGCAGGTGCTCAAGGTCCAGCTGGACCTGCTGGTCCTGCCGGTCCTAAGGGTGACACTGGTGCGCAAGGTCCTGCGGGCCCTGCCGGTGCCGGCGGAACTGCTGTTCCAGTCTGCGTAACTCCTGGCGGAAACGTCACGTGGGGCGCCTGCCACAGTTCAGGTAGTGGAAGTGAAAATAACGGAAATGGAAACGGCAACAATGGCGACGGCAACAATGGTGGCGGTTCGTCAACGCAGGGCACTACCTACTACATGATGATCAAGTCCTGATAGTGAGAGAGGAGATGGTGACCATGAAACCGGGTCAAGAACGGGAAACTACGTTAGTAGTTGACCAATTCCTGCCTGAAGATAATCACCACCCGCTTCTGGGCTATTACGTTCATCAATCCCGTCGAAAATATTTCACTGTTCTCTTCGCAGTTGCCGCATTTAGCGCGCTGCTTAGTTTTGCCCTCACTTGGGCGATAATCTCTTCCAGGCCAGTCAAGGTCACTTTTGCTCTGCCTACTCAGACAAACACGGCAACTGCCACGCCTACACCGGCTGCGAATGCAAACTCCTCAGGTCAAACTGCACTTACAGAGGATCAACTACGTGCCGAAGTTCGAAAAGTTGGGGGCACTATTTTCTGGGCCGGTTCGATGTCTGGAGCTAAGTACACCTTTAATCACCTAGCCGCTGGCCAGGATTACATTCGCTATCTTCCAGGTGGTCAAGGCTTGGCTGATACAAATCAGAATTATCGGGTTATCGCGACCTATAAAGAGGCCACTGCCTATGCCACGATTGTCGCTGCGGCCAAGCTCAAAACTGGAGTAAGTCTTACCAATCCAGATGGATCCGTTGTCTACTACGCAAAGGCAACGCCGAACCACGTGTACATGGCTTTCAAGAGTTTCCCCTACCAGATCGAAATATTCGATCCAACGCCAGGTGCGTCATTGAAATTGGCCACCACTCCCGGCGCGATCGCGAGCTTGCTCTAATGGACCTCTACCAGAAAGGAGTTGAAAAATGATGACTGAAGAAAACACGCCCGATTCGATATCCTCACATCCAAATTTGACTCCAAATCTGGAAGATAAGAAAGGGCAGATGCTGGTTATCTACCTGCCCGAAGGTTCGGTTATTGTGGATCGATCGGATATTCAGCTCTCTTCTGCGCCCGCGGCAATTGTCGAACAGATTGCGCCGAGGGCAGAGGCCATTGCGCCGAAGACAGAATCTGTTGCAGCAAAGGCAGAGCCCATTGCCGCGAAGCCGGAGACGGAGAATGCGGCGTCACAGCAACTTCAGCCCACCTTGCAAGAGGTCGTTCAGTTGGCGGTTCAGGAAGTTCTTCAAATTACCGGTCATTCTGCAAATCAAGCACCGAAAGTTGAAGCTCCGATCGCCGAAGTTCCCAGGACCGTAGAAAAAGCATCCGATGCATTTGCGGATTACCCTGCGCCTGCCTTGAAGAGCGCAACACCAGCCCCGGCAGCTTCTACAAGCACCGCTCCTGCCTACAAAGGCGCCCGTCGAGTCCATGTGCGCAGAAGGCGCAGAATTAACTGGGTTCATGGGGTCAACACGATTCTGGTTGCATACCTCTTACTTGTTGCGATCGTACCTGCTGTCCTTTCCTCTGCCTTTGGCGTGGCTGTATACGCGTCTAAAGTTCCGCATCCCGGTGCACTGATTGCCCGAGGTGATTTAATGGTTTGCAAGGTATTGCCTGCATCGAAACTAGCAGTGAACGATGTGCTTCTTGTGCGTGATGGCAATTCTTGGCGGTTAGATGCTCGCCAGGTGACCTCGAATACATCAAATGGCGGCTTGTCAACTATCACAACCGCTTCAACGGGCGGCGTTGCCCTAGACAAGACCTATGTGGTGGCAAGTGATTCTGGATCCTATTTGGTTTCTCGCGTAATCCCGAAGTTGGGATATGTTGCAATTGTTCTTTCGTCGTTCTATGCCAAAGTATTGGGTGGTCTCTTTATACTCATCCTAAATTTGACGGTTCATTTCAGGAGATCTCGGAAGCGACGGTTAGAGACAGTTATCCGTTAATCTTCGGGCGTTTTATAAGATCGTCAATTATTTATTCTAAGATACTTCAGCGGTCTTTACGAAAACTGGCATATCGAGGATTGATACGCTGACGGACTCTCCAGTAACTAGACCGACGCTTTCCGCACTTGGCATTTGCGCCGTTACTCGAGTGCCATCTTGCAAAGTGATCATCAGCCGACACGTAGCCCCTAGGAAACTCACGGAGAAAATTCTTGCATTACCCGACTTATTGGACTTGACCTGAATGCTCTCCGGGCGCACGAGCGCAATTCCGGCTCCCGACGCGATCGACCCGGGTAGAGTTTTGATCGTTCCACCAAGGATTTCTATTGTCCCGCTAGATACTTTGCCTTTAATGGGATTTGTTAAGCCTACGAATTCGGCAACAAATGCAGTCTGCGGGCGATCATACAATTCGGCAGGAGCGGCAATCTGTTCCAATTGACCGTTGCGCATAACGCCAACTCGATCGGCAATGCTGAGAGCTTCCTCTTGATCGTGCGTAACAAAGAGAGTAGTAGTGCCAAGTTCCATCTGAATACGTCGGATCTCCTCGCGCAACTGAGTACGAACCTTTGCGTCTAAGGCTGAAAGTGGTTCGTCTAGCAGTAGCACTTTCGGAGAAATAGCTAGCGCGCGGGCAAGGGCAATACGCTGTTGTTGGCCACCGGAGAGTTGATGTGGATAATGGTTTCGATGTGTCGATAACCCGACAACCTCAAGTAATTCGGTCGCCCTCTGCTTGCGCTTTTCTGCCGTGGTTTTGTGAGCGCGCAATTTTAGCCCGTACTCCACGTTCTCCACTGCTGACATATGTGGGAAGAGCGAGTAGGCCTGAAAAACCATTCCCATGCCACGTTTGTTGGCATTTTGAAAAGTGACATCTTTCTCATCCACAAGGATTTTCCCTCTGTCCAATTCTTGGAGACCGGCTAAGGATCGAAGGGCTGTTGTCTTGCCACAGCCAGACGGTCCCAAGAGAGCGACAAGCTCACCTTCGGCAATGTCAAGACTCAGCCCATCGAGGGCTTTGACATTGCCGAAGTGCTTCGCAAGGTCAATCAGTTGTACGTAGGGTGAAGTGCTCAACCTTTGGTTCCTTTCGATCAGGCGACATCAACGTCGAGAACATCTTTACGACGCTTTGTGGCGGGGACGAGCAAGAGCAATATCAATACAAATAGAATCGAAGCAAGCGAAACGGCGACAGCCACGTTTCCACTGGAACGGCCAATCTGAGCAATTACCACGGGGAAAGTTTTGTAATTCAATATATTTGAGATTGTGAACTCTCCAAGCACCAGAGCTATGGCAATGAAGGATCCGTTGATAATACCTGTCCGAATTGTGGGCATGATTACTCCCGATATCATTCGAAAAGTTGAAGCGCCTAAGGTTTGAGCAGCTTCAGCCAGCGTGTTGATGTCTACAGCATCTAGCGAAGCCGATAGCGACCGGTATGTGTAAGGCAATATCAACATTGAATATACGGCCGCTAGCGTTATGGGCGACTCCGTAAAATTTATAGAAATCCAACGGTATAGAGGTGAGATTCCGACCACGATCACAATTGCTGGTATTGCTAGCGGAATCAGGCAGAGCAACTCGAGAGGGCGTCGCAGCTTCGGCAATTTCAGTTGAACCCACACGACGGTTGGAACTATGAGAAAGAGAATGAGAAGCATTACTATCCCAGCGATTATGAGGGAACGCGAGACTGCCAACGCTAAATCGGGCTGGCTGGGGATAATTCTCCACGCGCGGAAAGTCCTGCCTCTATCGGCGAATCCAAAAGGTTTGGTGGAAAAATCGAACATCGAATAGAGAGGGAGAAGTAGATACAGGGCGATGAATCCGAGGATGAAACGCCGCCACAGCTGAACCCTCCAATTCAGCTTCATCTGTTGTTCTCCCATTTAGAGACTCGGCGTCGAAGCAGGGCATATAAAGTCATGACAATACTTACGACAACCACCATTAGGAGCGATAGAGCTTTAGCCTCTGCCGGGTTGGCTCCGCCAACCTCGCTACTGAGCGAATTCGCAATTTCCAGAGGCGTTAAGAAGCTCGATAGATTTATCAATGTTGCGGCAGTGGCATATGCCGAAAATGAATTGACAAAAAGCAAAAGTGCGGCCCCTGCAAATGAGGGCGTGAGCACAGGTATGCCGATTCGCAACCAATATTCTCGGGAATTTCCACCTAAGGAATCCGAAGCCTCTCTCCACTGCGGGCGAAGATTCTCTATTGTGGGCAAAAAAACGAGGATCATGAGGGGAATTTGGAAGAAGGTGTACACCACTGTCAAGCCACCCAGGCCGTAGAGCCATGATGAGTCTGCCAAGAACGAATTCGGCATGACTTTCATTGCCAGCGTTGAGACGACTCCGTTGAATCCAAAAGTTGCTAGAAATGCGAAGGTCAGCATTACTCCGCCGAATTGGGCAAGAACTGAACTCAGGGCTACTGAAACCCGATAGAAAAAGCCCTTCTTCTTTCCTGTTACAAGCGCCCACGCAAAGAGTCCTCCCAAGATGGAGCCCGCCAAAGCTGTTCTTAAGGAGAGGTTGAGTGAATTCTTGAAGGCATTGAGGGTATATGTCGAGTGGAGCAAGTCGTAAATAGCTGCTGCGCTGAAGTGGTTCTTGCTATCTCGGAAAGCACCGGTGATTACGTTAAAGGTGGGATAGAGGAGAAAAACGCCGGTAAATGCTAGGAATGGGAGCACGCCGAGATAGGGGCGTTTGTCACGCCAATGCCGAGAGCCGATGCCGCTTGTGGCGGCATCGGCTCTCGGATGTGCAAGTTGCGTCATTGAGAGACTATATCTCGTTAGCCAACTGCTGCTGGCCAAGCTGTCTTGAGATAAACACGCGCCGCAGTTGATTGATCGGCGGATGCCTTTGTTGCGGCAACTTTGCTCTTGCCGATGGCAGCGATGCCTTCAGCGGGAGCTCGGCCGGTCTTTACCAACCACACCCATAGAGCTGGTGTAGCTCCACCGATTGCGAATGTTTTTGCACCGGTTTCACCAAGTGTGTATTCCAGCCAGAGGCGGGCACAGGCAGGGTGTGGAGCCCAAGCGGAGATGGCCATGTTGTAGGTCGAACCTACGAGTGCTGGTGTGTACATCTTCCAACTCTTGCCGGCGGCGGCCATTTGCTTCTGAACGCCTGCCTGTACATACCCATTGTCAATGACCACTGGTGTTTGACCTGAAGCAATTGTTGCTTCGGTTGGATTTACGTTGATGAAGTTTCCGAGGTCCTTCAATTTCTTGAAGAATGCCACGGCCTTTGAAACATCGTCAAAAGTACCGCCAAGTGCCTTGTTGATCATGAACAGGCCATTGAGACCCGTGGATGATCCCAATGGATCACCGTTCAGGGCAATCTTTCCCTTGAATTTAGGGAGAAAGAGGTCGTTCAGACTGGTGATTGTTCCGAGAGTCCCGTCATATCCGATGGTCAACGTTCCGGTGTAATCAGGAGTGTATTCACCAGTTGGTGAGGTAGCTGCTGCACCTGTCAAATAGGACCACAATTTGACCTTGTACGGAGCAAATGTTCCAGTTCCGGCATATTTGTCTGCGATTGCAATTCCAATATCGAAGACATCTGGTGAACGATTCGTCCCCTTATTTGTATTAGCTGCATCGATTTCGTCCTGCGAAGAACCTTCAGGATTCGCCTCATCAATTTTTACGCCGTAGACCTTCTTGAAGCCATCAATCATGTCGCCGTAGTTAGCCCAGTAGTGCGGTAGAGCAATAACGTTGAGTTGGCCCTCCTTTTTACAGGCAGCAATCAGCTTGTTGATACCACCTCCGGCAGCAACGTTCTTGATAGTGCTGTAATTTATAGCAGCCGATGCCGCAGTAATGCTGAGCGCGGGGAGCGTAATTGCCAGGGCCATAGCCGCGGCAATCGATCCCCGAGTGAACTTCGTGAACGTCACTATATTCCTCCTAATTGAATTGATATGTGGTTTAGATAGTTCTGCTCTCTTGCAGTACACGTGTTGACCGCAAGCGAGCAACAATCTTTGCTGGCGCAGATTCTTAACAGTCAAAGACCGGTAAGTTTCTTGCCCCCTCTCTCGCTCCTAAAGGGTTAAGAGCGAGGCTAAGTGCCGATAACCTATCTGTTTAGATATGAGTTCGTCTAGGAAAAGTAGGCAATAACTGGCAAATAATTAGCGAACTTCTGGGATTTTGACGTAATCTTTTTGTATTCGTAAGACAACGTTTTTTGCGCTTGGACCGCCTTCTGCCCAAGAGAAAGGATGTTTGGATCCGAGTTCTTCACGTTTCTGCCAGACATTTCCGCTGATAATCCTGGATAGCCCGGCGATCTCAAGGGGAGTCTGCGCCTTTCCGTAGTCTGGGTCGCCAGAATGATCCACAACCGTAAGTCCCACGTATATAACGTTTTCTTTATTTTTCACAATTTCAACGATCCGGCTCTGCTGTGGCCAGTCGATATGCGAGGCGGTCTCTACAAGCCAGAATCCAACCTTTTCCTTTTGCGGCCCAATCCACTCGACATGGTGTCTGTGCTCGTGGCCCGCAAGCCAGAGAATGACTTGCGGGTACTTGAGTAGCATCTCCCGAATTTCTTCCTGGCAGACCCGCCTTCCGATGGGCGCATAATCATTGAACATCAGATGCAGTGGATGGTGCGAAGAGAGAACCACTGGCTTGGTGGAGCTCACAATTTCGGCTTCGAGCCAGGCGAATTGAATTTCATCCAGTGATCCCTGCCATCCGCCGAACTGATTTACGCTATCGATGACTATTAACTTCACTTCGCCAACGTGGGTCGAGTAGTACATCGTCTTGTCTGTGATGTTCATTTCGCTGAACCCGTGACCGATTGGCAATCCAGGTGAGGAGAGATGGAGTGAGGCAAATTGCCCTCGCTCTAATGCGCGACGTTCGACATCTGCTGTGACTTCAACATATGAGGCGTCACTTGACGCTGGATAATTTGCTGGACCGGTCTCGTTAAAGGCGCCGAGCGTTGACTCCAACGTCATGGATGAAGGCAGTGATTCGTAACGCTTGTTTCCGATCATCTCGATGCTGATCGCTTCATTGGGCGTTACTGTGCCCTGTAATAATGCATCGTGGTTACCATGAACCGCAAACCACGGCACATTGAGTCCCGTTGCCTGAAATGGTGTTCTGCAGGAATCTAATAATCCGGGAACAAGGGGGAAGCCGTATTTCGCTCGGGCATCATCATCGACCCTACCCATGGGAGTGCCATGCGGATGCCAGTACTTCACGTCGTAATGATCGGCTCCGTCATCCATCACACCTTCGTATTTTTCGAAGGTACCTGAATCGGGACGGATAGGTAGTCCATCTAGGAGAGCCAAATACCAATTTACTTCATTGAGTTGCGCATTATCTGTTGTATCACCAGAGACGATCGCGGCATCGATGGGATACCCCGATAGTGGGCCCACCTTTATTTCATTGAGCGATTGCACCATCGCTTCGACAACATGGGGGGAGAGCATCGAATGGGGGCGGTAGGTACCTATCGTCCCAACCTGCTCGCGTATCGGACTATCGGGGTCTGCCCAGCGATCCAGGAATTCTGGACGAATAGGAGATTGCGCATCGCATACATGTAAGTCCGAGAGATGATGCATGACAAGCAAAGGTTCAGACTCTTTTGGAAACGAATCGCCCAAATGTGGGGGATCTGAAACTTGCTCCAATTCGCGCCAGCCCAGCTCATTCGGTCTTCCACGTTTAAAGGCCATGAGGGGTAGCCTAAAGGATCTGTGAATCAATCTGCAGGACGGACGACCATTACGATTGGACCATGATGATTGATGTCTGGTCCGATGTCGTATGTCCCTGGTGTTTCATCGGACACCGCCGCCTGCAGAGGGCGTTGGCGATCTTCCCCCACCGAGACCAGGTAGTTGTTCGGCACCGGGCCTTTCAACTTCAACCGGAGATATCAGGGGTAGTTCCGACCACTCAGTACTTGGCAAGGAAATACGGCGCCCCTGAATCCCAGATAGCGCAGATGCAGGCAAATGTCTGCGCCGTCGCCGATGGCGAAGGGCTCTGCTACAAACTAGATGAGACCTTGTCGGGGAATACGATGGATGCCCATCGGCTTTTGCTGATGGCTGCGACTTCGGACAAACAAGCAGAACTTCTTGAGGCGATGTTCCATGGCTACTTCGAACGGGGCCGACCTCTATTCTTGCCGGAGGACCTGCTCGCCATGACTGATGAAGTAGGGATCGATCACGAAGTGGCTAAGGCCGTTCTAGCCTCGGACGAGTATCGCGACGAGGTAGAAGAGGACGTCAAGATGGCCCAGGGGCTTGGCGCAAATGGCGTGCCGTTCTTCGTCTTCGACATGAAATTCGGTATCTCTGGAGCGCAGCCTCTTGAAGCATTTACACAGACTTTGGAAGCGGCTTGGAAAGAATCCGCCTGATTACATCATGTCGATGAGTTCGAGCACCTCAACACTGTAGAGACCTTGGTTTCCAGTTAGCAGCGGATGGCCCTTTGTGAGCGCGGCTGCGGCATCAAGATTCTTTGCCTCCACGAGGGTGTATCCAGTGATGCCGGAGATTTTGGCGCTGGATCCGTCATCGACGATGACTGTTCCGCCACCACATGGTGAGCCCTGATCGATTAATGCGGCGCCCATATTGCCTAACCACGTTCCCCATTTTGCGCCTTCCTCTGGGGTCATTTCCTTAAAAGGTCCTCTGTACAAGTAGATGAATGTACTCATTTCTTTTCTCTCCTTGGTTTGTTGTTCCTCCGGTTTTGGTTTCCTATATTGCCCGCCCTGTAAAGGCGAGAAGTCTCTTTAGGCTGGGGTCGGTTTCGCTAGTTGGGATTTCCTCCGCAAAGGCGCCACTTTTACGAACGTCAGGGGAGACTGTTTGTCGAGAAAGGTCAAGAACATATTCGGCGAGGGCGGGAGCCACGTCCAACTCTCGGTGTATCGAGTACGCAATATCAAGTGCGTGGATGAGGAGGTCAATATTGAGGATGTTCGCAACGATATTGGCCGGCAAAGTATTCTCGCCAAGTTGAAGAGTCCCGCCTAGGCCTCGATTTCGGAACTTCTCCAGTATTTTTTGCGAGAGATCCGCGAGTCGCACCTCGAAAGAAGAATTGGGAGTATTTGGCACTTCCACTCCAAGGCTTACTGCGACGTCGACGATCGTCTTGTACTGATGGTCGATTAGTTGCTGCAGATTGAAATCGGAGCATGGCGTGGAATTTTGTAAATCTGCAGTCTTTACCGAACTTAACACCCTTTGCGCAATCGCCAGAACGGCCTCAGCACTGGTGAGTTCATCTAGTTTCTCAGGCGCTGCTGCCCATGGGTCAGTTCCAGCATCTCCAGTAGTTGTAAATTGAACCAATCTAGCCAGATAGTGATTCCATCCTTCGGCGTGACCAACCTCTTGTTCAGGCGTTAGTCCTTCGTGTACCAATCGCACACTTGTCCCGCCCGCGACTGGTTCCAAAGTAAGAGTCACTTTTGAGGCACCGGGTGGCAGATCTGATGATCCATCCCAGCCAAATGTGTACTCGACGCACTTGCCGGATTCAAGTTGGACGATGGTGCCCATTGCCGAATTGCCAGGGGCAACTGTCCATCTGTATTCGCCCCCGAGTCGTAGATCAATGCGAGCGGCGACTGCGCTCCAGCGACGAAGGCGCTCTGGTTGGGTGATCAGGGCGAAGGCCGTCTCCGCATCGACGGGAAGTATTACGGTTTTGTCATAAGCCATGAGAACTCTCCTTAGTTATCGTGAATTCGTTGCGCCTCTGTGAGAAGAAGATCGAGCTCGTTGCCCCAAAAAGTGTCGAACATTTTCCGCAATCGAATCGCCCCGTCGTCCTGGAGACGGTAGTAGCGGTTTCGACCCTCTTTCCTCGCGGTAACTAAGCCCACGTCCTCGAGAAGCAGGAGGTGCTGCGAGATGGCAGATCTGCTGACAGGGAAGTGGGCGGCCAATGTGGTCACGCTCTTCTCGCCATCGGCAAGAAGCTGGACCAACTGGCGCCTATGTGGGTCACTGATGACCTCCCAAAGATCTGACATATGAATAGGTTAGCGCACGCTAACGCATTTTCCCCACCCTGCATAGGGTTTTCTTCAGGAAAAAATAGGTTCAGTCTTATGTATCTATCTGCTTGACACTGATATATCATCGCTTTCATGATTCTGGTCCCAACACGGGAACTCAAAGGCAATCTCTCGCAATCCGACGAGGCTTACAGTCGGATTCGCTCGATGATCGTCTCCCTGGAACTGGAACCGGGTTCGCTGATCAATGAAGGCGAACTCATGGCGAGCCTGGGTTTTGGGCGCACCCCCATTCGCGAAGCACTTCGCGCTCTGGCCAGCGAGAAGCTGGTGGATGTTTACCCAAGACGGGGGATGTTTGTAGCAAGCGTCGATGTTCAAAATCTTTCCTCCATTTCTGAGGTGCGCGCCGTACTGGAAATCAAAGCCGCGAGTCTTTCGGCTCAACGTTCGACTCCGGAGGACCGCGAAGTAACCGTGGAATTGATTGTAGAGATTGACGCCATTAAGGGTGATCCCAACATGAAGAAGTTGATACAGCTTGATCAACGCATTCACCGCCACATCTACCACTGCACACACAATTCGTTTTTGGAATCGACGCTGGAGCAGTACTACGGCCATGCCTTGCGTATCTGGTTCCTTGCCCTTGATCGAGTTGAAGATCTGTCTGAGGCAGTCATCGAACATCGCGCATTGCTCATTGCAATCCGGGACAACGATGCGAAGGGCGCCGCAAAGGCGATGCAAGATCACGTCGAAGGTTTTGAAGGAAGTATCAGAAGGAATCTCTAATAGCCACCACAAGAAAAGGATCGAGCCATGAGCACAGTTCCAAGTAAGGCAAAGGCAGTTGTCATCGGAGCAGGTATCGTCGGTAACAGCATCGCTTATCACCTGGCTCGTCTGGGATGGCGTGACCTGGTGCAGATCGATAAGGGACCCCTGCCAAACCCCGGCGGCTCTACTGGGCATGCCTCCAACTTTATTTTTCCAGTCGATCACTCCAAAGAGATGACTGCGATCACGATGGACAGCGTGCGGCAGTACACCGAACTCGGAACTTTTACTCAGTGTGGCGGCATCGAAGTAGCTCGCACGCCAGAGAGAATGCAAGAACTTCAACGCCGAATTTCCTCGGGGAAATCTTGGGGCATTGAAGGCTCACGAATTGTCACCCCCGCAGAAGTCAAAGAGTTGGTGCCCTACATCGACGAGAGCGTCATCCTGGGTGGTTTTTACACGCCAGGGGTTGGAGTTGTTGATTCACTTCGTGCCGGCACTCTGATGCGCGAGAAAGCCATTGAGATGGGTGCGTTGCAGAGTTTTGCCAACATTGAAGTTCTAGGAATGGACGTTGAAGATGGCCGGATCAGGCGTGTGCGCACAGATCACGGCGAAATTGAAGCCGAATATGTGGTGATTGCAACTGGCTGTTGGAGTCCCCGCTTGGCCAAAATGGCAGGGGCATCGATCCCACTGACGCCAGCAGTGCACCAGATGAAGGACATCGGCCCAGTTCCATTCTTCGCTGATTCACGTGGAGACATTGAATGGCCGATCATTCGCGACATGGACACCAATATGTACGAACGCCAGCACGGCACGGGCCTTGAAGTTGGGTCTTACGCACACCGACCTATTCTTTACACGCCAGAGGACATTCCATCCAATGCAACGGCTGCTTTGTCGCCAACTGAATTTCCCTTCACGCAAGATGATTTCGATCTGCAAGATGAGCACTCACTTGAATTAATGCCATCGATCATTGGTGATGAGAATGTTCGCGAGAAGTACGCAATCAACGGAATTCTCTCCCTTACCCCAGATGGAATGCCGATCCTCGGTGAGACCCCGGAAGTAAAAGGACTTTGGACTGCTTCGGCGGTCTGGGTAAAAGAAGGACCAGGAACCGGTAAGTCAGTTGCCGAATGGATGGTGTTAGGTCAGTCCGAAATCGATCTTCACTCATCCGATATTGCTCGGTTCCACGAGCACCAGAAGACGACGTATCACGTGAAAGCGCGAACGGCCGAGGGATTCAACAAGACCTACGGAATTGTTCACCCATCAGAGCAGTATGAGAGCAATCGCGGCATCCGCCTTTCTCCTTTCTATGATCAAGAGAAGGCATTGGGCGCGGAGTTCTTTGAGACCGCCGGTTGGGAACGCCCGTTCTGGTACAACTCGAATGCTCATTTGCTTGAGAAATTCGGCGATCGAGTCATGCCCCGCACGTCAGAATGGGAAGCCAGATGGTGGTCGCCTATTATCAATGCCGAACATTTGCAGATGCGTGAGACTGCCGGCGTTGTCGACCTAAGCGCTTTTGCGATATTTGATGTCACAGGGCCATCTGCACTTGCTGTAGTGCAGAAGGTTGCCGTGCGGCAGATGGATGTTGCAGTTGGACGAGTTGTCTACACACCGGTACTTGCCGAAAATGGCGGCTTCAAGTCTGACCTCACAATCATGCGCCTTGGCAAGAATCATTTCCGCGTTGTCACCGGTGGTGCCCACGGAATGGCCGATAAGAAGTGGTTCTCTGACCAACTTCCTAGCGATGGATCAGCGCAGATCTTCGATCAGACATCTTCCTTCACGACCATTGGAGTATGGGGACCGCTTGCTCGCCAGATCTTGGCCTCCCTCACCACCGACGACCTCTCGCATGAAGCGTTCAAATTCAGTACATGTCGGGTAATTGAAATTGGACCATTGCGCGTCCTGGCATCACGAATTTCGTATGTGGGTGAACTCGGATGGGAGCTCTACATTCCAATCGAGCAGGGCGCAAAGTTGTGGGATCTAATCTGGCAAGCAGGAAAGGCCCATTCCATGATCCCAGTAGGCATCGGCGTTTACGGAACGACTGGTCGACTTGAGAAGAGCTACCGTGCATACGGCGCCGAACTCGAAACCGAGTACAACGTGGTTGAAGCCGGAATGCAGACGCCTAAACTCAAGGAGCAAGATTTCATCGGAAAGGCTGCCCACCTTCGTCATCGTGAGGGCGCACCGGTCACAACCCTCTGTTCGCTCACGGTGGACGATCACACGTCTTCAACGGGGGAGAAGAGATACATGCTGGGACGTGAGCCGATTCTTAACCTTGACGGCTCACCGATCATTGACTCGCACGGACGACGCTCATATGTAACAAGTGCCGGATCGGCGCCATCTATTGGCAAGCATGTACTTATGACCTACTTGCCCACGGATCAGGCGGTAATGAATGCCAAGTTCCTCGTCGAGTACCTCGGCGAGCAGTATCCGGTAACTGTGGCCGGAGTTGGCGCAACACCTCTATTTGATCCTGCGAACGAGAGGATTCTGTCGTAATGGATGTACTTGTCTGCCTTAAGCGCGTTGTGTTGGCTGGAAGCACCTTTGTGCTTACCCCCGATTCGCGCGATATTGACACCAAGCATCTTGGTTTCGGAATCAGTCCACACGAGGAGAACGCCGTTGAAGCAGGCGTGCAACTTGTTGAGCAGATGGGTGGATCTCTTACCTTGTTGACTCTCGGACCCACCGATGCTGAAGAACAATTGCGCTCACAATTGGCGATTGGTGCGACGCGCGGAATTCTTCTTGAGACCGAAGGGGAGGACTGGGATCCACAGGCGACGGCAGCAGCACTCGTGGAGGCAATTAAAGCCGAGGAGACCGAATTCGATCTTCTGATATTCGGGGCTGAATCAGCAGATAGCGCGGGGTATCAGATTCATATTCGGGTAGCCCATGCACTCGGTCGGCCGATTGTCACAAACGTGAAGAGCATGAAGATCGAGAACGGAATTGCGCACTGCGAACGAGTTGTTGGCACAACTCGCGAGATTTATGAGGTACCACTTCCAGCAGTTATTACGGTTCGCGACGGTCTGAATATCCCTCGCTATCCATCGGTACCTGGTCGCATCCAAGCGCGGAAAAAACCCATCGACCATAAGAAACCCACTCCGCGCGTCCCTAAATTGGAGAAGGTCTCACTGAGTGTGGCTCCATCCAATACATCTGGAGCGCAGGTGTTGGGCAATGGCCCCGAAGCCGTTCCCGCACTGGTCGAAGTTCTCAAGACGATAGGAATACTCGCATGATTTTGGTATTGATCGATCACGATTTGGGCGAACTCGACCCGCTTTCATTGCGCGCCATCACGGCCGCACGCAGACTGACTTCTGATGTGCAAGCAGTGGCTATTGGAGAAGTCGGTGCCAACCTGGCAGGCGTAGTTGGTGAATACGGCGCACCTATTCTTCACGTAGCCAAACATGCGGCTCTGACTGATTACACCCCAGCGGCTAGCGGGAGAGCGCTTGCGCAATTGGTTGAGACACTCAAGCCCGAGGCTGTCTTTGCCGCTGGCAGCCCTCGTGGCAATGAACAGTTGGCACATTTGGCAACGATCTTGGATTTACCCATGGCTGCTGAGTGCAGTGTGATTTCGCTGAGTAAAGCAGCGGGAACTCCACACTCTGTAACCCGCGCCCGGTGGGCGGCTAACTTGCTGGAAGAGGCGTTCGTCCATTCCGATCTCTTGATCGCAACGGTTCTGGCTTTTTCTGTCGAAGCTGAAGTCGTTCCTGGCGCAGGTCCTGCCAAGGTTGAGATGTTTGAAGCAAATCTCGAACCGTCGGATTTGCTTGTACGTGTTCTCAGTCGCGGTGGAGAATCATCTAAGGGCGGGGTCACTCTGACTGATGCCAAAGTGATCGTCTCCGGTGGCCGCGGCGTTGGCGGACCTGATGGGTTTGCCCAACTCGAAGAACTTGCAGGATTGTTGGGCGGCGCCGTGGGCTGTTCTCGCGTCGTCACAAGTGCGGGTTGGCGACCTCATGCCGAGCAGGTCGGACAGACCGGAACGAAAGTCGCCCCCGATCTCTACATTGCCGCTGGCATCAGTGGGGCTATGCAACACATCGCTGGATGCAAGAACAGCAAGACAATTGTCGTCATCAATACAGACCCAGAGGCACCGATTATGGCTTACGCAGATTACGCAATTATCGGCGACCTTCACAAAGTTATACCCGCACTTACCTCAGCAATCAGAGAAATGAAGGGCTAAAAAGTGTCAGATATTGAAATCGCACAAGCCGCGACCATGAAGCCAATCAACGAGATTGGTTTAGGTCTTGGAATTGATCCATCGAACTTGGAGCCGTACGGGCATTACAAGGCGAAGGTCAGTCTCAAATATCTTGATTCACTTCCCAAGCGCCCGAACAGCAAGCTCATTCTTGTCACCGCTATAAGTCCAACACCGGCCGGTGAGGGTAAGACCACCACAACTGTCGGACTTGGCGACGCTCTACGCGTCATCGGAAAAGACGCAATGATCTGCTTGCGCGAACCATCCCTTGGACCAGTCTTTGGTATGAAGGGCGGTGCCGCCGGTGGCGGCTACGCCCAGGTTGTGCCGATGGAAGACATCAACCTGCACTTCACGGGCGACTTCGGTGCGATCGCTTTGGCAAATAATCTCCTTGCCGCCCTTCTCGACAATCACATCCATCACGGCAACACTCTTAACATTGATGTCCGCCGAGTCACATGGAAGCGCGTAGTTGACATGAACGATCGGGCCCTCCGAGACATCGTGGTGTCCCTTGGTGGAGTCGGCAATGGTTTCCCGCGCGAGGATGGATTCGACATAGTCGTTGCCTCAGAGATCATGGCAATCTTCTGTCTGGCAACTTCTATCGAAGATCTTAAGGCGAGAATCGCGAAAATCGTTGTGGCGTATACGAAGGATAAGAAGCCGGTTCTTGCCAGCGACCTGAATGCTCAAGGAGCGATGACGGTGATCTTGAAGGATGCTTTCCAACCTAACTTGGTGCAGACCCTTGAGAACACGCCTGCTTTCGTTCACGGCGGACCATTTGCCAATATCGCCCACGGGTGCAACTCGGTGGTTGCGACAACATCTGCCATGAAGCTGGCGGATTACGTTGTGACAGAGGCAGGGTTCGGTGCTGATCTAGGCGCTGAGAAGTTCATCGACATTAAGTGCCGAAAGTCCGGACTTCGGCCATCTGCCTGCGTTCTCGTAGCGACCATCCGAGCTCTGAAGTATCACGGCGGAGCGGATCTAAAGACGATCACCGAGGAGAATCTTGCGGCTCTTGAGGCCGGCGTTGTCAACCTCGAAAAGCATGTCTCCAATATTCGCGATGTCTATGGCATGCCGGTAGTTGTTTCTATCAACCATTTCACCAGCGATACAGATGCCGAGGTTGCAACTCCTTCGCAAGCGCGTAGAAGAAATGGGAGTCCGAATTGTTCTTGCAACCCATTGGGCTGATGGCGGTAAAGGTGCCACCGATCTTGCCAATGCTGTTGTAGAACTTTGCGATTCACCTAGCGAAGTCACCTTTGTCTATCCCGATGAAGCGACCCTTTGGGAGAAGGTCAATACGGTTGCCAAACGTATTTACGGGGCAAGCGAAGTCACTGCAGATTCTAAGGTTCGCACCAAGATCAAGGAATTGCAGGAGAGCGGCTACGGACATTTCCCAATTTGTGTTGCTAAGACCCAATACTCATTCTCAACCGATGCTGCTCTTCGAGGCGCACCAACCGGGCACGCAATCAATGTCCGCGAAGTTCGACTATCTGCGGGGGCAGAATTCATCGTGATGGTATGCGGGGAGATCATGACGATGCCAGGTTTGCCGAAGGTTCCATCGAGTGAGCGTATTGACTATATCGATGGCAAAGTGGTGGGGTTGTTCTAATGAGGTTTACTCCTTGGTCGCTCGATGCGGCATCTGCCGTCTTGGCTACGACGAGCGACAAACCAGGGCCCGTATTGATATCTCTTCAGGCAATACAAGAGGAGTTCGGCTACGTTCCGGAGGGAGCTGTCGAACTTGTGGCCAAGGCGTGCAATGTATCTCGCGCCGATGTTCATGGAGTATTGACCTATTATCACGATTTACGAACATCGTTGCCGCCTACGACGGTTCTGCGGATTTGCGTGGCAGAAGCTTGTCAATCCGTTGGATCGCGAGAACTCGTAAGCGATGTTGAGAACACCTTCAATACGCGGATGGACGAATCCAACGTGGATGTCGAGCTTAAGCCCGTCTATTGCTTGGGGAATTGTGCTCTTGGTCCTTCAGCGATGGTCAACGGCGAACTAATCGGCCGTGCAACTGCCCAAGGTATCAAGAGCATGACAGATGTGAAGGTGAGTTTATGACGAGCACTATTTACATACCGAAGGACTCCGCGGCTCGTTCCATTGGCGCAGACCAGGTTGCTGCGGTAATCGAAGCCGAATCGGCAAAGCGAGGCATAAGCATTTCAATCATCCGTAATGGTTCTCGCGGCGCACTTTGGCTCGAACCCTTAGTGGAAGTGGCAACAAAGGATGGGCGCGTGGCTTACGGACCTGTCTCCGTGGCCGACGTGGAGTCACTTTTCGATTCCGGTTTTCATCTGGGTGGTGACCACGCACTTTCACTGGGAAGGACCGATGACATCGCTTGGTTAGCCAGGCAAGATCGCGTCACATTTGCCCGGGTCGGCATTGTTGACCCACATTCCATGGCTGATTATCAGGAGCATGGCGGGCTAGTTGGCCTGCGTCGAGCATTATCGATGGAGCATGAAGAAATTGTCACTGAAGTAACGCAATCCGGCTTGCGCGGTCGCGGCGGTGCGGGTTTCCCAGCGGGAATCAAGTGGCGCACCGTGATGGCAACCGCAAGTGATCACAAGTACATCTGCTGCAATGCAGATGAAGGAGATAGCGGAACTTTCGCCGACCGAATGCTGATGGAAGGTGACCCGTTTACCCTTCTAGAGGGAATGACCATTGCGGGCCTTGCTGTTGGTGCAACTGAAGGTGTCATATATGTTCGTTCAGAATATCCAGCGGCTTATGACTCGTTGAATCGCGCGATCGAGATCGCTAGAGGATTTGGATGGTTGGGATGCGACGTACTTGGAAGTGGCAAGACCTTCGATATCCGCACTCGGTTGGGCGGCGGCTCGTATGTGTGCGGTGAAGAAACCGCCATGTTGGAGAGCATTGAAGGCAAGCGTGGGATCGTTCGTTCCAAGCCTCCATTGCCAGCAATATTTGGACTCTTTGGGAAACCAACTGTCATTAACAATGTGCTGACGTTGGCGACAGTGCCAGCGATCCTCGCCGATGGAGCACAGGCGTACATGTCAAAAGGCGTGGGACGCTCAGTTGGCACTCAGGTTTTTCAGTTGGCGGGAAATATCGCGCGGGGAGGAATCGTCGAAACAGCGTTCGGGGTGACCTTGGATGCTCTCGTCAATGATTACGGGGCTGGAACATTAAGTCGGCGAGCAGTCCGAGCCGTTCAAATTGGTGGCCCGTTGGGGGCCTATTTGCCCGTCGGTTCCATGAATGTCTCGATGGACTATGAGTCACTGCTCGCGGCAGGCGGGATGTTGGGGCACGGCGGAGTTGTTGTCTTTGACGAGAGCGTGGACATGGCAGAACAAGCCAAGTTCGCGATGGAGTTCTGCGCCATAGAGTCATGCGGCAAGTGCACGCCATGTCGGCTAGGCTCAACACGAGGGGCCGAGACGATCGAGAAGATCATGCTTGGCGAAGACGTATCGGGGAACAAGAAACTTCTTCTGGACCTGTGCGAAGTGATGAGCGATGGATCTTTATGTGCGATGGGCGGCCTAACACCATTGCCGGTTCGCAGCGCGATGCTACATTTTGGAGAAGACTTCGACCGGAGAGCGAGGGTATAGACAATGACGCTGCTTATTGAGCCCGATTACGGTACTCCCGCTAGTGAGAGTCTTGAGACCGTTCACGTAGAGATCGATGGGGTCACCGTAACAATTCCAGCGGAGACATCAATCATGCGTGCTTCAGCCATTGCGGGGATCTCGATTCCGAAACTTTGCGCAACAGACCGCCTCAATGCTTTTGGTTCGTGCCGACTCTGCGTCGTTGAAATCGACGGACGAAATGGCACACCCTCCTCGTGTACTACTCCTGTGGCTGAGGGCATGAAAATTTCGACTAGCAGCGAACGCCTTGATCGCATCCGCCAAGGTGTGATGGAGCTTTACATGTCTGACCACCCAGAGGTCTGCGCCGCGGGGGATGAGTGCGAGATGCATGGCATGGCTTCTACCGTTGGACTGAAGGAAGTCCGCTACTCAGGCCGCACTCACTTGGACCTTCCAAAGGATGAGTCCAATCCATATTTCACCTTTGACTCCACCGAGTGCATCGTGTGCAATCGATGCGTCCGTGCCTGTGATGAAGTGCAAGGCACTTTTGCCCTGACAATTGAGAACCGTGGCTTTGAAGCACGCGTCTCATCCTCTGGCACATCATTTATTGAAAGCGAGTGCGTCTCATGTGGCGCGTGCGTCCAAGCTTGCCCAACTGGCGCTTTGACTGAGAAAACCCTTTACACGATTGGAACTCCGACTAGGTCAGTTCTCACCACTTGTGCTTATTGTGGTGTCGGTTGCACCTTCAAGGCCGAGATGCGCGGGGACGAACTCGTGCGCATGGTGCCCTACAAAGAAGGCGGAGCCAACGAAGGACATTCTTGCGTGAAAGGTCGTTTTGCTTGGGGTTATGCCACGCATGCCGATCGAGTAACCACGCCGATGATCCGGGAGAAGATTACTGATCCATGGCGCGTTGTCAGTTGGGAACATGCAATTGACTACGCTGCAACGAAGTTGAAGGCGCTGCAGGCAGAGCACGGCATCGACAGTATCGGTGGAATTACATCCTCTCGATGCACGAACGAAGAGGTATTCGTAGTCCAGAAAATGGTCCGTGCCGCCTTCGGCAATAACAACGTGGATACGTGCGCGCGCGTCTGCCATTCACCCACCGGCTACGGTCTAAGTCAGACCTTCGGCACTTCAGCTGGCACCCAAGATTTCGAATCCGTAGAGCATTCAGATGTCGTCCTTCTCATCGGGGCAAATCCAACTGCTGCCCATCCCGTTTTCGCTTCACGCCTGAAGCAGACTCTCCGTAAGGGCGCCAAGCTCATCGTTATTGACCCACGTCAAATTGAATTAGTGCGCACCCCACATATCGAGGCCACCCATCATCTCCAGTTGCTTCCTGGCACAAATGTGGCCGTCATTAACGCAATGGCCCACGTCATCGCCGAAGAGGGTCTCATCAACCGCGAGTTCGTCAATGAGCGCTGCGATCTCGATTCATTTGCGCGCTGGGAAGAATTTATCCGCCTTCCAGAGAACAGCCCGGAGGCACTTGAGGCGTCCACGCGCGTACCGGCCGAAGAGATTCGAAAAGCAGCCCGTCTGTACGCAAGCGTTCCAAACGCAGCGATCTACTACGGCCTAGGCGTGACCGAACACAGTCAGGGCTCGACGATGGTGATGGGTATTGCCAACTTGGCAATGGCCACGGGAAACATCGGCCGTCCGGGTGTCGGCGTCAACCCTCTGCGCGGTCAGAACAACGTGCAGGGCTCGTGTGACATGGGTTCCTTCCCACATGAATTGCCTGGTTATCGTCATATCTCCAATCCTAAGACTCGAGAGATTTTCGAGATTCAATGGAAGACAGTGATTAGTTCAAAGCCTGGAATGAGAATTCCGAATATGTTCGACTCTGCAATCACAGGAGAGTTCAAGGGCTTGTACATCCAAGGCGAAGACATTGCCCAATCCGATCCCAACACCTCTCATGTACATGCAGCGTTGCGATCAATGGAACTTGTCATCGTGCAAGATCTTTTCTTGAACGAGACGGCGAAGTTTGCTCATGTGTTCTTGCCTGGCACATCCTTCCTCGAAAAGGATGGCACCTTCACCAATGCCGAGCGACGCATCAACCGAGTCCGACCGGTCATGGCCTCAAAGACTGGCAAGTCCGAATACGAAGTCACTTGTGATCTTTCCACAGCGCTGGGCTATGAGATGAGCTATGAAAATGCCTCTCAAATCATGGATGAGATTGCCGCGACAACTCCAACCTTTAGCGGCGTCTCCTTTGCGAAGCTGGATGAGTTGGGCAGTATTCAGTGGCCGTGCAATGTTGATAATCCTGAAGGCACGCCAGTGATGCACGTAGATCACTTCGTACGCGGAGAAGGCAGATTCATGGTCACTCCGTATGTGCCAACGGATGAGAAGGCAACGCGGAAATTCCCGTTGCTTCTTACGACGGGTCGCATCCTGAGCCAATACAACGTAGGGGCGCAGACTCGCAGAACGGCCAACGTTATCTGGCACTCCGAAGATATTCTCGACATTCACGAATCTGATGCGCAGCTACGGGGAATCGAGGACGGCTCATGGGTGCGCTTGTCGAGCCGCGTTGGTGAGACCATCTTAAAGGCACGCATCACCGATGAAGTGCCGGCGGGAGTGGTTTATACAACTTTCCATTTCCCTGAAAGTGGAGCAAATGTCATTACGACTGACTACTCGGATTGGGCGACGAACTGCCCTGAGTACAAGGTAACCGCCGTTGATATCGCTCCAAGTTCAAAAGGTCCTCAAGAAATAGGGGAGCACACACCCATGGGTGACGTTGAATTGGAGTCCATTGTTCGCATGGCAAACCAAATTGCCGCAAATGTTCCAGCCAAGACCGCCCCTGAGCACGCTGTTGCGCATCACATCGAGCAGTTCTGGACTCCCTACATGCGAGATCGGCTCATGAAGGAAGTGGATCGGGCCAAGCTTTCACCAATTGTGATTCGCGCCTTGGACCTGGAACTTAAGCACGTACCAAGTTAAGGATTTCCTTTGTAAGCCCGTCTTCCCCGACAATCCGAATTTCTAGCGGAAGTCCAATGAGGTCCGCTGCGCCCCTTGCCTGCTCTTCTAATTCTGTCGTCGGATTTTGCGCGAGCCAGATTACCTTTTCGTAATTCTTGAAATAGTCATCTCGAAGCTCGGGTCGTTTGTCCAGGCCCAGTTCGACCACCACGCTTCTGTGAAAAGATTTCGCCAGGAAATCAGTGAGGAAGTACGTCCCTGGAGTCTCCTCCATGAGCTTTTTGATCTCGTTCTGACCGGCAAATATGTCGTAGCAGTGGTTGCCTCCCAGACGAGGTACGTGGTGGGCTGCGATGACGGCGTCAAGGGCTCCGTATGTGCCGCAATCGGCGTAGGCAACAAAACACCTCTCGTGGTCGCCTTCAATCTTGGAGAGCAATGCATCGACTTCTCCGGCAATCTTCTCGGGAGAATTGTGCAAGAGCGGAGGTAGCGGATAGATGGTGAGATCAAGATTGTGCTTCTCCTGAATGGATGCAATATGAGTGGCTATCGCCCCGCAGGCAACCACCCCGATGCTCATGTATAAAACCCTACTTAGGAAAGGCAAGACGATCGACGAATTTATCGTTGAAATCGGATCGATCGGAGAGTTCAACGTAGTCGATCTCGTCTAACAAAGCGGTGGCCCCGTGGCGCTCTTGCGCAGAGAGCAGAGTCATCTTGGCTCCCTCTCCTGCAACATTGCCGGCCGAGACGATGCGTAGAACGGAAAGTTTGGGAACTAGGCCGATCTTGATTGCCGAGGCAGGGGAGAGATACGAGCCAAAGGAACCGGCGAGGAGAACTTGTTGAATCTCGCTCTCTTCAACTCCGAATTCTTCCAAAAGGAGTGCCCAACCGGTTGCGATGGCTGCCTTGGCAAACTGAAGTTCGCGTACATCGCGTTGCGTTAAGAACACGCAGTCGTTTAGGTCTCCAACTTCTCCGCCCCAGGTAAGCACGAAGACTCGCTCGCCCTCTCGTTGCAGCAGCCGTGGTGCTAATAGCGGAGCAACCTCTTTAGCAGTGTCGTCGTTAACAAATCGTCCTGAGTGGTCTAGTAGACCGACCTGGACCAGGCAGGCACAAGCATCAACTAAACCTGAGCCGCATATTCCGATAGGGGTCGCATCTTCGATGGTGCCGATCACGAAATCCCCATCAACAATCTTGACGGTCTCAATTGCGCCAGAGGCAGCCCGCACTCCACATTTGATGGAAGCGGCCTCGAAAGCTGGACCAGCAGGAGCGGCCGTGGCCAGAATCTTCTCGCCGTCTCCCAAAATGATTTCGCAGTTGGTTCCAACATCAATGAAGAGCCGGAGTCGTTTGTCACGATCCATCCCAGAGGCAAGTGCTCCCGCGATGATATCTCCGCCGACATATGCACCTAGTGATGGAAGGATCACTGCCTTGGCGTTCGGATGGATGGTGATACCAAGTTCGGTCGCTTCAACGTCTGGGTAGTCGGCACTGGCCATGATGAACGGGGCTACGCCGAGAGGTTCTGGATCAATGCCTAGAAGCAGTTGGGTCATCGTGGCGTTGCCGGCGAGGGCTACCTCATATACATGAGCAGGATTTATCCCAGCCTCATCGCATACCTCGTTGGTGAGTTCTGCCAAAGTTGCCTGCGCAAGAGAGCGCAGTCTCTCCAGCGCCGTTGGATCGAGCATCGTTGCGCTGATTCGGGTGATGACATCGGCCCCGAAGGGTTGTTGCTTATTCAGCATAGATTTCACAGCCAACGGCGTTCCTGTATTGAGATCCAGCAAAGTGGCAACAACAGTGGTGGTGCCAAGGTCATAGGCGATTCCATAACGAATGGCGGTCGTGTCACCCGGTTCGACATCGATGAGGGCTTGGTCAATAAACACAGCGGTAACTTTGAAGTTCGCCGCCCGCAATACGGTAGGCAGGTTCCTGATTGAGGCCAAGGAGACAGTGGCCTCAATATCATCGATGGCTGCAAGCAATCTCTGGATGTCGGTGCGCTGATCCTGCAATGTGGGCTCGGCCAATTCGACGTATCTCTTCTGCACTGCGGGTCGCAGGATTACCTGCCGGCCAACACCGACCGTGGCGGCCTTGGGCCGAGTCGTCAGGGGAGGCACGTCAATTGAAATGTCGGTGACGGTGCGGACAAGGCAGGCTAACCGCCATCCTTGTGAAATCTCACCGGCCGTAAATGCTCGCAAATCTAAAGCAGAGGCAGGGATATCTCCCTTGGTCACCTTAATTTTGCATTTCTTGCACGTGCCGTAGCCACCACATGTGGAATCTATTGCGATTCCATTCCACGATGCCGCATCAAATGCACTTACGCCTGTGGGCACAGTGATGGTTCGCTCATTAGCTACAGTTCCATCTTTTTCTAACGAGCGAATTGCAAGCTTGACGCGTCCAGTGCCATCGTGCTCAGGCAACATGGACGGGTCTAGTTCTTTTTTAGCGATGTCATACCCCAGTGTTCAATGATGCCTTTGATGCCTCTAACGAGCGGAAGCGGCTGATCCAATTGGCACCCCAAGGGTCAAGACCCAGAAGCAAGTCAGCAGCGCGCACGGCTTCGACGATAATAGGCGTTCGTGCGTCCATCACTGCACTCGTAAGTCCATGTGACATAGCCGCCGGAAGAAAGGCTGCATTTACTGCATGGCGATAGGGGAGCCCGAAGGAGACGTTTGAGGCTCCCAATGTCATGTTAAGCCCCCATTTTTCGCGAATTCGATAGATGGTCTCCAAAGTGATTTTGACTGAATCAGGGTCCGCGCCAACTGGCATTGCCAAAGGATCGATCAGGAGATCTTCTAGGGGGATCTTGTACTTTTCGACAGTACGGACGATCTTTTCCGTAATAGCCATTCGCTCTGCCACTGTTGCCGGAATTCCGGTTTCGTCATTAGGAAGAGCAATGATGGCGGCGCCATGTTTCTTGATGAGAGGTAGGACCAAATCCATCCGGTCGTCTTCACCTGTAACGCTGTTCACGAGAGCCTTACCTTGATAGGTCTCGAGGCCCACCTGTAGGGCTTCGATGATTGAAGAGTCGATGCAGATCGGAAGATCTGTAAGCGATTGAATCATGGTGATTGCTCTTCCGAGCAGAGCCGGCTCATCCGTGAGAGGGACGCCCATGTTGACATCCAAAACGTCGGCCCCACCGCTGACCTGTTGTTCGACATCTATGGCGAGCCTGGAGAGATCGTTGGCACGTAATTGCATCTGAAATTGCTTGCGCCCCGTCGGATTGATTCGTTCACCGATGATGCAAAAAGGCTGATCGTGCCCGATCGTCACCGTCTTTGTGGCTGACTTGAGTACTGTATGCATCCGGGGCTCCTAGCGTGCGCTTATGGGAATTGCTTGGTGTGTCTGTCTGGGCGTTCTGTCGAGATCTTTCATCAATCTAATCAACGTCTCATCATGCCGAAAATCGGCGATGTGAAGTCCTCGAACACCGGGCTGTGCCAGTGCATGCCTAGCCTGATCGAGTGCCAGTTGATAGGCGGCTTCCAACTGATCGGAGCTGTTCTCAACCCGCTCAATGATGGTTCGCGGAACATCAATGCCCGGCACTTTGTCGTTCATGAAATTGAGTTGGCGAGCACCCTTTAACAACACGATCGTGGGCAACAAGTGCAGCGTCGGTGCAACTTGGGCGACGCCAGTACAGAAATTCTCAAGTCGATCTGCATGGTAGCAAATCTGCAATTGTAGATATCGGGCGCCGGCACGGTGCTTCTTCAGTGCTCGTTGCACGCGATACTCCAGGGGAGGCGCGGCGGCATTCTCGACGGCGCTAATATAGAAATTCGTGGGGGGCTTGATAGCTCGGCCTGACAGGTAGACGCCATTATTGAGCGAGTTCGCGACACTGATCGCCTGCGCTGAGTCCAAATCGAACACTCTCCGGCTCTCGGGTTCATCACCAGCGGTGACGTCATCTCCCGTCATTAGAGAAAGATTCTCAATGCCGTGCAAAGCGGCACCAACCATGTCTGCTTGAATTGCCAGACGATTCTTATCTCGACATGCAATTTGCATGATGGGTTCGAGCCCGTGCGTCTTCATAGCGATCGCTACGGAAATATTCGATGCATGTGCATGCGCAGCCGGATTGTCGGTGGCGTTCGCAGCATCAAACCATGGCGCCAAGCGCTCGATGTTGGAGACGACACGGGCCATTCCCGCCCCGTCAATTGTTGGAAACTCGGCCGTGAATACATTTGCATCCGAATTCTCAAGCAGATCGCGTAGGCGCGACATCAATGTGCCTCGCTGGAGGTTGTGCCAGCCTTCCATCCCTTAGGAGTCTGCTGATCTCGCTTGGTGATCAAGTTGACCCAGGAGGAAGTGCCTTTCAACTGCATATCAACGGGCGGGCGTAGATCGTTGAAATGGTTCTTCCACACACTAGGCAGTGGCAAAGATTCCTTACGCTCGAACGCTTTTGCCCATACACATTGCATCTCGGGATTCACTTCACAATTGCCGTCTTCTCGAACTCCACCACACGGACCGTTACGCAGCGTCTTCGGGCAAGTCATCGGGCAGGTCATCCCGGTGGAATGCAGCACACACTGACCGCACATGCGACAGTCCCATATGGGTTTTTTAATCACGTGTTCAATTAAGGGAAGAAGTTTGGGAGTCATGGTGGTGGCTAGTTACGCGGAGACTAAGTCGCGGCGCTTCTTGATAAGTGTTTTTGCTAGGCGCACTGCGGTTGACGCATCTGCGGCGTATCCATCGGCGCCAACAGCATCTGCATACTCCTGAGTTACTGGGGCGCCGCCGACCATGATGATTACCTGATCGCGAAGTCCAGCCTTGGTGATCTCATGAATATTTACCTTGAACATTGGCATCGTGGTAGTAAGGAATGCTGACATTCCAACGATGTCTGGCTTGTGTTCGCGGATAGCCTCAACAAATTTCTCAGGAGGAGTCTGTACTCCCAGGTCGATAACGGTGAAACCTGCACCTTCCAGCATGATGTTGACCAAGTTCTTGCCAATATCGTGGACGTCTCCCTTTACGGTGCCCATCACATACGTTCCGATGGATTCTGCGCCAGTCTCTGCCAGAAGTGGCCGAAGCACGGCGAGAGCACCCGACATGGCCTTGCCTGCGATGAGCATTTCAGGGACAAAGAAATCACCGCGCTCAAATCGAGCTCCAACCTCTTCAAGAGAGGGGATGAGTGCGTCGAAGAGAATTGTGTCTGGCCCCATGCCGGAGGCGATGGCTTCGTTGGTAAGTGCAAGAACTGCAGGAGCATTTCCCATCAGTGTCTCGTCGTAGAGTGCTTTGATGAGTTCGTCGTGGTTCATGCTGCTCCCACTTTCTTGTTCTCGGGTAGTTGTTGATTGGAGATTTCGGAGATAATCAATTCTCCGAGACTTGCAAGTTGCTTATCCGCTATGCGTGGGGTCGGGCCTGAGACTGAAATTGCAGCGACAACATTTCCATCGGCATCACGGACGGGGGCCGCCACGGCTACGAGTCCCTCTTCAAGTTCGTCTTTGATCGTTGCGTAACCCTGGCGACGAACTTGCTCTAATTCAATGAGGAGGGTTGGACGAGTAATAATCGAGCGCGACGTCCTCTTTTCAAGACGTCCAATGGGAATCTTCACTGTTCCGTAGGCCAACATAACTTTGCCAAGAGCAGAGCAGTGATAAGGAACTTGCGTGCCGATCCAATTTGTCGCTCCAAGTAGATAGCGCCCATCAACCTGATCAATCATTTCGACGTACCCATTTCCTGCGATCGCGAGATTGGCTGTCTCGCCGGATTTTTCTGCCAACGCTTCCAGGACCGGTCGCATCTTTGTTGCCAGGTCAAGTTCATGATTGCGTTGTCTGGCAAAGCGAGTGAGGACGTTGCCGGGTAAATATGCACCCGCGCGGTCTCTTTGAATAAGTCCTTGCTTCTCCAGAGCGCCGAGTAGTCGCGATGTTGTGCTCTTGGGAAGTTCGTGGGAGAGGGCCAATTGGCTTAGCAGAGGTGGGTTTACGGCCTCAATGACATGGATGAGAAGGGCGCTGGCACGGTCGATGGCCTGCGTACCGGTGATCTCGGATTTAGCCACTTTCTCCTCCCAGCCGCCTCAAAAATAGTTCCATAATATGGAACGCTTGTTCCATATTCATAGCGTATTGTCGTTCCCGTTCTAGGTCAACCCACCGCGCGAACTATTTAGTTGGAGGCGTAAGTGTTTGAGAATCGAATGCCGCGATATGACATCCTCAGCGAAGAATCAATGTCGGTCCTGGATGCAGGATGGCGCCGAATAGTTTCTGAAATCGGCGTGGAGTTCATGAGCCCATGGGCAGTGGAACTACTTCGCGAAGCTGGGCAGAGCGTCGAAGGCGAGAACGTGAAGTTCGATCCTGAGTGGATTCTTAAGCAGGTCGCCAAAGTGCCCAGCGAATTCAATTTGCGCGCACGAAACCCAAAGAACAATGTTCATATCGGTGGTAACTCCATGGTCTTTGGTGGCGTCTATGGCCCTCCATTCGTGCGCGAAGGCAATGTGCGACGAGATGCCACTTTCAAGGATTATGAGAACTTCTGCAAGCTGGCTCAATCATTCGATGCTCTAGACAGCGTGGGTGGAGTTGTGTGCGAACCTAATGACCTCTCTTTGGATTCTCGTCATCTAGACATGGCTTTTGCCGCAGCAACCCTTACCGACAAGTTCTTTATGGGCAATGTCGTAACCGCTGAGAACGCCCGCGACGTGATTCGCATTGCAGAGATCATCCACGGCGGAAGAGCTGCGATCGAAGAGACTCCGGCTCTGATTTCTCTGATCAACTGCAATTCACCACTTCGTTGGGATGATCGCATGCTTGATTCATTGCGTGAGTATGCCCTTGCGGGCCAACCAGTTGTTGTGACGCCCTTCCTTCTGATGGGCGCAATGAGTCCGGTAACCATCCCCGCCACCCTTGCCCAGCAAATCGCCGAGGCACTTACGGGACTTGCCTTGGTGCAGTTGATCCGCCCTGGCGCCCCAGTTGTCTTTGGTTCGTTTCTCTCCAATATCGATATGCAGTCTGGCTCGCCTCAGTTCGGTACTCCGGAGTCAGGAATTGGCCTGCTCTGCACGGGTCAGATTGCTCGTCATTTCAAGTTGCCATTCCGCGGCGGCGGAGGACTCAACTCCTCGCAGACCGTGGATGCACAATCTGCCTACCAGACAATGATGACGATGATGCCAACCTTCCTTTCGGGCACCAACTGGGTGATGCACACTGCAGGTTGGTTGGAAGGTGGGCTGGTCTCCTCCTATGACAAGTTCGTCTTGGATGTGGAAATTCTTCAATCCCTGATGGTCGAATTTACCCCGCTGGAGTTCAACGAGTCCTCTCTAGCCTTTGATGCCCACCTAGAAGTTGGGCACGGCGGTCACTTTCTAGGTGCGGCACACACTATGGATAGATTCCGCGATTGTTTCTACCGACCCTTCCTGACGAATAGCGATAACTACGAGCGCTGGACACGTTTGGGCTCGCGCGACACACGTGATCGTGCCGAAGAGATTTGGAAGAAAAAGTTGGAAGATTACGTCATGCCGGAAATGGAAGCATCAACATTGTTAGAGTTATCTGACTTTGTAGCGCTGCGTAAAAGCCAGCTCGACAGTTGAATCAGGAAGGCACCACAATGCCCGCAGAATCCGTCAACACGTTATTCATTGACGGACGATGGCGCGGTGCCTCCGATGGGTCCACACGCGAAATTAGAAGTCCCCACGATGGTTCCCTCGTAACAAGAGTCTCTGAGGCAACACAGCAAGATGCATCTGATGCAATAGCGGCCGCGCGGGCCTCATTTGATTCAGGCGTATTCTCCTCGTGGAGCTGGGCCGAACGAAGTGCGCTCGTTGCACGCATTGCAGATCTTCTTGAACGCGATGCTGAGAAGATCGCGATGCTCGAAAGCAGAGATACCGGCAAGAGGATGATCGAGGCCCGCTACGACTTAGCCGACGTGATCTCGGTCTTCCGGTACTACGCCGGTCTCGGACTGAGCGAGCATGATCGAGTGGTGCGAATCGGCGACGAGCGCATCGATAGTCGAGTTGTAAGCGAACCGGTCGGAGTCTGTGCGCTGATTGGGCCATGGAACTACCCGCTCCTCCAAGCATCATGGAAGGTCGCGCCAGCTCTGATCGCTGGCTGTTCCCTAATTTTGAAGCCCAGTGAGTTAACGCCTTCTTCGGCAATCGAACTGATGGAGATCATGCTTGAGGCAGGAACGCCGAAAGGTGTAGCGAATTTAGTCCTCGGAGCGGGTGCAGTAGTTGGTGCACCACTGACAAGTGATAAGCGCGTCGATTTGGTTTCTTTCACTGGGGGTCTGGCCACCGGCAAAGCCATTATGGCCACCGCTTCTCAGACAGTGAAGAAGGTAGCCCTAGAACTGGGGGGCAAGAATCCGAACATCATCTTCGCCGACGCCGATCTAGAAGCGGCAATAGACAATGCCGTAACCGCTGTTTTCCTCCACTCTGGACAGGTATGTTCGGCAGGAACCCGGTTATTGGTAGAGCGTTCAATTCACGACCAGGTCGTGAAGAGCATTGTGGCGCGAGCCAAGGCGATCCGCATGGGAGGTCCAGCAGATCTCATGGCTGAGACTGGCCCGCTCATCAGCCAGGCGCATCTGGCAAAAGTTTCACGCTATGTTGAGAAAGCTCTGGCCGAAGGTGCCGTGCTTCTCGCGGGAGGGAAAAGAAGCACGTCGGAAAGTCTGGCGAATGGTTGGTATTTCGAACCGACTGTTCTTGATGATTGCCTATCTAGCATGTCGTGCGTGCAGGACGAATCATTCGGACCCGTGCTAACGGTCGAAATCTTCGATAGCGAAGAAGAGGCAATTGCGCTAGGAAACGACACTATCTACGGGTTAGCAGGTGCAGTCTGGTCAAGTGACCCTGAAAAGGCTGCGCGGGTTGCCAAGGCGCTTCGACATGGCACGATCTGGATAAATGATTTTGGCCCTTATAAAGCGCAGGCCGAGTGGGGAGGATTCAAGGCGTCTGGTATTGGCCGAGAACTCGGGCCTAGTGGATTGCACGAGTACCTTGAAATTAAACACATTTGGACGAACACTTCTCCTGCACGCTCCGGTTGGTTTGAAGATTCACTTGAGAGGGAGAGTAAATGAGTTCGAGCGCTCCAATGATTTCGGTACATCATCTTTGGAAAGTCTTTGGACCCAATGCGGACAAGATAGTGGGGACTGCGACGGCCGATCTGAGCCGATCCGAATTGCGGACCCAAACTGGAAATACGATTGCTGTACGAGATGTCTCCTTTGATGTCGCTCCCGGGGAAGTATTCGTGGTTATGGGTCTTTCCGGATCAGGCAAATCGACTCTGGTTCGCTGCATGACTCGCTTAATTGAACCCACACAAGGTGAATTGGAACTTGAGGGCGAGGACATTCTCAAGGCAGATACAAAGCGATTACGTGAGTTGAGGCGGACCAGTTTTTCGATGGTCTTCCAGCACTTTGGTCTTCTGCCACATCGCAAAGTTATCGACAATATCGCTTACAGTCTGGAAATTAACGGCGTTAAGAAAGAGGCTCGGCACGCTCGTGCAAATGAAGTCATCGATCTGGTCGGTTTGCAGGGGTATGCGAATGCCTACCCAGAACAGCTATCTGGTGGAATGCAACAACGCGTCGGCCTGGCGCGAGCGCTAGCCGTCGATCCCAAGGTGTTGTTCTTGGATGAACCCTTTAGCGCTCTAGACCCTTTGATACGTAGGGATATGCAGGCCGAAGTGATCCGCCTTCATCACGAGCTTGGAAAGACGTTGGTTTTCATTACTCACGACCTGGCCGAGGCAGTGAAACTCGGTGACCGCATTGCGATTATGCGAGACGGGGCAATCGTGCAGATTGGAACTCCTGAAGAGCTTGTTGCATCTCCTGCCGATGAGTACGTGGCCAATTTCGTTCGCGACTTTCCTAAGTCGCATGTCTTGACGCTGCGGTGGATCGCTCGTCAACCCGATGTAGATGATGACTTGATGGGCCCAATTCTTCCCCCTTCCATTTCCGTGCGCGATGCGGCACGCCAAGTTCTTGAAGCGGGTTGTTCAGTGCGGGTAATGGAGGAGGGACATCTGGTTGGAGTTGTTAGCGCATCCGACATCCTCTCGGTAATTGCAGGAACTGAGTTGTAATGGCCATCGGCCTGCTTTCCCGCGAACTTGCGGTCTCGAAACCACAGAGCAAATCGCGTGTCGGTCGGCGAATTTCTATTTCTAGCTTTCTCTTTCTCGCATTTGCTCTCATTCTGCGTGGCCATGCCACGCTCCCACTTGATCGGTCCAGCCTGACGCCCTTTCACGACTGGCTAAATGGTCTCGGCAACTGGATTGACAGAAGTAGAAATTCGAATCCTTTTTTCCTTTTCTTCGTTAACGAAATTCGATCCTTCATTAATGGATTTGTCTCCATGCTCCGTGATGGAATCAGCGTCGGTAGCTCCTTGCGACCGGTTCCGCAAATCGGCTGGCTCGGCGTGGTGGCCGTCATCGGGTACATCGTGTACCTGGTTGCAAATATACGCGTCGCCTTTCTGGCAGTCGTTGGACTTGTCTTTCTAGGACTGCTTGGGTTCTGGCAAGAATCAATGGACACTCTTGCCCTAACTCTTGCCGCTGTAATCCTTGCCCTCATCATCGGCATTCCCCTCGGCATTGCGGCAGGACTATTTCCAAGGTTTGAAAAATTATTGACTCCGATTTTGGATTTCGCGCAGGTAATGCCCACTTTCGTTTACTTGACCCCCGTGACGCTTTTCTTTCTTATCGGTCCAGCATCGGCCACGATTGTCACTTTGATTTATGCGATACCGCCAGCGCTTCGAATTACCGCCGTGGCGATCAAGGAGGTCCCTTGGTCGAGCGTTGAGGCAGCCATCTCTATGGGCTCTACCCGAATGCAAGCACTTCGGAAGGTTCAATTGCCACAAGCAAAAAGAACCGTGGTCGTCGGGATAAATCAGACAATTATGGCCGCGCTCTCCATGGTTACGATCGCCGCGCTTATTGATGCCCCAGGGCTCGGAAAAGTTGTTGTACGAGCACTGGAATCGTTGGATGTCGGTCGGTCATTCCAAGCCGGTCTAGGGATCGTCATTCTCGCTGTTGTTCTAGATCGAAGTACGACCGCTGCCGCTGCCAAAGTCAGCACTGAGGTTGTGGCTAAGGCTCCCAGCAAGGCACACAGGATGCTTCAGATCGGGGCAGGCGCACTTACCTTGGTTCTGGTCTACATTTCCCGAACCTACATTTGGGCTTCCACATTTCCAGGGACTGGCTCCTTCGGCAGTTGGATCGCTTCTTCATCAGACAATGTTGTGCAGTGGATTCAGGCGCATTTCGTAAACCTCACAAATGGAATCACAAATACGGTTACGTACGGATTCATAAATCCGATGCAATCACTTTTGGTAGAAAGTCCGTGGTTCGTAACTGGGCTGTTTTTAGTCGGACTCGGCGCAATCTTTGGCGGCAGACGTTTGGCGATCATTTCCGCCTTCTTGGTACTTTGTTTAGTTGGCACCGGCTTGTGGTCTGACGCCATGGTCACCCTTGCATCGACTCTGGTAGCGGCCGTCATCACAGTTGCCTTGGGAATCATTGTTGGCGTCTGGATTGGAAGAAATCCGCGGGCAGATCGATGGATTCGTCCCATTCTTGATGCCGGACAAGTCCTTCCTGCATTCGTCTATCTTGTGCCATTTCTAGGTCTATTTGGGGCGACCCGATTTACCGCCATTTTGGCCGCTGTTGTGTACGCAGCACCTGCATCCATCAAGTTGATGGCCGATGGAATAAAGGGCGTACCCACAACAATTACGGAGGCGGCAACAGCAGCCGGATCTAGCCCCTGGCAGATGATCATCAAAGTTCAACTGCCCAGCGCAAGACGGGCACTGGCGCTGGCCACGAACCAAGGTCTCATCTACGTCCTTGCCATGATCGTCGTTGGGGGACTCGTCGGCGCCGGCGGACTTGGATATCTGGTCGTCGCTGGCTTCGCCCAAGAGAATCTAAAGGGTAAAGGTCTGGCGGCTGGTTTGGCGATTGTCATTCTTGGAATATTGATCGATCGTCTTACACAGGCGGTCGCAAACAAGCGCGAGTCGGTATCCGATGCCCGTGCATAGACACTACCTAGGTTCCGTCGTTCACTCGAACGGCGGTCAGTCACGACTTCGGTCGTAAGATCAGGAGGAAGCACAATGTTTAAAGAGCATCGTGCACGTAGAGGTGCGTTATACGCACTTCTGTTGGGGGCGGCCTCGCTTGTACTGGCTGCATGCAGCAGTGCAAAGGTAGCTACGAGTACCGCATCAACAGCGGCCACAGCCAAATGTGGCACTGTTACATTGGCAGACAATGCCTGGGTTGGCTATGAAGCAAACCTCGCAGTAGTCGCCTATGTTGCTAAAACCAAATTAGGTTGCAATGTTGTCGTTAAGAACATCAGTGAAGAAATCTCATGGCAGGGATTTTCAACCGGAGAAGTCGATGCCATTCTTGAAAACTGGGGCCATGCAGACCTGGCAAAGAAATACATCACTGATCAAGGCGTAGCCGTTGATCTCGGACCTACAGGTAACAAGGGAATCATCGGTTGGTATGTTCCGCCGTTCCTTGCCACCAAGTATCCAGACATTCTCAATTACAAGAACCTCAACAAATACGCGAACTTGTTTAAAACAAGTGAGTCTGGTTCAAAGGGTGCCTTCCTTGATGGAGACCCGTCCTATGTAACCAATGACGAAGCGCTGATGAAGAACTTGGGCCTGAATTTCAAGGTAATTTACACTGGAAGTGAAGCCGCTCTTATCACCGCATTCCGCAACGCTGAGACGCAGAAGAAGCCAATGATCGGTTATTTCTATGAGCCACAGTGGTTCCTCTCAGAGGTTGCCTTGAAGCACGTAGCCCTTCCTGCCTACACCCCCGGCTGCGACAGCGATCCAAAGAAGGTTGCATGCGATTACCCGCCATACATCCTTAACAAGATCGCCAGCAAGAAGTTCATGGACTCCGGTTCCCCTGCCGCGACCCTGATCAAGAACTTCTCCTGGACCAACGATGATCAGAACTCCGTAGCTAAATCGATCACAGTCGACAAATTAACTGATGACGCCGCTGCGAAGATCTGGGTCGATGCTCACCCAGACCAAGTTAAGGCATGGCTCGGCGCCTAATGCGAGTCAGCACAAAAATTGTTAGTTCTCTCCTGAACTGACTGACGTGCGGGGCGTGTTTGCTTGGCGAGAAATTGCCAAGTGAGCACGCCCTTGCATGAATCTATATATTTGATAGTGCAAGATTTAGGAAAGGTGGCGTTCCATGAGGGCGCAATACGATTACATCATCGTTGGTGGTGGCTCGGCAGGCAGCGCACTTGGAAACCGACTGAGCGCCGACCCTAAGAACGAAGTCCTCATTCTCGAAGCTGGGCGTCGGGACTCCAAATGGGATGTATTCATTCACATGCCCGCCGCACTCGCTTTCCCAATTGGCAATAAGCGCTACGACTGGATGTATCAATCCGAGCCAGAGCCCTTCATGAACAATCGACGCATTTACCATGCGCGTGGAAAAGTTCTTGGCGGCTCGAGCAGTATCAACGGGATGATCTGGCAACGTGGCAATCCCATGGATTACGAACGTTGGGCAAAAGACCAAGGTATGGAACATTGGGATTATGCCCATTGCCTGCCATATTTCAAGCGCATGGAAAATTGTTTAGCCGATCCCCACAATCCCTTCCGCGGCGATAGCGGCCCGCTTCAACTAGAGCGCGGTCCAGTAAAGAACCCGCTATTTGACGCTTTCTTCAAAGCCACGGTGGAGGCAGGATATTCGCTGACGGATGATGTCAATGGCTATCGTCAAGAGGGATTTGCAGCGTTTGATCGCAACGTGCGACGTGGACGCCGCCTTAGTGCGGCAAGGGCCTATCTATACCCTGTGAAGAATCGGAAGAATTTAACCATCAAGACAAAGGTGATGGTCACTAAAGTACTTTTTGAAGGCACGCGCGCCGTCGGCGTTGAGGCAATCGTGAAGGGCAAGAAGGCAACTTTCAAATCAAAGGAAGTAGTTCTTTGTGGGGGAGCCATCAATACTCCGCAGATCCTGCAACTCTCGGGGATCGGCCCAGGCGAGGACCTTCGGCGACTTGGTATCAAACTGGTTAAGGACTTGCCAGGCGTTGGAGCAAACCTGCAGGATCACCTTGAGGTCTATGTCCAGTACTCATGTAAAGAGCCGATTTCGATGCAACCGATGCTGAAATTTTGGCGCAGACCTTTCATTGGCGCTGAATGGCTCTTTCTTCGAAAGGGACCTGGATCGACAAATCATTTCGAAGCTGGCGGATTTGCGCGCAGCAACGACAAAGTGGCCTATCCGAACTTGATGTTCCATTTTCTGCCGCTTGCGATCCGATATGACGGTACTGCACCTTCATCTGGACACGGTTACCAGGTGCACGTTGGACCAATGTACTCCGATGCCAGAGGCTCAGTAATGATCAGCACTACGAATCCCACGGACAAGCCCAAGTTACGTTTCAATTATCTTTCAACCGAACAAGACAAACAGGAATGGGTTGAGGCTGTTCACGTCGCCCGCAAGATTCTGACCCAGAAGGCAATGGATCCTTACAACGGGGGAGAAACCTCGCCAGGATCATCGGTTGATACTGATGAAGAAATATTAAATTGGGTTCGCCGCGACGGTGAGACTGCGCTTCACCCTTCGTGTACGGCGAAAATGGGCACCGATGAGATGTCAGTTGTCGATCCTGAAACCATGAAAGTCCACGGAGTCGATGGCTTGCGAGTAGCCGATGCCTCGGTCTTCCCGTACGTGACCAACGGCAACATCTACGCCCCAGTTATGATGGTTGCCGAAAAAGCGGCGGACTTGATTCTTGGGAAGACGCCACTGCCTCCTGAGAATATTGAGTATTACCGACACCAAAAGGTCTAGAGATGAAAGATGACGACGCGGCACTATCCTCCATTGCGCGAGTGAAGGTACAAGACACGCAATCGAGCACTCCAACAACTGACAGCGTCGTCGTTGAAGAACCCCTTGAGATTCGCGTCAAGCGTCGAGGGATCGAAGACCAACTTGGCATAACGATGCGCACTCCGGGTGCGGATCTCGAACTCGCTACTGGCTTTCTCTGGGGCGAAGGTTTCCTCTCAACACCGGAGGAATTATTGGGCGTCAAAGTTTGCGGCGACCGATCGCTGACACCGAGGCAGCGGGCTAATATTGTTATTGCCGAGGTTAGCGATGACTCACCAGAACACCCAAGAGCCCTTGAGCGTCGCTTCACGATTTCATCGGCGTGCGGAGTGTGCGGCTCGAGTAGCATTACGGATCTTCACGAACGTGGCATCGTACGCGTTCGTCAATCGAGTCATAGCCACCAAGATCTCGCTGCCATGCCAGAACTGTTAAAAGGCAGGCAGGGCATCTTCGACAAAACCGGCGGTCTTCATGCGGCACTTCTGGTGGACCCATCGGGTGCGCCACGATGGATTCGCGAAGACGTTGGTCGCCACAACGCGGTCGATAAAGTTGTGGGAGCGGCGCTGATCGCCCAGGAACTTCCCTTGCATGACTGGACTCTTGTGGTTTCCGGAAGGGTTGGCTACGAGATCGTCCAAAAGGCAATTGTTGCAGGGATTTCAGCACTAGTCGGCGTATCGGCTCCGACATCACTGGCTGTTGATTTAGCCAATGAATTTGGGCTCGCGCTGCTGGCCTTTGCCCGCAATGGAAAGGCGAAGGTGTATTTGCCGCTGTTAGGATGATTGAGTGAAGCATCGTGCCCGTTCTTTCATAACTGCGGCCGTTTTCCTTTCACTTATAGCGGCTCCTTCTCAAGCTTCACTTCACCGAAATGGGAAAGCCACCCTCACAGTCTTTGCCGCCTCCAGTCTTGGGCAGACCTTTACAACCATCGGTAAAGAATTTGAAGCCAAGCATCCGGGAGTGTCGGTGCAGTTCTCCTTCCTTGCATCCTCGACGCTGGCCACTCAGATGTTGGCAGGTGCTCCCGTTGACGTTTTCGCATCGGCATCCCTCACGGATATGGCCACCGTGAAGACGCTCGTTCCAGATTCAAGGATTTTTGCTGAAAATAAAGTGGTCTTGGCAACCCCTCGCGGGAACAGGTTCCACATAAACAAAACGGTGGATCTGAATGAGCGAGGCGTGAAGTGGATCCAGTGCGCTCACGTGGTGCCTTGTGGAGCCGCCGCGGACGCGGCTCTTGCTGCCGAAGGGCGCGTCACTTCAAAGCCTGTCTCCCTTGAATCCAAAGTCTCAAGCGTGGTTGCCAAAGTTGTGAGTGGAGAAGTGGATGCCGCAATCATTTTTCACACGGACTATGTAGCCCATAAAGGCATCCTTAAGGAGATCCGTTTCAAAGATTCAACGGCGGCAACAACGCGCTATCCAATGGGTGTGGTGAAAACGAGCAGTCAGCAAGCTCTGGCGAAGTCATTTGTAGATGCAGTTCTATCGGCATACGGAAGAAAAGTCCTCGCTGAGGCTGGATTCATCAGGGCGAATTGAAAAGATGAGCCGTAAAAAAATAGATGCATTCAACCTGGTCTTAGCAACATTAGGCGGCCTGGTACTTATACTTCCGTTGATTGCCCTTTTCACAAAGGTTCCTTGGGCGAGCCTGATTTCCCGCTTAACAGAACCTAACTCCATCAGTGCAATCCGTCTTTCATTATGGAGTTCGTTGCTTGCCGCGTTGATCTGCATCATCTTGGGAGTACCGTTGGCATGGATCTTGGCACGCGGCAATCCACGAATCGTGAACGTCGTGCGGCCTTTGGTTCTGGCTCCTATCGTGTTGCCACCGACGGTTGCTGGCATGTCTTTACTTGCCCTTCTAGGGCGTAACGGGCTCCTGGGCCGATACGTTTACGATGCAACTGGTTGGTCTATGCCCTTTACTGCATCGGCAGTGGTCTTCACCGGCGTATTTGTCGGCATGCCATTTCTTGTTCTGGTTGTGGAATCGACTTTCCGTCATCTGCCAAGCGATCAGGAGGACGCAGCCGAGATTGATCGAGCCACGCCTTTCACGATGTTCAGACTGATCGCCCTTCCGCAATCACGTAATGGAATAGCAACGGGGGCAGTTTTGGCGTGGGCGCGTGCATTGGGCGAATTCGGTGCCACGATGATGTTTGCTGGATCTTTGCCTGGCCTAACTCAAACCTGGCCAATGCAAGTGTATTTTGAAACTGATCAGGATATGAGTTCGGCGTATGCTTTAAGCGCGGTCATGGCTATTGTTGCGGTCGCCGTTGTATTTGCTCTTCGCAAACAATTACGTAGAGCTTTCGCGAATTGAGCACAGTGATGTTAAACAAGATGATGCGACATTGATCATGTCAGTAACGATACGTCTTTATGCAGCGGCTCGATCCGCCTCCGGCAATAGTGAATTACTAGCGACCCCGGGGAGGCTCGATCACATCCTTGCTGAAATCTCGCGTGACAATCCTCGACTAGTGCAAGTTTTCTTACAGTGCTCGTTCTTGCTCGACGGTGTTGTTCTCCACGATAAGGAGAGCGTAATTCCCGAAGGCAGCACGGTGGACGTGCTTCCGCCCTTCGCCGGCGGTTAGCCGCCTATTGCAGACATTGGGCGCTTAGGCTGCACGAAGTCGGGGTTGTTGATTCCGTGCCCTGAAAGTTTGGTGAGTACGGTTTTTTGAAGCCTGTCGGATATTTCTGCCCGAATTTCAATTTCTGAAAGCGTGTCACTTCGAAGGATCTTTCGCAGGTCCATCTCATCTTTTGAAAACAGGCAGGAGCGCAATTGTCCATCCGATGTGAGGCGGACGCGGTCGCAAGAACCGCAGAATGGTTGCGTTACGCTGGCAATAATTCCTACCGTCGCGGGTCCGCCATCAACATAGAACTCCTCCGCAGGGGCCGAGCCACGTGCGGGGACGGGGCTCAAGTTGAAGTGGGGGGAGAGGGAATCGAAAATTGCTTGCGCTGTAACCATGGTGGCACGATTCCAAATTCCACCGGCGTCAAGGGGCATCTGTTCAATGAAGCGAAGCGCAAAGCCTTCTTCAATCGCCCATTTCAGCAGCGCCGGCGCTTCGTCGTCGTTTAATCCTGGCATCAAGACGCTGTTGATTTTGATTGGCTGCAAACCCGCCACACGGGCTGCTTTCAATCCAGCGAAGACGTCGTCGATCCGATCGCGGTGAGTCATTGCCGTGAAACGTTGGCGATCAAGTGTGTCCAGGCTGACGTTGACTCTGCTCAGACCCGCATCGAACAAAGGACCAGCAAGTTTTGCCAGACGAAGAGCATTCGTGGTGATGGAGAGTTCAGGGGCATTTTGAAGTGCTTTGATTCGAGCCACGATATCCACGATGTCTGGTCGCAGCAGCGGTTCACCACCCGTGAGTCTTACCTGGTCTATGCCGTGTTCGCTGGCCACTCCAATTACGGTCATCAATTCGTCCGTAGTAAGTAGCTCATCGCTCGGCAGCCATTTGTCGAAATCCAAAGGCATGCAGTAGTTGCAACGAAGCGAGCAACGATCGGTCAGAGAAACGCGAAGATCTCGGTGCACTCGGTTGAAACTGTCGATCAACTCACTCATGCGCAATTCACCCATTCATCGCTTCCGTCGGTAAAGACTTGGTGCTTCCAGATTGGAATTCGTGCTTTCACTTCATCAACCAATTCTGTGCACGCCTCAAAGGCTTCCGCTCGGTGTGGTGCCGAAACGGCAACGATAAAGGCAGATTCTCCGATAGGAATCTCGCCATATCTATGCGCGACAAAAACCTTTGCAACCTTATGTCGATCGGTCACTTCTTTGACCACATCCATGAGTGTCTTGTTAGTTTGGGGGTGAATTTCATAAGTGAGGGTCGAGATTTCTTTACCGTGATCAAAGGCGCGGACGTTGCCGAAGAACGTGACGATTGCCCCAGACGAATCGGATTGGACGCGTTCAATAGCAGCCGTCGTTGAGAGGACGCCTTCAGTGAGAGTGACGGTAACGTTTTTGGTACTCGGACTTCCCATTTCTCTCATGGCTGCTCGTGATCTCCGCCAGCCAACTGGCTAATTGCATGGGGGGCAAGGCGGGCGATGATGACGAGACCGTCCCGAACGCCTCCCGGAGAACCGGGTAGATTAATAATCAGAGAATTTTCAGTCGAACCTGCTAGGCCTCTACTCAAATCCGCTGTGGGTACCTTCTCACGCGAGTATGCGCGCAAGGCCTCACTTATTCCTGGGAGTGCTTTTTCAATAAGAGGTGAGGTGGCCTCTGGTGTGACATCTGTTGGCGAAATTCCCGTCCCTCCTGTGGTCACGATCAAGTCGATCTTGGCATCGATTGCCTTAGAAATTTCAGCGGCGATTAGACTCACGCTATCTGGAACAACCACTTGAAATGCGACAGTGAAACCAAGTTCCCGCAAGCCGGCGGCAAGTATTTCTCCGCTGGCGTCCTCGTAAACTCCGCGTGATGCGCGATTGCTCGCGGTAATAATTGCAGCGTTGAGCGATTTCACGTTCGCTTCCACGCGCCGTTGCGTCCGCCGTCTTTAGAATCGACGTGAACGTCGGTGATTTCCGCACCGGGGTCAATGGACTTCACCATGTCAATAATTGTTAGGGCGCAAATCGCCACAGCAGTTAGAGCTTCCATCTCAACGCCGGTGCGATCGGCTGTGCGGACATTTGCCAAGATGGTCACGCCTTCTTCGATCACCTGTAATTCGACACTCACACTATGCAGTGCGATGGGGTGCGCAAGTGGGATGAGGTCGGGGGTTCTTTTGGCTCCCATGATTCCGGCTAGACGTGCCGTAGCCAGAACATCGCCCTTTGGGACACTTCCATCTCGGAGCATGGCGACGACGACTTGCGAGAGCAATACCTTTCCGGATGCACTTGCCGTTCGCGTGGAAATGCCGCGATCGCTAACGTCGACCATACGGGCCTGACCCTTATCGTCAAGATGCGTGAATATTTCCTCCGGGCTCATAACGAGTAATCGTAGCCTTCATTACTGAGGCAGAGGGAGCCATCTAACGTGACCGCCAACAGGTGTAATTCCAGAATTTGCGACAGCGAAGCCGGTAGATGCTGCCAATCCGCGCAACATTGCCGACCCAAGGTGCTCACCCATCTCGAATCGAGCCTGAACAAGATTGCCTAGAACAAGACGTGTGAAATCTGTTGGTGCTTCGAGTTCGTTTTCTGTGATGACAGTCTGGAGCTCTTCAGTTTTTCGTCCAAGCAGTGAATCAATAAGTGGCGCACCTAGGCTCATCAAACCCACGATTGCCGATTGTGGGTTTCCCGGAAGACCAAGCAAAGGTACGGATTTTCCACGATGTGGAATTCTTGCAAGAAGCATGGGATGTCCCGGTCTGGATTTCACGCGATCGACCGCCATCGATGCGTTGAGGGACCCAAGAGCGCTGTGGATGTGATCTCGCGGCCCATCTGCGGTTCCGCCAGTTGTTATGAGTAAATCGCAATCAGGGGCTTGCGAGAGCGCATCAATGACGGATGCAAGTTCATCGGTGACATACGTGGCACTAATTAATTCCGCGCCCAATCGATCTAGCCAACCTGGGAGTTGCGGACCCAGCGAGTCGCGAACTCTTCCCCCGTCGGGCAGACCTGAGAGAAGGAGCTCATCGCCGAGGAGCAGCAATGCAACCCTTGGTTTTCGAACGACTTCCACCTTGTCGTAGCCGCAAGCTGCAAGCAGACCAATTAAAGACGGTGATAATTCGGTGCCTCTAATTGCAAGGAGATCGCCCTTGCGACACTCTTCACCCGCGGGTCGAATGTCTGCGCCTTCATGTACCTGGGCGTGAATATAACCGTCTTTAACCTCGGCAATCTCCCATCGCACAACCCCGAAAGTTCCATGTGGAATCACTGCGCCGGTTGCAATACGTACCGAGGTTCCACTTTTCAATACTTCTTTATAAGGTGCACCAGCTTTTACATCGCCAACAATCTTCCAAGGTCCATCGCCTGCTACTGCCCACCCATCCATCGATGATGTGGTAAAAGTGGGAAGGTCGCATAATGCCGGGCAATCCCGGGCAAGAATTCGATTAGTCGCCTTTTCCAAAGAGATCTCGTCGGAGGCGAGTTGCTGACATAGGCTTGCCGCAATTACGCGCGCGTAATCCCAACTTGCTTCTTGCCAATCATTCATTTATCTGATGGCCACTTTCCGGCCAGTCCGGCGAGTCCTTTTGCCGCCTCCTTAGGATCTGCCCCACCGGCGATCGCAATTCCAAGAAGAAAAGTAGTTATCGGAGCAGCCTTTCTTTCAACGCCGTGCGCCGCATCGCGCGCCAGATCGAGAATCATTTCTTGATCAACGGTGACATCGATTCCGAGTTCCTTCTGTACGGCTGCAATCCATTTATCCATGTTGTTGCACCTTCCTGTTATTCGGACTCGTTACTAAGACTAATCGCTCGCTCCAGGTCTGCGGGAGTATCAACGTCCAGAAGAATACGCTGCAATTCAGGCTCAAGTTGCAGCTCCTTAATAGTCAAGATTCGCATCAAATTACGCACGGATTGACCTTGGGTGCTTCCTACTTCTGCTATGGCCCGAGCAAGGGCATCGCGTCGATACAGGGCGCAGAGAGGTTGGCGAATGCCTGCGGGATCGAGTGGGATCGTTGCATCCTCAGTCTCGGGCAAGTTCTCCCTCAATACCGCCAGTATCTGACTTGCAAAGGGCATGTCCGTGGCGATGATGGCCACAAATTCTGAACCAACAAGTTTGAGCCCGGCCTCAATTGCTGCAACAGGACCTCCACCGAGGGGATGCTCCTGCGTGTACCCGACCTGTCTTAGGGAATTCTGTAGTTCAGGTCCGACGATGACAATGTCAATTTCGGGCGGAAGGGTAATCAAGAGATTCTCGATAAGTGAATTCGCACCTAGCTTCGCCTGTGATTTGTCCGAGCCGAATCGAGTGCTCGATCCTCCTGTCAAAATCATGGCGCTGAGTGAATTCATCGCTTCTGTCCTATTGCCCTGTGATCGATGAAAGTATCTTCATGATTCCACTCGATTGTTTTGTGCGCTTCTCCTCTTTATCGGCCAACGCCGATAGTTTGATGGCGCCATTGATTGCCAACCAGCGAAGCGGTTCAGGTTCCCACTGTGGGTTCTTCCACTGAACAAAGGGCAATTGAGCGCGATCTGTTTTTTTCTCGAGGATCAGATCAGCCATGGCGCCGGCTGCCAGATAGGACAGGGCCACGCCGTCACCGGCGTATCCGCCCATTTCACCATAATTTTCTCTCGTTCGGACATAGGGAGCCCAATCTCGTGTCACGCCAACCGCACCGCCCCACGAGTGCGTGAATTCAAACTTGGCCAAGACTGGGAACCAATCCATCGCCATTTCACGCAGACGTTGATGATCTTTTCGATGGTGTTCACTCGCATCTTTTCGTCGCGATCCCCAGGTGTAAGGCGCGCCGCGACCGCCAATTGCAAGGCGCTCGTCGGCGGTTCGCTGGGCGTAGGTGACCAGATGTGAGGCTTCCGCAAATGTTTCGCGACTGGAAATTCTGATTTCATCAAAGACTTGTGGAGGCAGAGGCTCTGTGGCGATCATCAGCGAATAGATAGGTACTTGATCACGGGTTCCTTCGTGGTAGGCCTCGGTAGCGCGGACAATGAATTTGCTATCAAGAACATTTCCGTCCACCGAAACAGAGTTTCGTGACGAGATAGTCCCTTCAGTGTTTTCGAAAATGCTTACCCCACGCATCTCCAGTGAACGTGCCAATCCTGCAACTAAGGCGGCGGGGTTGATGGCTGCGCAGTGGGGGGTGAACGTGGATCCAAGGGCAGCGTTCATATGAATGCGTGCCTTGGTTTCACCGGCTCCAAGCAACGTGTATTCAGGTTCAATGTGCGAAGTGAGTCTCTTAAGTTGACCCTCATTGCGAGCAATCGCTAGCGAGCCGCCCTTGGCGAATCCGCAATCGATTCTTTCCCGCTCTGCGAAACCTCCAATGTCGTCTATGGTCTTGCGAAGGTGAAAGTGAAGGTTGAAAATCGATTCGGCTGTTGAGTGCTTGAGTAATTTGTGATCATCGATGGGATAGAGCGCCGATACCCATCCACCGTTTCGACCGCTGGCCCCTGATCCGACAAGGTGCTTTTCAAGTACTGCAATTCTTAAGGTGGGATCCGATTCTTTTAAGTGATGGGCGCTCCAGAGTCCGCTAAATCCGCCACCGACGATCACCACATCCCAGGGGCGGTCAAGTTTCCCCGGCGTAAAGACCGGGTGGTCTGCGAGCGACCACCAAAGGCTCATAGCCGATTGCCTGGCCATCTTGAGATGTAGTCGGGAATGGGAATCCCTGAACGGAGATTGTTCGCCGGGATGGGATCGCCATAAGTGGAATGAATCGGAATTATTCCCGCCCATACACCAGAGCCCAGATCAGATTCGGGATCATCGGGTTGGCCTTGTGAGACTTTAATGCTGATTTCATTCAATGGAAAAGCCACGACAGCGGTAGCTTTCAATTCTTGATCAGTGGACTTGCGAAGTTCGACTCTGCGCTCTGGAAATAGGTGATCCGTCAGAGCTTGCAGTGCTGGCCGTTTTTCTTCATTGTTTAGAAGCCGTGCCCGCCCAAATGCCATAAGAGATTGGTAATGCATCGAGGATTCGAAAGAAGAACGAGCAAGTACCAGGCCATCGACAAGGGTGATGGTTACGCATGCTGGTGCACCATCTGCCAGCGCTTTGAACAGCCGAGATGCAACCGAGCCATGCATGAGCAGTTCGTCACCATATGGTGCGCATGAAACCGGCAGACAATAAGGCTGATCCGCGATTGTTATTGCAACGTGGGCAATGATCGCCCGCTCCAAAATCCCTCGCGCAACCGCAGGATCATTAACCTGCTTGTGTGGTGCGCGATGGACTTTGGTGCGATCGGATTCCATTACAGAATGATAGATGCAGCCTCAGTAAGAACGGTTCGAAGAATTGATTCAATCTCATCGAAATGAGACTGATCGCATATAAGTGGGGGAGCAATTTGGATCACTGGATCCCCACGGTCATCTGCGCGGCAGTAGAGCCCGTTGTCGAAGAGAGCTTTGGAAAGGAAGCCGCGGAGCAATTTCTCGCTTTCATCGGTCGAGAAGGTCTCACGTGTCGCCTTGTCTTTGACCATTTCAATCCCGTAGAAGTATCCAGCCCCACGGATATCCCCAACGATTGGTAGGTCATAGAGCTTTTCCAGCGTTGCTTTTAGGGCGTCTTCGTTGGCGCGAACGTTCTCGTTAATGCCTTCACGCTCAAAGATGTCTAAGTTTGCCAAAGCAACAGCTGCCCCCGCGGGATGTCCACCAAAGGTGAAGCCGTGCAAGAACGAGTTAGTGCCTCTTCGGAAAGGCTCGTAAAGCCTCTCGTTAGCGATCATGGCCGCCATAGGGAAGTAGCCAGAGGTCATGCCTTTGCCGCATGTGATGATGTCGGGCACGACGCCGTATCTCGTCGAAGCAAAATAGTCTCCGATGCGGCCGAATCCTGTGATGGTTTCATCGGCGACCATGATTACGTCGTACTGATCGCAGATCTCTCGGACCCGCTGCAAATAACCTGGGGGAGGCGGAAAGCATCCTCCTGAATTTTGGACTGGTTCGATGAAGACGGCAGCTACAGTGTCGGCGCCTTCGAAGAGAATTGCCTCTTCAATGCGGTTGGCGGCCCACTGCCCGAACTCTTCGTATGAATCGCGGTGGTTGAGAGGTGCGCGATAGAAGTTGGTGTTTGGAACTTTGTGGTGACCGGCAATCAAAGGCTCAAAGAACTGCTTTGCCGCCGGAATGCCGGTGATCGATAGCGCACCTTGTGTAGTCCCGTGATAGGCGACGTGTCGGCTAATGATTTTGTGCTTCATTGGCTTACCAGTGAGCTTGAAATACTGCTTGATCAACTTGGCGGCAGTTTCAACCGCTTCGCCACCAGATGCGCTGAAGAAGACATGGTTTAGGCCAACGGGTGTGAAGTCGGTTAAACGTTCAGCCAATTCGATTGCACGAGGATGTGCGTATGACCAGATAGGAAAGTATCCGATCTCCTTAATTTGTTTTGCGTAGGCATCGGCCAATTCTTCTCGACCGTGTCCGACCTGGGTTGAGAAGAGAGATGAGATGCCATCGAAGTATCGCTTACCGCGATCATCGTAAATATATGCGCCTTCGCCTTTAACGATGACAGGGATCGAACCGCCGGCATCGTATGCACCCATCCGCGAAAAGTGCATCCAAAGATGCTCTTTTGCTCGGTTGGACCAATTTGAGTCAAGGTCAGACTCAAAGAATTGAACGTTGTCGAATGTACTTGTTGTTGCCATTTTTTATGTTCCCCAGTTATAAAGCTGCTTACGCAACTTTAGATAGATAAAACTCTCCGTGCTGCGTACTTGCGGAATTGCTCGTATGCGTTGCAATAATTCAAGGAGATGTTCGTCATCATTGCAAATGACTTCTGCCATAACATCAAAGCCACCGGATGTGACCAAGATGTAATCAACTTCCTTGTAGTGCGAAAGTTGATCCGCAACCTCAACGAGGTCACCTTCAACTTTTATGCCGATCATGGCCATGCGGTATGAACCAACTGTCAGCGGATCTGTGACGGCGACCACCTGCATCACGCCAGACTCGATGAGCTTGGCAATGCGCTGGCGGACGGCGGCCTCAGACAAGCCAACTGCCACCCCGATCGCCGCGTAGGGCTTACGCCCGTCGATCTGGAGCTGTTCGATGATCGCCCGGGAAATATCGTCTAGAACTGGGCGATGCTTGATGGCCATGGCTTACTCTCTCGCACATTCTCAGCAAAAGCAAAGGAATCCGCAGATTTTGGGGCATTTCACGACGATATCCGCACATTTCAGGACAAAAATCAGGCTAATTCGTGGTGGGGGCTGTTCAGGGAGAGATTCTGGGCGTACCCTCGCCTCACAATCGATTGGGCCCAAAGGGAGTGCATGAATGGAAAAGCTATCTAGTTTCGTTAACGGAGCCGAAGTCCAAAGTTCCTCGGGGGAGACCACACCGATCACCGATCCCTCAACCGGCGAGGTGTACGCCCAGGCACCTAAGTCCAATGCCCACGATGTTGACGTTGCTATGAAAGCGGCAGCCACTGCCTTTGATTCGTGGAGCCAGTCCACCCCGAGCGAGCGCCAACGCGCGCTCTTGAAAATCGCTGATGCGCTGGAAAGCCGGGCCGAAGAAATTGTTGCAATCGAAAGTCGCAATACGGGCAAACCTTTGGCTGTGACAATGTCAGAGGAAATTCCTCCGATGATCGATCAGATCAGATTTTTCGCAGGCGCAGCCCGCAATCTCGAAGGCAAATCTGCAGGCGAGTACATGCATGGCATGACCTCATTCATTCGACGTGAACCTATCGGCGTGTGCGGACAAATTACACCGTGGAACTATCCGATGATGATGGCTGTTTGGAAATGGGCGCCAGCGATTGCAGCCGGCAACACAGTAGTTTTGAAACCAAGTCACACGACCCCTGCGAGTACTGCCTTTATGGCCAAGGTAATGGCAGAGTTTCTGCCAGCTGGTGTCTTCAATGTTGTTTGCGGAGAAAGAGAAAGCGGACAGGCGATTACGGAACATTCAACGCCGGCAATGGTTTCGATTACTGGCTCTGTGCGAGCAGGCATTGACGTGGCAACCAATGCGGCCAAACAAGTGAAGAGAGTTCATCTTGAACTTGGTGGCAAGGCGCCCGTCGTGGTATTCAATGATGCGGACCTGGAGAGTACGGCAGAGGCAATCGCCCTCGCCGGCTATTTCAACGCTGGGCAGGATTGCACTGCTGCAACTCGAGTACTGGTCCAAGCCGGTGTCTACGATCAGATGGTGGCTCTCCTGGCCGACCAAGCCAAGAACAAGATAGCTATTGGTATGCCCAACGAGGATGTCCTAGTGGGGCCCGTCAATAACATTAACCAATTGGCTTCGGTAAGTGGATTCCTAAATCGCGCGCCTTCGCACGCGCGAATCATGGCTGGTGGCGCCCAACTTGATCGCCCCGGATACTTCTTCCCCCCAACCATCGTGGCCGACCTTCTCCAAGATGACGAGATGATTCAGAAGGAGATCTTTGGGCCAGTCATCACTATGCAGAGATTCAACACAGAACAGGAAGCGATTTCCATGGCCAATGGAGTCGAGTATGCCTTGGCCTCAAGCGTGTGGACACGTGACCATGGCCGAGCAATGAGGATGTCCAAGGCTCTCGACTTCGGATGCGTCTGGATTAACACCCATATCCCAATTGTTGCAGAAATGCCGCATGGTGGTTTCAAGAAATCCGGATACGGGAAGGACCTCTCTGGTTACGGATTTGAGGACTACACAAGAATCAAACATGTCATGACAAACCTGAACGCCTAGCGTGACGAAAGCGCGAGGAGGGCATAAACTCCCCGCATTGATTTCCCCATTTAACGAAAATGAAATGAAGGCCAGATAACTTTCTAACTATGACCACCACACGAAAGAGGACCCGCAATGCCAAAGGATGAAAAACTCTCTCCGAAAACACTTGAACTCATTCGGGCGCAGCTGTCGCGCCGCGGTTTTATTGCCGGCGCTGGTGGATTGGGTGCGGCTGGACTTCTTGCAGCATGCAGCACATCTTCGCCAACGCCTGCAGCAAGCGCATCGGCCAGCGTGCCTGCCGATACTGGTGGAACAGTCCGTTGGGCTAACTGGACTTTGTATTTGGACTACGACTCCAAGACTAAGAAGTACCCAACACTTGAGGCTTTCCAGAAGCAGAGCGGTATAAAGGTTAACTACCTAGAGGATGTCAACGACAACAACGAGTTCTATGGCAAGGTGCAAGGACAACTCAAACTCGGACAAGATATCGGCTACGACATCGTCACTCTTACTGACTGGATGGCAGGGCGCTGGATTCGCCTGGGTTACACGCAGAAACTCGATTCGACCAATCTTCCCAATAAGAAGAACATCCTCCCTGTGTTGGCCAATGTGGGATTTGATCCCGGACGCAACAACTCTTTGACATGGCAGAGTGGTTTCGCCGGTTTCGGTTGGAATAAGCAGAAGCTTCCTGGCGGGGTGCGAACGGTAGATCAGCTTTTTGCCCCTGAGAACAAAGGCAAGGTAGAAGTCCTCTCTGAGATGCGTGACACCATGGGAATCATCCTGCTTTACCAAGGTGTCGACATTGAGAAGCCATTTACCGAGGCTCAATTCATGAACGGCATCGACTTCCTACAGAAGAAGATTTCAGATGGCTTCATCCGCAAAGTGGCTGGTAACAGCTACAAGGAGGATCTCATCAGTGGTGACGCCGTCGCTGTCATCGGTTGGTCTGGAGATTTGTTCCAGTTGAACGCTGATTCTCCAGATAAGTTCGATTTTGCCGTTCCTGACAGCGGTGGAACTCTCTGGAGTGACAACATGATGATTCCGTCAACTTCACACAACAGGATCAATGCGGAAAAGGTGATGAACTACTACTACGAGCCAGCGGTGGCCGCTCAAGTGGCTGCATATGTGAACTACATTTGCCCAGTAGTTGGAGCTCAGGCTGAAATGGAGAAGATCAATCCTAAGCTTGCTACTAGTCCTTACATCTTCCCAGATGCCGCCGCTTTATCTAAGGTCAAGGTCTTCCGCACTTTGACACCGGCTGAAGACACCGTCTTTACAACAGCCTTCCAGAAGGCAACTGGCAACTAAGTGGCTGATGCTTCTTCCTCATCGCACGGGGATTTAAAACTCACCCGCATTAGTAAATCATTCGGCGACTTCACCGCGGTCGACGACCTCACCTTGACAATCCCGCAAGGTTCCTTCTTCGCTCTCCTTGGTCCGTCGGGTTGTGGCAAAACCACAACTCTCAGGATGATCGCGGGCTTGGAAGAACCTACCGCAGGTTCCATCTATATTGGCGATACTGACATCACCACAAAAAAGCCATATCAACGCCCTGTCAATACCGTCTTTCAGAACTACGCGCTCTTTCCTCATTTAAGTATCTTTGAAAACGTTGCCTTCGGTCTTCGCCGACGTGGTGTTAAGGATGTCAAAGAACAGGTAAATAAGGTGCTCAAGTTGGTGGAATTGCCTCACTTGGCCGAACGCAAGCCAACGCAATTGTCTGGAGGACAGCAGCAGCGAATTGCCTTGGCGCGAGCAATCGTCAATCGTCCCGCTCTTCTGCTTCTCGACGAGCCACTAGGGGCGCTGGATCTGAAACTACGCCGTCAAATGCAGATTGAATTGAAGTGGATTCAGACTGAAGTCGGATTGACCTTCGTGCACGTCACTCACGATCAAGAAGAGGCCATGACCATGGCTGACACGATTGCGGTTATGAACGAAGGGCGTATTGAGCAGTTGGGCTCACCTGCCGATCTGTACGAATCGCCACAGACGGCTTTCGTTGCCAACTTCTTAGGGCAGTCAAACCTCATTCGTGGCGAAGTTATTTCCAGTGATGCCGATGCGTCTGTGGTTGAAGTACATGGACAGAGGATCTCGGTGCTCAAGTCGCGCAACCGTGCAGAAGGAAAATCGATTCTCGTTGGTATCCGTCCCGAGAAGATTCGGATATCCCTTCCTGATGATCCCACAACGGGCAACAAATTGACGGGTGGCGTTGTCTCTGATGTTTCATTCGTGGGAGTAAGTACTCAATATGTCGTTGAGATGCCTTGGAAGCAGGAGCTGATGGTCTTTGAGCAGAATGACGGTGGAACTCCGACCCTTCGTTCTGGAGATCCAATCGCGCTCTCTTGGAATCCACCGTTCACATTTGGCCTCGATGGATCCGAGGATGTAAACGCAGGATCAGAACTGGACGATGAGGCCTAATGGCTTATATGCACAGCATCGCCACCCGTGCGAGTACTTTCACGGGAAGGAAGGGCCGCCTGCCATATCTCTTACTATTTCCCGGAATGCTCTGGCTCTTCACTTTTTTCGTGCTACCAATTCTCAACTTGGCAGGCACGTCAACGCAGACACCGGCTCCTAGAGGTGACGTCGGACAGTATGTCCAAACTTTCCGATTGCAGAATTATATTGACGCATTTAATGTTGCCCGTCCGCAGTTCGCGCGTTCTTTCATTTACGCATTCCTTGCGACATTTCTAGCCCTAGCAATTTCTTATCCACTCGCCTACGCAATTGCGTTTCGTGCGGGCAAGTACAAGAACCTGCTCTTGGTACTCGTAGTAGCTCCTTTCTTCACTTCTTTCTTGCTCCGTACAGTCGCATGGAAGCAAATCTTAGGTGAACAAGGATTTGTCGTTCCCTTTCTTCGGTCGATGCACATCATCGGACCGAACACATCGCTCACGGCCAGCGCATTGGCGGTGGTAACTGGCATGACCTACAATTTTTTGCCGTTTATGACCTTGCCGTTGTATGCATCCCTTGAGCGTATTGACCCACGCACGCTCGAGGCATCTAACGATCTTTATGCCAATGGCATTACAACCTTCCGCAAGGTCACCTTTCCGCTGTCGATGCCGGGTGTAGTTGCCGGAACTCTTCTGACCTTTATTCCTGCAGCGGGCGATTACGTCAACGCTGCGATTCTGGGAAACCCCAACACAACAATGATCGGAAATGTTATTGATTCGCGATTCTTCAATATTGTTGACTACCCAACCGCGGCAGCACTGTCGTTCATGCTCATGGCAGCCATATTGATTCTTGTCACGATTTACATTCGCAGATCTGGAACGGATGAATTGGTATGAGCACGGTCCCGATTCCGACCCTTCCGATTAGCAAACGCATTTCGCGCTGGTTTGGTCGCAACCTCATCCGCATTTATGCAGTAATCGGTTTCACGTATCTCTTCGTCCCAGTTATTTACACGATTGCATTCTCATTTAATAATTCTGGGAAGAGTAACCTCATCTGGCGAGGATTTACTTGGAGCAACTGGGCAAATCCTTGCGGTGCGCCGGATGTCTGCAATGCCTTGGGCAATTCACTCAAAATTGGGTTCATTGCCACGACCGTTGCGACGATTTTGGGAACTCTGATCGCCTTTGCAATCGGCCGACATAGTTTTCGTGGACGTTCCACCACTAATCTATTGATCTTCCTTCCGATGGCGACACCTGAGGTCGTTCTCGGTTCTTCACTCCTCGCGATGTTCTTGACATTCCGCATCAACCCAGGCTTCTGGCCGACAGTGGCGGCGCACGTCATGTTCTGTATCTCCTTTGTGGTCGTGACCGTAAAAGCCCGTATCGCCAGTTTGGATCCAAGGTTGGAACAGGCTGCAATGGACCTCTACGCCAACGAGCGAGAGACATTTAGAAGAGTCACGCTTCCACTGGTCATGCCAGGAATCGCGGGGGCGGCGCTGCTGGCTTTTAGCCTCTCCTTTGATGACTTCATCATCACTAACTTCAATTCAGGAACCATGAACACCTTCCCAAAGTTCGTCTGGGTCTCGTCGGCCCGCGGCATCCCGCCACAGGCCAACGTCATCGGCTCGTCTATGTTCTTTATAGCATTGTTTATCGTGGTTGCGGGGCAACTGGTTAGTCGCAAAAAGGCACGCTAATCTATCCTTGTTGCTATAACGAACCACAGGTTGGTTGAAAATCTGCGTTATGGGGTGGGACTCCGGAGGACCCGGGCCCACTTTGAATGTGTGTTAAGGGGTGAGTCCGGCGACAAGCCGGAGCAGCGATGGCCACCATCGACCCCTTTGTCTTGCGTCATTTAGCCGATCTTCAACCAATGCTGTATTGGCTGGATGAGGATCCTCTCGAACCCGAATCGCATTCAGCATTAATAGAGAACATCACCGCCGACCTCTGCATTGTTGGCGCGGGCTACACAGGTTTATGGACAGCTCTTCTTGCAAAGGAGCGTGATCCCAATCGCACGGTTGTCATCATTGAACAGAGGGAGACTGGTGCAGGCGCATCAGGTCGAAATGGCGGTTTTTGCAATTCGTCTCTCACACATGGATTCTCAAACGGGTACCGCCGATTTCGCCATGAGATGCGAACCATAGAGCGGCTCGGGCGTGAAAATTTGGACGCGATAGAGGAAACCGTCAAGAAGTACGGGATCGAATGCGACTGGGAACGCACAGGCGAACTCCGCGTTGCCGTTACGAAATGGCAATTAGAGGGTATGCAGGAAGAGGCCAATCTTCGCAATGAGTATGGCGATAACGTAGAAGTCCTGACGAAGGAGGAGGTCCAGAGCCGAGTCAAATCGCCTACGTATGAGGGCGCGCTCTTTGATCATGATGGCACCGCCCTTGTCGACCCGGCACGATTGGTGTGGGGCCTGGAGAAGGTTTGTATCTCACTCGGTGTGAAAATCTACGAGAACTCCAAAGTGGAATGGTTGGAGGAAAAGGAAGATCACGTCATAGTTCATACTCCCTACGGAGCAGTGACCGCGGCGAAGGTGGCATTGGCAACCAACGTCTTTAAATCTTTGGTTCGCAGCGCACGCAAATATGTGATTCCTGTTTATGATTTCCAACTCGTTACGGAGCCGCTCACGAAAGAGCAACGCAAGAGCATTGGCTGGCAAGACCGTGAAGGAATCTCTGATGCCGGCAATCAATTCCACTATTACAGGTTGAATAAAGAGGGTGGCATTCTCTGGGGCGGCTACGAGGCTATCTACAACTTCCGCGGGAAAGTGCGGCAGGAGTATGAGTTCGATGCGGAGACTTATGCAACCCTTGCCTCCAATTTCCTTAAAACATTTCCGCAGTTGGAAGGGATTCGATTCACCCATGGTTGGGGCGGAGCAATCGACACCTGTACCCGTTTTTCGCCATTCTGGGGCAAGGCGCATGGCGGCAAGGTCGTTTACGTAATGGGGTATACCGGCTTAGGTGTCGCGGCGACTCGTTTCGGTGCAGCCACCATGCTGGACCTCCTTGATGGCCAGAAAACCGAACGGACCAAGTTGAAGATGGTTCGTCGGAAGCCCCTGCCTTTTCCACCAGAACCGTTTCGATACCTATTCATTTGGGTTACCCAGTGGTCCATCTACCGAGCCGATCAGCACGAGGGCCGTCGAAATCTCTGGCTTCGGATCTTGGATAAGACTGGCCTGGGCTTCGATTCCTAGTCTGCCAAGGTGCGTTACCCTTTTGGCGTGACCAACATTGGAAATATGTACGGGCCTAACTTCACTTTCCTCGGAATTCCTGCCTGCGATCTTGAACGCCCCGAGTCCTACGCCGATGCTGATGTAGTGATTCTTGGTGCTCCTATCGACAGCGGAACATCTCACCGTTCTGGCGCGAAGTTCGGACCGCAGGCAATCCGCGGTGGGGATTACCTGCCTCACGACGGAGAACGCCCACATTTGGCCCTACGGGTGGATGGGCTGAAGGAACTCAAAGTTGCCGATGCGGGAGATCTGCTGATGCCCGGGGGAGACCTCGTCGCATCTCTTGAAGTTCTCGCCAAGGCAACTGAAAAACTTTCGCGCGAAGGAAAAATCCCTGTCATCCTAGGCGGGGACCATTCCATTGCCTCTGCAGATGTCATGGGCATCGCTCGTCACCGTGGCATGGGAAAGATCTCGATGATTCACTTCGACGCCCATGCCGATACTGGGGATACGCAATTTGGTGCGCTGGTCGGGCACGGCACACCGATGCGCCGACTTATCGAATCAGGTGCTGTACGAGGCGATCGTTTCTTGCAGGTTGGACTGCGCGGGTACTGGCCAGAGCCAGAAACTTTGGATTGGATGCGCGATCAGGGGATGCGCTCTTACGAAATGTCGGAGATAGGCGAGCGCGGCATGAAGGCCGTTATGGACGAATCCTTCGCACGCCTCACTGATGAATGCGATGGCGTTTTTCTCTCCGTAGATATTGATGTCGTCGATCCCGGAATGGCACCCGGGACTGGAACACCCGAGCCAGGCGGAATGACAAGTCGTGAGTTGCTTGACGCTGTGCGCCGAGTCTGCCTTGAGCTTCCCATTGTTGGGATGGACATAGTCGAAGTTTCTCCTCCGTACGACAGCGCCGACATCACCGCGATTCTTGCTAACCGCGTCGTTCTTGAAGCGCTCAGCGCGATTGCAAAACGTAAGAGGGGCGAGAGTTTTTCACCGTCCCGCAACCTTCTTGATCGATAGCCACCAGGGCATGACCGGCGGTCCGCACGTTGTTTGGACGCAATGGGAAGAGTTGAAGATTCCTGAGGGAATGAGGCGACTCTCGCCGAGTTCTGCTCCGCTAGATGGTCACAACCTTGGTGAAATCACCTTCTACGTCCCTCCGTATATGACAGGGCGAAAGGGCTTGGCCCCCATTTCAAGAATGCCGAAACTCCAAGTGGTGCAGTTGCCCTATGCGGGCTACGAGAAGGCACTTGAATTTGTTCGCCCTGGTTTGATTCTCTGTAATGCCCGTGGCGTTCATGATGATTCAACAGCGGAGCTGGCCGTGGGGCTCACGATTGCCTCCCTACGCGGTTTCCCCAATTTCCTGCGCCACCAATTTCAGGGTGAGTGGGTATCGGAGAATCACAAATCGCTCTCGGATTGTAAAATCGGAATTGTAGGTTTTGGCTCAATTGGAAAGCGAATTAAAGAAAATCTCAGCGGTTTCGCTGTCGAGGTTGTTGCCTTTACCAGATCTGGTGCTGATGGCTCGAAGAAGATGAGCGATTTGGACACAGAACTTCCTCACTTGGATGTGGTGATTTTGTCCATGCCACTTAATTCGGAAAGTGTCGGATTATTCGACGCATCGAGGCTGGCACGTATGAAGGACGGCGCCTTACTTGTGAACGTCGCACGGGGTCAAGTTGTTGACACTGATGCACTCGTCGCCGAATTGAACTCCGGACGAATTCTTGCTGCCCTGGATGTCACCGACCCAGAGCCTTTGCCTAAGGGCCATCCGCTATGGAGTGCCAAAGGCGTGTTGATCTCACCGCACATAGGCGGGGATTCGACGGCCTTCGAGCCGCGCTTTCGAAAACTACTTGAAGAGCAATTGCAGCGGTTGGCCAGTGGGATACCACTCGAGAACGTCGTCTACGAGTCCTGATGAATTCGGATCATAATCTCTTGATGAATTCGACGTTCAAAGTTCCATGTGGCGAAGGGAATAAAGGCAACAGAAAATGCAACTGATGTTGTGCGCCAGGGCCAGCGCAACAGTCTTGCAATGATCGGCACGATCAATATGTAGGCGGTAAAGACTGAACCATGGGTAGCTCCAACTATCGCAACTAGGACATCTGCTTTCCCCGTCACCCAGTGGTAGATCGCAACAATGAGAATTGATGGCAGTAGCGCTCCTTCGGCATAAGCGAGCACTTGGAAGGCTCGCAATGCGATGACCGTCATTTTCTGCGCCACTAGTTCTGGCCCGTGACGAAGAGCCGGGAGAGGATTACTAAGCAGACTAAGCCGCCTAGGAATCTATAGAGGCCGCGCGTGCGATTGTTGCGAAGTGAGATGCTCGCATTGTCGGCGAAAGGAATCAGACCAAAGGCTAGTGCTGCGTAGAGAAGATGTAACCATTCCTTGGGGTGTTCGCCACTGATCAAAAGGGCAACACCCGCCAGAGCAGTAACACCTGCGGAAATCAGAACCGCCACGAGCGTTCGCCACGCGGCAGTTCCTGCAGGCGTCTTGCGAACGAAGCGAAATGCCCCTTCGACTGTGGCAGCCAGAACCGACAATGTGGTCAAGATTGCAAGCAAGACATGAAGACTCTTGAGCATTCTGGCATCTTAGTAGGCTCCTAATGAATTAACCCCGTAGCCTCTAACTTGGCTTCTATGGCAATGTTGCCAAGTGAGCTTTTCGGTTCTGGCCAGTGGATTCGGTGCCGGGTTCCTGATCGCTGCTCAAGTGGGCCCGATCTGGCTTCTGTGCTTCCGCAACGGAATCCGGTTTGGTTTCCCCGCGGCGTTTGGAATTGGTCTAGGCGCGGCCGTCATTGACACTCTCTATTGCGTTCTTGGAGCACTCGGGGCAGCAGTGCTTCTATCAGCTCACTCAACGCAGCGAGTAATTTCCGTCCTCGGGGCATTGGTCATTAGTTGGATCGGAATCCGAACAATCCTCACTCACCGAAAGTCAATCGATGCTGGAATCGACGAGACCGCAATTAAAACTCCCTCTTTCGGATCGGCCCTGAGACTGTCATTGCTTGCAACGGCATCCAATCCGTTGACGATCATTTCCTGGGTCGCTCTGCTGAGTGCGGCAAGCACGTTTATTACATCCACATCAGGGAAGATCGGATTTGCCTTGGGTGTCGGGGGAGGCTCGTTCCTCTTCTTCTTATCATTGAGTTTGGCCGCTACCTACATGGGTCGAATACTTTCTGCACACTGGGTTCGACGCATTGATCAGACAAGTGCCTATCTATTCCTTCTATTTGCGTTGTTGCTTGTGTACCGAGCTTTCACCATTTAGAAATCAGAGCAATTCACGCAAGTCAGCGAGGGAGCGAATTTGCCTTTCGATTCCCTCGGGAGCAATTAACTCGTCTCGATTTAGCCAAACCCCTCTCAATCCAGCGCGGATGGATGCGTGCACGTCGTAGTCAAGATCATCGCCTACAAAGAGAACCTCTGCGGCTTCGCATTCAAGGACCCTGCAGAGGTGTTCGAAAGCCCGCTTGTCGGGCTTCAACGCATCGACTGTTCCGATCGCCAAGACGACCTCAAAGTAATCTTCGAGCCCCATGGCGGTGAGTTTGGCCTCTTGTTGGGCTTGTTGACCATTGGTGAGGACTGCCAATTTGTAACCAGATTCTTTGAGACTGTCGAGAACCGAAATCACGTCCGGGTAGGCAACCCAACTATTCGAGTAATGGCGCAGGTAGTCATTCCAGAGTGCGTCTAAATTGCGTTCTTCAATGAGGGCATCAGTTGACGTGAGAAAGGTCCGCATCCTGGCGCGGCGATGATCCATGAGCGTCATCGTGCCAGCCACGTATTGTGCGAAGTAGAGATCCTCTAGGCGATGCCATTCACTTCCGACACTTCTTTCGTTCGTGTACACCCATCCCTTTTCATCAATGAGAAGTTCTAGGGCACGCGTCGCGGCGACTCGGTGATCAAAGAGGGTGTTATCTAGATCAAATCCAATTGCACGGATCACTGGTGAAGCCTAAGGCTTCTTCCTACAGGTTCTTCACCCAACGCGACCAGTTGTCCTGACGGGTGAATCCATAAGACGCCCACGCACGATGAGCGGCTTCATTGTCGTCCAGCACCATGGCATCCACCCGTGTCACTCCGAAAGATGCGAATCGCTCTAGGGCCCGTTCGACAAGGAGGCGTCCGATCCCTTTACCTCTTCTATCATCGCGAACCGCCAGCCGGTATAGGCCACTACGCCATCCGTTCCAGCCAGCAATAATCGTTCCGATAATCTCGTTGTTATCGACGGCAAGAATTAGGGCCTCCGGATCCTTTTCGATCAACGTTCGAATTGCATCTGTCGTATCGGTGGGCCGAGATCCGTTCTCTGCGTTGCTTTCCCAGAAATTGAGAATTTCAGCGATTTCACGGGGCTCGTTGGTTGCCAATCGGAAATGAATCACCTGCGAAGTCTATTTGCGCTGTAGCTCCTTGTAGAAGATCATCGTTGCCTTTGCCTCTCCGTCCGGAGTGAGCGCGTATCGCGGTATCTCGCCAACCCGGATCCAACCCAGACCCGCATAAAGTGCCTCCGCGCCAGAACCGGTCAATGTGTCCAGCACTAACAAGTCTTTGGCAATGTCTGCTCGGTGTGGCTGATTAGGCGGGGTGTCAGTGATCAACGTGGCCGTTCCTACCAAATTTTCCTCGATAAAAGCTCCGAAAACGATCAACCGATTATCGCCGGACAAGTTTGCGATTCCCCGCCAGTATTCCTCTGCCTGATCTTGAGTGAGGTCGCTCATGAAACTCACTGATGCGCCGTCTGCCACGCATTCACACAGAATTTGGGCAAGGGCGACGGTGCCCTCCTCTACTTTTGAAGTAGTCAGCGCCCTGATTTCCATGAAACAAGATGTTACAGGTAGGAGATGAGTAAATTCCCAATGAGATAGAAACTTACATGGGAGAATTGCCTAATGATCTTGCGCGAACTAACTCCAGAGGATAGATCCGAAGCTATTGCGGCCCACAGGGAATTGGCTCTCGATCACTTTGATTTTCTGCTGGATTCTCTTGGCAAGTATGACGAAGATGGGGATTGGTCTGCTTACTTAGATCGTCTGGATTCGTTGAAGCACGGTGTGAATGTGCCCGATGGGTGGGTCCCTTCAACGTTTCTTGTTGCAGAGGCTGACGGTCAAATGATTGGTCGCGTCTCAATTCGACATGAGTTAAACGCCTACCTCGAAGAACGTGGTGGACACATTGGTTATGGCGTCCGACCCCAATTCCGAGGGCGAGGGTACGCAACCGAAATTTTAGCTATTGCTTTGGAGATAGTTCGAGGTTTGGGCGTTCAAAGAGTCCTAGTTACATGCAACGATTCCAACACGGCCTCCAGCAAGGTGATTGAAAAGTGCGGCGGCGTACTAGAAAACATCATTGTGATCGAAGACGGCCAAGCATTGAGACGCTATTGGATCGCGCCCGCGCAATAAGGACTCCTAGACCGATGCGATTGCGCGGTCGAGAACCTCAAGGGCCTCGTGCAATAGATCCAAAGGCATAACAAGTGGAGGCAGTAATCGAATGACATTGCCATAAGTTCCAGCAGAAAGAACAAGAACTCCTTCTAACTGGCAGAACTTCACGATTGCAGCCACAGCTGTGGGGTGCGGTTCAATTCCGCCAGGCAGTACAAACTCAATGGCCTGCATTGCGCCTCGTCCACGGACTTCGCCGATGATCGGATACTTAGCCCTCATAGCGTTGAGGGCTGTTGAAATGACTGTGCCAATTTCAACTGCTGCCTTGCACAGGTCATCCTCTTCAATGGTGGCGATTGCCCCAAGGGCTGCCGCACAGGCAACGGGGGATCCTCCATAGGTGCCACCGAGACCACTGCCGTGAACAGCATCCATGATCTCTGCTCGACCCGTAACTGCCGAAAGCGGAAGCCCACCAGCGATTCCCTTGGCCATTGCAATGATGTCGGGAACCACGTTCTCGTCATTAGATGCGAACATGTCGCCAGTTCGCGCAAAACCTGTCTGCACCTCATCGGCGATAAATACGATTCCATTATCGGTTGCAAATTTCGCAAGGCCCGGAAGGAATCCCTTGGGCGGAACAATAAATCCACCTTCACCTTGAATGGGCTCGATGACGATCGCTGCAATGTTTTTAGCGCCGAGTTCCTTCTCCATTTTGTGGATTACGAAATCCAGGGCTTCATCCGCGCATTTCTCAGGTCCACCAGGCCAGCGCATTGGGTAAGCCATCGGCATCCGATAAATCTCTGGAGTGAAAGGTCCAAATCCTTCTTTATACGGCATGTTCTTTGCAGTCATTGCCATCGTAAGGTTGGTGCGTCCGTGATACGCGTGCTCAAAAACGACGACCGCTTGTCGCTTAGTGAAGTTGCGGGCGATCTTGACTGCGTTCTCGACCGCCTCGGCGCCGGAATTGAGAAGTATTGATTTCTTCTTGTGAGTTCCAGGTGTGAGTCGGTTTAATGCTTCGCACACTTCGATGTATCCCAAGTAAGGGGCAACCATGAAGCACGTGTGAGTGAATGCTTCAACTTGCGCCTGCACGTTTTCGACAACGCGCTTTGCACTATTGCCCACATTGACTACGGCGATGCCAGCGCCCATATCAATGATGGAGTTCCCATCGACATCTACGATGATTCCGCCGCCGGCTCGCTCCACAACTATTGGAATGGCCATACCTAGGGCAGACGAGACGGCTTCTGAGCGTCTCTTGAGAATTGCCTCCGATTTTGGTCCAGGAATAGTAGTGAGGAGCTTTCGAACCTGAGGGACTGTAGTCATGGGGCAATCCTAACAGGGGCTAAAAGTACTCATTTGTCGGTCTAACCTGAGAAGATACCTCCGTGCAATTCCTTGGAATCCTCGCTTTCGTCGTTGCCCTTCTGGTATCGGTGATGATCCATGAATTCGGCCACTTCGTTACCGCCAAGCACTACGGCATGCGGGTCAGTGAATTCTTTTTAGGCTTCGGTACGAAGATCTGGTCCACTGTCCGCGGCGAAACAGAATTCGGCATAAAAGCAATTCCAGCAGGAGGCTACTGCCGCATAGAAGGTATGACTCCAAGTGAATCTGGCGAAGGGGATGAGCGAGACTTCTATCGCGCAAGTGGCGGTCGGAAGTTGGTCGTCCTCGGAGCCGGATCTTTTCTCCACTTTGTGTTGGGTTTCGTCCTCTTGCTTATTCTCTACATGGCCATTGGGACCGGTCAGGTCACTTCCACGATCGGCGAAGTAAGCAAGTGCGTCGCGGCAATTACGAGTACCCAACCTTGTACTTCAACTTCTCAAAAGACTCCAGCGCAACTGGCGGGATTACGAGTCGGGGACAGAATAGTTTCGATCAATGGCAAGCGGATAACAAATTGGTCCAAAGATGTAGAGATCATCCGCAACTCTCCAGGTAAGCCACTTGTATTTGGAATTGACCGTGGACAGAAGGTCTCAGGCTCGAATTCGAGCAAATCAGATTTCGAAATCACCATCACCCCCGGCAGTCGAGTAAGCAACGGAAAGACCATTGGCTATATCGGAGTCATCAATAGTTTTGCGACGGTTAGAAGCGATCCGGTAACAGCAGTCAAAGAGTCCGCGACCACAACGGGGTCTTTGATAAGTGGATCAGTAAAGGCATTGATATCTCTGCCAAGCAAGATTCCGGCACTCTGGTCGCAGACAATTGGCGATAAGCCACGAGACGCCCAGGGCCTTGTTGGAGTTGTGGGAGTGGCACGCCTTTCGGGCGAAGCTGTCGGGAGCAAGAAATTGACGGTCACCGAACGCTTTGCCGCCTTCATCGTCATCATCGCCCAACTCAACATCTTTGTGGGGATTTTCAATTTGTTGCCGATACTCCCTTTGGATGGCGGACATATGGCCGTAGCCATCGCCGACGAAGTACGTGCGTTCTTGGCCCGCCTTCGTGGGCGCAAACGACCAGCGGCCATCGATGTGGCTGTTCTGGCTCCCATCACGATGGTTGTCTTTCTCCTGCTTGCAGGTCTCACGCTCCTTCTTCTTGTGGCTGACGTTGTAAACCCCGTGAACTTCAATCTCTAGCCAGATAGGGCAGAATGAGGACATGGTCGATTTAGGAATGCCGGCAACACCTCCCGCAACTCTTGCTCCTCGCCGCAAAACCCGCCAACTCCAAGTTGGCACGGTCGGAGTGGGAAGCGATTCACCGGTAAGCGTCCAATCAATGTGCACGACCTTGACCTCTGATGTGAATGCAACATTGCAGCAGATTGCAGAGCTAACCGCTTCTGGCTGTCAGATCGTGCGCGTTGCTGTGCCAAGCCAGGACGATGCAGATGCGCTCGCGCAAATCGCCAAGAAATCGCAGATTCCAGTTATTGCCGACATTCATTTTCAACCCAAATATATTTTTGCGGCAATTGATGCGGGGTGTGCCGCAGTCCGTGTTAATCCCGGAAACATCAAGCAATTTGATGACAAGGTGAAGGAAGTGGCCAAGGCCGCGGGGGATGCCGGGATTCCTATCCGCATCGGAGTCAATGCGGGCTCGCTAGATCCTCGCCTTCTCGCCAAATATGGCAAGGCGACTCCTGAAGCCTTAGTGGAATCAGCCCTCTGGGAATGTTCACTATTCGAAGAGCACGGATTTACCAACATCAAGATCTCAGTGAAGCACCATGACCCTGTCACGATGGTCAGTGCTTATCGATTGTTGGCGCAGAAGTGCGACTACCCGCTCCATCTTGGCGTCACCGAGGCCGGCCCTCTCTTTCAGGGCACGATCAAATCAGCCACGGCCTTCGGGATACTGCTTTCTGAAGGTATCGGCGACACCATCCGGGTTTCGCTATCTGCTCCTCCCGTCGAGGAAGTCAAAGTGGGAATTTCGATTTTGGAGTCGCTTAACTTACGTCAGAGGAAACTGGAGATCGTCTCCTGTCCGTCATGCGGGCGTGCACAGGTTGACGTGTATACCCTGGCCGAGAAAGTACAGGCGGGGCTCGAAGGAATGACCGTGCCATTACGAGTTGCCGTCATGGGATGTGTGGTCAATGGGCCGGGGGAGGCACGCGAAGCAGACCTCGGTGTTGCATCGGGAAATGGAAAAGGTCAGATCTTTGTAAAGGGCGTTGTCATCAAGACTGTTCCGGAAGCCCAGATCGTCGAGACGCTGATAGAGGAGGCCATGAGATTGGCCGAGGAAATGGAAATCGCCGGAATCGAGTCCGGTGAACCCTCCGTTCAAGTGCACTAGTTCGCACCTAACGCACCGCGCCTCCTTACTCAGGTAGGCTGACTTTCATGTTGCGAATGTCCACGTTGTTTCTGCGCACATTGCGCGATGATCCAGCAGATGCCGAAGTTGCCAGTCATCGACTTCTTGTCCGCGCCGGTTATGTCCGTCGAATTGCAGCTGGCATTTACTCCTGGCTGCCTCTTGGCTACATCACCTTGCGCAACATCGAACGGGTGATTCGCGAGGAGATGGACGCGGCAGGATTTCAGGAAGTCCACTTTCCTGCTCTTCTTCCAGTTGATGCCTATGAGCAGACCAATCGAGTCACCGAATACGGACCAAATCTTTTTCGCCTGAAGGATCGCAAGGGCGGTGACTATCTGCTAGCTCCAACTCATGAAGAGATGTTCACTCTCATGGTGAAATCTGAGTACTCCTCGTATAAGGATCTTCCGCTGTCCCTGTATCAAATTCAGACTAAGTACCGCGACGAAGCACGGCCCCGCAGCGGAATCATCCGCGGCCGCGAATTTGTCATGAAGGATTCATATTCCTTTGACCTCACCGATGAGGGTCTCGAGGAGTCGTACAACAAACACAGGGATGCCTACATAAAGACTTTTGACCGCCTTGGTATGCGCTACAACATTGTTAGTGCGATGTCGGGGGCAATGGGCGGTTCTCGCTCGGAAGAATTCCTAGCCCCCTGTTCAACCGGGGAAGACACCTACGTCCTCTGCGAAAGTTGCGGCTATGCCGCAAACGTAGAAGCGATGAAGACGGTCATTGGACCGGTGGATTTTTCAGCTACACCAGCGTTGCAGGTAGTCGACACCCCAAATACCCCCACCATTGATTCACTCGTAAACGTTCTTAACGAGAGATTTGGCGGCGGATATACGGGCGCGGACACCCTAAAAAATGTCCTGCTGGTGGCTGACGGAAACGAATATTGCTGTCCTGGTTCCAGGTGATCGAGAGGTAGACCTCAAGCGACTTGAGGCAAACTTGCCTGGCGTGTTGGAGATCCGCCTCTTTGAAGATGCGGACTTTGCCAAGAACCCGGGGCTGGTTAAGGGTTACGTCGGTCCGCAAGATGCTAAGAAATTTGGTTTGACTGTCTATGCCGATCCTCGCATTGCACCCGGAACTTCTTGGGTAACCGGGGCGAACAAGAAGGACTGTCATGCGCTCAATGTCGTGGTCGGTCGCGATTTCACCGTTGATGAATATGTAGAGTCGGCAGAAGTGCGCGCTGGAGATGCCTGCCCAGATTGTGCGACACCAGTTGTTATTGATCGCGCCATCGAGATTGGCCACATTTTCCAACTCGGACGAAAGTACGCAGAGGCTTTGGATCTAACGGTTCTAGATAGCGATGGCAAGCCTCGCGTGGTGACGATGGGTTCATACGGCATCGGCGTCTCTCGGGCGGTCGCAGCCATTGCCGAACAGACCCACGATGAAATTGGACTGTGCTGGCCCGCCGAAATCGCCCCCGCAAAGGTGCATATTGTGGCAACTGGTAAAGACGACAATCCCTTTAACGTCGCCGAAGAGTTGGCCTCGCAGATAGAAAAACGTGGGTTTAGCGTCATGCTTGATGACAGGCGGGATGCAAGTCCAGGAGTAAAGTTCAAGGACGCCGAATTAATAGGTGTACCTATTATTGTCATTGTCGGTAAGGCTTTGGCAGAAGGAAATGTTGAAGTTCGCGTGCGTCGAACAGGTGAGCGATCCGACGTGCGTCTTGCAGATGCGGCCAGCGAAGTAGCCAAACTTCTCTCCTAGCATGGGCTTCTTTGGTCATATCTCCCTAGCGTCGATGGCCTTCATGGGCATTGCCGCATTGTGCGCCGGTTTTGTCGATGCCATTGCCGGTGGTGGGGGATTAATACAATTACCAGCCCTACTCATCGGCCTGCCGCAATCTGCGACCGTGCAGGTGCTCGGAACAAATAAGTTGTCGTCGATCTTGGGCACAAGCGCGGCTGCCATACTTTATCGAAGAAGAGTCAAGCCAGATCTTTTCTTTACTTTTGCAATGGCGATACCGGCATTCATAGGTTCCATGTGTGGGGCATTGCTCGCCTCCCATCTGCCAACGCATGCGTTGCGCCCGCTGGTCTTGCTTCTTCTGATTGCAGTGGGAATCTATACATGGCGTCGCCCCACGTTGGGTCACATTGAGTTGTTGCGTCACACGTCCGGGTCGTCGAAACATCATCGCAGTGGTCGCCGGACTTGGCATTGGCTTTTACGATGGAATTTTCGGTCCGGGTACTGGGACTTTTCTCATGGTCGTGCTCGTAGCACTACTTGGATACGCGTTCTTGACTGCATCCTCGATCGCGAAATTTGTAAATGTCGCGACAAATCTTGGTGCAATTCTGATTTTCGGGATTCATGGGGTGATTCTCTGGCATGTGGGCCTGGTGCTCGGCATTGCAAATATTGCAGGGGGCCTGCTGGGAGCGCGGCTGGCGATTCGCGGTGGATCTGCATTTGTGCGCCAAATATTCCTCGTAGTAACCGCGGTTCTCATTCTCAAGGTAGGTGTTGACACTATTACCCATTGGTAGTGCCTACCCAGTTAGGTTATGATCCGAATTACAACTTCATAGAAAGTGAAAAACATGAGCCTCGTACAATCCATAACAGATGCAATTTCTCCTGTAATTGAATCAGCAGGCTATTTTCTCGAAGACGTCCATGTTGTATCCCCAGGCAATCGACGTGTCATCACCGTCGTAGTAGATGGAACTGTGAATTTGAACCTCGATGAGGTCACGATCATCACCAAGGAAATTTCGGCGATATTGGATGAATCTGCTTTTCTCGGTGAGACCCCATTTACATTGGAGGTATCGTCACCAGGGGTTGATCGTCCCCTGACCCTGCAGCGACATTGGCAGAAAAACTTGGGGCGCTTAGTGCGTTCTGTGATGGTAAATGGCGAAGTCGTCACGGGCAGAGTCGACGCCGTTCATGATGAATCCGCATGTGTCATCGTTGAGGCCAAAGTCCCGCATAAGATCGAGCTTCCCTTTGTTGAGATCAAACGTGCTCAAGTGGAGATCGAATTCAATCGAAAAGGTGATGATCTCTCATGAATGTCGATATGAAGGCTCTTGCATCGTTGACGATCGAACGTGAAATTCCCCTAGAGCGACTGATTGTGGCAATTGAGGCGGCCGTTCTGACCGCCTATGCCCATATGCCGTTGGCCAAACCGCATGCTTACGCCCATCTTGATCGCGAAACCGGTGAAATCAAGATCATGGTTCCCGTCTTCGGTGAAGACGGAGAGAAGATCGATGAGGTTGTTGACAGCCCGGAAGGATTTAGCCGGATAGCAACGTCGACAGCTCGCCAGCTCATCAAGCAGAAAATGCGCGAGGCCAATGATGCCGACATCGTCGGTGAGTTCACTGCCTCCGTTGGGGATGTCGTGTCCGGCGTCGTTCAACAAGGTCGCGATCCACGTATGGTCTACGTCAATCTCGGGCGAGTGGAGGGCAAAGTTCCTCCGCAAGAGCAAGTTCCTGGTGAGGTCTATTCCCATGGCGAGCGGATTAAGTGCTTCGTCGTTGAGGTCAAACAAGGAATGAAGGGACCAGAGGTCACTCTCTCTCGCAGTCACCCCGCCTTGGTTAAACAACTTTTCGCTCTGGAAGTTCCAGAGATCTCAGATCGGATTGTCGAGATCATGGCCATTGCTCGTGAGGCCGGCCACCGGACAAAGATTGCCGTTCGGACTCACCGCGCGGGTGTCAGCCCGAAGGGCTCTCTGATCGGTCCGATGGGATCGCGAGCCCGCGCCGTTATGGACGAGCTTCACGGGGAGAAGATCGACATTGTTGATTGGTCTGAAGACCCGGCCGTCTTTGTCGGACATGCCCTCGCCCCCGCCCGCGTGGAGAAAGTGGAGATCGTCGACCTTGCGACCCGTTCGGCCAAGGTCACCGTTCCTGATTACCAACTCTCCCTTGCCATCGGAAAAGACGGACAGAATGCCCGACTGGCCGCCCGGCTCACCGGATGGCGCATTGATATTCACTCGGATGCGCCTAAAAATCCGACTCCCAACAGCTAGTAACTGGCCTCTTTTGGGGCTGTTTATGCGAATGTGGCAAGGGCAGGTAAGGTTGGCACGTTGAATTTGAGCGATGAGGTCGTCACCCACTTGAGCCCTGCTAGAAGAGCTAGCAAGTTCTTGCGAAGTTGTATCGACTGTCGTAAACGTGAGAATCCGACGGGGTTACTTCGAGTGGTGTGTGTAGAAGGAAGAGTTCTTCCCGATCCGCATCGCAGCCTTCCTGGTAGGGGGGCGTGGGTACACCGCACATGTGCAGTAAGAGCTGTTGAACGTGGCGCGTTCCGTTGGGCATTCCGACGAGACGAACACGTAGACGGCAGCGAATTACTCACTTATATAAACAACTATGAAATGGATGCGAAAGATATGACACTCAAATGAGTTCGAACCAATCATGAGGTCAGGCAACTAAGGCTCGCATCGGAAATTGCGGGCCAAGACAGGAGAACTGTGGCAAAGGTCCGCGTACATGAGTTAGCAAAACAACTTGGCATGGAGAGCAAGGCTGTTCTTGCAAAGCTCCAAGAGATGGGCGAATTCGTCCGATCTGCATCATCGACCGTTGAAGCGCCTGTTGTGCGCAAGATGCTCGAATTATTTCCAGATGCTAAGCCGGTAGATGAGGTAAAGCCTGTAAAGAAGGCTGCCGCAAAGAAAGCTGCAGCCAAGCCTGCAGAAGAAAAACTCACCCCCGAGGCCGCGACAGAGATCCTTGCTGAAATTGCTCCCGGATTGGTAGAGCAGACAACTATTCAGCAGGCACAAGCACACAAGGCAGCGGACGCTCAAGCGCGTCCAGTGACACCTGCGCCCTCTGCGCCGATTCCAGTGCCACCGACTTCCTCTATTCCACGTCCTCCGGCTCCGCGTCCCGGAAACAATCCATTTGGAACACCTCGTCCACCTGCACCTCGTCCGCCAGCTGCGCGTCCGGGAAACAATGCATTTGGAACACCGCGTCCACCACAGCGTCCTTCCGGTACAGGCGGCCCACGGCCACCGATGTCTGGTCCACGCCCAGGTTCCGTGCGCCCAGGTTTTGCCGCTCGCCCATCCTCTCCACGTCCTGCTGGCTCCGGTACCGGTTTCCCACCACGTACGGGCGGTCCATCCACCGGAACCGGAAGTCCGTACCGTGCACCGAGTGCAGGAGCAGCCGCTGCAGGCGGTCCAGCACGTCCAGCCGGCGGCGGTCGCCCACAGCGCGGAAGCACTGGCGGGGCATTTGGAAAAAATGCGAGTAAGAGCAGCAAGCGAAAGCCAAAGAGCAGGAAAGCGCTGCGCGATGAATTCGACAATATGCAGGCTCCGCAACTCGGTGGGGCAGTAGTTCCTCACGGTGATGGAAAAACTCCGATCCGTATGCGTCGTGGAGCATCCCTTGCAGACTTCGCAGAGAAAATTAATGCAGATCCAGCGGCATTGGTGGCGGCACTTTTCCACCTTGGAGAAATGGTTACTGCAACGCAATCCGTTGATGAAGATACCTTCGCGATTCTGGGTACCGAACTGGGTTATGTCATCCAAATTGTCAGCCCCGAAGATGAAGATCGTGAACTGTTGCAGACCTTCGATATTAATCTCGAGGACGAACTAGCAGCAATCGATCCATCTCGATTGGTCACGCGTCCGCCAGTTGTCACGGTTATGGGTCACGTGGATCACGGTAAGACAAGAATGCTCGATGCAATCCGCAAGACCGAGGTCGTTAAGAGTGAGGCCGGCGGAATCACTCAACATATTGGTGCCTACCAAATTCACCATAATCACGATGGTCAAGATCGTGCGATTACATTCATCGATACGCCTGGTCACGAAGCGTTTACCGCCATGCGTGCTCGAGGTGCGAAGGTGACTGACATTGCCGTCCTGGTTGTTGCAGCAGATGACGGCGTGATGCCTCAGACGATTGAAGCGCTTAACCATGCACAGGCCGCAGATGTGCCCATCGTTGTTGCAGTGAACAAGATTGATAAAGAAGGCGCCAACCCTGAGAAGGTTCGCCAACAGCTGACCGAGTACAACTTGGTCGCGGAGGAGTACGGCGGAGATACCATCTTCGTGAATGTCTCTGCCAAGACAGGCGACGGAATCAAGGAACTGATCGATTCCATTCTTCTCACAGCAGATGCCGTTATTGATCTGCAAGCCGTTGCCGATGATGACGCTCGAGGTGTGGCAATCGAAGCCCACCTAGACCGGGGTCGCGGGCCAGTTGCAACAGTGCTTATTCAACGTGGAACTCTTAAAGTCGGAGATGCCATTGTTGCCGGTGGATCCTTTGGTCGCGTTCGTGCGATGCTGGACGAACACGGAGTTACCGTTGACAGTGCGGGACCATCCCGTCCCGTCCAGGTTCTCGGTTTCACTTCGGTGCCAAACGCCGGAGACACCTTCCTTGTTGCAGGAGATGATCGCACGGCTCGCCAGATCGCTGAGAAGCGCCAAGCTGCAGAGCGAAATGCTCAACTGGCTAAGGCTCGCAAGAAGGTCTCTCTCGAGGACTTCATGGAGCAATCCAAGATCACGACCCTTAACCTCATCCTCAAGGGTGACGTGAGCGGTTCGGTGGAAGCCCTCGAAGATGCCTTGCTACAACTCGATGTCGGAGCCGAAGTTGATCTTCGCGTCATCCACCGCGGTGTTGGTGCAATCACTAAGAGCGATATCACGCTGGCATCTGCATCTACAGCTGTGGTCATCGGCTTCAACGTGAAGCCCGAACCTCAGACTGCGATCTTTGCCGACCAAGAAGGCGTCGATGTTCGCTTCTACTCGGTCATCTACCAGGCAATTGAAGAAATCGAACTCGCACTTAAGGGCTTGCTCAAGCCTGAGTTCGAAGAGGTTGTCCTCGGAAATGCCGAGATTCGCGAAATCTTCAAGTCAAGCAAGTTCGGCAACATTGCCGGCTCCATCGTTCTCGACGGAATCATCCGCAGAAATGCCAAGGCTCGCTTGCTTCGCGGCGGAGAGGTTGTTGCTGAGAACCTGACAATCGAGTCCCTCAAGCGATTCAAGGATGATGCCACCGAAGTTCGCGAGGGCTTTGAATGCGGTATCGGCGTTGGTTCGCATAAAGATGTGCAAATCGGCGACGTTGTTCAAGTTTACGAGATGCGCGAGAAGAAGCGGGTGTAACTGTGAGTCAATCACATCGTTCACAAAAAGTTGCCGACCGCATCAAAGTAGTAGTGGCTGGCCTGCTCGAGGGGAAGATCAAGGATCCTCGACTGGGCTTTGTCACGATTACAGATACCCGAGTGACCGGCGACCTTCAACACGCATCTATTTTCTACACAGTCTTGGGGGATGAAGATGCGCGCGAAGCAACAGCTCAGGCATTCGAGAGCGCCAAAGGAGTTATTCGTGCAGCAGTGGGGCGAGATCTCGGACTTCGCATCACTCCATCGGTAGATTTCTTTCTTGATGCGCTTCCCGAAAGTGCCAAAGCTTTGGAATCCCTTCTCGAGGAAGTTCACCAAAAGGATGCCGAGGTAATTGCGCTGCGGGCCGATGCCAAGTTTGCAGGAGAGGCAGATCCCTACAAATCACCCCGCAAACCTGAGGACGAAACGCTTGATATCTGACGGGTTTGTAGTCGTTGATAAATCTTCTGGCATGACAAGCCATGATGTTGTGGCGATTGCACGACGTTCGCTCAAAACCAAGAAAGTTGGTCACGCAGGTACCCTGGATCCGATGGCTACCGGAGTTCTGGTTCTTGGCTTCGGAAATGGAACTCGACTTCTGCAATACATCACTGAAGGAAACAAGTCATACGATGCCACGGTGATTTTGGGTGCGAGCACCGTGACAGATGATGCCGAAGGCGCAATTGTGACAACCGCATCAAAGGATCAGATAGATTCGATTACTGACCAAGCTACAAGAGATGAATTTGAGAAGATGCGCGGCACGATAATGCAGCGTCCTAGTTCTGTCTCTGCTGTGAAGGTAGCCGGAGAACGTGCGTATGCCAGGGTTCGGGCAGGTGAAGAATTTGAGTTGCCCGCCCGTGAAGTGACGATCTCCCGTCTGGATGTCGGAGAAATTCACCGCACGCAAGGCGGGGAAAGAATTGAGATCGATATCAGGGTCACCTGTGGTTCAGGGACCTTTATTCGAGCGATCGCCCGAGATTGCGGAGAACGCCTTGGAATCGGCGGTCATCTCAGTGCACTGCGTCGGACTCGCGTTGCCCCGTTTGATCTGAGCCAGGCGATTTCTGTTGAAGAGCTCAAAGCCGGCGATTTTGAGCCGCTTACAATCGCCCAGGTGGCGGCCAAGACTTTCCCGCTTCGAGAGGTGACTTTGTCAGAGAAGATCGAGCTCTCCTTTGGCAGGCCTCTTTCAAAGAACGAAAGTGATGAAGTCACTGCTGCCATGTCAGGTGAGGAACTTCTCGCGCTTCTTCAGAATCGCGAAGATAAGGCTCGCCCGATAGCAGTTTTCGCGGCCAAGTCGTAAGGGTGCCAGAATACTCTTCATGAATAGACTTCAATGGCGCGGAGAGCAGATCACGGGCGCCACAGTTGCCATAGGAATCTTCGACGGTGTGCATCTTGGACATCAAGCAATTTTGTCCAAGGCCAAGGGACTCAGTAACGGTCGTGGATTGATTGTTTTGACCTTTGATCCTCACCCAAGACAAGTATTCGATCCCGAGAATGCACCGACCATGTTGGTCTCCCTAGAGCGCCGCGTTGAACTGTTAAAACAGCATGGCGCCGACGCCGTCGTTGTTTGCGACTTCGATAGAGAATTTGCGGCAAAGTCGCCAGAGGAATTCGTTGCCGAAGTGCTGGTCAAGCAACTTCAGATTTCTGGGGCGGTTGTGGGAGAAAATTTCACCTATGGCCACAGGGCCGCGGGGAAAGTCGCTGACCTCATGGCTTCGGGAAAGACGGCCGGTTTCTTTGCCGAGGAAGTGGCCATCCAGGAATTCGAGGGTGCACCTGTCTCATCGACTCGCATCCGTGAAGCAGTAGCCAAGGGCGATGTAGAACTCGCGGCCAGACTACTGACGCGACCTCATCGACTTGAAGGCATCGTTGTCCACGGTGAAAAACGAGGTCGCGAAATTGGTTATCCGACGGCAAATTTGGGCTACTCCACTGCCTTCAACTCAGTTCCGTCCGATGGCGTGTACGCGGGATGGCTAGAGGTCGAAGGCAACCGTTGGCCAGCTGCTTTATCGATCGGTACAAACCCAACTTTTGCAGGGGAGCGGTCTTCGCAGGTGGAGGCCTACGCACTGGATCAGAAGGATCTGGACCTCTACGATAAAAATGCCAAGATTGATTTCGGCTGGTGGCTGCGAGATACCGTGAAATTCGATGGACTGGAATCGCTATTGCAACAGATGAAAAGCGACTGCGATAAGGCCCGCATTTTGACGCATGGATAGGCTCAAGAATCGAAGAATTGGAGCCGATTTCTCTCAACGCTGTGCGCGCTGATACCCTATGGCGTCCACCGAGAAAGCGAGTTTCCGTGAGGCAGAACCGGAAGCCCTCGTGAACAGTAGAAGGAGTACAAGAAATGGCACTAACACCTGAAGTAAAGAAAGAAATCATCGCCAAGTATGGAAACTCTCCTACTGACACGGGAAGTCCTGAAGCACAGGTCGCTTTGCTCTCCAAGCGCATTGAAGAGATCACAGAACATCTGAAGACAAACAAGCATGACCACCACAATCGTCGTGGCTTGCTTCTTCTAGTTGGTCAGCGTCGCCGCATTCTTCAGTACCTCGCAAAGACAAACATCGAACGTTACAGAGCGATTATCGAAAAACTCGGTATTCGCCGCTAAAGCAACGATCAACCGGGAGCAATGGTCCTCGGTAGTGGTTTACGGAATTCCCAGCAAGACTCGTTTTCCGTGGGCTTCGATCGAAGATTCATTTACTCCCGTGGTTTGATCGAGAACAGGAGTGACCCATGGAGGGTCAAGAAATTCATTCAGCCGTTGCCACAATTGATAACGGTAAATTTGGAAAAAGAGAAATTCGTTTTGAAACAGGTCGCCTAGCGCGCCAAGCAGGTGGAAGCACAGTGGTTTATCTCGATGATGAGACCATGCTTCTTTCAGCAACTACAGCATCCAAGCAACCAAAAGATCAGTTCGACTTCTTCCCACTTACAGTGGATGTGGAAGAGCGAATGTACGCGCTTGGACGCATCCCGGGATCTTTCTTCCGTCGTGAAGGACGTCCCTCAGAGGATGCGATTCTGACCTGTCGTTTGATCGACCGCCCATTGCGCCCTTCCTTTGTTAAAGGATTGCGTAACGAGGTCCAGGTTGTTGTGACAGTCATGGCGCTTAATCCAGACCACATGTACGACGTGGTTGCGATTAATGCCGCATCTATGTCCACGCAACTTGCTGGATTGCCATTCTCTGGTCCAATCGGCGGCGTACGTGTCGCTCTGATTCAGGGCCAGTGGGTTGCATTTCCTAACCACTCACAACTTGAAGAAGCAGTCTTTGACATGGTTGTAGCTGGGCGAGTTACAGCTGATGACGTTGCAATCATGATGGTTGAAGCCGAGGCAACAGTTAAGACTATTGAATTGATCAAGGGCGGAGCAGTTACTCCAACCGAAGAGATCGTCGGCCAAGGTTTGGAAGCCGCAAAGCCATTTATCCGCCTACTGTGTGAGGCTCAAATGGCAGTTGCTAAGTTGGCCGCAAAGCCAACTGGTGATTTCCCAGTCTTCCTTGATTATCAAAGCGATGTCTACGATGCAGTTTCCAGCGCATCAAGTGAGGCTCTTGCAAAGGCGCTAACAATTGCCGGAAAGCAAGATCGTGAAACTGAGACTGAGCGCATTAGCGCCGAAGTCAAGAGCTCCCTTGCCGAGCAGTTCGCCGGCCGCGAGAAGGAAATTCCTGCAGCCTTCCGTTCACTTACCAAGAAATTGGTACGCCAGCGCGTTCTTCGCGACAAGGTTCGTATCGATGGTCGCGGGTTGCGCGATATTCGCCCGCTATCTGCGGAGGTCGAGGTTGTTCCTCGCGTACATGGTTCTGCGATCTTCGAACGCGGAGAAACTCAGATTGTCGGTATCACCACGCTGAACATGCTCAAGATGGAGCAGCAGCTAGATACTTTGAACCCTGAGAATCATAAGCGCTACATGCACAACTACAACTTCCCGCCGTATTCCGTTGGCGAGACCGGACGCGTTGGATCCCCAAAGCGTCGCGAAATCGGCCACGGAGCACTTGCAGAGCGCGCTCTGCTTCCAGTGCTTCCAAGCCGCGAAGAGTTCCCTTACGCAATTCGTCAGGTCTCTGAGGCGCTAGGTTCCAATGGATCAACGTCCATGGGTTCTGTCTGCGCATCAACACTTGCTCTACTTAATGCTGGAGTGCCACTTCGTGCGCCGGTTGCTGGTATTGCAATGGGGCTAATCTCTGATGATGTTGATGGAAAAGTTGAATACGTCGCCCTGACAGACATTCTTGGTGCAGAAGACGCATTCGGAGATATGGACTTCAAGGTTGCCGGTACCAAGGATTTCATTACCGCCCTTCAGTTAGACACCAAGCTTGATGGGATTCCTGCATCGGTTCTTGCCGCTGCGCTTCACCAAGCCAAGGAAGCCCGTCTGGCTATTTTGGATGTCATGGCAGAGGCAATCGATTCTCCAGATGAGATGAGCCCATACGCTCCTCGCATCATTTCCATCAAGATTCCTGTCGATCAGATCGGTGCGGTTATCGGGCCTAAGGGCAAGATCATCAACCAGATCCAAGATGAGACAGGCGCTGAGATCTCAATCGAAGATGATGGCACGATCTACATCGGTGCAACCGATGGGCCAAAGGCAGAGGCTGCCCGCGCGCAGATCAACGCCATTGCCAACCCACAGATGCCAGAAGTTGGCGAGAGATACCTCGGTACTGTTGTGAAGCTCGCGGCCTTTGGGGCCTTCGTCTCACTCCTTCCTGGGAAAGATGGCCTTCTCCACGTTTCGCAAATTCGCAAAATGCACGGTGGTAAGCGAATCGAAAACCTCGAAGAAGTATTGAAGGTGGGCGACAAGATTCAGGTCGAAATTGGAGAGATCGATCCCAAGGGAAAGCTCTCTCTGATCCCAGTTCTCGAAGACGTAGCAACTGAAACAGCAGAATAAAAGTTGAGCGTTCGACGCACAGTTCTACCTAGCGGCCTGCGGATAGTTACTGAGGAAATCTCCTCGGTCCGCAGCGCTGCGGTTGGAATTTGGGTCAATGTTGGATCACGTGACGAAACCCCGGCTGTGGCTGGGGCTTCTCACTTTTTAGAGCATTTGCTATTCAAAGGAACAAAAACCCGGACTGCCCTTGAAATATCATCCTCGATTGAATCCGTCGGCGGAGAGATGAATGCATTCACGGGCAAGGAGTACACCTGCTTCTACGCTCGCGTGATAGATAGCGACCTTCCTATGGCCATTGATGTGATTTCGGATTTGATCACTTCCTCCCTTGTAACAGAGACCGACGTCAATGCAGAACGAAAGGTTGTCCTTGAAGAGATCGCTATGCGTGATGACGACCCAAGTGATCTAGTACATGATCTTTTTTCCGACACTTACTACGGCGATACTCAGCTTGGACGTTCGATTTTGGGATCAGTCCAATCTATCAATGAAATGTCTCGCAAGAGTGTCTTTAATTACTACAAGAAGCGCTATGTGCCGCAAGATCTCGTTGTTGCGGTTGCGGGGAATATCAAACACAAGACAGTAGTCGAGATGATTGAGAAGGCGCTCTCTCGAGATGGCTTCCTCGATGTGAGCGGAACACCGCAGGTACGCCCCAATAAGGCGATCAAGGTGAAAGCTCAACAACCAGTCGGATTGATAACTCGCAAGACCGAACAAGCTCATATGTTCTATGGACTGGCGGGAGTTTCTCGAGAGGACGATCGCCGTTTTACGATGGGAATTCTTTCGGCTGCCCTTGGTGGTGGAATGTCATCGCGCCTCTTCCAAGAGATCCGCGAAAAGCGGGGTCTTGCCTATTCTGTTTACTCATACGCCCAGCAATTTGCTGGCTCGGGGCTACTTGGCTTTTACGCAGGGTGCCATCCATCTAAGGCAGTCGAGGTGGTTGAAATCATCCGCGAAGTCCTCCTCGATGTCTGCGAGAATGGCATGACCAATGAGGAGATTTCTCGCGCAAAAGGAGCCGTTAAGGGTTCATTGGTTCTAAGCCAGGAAGATTCTGGCTCTCGTATGAGCAATATTGGGAAAAGTGAGATTGTCTACGGTGAAGTTATGGGCTTTGACGAGATTCTCAAGAAAATTTCTGACGTGACACCTGCGGCCGTTCGTCAATTGGCTGGCGAGATTCTCCTTCAAAGACCTACGCTTGCACTTGTAGGGCCGTTTAAAAATGAAGCGAAGTTCGAAAAGGTGTTAGGAGTCTAGGTGAGCATCAAAGTAGGCGTGCTTGGAGCCAAAGGTCGAATGGGCCAAGAGGTGATGAGAGCAGTCAACGAAGCCCCAGATTTGGAACTCGTCGCAGCCCTGGATTTAGGCGACTCGTTGGATCAACTCGTTTCAAACAATGCGGAAGTGGTTGTTGATTTCACTACCCCTGATTCGGTCATGGCCAACTTGGGATATGTTATCGGCGCGGGAATCCATGCAGTTGTGGGGACAACGGGCTTTGACGATGACCGCCTAGCAAAGCTCGAAGCGATCGCAAAAAAGCATTCTGGTGTTGGCGTACTGATTGCACCAAATTTCGGACTGGGCGCTGTGCTTATGATGGAATTTTCGAAGAAGGCAGCCAAGTATTTTGAATCGGCCGAAATAATCGAATTGCACCATCCGAACAAAGTTGATGCCCCCAGTGGAACATCCACGCGCACCGCTGAATTGATTTCTCTCGCTCGGTCACAAGCAGGGCTTGGACCGATGCCGGATGCCACCCAGACTGGCCTGGTTGGGGCACGTGGAGCCGTTGTGGGAGATGTCCACGTCCACTCGGTGCGACTGCGTGGCCTATTGGCTCATCAGGAAGTTATCTTTGGCGGGCCCGGTGAGACATTGTCCATTCGGCACGATTCTCTAGACCGTCTCGGTTTCATGCCTGGGGTCCTCCTGGGGATAAGAGAAGTGGGCAATCACACGGGAATAACTTACGGTCTTGAGGCGTTCTTATCTTTGTGACCTCGAAAATAACGATGTATTCAGCGGATTGGTGCGGTGATTGCCGTCGCTCTAAGCGACTTCTCGACTCATTGAAAGTTGATTACCGTCTGATAGACGTCGAGTCAGATACTTCCGCGGCCGAGAAGGTTATTGAGATCAACGGTGGTTTTCGATCGATTCCGGTGATCGTTTTTCAAGATGGCACGCATCTAACTGAACCATCAGATAGAGACTTGAAGCAGAAACTTCTAGATCTTTCATTAATCTAAACTACCTCTTGCATTTCTAGTCGTCGCCTATCTCGCGACGATGGCCACGATGACGGTGGATAATCTGAGCCACGTGGGCAACTCCGCTGCAAGGATTGTGCAACACCTTTCGAAAAATCCGGCGACAGTGGATTCGCTCATAAACGAATTTAGGAAAGACGCCGACCAGAAAACGGCGGCTGAGATCGACCGGAACCAGGCCACGATTGAATCCACGATTTCCTCGCTTGGCGACGACAAGGTGTTTCAAGATTCTCTTGCGAGCACGCTAAATGAAATTTCTGAGGCAATGCTTAACGGCTCCACAAGTGTGAAGTTGGATTTCGGCCCGCTGGCAGCTGCTGTGGCCGATAAAGTCAATGCAGCGGCGAAGACTGCTGTATTAACGAAGAAGGAATTGGCCAAACTCAAGCCCAAAGTCCTGGACCTATCCAAAAACTCCTCGAAAATATCTAATGCCCGAAACTAAGTTAAGGAAGTTACATTGGCCTGGCTTTTCTGGTTTATTCTCCTGGGAGTTCTTTACCTCTTGCGAAAGTGGAAGTTCTTGCTCACAGCGGGTTGGCAACTTTTCTCAGTAGGGTTTATATTTCTTGGCGTTCATTTAGCGGCACCTCTCATCGCCAGTGCCGCTCTCAATAAATCTGACGTGCCAGGATTCCAGAGAGATCTTCTCCCAGAAATTCTTAAAGCACTAACTGGGCCAATGATGGTGCTGTCGATTATCGTCCTACTTGCGGGGGTAGCTCTGCTTGTGATCGACCAACTCGTGCGAAATCGCTTGCTGTCTAGGTCACCTCAGATAAGCCCAAGTGTGGTGGCATAACTGGCAGCCTCAACACGATTGGAGACACCCAGAATTTCAAAAATTCGCATTGTTTCGTGCCGTATTGTGCTGACGCTATAGCCAAGCTCGCCAGCAATCGCGTTATTGGTCTTCTTCATGACGATTCCCGCAAGCACTACGCGTTGTCGTTCAGTGAGATCAGGATTTCCATTGTGCGAATGCGTTCCCCGGTAATTGGAAGAGGATCCATTCTGGTTTACCGATTCCCAGAATTTCAAAGCAACATATAGGGAAATTAGCATTGAAAATTCTTCAATTTCCGAACTTAGACGTTCTTTGTCAACGACTGCATTGGGGAAACGCAAGGTTAAGAATCCAATGAGCATGCTCTGCGCATAAAGGTTTACAACGGCGTCGCATCCACACTCTGACCAGGATGTGCCCTTATTTGTCGTCGTCTGCGTCGCCAAAAGTCGGAATTCTGATGAGTTCCGCCAGATATTTCCCGGCATCGGAACCCCCACGATGACATCGCTGGGCCCGTAGACAGCTAGGCAGGTAATGGCGTCTTTGTCATTGAGGTGCCAGATTGCAGATTCGATCGGCCCATATGGAAGGAAGTAGTCGAGCACCAGGGAGCGGGCGACCTTGTCTAGAGGGGGCATAAAGGTGAGCCATTCCAGCATTCGGCCCACCTTCACCTGCTGGTTCATAAAAAATTCCCCCCCAAAGGTTCGAGCGACACGGTAGCCCAAAACCAATGCAATCCCATGTTCATTGCTGAAAATGACTGGTCAAGCGTGCATTCCTACATCTGCCAAATCCAGAAGCCAATATTTATGGTTGTGTCCACTAAAAAGGGGATAAATGATAAACCAGGGCAGAAGAAGCGGCGGCCAGAATCACGACGATCGGAAACGGTGCTCGCAACTTCAGCGCAATGGCCGCGACGGCCAGTCCGACAGCGCGATGATCTATAACGAGTCTGCTCTTATCTGCAAATGTTTGAACCGCCACCAGCGCGCTCAATAGAGAGATTGGTATGAGCAGGTTTGTCTTTTGAATCTTGGGGTTTGCAAGATAGCGATAGGGAATCGCATGTCCAAGATACTTCAGCCCAAACGCGGCGGCGCTTGTTCCGATGACGCCCCACCACATCATCGCCATCTTTGGACACTCACGATTTTCGCAGACCGATCGCAAGTGCAAGAAATGCGGTGGAGATAATAGGAAGTCCTGCTGGCACGAATGGGGTTAGGGCAAGAGCCACGAACATGGCTGTGAAGGAAAGGATGCGATCAGATAAAGAGGTAAGGCGTGGCCAAACCAATCCTAGGAATGCTGCGGGCACGGCGGCGTCCAATCCCCAAGTGGCAGGGTTTCCCATCGATTGGGCCCCAAGGGCTCCGGCGAAGGTAAAAAGATTCCAGAAAAGAAAAACTCCAAGCCCGGTCAACCAGAAACCAGTTCGCATGGCATCTTCACCCAGGTCTTCTTGGGAGAGCGCCACACCCGTAGATTCGTCAATGGTGATGTGTGCGGCGAGAAGGCGTTTTGCCCCTCGCGTCTTCAAAAGGGGAGACATCCTCAATCCGTAGAGTCCGTTGCGGAAACCAAGGAGGGCCGCGGTGGCGATTCCCGATAGAGCGCTGCCGCCTGAGCCCATGACTCCAACAAGGGCAAATTGAGATGCGCCGGAGAAGGTAAGTAGAGAGAGAAGGCAGGTCTGCACGATGGAGAAGCCAGCCGCCACACTCGCGGCCCCGAACGCAATCCCGTAAGCACCAACCGTGATTGAAACGCTGAGGGAGTCACGGATCGTGGGCTTTGGAGTGGCAGACACGACAGCATTCTGCCGTACCAATCCAAAGTTGGGCACCCCAGTTCGGTAGGGTCGCGATATGTCCGAAGCCATCTTTCGAAGCGATATGTCTGTCGATTTAGTAAAACACAGTGCCAGCGATGCCGATGTAATTTGGGCAGCCCGAGTCTCAACGGCAGGGGAGCAGTCACTAGACGAGATCAGCAAGGATCCAGCCAAGTCAGCTGGTTTGATCAATTACCTAGCCCGCGAACGCCATGGATCTCCTTTCGAGCACACATCGATGACTTTCTTCATTTCGGCACCCATTTTTGTCTTTCGTGAATTTATGCGACACCGGATTGCCTCCTACAACGAGGAGAGCGGGCGATACCGCGAACTCCAACCGGTTTTCTACGTGCCCTCTCCCGAAAGAAAACTTATCCAAATCGGAAAGACAGGTGCATACGAGTTCGTTGACGGGACTAAAGAGCAATATGACATCACGGTGCGATCGATGAAGGAGAGTTACGTCTTTTCCTACGAGCACTACCAGAAAATGCTTGAGGCCGGTGTCGCTCGAGAAGTGGCGCGAGCGGTATTGCCTGTTGGTCTCTACTCATCAATGTACGTGACCATGAATGCTCGAGCCCTGATGAATTTTCTATCTCTTCGGACGTCGCGCGAAGGTTCGCATTTTCCGAGCTATCCGCAACGTGAAATCGAGATGGTCGCGGAGAAGATGGAGGAGGTATTTGCTCGTTTGATGCCGCTTACTCATGGTGCATTTGAAAAATCAGGACGCATAGCCCCTTGATTTTGGGAAAGGGGCAGAACGGCTTGACCCCTTGGGGTAGTAGCCTTACGCCATGACAATTCAGGCGCCTTTTGGGCGACTGGCCACGGCCATGATTACTCCCTTCAAAAAGGACCTCTCCATTGACTGGGACGGTGTCTCTACCCTGGCCCAGCATCTAGTGGACACAGGTCACGATGCAATTGTCGTGAGTGGAACGACGGGCGAGGCTCCGACAACCAGTGACGATGAGAAGGACCAGATCATCAAAGTGGTTCTAGAGGCCGTCGGCACCAGAGCAAAGGTGATCGCTGGAGCTGGCAATAACGAGACTTCACATTCAATCGAACAAGCCCTTCGTGCCCAGAAGGCGGGAGCACACGGCCTTCTGGTTGTGACCCCTTACTACAACAAGCCACCGCAGGCCGGAATCGAAGCTCATTTCCGCGCGATCGCTGATGCTTCTGATTTGCCGGTGATCTTGTACGACATACCTGGTCGCACAGGTATGCAGATCGAATCCGACACCATTGTCCGCCTTGCTGTGCATCCGAGAATTGTCGCGTTGAAAGATGCCAAAGGCGATGTCGCGGCAACCTCGTGGGTTATCAAGCGAAGCGGTATACCTGTCTATTCAGGAGATGACATTTTGAATCTTCCCTTGCTCTCTGTTGGCGCGGTGGGATTCATATCGGTCTGCGGGCACACGGTCGGGAAAGAACTCAGAGAAATGCTTGATGCGTGGTTTGCCGGAAATGCGCCGCGAGCACTGGAGATACACCAAAGAATCTTGCCCGTCTTCACAGGAACTTTCCGCACTCAAGGTGCGATCATGACAAAAGCCGCCCTCACCATGATGGGACTTCCAGGCGGCTACACCCGACTGCCTTTAGTGGATGCAACGCCAGCTCAGATTGCGCAATTGCGTGAAGATCTGCTCGCTGGTGGAGTAAAACTTTCCGCATGACGCACCCACATCCTGGATTAGGGGCACCATCCAAGCTGGTGAAGGGTGGTTTGCGTATTGTCGCCCTTGGCGGACTTGGCGAAATTGGCCGGAACATGACCGTCTTCGAAACAAACGGGAAGTTGCTCATTGTCGACGTCGGCGTGCTCTTCCCGGAGGAAACACAACCCGGCATCGATCTGATCCTGCCAGATTTCTCTTACATCCGTGATCGATTGGCCGACGTCATTGGCATCGTCCTCACGCACGGGCATGAAGACCATATTGGTGCGGTCCCTTATCTCCTGCGCGAACGTGGGGACATTCCTTTGTATGGTTCGGCGCTGACTCTGGCACTTGTGGGTGCCAAATTGAAAGAACATCGCATTACTCCTCTTACTCGTGAAGTCTCCGCGGGGATGAGCGAAGACATTGGGCCGTTCACCGTTGAATTTGTCGCCGTGAACCATTCCATTCCGGATGCACTCGCCGTCGCGATTCATACGGCGGCCGGCACGGTCCTTCACACTGGCGATTTCAAAATGGATCAATTGCCTCTTGATGGACGGATCACTGATCTGCGTGCATTTGCCGCACTTGGAGAAAAGGGCGTGGATCTCTTCTTAGTGGATTCAACAAACGCCGACGTGCCGGGATTCACCCCTTCAGAACGAGAAATCATGCCGGCTCTTGATCGAGTCTTCAGAGCTACGCGCAGACGCGTCATTGTTGCATCGTTCGCATCTCATGTTCATCGTGTGCAGCAGATTATCGATACGGCCGCGTCCCACAATCGCAAAGTCGCTTTCGTTGGCCGTTCGATGGTGCGAAACATGAAGATAGCCAAAGACATGGGATACCTAACTATTCCTGACAATCTCATTGTCGATTCAAAGGACATAGAGAATTTCGGAGACAATATAGTATTGATTTGCACGGGTTCACAGGGCGAACCACTTGCCGCACTATCGCGTATGGCCAATGGCGACCACGCAATCAGAGTGGGCGATGGTGACACTGTTGTTCTTGCATCCTCTCTGATTCCCGGCAATGAAAATCCAGTATTTAGAGTAATTAATGAGTTAACCCGCTTCGGGGCAAAGGTTGTACACAAAGGTAATTCCTTGGTGCACGTATCTGGACATGCGGCTGCCGGTGAGCTGCTTTACTGCTACAACATCGTGAAGCCGAAATATGTAATACCTGTCCACGGCGAGTGGAGACACCTGCGAGCGAATGCCGAACTTGCAATTCAAACTGGAGTACCTCGTGCGAATGCAATCATCATCGAGAATGGAATTGTTGTAGACCTTGTCGAAGGTGAAGCACGCGTTGTCGGCAGCATCCCCGTTGGCTTTGTATATGTTGATGGACAGAGCATCGGCGATATCACAGAGTCCTCGCTGAAAGACCGTCGTATTCTGGGAGAAGAAGGATTCATATCTGTCGTTGTTGTCATCGATTCACAAAGTGGCAAAATTGTTGCGGGCCCGGATATTCACGCACGTGGTTTTGCCGAGGACCTCGCACTTTTTGATGAAGTTAAGTTGCGAATTGAGAAGGCTCTGGCAGTGGCAGTGGCAGATGGAATAAACGGAACTCATCAACTAGCACAAGTTGTTCGAAAGACAGTGGGCGGTTGGGTCGGGGGAGAGCATCGCCGAAGGCCGATGATTGTCCCGCTAGTTATCGAGGTATAGCCTAACGGCGCGCCTAATCCGATTGATTTTGTTTAGGAAATACGCTCTTCCTTGTGGCAGCAAAGAAAAAGAAATCCAAGAAAAAATCCGGCACAGGTGCCATGGTTGGGCGCGGGCTGGGCGGAATGTGGCGTCTGGCTGCCAGGGCGATAGGAAGCTCCGTTCGTTTTTTGGCCCGCGGTGCGCGCGACTTGGATCCAGTACATCAAAGAGACGGCGTTGCATTCTTATTTTTGATCTTCGCACTCGTCGCAGCCGCTGGATCTTGGTTTCATTCAGACAATCTTGTAGGTCGCGCTCTCTTTGATTTCTTTTACGGGGCCTTTGGAAGAATTGGATTCTTTACCCCCTTAGTGCTGCTCTACTTTGCCCTACGGCTCTTCCGTGTTCCCGAAGAGAAGGCCGCTACGGGACGTATCACGGTTGGCACGATTGCATTGATGCTTAGTGCAACGGGTATCGCGCACATGGTCAATGGTTCCGAAGGGACTGGATCAGAGGCAATGCGCCAAGGGGGTGGATGGCTCGGTTATGGTGTTTCACACCCGTTGATTCTTTTAATTACCCCAGTGCTCACGTATCCCGTTTTGAGCCTTCTTTTTATATTCGGACTTCTCGTGATTACTTCAACTCCGGTCTCTCAGATATCTATTCGAATAAAGACTTCGATGATCTGGCTGTACTCGAAAATATCTAGTCGAGTGAAGAAGATCGGGGAGGATTTCGAAATTTCGGAGTCGCCGCCGTTTGAGACGCCCTTGGTGGCGGATTGGCCCCACAAAGTCGAGGAAGAGCTCGATGAGGAGAGCTTTGATGAAGAATTCACGGTGCCTTTGCCGGTCGAGACTCACCAGGTAGAGAACCACCCTCGAGCCGACGGCAAACGGCCAGTTCAACTTCTGCTGACCAACGATGCAAAATACGAACTTCCTTCCATGGAGGTCTTGCGGGCCGGACCTCCTGCAAAGGCAAAGAGCAAGGCCAACGATGCCGTTGTCGCTTCACTGACTGAGGTCTTCCTTCAATTCGAGATTGATGCCACTGTCACTGGCTTCATGCGGGGACCAACGGTCACTCGCTATGAAGTTGAGCTTGGAAATGCCGTAAAAGTAGAGCGAATTACCGCTCTTGCGAAGAACATTTCTTATGCGGTCGCAAGCAGCGAGGTGCGCATACTTTCGCCCATACCTGGAAAATCTGCTGTGGGAATTGAGATTCCAAATTCGGATCGAGAGATTGTCGCATTAGGCGATGTCCTTCGCTCTTCGGTTGCTGGTCAAGATCATCATCCGATGTTGGTTGCACTCGGCAAAGATGTCGAAGGCAATTTTGTTTGTGCGAACTTGGCAAAAATGCCTCACTTGTTGGTTGCCGGTGCAACTGGCTCAGGTAAGTCATCGATGATCAACACCATGATCATGTCGATACTGATGCGTTCCACACCTGACGATGTTCGATTGATTCTGATCGATCCAAAGCGAGTCGAGTTGACTGCTTACGATGGGATCCCTCATCTGATCACACCGATCATCACGAGTCCAAAAAAAGCAGCGGACGCACTGCAATGGGTGGTGCGCGAGATGGATCTTCGATACGAGGATCTTTCAACTTTCGGCTATCGGCACATTGACGACTTCAATAAGGCGGTCCGTTCTGGGAAGACAGTTGCGCCTCCCGGCAGTGATCGCGTTCTCGAGCCTTACCCCTATCTTTTGATTGTCATTGATGAGTTGGCCGATCTGATGATGATCGCCGCAAAGGAGGTTGAAGAGTGTGTCGTCCGAATAACTCAGCTTGCGCGGTCGGCAGGCATTCATTTGGTACTTGCGACACAGAGACCAAGCGTGGACGTTGTAACCGGTCTTATTAAAGCAAATGTTCCATCTAGACTCTCTTTTGCAACAAGCAGCTTGGCTGACAGTCGAGTTATTTTGGATAGCGCCGGCGCAGAGAAACTTATTGGCCAAGGTGATGCACTTTTCATTCCCATGGGTGCATCAAGGGCAGTGCGCATCCAAGGAGCATATGTATCTGAGCGAGAGATCGAAGCGGTCGTTAATTTTGTGAAGAGTCAGCTGACTCCGCGCTATCGAAGTGACGTGACGGTGTCACAGATAAGGCAAGTTGTGAACGAGACAGAGATCGGCGATGATCTTGATTTACTGTTGCAGGCAGTGCACCTAGTTGTAACAACTCAGTTCGGATCCACATCGATGTTGCAGAGAAAGTTAAGAGTTGGGTTTGCCAAGGCCGGGAGATTGATGGATTTGATGGAGTCCCGTGGAATCGTGGGACCCTCCGAAGGATCCAAGGCGCGAGCGGTTCTGGTGAAAGTGGAAGATTTGGACGCCGTTTTGGCCACACTTGGAGGACTAACCTGCGCCTAAGTAGGGGCATCTGCAAAATCGGGGTACCAACATCTGGCAATAGAGCGTTACCCTTGCCCCCTACCCCAGAAGCAAGGTTTGGAATAAGGCCAGTCATGTCCCTTGGTACGTCGATAAAGGAAGCGCGAAAGCGCGTCGGAATGAGCATTGAAAAGCTCGCCGAGCGCACGAGTATTCGCGCGACTTTGTTGCGGGATTTTGAATCAGATGACTTCTCAAAATGCGGCGGCGACACCTACGCACGGGGTCATGTTCGCAATATTGCAAACGCGCTTAGCGTTGAGCCCGCGACTTTTCTGGGTTTGTATTCAACGGAGCAGATTACCGCCGAGCGACCGATGTCCGAACTCCTACTTGAGAACAAAGTCACTCCACCCACCAACCAAAAGTCACGCCTTTCGCTGAAGATGCTATCGACGATTTCGGCAAGCGCAGTAGTTCTAGTAGTCGGTGGGCAAATTGCTTATACCAACTTCCAACCTGTTAAGGGGAGTTCAACGAAATCATTGATACTCTCAACTTCACCTGCGACCACGGCCACTCCAACCCCTTCATCGACAGCCACGGTACCTAATTCAGCCGTGTCGGCCACACCTGTGGCTGGTGCAGTAAATGTAGCTGTGACCGCGACCCGCGGCGATTCTTGGCTCTCGGTTTCCAATTCTTCAGGCGCCAGCCTTTATTCGGGCCGGCTAATTAAGGGGCAGAATCAAATCTTCTCAGATGGGACGTCGCTCAGTATTCGATACGGAAACGCTGGCGCCGTAGATGTCGTGGTCAATGGAACACCTACTCCAATTCCTGGAGCAATGGGCGAAGTCGTGGACCGCACCTACGGATCGAATTCCGTCAATTAACTCTGTATCATCATCTAAATGAGTCGAACAGTTGCAATCGTTACATTGGGTTGCGCGCGCAACGAAGTGGATTCCGAGGAGTTAGCCGGACGGCTTGCCGCAGATGGTTGGACCCTCGTTGAGGATGTCGAAACAGCAGAAGTTGCCCTGATCAATACCTGCGGATTCATTGAGTCTGCAAAAAAGGATTCCGTCGACGCACTCCTTGAGGCAAATTCTCTAAAGGGTCATGGCGTTACGCGCGCGGTTGTCGCTGTTGGGTGTATGGCCGAGCGCTATGGAGAAGAACTTGCAAGAGCCCTTCCTGAAGCCGACGCAATCTTAGGCTTCGATGATTATCGAGATATCAGCGCCAGACTGCAGTCCATCGTCTCTGGTGAGAAGCACTCTCCGCACACTCCAAAGGACCGCCGAGCCCTGCTTCCCATTGCCCCGGTAGAGCGGGTGGCCGTAAGGGATGCCCAATTGGTCGCATCCGCGGTGGGAGCAGGTGGGTCCCTCTTTAGAAAGCGTTTAGGCAACGCTCCATGGGCTCCGCTCAAGATCGCCTCCGGCTGCGATCGCAGATGCTCGTTCTGCGCGATTCCCTACTTCCGAGGTTCTTTTGTCTCTCGCAGGCCACTTGAGATCATTGAAGAGGCAAAATGGCTGGCAGGTGAGGGCGTAAGCGAACTTTTCTTGGTTAGCGAGAACACCACGTCCTATGGCAAGGATTTGGGAGATCTGCGATTAATGGAGAAAGTGCTCCCGGAACTATGCGAGATCGACGGGATCGTGAGGATCCGGCTTTCATACCTGCAGCCTGCAGAAATGCGGCCCTCTCTGTTGCAGGCCATGATCGAGAACGAGAAGGTCGCTCCGTACTTCGATCTCTCCTTCCAACACTCCAGCGGAACTGTCCTTCGAGCCATGCGCAGATTTGGCGACAGCGAGAAGTTCCTCCACCTCATCTCTCAGATTCGCGCGCTTTCCCCAGAGGCGGGGATTCGTTCCAACGTCATTGTTGGATTTCCAGGTGAGACTGAGGATGATTACCAAGAACTCATCGAGTTTGTCAGCAGTGCCAATCTTGATGCGATCGGCGTCTTTGGGTATTCCGACGAGGACAATACTGAAGCTCTCAATCTTGGAAACAAGATTGATCCGGATTTGATTCGCCACAGGGTGGATGAACTTTCGACGTTGGTTGACGAATTAGTGACCGAGCGCGCTGCATCTCGGATAGGGGAGGATGTTCTCGTGCTCATCGAAGACGAGGAGGTCCAAGAAGGACGTGCCGCCCACCAAGGGCCAGAAGTTGACGGTTCGACATCTTTTATTGGAACCCATTATTCCGCTGGACAGTACATTCAAGCGCGGGTAATTGATTCCTTAGGCGCGGATTTGATAGCGCAGTCCACATGACCCGTCCCTCGGAACTCAATTTACCGAATTCAATAACCATATCTCGAATCCTGGCGCTACCTTTTTGCGCATACGCACTTTTCAAAAATGGCGGCGACGATTCAACATGGCGAATAATCGCGTTTGTCCTATTTTTCATTGTTGGAGTGACCGATTTTCTAGATGGTCGATTAGCCCGTAGTCGAAATTCGGTTACCGAATTTGGCAAACTACTAGATCCCATTGCCGACAAAGCACTCATCGGCACGGCACTCATCAGCTTGTCCGTACTTCATTTGCTTCCCTGGTGGGTCACTGTTGTGATTCTTGTCAGAGAGATTGGAATTACGGTATTTCGCTTCGCGGTAATTAGAGGCGGGGTAATTCCAGCAAACCGCGGGGGCAAGGCAAAGACCACGGTGCAGAACTTGGCGGTGGGTTTCTACATTTTGCCGCTGAGCCCTTCGCTGGATTGGTTCCGCGAAATTTTTATGGGCGCCGCCCTTGTTCTGACGATAGCAACTGGGATTTGGTACCTCTTCGAAGCAGCCAAGGGGTAGATTCATTGCCGTGATAGATCCGATTGCAGCGTCAGTGGTAGCCGAACTTCGCCGTAGAGGAGAAAAGGTCGCGGTAGCCGAATCGTTGACCGGCGGAGGACTGGGCTCGGCGATTACCTCAGTTCCAGGATCCTCGGATGTCTTCCTAGGTGGTGTTATCGCCTACGACTTCTCAGTGAAAGAGGGACTTCTGAAAGTCCCCCACGCCCTCATCGAGGAATTTGGGGTCGTCAGCGAGGAAGTAGCTACTTCAATGGCTGATGGACTCTTGGGGCTTTTTGGGACGACGTGGGCAATTGCTACGACCGGAGTTGCTGGCCCGGGGCCATCAGATGGTGTGGCGGCCGGTACGGTCTGGATCGCGATCAGGGGTCCGATCAACCAGAGCACCGAATTGGAGATTCAAGGTGAGCGTGAAGTCGTGCGAAGCGCGAGCCTAACCAGCGCCCTCACCACATTTGCGCGTATCCTTGCATCCTGACGTTTCAAGAATAGTGATGGGGGGCGACCGTGGAACTTTTGCGTGAACACATCGGCCAATCCCTCCGCACCGCCCGCACCAACCAGAACCGCACCTTACGTGACGTAGCGCGAGAAGCCCGGGTATCCCTGGGTTATCTCTCCGAAGTTGAGCGAGGACAGAAGGAAGCCTCATCTGAGTTGCTTAATGCGATATGCCAGGCACTCGGGCTCTCGCTCTCCTATGTGATTTCAGATGTTGCCCGTGAAATCACTTCTCGTGAGGCCGTCAAACTTGTGGTAGTTGACGCTGCTTAAAGTGGCGTTATCTTGACACAAAATTCACTCGCACCCGTGGATGAGCCGTACAAACGACAGATGACCTCTTACCGACGGACCAGAAGTGCAATTCTTGAAGGTACGAAATCCCTCATTGCAACGGTCGGACTGCAGCGGACAAATATGATCGACATTGCGGATACATCCCAAGTTTCTCGTGCAACGCTCTACAACCACTTTCGCGACAAGGGGAGCGTCGTCCGGGCGTTGCTTGAGAGCGAAATTGATCGAATCTTCCAGTTGATCGATAGCGATATTTCTCCTGCCGATGCTCTATTTGAAATCTCATGCGCCATATCTTCTGACCCTGCCTTGGAGATGATGCGCGGAACCGACCCGGCCGTGCTCACTCAAATCTTGTCGCAGACCGCAGACTCACTCTGGCAGCAGATCAATGCTGGACTCGTTCGCTTATTGGGCAATGAGAATCGATCCGAGATCGCTCGGCTCTGGCTGATCGCCCAGGTCGTGCAACCTTTGGGGCCCGATCAAGGGCGAACTCAATCTCGAGCGATCGCATCAACGATTCTTTAGGAGACTCTGGATTCTTGTTCTTCTCTCAATAAACCAGACATTTGAATTGCCTTTTCGTATGCGTACACCCCGCGATCGGTAAGGCCCACTTCCACGTATACGCGAGCTAAGTCGCCCCATTGCTTTGCCAATTCCTTCGATGGTTCAAGTTGCTCCATGTGTTCTGCTGCTACACGCAATTCAGTCTTTGCCACGACGTAGTTGCCCAACCTTGCATGGACTTTCGCAACTTGAACAAGAAGAGATGCTTTAGGACCCGGTACCTCAGGAGGCAATTCGGCCAGCCCCTTCACTGCAAATGACAATGAATTCTCAAAGTCCTCGCGCCGAAGAGCAACTTCTGAAAGTATTTGGCAGGCATACGCAACGCTGCGCGGATTGTTGTGCGTTAACGAGTCCAAATAGGCCGATTCAGCCAGCTCGTAGATGCGGTTTAGGTCAGCTTCGGGAAGATCAAGCATGATCAGGGCTTTGTTTCGATTGAGAGCGGGAATTACACCTCGCAATCCAGCTACCCGTGCCCAGTGCAACGCTTCATTTACGTGCTCATTTGCAAGAGACAAATCTCCTCGTAGTTCAAAGAGGCTGGATGCCTGCCATAAAGATTGAGTAAGTGCCTTGGGGGAATTTGAAATCTTTGCCAGGCTCAAAGCCTTCTCCATGAGTTCCTCCGCGCGGGGTGAATCGCCTCGATGAAAATGGCAGGTGGATAACTGACAGAGCAATTCCACTAGATCAGGTTCAAACCAGGACTTTGCGTACCTTAGATAGAACTCCTCGCCTCTTTGAGTTCCCATCGCAAGATTGTCAGAGTAAAAGCAAGTGCGCACTATTTCGTTGGCAAATTTTGCTTGAAGACTTGTGTCCTTTCTTGGCACTTGACTGAGAAGGTGGTCCAATTCATCAATGACTCCCGAGAATTTGCTCTGGCGAGTGCTGACCTGAATCAGCAAGAGTTTGGCGGCCAGTTCTGAATGGCTAGATATTCTTTTTGCGCTCAGCACTTGGTTGGCGTACGACGCGGCCAGGTCGAAATTCCCCGCGGACAGCGCAACATTGGCTTGATTCAAGTTGGAGTCGATTTCTTGTTTTCTCGACTCGGGACGGGCGAAAATGCCCCTCAGGGAAGTTAACATTCGGCAACGCCCTCCGATCCCCACATCACCTATCTATGCTAACCGTTTCAATTAGTTGAGGCAGTGTAGAGACGAGGAATAGAAAATGTTTGACTAGTTTTCCTTTGACAGGATCACCATTAGGGGGACATCAGTCTTGACAAATAGCAATTGCGATTAAGTGAGACAACCTTTCAATCTACGAGGATCCTCGCTCTGTCCAAAATGCACTGTCAGCGGCGACACGAGTAGCCTTTAGTTTCGCAACATTTGTGAACTGAAAATTCGTTAGATGTGGAAACGGGACCCGAAAAGTAAGTTTCAAACGCAGATCTTCACGTGGACTTTTGCACTGTGGCAATTGCCTTCGCTTCGATCCTCGCCTCGGTCTAAGGGGAGAAGGCCAATTAGAAATCTAGAGAATTCCTCTGGCTTCTCACCGTTGAGGTCCCTTCCCCTTGGCCGCGGTTGGAACTGCCCGAGACTTTGGGTCCCGGGGGCTCCCATCACGCTTAACCTGCCTCAGGGCGACAATCAGGGGCCGGGGCTGGGCGTGTCGTGTATTTCGAACAGGTGTTCGGATACTCTTCTTCTACCCAACCAGAGCGGTTTCCACGATGCCGGCCCATGAGCCGATTCCTCGTCAGTGGCCTTCCGTACCTTCTGGACCGTAACTCGTCGCAATGACGTTTAGTTGAAAGGAAAGAACAGTGGCTGCAGCAGATAAAGCAAATAATGACCGCACTAAAGCCCTAGATACAGCCCTTGCCCAGATTGAACGTCAATTCGGCAAAGGAGCGGTAATGAAGATGGGCGAACGTGGGAACGTTCAAGTAGAGGTGATTCCAACTGGATCCATCAGTTTGGATATCGCTCTCGGTATTGGCGGCCTTCCGCGCGGACGCATCGTAGAAATTTACGGACCAGAATCATCAGGTAAGACGACCCTTGCCCTACATGCAATTGCCAACGCGCAAAAAGCTGGCGGAATCGCCGCTTTCATCGATGCCGAGCACGCCTTTGATGCTGAATATGCCAAGAAGCTCGGCGTGGATATCGACGCGCTTTTAGTTTCCCAACCTGACACCGGTGAGCAAGCCCTTGAAATTATGGACATGCTTATCCGCTCTGGTGCACTCGACATTGTCGTAGTCGACTCTGTCGCGGCCCTTGTTCCACGTGCAGAAATCGAAGGCGAGATGGGTGATTCCCATATGGGTCTGCAGGCACGTCTGATGTCGCAGGCTCTTCGAAAGATCACCGGTGCCCTTCATCAATCAAAGACCACCGCAATCTTTATCAACCAGTTGAGAGAGAAGATTGGGGTTTTCTTCGGTTCACCTGAGACGACCACTGGTGGCAAAGCATTGAAGTTCTACGCATCAATCCGCATGGATATTCGTCGTATCGAAACTCTTAAGGACGGCCAGGAAGCAGTTGGTAACCGCACTCGCGTCAAGGTCGTCAAGAACAAGATGGCACCGCCGTTTAAGCAGGCCGAATTCGACATTCTCTACGGTGTAGGAATTTCTCGAGAAGGCTCATTGCTTGATCTCGGTGTAGAAATTGGCATCGTGAAGAAGTCTGGTTCCTGGTACACCTACGAGGGCGATCAATTAGGGCAGGGCAAGGAGAATTCACGTAACTTCCTTCTTGATAATCCCGATCTCGCCAACGATATTGAGACCAAGATCCGTGCCCACTATGCACCGACGCCCATCGACCCTGATCTTGTTGCCGCAGTAAATGAGGCAACTGCTGAGGTTGACTTCTAATTTCTCACACTGACATGGACGAAAGCTCTGACCCCTACTCCGCCGCTCAGACGATTGCGCTGATTGCGCTGGCGCCTCGAGCAAAGAGTAGGGGCGAGCTTTTCGCTCATCTAAAAAAGCGCGGCATTGCTGAAGACATCGCAAATGCCGTTCTTTATCGACTGCAAGAGCAAGGTTTGGTCGACGATGAGGAGTTCGCCAGGGCCTGGAGCGAATCTCGCCAGCGAACCAAGAAACTCTCCAAGAGAATGATCATGAATGAATTACGCGCCAAAGGAATTGATGGCGACATTATCGAAAACGTTGCCTGCGAGATAGATGAGAATCGCGAGCACGACCTCGCCTTCGAACTTGCCAGCAGGAAATACCGCCCTATTGCCCACCTGGATCGAGACCTTATTCAGAGGCGAATTCAGGGGGCCCTGGCTCGCAGGGGATTCTCATCGGGGCTCATAAACTCAGTAATGCGAGAATTGGGCATTTAGAAGCGCCACTACAATTGCCCAATGACGCGCACGTATACGGTCGAGACTTACGGCTGCCAGATGAATGTGCACGATTCTGAGCGTATTTCAGGACTCCTTGATGAGGCGGGTTACGTCCCGGCAGAGAAAGGCGTGACCGCCGATATCGTCGTCTTCAACACATGTGCCGTTCGCGAGAATGCTGATAACAAACTTTACGGAAACTTAAGTTTCCTGGCTCCTATCAAGAAAGCCAATCCCGCAATGCAAATTGCTGTCGGAGGCTGCCTCGCTCAGAAAGACCAGGCGTTGATCTTGAAGAAGGCCCCTTACGTCGATGTGGTATTCGGTACCCACAATGTGGGGTCACTACCAGTCTTGTTGGAACGCGCACGCATCGAAGAGGAGTCTCAAATTGAGATTCTTGAATCACTGGAACATTTTCCGTCCACGCTACCGGCAAGACGCTTCTCTGCGTTTTCGGCATGGGTCTCGGTATCTGTCGGGTGCAATAACACCTGCACCTTCTGCATTGTCCCAACTCTTCGTGGCATTGAAAAAGATCGCGACTCCACCGACATCATGAGAGAAGTTCGGACTCTCGTTGATCAAGGAGTTATCGAGATTACCCTGCTGGGTCAGAACGTAAATGCCTACGGCGTTGATTTTGGCGACCGTGAGGCATTTGCCAAATTGATCCGTGAGTGCGGGAAAGTCGATGGGCTAGAACGCGTGCGTTTTATGTCACCGCACCCACGTGACTTCACGGATGACGTAATTGAGGCAATGGCGCAGACCCCTAACGCGATGCCGCACTTGCACATGCCGCTCCAGTCTGGCTCTAATAAAGTTTTGCAGCAGATGCGCCGGTCTTATCGGACAGATCGCTATTTGGGCATTATCGAGCGTGTCCGCAACGCCATTTCTGCTTCTCAGATTACGACCGACATCATCGTGGGATTTCCAGGTGAGACCGAAGATGATTTCAAAGCCACGTTAGATCTCTGTACCGAAGCTCGTTTTAGCGCTGCCTACACCTACCAGTATTCCAAACGCCCCGGCACCCCAGCGGCCACCATGCCCGATCAAGTTCCTCCTGAGGTCGTTGGCGAGAGATACACGCAACTGCACGCCCATCAAGAGGCACTATCCCTGTCCGTGAACCGAGAGACGATCGGGAAAGTAATGCACGTTCTGGTGACCGAGCATGAAGGACGTCGTGACGCCGAACGCGGAAGAATGTCGGGCCGAACCGAAGATTTCCGCCTTGCGCATTTCTCTTTTGATTCAAAGAATTCGCCAAGGCCCGGAGATATTGTCACTGTTGAAATAACCGATGCAGCCCCGCATTTTCTCTCCGGTGAATCATTGAGCACTCGGCGCACTCGTGGCGGAGATGCACATGAACTGCTCACCGCCGAGCGCAAGTCCGAACCTCTGCTACTTGGAATGCCCGCGACTCGTTCATGAGCGTCGTCGTCATATGCGGTGCAACCGCAACCGGCAAGAGCGATATAGCCCTCACCCTCGCGGCCGAACTTGATGGCGAAATTATCAACGCAGATTCGATGCAGTTGTACAGAGGCATGGATATCGGCACCGCCAAGTTATCGATCGAAGAACGCAAAGGCATTCCTCACCATCTCATGGATGTTCTTGCTGTGACTGAAGATGCAAGTGTGGCTTGGTATCAGACGCGCGCACGCCAACTTATTTCAGAGATCGAATCCCGCGGGAAGACAGCCATTATCGTTGGAGGAACTGGTCTTTACATTAAAGTCGATACTGGATGATTTGATTTTTCCTGATACCGATCCAGAAGTGCGCGAACGGCTCAATGAGTTGGCGGAAAAAATCGGAGGGCCAGCCATGCATGAGAGGCTGGCAAAGCTCGATCCCGGAGCCGCACTAGCCATTGATCCACAGAACCTGCGTCGGGTGATTCGAGCCCTTGAAGTTATAGAGATTACCGGCAAACCATTCACCGCCAATTTGCCTCGTGAAGAGAGCACGCGATATCCAGAGGCGCGCCAATTCGGATTGGTGATGGATCGTGATTCCTTGGCGACGCGAATTGATGCACGTGTTGAACGAATGTGGAAAGACGGACTCATTGCCGAAACCAATGCACTGATCGACGCCGGAATTCGAAATGGCCGCACCGCACAGTTGGCTCTGGGGTATGCCCAGATATTGAAAATGATCGACGGAGAATTCTCAGAGGAAGAAGCGAAAGAAGATACGAAGCGAGCCACGCGCCAATACGCAAGGCGACAGGAGACCTGGTTCTCACGGGATCGCCGAATTCAATGGATTTCTCCTAAACAGGCGCGTTTGGAGACCATCAAGGAGCTTTTGTCCAAGCCGGCGGTCCGTATAAACGGTTAAACTCGTGGCAGATATGAATACTCCCCAGAAGGTATTGGCCACCTACGGCCATGGCACCGAGAATGATTTCGTCCTAGTTTTCGATCCCGGCGAAGAGATCTCCATTTCGCCATCTCAAGTGGCTGCCATCTGTAATCGTTCGACAGGTGTCGGATCAGACGGCTTGATTCGCATTACCAAAAATGACGGCCGCTGGTTCATGGACTACCGCAATGCCGACGGCTCCATAGCTGAAATGTGCGGAAACGGAATTCGAGTGATGGCGCGTTATCTTGTCGAGCGCGGTTATCAGAATGAGGGAATTTTCCCCATCAATACTCGCGCTGGCCTCAAACATCTACGCGTTCCCGCAGACGGTGACATCACTGTGAATATGGGACAAGTTTCGGCCGATGAAGACGAGATCAAAGTCATAGTGCAAAGCAAGGAGTGGAAGGGCTACAACATTGATATGGGCAACCCCCATGCGGTTGTTTTTGTGAACTCTCTAGATGAGGCGGGCGACCTCAAAGAGGCACCGATTGTTACACCCAAGGATGCCTATCCGGAGGGAGTCAACGTCGAGTTTGTCGAATTTGGTGAGAATCGCGAGCTCAAGATGCGAGTTTTTGAACGAGGTGTCGGAGAGACAAGATCTTGTGGCACGGGTACGTGCGCAGTGGCACTTGCGGCTTCCATCTCACGCAAGGAGAAACTGCCAGCGCGATGGGTGATATTCCCACCCGGCGGGCGTCTAGAAGTTGAGATCGATGGACATTCGAACGCCACTCTTACCGGGCCCGCTGTCCTTCTCAGTGAACACGACATCACTACATTCCTAGCCAAGGCAGATTAGTGACGAAACCAAACGACGCCGATGACCAATTCGAAGCCCTGCTTCGTGAGAGTGCGCGGGTCGCGGAGGATTTCGACTCGGGAGAGGAAGATTCACAGCCCGAACTAGAACAGCGGCAAGGTCTACGCCGTGTCCAAGGCTTCTCAACCGAATTGCAGGATATTTCTTCGGCCGAATACCGCCAATTGCGGTTGGAGCGCGTCGTCCTTGTAGGAGTGTGGACCGAAGGCACTTCTGTGATGGCAGAGAACTCACTTGCCGAGTTGAAGGCGTTAGCAGAGACCGCGGGTTCAGAGGTGCTGGAAGGATTGATTCAACGCAGGGACAAGCCAGATCCGTCGACCTATATTGGTTCAGGCAAAGTGGAGGAATTGCGCAAAGTCGTTGTCGCAACTGGCGCAGACACAGTTATCTGCGACGGCGAGCTATCACCATCACAGCTGCGCACCTTGGAGGAGAAAGTAAAGGTCAAAGTTGTCGATCGAACCGCTCTGATCCTGGATATCTTCGCCCAGCACGCCAAGAGCAAAGAAGGAAAGGCACAAGTAGAACTAGCCCAGATGGCATATTTGCTTCCCCGGCTACGAGGCTGGGGTGAGTCTCTCTCTCGCCAGGTCGGCGGAAGAGCAGCAGGTGGTGCTGGAATCGGCGGTCGTGGACCTGGTGAAACCAAGATCGAAACAGATCGTCGGCGAATCCGCGACAAGATGTCGAAACTAAAGGGTGAGATCAAGGAGATGAAGGTTTCGCGTGACACTAAGCGCCAAGAGCGCCGCCGTCACCAAATTCCATCGGTAGCAATTGCGGGATACACCAACGCAGGCAAATCCTCGTTGCTTAATGCTTTAACGAATGCAGGTGTGCTCGTTGAAAACGCCCTCTTCGCAACGTTAGATCCGACCGTTCGCCAGACGCGCACCAGTGATGGGCGCATTTACACCCTGACCGACACAGTCGGTTTTGTCCGACACCTACCGCATCAGTTGGTTGATGCATTTCGTTCGACCCTTGAAGAAGTAGAAGATGCCAATCTGATCGTGCACGTGGTGGATGGTTCTCACCCCGATCCATTTGAACAGATACGCGCCGTCCGTGAAGTCATTGCTGAAATCGGCGCAGCTGATATTCACGAGATCATCGCCATCAACAAAGTCGATGTGGCCGATCCTGCGATCGTTATGCAAATACTTCGGACCGAGAAGAATAGTTATGCCTTCTCGGCGCGCACCGGATTTGGAATGGAAGGCTTACTACTTGCAATTGAGAAATCTCTTCCGATTTTGATGGTAGAGATTGATGTCACCGTGCCTTATGGGAGAGGCGACCTCATCAGCGCGATTCATCAACGCGGGGAGATCATCAGCGAGGAGTACGTCCCCGAGGGCACTGCCATACACGCGCGCGTGGATGCTTCCCTTGCTCAGCAAATTCGCGAAGCAACCTAATTGAACGTCCTGCCCCTACATCTCGTTCTCATCACTGCCACTGCTCGCTAGCGTCTCGGGGGCATACGCCGCCGATGCAGTAGCCAAAATCGGCTCTTCACCCTTGGGAAAGATTGTCGTTAACGGTAAAGGAATGAGCGCCTATTACTTTGACATGGATAAGGCGCACTCAGGCGTGAGCGTATGTTCTGGTATCTGTTCGGCCAATTGGCCAGCAATTCTGACTTCCACCGCGAAGCCATATGTTGCCGGCATTAAAGGTGTGGTTGGCTCGATTCGGCTAAAAAACGGCAAGCACCAGGTCACCATCAATGGGCGGCCGATTTACACCTTTGCCTTTGACAAGGGATCTGGTCAGATAAAGGGGCAAGGCGCGCAGGGCGTCTGGTACGTCATCTCGCCTACGGGCAAGGAGATAAAAGTCCTCAGATTGGCTACAAAACCCGCACCTGCTGCCACGAGCGCGACTCACGTGGTCAAACCTCGCTACTAAAAACCTTGCTAATTGGCGTTTTTGGCCCTCGCGCCCTATCTTTACCCCAGTTGAGACCAATCTCCTACTCTTTCTAGGGGAATATTCACGACACGCCGAGGGTTATACCAGCCGATTGGTGTTAAATGCGCGAATATGCGCGCGCTGCGGTAATTCGCCCTGGCGAGGCTCTACAAAGTGAGAAGGCGAGGGAAGTAGTGGCTACTGACTACGACACCCCCAGAAAAACCGATGAAGAACTCCATGAGGAGTCTTTAGAAGAATTAAAGGCCCGCCGCGTTGATGCGCAATCGGGTCAGGTTGATGTCGATGAGGCTGAAGCCGCTGAAACCCTCGAACTTCCGGGTGCTGATCTCTCTGGTGAAGAGCTTTCGGTCCGCGTCGTTCCCAAGCAGGTCGATGAATTTACCTGCTCGCGCTGTTTCTTGGTCCATCACATCACTCAGTTGGCTAAAGGTGAAGGCCCAACGGCGGTATGTAAGGAATGCTTCTAACAGTTATCCGCTTTTGCTCAAGGCCTCTACTAGAGCTTTAGGATTTTTCGAGCTGATCAACCAATATGGCGTCGAATCTCGAGCATCTGAGACCTCAATTTTCACTCCACGGGGCTGCCAGAAACGCAGCGCCAGGTATGCCGCTGGGTCCGCATCGCGACCCCTAGTAAGGCGCATCTGATCGATCGAAAGGCTCTGGGCTGGACCGAGGTAGATCCGTTGGATGTGGGCTCGCCCGACTCGCAATTCAGAGGCACCCACTGAAATCCGCATCAGCATCGCCTGGTTGATGACCGGAAGTGCCACGAGTGCCAAAATAAGGGCGATCAATCCAGCTCGATTGTCGAAGGCGGCCCAAATGGAGAGCGCCAACGAACCCAATAGAAAGAATATGAAAGCCAGCAGCCAGATCGGTGGTCGAAGGGTCTCCGAATGGATGATTTTCTCATCGTCTATTGCAGGCACAGGAGAGACGGTATCGGATTTTCAAGTAACCTTGAGCGCATGAGCAGGGTCGCAAGCACTACCCCACCTAAGGGGGCGCAAGTTCCATCTCGACATCCCAAGGCACCGGCAATCGGGTCCAAGATTCCCTCCCATTTCGGCCACTGTTTCGGCTGCGGGGATCTGCATCCAACAGGCCTGCACCTGGTGGCACACGCTGGCGAGGCAGCCAACCTCACCGCTGAATTCACGGTGACCGAGAATCACCAAGGTGCACCGGGGCTTGCCCATGGGGGCCTTCTCTCGTTGGCATTTGATGAAGCCCTGGGAAAATTGATGTGGCTGCTTCGCTCGCCGGCTGTAACCGCTCGCCTTGAAACCGATTTTCTCCTCCCGGTTGCGATTGGAACAACTCTGCATATCACCGCCGAAATCACTGGGCAGGTGAACCGAAAAGTTTATTGCAGCGCCGAGGGACGGCTTGGTTCACAAGATGGTCCCTTGGCAGTGAAGGCATCAGCTCTTTATGTAATCGTGACCATGGATCACTTCATGAAAAACGCGCCGAAGGAATATTTGGAATACGTGTTAAAACATCCAGAGATGTTGGCATTCGCTGATCCAGATTTCGAAATTAATCCTTAATGGTCTCGGTACTGATCAAGCGATTAGATGATGGTGTTCCGCTGCCGAAGTATGCAAAAGGGGGAGACGCAGGTGCGGATCTGGTGACGCGCATTGACGTGAGCCTTGCACCGGGGGAGCGGGCGTTGATTCCAACAGGAATCTCCATCGCGCTGCCCGATGGCTATGCGGCTTTCGTCCATCCGCGATCGGGGTTGGCTATCAAACACGGCGTCTCCATGGTCAACGCCCCTGGCACCGTGGATGCCGGCTTTCGCGGAGAGCTTCAAGTCATCTTAATTAATCACGATCAACATGAATCAGTGACATTTTCACGGGGGGACCGAATCGCTCAGTTGATCATTCAAAAAGTTGAGAAGGCTGATTTTATCGAAGTGTCAGAATTGCCCGGCTCCGGTCGAGGTACCGATGGGTTTGGATCGACGGGGAGAGTGTGATGGAGAGCGACAAGAACAAAATTATCAATGCCTTAGGTGGAAAGCGTGGATTGCTTGACTCCGGCTTGCCATCGTTGGTCTTTCTCATTGCTTACAACATCGGGCACGGGCTCAAGAACGCCACCATTGCGGCAATAATAACTTCTGCACTCCTCACACTAATTCGCCTTATCCGTCGCGACACCTTGCAGCATGTTCTCTCTGGTTTTGTGGGAGTTGCGTTCTGTGCCCTCCTTGCACGTAAGACTGGCCATGCTGTCGATTTCTACCTGCCAGGACTGATCATTAACGTTGTTTACGGTGCCGCGTATGCAATATTCAATTTCATCGGCCTGCCGATTCTTGGTTTGCTGCTTGGCCCTATCTTGGGCGAAAACTTGGCATGGCGAAAGGTCCCCGCACGAAAACGCGCATACACCCGCGCGGGTTGGCTCTGGGTTGCCCTTTTTATATCGCGACTCATCGTTCAGTATCCGCTCTACCGCTCGGGCAACATCAACGCACTTGGCACAGCAAGATTGGTCATGGGCTACCCGCTCTTTGTTTTAGCAGCGTGGGGATCATGGATCGTGCTGCGCGCGGTTCCAAGCGTTAAGCCCGAGCAAGTTTGAAGTTTCCTCCGCAACACGGCGCGTGGGCATTTCTTATTGTGCCCGCCGTCATTGTTTCCTTTTTAGGAGCGGGCAACGGGATCGGTTTGATTTTCTTTCTCACCTGGGTGAGCGGGTATCCGGTCTCCTATTTTCTTGGTCGGGCAATAATCGCGCGGATCCGCCGGGGAACATGGACTGCCAGAGCGAAGGGCGAACTCACACTTGCTACGCCTTGGTTGATTATTTCCCTTTTTGGCGTCTCATACCTTGTTGCCTTGCGACCATGGTTGCTCCTCTATGGGATCGCCGTTATCGCTCTGTGGTCAGTGAGTGTTTATTTATCATGGGCCGGACGTGAGCGGGGGATCACCAACGACTTGTTGCTCATCGGACTTGCTTCAATTGAACCGATCTTGATGTATCAAGTTGCCAAGAACCATGGCTCCCTCTCGGGAATCCCGCGCTCAATTTGGATTGCCGCACTCATGTGTCTGCTCTTTTTTGCTGGTTCAGTAGTGCATGTGAAGTCCTTGATTCGCGAAGTGAAGAATAAGAATTGGCACACTGGCAGCCTCGTATATCACCTAGTTGTACTGGTGTTGCTTCTTATACTCGCAAGACCTTGGTACCTATCAATACCTTTCGCCTTGGCGCTTGCGCGAACAATTATTGTGAAACCAGGACTCCGCCCAGGAACTCTAGGGATAGTTGAATTAGGTGCCTCGATAGCACTGATTACTTGTACCGTGATCGCCACGGTCTGAATTCGTCAGATTACACAGTTTGAATAAAACAGGATTTCAATTTGTTCTCAGCATCCGCAGAGGCCACAAAGAGCAGTTCGTCTCCAGAGCTAAAGACGTCATGTGATTTCGCAGCAATCACGCGTCCATCTCTGACAATCGCAGCCAAAGTGGAATTCTCAGGCAGCGGAACCTCTTCGACTGTCTTGCCGATGCAGAGGGAATCATCGGGCAAAGTCAATTCCACGAGATTGGCTTGGCCCCTCTTGAAGGAGAAGAGTCGAACGACATCGCCGACGCTGACTGCCTCTTCAACGAGGGCGGAAATAATGCGTGGGGTCGATACCGCAACATCCACACCCCAGGATGCGTCGAAGAGCCATTCGTTCTTCGGATGATTTACGCGTGCGACAACTCGGGGGACTCCGTACTCAGTTTTACCGAGAAGAGATGCCACCAAATTGACTTTGTCATCGCCAGTAGCGGCGATCAATACCTGGCAGGTATTGAGCTTGGCGTTATCAAGTGAAGTAACTTCGCACGCATCAGCTAGAAGCCACTCTGCATCCGGAACACTCTCTAATTTCAAGGCCTTGGGATCGCGATCGATAAGGAGTACCTGGTGACCGTTATCGAGCAATTCACGAGCGATGGCGCGACCCACATTACCCGCACCGGCTATTGCAACTCTCATGAAGCATCCTCCGGTGAATGGGCGAGCGCATTCTCCACGATAGATAAGTCTTGCTCGCGAACCATCACGTGCACCAAGTCGCCGTCTTGCAAAACCGTGTGCTCATCGGGGATGAGTCCTTCTCCGAGGCGGGTGATAAAGGCCACGCGGGCTGGCGTTACATTTTCAATACGGGTGACAGGGCTACCAAACCACGTAGTGTCTATATGCATCTCGCATAGCTGAATCGCGCCGCTGGCATCGCGCCATTCAGACCTGGAACCCTCGGGGAGCAGGCGGCGCATTATCTGGTCAGACGTCCAGAGAACTGTCGCCACTGTGGGGATTCCAAGGCGTTGGTAGATCTCAGCCCGACCTGGGTCATAAATACGTGCGACGACGTTTTTTACTCCGAAGGTCTCACGAGCCACTCGTGCGGCCAGAATATTTGAGTTATCTCCGTTGCTTACCGCGGCAAAAGCCTCAGCTTTTTCGATACCGGCTTCCATCAAGGTGTCGCGGTCAAAGCCCACGCCGGCGACAGTATGGCCGTTGAAATTCGCGCCGAGACGGCGAAATGCCTCGCGGGACTGATCGATGATGGCTACTGAGTGGCCGGCCGCCTCAAGTTCATTCGCGAGCGAAGAACCGACGCGCCCGCATCCCATGATTACGACGTGCACGGGGAAAACCTACACCCCAGATGCGCATAGGCTTACTACTTATGGACGGACAACGGGCAAAATCCTTTGAAGTAGGGCAACGTCTCTCCGTTTCGATTGAAAAAGTGGCCCACGGAGGACATTTCATCGCCCGCCACGACGGCCAGGTCATATTTGCCCGCCACGCAATTCCGGGCGAACTCGTCGAAGTCGAGATTACAAGCACTGGATCGAGCTTTTATCGGGCCGATGTCGTGAGGGTTCTGGAGGCTTCCCCCGATCGCGTGTCACCGCCTTGCAAGTATTCCCATGCAAACGGCTGCGGTGGTTGCGATTTTCAGCATATTGACGTTGCTCGACAACGTCAGCTGAAAGCCGATGTGATTGCCGAGCAATTTTCGAGGATTGCAAAAATGGAAGTGGACGTGATCGTTGAAGAAGTTGGTGACTCGTTGCACTGGCGAACGAGAATTTCAAGTGCCATCGATGACGAAGGCCGTATTGGTTTCTACGCCTGGCGAAGTCACACGGTCGTCCCTGTAGAGGATTGTTTGATTGCAACGCCTTCGGCCAATTATCCAGTTTTGGCAACTCGGCGATGGCCTGCCAAATCGCGTGTGGAGATTTCGGCAAGCTCTAGCGGTGAGCGATCGATCGCCATTGCCCCCGCGATCCGAGGCTCGAAGGCAAGGCTCACGCAAGGTCCTAATGCACTCAAGGAATATGTTGATGGGCACGAACTTCGGGTGAGCAATGCAAGTTTCTGGCAGAGCCATGAGTTAGCCCCAGAGATTCTTACCGGCGCCGTGAGAGAGCACGTGCAAGAAGGCGATCATGTCCTTGACCTCTACGGGGGAGTTGGACTCTTTGCCGCGGCAGTCCTGGATATTGTGGGTGAGGGCGGCCGCGTCGATCTGATTGAATCGAGCCCTTCCGCCACTGCCGATGCCAAAGGCAATTTCGACGCGTTCCCCAACGTAAACGTTCACCTGGGCGATGTAGACAAAGGCTTGGCTGCCGTAGACCATGCCGATGTAGTTGTGCTGGATCCACCTAGAGAGGGAGCTGGCAAGTCTGTCTTAGAGAAAATCGTGAATCTTGGCCCGCGCACGCTCGTCTACGTGGCCTGCGATCCTGCTGCGCTTGCCCGTGATTGCCGATATCTTGCCGAGATGGGCTGGCAAATGAGCACGTTGCGCGCCTTCGATCTTTTCCCCATGACCCACCATGTTGAGTGTGTCGCTACCTTTGAAACTTCCCAAAACCGAGAAAGTAATGTATCTTGATATCAAGATACTTTTAGCGAGGTGGATATGAGCATCAATTCCTTCAAATCAAAGAGTGAAATCAAGGTTGCTGGTCAAAGTTATGAATTCTTTGACATTTCGCAGATAGATGGGGCGAGCGATCTTCCCTTCAGTTTGAAGGTCCTGCTCGAGAACCTACTTCGAACTGAGGACGGCGCCAATATCACCGCCGAACAAATTCGCGCGCTCGCGAACTGGGATCCTGCCTCGCAGCCCGATACTGAAATTCAATTCACGCCAGCGCGTGTCATCATGCAGGACTTCACCGGAGTCCCTTGCATCGTCGATCTTGCGACCATGCGCGAGGCCATCGTGGAGCTTGGGGGAGATCCCGCCAAAGTAAATCCGCTGGCGCCGGCGGAGTTGGTCATCGATCACTCGGTTATCGCCGATGTTTTCGGAACGAAAGATTCCTTCGAGCAGAACACTGACATCGAATACCAGCGCAATGTCGAGCGTTACCGTTTTCTGCGGTGGGGACAGAGCGCCTTTGATGAGTTCAAGGTTGTTCCACCAGGAACGGGAATTGTTCATCAGGTAAATATCGAATTCTTGGCGCGAGTCGTGATGACTCGGAAAGTAAACGGCGTCTTGCAGGCTTATCCAGACACCGTCGTCGGCACAGATTCACATACGACCATGGTCAACGGTCTTGGTGTACTCGGGTGGGGCGTAGGTGGCATCGAGGCCGAGGCCGCTCTTCTGGGTCAACCAGTATCAATGCTCATCCCACGAGTCGTTGGATTCAAACTTGATGGCAAACTTCCCATCGGAACCACTGCAACGGATTTGGCTTTGACTATTACCGAGATGCTCCGCAAGCACGGCGTCGTCGGTAAATTCGTGGAGTTCTATGGACCCGGTGTCGTGTCGGTTCCGATGGCCAACCGCGCGACTATTGGAAACATGAGCCCTGAATATGGATCGACTTGCGCGATCTTCCCAATAGATGAAGAAACGCTTCGATATTTGAAACTTACTGGCCGCACCGACGACCAGATCGCCCTCGTTGAGAGTTATGCCAAGAAGCAAGGGTTGTGGCACGACCCATCGCTGGCACCTCGTTTCTCCGAGAACATAGAGCTCGATCTTTCATCTGTTGTTCCCTCCATTGCAGGACCAAAGCGACCACAGGATCGAATTTCACTCACGGAGTCAAAGAGCGCTCTGGAAAAGATCTTGCCAGGCTACCTATCGGATAAGAGCACCAAGACTGCCATTGATATCCAGGTGAACCAGAAGCCAACGACGATAAAGAACGGCGACGTAGTTATCGCCTCGATTACTTCGTGCACGAATACCTCAAATCCTTCCGTCATGATCGGTGCAGCATTGCTGGCAAAGAAGGCGGTGGAGAAGGGTTTGAAATCCAAGCCGTGGGTGAAGACCACTTTGGCTCCAGGTTCAAAGGTTGTTACTGATTATTACGATCGGGCTGGCCTTACCCCCTACATGGAGAAGCTCGGATTCAACCTTGTTGGTTACGGATGCGTCACATGCATCGGCAACAGTGGTCCACTTGCCTCTCGAGGTAAGCAAGGCAGTTAACGAACACGATCTGGCTGTAACGGCCGTACTTTCTGGCAATAGAAACTTTGAAGGACGCATCAGCCCAGATGTGAAGATGAACTATTTAGCATCGCCTCCGCTAGTGGTTGCCTATGCAATCGCCGGCACAATGGATCATGATTTCGAGAAGGATTCCTTGGGTAAAGACCTTGAGGGCAACGATGTCTATCTCAGGGACATCTGGCCAACCGAGCAGGAGATTGCCTCAGTCATAGAGTCATCAATATCTTCGGAAATGTTTACCAAGGACTATTCCAGCGTCTTCGATGGTGATCATCGATGGAAGTCACTCTCTACTCCTACCGGCAAGACCTTCGAGTGGGACTTGAAATCGACCTACGTTCGTAAGCCTCCCTATTTTGACGGCATGCCGGCTCAGCCGCAGCCTGTAACCGATATCAAGGACGCTCGCGTTCTCGCCATCCTTGGTGATTCGGTTACGACCGATCACATTTCACCTGCGGGCAACATCCGCGGTGATTCACCTGCGGGCAAGTACCTGATGGAACATGGAGTCGAACGAAATGACTTCAACTCCTACGGATCACGGCGTGGAAATCACGAGGTCATGATCCGCGGAACATTTGCCAATATCCGATTGAAGAACTTGCTTCTTGACGGAGTCGAAGGCGGATTCACGCGCAACTTCCTTGATGATGGGGCACAGTCAACAATCTACGACGCATCCATTGCCTACCAAGCCGCGGGCATTCCATTGGTCATCTTGGCCGGCAAGGAATATGGCTCTGGCTCCTCAAGAGACTGGGCTGCAAAAGGCACCGCTTTGCTTGGAGTCCGCGCAGTAATTGCTGAGTCATTCGAGCGAATTCACCGTTCCAATCTCATCGGCATGGGAGTTCTTCCCTTGCAATTCAATGAGGGCGACACGGCGGCATCGCTGGGACTAGATGGAAGCGAAACTTTCTCGATTGCGGGGATCACTGCCCTTAACGCCGGCATGACCCCTGCTCGGGTGAGCGTGAGCGCCAACGGCAAGACTTTCACCGCAAAGGTGCGTATTGACACACCAGGTGAGGCTGACTACTACAGGCATGGCGGGATTATGCAGTACGTGCTGCGATCCCTCATCTAACCTAGAATGTGTCGGTGATCGAATCGATTAAAGGCCCCAACGACCTGGTTGGACTAACCCATCCGCAATTGGATGAGCTGGCCCAGGAGATTCGCCAGTTCTTGATTGAGAAGGTCTCCAAAACGGGTGGGCACCTCGGGCCGAACTTGGGTGTCGTCGAACTTACGATTGCGGTTCATCGCACCTTCGATTCACCAAAGGATGTCGTGCTCTTCGACACCGGGCATCAGTCCTACGTCCATAAGATCTTGACTGGGCGCGCGGAAGGGTTTGATCATCTGCGCCAACGCGGGGGACTGGCGGGCTACCCAAGTCGCAAAGAGAGTCCCCATGATGTTATTGAAAACTCGCACGCATCCACAGCGCTGTCGTGGGGCGATGGAATTTCGCGCGGATTCTCGCTAACGGGCCAGAACGATCGTTATGTTGTGGTTGTTGTAGGCGATGGCGCGCTCACCGGAGGAATGTCGTGGGAGGCGTTAAATAACATCGCCACTGCGAAGGACCGCAATCTAATAATTATCGTCAACGATAACGCCCGTTCGTATTCGCCCACCATCGGAGGGCTAGCCGAACATCTGTCGACATTGCGAGTGACGCAAGGGTACGAGCGATTCCTTGACTGGGGCAAAGAAATCCTTCACAAGACCCCAGTTGTGGGCATGCCGATCTATGAGACGTTACACGGAATGAAAAAGGGGATCAAAGACATTGTTGCCCCGCAGGGGATGTTCGAAGATCTTGGCTTGAAATACATGGGTCCATTCGACGGCCACGATATCGGCGCTATGGAGAAGGCGCTTTCCATTGCCAAGCATTTTGGCGGTCCTGTGCTTGTTCACGCGATTACCGAAAAGGGACGAGGGTATAGCCCGGCTATTGCCGATGAGGCTGAGAAATTCCATGCGGTAGGAATTGTCGATCCCGAGACTGGAATTCCCGTCACAAATGGCGGAACCCAATGGACGAAAGTTTTCTCTGAAGAATTAGTCGCAGTTGGCAAAGAGCGCCTGGATATCGTCGCAATGACGGCGGCGATGATGGGCCCAACTGGCTTGGATGAATTTCAGAAACTCTTTCCGCACCGAACCATTGATGTGGGTATTGCCGAACAGCATGCACTCACGAGCGCTGCGGGGCTTGCCTTCACGGGCCTTCACCCGGTGGTCGCCTTGTACTCGACCTTTTTGAACCGCGCCTTTGACCAACTCCTACTCGATGTGGCTCTTCACAAGGCAGGTGTCACCATTGTTCTCGACCGTTCCGGCGTGACTGGTGATGATGGACCATCCCACCACGGCATTTGGGATCTCGCACTCACCGGAATCATCCCCACGATTCACGTTGCCGCACCGCGCGATGGCGCACGCTTGCGGGAGACTTTCCGGGAAGCCATCGACATTCATGATGCGCCTTCGGTCGTGCGCTTTCCAAAAGGCGCCGTCGTTAAGGATATTGAAGCACTCGAGCGGATCGAGGGAATCGATGTCCTCTACCAAGATAAGAGCCGTGACGTACTTCTAGTCAGCGTTGGCGCTCTTGCAAATCTAGCCCTAGAGGTCGCAGTTCAAGTTGGGCGCGAAGGAATTGGCGTTACCGTTGTCGATCCGCGTTGGGTAAAACCGCTCTCTCCAACGCTGTTGGCAATGGCACAGGCTTATCGAAGTGTCGTTGTCATAGAAAATGGAATCCGCCATGGCGGGATCGCAAGTTCGCTATCAGAGATGTTCCGTGACGCGGGAGTGTCGACCCCGATACATTCCATCGGCGTACCTTTGGAATTCATCGAACACTCAAAACCTGCCGAAATTCTTCAGGATCTAGGAGTCACTGTTCCGGATATTTCTCGGTCAATTGTTGAGTGGCACAGTCTTCTCAAGGAAGAGATGCAACCCCACGAGGATGAAAGCGTTTTCCGCAGACCGCTTCACTAATTCCAGTGGAATCAAGGTATGGAAGGATTCCGCCGATAATTAGTGGCCATCCACCACCCAGGATCATGGCCAGATCAAGTTCGGCTGGCGTTGCTACAACTCCTTCGTCCAACATCATGCGTGCCTCTTCGGCCATTGCACGGAGAGCGCGGTCCTTTACCTGCTCGGCTGTGGAAGGCTTTGAGCCCTTTTCTATCAATGCCAGCGCGGCGGGATTTGGGACGAATTTTCCTTCTTCATTCTTGACGTAGAAATTCTTAACGCCTTCTTTCACCATACGTTGAATTGTCGGCGAGATGCGGTAGCGGGGTCCAAGTTGTTCGTGGAAAGTTTCCGAAACGTGGAGCATGATCGCTGGACCAACAAGTCCGAAGAGCTCGAAAGGTGACATCGGAAGACCTAAGCTGCGCAATGAATTGTCCGCAACCTCGACTGGTGTTCCCTCATCGATCGCATCGGTCACCTCACTCATAAACCGAGTGAAGAGTCTGTTCATGGCAAAGCCCGGAGAATCTTTCGTGATCACCATGGTCTTCTTGAGCTCTTTGCCGACGGCTATTGCAGTTGCAGTGGTTTCATCATCGGTCTTGCTGGTACGCGCTACCTCGAGGAGCGGCATAACTGCCACGGGATTAAAGAAGTGGAAGCCAATGACGCGTTCGGGATGCTCGAGCCCTTCTGACATGGATTCGACATGAAGTGAAGACGTGTTGGACGCGAGTACGCATTCGGGGGAGACGATCTTCTCAAGATTTTTGAAAAGCTGCTGCTTGAGCGAGAGCTCTTCGAAGATGGCTTCAACAACAAAATCACAGCCCGCGTAGATGCTCTGATCGGTGGAACCAGTAACCAGATTGATCAGGCGTCCTGCCTCCTCCGGTTTCATGCGCTTCTTCTCAACAAGTTTGTTGATCTCCGCATGCACCCACGCGACGCCCTTGTTGACTCTTTCTTGGTCAAGGTCTGTCATCACCACTGGACACTTGAGATTGCGAACCATCACTAGTGCCAATTGCGAGGCCATAAGTCCGGCGCCTACTACGCCAACTTTTGCCACTTTACGCGCAAGGGCAGGTTTTGGAGCGCCTTCCACCTTCTTGCGCTTCTTCTGAACCAAATTAAATGCATACAGGGAGGCGCGCAGAGCATCGCTCATGGTCAGATCGGCAAGAGTCTCATCCTCGGCCTTAAATCCGGCGCTGCGTGTGGCGGTGCGAGAGGCCGATATGAGTTCGAGTGCGCGACGGGGTGCATCAATGTCGGCGCCGCCATACTTCTTCAGAGCGGCAGCCGTGCCAGTGGCAAGGGCTTTCTCCCAATTTGGATCCTCTGAATAATCAACTCTTTCAATCTTCTTGTTGCCATTTAGAATGCTCGCTGCAAAAGCCACCGAATGCTCAAGAAAGTCAGCTGGTTCAAAGACTGCATCGACGACACCCAGAGTAAGCGCATCCTTTGCCTTCAACATTGTGTTGTTGTTCAGGGGATTCATAATGATTACTTGCACGGCACGCTCTGGCCCGATGAGCTTTGGAAGGAGAGTCGCCCCGCCCCATCCGGGAACAAGTCCAAGGAATACTTCGGGAAGTCCACTGAGCGCAGTTGTCGCCATGGTTCGGTAGTTGCAATGCAGACCAACTTCTAGTCCACCGCCAAGGGCTAGGCCGTTAATAAAGGCGAAAGTTGGAATTTCGGTTTCACCTAAGCGGCGGAAAACATCGTGTCCCATTTTTCCAATTGCCAACGCTTGTTGACGACTTGCTAGATGGGCAAGTCCGCTTAGGTCGGCACCGGCTGCGAAAATATAGGGCTTGCCCGTAACCGCGATGGCAGCAGGTTTGCGAGAGAGCGCATCGGTGATAGCCGCGTCAAGACTTTGCAGAGATTTCAATCCGAAGGTATTCGGACGGTTGAAATCCAGGCCATTGTCCAATGTGATCATGGCAAGAGTTCCGTCAAACCCAAATGGTTTCAAATCGATATCTCGGACGAAGGAATTTGTGACTACTTCTTCAGGGGCACCTTCAAGTTGAGTAGTCATTCTTATTCCTCTCCGTTCCAGTGTGGGTTTTCCCAGATGACAGTGCCGCCCATTCCAAGACCGATGCACATTGTTGTCAGGCCAAAACGAACTTCCGGATGATCTTCAAACCCTCGTGCCAGATTGAGCATGAGGCGAACCCCAGATGAAGCCAAGGGGTGACCGACCGCAATTGCGCCGCCATAGAGATTGACTCGCGGATCATCATCTGCAATTCCAAAGTGATCCAAGAATGAGAGAACTTGAATCGCGAAGGCCTCATTGATTTCAAAAAGTCCAATATCTGAAATGCTTAATCCCGCTTTTTTCAATGCTTTTATCGTCGACGGAACTGGACCGTAGCCCATGATCTCTGGTTGCACTCCAGCGAATGCAAATGTCACAAGACGCGCCTTAATGGTCATTCCGAGTTCCAGCGCACGGTCCTCGCTTGCTAACAAAGCAGCGGTGGCTCCGTCATTAAGTCCCGCGGCGTTTCCTGCCGTCACGCGACCAGCTGGTCTAAATGGCGCCTTCAATGCAGCGAGTGCTTCCAAGGTTGTTGTCGGTCGCGGCGGTTCATCAACAGTTGCCATGCCCCAACCAAGGGTTGAACTTCGGGTTGCAACGGGAATGAGGTCTCGCTGAATACCGCCGTCTTTGTAGGCTTTTGCTGTTTTCATCTGAGAGTTAAGCGCGTACTTGTCGGCGCGTTCGCGAGTTAAATGCGGGAAGCGATCGTGCAATCTCTCGGCAGTATTTCCCATCGCAAGAGCATCGCCTTCGACGATCTTCTCGGCGAGGTAACGCGGATTCGGGTCAAATAAATGTCCGATTGGGTGGTTGCCCATGTGCTCGACTCCGCCGGCGATGGCCAAGTCGTACGCGCCCATGGCGATCGCTCCAGATATTGTCGTGACAGCCGTAAGGGCTCCAGCACACCAGCGATCGATGGAGTATCCCGGCACCGTGTTTGGCAGGCCAGCCAGCAGGGCCACACTTCGCCCGATATTCATGCCCTGGTCGCCGGTCTGAGTGGCGGCGGCAATGGCAACATCGTCGATCTCACTTATAGGGAGTTTGGGATTTCGCTCGAGGAGGCCCCGAAGGACTCGAACCATGAGGTCATCGGCGCGAACTTCAGCGTAGAGACTCCCGGCTTTTCCAAAAGGGGATCGAACTGCATCAACTAGGACAACGGAGCGCGACATAAGAGATTCCTTCTACTGGAATGCACTGGAGTGTAGAAGGTTACCCGTCAGTAGGAGAAAAAGGTACTGCGACTTAAGCCTGTTTGCTCACTGTCTTATTTGTCTTGGATAGGTAGGCGGGCAGGATCGAGAATAAATAGACCGCCCAAACGCCTACCTGCAGCCAGGACATAGTCGTGGAGAATCCGATGGACCCGCCTAGCACGCTGGCTACGAATGAATCCGGGGACATCCACGAATCGATGTTCCAAGCCTGCGTGCTCCCACCGGGCAGCCAGCCTGCACCTTGCAGGTCACCGATTCCATTGGCAAGAACACCGGCAGCAACAATGATTAGTGCAACGCCAGTGATTTTGAAGAATTTTCCCAGATCAAATGTGATGGCACGACGATAAATAAGGAAACCAAGGCCAACCGCAGCAGCTAGGCCTAAAACCAGACCGACAGAGGGCGCTACTGAAGTCTTCACGGTGCCGAAGTTGGTGTAAATAAATAAAGCGGTCTCCAAACCCTCCCGGGCAACGGCGACAAAAGCAGTGAGAGCGATTGCGAAAGAGCCCACGTGGACGGCATGGTCAACTTTGCTCTCAAGTTCGTGGCGCATATTTCTGGCGGTGCGCTTCATCCAGAAGACCATCCAGGTAACCAGTGCTACGGCAATGACAGCAAGGGTTCCGGCAAATATTTCTTCGCCGTGCGGCCCGAGTTCATGGGATGTGAAGCTCAGGATTGCGCCGAGCCCCAAACTCAAAAGCAGAGCCAGGGTTACACCGATCCAGAGGGGTTTGCGGAGATGGACACGGTTGGTCTTCACCAGGTAGGCCATCAGGATGCCTACGATGAGCGCGGCTTCCAATCCTTCGCGCAGAGCAATAATGAATGTGCTTAACATGGAGACAATGTAGGACGTGGGAAGTTAATTACGCAACCCTATTGTTGCGTAATTGGTCACACTATCGCCACGGCTCAACGCGTAACTAAGCCGGCTCGACTGCTACTTGGCGCACCATGAGCCAACTCCTCAAGCAGGGCGACGTCGCGCCTTGGCACTCGCTCGGTCAGGGCGATTTCAGAACGGGTTCGAACCACCCCGCCTAGATCCAAAATGTCTTGGATGACGGCTTCCAGATCGCGGTTGTCACGGGCTACGACGCGGCAGAGGACATCGGCATCTCCCGTTACTGAATGGGCTTCAACGACTTGGGCCACAGTGGCCAGATCCCGGGTGAAGGTCTCCAGAGAGCCCTGCTGCAATTGGATATGTATGAAGGCGAGGACGGGAAATCCCAACGCCGAGTGATTGAGTTGGGGGGCGTAATCACCAATGACGCCCTGGGCAGTGAGTCGATCCAGGCGTGCCTGCACGGTGCCACGAGCAAGGCCTAGCGTCCGGGCGTAATCGCGGACACCGGCCCGCGGTCGGGCTAGGAGCTCGCTCAAGATGGCACAGTCGATCTGGTCTAGGGCCACAATTTCACCTCTCGTTGACTACTAATTCTGCCATCAAATATGCCAACGGTCTAGCATTCTTAGTTGCTCTTGTACCTCTGGGCTACCCATAGTTAATATCGTCACATCCGTTTTGGAGATAACCCTCAATGTTGCGGGAGGCCCGATGGTCCAGTTTGATCACCTAGTTCAGCTCCTTGATTCGCAAGGTAACCGCGTAAACCACCCGGATTATTCATCCTCGTTGGATGAGGCCACTTTGCTGGGTCTCTACCGTGACATGGTTTTAGTTCGACAACTTGATATGCAGGCCACTGCCCTGCAACGTCAGGGAGAACTCAGCCTCTGGGCGCCATCCCTTGGCCAAGAGGCTGCTCAAATTGGCTCTGGAAGAGCACTCAAAGCCCAGGATTACGCTTTTGCGACCTACCGCGAACACGGCATCGCTTGGTGTCGCGGAGTGGATCCAGTCCAGATGCTTCGCTTCTGGAGGGGCACAGTTCATCAGTCCTGGGATGCCAACCACCACCGTCTTTACGGATATCAGATCATTATCGGCGCACATTCGTTGCATGCCACCGGATATGCGATGGGTGCTAAGTACGCAGGTCGAGTTGGAACCGGCAACCCTGACCAAGACCAAGCAGTTGTGGCCTACTTTGGCGATGGCGCGATGAGCGAGGGCGATGTCAACGAAGCATTCATTTTCGCCGCGGCATATCAGGCGCCCGTTGTCTTCTTCTGTCAGAACAATCAATGGGCGATTTCCGAACCAACAAAACGCCAGAGTCGCGTTCCACTTGCCAATCGGGCCGATGGATTTGGCATGCCCGGCATACGTGTCGATGGCAACGATGTCATCGCATGTCACGAAGTAACAATGGCCGCGCTAGATCGTGCACGTTCAGGACAAGGACCGACTTTGATTGAAGCTGTCACGTACCGAATGGGAGCGCATACAACATCAGATGATCCCACGAAGTATCGCGACGGTGCCGACGACGAACTCTGGCGCACCCGCGATCCCATCGAGCGGCTCCGAATCTATTTAACTAAGAAGAATGTTCTCACCGATGCCATTGCCGCTGATTTTGCAAGCGAGGCGATAACTCTGGCGGAGAGAATGCGCGAAGGTTGTCGTAATTTCCCCGACCCCGATCCAATGGCAATGTTCGATCACGTATACGCAGGTCCCGATGCACGTATCGAGGCACAGCGCAAAGAGATGCAAGAAATTCTTGCCAAAGAGGGGGCGATCTAAGATGGAAGAACTCACCATTCTTGGCGCCATTAATAAGGGACTGCGGCGCGCGATGGATGCAGATCCCAAAGTTTTGTTGATGGGAGAAGACATCGGAAAACTCGGCGGGGTCTTCCGCGCGACAGAAGGATTGCAGAAGGATTTCGGCGAGAACCGCGTTATCGATACTCCGTTAGCCGAATCAGGCATTGTGGGCACGGCTATCGGTCTGGCTCTCTATGGCTATCGACCCGTCGTCGAAATTCAATTCGACGGTTTCGTCTATCCTGCCTTTGACCAGATCATCGTTCAGTTAGCACGCATGCGATATCGCACGGCTGGTGTCCTTCAACTGCCCATCACAATTCGCATGCCATACGGTGGGGGAATCGGATCTGTCGAGCACCACGGCGAATCACCGGAGGCTTACTTCGCCTCGACTCCGGGTTTGCGAGTCGTGACTTGTGCCGATCCAATCGATGCTTATTGGATGATCCAACAGGCCGTTGCCAGCGATGACCCCGTAATCTTTCTGGAACCGAAGCGGCGTTATTGGCAGAAGGGTCAGGTCGATACCGCGGCAGATATTTCCTCTGCTGTACCTATGAACGGTGCGCGAGTTCTGGTCGAAGGCACCGACTGCACGCTCATTTGTTACGGCCCAACGGTGGCAACTGCACTCGCTGCAGCAGCGCTCGCTGCAAAAGACGGGGTCTCCCTCGAGGTTATCAATTTGCGTTCTTTGAGCCCATTGGATCTCACCACGCTGATCACTTCGGTGACAAAGACTGGCCGGGCAATTGTGGTTCACGAGGCCTCCAGCAGCGGTGGAATTGGCGGCGAAGTCGGCCAGTGCTTGATGCAATCGTGCTTCTATCATTTGAAGGCCCCCGTGCTTAGAGTGACTGGGTATGACACCCCATACCCGCCAAGTCGAAACGAAAACAAGTACCTACCCGACGCCGATCGCATTCTTGATGCGGTCGAGGAGAGCATGAGTTATTGATATGACATCAAATAACGCGTTCGAGTTCTTGCTTCCTGATGTCGGTGAAGGTTTAGAAGATGCCGAAATTGTTAACTGGAAAGTTTCCGTCGGCCAAGAGATTGAAGTTAACCAACCACTCGTCGAAATTGAATCGGCCAAATCTCTGGTTGAGTTGCCGAGCCCATTTGCGGGCACAGTTATTGAGTTACTTGCGAAAGAGGGAGTAGTTGTACGGGTCGGAACACCGATCATCCGGATTCAACTCGCTACTAGCGAGCAAGTAGTCGAGAAAAAAGCAGCCCCAGAGAAAACGGAGTTCCTAGTTGGATCCATCTCGAAAGGTGACGAGAGTCGACGCCAACGAGGCACTACGCGTAACTATGGACGCAAGGCTGAAATTGCTGAAGCGATAGTTGAAATTACCGCACCTGTAATGGGAAAAATTACTGGCGGGATGGCCACACCTCCTGTACGCAAACTTGCGCGCGAACTTGGTATCGATCTGGGTAATGTGGTCGGCAGTGGTCCCCAGGGATCGGTAACCCGTGAAGACCTGATGGCCTCTGCGGGTCAGAGCAAGCCAATTGCGGCCGAGAAACCAGCGGACGGCGCCCGAGAGAGTCGAACTCCTATTCGTGGAGTACGTCGCGCGATGGCTGATGCCATGGTTGCCAGTGCATTCACCGCACCTCATGTCACCGAGTTCAAAACGGTCGACGTCACTGCATCGATGCATCTGCTCGAACAACTCCGAACTCAACCAGCATTCGCCGGCATCAAGCTTTCACCACTTACTCTTCTCGCGCGTGCCATGTGTCTCGCGGCCCGAAATACCCCAGAGATCAATAGTTCATGGGATTCGCCGTCGCAGGAAATCGTGACCAAGCACTATGTGAATCTGGGTATTGCAGCAGCAACTGATCGTGGTCTACTGGTGCCAAATATCAAGGATGCAGATCAACTCACTTTAAAAGAACTGGCCTTGGCAATTGCTGAAGTAGTTGAGGCTGCCAGAACCGGCAAGACCGACCCCTCCCAGATGGTTGGGGGAACCATGTCCATCACCAACATCGGTGTCTTCGGTATCGATACCGGAACTCCGATTTTGCCACCTGGTGAATCAGCAATCATCGCTCTTGGTGCCGTTATGCAGCGTCCTTGGGTGGTTGATGGTCAGATTGTGGTGCGAGATATCACCACGTTGGCGCTGTCATTTGATCACCGTCTCGTTGACGGTGCCCAGGGCTCGAAATTTCTATCCGATGTCGCTTTGATGCTTCAGGAACCAGCGCTTTTGCTTGCGTGGGCGTGAAACACTAAAACCTCGAGATGCTCTCTCGAGGTTTTAGTTAGTAACTCAACAAACGGAGTCTGTTGCGCCTCCAACGAAGTTCTGAAAATGTAGCACGATGCAGAATTCACTCGCTGTGCTTCGCGAAATCCAGCTTTGAAGTTGGGTAATTAAGCATTCTGGCAAGTTTAGCGAATCGGGTTTAGAGAGGATTCTTTCGATAGCGCACCTTCGGAACTGTTTTCTCGTCCGATCTTCCAATATCCGCGTGCAAATCGCTTTCCCAGCCCAAGTTTTCATAAAATTCTCGAGCTCGTTTGTTGGCAGCTAAAACATGGAGAGTTGCTTCCGTAAAAGCATGTTCTTTAGCAGCCTTAAGCACTACTTCCATCAATTCTCGACCAACCCCTCTTCCCTGAAAATCAGGGTTGACATAGATGGATCCAACAGTTGCCACTTGGTCCTGGTCATCATCAGGATCAATGCTGGGATAGAACCGCGAGTAGGCGATGAGGGATTCACCATTCATCACAACGAAAGTACTGGTTCTTGAATTGGCAAGGGTCAGATTCTGATTCCATTGTTCAGTCAGAAAGTCCAAGTCCAGAGAGTCAAGTTCTGATTCTGGAATTAACCCTCGATATGCGTGTAGCCAGGTTAAATAATTGACCCGCGCGATAGCTGGGGCATCTTCAATTACAGCTTCCCGAATCGCGAATTCAGACTCCATGGTGGAATGAGGATAGTAGAGAACAAACTCTTATGGGGAAGGCGCCTGTGTTTTGTCCCACCAATTCTGGAGTGAGTGCGCCCGTAAGGGATGAGACTGGGCACTGTGAGTCGGTTTTCGATTTGAACATTAGAAAGGGGTCCTAGGTTTTCACCCAAGACCCCGGCTCAACCTTCTCGACTTCTTGATCAATGCCACTAGATCAGTCAAGAGAACTTAAGACTACGGTGTTGGCGACGGGGATCGAACCCGCACCATCAATTTGGCAAAAATGGATATGCTGCCAATTACAACACGCCAACATCGCGGTTGAAGTATCTATTCCTAATTGTGACAAGCCATGGGAAGCGATTCCTTCTGTGGATCCGCAGCCCTTGTTCAAAGGGAATAACAAAGGGACTCGTGCGTATAGCCGAGTCCCTTTGCCTGCCAAATTGATGGTGTGAAAAGTATCCCAGAAATTGCAGTTACTCAGAGTAGTTACCTTTGCGTCCGACGGGATGTAACTGGGCACTGGATCTCAATCGTAAATTTGTAACTTATCACTCCTTATGATCTCAAGTTCGAAATAGACGGTGAGAGTCGAACGCACTGCCTTCCATTCGTTATATAGATGCTCTATCCGCTGAGCTGCAGCCGCATATGCGAAAGTTATATTTCTAACCGCGTTATATGTGCTTGAAGAATTTCACATGCTGATAAAGGAATCCTGTTAGGAGTGTTACGATTCAACACCATTTGTCATATGGCGAAGACCCCCTGGTTGAATTACCAAGGGGTCTTTTTAATGCTTATAGGGTTGGACCTGCGCGATATTTACTAGACACTTTCGGTTAGGCAACGCTAATGGTTGCTTGGTTAGTGGTGCAAGTAGTTAAGCGATGAAATTCATCTATCGGGGTTCTTCCATGCAACACCATTTGAGGTCGTATTGAGTTATAGAAGTTTTCGCAGTACTCAGTAATTGCCTCATTGATCTCCTCATAAGATTTCCATGATTGACTGTGAAGCAACTCTGTTTTGATCTTCCCAAAGAAGCTTTCAATCATCTGATTGGCGAATGAGAGCCCTGCATTGCCCATAGATTGGATGAACCCTGCCTGGGCCAATGCGTTGCGGTAGTGCTCTGACTTAAAGACCGATCCCATATCCGAATGAACGATTGTTCCCTTGGCTTTATAGCCTTCGGTAGCGATGGTTAAAGCACGAACTACTAATTCCGAGTTTGGATTCCTGCCAGTTGCATAACCCACCACCATCCGGCTCGCAGCATCTTTAATGACCGCCAGGTAGATAGTGCCGCTTAGGTATCTCTTCTGGGTGATATCGATGAACCACTTCTCGTGAGGTTTTGTGGATTGAAAATTGCCTGCGATCAGGTTGCCTATCTCCGGTGAGTAATTTCCTTTGGGATAGCGGCGCTTCTTCGGCAGGCCAAAGAAACCAGCGAGTTTCATGACCTTGCGCACCAAGTCGGCAGTGCAGGAGATTCCCTTCTTGATGAGAAGGCCATGGATAGGGCGATAGCCAAGACTGCGACCATAACGTGCTCGAAGGCTCTCAATCTCTCGCCTAAGGTTCCGCTCTCGTGCTCGTTTCATCACCAAGATCCCTTGAGGGGGTTCGAGTAGATAAGAGGCAGAGCGAGAGATATCTAAAACCTGCCTGCGGTGTTTGCTCGAAATTCCCTGCCGGTTCAGATGAGCATTGACCGGAGCTAGGCTTTTGGGGGGTTATGGGTCCTAAAGTATTCAATCACGAGTTTTGCTGCGCGATTTTCTTCCTTGGCATCATCTCGTTCGGCGCGAAGTTTTGTTACTTCTTTCTTCATCGCTTCATTTTGTGCGCGAAGTCGTTTGATCTCCTGGGCTGGATCCATGGATGGCCTTCCTGTCCTCAGAGCCATTGATCCAGGGCTCTGGTGGTTAAGCCAATAGTAAAGGGTGCCTTTGGACAGGCCGAGTTCGAGTGAAACTTGGGTGATGGATTTACGCTCAAGAGTGACGAGGTTGATCGCCTTCTGCTTGAACTCAAAGGGGTAACGAGCGGACATTTCTTCTCCTTTTTAGAGGTCAGGAGTGTCTAGCGTTTTTCGCGCAGGTCCGTTGCCAGAATCCAAAAAAGTGCGCTCGAGGAGACGAAACTGGGCACTGGATGGCGACAATAGATTTGTAGTTGAATGACGTTCCGTTTTCATATTCGAAATCAAAGTGAAGTGGCCCCCGTTTGACGAAACGAAGGCCACCTCACGTATATGCGACTGGTGAGAGTCGAACTCACGACCTTCCATTCGTCAGGTGAATGCTCTATCCGCTGAGCTACAGTCGCACTCGCGAACCATATTTCCTACCTGAGTATCGGTAAGGCTTATGAATGACTACATGTTTGCCGTAGATCCTTGGGGAAAAGTGTTACAATTCAATAAGTCAGGTGGATGCAGAAGGCTCCCCAGGTAAAACTGGGGGGCTTCTTCTATTGTCCTACCAAATTTGATTGCGCCTCCGAGGAGACGAAACTGTGCACGGGGAGGGCTCAGCTTATCTGTTCGTTGATTTTCGTCTCCAAGAGAGGGGAAGGCCGTCATTCGGGGGCGACTTTCGATATCCCTCAAATCGCTTCCGCAGCTCCGCGCTCTGATCCAGCGTTCGTGGCCAGATTAAGGGACGAAATTGAGGTAGAACTGCTAGCAATTCATAACGTTCTTCTATAGTCCATACGTAATCGTTCTCGGTTGCATCAGACATCATGGCTTCAAGTCGGATGATCAAATCTTCGGCAACTTTTCGGATCTTTTTGGCATTTGGCTGAGGCCACCTGGTGGATCTCGCGAGCCACAACAACGCGTCTTCGCAGAGATCGTATTGGTCCCAATGAATGTAATGGTTTTGGGAAAACTGGTCGGCAGCAAATTCGTCGAAGGAATAGAGAAGGCGTTCCAGGTTCATAAGTAAGTTCTTGAAGCTAGTGCGCGTTTCCTCTATCTGTTGCCTGCTCGAGCGAAGCCACTCTGCCGTCAGCATTCCCAAGATTATTGTTAAGCCCCCGATCACGCCACTGAGGATTTCGGAAAAATTCCGCAAATGATAAGCGACTCCGAGAATAAGCGTTCCAAAACCTGCAGTAAAAATCACTACAAGGTAGCTACCTTTTGAGTATTTCCACGAATCAAACATCTGTAAACATTAGGGGGTCGACGTAGCATAGGGAAGACTGTGGGCCAAAGGTTTGAATCTGGCGTAGCGTCTCGGCCACAAACGTCAAGCTATTGGTTTCTTTGCCCACGTTACAGGGATACCGTCACTTGGGGGAGTTTTGCGATACCCATTAACGAGAGATTCGAATTCATTCATTTCTTCCGTCTCGTGTGCCCAAATGAGACTCACTAGTTCTCTACTTTCCAAATGTATTTCCAGTCTGTCTTGGAGATTCCATATATGGCCGTTTTCCTCAGCGTCCCTCGCTAACGCCCTCATCCTTGCCAATGAAACTCGTGCCGCCTTTCAAATTCCGGTCGCATTCGGTTGTGGCCATCTAGTAGTTCTAGAGAGACTTATCAGAGATGAGATTACGTGGTTGTAATCATCCCAGTGGCGAGCCCCCGCTTCGGAAAATTGATCTTGCACGAAATCATTAAAGTTGAAGAGTACTTTTTCAAGATGCGACATCAATTCTTCGTATCGCGTTCGAGTTAGTTCAACTTGTTCACGAGCACTCCGCAGCCACTCCGCCGTCAACATTCCTAGGATTACAGTTAAGCCGCCAATCACCCCGGTAAGTATCTCTGAGGATCGATGTTGGCTCCATGCATAAGTAAGAACTAAAAACCAGATTATCGAGGTAGTCAGACAGGTTAGAAGAATGCCCTTTGAGAATTTCCAAGTTTCAAGCATTTTGGAAGTATAGATAGGAGACTGCCAGAGGGTAAGAGGAATTGTGGTCAATATCTGACGGTAAATTGAAGCGTCGGTTCAAAGGAAAAGTACCCCCGAGGAGGTGAACAGCGGTTCGGAAATTGAGTAACTTATGTAATTGAAGTGTTATTAGTCCAGCCAAAGGGAAATCCAGAGTTCCGGGGAGATTCGCGGTATTGGTCAATTCGCCTTCTGAATTCGTCAATTTCCTCGGGTTTTCTCGCCCAAATTAATGGACCAATGTTCGTAAATTCTATAAACAGAGCCAGTCTCTTTTCCAGACTCCAGAAATGTCCGTTCTCGTGGGCGTCCGTTTGCATTGCCACGAATTTAGCCAAGAAATCCAAACTGCGATCCCTGATTTCCCTTGCATTGGGTTGGGGCCATCGGGTAGTTCGCGCGAACAAACCCATCGCCATCTGAATTCGCTCAAAGCTCTTTAGCTGATGAGACTGCTCAAGTGAGAAAGGAGCCTGCATGAAATCCTGGTGGTTGTATAAAAATGGCTGCAGTTGCGAATTCAATTCATAATAACGCGTTCGCGCAAGTTCGACTTGCTCTCTGGAAGTGCGCAGCCACTCAGCGGTTAGCATTCCTAGAATAACCGTCAATCCGCCGATGACCCCAGTAAGGATTTCCGAGGATCGATGTTGCTGATATGCGAACCCGAGCAATAGGAACCACATTGCTGCTGTAGCAAAGGCCGTTAGTAGAATGCCTTTAGAAAATTTCCACGTTTCCATCATTTGGAAATCGTAGAGGTGAGATCGCCTTAGTAGAAGGGGTGGCTCGCAAATCCTTAGCCAGCCGTTCATCACTCGCTTCTCAAGGAAATGCGGGCTACCCAGCCAATCCCGGCGTCATCTAAAGATGAGAACTGAAGATCTCACCCAGCCACGCAAATCCATCTTCAAAAGCCGGTTCCGAAATAGTGGAGTGAGTGCAATGCTTTACAATTCGAAGTTCAGAATTCGGTACTAGTTCATTTAAGAAATGGGCATGAGCTGGTGGCACGTTGACGTCGTCACTTCCCGCCCATAGTTGAACGGGCATGGAAGTTTCCGTCAACGAAAATCCCCATGGTTTTAGAAATGCCAACTGGTCATCCTTCCAACCATCCGTGCTACTCGAGAGCGAGTACTTCCTCGATGCATGGATCGCGGAAATCTTTTCATCAGATAACTGGATCTCCGGATTCACATTAAGCAATGCCCTCACGTCTTCAAAGCTATAGGAGGACCACTTCACGGCTTCTTCCGCTAATTCCGCTTCAAATTTGTCCATGTTTGTTAGGGGAAGAAGCGCATCTTCCTTATCCTCTTCTGTTTTCCCCACAAAAAAATCAAAATTCGATGAGTCGGCTGGTGCAGGTCCGGCAACTATTAACTGGGCTAAGCACCGGCTCCCAGCCAAATGAGCCGAAGCCAAAGCGTGTGGACCGCCTCCGGAGAATCCAGTGACAGCAAACCGTTCGATTCCTAAAGCGTTAGCCACTTCAAGGTTAATCTCAGAGATTGTATTGACCGTGCGGCCGGAGATCGCTGTCGAACTTCCGTAACCTGGTCGAACAATCTCGATGATCCGAAAGTCTTGTGCATCGGCGTTACGCCGGATGAGGGGATTGAGAGGACCCGCGCCAGGTGTGCCATGATGGAAAAAAACGACTCTCTCGCTCTGTCCATAATCAAAATACGCGACCGTCTCGCCATTCGACCGGACGAATCGCTGCTCTTGCATGAAAAAAATAGTAGTGGACGATTGGGCAAAGCGTCCCGCATAAGACCAAAATGTGTGAGCGTCTAACTGGCAAAAAGTCCTCGCAGCCAGCGAAACCCACCAATGAACCCGGGCTCCATGATCGTAAAGTGATTCTTCCCCTCCAGGACCCGCAACTCTGAACGGCCAATCTTTCGAGTCATCCAAAGAGAGTGTTCGAGCGGAACATCAGCGTCAGAGGTACCGGCCCAAAACTGCGTAGGAGTTGCTATCTCAGAAATCGTAAAACCCCATGGCTTTAAGAAGGCAAGCTGATCTTCCCTGATTCCATTTCCCCCTTGGATAATCGAATATTTCATGCAATCGAGTATTCTTGAGATCCGCTCATCGGAAACTACATTATTGGGGTCGGCTGCGAACATCTTCTCGATATCGGCAATCTCAAAAGCCTCAAATTCAGCCACGGTCGAGGAAAGTGATGATTCAAAGCCCGAAGGACTCTCTATTGCTTCGTTCCAGTATTTAATTTTAGCTTCGCTCATTCCGCTCAAATAGTCTAAATCTGGTTCAACAAAGGGACCAACGCCTGCAACAATCAAAGTCCCGATGCATCGATTCCCAACGGCACGCGCTGCAGCTAGCGCATGGGGCCCTCCGCCAGATGCTCCAACGAGGCAAAACTTTTCAATTCCTAAGAAGTCAGCGAGCTCGAGATTTATATTGCCTAGATCTTCCACTGCTCGGTTCGGATTTGATGTCGAATTTCCATAACCAGATCGAACGATTTCGATTATTCGAAAACCATTTGCATCGGCGTTTTCGCCTACAATCGTCGAAATAGGACCTGCCGCCCCCACTCCATGATGCCAAAAAACTACATCTTCACCCAACCCACGATCATAATAGGACACTGTCTGATCATTAGGGCGAGTAAATAGTAGTTGTTGCATCGTGACATCTGCATTATCTGTTGGGGTCATTTTGAGCGCGTTCTAGTCCATGCATCAGGAATGCCTTCATTGCGGGGACTCTTTCTATAACTATCAATGTTTGCCCGGTACGCATCACTCTTTTCCGGACTGCCAGCCCAAATCAATGGGGCTAGCTTTGCCAAATCGAATGCAATTTGCATTCGATCTTCTAAGGCCCAAATGAATCCATTTTCGTCTGCGTCTTTGCACATAGCTTCAATCTTATGGGTTAAAACCTGTCCCGCTTCTCTAATCTTCTTTGCATTCGGCTGTGGCCAACGTGTCGTGCGAGAGAGCATGGTGGCCGAAGAATTTACATGAACAAAATCATCCGTATGCCGAGCTTGATCGTGTGAAAATTGGTCCTGCATAAAGTCGTCAAAATTATAGAGAAACCTCTCTAGATGGGTTATTAGATCGAAAAAACGGATCCGAGTTAATTCCACTTGCTCTCGCGCCGAACGCAACCATTCGGCTGTCAATATGCCGAGAATGACCGTCAAGCCGGCAATGACACCGGAGAGCATCTCGGAAGAGCGATGTTGGTGGTATGCGAACGATAGAAGGAGAAGCCAACTGGTTCCAGTAACCAATGACGTTAGAAGTATGCCTTTTGAGAATTTCCATGATTCGAACATTAAGGAAGCGTAGGGAATGTACTGATATTCCGAAAGAGGCCATCTGCTCAAGACCCATTCTGAATGCGGTCGCCCTTAGCAACCAAAGGAGAGGGGCGCTCAGGAAGACGGGAGTGGGCACTGGGAATCTGTACTTGCCATCAAGTAACTGATGACAAATCCTTAGAGCATCTATTCACTCAGACTATGAGCCACGGGTGATAGGCATGGTCTCGATTCGAACGACTTCTCCTATCTCGTTTTTCGACGCGTAGCGAGCTCTACCTAGGATGGCAGTCCGATATTCCAGCAGTGCGCAAACTCGAACCCCGAGAGCCAAAATCTGATCTCTTAGCGCTGGTATACCTACTGTTTACACTCCAGATTGGTTATGTAAGACTTTTGATATTGGTGCGTCCCGCATCAATATCAAGAATCGGAGAGATTCTATGTCAAGAGTTCTAGAAGTGTTTACAGCAAAACCAATGCAAGGCGTATCAGAGGAGGATGCGAGAACTCGTCTTGGAGAAATTAAGAAGTTGATACTTTCTCTGGGCGCATCGGAGGTTCTATTTCTTGACGGATGGATAGGAGTAAATGACGATAAATACACCATGGTAATTACCTACGAGAATGCCGAGGCCTTCGGAAAAATTCACGGTGATATGCAAGATGGGACAGTGTGGAGAGCGGCTATGAAAACTTTCCAGGCTAGCCCAAAATTGATGTTTGAGTTTGGCTCAACCTATTTCGAAACAGATATTTAACGATTTCCACCCGACCTAATTTCAAAGATGTTTGGCCCTTCATGCGAACGGCGTGAGGGGTCGAACTTGTGCCCCGGAGGGACAAGACTGGGCACTGGGCATCAGTAATTGCGTTCCGTTAGTGGTTGGCTGGTCCGTTGAGATAAACATCCCATCCTTCAAGTACTTCCCAACCGGTGGCCATATAAAGTGGCTGGCCTGCCGGCGTCGCACCAAGTAAACCGTTCTTCGCATTTGTAGCGGCATTGCGCGCCAACACTTCGCCAAGCAGAGCCTTGCCATATCCCTTTCTGGCATATTGAGGAGGGGTCGCCATAGACCAAACCGTAAGTGTTTCATCCACGAGGATTGTTGTGACAGTTGAAACTGCCACCCCATTTTCCTCAAGAATCCATAACTTGGACAAGGAGTCGGGATTTTTAAAAGTTTCGACCAGGAAAGCAAAGTTAATCGGATCTAGATGAAAGGATTCGGCCAATAGTTTCACAGCGTCATCAATTCTATCGAGCGAAGCTACCGATACGCGGGCGTCAAATTCTTGATCACTTTTGTTGAGCGCTTTAGACATGAGCGGAAAAACACCAGCATGAATCCATTCGTCTGGCAATTTGCTCGAAAGGTTCTTGCCATCTGCGGCAAGAAAGAGACAAGTCGGCACATTCATGCGGGAAATTTCTGTCAGAGTCTTGGTCAACACATCGATGTCATTTTCATAGACCATAGCCAAATTGACATCTGCAACGGGCATACCTGACAGGAAATACCATGACCCTGGAAGTACTTGGTGCGACATTTTCGAAGAAGCGACCCAATCTTTCAGAGCCCTACCCATTTGCTCTCGTGCAACTGAAATATCTACATCACTCATGGCTCTCCCCCATAGTTTGGAGAAAGTGTCACAGGAATAATCCACGTCGTCAACGAATAACCAACATTACGTGGGCCGGGTGGGACGAGACGGGGCGCTGGGAATCCGTCATTGCCCTCTAACGGGGCCATCTAGCCGGCGTTAGGGGTGGGAATTTAGGATCTTGATACCCAACTCGCGTGCGACAACCGAAGACAATTGAACCAATTGCGAGTTAGTGACATAGCAGTTTCGAAGCCCGTCCATGCCATTTAATGATTGGAACTCTAGCCCGGTGAGGTCGAAGTTCTCCGACTTGGCATCTCTTAGATCGATTTCATTCACATGACAATCTACAAAGGCAACACGACTAATCTTCGCGCCAACAAAATCCAATGTATCGAACTTACAATTCTTGAATAGTACGTCCGAAATGTCTGACTGAATCAAATTGAAAAAGCCAAACTTCAAGTCTTTGAAAAGAATTCCACTCAAATGAGCACCAGAAAAGTTTCCGGATACGATCTTCCCTCGAGAAATTCTGCAATCTTTCCATCGTGAATTATGAGCATCCAATACATTTATGGTGCCGACTTCAAAGTTGGTGTCGTTCGCCCGAGCCTTCTGCATAAGTAGGCTCTTGGTTTCTGATAATGAAATTGAACAATCTCGAAATTGAGAACCGGTCCACAGGAGATCATCGATTGGCACTCCAGTGAAGCTAGTCGCCTCGTACTCGGTATTTGACTCCAAATGAGAGGTTAAAGTTTCCAATGGGATAGAGACGATTTCCTCAAGCCGAGGGGAGAGTGGGATCTTGAGGGATTGCTTCACGATATGATCATAGTAAGTAGGGCGGACAAGTAAGTGAGCTATCGCATTGAGATTGAATTGTGCCCCCGAAGAGACCAAACTGGCCACTGGGAATCAGTGATTTCCTTCAGATAGCCGTTCCTCGCAAACGTTTATATACGACTACTCATCCATGACTCCAACAAAGCCTCTAATTTTTCGCTGGATGGCGACATTACGTGAGTAACTACAGAATTCGGACGGCCGAGGTTTACGATCTGGAGGAAATCCCGAATTTAGCAATAGACGATTTCGTCGTCAATGAAGATAATTCGTGGGAAACTGTCGATGCGGATCTTCTCCATCAAGTTAAAAAAGCAGCTCTCTTAAGAGGGGCTACCCAATTGGTGGTGGTTTGCGGTCACCTTGACCAACCGAAGAGAAAAGTCCTTGAAAAATCTTCTTTAACTATTGCATCAGAATGGTGGGGTGTTCCACTAAAATCCAATCCGTGACTAGACCTCAGAGTCCAAATTTGGAAACTTTGCACGGATTCTTTGAGCTAATTCAGGAACCGAAGTGGTTGCAATAGTCCAGATGAAATCAATATCTACGCGATGGTAGGCATGTGCAATAAGTACTCTCATCCCAGCAACCTTCTTCCATTCAATTCCTGGAAGGCTTTCTAAAATGTCGTCAGTAAGGTGCGTTGAAGCCTCTCCAATATTTTCCAACAACCGCGCCCCTGCCATTGCCCAAAATTTGTTCACATAAAACTCAACCTTGCCCATGGCCACGAGTTCTGCGAGGTCGTCGGCGCATTCAAGAATGTCCTGAAGCCGCTTAAGTTCCGAGCGGGTCACAAGACCAATGCTTCTTTACGAATATCGGAATCTCGAGGTTTTAGAGCATGAAGCGAAATAACATCAACGGATGCCCTGAGAAATTCTGACAGTTCTTGCTGCATTTGGAACTGATCGAAAAAAGATGCTCCTTGGGCAAAATCCACTAGGAAGTCGAAGTCACTGGTGTCGGTATCTTCGCCACGGGCGACACTTCCAAAAACGGAAATGGAGAGACCCTTGTTCCGCTTGGCAATTTCAAGAATTGTTCCGCGGTTAGCTTTCAGTAAATCCAACTTCACGCTCATAGCGGAAGAATACCCTAATCCACTTTAGGCTCGTTTAATTGAGTCAATATCCGCTAAAGAACGCGAATCGTCTGGCGGAGAAATCCTGTTTGATCACAGGGTGAAATTTCCAAGGCAAGAAATATGTGCGCCCGGAGGGACGAAACTGGGCACTGGGAGTCCACGGTTCATTTTGAATAAAGGTCTCACCTTCCAAAATTCATGGCGCGGGCGGTTTCCTCGGGGCATGGCTTGATTTAACGTGCATCTACACATTTGCCCTAAGCCACAATCCCCACACTCCAATTGCGACCGATTTGTCACTTTTGCCGATTTAGTTGGAAAGCAGCGGTGGCGCCTCTCAACCGTTTCGCGATTGCGCTCCCATGCCGTCGCAAACTCAACTTCATTTTGATTAATTTCATTTTGATCTTCGCTCGCAACCCATCTTTATCGGCAGAATACCAAGGGGCAACATGCATGGCCACCTCTTTGTACTCGTCGCTAAGTTCGGAAACAAGCAGGTCCAAAAGATGGCAGGAAAAATTTTTACAATCCGTCCTGAAATTGTCGCGACTTTCGGCCGTATCAAGCGAGGTTTCATATCTTTCGCGGACACCATCAAATATGCCCTTGATTCTTCCTAATAATTCATCCGATATACTGGATCCTTTATCCAAACCCTTAAGTCGTTCCCACGTTTCATCAAATGTTCCTTCCCACGCGGGATCATTATCGAGAGATAAGTAATGTGCCATCATGGACCATCGAATCATTTCGATGATTTCATCCATATTACTGTAACTAGGTTCACTGGGGGCAAATGAAGTCTTCGCCAACCCAGTTATCTCCAACATATTTAACGCAGTTTCAAACCCTATATAAGCTGTGTGGAATCGTACAAAAACCTCTGATCCTGCTTCATATTGTTTCGACCATAGTGGTAAACCGTACGCCTGGAATTTCGCGGCTGTTGTCAGAACGCTTGAAATAATGTCATCAAGATAGTCCCGCCTGGCGAGGTGGATTGAAGCTTCTGAAACTCTCACTCCCTTATTGGCTAACTTGATTCCTCTGAACGAAAAACCTGCCAAGATGAAAGATGCAATAGCGGCCGCGGCCGTAGCAAGCGCCCCTATCGCGGTCCAGTCGTACTTCATATCACCCTCATTTCCAATAGATGTCCGATTATTGAGGAAGAGTTGATAGTGCGAAAGAGGCGTGCAACTAGATTCTTTGAATTATTGTCGAATTATCACCATGGAAGTTTCTCCCCTTCTAGACTGATCTTAATTTCGCCGGAGGATACGTAATACTAGGCATCAGGTGGAATTAAGCACGAGAACTAGTGCGCCCGGAGGGACTCGAACTTCCAAATCTGCTTCCTTCAACGACCTTGCCAACGAGGTGCTCGCTTCTCCTTGAACGCACGCGGCCCTTCTTGAGCGTCTTCGCTGAGATAAACCGGCGCCCAGATTTCATTTGCCCTCTGACGGGCATCACCAAGAACGTCTCCAAGGATGTCGCGCACCATGGCTTTACCCGCAGCAACTGAAAGAGGGGCATTGGTCGCGATGAGTTTGGCGAGGTCTCGACTTGCTGTGTGCAGCTCGCTCGAAGGCACGACGTAGTTCACGAGACCAACATGCTGGGCACGAAATGCGGTGATTGGCTGAGCGGTCACGAGTAGCTCCATGACCACTCGCGGAGGAATCATTAGCGGAAGCGGTGAAGCCCAGGGTGCGCCGCGACCACGACGTGCTTCAGTGATTCCGAAGGTCGCGTGGCTGGCAGCGATGACTAGGTCGGCGCATTGAGCAAGAAAGAAGCCGCCACCTAGTGCAACTCCATTGACGGCGGCTATGACTGGTTTGTGAGTCGCCAAATCTGGAATGAAATCGTCAGGTGGAATCGTCAGTTGCTGTTCAGACATTTCCTTCAAATCGGCACCGGCACTAAATGCAGTTTCACCTACCGCAGTGATAATCAAGACTTTGGCTTGGTCGTCTTTGGTGAAGGAATCCACGGAGGCACGAATTCCCTTTCGGACGGCAGAGTTCAGAGCATTGCGTGCTTCGGGCCTATTGATCGTGATTGTGGCAACGCCTTCGTACACTTCATATAGCAATTCGTCGTTTTTCATTATTCTGCCTTCAGTCCTAGGCTGCGCGCGATGAGCATTTTCTGCACTTCGCTTGTACCTTCACCAATTTCTAATACTTTTGAATCACGGTAATGTCGAGCAACCGAGTACTCGTCCATGAATCCATAACCGCCAAAGATTTGCGTGGCCGCTCGGGCGTTGTCCATTGCGGCGTCACTCGCAACCAGTTTGGCAATGGAGGCTTCGGTTTTGAAGTCCTTGCCCGCAGCTTTTAGGGATGCAGCCTGGTAATAGGCAAGACGTGCAACGTGGGTACGCGCCTGCATCTCCGCAATTTTGAAGGCAATGACCTGATGTTGCCCGATCATTTTCCCGAAGGCTTTGCGCTCCTTGGCATAGCGCACTGATTCATCGATGCATCCTTGGGCAGCACCCACAGCCAAGGCAGCGATGGCGATGCGCCCATCATCTAGTGCGTTGAGGAAATTTGCATAGCCACGACCCCGCTCACCCAGGAGATTGCTTGCGGGCACACGAACATCGGTGAAAGAGAGTGGGTGTGTATCGGAGGCGTGCCATCCGAGTTTGAAATACGAAGGCTCAACAACGAACCCAGGGGTTCCATTTGGAACGATGATCGTGCTGAGCTCTTTAGTTCCATCGGCCTTCGTCCCGGTTACGCAGGCGACGATGACCAAGGATGTGATCGATGTGCCCGAATTGGTGATGAAGGTTTTAGCGCCGTTGATTACCCATTCGTCTCCTTCCAGCCGTGCGGTCGTGCGCATTCCGCTGGCATCACTGCCCCCGTCGGGTTCGGTGAGGCCGAATCCGGCGAGTGCCTCACCAGCTACAAGTGCGGGGAGGTATTTCTTCCTCTGCTCATCGTTGCCGGTCTGGAAGATCAGCATCGACCCCAGTCCGACTCCGGCTTCAAGTGTGACGGCGACGCTCTGGTCCACGCGGGCCAATTCTTCAATCGCAAGACAGAGCGAGAGGAAGTCACCACCCATCCCGCCCACTTCTTCAGGGAAGGGCAGACCGAAGATTCCCATAGCTCCCATCTTCTTGATGACTTCGTAGGGAAAGGTCTGCTCTCTATCGTGCTTGGCAGCAACCGGTGCGATAACTTGATTGGCGAAGTCCCGCACCGTCTCTGCCAAAGTCTGATGATCCTCTGACAACTGCATTAGGGCTGAGTTCATTCGTTTTCCACCATTCTTTTGTTATCCATGAGTGCGACCGCTGTCTTCGAACGGATCGCCAACCCGGTTGTGTCACGAAGCCAACGGCTCGTGTCGAGAAGTGTTGTGAAATCGATGCCAGTCGAAATTCCGAGGCCGTGTAACTGCCAGACTAGATCTTCGGTAGCTAGGTTCCCAGTCGCGCTCTTTGCAAATGGGCAGCCGCCTAGGCCGCCGATAGAGGAATCAAGGGTCGTGATACCTTCTTGCAAAGCGGTGAGTGTGTTTGAGAGCGCTTGACCGTAGGTATCGTGAAAGTGAACGGCAAGGAGTGATCGAGCAATTCCGCGCGAATCCAATGCGTCCAAGAGATCTATTACGTCGCCAGGTGTTGCAACTCCGATGGTGTCGCCCAGGGAGAGTTCGGTGATTCCATCGGCGAATAATCTTTCCGCGACGTCGACGACTTGCTTAGCCTCAACTTTTCCTTCCCATGGATCACCGAAGCACATCGAGATGTACCCGCGTACTTTTAAGCCGGCGTCTCGGGCTTGCTTGATTACGGGGGTAAAGATGTCGAGTGATCCCGCCACCGTGCTGTTGAGGTTTGCTTTCGCGAAAGATTCTGTCGCACTTGCGAAGACCGCAACTTCGCGTACCCCCGTCTTCATGGCTCGGTCAAGGCCTCTTTGATTTGGAACCAGCGCGCTCAAGCGATGCGCGGAAAGAAGTGGTGCAAGTTCGGCAAGTAGCGCTTCGGCATCGGCTAGCGCGGGGATGAGATCGGGGCGGACGAAACTGGCGACCTCGACTGCAGGGAGCCCTGCCTTTATTAGACGCTTTATCAGTTCTACCTTCACTGCAGTGGATAGGACTTGAGATTCGTTTTGTAGGCCATCGCGCGGCCCCACTTCATAAACGGTGACTGCCTTGGGCAATGCTTTGCGATCAAACATCTTCAACCACCTCTAGTAGAAGTTGGCCAACACGGACATTGGCTCCGAATGCGACGTTGCAGCGGGCCACATGGCCAGGTCGCCTGGCACGCACCACGTGCTCCATCTTCATAGCTTCAATAACGACAAGGGCATCGCCGACTTCTACTTGATCGCCGACTACTACGTTCACGGCGATAACGACTCCCGGCATCGGGCTCACAATCTCGTCGCTGAGTTGATCGCTGGATGCTCGTCGATTACCGGATTCTTTGATCAACCACGTGCCAAATGATCGGTGATGGAGCCAGAATTCGGCGTCATCTTGGAAGAAATCAACCTCAAGCGGTGAATCACTCTCGGTTGGTACGTCGTAGCGCACGCCATCGATATATGCCGAGATCGTCGAGGCAGGCATGCCGTTGAGGCGCCACCCGTCGGCTCGCCAAGGTCCAATCTTTGACGATTGAGAAGCGATTGACGCATACGCCGAAAGCACTGCCGAAGTTGGTGGCGTTCGCTCGAGTTGCTGCGCTTCAAGATATTTCGTGTCGTAGTTGGATTCCTGAACATCGGCTCGATTCAGAAGAGCAATCAAGAAGTCGACGTTGGTAGTTACGCCCAGCAAGACAGTATCCGAAAGCACTTCCTTCAAGCGCATTAGCGCAGAGTCTCGGTCCTCGGCCCAGCAGGCAATTTTCGCCAGCATCGGATCAAATGATGAGGAGACGATTGCACCACCTTGAATTGCAGAATCGGTAACAGAGTGGGGATTGGCAACGGCAGAAAATTTGCCAATGACTCCGCCGGTGGGAAGGAAACCATTGAAGGCGTCCTCGGAGTAGATCCGGGCCTCTATCGCGTGCCCCTTGATCTGGTTAGTCGTTATAACGTCCTTGAGTGAATCCCCTGCGGCAATTCGAAGTTGGCATTCGACAAGATCTAACCCAGTGATCATTTCGGTGACGCGGTGCTCCACTTGCAGACGAGTGTTCATCTCCATGAAGTAGAAGGTCTCGGGGGAGTCTGCGTTTACCAGAAATTCAATCGTGCCTAGGTTTTGGTACCCAATGGCGGAAGTGAGTGATACCGCCGCCGCGCCCATGATCTCGCGGTTGGTCTGCGATAGCTTCGGCGCCGGTGCTTCCTCTATGACTTTTTGATGTCGTCTTTGAAGTGAGCATTCCCGTTCGCCCAGATGGGTGCTATTGCCGTGGTTGTCGGCGACCACTTGAAACTCAATATGTCGCGCATGCAAAAGATATTTCTCGACGAGCAAGGTGTCGTCACCAAAAGATGTGAGAGCCTCTCGCCTTGCGACTGGGAGCACTTCGCGGAGTTCGTTGACATCATGGGCAACGTGGAGTCCTTTGCCTCCGCCGCCGGCAGCGGGTTTTACAAGCAGCGGATACTGCAAACCGGTACAGGCGTCGAGCAAATCTTCATTCGACATCTCTGGCTCGCCGATTCCAGGCACCACGGGCACTCCCGCCTTCACGGCGTACTCTCTCGCTGAGATCTTCTCGCCCATGGCAGTCATCGCATGCGCGGGAGGACCGATGAAGACCAGCCCCGCTTTCTGACAAGCCTTGGCGAAATCAGCATTCTCGGCGAGGAAGCCGTAGCCCGGATGGATTGCTTGAGAGCCACTGGCCAATGCGGCGGCAACTATTTGGCCGATGTCCAAGTATCCAGATTGCTTGAGATCCTCTAGGAGAAAATTTTCAGAAATGCGTTGGGTATGCAGAGACCCGCGATCTTGGTGGGTGTAAACACCAACGGCTTCGATGCCGAGGCGTTCGAGGGTTGCATTGATTCGCAACGCGACTTCTCCGCGATTAGCAATGAGGACTTTGGTAAACACCATTACATCCGAAAGATTCCGAAGGAACTTGCCGGCAAGGGTGAAAGTCCCGAAACGGAAAGCGCCAGGGAAAGGACTCGCCGCGTATCTCGCGGATCGATAATTCCATCATCCCAGAGTCGAGCAGTCGAGAAGAACGCACTTCCTTCCTCTTCATATTTCGCGCGTATAGGAGCTTTGAAATCCTCAATCTGTTCTGTCGTCCACTCTTCGCCCCGTGCAGCGAGTTGGTCCATCTTGACTGTCGCTAGAACTGAAGCAGCTTGCTCTCCCCCCATAACTGAGATTCGTGCGTTTGGCCACATCCATAAGAAACGTGGATCGTAGGACCGTCCGCACATGGAGTAATTACCGGCACCGAAGGAGCCACCGATGATCACAGTGAATTTCGGCACCCGGGTGCAAGCAACAGCAGTCACCATCTTGGCGCCGTGCTTTGCGATGCCGCCTTCTTCGTATTCGCGCCCAACCATGAATCCCGAGATGTTCTGCAGGAATACCAGTGGAATTTTGCGTTGATCGCAGATCTCTATGAAGTGCGCGCCTTTCAGTGCGGATTCGCTAAAAAGCACGCCGTTGTTTGCAATGATCCCGACTGGGTAACCGTCGATGTGTGCGAAACCCGTAACCAAGGTCTCGCCGTATTCGGCCTTGAACTCGAGGAATCTGCTGCCGTCGACAATTCTCGCAATGACTTCGCGCACGTCGTACGTGGTCCTGGAATCGGTGGGGACAATTCCAAGAAGTTCTTCGTCGTCAAAAAGTGGCGGCTTCACCTCTGCCTCGGGCTTTAGCCAGCTCTCGCTCTGTGGAAGGGTCGAAACGATAGAACGAACAACTTTAAGTGCATCGCCTTCGCTCTCTGCCAAGTGATCGGTAACGCCGGAAATGCGTGAGTGCATTGCCCCGCCACCTAGATCTTCTGCAGTTACTTCTTCACCAGTTGCCGCCTTTACGAGTGGTGGGCCACCTAAGAAGATATGACCTTGTCCGGCGACGATGACGTTCTCATCGCTCATGGCAGGAACGTAGGCACCGCCGGCTGTGCAGGCACCAAGTACGGCGGAGATTTGCGGAATACCGGCGGCGCTGAGTTTGGCCTGATTGAAAAATATCCGCCCGAAATGTTCTCGATCCGGAAAGACTTCGTGTTGAAGGGGGAGGAAGGCTCCGCCTGAATCAACGAGGTAGATACACGGCAAATTATTTGCCAATGCGATGTCCTGGGCGCGTAAATGTTTCTTAACCGTCATGGGGTAGTACGTCCCGCCTTTGACGGTCGCGTCGTTCGCGATGATCATTGACGGGTGACCATTGATCATTCCAATACCTGTGATTAATCCTGCACCTGGCGCCTCATTGTCGTACATGCCGTTTGCAGCAAGGGGTGACAACTCTAGGAATGGCGAACCTGGGTCGAGAAGTTGGGTGACGCGATCTCGCGGCAGCAACTTGCCGCGTTCTTCATGACGGATGCGCGTGCTCTCGGGGCCACCGAGGGCAGCGCGTGACATCTGCTCGATGAATTCATTGATGAGTTTGCGGAAGGTGCTATCTCTTTCTCGGAAGGAAGGATCGCGGACATCCACGGTCGTCAATATGCGTGGCAAACTCATGGCTCTCCGCTACTGTTAGTGATCGTTAACATTGTTAGGATAGCCGCTTGGCTGCTGAAAGTGAAAGACCTTGGGGCGGTTTCTTGAGTTGGAGGATCGATGGGCACTCGTGAGCGGCTACTCGAGAATGGCGCGGCGCTCTTTGCCGCCAAGGGCTTCCACGGAGTAGGCGTAGAGGAACTAGGCGAGTCTGTGGGCCTCACAGGGCCTTCCATGTATCGGCATTTCCGAACCAAGAGCGCCCTGCTTGCCGAGATGCTCATAACGGTGAGTCAGTCACTTCTGGAAGGCGCAACACAGGTTATCGAAGAGGACCTCGACCCCATGCAGACCCTTCTGGCGCTCATCAATCGTCACGTCGAATTCGCCATCGCGTATCCGGATCTCATTAGGGTTCACGAGCGCGACTTTGGAAACTTAGAAGAGGATGATGCGCGGCAGGTCAGGCGACTCCAGCGTCGTTATGTCGAGCTCTGGGTAGAGCAAATCCAACGTGTGCGGCGAAACGAAACTGCCGAGTCCGCACGAACGATGGCGCATGCGGTCTTCGGTCTTCTCAACTCAACGCCACGTTTGCGATCGGGTCAACGTCGGAATGAAGTTGCCGCGCTTATGGCTGGTTTAGCGCAGAGGGCCCTACTACCCTAATTCCCCATTGCAAAATTAAGGGGAGGGTGAGTCCATGCTTGAAAATGCTTTGAATTCCATTAAATTTCCACATCTCCTTTCGCGCCCCGCCAGGTTTGTCTTTTCCAGTTTCGTCTTCAGTCTTCTCTTAGGAGTAATCGCCCGCGGATGGATGAGATGGATCTCCACTGAGCCAGAATTTTCTTGGACGGGTACTCTGAGTATCATCATTGGGTTTGCTGCTTTCGGATCGGTTCAATCACTCGTTTTGATTTCGAGAGCGAAACTTAAGGCTAGGCAATCACGTGCACTTGTTCGAATAGTTGGTGTGATTTTCAGTTTGCCTCTATTCATTGCTGCGGGAGCTACTATGTTTCCCACGGTACTGCTGGCATCAATTGCACTGTGGCGCGATAATTGGAAAACCTGGTTACGTATACTTCTTTTCCTTTCCGGACTTGCCTTCTGGGGATTTATCATTAAATCAGAGATAGTTGATAACTTTGGGTGGGGCTTCGTCACGATCGCGAAGATTTTTCTATTTGGCCTGATCTACTCGGCGATAACTTGCGCACTCAAACCCACGGTGTCCGCGCATGTGTAAGTAGATTGCGTGAAACTCAAATTTTCCGGCGAAGTTTGGTACTGGCGTGGGCCGTCACCGTTCCACTTCGTCACGGTTCCCGAAAATGAAAGTCGCGAGATAGGGGATGTCTCCAAAATGCTCACATATGGTTGGGGAGTCATTCCTGTGACAGTAAAGGTGGGAAAAACGGAATGGACTACCTCACTTTTTCCAAAGGATGGCCTTTACCTGGTCCCATTGAAAAATGTGGTGAGAGCTAGTGAGGCCATCACGCTCGGAGATGTCATTGAAGTGAGCCTCATCCTGGATGTACGACCATGAGGGGTTCGACCCATGACTGGGGGCATCTCGATAGCGTATTTAAATCGCTCCTATTATCACCGTGCCCGGGGTGACGATTTCGATTCTTGAATCGTTGAACCGCCGTGGCGACCGAACACTTGCATGCCGCTTCCTTGAATGACTTATCGGCTTCACGACTACACCGATAACGAAAGTCTGCGTCATACTCCTCAACTGATCCAAGGAGATCCTCAAGGAAATCGTCCTTATCAATTACGGGAATGCCTAGTTCCTCGCCCAATTGACGCGCCAAAGTCGTTTTGCCACTCGCTGGGAGACCGGTAATCACGATGAAGGATTTCGCCATGCGCTTCCTTTTTTACTCAAATTCGAACTCAAAAGTGGAATCGAGCTCATCTTGCGTCCACCAATGGTGCCGCAGAGAGGCGGTTCGTTCCAAGCCAAGGAGTCCCGAAGTATCGATTTCGAACGCCGTCACACGGGAAAGAAACCACGCCTCGCTGCAACTTCTGCTGATTCACCCGCTTCGATTCCTCCTCCGATTGGACACCAATAAATATTTGACGGGTCGCCTGGATCTTGCCCCTGGAAAAGTAGTAGACGACCTAAATCATCAACTAATAGAACGCGAGCGGTGCGCCGAATTATGGGATCTACTTTCATTGAGCGTCTGTGGCTTCTTCTACAGCGATCACTAGGGGTTTGCGCTCCAGAAGTGCGGCTGCAATTAAGGGTCCAACGATGTCGGCCTGCCATTGGCGAGCACCCTGTGCCATAAGACTTTCCGTGACTGCCTCTTTACTGAGACTCATCGTCGCACCCTCTGGCGGATTCCAGCAAAGCCTGCGGACCAACTCGGGTGAGATGAGATTCTCTGGTGGAATGGAGAGTTTCTCTGCTTCTGATTCGATTGCAGCCCTTGCATGAGAAAGAGGGGCGAATTTCGCGGGGAACTTATCGCGCCAAATCTTGACTGGGGGCATGGAATCAGCGTCGGCGCGCATCAAAGGCCAATGGCTTTCCGGCACGGCCATGCCGGCGCGGATCGCGTTAAGCCATTGCGCACTGTGTTCGAACCAGCGCGCACGGGCGCCGATGGGCCTGAGCACTTTCTCCATCTCTGCTCTCGTTTTAGGGACGTGGATCGCGAGTTCGAGGAGAGCGGCATCTGAGAGAAATTTTCCTGGCGCCACATCTGCCTCGCGCGCCAAGTTGTCCCGCTCGTGCCACAGTGATTTGATAATCGCCAGTTGGTCGCGTCGCTTCACTTTGTGAATTCCGGAGGATCGTCGCCAAGGTTCTTTTCGAGGAGCCGATTGTGGTGCTTGGAGAATTGCGCTGAATTCTTGCGCTGCCCAATCTGATTTTCCTTGAGCTTCAAGTAACTCGCTTATTTTTTCGCGTAGTTCAACGAGCAGTTCCACATCAAGGGCTGCGTAAGTGAGCCATTCATCCGGAAGTGGCCGATGCGACCAATCCACGGCGCTGTGCTCTTTTGCCAGCGAGATGCCGAGAAGTTTTTCGACCAATGCACCCAGTCCAACGCGGGGAAGACCCGCGATGCGTCCACCTAATTCAGTGTCGAATAATTTCGATGGAAGCAGACCGACCTCGCGAAGACATGGCAAGTCTTGTGTGCTTGCATGAAGGATCACTTCGTCGGTGCGAATCAAGTCATTGAGGCCGTGAAAGAGTGGATGGATTTCAAAGGGATCACTCTGATGGAACGGAATGGGGTCTATGAGATGAAGGCCGCCACCCGTTCGTTTGATTTGAATGAGATAGGCGCGCGAACTGTATTTGTAACCCGAAGCACGCTCTGCATCTATGGCAAATGCACCTGTCCCGCTTTCGAGCAGGTCAATGGCATCGCCGAGTTCTGCTTCGGTGGTTATAACTGTAGGTGTGCCACCGATTGGCTTTAGAAGCGGGGTTGCGCCATCGCTCTCTGAAGTTGACTCGGTCATCGATTAGCGGCGACCACGATTATTTATGTTGGCTTGTGGGTTGATCGCAGTCACACCCTCGGGAACCGGCTGGAGACCCGATAACTCAGATAGAAGTGTGGACCATCCTGTGATGTGCGCGCGAATGTCATCTGGGCTCGAGACTAGCGGAGTCCAGGATGCACGGATTTCAATCTCGGCCTCATTGCTTCGTGGAGAGAGCTTTCCGAATGAGGCACTGGCAACTCGTGTCACCGTCCCACTCGCCGCGACGTATTTACATCCAGCAAGGGAGAGGGATTCCAAAAGCCAATTCCACCCCACCTCAGGGAGCAAGGGATCCTCTTGCATCGCGACATCGACATCAGCGCGAACGTAAGTGACGCAGCGGAATTCGCCTTCCCAGGTTTCTTGGCCACCAGGTTCGTGAAGTAGAACGAAGCGACCTGACGCAATTTCGTCTTCTGCATCGCCAAGCAGGCCGTTGCTGACATCTGCAGAAAGTGCATAGGAGAAAGCAGCCAATTTTTGCGGTGCTGGAACTTCTTCGAGAAGTATCTCCGTACGGGGAGTAAAGGCGCGTAGAACGTCGACTACTTTTCCAAAACCCTTTGCGTCCACTACCTCAATGTAAGGATAACTCTGAGCCAAAGGTGGGAGGCGGGGCGGTAGCCTTCGGTACATGGCCATTTTTCTAGCGCTGTTCTCATCTTTGCTGTGGGGCAGTGCGGATTTTGAAGGCGGGCGATTGGCCAAACGACTTCCCGCAATTGCCGTGACAGGGATGTCTCAAGCCATCGGTTTGCTTTTTGGTTTGATGATTGTCGTGATCACCGGGCAATGGAGGGCTCCTGCATTCGGAAATGGCGGGTACTTCATCCCGGCGGTAATCGCAGGTATTACTGGGTACCTTGGACTTGTCATGTTGTATGCGGGACTGGCCAGTGGACGTATGGGAGTTGTCTCGCCGATCAGCTCGCTCTGTGCAATCATTCCGGTGACTGTCGCTCTGCTATCTGGCGAGCACGTGCCTTACCTTAAAGGAATCGGCATCGCTGTCGCGCTCGCCGGTGCTTTTTGCGCGAGCGGACCTGAGATCTCACAGGGTTTGCCGCTTCGCCCGGTGCTCTTTGCCGTTGGTGCAGCCGCAGGCTTCGGCACTGCACTTGTGTTCATGGCGAAAGGGTCCGTTTCGAGCGCTCTGATGACCATGGTGACAATGCGCCTTACGACGTTCTTAATCTCCTCATCCATCGCGATCAAGTATCGAAGCGTCGGCGGAATTAAAAAATCGCATTTGCCGCAATTGATTTTTATCGGCGTCGCGGATTTTTCGGCCAATCTCCTTTTGGGTCTCGCATCAACCCGTGGATTAGTTTCGATCGTCATGGTCCTGGGCTCGCTCTTTCCCATCATGACGGCTGTCTTGGCATTTAAGATTCTCCGCGAGAGATTGCACCGAGTTCAATATGTCGGAATTGCCCTTGCTGTAGTCGGAGTTGCAATTATCTCTGCCTCTTAATTGGAAAGGTGCAGGTGTGAAAGATGGTTGCCTCTAACTCTTCAGTCTCGATCTTCTCAAAATGAGCAAGCAGATCCAGATAATCCACTCTGCATTCCCCGCCAACCTGCGAAGTTATGCTCAATTCGAGTTGCGAGATCAATTGGGTATCGAGGAGCTCTGAAATAAAGGAGATTCCTCCCTCAATCGAGAGGGTGCTGCCGAATTCCCAACGAGCCCTGGCAACTGCCTCAACTGGTGAAAGGGTCCACCAGTGCGCTTTTGGGTTCTGATCCAGGACGCTAGGGCGGGTATGCGAAAGGATGACGAGGGGCACTGGTGTCTTCTCATAGCGCTCATTGCGAGCCGTGTTGCCGCCGATGAGGATTGCATCGCAGAGTCGACGCCTGGCTAGAAAACGCTGCCGGTCGATAGGCGTTGTGACTGTGTCGGAGGTCCCGCGGAAAGTGCTGGAGCCGTCGGCACCGAGCACCAGAGATGCAATCACGGCCATGGGCGAACTCTAACCCGCGGAATTGTCAGTGGGTCTTGTTAGCGTGCAACCATGATCATCGACTGCGATACCTGCGCTGTGCGAGATATTGCCTGCCAAGACTGCGTGGTTACCTTTCTATTGGCGCCGGCCGAAGATGTGAGCGAGAAGACTGTGGAGGCCATCGGATTGCTCTCCTCACGCGGGATTGTGCCTCCCATGCGCTTCCAGAGGGCCGTTCTGGGCTAATTCCAAGGTTTGCCACCCCCTGCCCGGGTTGAGTCGACACGGATGCCCCGTTAACCTGACCAGATGAAATCTGCCAAGGTAGTCAGGATCGTGTCTGCCCTGGCGACCTTTATGGGAGTCTTCGCTATGGCTCCGGCCAGCGCGGCGCCGTCTCTTCTAAATGTTCAGCGGCAGATCATGTCCCTTCAGGTACAAGCATCGAGTCTGGCCGAGGGAGCGCAGGCGGCCAAGGTGCAACTCGACCAACTCACTCGGACGCTTACCGGAATTCGAAAGCAAGCCGCTGTTCAGGGCGCAAGCGTGAGCCAGTTGCGAAAATCCTTAGGTGCGATTGCCATCGCCCAGTACCAATCAGGTGGTCTGGGGCAAGGGTTGGAACTCCTCTTCTCCTCAGATCCGACACTGTACTTATCGTCTGCCGGCTCCCTAGACGCGATAACCAGGCGTAAATCTTTGCAACTCCATCGGTATGCCGCTGCGAGGCAGCGTTTGGATGCCACGACAATGACGATTAGCGACAAATTATCCCTAGTGCGTGCAGCGAGAGCGCAATTGATCAGGCAGACTGCTATGGCAAATTCGAAACTGAAAGACGTCGAAAAGATTTTGGCCAAAATGAAAAGATCAGATCGAATTCGATTGGCAAAACTAAACAGCCAGGATAACGCAGCGAAGCAGAAATCTTCGCTTGCTTTCGCCAAGAATATTGGTGGTAGTTCAGGTCGTGCCGGCATCGCCATCCGCTTTGCTCTCAAACAGATAGGTGATTGGTACGTTTTCGGTGCAGCGGGGCTTGTATATTGGGATTGCTCGGGTCTGACCATGCGGGCCTATCAAGCGGCGGGAGTATCCCTTCCTCACTCGGCTGCGGCACAGGCGAATTACGGCAGAGGGGTGCCATTTAGCCAGATCCGGCCAGGAGACCTTGTCTTCTTTGGTTCCCCGATTTCCCACAATGGAATTTATCTTGGTGGTGGCAAAATGGTTGACGCTCCTCATACTGGGGCGCGCGTTCGCGTGGAATCTTTCGGGAGTTATTTTGGAAATTTGCGACTTGTAGCTGTACGTCGCTTCTAAATGAAGAGAATATTGTTCGTTACGAATGATTTCGGCCCTCGTGCGGGCGGAATTGAATCCTTCATTATGGGATTGGTCGAGCGTCTTCCATCTGGCACTGTGACCGTCTACACCTCCTCGCAAGGTGACACTTCAGACTATGACGCAAAGTGGTTGAGAGATTACGGCCTCAGAGTCATCCGCGATCGAACCAGAATGTTGCTGCCAACACCTCGAGTAAGGAAGGCACTTGTAAAACTGATCCACCAAGAAAAGTTCGCGGTGGCCTGCTTTGGGGCTGCTGCCCCGCTTGGCCTCCTTGCTACCACTCTGCGCAAGGCGGGGATTTCGCGCATTATCTCTCTGACGCACGGCCACGAAGTCTGGTGGGCCAAGGTTTTTCCGTTCAATCTGGCCATTCACCGCATCGGTGAGAGCGTTGATGTCCTCACATATTTAGGGGATTTTACGAAACGCAGTATTTCCACGGCTCTATCTCCGAAAGCGCGTGAAGCCATGGTCCGCATCGCACCGGGAATAGATGTCTCGCACTTTCACCCTCCGGCGAACCCCAGCAAATTGCGCGATGAACTTGGCCTATCTGAGAAGTCTGTGATTGTCTGTGTTGGTCGATTGGTTCCGCGCAAAGGACAAGATCGCCTCATCCAAGCCCTGCCGCTGATCCGCGACTCGATCCCCAATGTTCACCTGCTGCTTGTCGGTGAAGGCAAATACCGAAAATCTCTGGAGAAATTGGCGGACGTGCAGAAGGTGAAGGATTCAGTCACATTCGTTGGTCGGGTGCAATACCGCCAACTTCCCGACTATTTTAAATGCGGTGATATTTTCGCAATGCCTTCTCGTTCAAGGATGGCCGGGCTTGAAGTCGAGGGCCTAGGCATTGTCTACTTGGAAGCTAGCGGGTGTGGGCTTCCAATAATCGCGGGCAACTCCGGTGGCGCCCCGGATGCGGTGGTGGATGGGGTGACTGGCATTGTTGTCGACGGCACCAATATCAATGAAATCGCGGCTGCAATTGTGCGGGTGTTAACAGACCCAGCTAAAAGGGAAGCCATGGGTGCGGCGGGAAGTGAATGGGTCGCAACGGGGTGGACGTGGGAAATCTGGTCTGCGAAATTTGCCCAGTTACTGGGGATTTAAGAAACGAGACCATGGTTGATAGCTTGCGCCACGGCTTGACTTCGGTTTGCTACGGCGAGTTTTCGATAAATCGAAGATAGGTGAGTCTTGACGGTTGCTTTGCTGATAAATAATTCAGCCGCTATCTGTTCTGATGATTTTCCTTTCGGCAAGAATGTCAGAACCTCGAGCTCGCGCGGGGTCAGGCCAAAGCCATTGTCCTTGCGTAAAAGCGCCGCACTGAGTCCCTTCCCACTAAAACTCAGAGGCGAAGTGTAAGAATGTGCAACGGCCGCGACAACTTCCCTGACGGGATCGCTCTTGAGTACATATGCGCTCGCTCCCGCCTCAAGACATGCAAGCAAATGCGCATCGTCGTCATTGAGTGTCAGAACCACAATCCCAATAGTGGGGGATACCCGCCTAGCCCACGTAATTAGTTCCAATCCACTTCCATCTGGGAGGTTCAGGTCGACGATAATGACGTGCGGATCTTTGTGGGCAATCTGAGCGAATGCCTCGTTCTTACTCGCCGCTTCGCCAATTACATTGAATCCTTCGTTTTGAAGAGCGGCACGAAGGCCGTCGCGAACAACTTGATGGTCATCGATTAGCAGGACTGATATTTGATGATTAGTTGTTGGCATGTTCTTCAAGGGGTACTTGGAGCCAAATGCGCGTGCCGTTCGAATCCGATTGGATCTCAACTGAGGAGTTGATCGCAAGTGCTCGGTCGCGGATACCCTGAATTCCATAACGCAACTCTGAAGTTTCTGCTCCACCAACACCGTCATCGGCAATGCGAAGATTGAGGAAATTCTCAGCCTGGTCGAATGAAATTGTCACAGTTGTTGCCTTCGCATGCGTGGCAATGTTTCGGAGCACCTCCTGCACTATTCGATTGATTTCATAAGTGAGGTCGGAATCGAGCGTACGAATTTCTTCCTCGAGTTCGATTTTCAGTTCGAGCCCACCGCACAGAGTTAGGGCAGAATTTCTGATCTCATCTGCCAGGTCCAAGGTGGCGGGCTGGCGAAGGAAATAGACTTCTCTGCGCACTTTGTCGATGAGCTCGGTAATTGTAAACCGCAACGTTCTCAACTGCTTGCGAGCATTCACCGTAGTCTCTGGATTTGCTAGGAGTAGATCAAGAGAATATCCAACTCCGACTAAATCTTGGGCGATTCCGTCGTGCAACTCACGCGCCAAGCGCGCACGAGCATCCGATTGCTCTAGATCTGATTGCGTCATAAGCGTGTGCTAGTTGTAGAGCGCTTCGATCTCGTCGGCGAATTCCTTAGCGACCACGTGTCGCTTGATGGAAAGCTTCGCCGTAAGCTGCCCGCCCGCGATCGTGAAATCAACAGGGAGAATTGTGAATTTGCGGACCGATTCAGCTCGACTCACGGCCTTGTTTGCTTCGTCCACGCCGGTTTGAATGACTGCGATGAGGTCAGGGTCCTTTGCAAGTTCTGCAACCGAGGTCCACTCTTTCTTGTGAATTGCGACCCAAGGCTTTAGGGCATCAAGATCGAGGGTGATGAGGGCCGCAATGAAGGGCTTGTTGTCACCCACGACTATGCATTGGCTTACGAGAGGATGGGCGCGAATGCGATCTTCAAGTACGGCGGGCGCAACATTCTTGCCGCCGGATGTCACAATCAATTCCTTCTTCCGCCCGACGATGAAAAGAAAACCTTCTTCGTCAAGGCGCCCTAGGTCACCGGTTTTGAACCATCCATCTTCGGTGAAAACTTCTGCGTTGGCTGCATCGTTCTGCCAGTAACCGCGCATGACGATTGGGCCCTTGATCAGTACTTCTCCATCATCATCAATTCGAATCGACGTGCCTGGAATCGGTCGCCCAACCGAACCAATTCGCAGATGGTCGCTGAGGTTCAAAGTTGCACCGGCTGTGGTCTCGGTTAATCCATACCCTTCAAGAATTCGAATTCCTGCGCCACGATAGAAATGACCGAGACGCTCACCTAGTGGGGCGCCTCCAGAGATCGCGGCATCCACTCGTCCGCCCATGCCGGTACGGATCTTTGAAAATACCAATTTGTCGAAAAGGCGGTGCTTGACCAGGAGAGGCAGAGGAATCTTGCCCTTGTCGATTGCTTGGCTGTATGCGATAGCGACTCCCGCCGCCTTGCGGAAGATGGCACCCTTTCCACCGGCTTCTGCGCGTGCCTCGGCCCCGTTATAAATCTTCTCGAAGATGCGCGGAACAGCCAGGACGAATGTTGGTTTGAAAGAACTCATATCTATTGCAAGTCGCGTGCTCGGGTCGCCGCAATGCGCCATGTGCAAACCAGAACTTACGGCCCCAATCTGCACCATTCGTCCAAAGACGTGGGCTACAGGCAAGAATAAAAGAGTTGATCCTCCGGGCTTTAGAAAGAGATCAGGTGCTCCTTGAACCACATTGCCGCATTCGGCGAGGAAGTTACCGTGGGTTAACTGCACTCCCTTGGGTTTTCCAGTGGTACCGGAGGTGTAGATGAGTGTTGCCAGAGTGTCAGGTACCGAGGCGTTTCGGCGGCGGTCGATTTCATCATCGGAGATGCCTACGCCGCTCGTGCTGAGAATATGCATCGCCTCTTCGGTGATCGTCCAAATATTTTTCGTGTGCGCTGGAAGGACAGTCGATACCAAATCGCGATGAGTTGGTGTTTCGACGATGATCGCGACGGCACCGGAGTCGCTAAGAATCCATTCCACCTGATCTGCCGAAGATGTCTCGAAAATCGGAACAACGCAACCGCCCGCAAACCAGATGGCAAAATCCAAAATGGTCCACTCGTAACGAGTGCGCGCCATGATGGCGACTCGATCACCGATCTGAACACCGGCGGCTATTAGGCCTTTGGCAGCAGCGCGCACCTCCGATTCAAATTCCCGAGCCGTGACCTCCTGCCATCCTTGGCCCAGAGGTCGCGAGAGCATGATGCGCTCTGGTTCAAACCAAGCCCTTTCGGCTACCAGATTTGTGAGATTTCCCGCCGTGGCCGCAGGAACAAGGGCAGGTACCGTCGTTTCATTCATGCCTCCTACGCTAGCGCGACTGGAAGCCTAAAGGGAGGGGGTAACCTACAGACATGACCGATACGTCCACTGGAAAGATTTCTATCGAGGCCCCACTTACAAAAGTCGAGGGCATTCTTTTTGACCTAGCCCAATACCCCATGTGGTCCACGGCGATAAAGTCTGTTGCTGTCCTGGAAAAAGATGAAAAAGGTCGCCCCACCTCAGCTACCATCTCGATTGATGCTGGGATGATGAGAGATCGGGTCACCCTTGAATACGACTGGAGCCAGGCCCCAGCTAAGTTGAGTTTCTCGATGACAGACGCCGACCTTCTAACGGCGATGGACGGTTCTTACACCATCCAAGCCCAGGACGAGGACACCACCGAGGTGACGTACGAACTTCACGTTGATCTCTCTATGCCCATACCCGCCATGATGCGTCACAATGCTGAGAGGGCCACTATTAATGCTGCCCTAGAGCAGCTCAAGACCTTCGCGGAGAAATAAATGGCCTATTCGATCGGTGTCGACGTCGGCGGCACCAAGGTTCTTGGTGGCGTCGTAAATGAGCACGGGACGGTGCTTGCTCACGCCAGGCGCGACACGCCTCGCCAAGGCGGCGCTGCATTGACACAGGCCATCGCCGATGTCGCCCTAGAGCTTATGAAAGATTTTGACGTTGAAAGCGTTGGCATTTCTGCGGCAGGTTTTGTTTCATCCGACCGTAAAACGATGTTGGCTACCCCAAATATTGCTGGGTGGAATGGCGTTAATTTGGACAAGGAACTTGGCACCCTTATCGGGCTTCCCCTGGTAATTGAGAATGATGCAAATGCGGCGGCGTGGGGAGAAGCGCGCTTCGGCGCTGGAGTGAATGAACACCACCTGATGATGTTGACAATTGGTACTGGCATCGGCGGGGGAGTTGTCGTCAACGGCCAGTTGTATAGAGGGGCTTTTGGCATCGCCGCCGAGTTTGGACACATGCGCGTTGTTCCCGATGGGCACTTGTGCGGCTGCGGTGCGCGCGGATGTTTCGAGCAGTATGCCTCCGGTAACGCGCTTCTCCGCCACGCACGCGAGGCCATCAGTGCCTCGCCTGAGATAGCGCGAAATCTTCTAGCCCTCGGCGATGGCACGGTTGCCGGATTGACCGGTAAGCACATCACAGACGCCGCACGTCAAGGCGATGCTGTTGCACTTGCCGCCTTTAACACCACTGCGCAGTGGCTCGGTGCTGGCATTGCCTCGCTATCGGTTGTACTGGACCCTGCTTGCGTTGTTATCGGTGGCGGGGTCATCGATGCAGGTGAAATTCTCCTCGCACCTACTCGGGCCGCAGTTGAACGAAACATGCCATTTTCCGGAAAGCACCCGTCTCCACGGATCATCGCCGCTGAACTCGGCAACGAGGCCGGACTAGTCGGAGCGGCAGATCTAGCGCGCCTCTAGGTTTACTCGAACGGAAACTTGAGTTTTATCAAGCGTCGGATTTCATCTATGGATTCCATTATCTGCAAAGTTTCATCCAGACTCATCTGGGATGACTCTGTCTTTCCAGCGCGCACTACATTTGCGAACTCGATCGCCTGCTCTCGCCAGCCACCACCGGGATAGTCGTTGGGATACTCCGTCACGGAACCATCATTGAGAATGGTGCGCATAGTTGTTGGCCGGTAGAAGGTGGTGTCAATTTCGATCCGTCCAGCCGTTCCGCTAATCACTGCACGGCAAGGCGTGACTGCAACCATGTTCGCTGTCAAAATCGCCTGCGCTCCAGATGTGTAGTCAAAGATTGCTGTGGTCTGGCTATCGACGCCCTCGGACGTGAAGGCCGCAGTGGCAGTGATTTTGTCCGGCGGTCCGAGAACCATATGTGCCAAAGATATGGGATAGACGGCCAGATCAAGGAGAGCACCACCTGCCAACTCAGGGAGCATCAAACGAGGAATTTGCAAGACTGCCAATCGCTGTCCATGATCGGCTTCCACCGAGATTACTTGACCAATAAGGCCGCTAGTGAGAATTTCTCGCGTCCTTTTCATGTGGGGAAGAAAACGAGTCCACATCGCTTCCATCAGTGCCACGTTCATCTCTTTTGCTGTATCAATCATAAGTTTTGCTTCGGTCGCATTCACAGCGAATGGCTTCTCACAGAGAACTGGCTTGCCAGCACGCAGGGCAAGCAAAGTACTGGATACGTGCGAGGGGTGAGGAGTTGCCACGTAAATTCCGTCAATCTTGGGGTCGGCCACGAGATCTTCGTAGCTTCCATACGAAGTGCATTCGGCAAACTCGGCCGCAAACGCGTGGCCCTTCTGTGCTGATCTGGAACCGACCGCTTCAATTTTGTGGTCAGGGAGACGTTGCAGATCAGAGGCAAATTCACGGGCGATTCCGCCAGTTCCGATAATGCCCCAATGGAATGCCTTATTCATATCTGCAACCTTAAAGGCAGTTAGAGGATCGCGCCATCATCATCTTCATATCCGTCACGTAGATTGTAGAAGAAGGAAGCGAGGCCACCAATGAAGACGAGTACTCCCGGCCATGGCTCGATGCCGAAAGGATTGAACCCAAGAATAGCTGCGGTGATTGCATATAACGGTCCAAGAAGCATCGCAAGAAGCGAATTGCGTTTGGAGCGATCTCTTATCGGTTCAAGTTTCGGATTGGGCTTTTCGAAATGATCTTCCGGATCGGGTCGATCTAGGTCGTCGAGAAAATTGGTGGGTTGCGATTCATCAAGTGCCAAACCTGCAATTATCGATTCGAACTCCGCGTCAATGAGGTCATTGTCACTGCTGGCGATATCGGTGAGCCAAAATCCATTCGCAACCTCATTGATGAATGCTGATGTTTCCTCGAGGATTATGGGCAAATCCCCAAAGGAATTCTCGAGGACAATCTCTCGCACAAACGGAGAAGTCACGCTTCGAGAAATGGACAGGGCGTTCTCTGAGTATTCATTGCCGGCTTGGTTCGAGTACAACATGATCAAGGGTTGTTCCACCAGATATAGTTCCTCATCGATTGTTCTCCAAACTTTTCGAAGAGCAAATCGATTCTTTGGTAGGGATGGCTCCAACAAGATCACGCCGTCAATCTCTTCCCCAAGAAGTTCTGCAAGTCTGAGAACTATGGCACCAGCCATTGAGATCCCGATGAGGAACACGGTGCTGCAACGATTCTTAAGGAATGCAAGGGATTGCTCTGAGATTGTCAACCAATCTTGGAGGGTGTCCGAATTTACTTCCTGCCACGTGACGAGATTTTTGGACAACTCAGGAAGGCAGACTGTCATTCCCGCATCGTGGAGAGTATGAGCCCAGGCAACTGCCAGATTGGTCGAAGTTGCGCCCTCATGGAGGATGAGCACCCCGATGTCCCCGGCGATTAACTCCAGACCCTTCGAGTTCGTCACATTCCCATAGTGTCATACAGGGCCAAGACCCACTAAATTGGTCCTTGAGGCGCAGCCGTCCTGGAAGATCTTCAGAAGACGTGCGGCCGTTCATAGGACGAGGAGACCCATGGTGAATCTGCCTTACGGCCTCCTGCGAGCTTTTCTGACTCCATTTCTCATGGTGTTGTTTCGACCAAAGGTCACGGGGCTGCGAAATGTTCCAGCAACTGGTCCTGTCATTCTTGCTTCTAACCACCTCTCCTTTAGCGATTCGGTCTTCATGCCCTTGGTTGTGCCTCGAAAAGTCACTTTCCTAGCAAAGAGCGAGTACTTCACGTCCCCGGGTCCAAAGGGGTTGTTGAAAAAACTCACCTTCATCGCTCTGGGCCAAGTCCCTGTTGATCGATCGGGTGGGCGTCGCAGCGAAGCAGCCTTAATCACGGGGTTGAAGGTTTTATCCGATGGAAATTGCCTGGGCATTTATCCAGAAGGAACTCGCTCTCCAGATGGGCGTTTGTATAAGGGCCGCACGGGACTAGTACGACTCGCCCTCGAATCCGGGGCGCCTGTGATTCCAGTGGCGATGTTTGACACTGACAAGATCCAACCGACGGGCAAAGTGATCCCCAAGATCATGCGGGTGAAAATGGTTTTTGGCGAGCCGATCTACTTCAAGGGCGACTCAACTAATTTGCAAGTATTGCGCGATCTCACCGATGAGTTGATGAGAAAGATTCAAGAACTTTCCGGTCAAGAGTACGTGGACATCTTTGCAACGCGGCGCAAGGCCGAGATCGATGAAGCCGAATAAGGTCTACTTACTCCTCTAGTGCCAGGCGCTCGGTCAGATAGTTGCACGTAGTACAGGTTGGCCCCGGTAATGGCAGAGGCCCCTCGAGTACGTCTATGAAATCACCAATCACGGAGAGGAATTTCTCGTGATCGCGGAGAACAGGAACGTAACTCTGCTTTACCCCGAAAGCGTAATTCTCGGCACTGGTCCCGATAACTGAGTTCGGTTTCCAGATCAAGAGTCCCATCGTGGCTACATCAACTGCTTTGCCCGCAGCAGGGTTCTCCATCGCATATGCATAGGCTTCCAGTTGGGGAGAGTAAAACTCGCCCGAATCCCGTGCACTATCGGAGACTTTGCAGTCGATGAGGGCCACAGTGCCGTCCTCGTTTTCAGCGACAAGATCGTATTTGCCAAGAATGCGCCACCTCGACACTTCTCCACGTACAACCAAAGGCTTGCTCTTCACCCATTCTGCAAGTCTGGTCACTCGACCCGGTCGAAGCGAAGCGTCAATATCTTGCGTGGCGACCCCGCGGAAAGACTTCTCTTGAAGTGATGAGAAAGTGCCAACCAGAGGGAAGGCGCCAGGCAAAGTTACTTTATGCCAGTACTTGATCCAGAGGCACCGTTTGCAGGTAGAAAGGCCAAAAGTCAGATCTGAGGGCGAAATACTCTCTCGCGCAGGTATGGCAGGCTTCTTCATGACGTCATTGTGCCTGATCGCTCTGACATGCGCAGCGACCAAAGACCGAGAATCACCACTGGGATTGCCGAGATTGCGCAGAGCCATCCGTAACTCAATATCGCAATGATGACTCCCGCCATCGCCCCGCCAACTGCTGCCATGAGATTCATGATCAGATCGGATGCTCCTTGAGTTGAAGGAAGCATCGCTTCGTTGACAGATTCCGACAAAAGGGCAGACCCTGCGATGAGGGTGCAGGACCAACCAAGGCCCAGTAGAAATAGTCCGACACCCAAGGGAATGGCGCTCGTGCCAGGAGAGCGACCAGCGATGAGACAGGCAAGAAGGAGAATAACCGTGCCGATTTGAATGACTCTGCGACGACCCAGCGAATCGCTCAAATAACCAACGAGAGGAGAAAACGCATACATTCCTGCCACGTGAACACTTATCACTAGGCCGATCACCGTGAGCGTTTCGTCGACGTGGGCCATATGCACCGGAGTCATGACCATAACCGAGACCATCACAATGTGTCCGATCGCAATTGATGCGATGGCGAAGAGTGCGGAAGGGTTTTTAGAAATTATTTTCAGAGTTGCGAAAGTCGATTTTCTGCTCTCACTCTGTGACGCTTGGGAGAGGTAACTCATTGCCGTGAGAAAAGGATCGGGCTTTAAGTACATCGTGATTACAAGTGTCGCCAAGGTTAGCGAAACCACTGCAATCAAATAGGGGCCAACGAGGCGCGGAAGTCCAATTGCCTCGGCCAAGTTGCCGGCAGGCTCCATAAGGTTTGGACCTGCCACCGCACCCACGGTTGAACCCCAGACAACCATGGACAAATGACGCGATCGAGTTTCGTCGGTGGCCAGGTCTACCGCGGCAAAGCGAGCTTGGTAGCCCGCCGCCGATGCGGCGCCAACAAGAAAAGTTCCGAGAAGCATCAATGCGAGAATTCTCGTTGAACCTCCAACGATTGCCAGTATTGCCCCCACTATTCCAACGGAGTATCCGACGGATAGCGCCAATCGACGGCCACCACGAATTGTTAATCGCGATAGCGGGAGAGCCATAGCAGCTGCACCTAGCACCGCGCTTGTTTGGGCCAGACCTGCAAGAGATTCAGATTTTGATATGGATGAAACGAGTAAAGATCCGGCCGCAACGGTTCCGGCAACACCGAGTCCGTTCAAAACCTGTGCTGAGGTCAGTACTCGGACAATGTGTTTTTCGATGGGATATTTCATCTCGTTCCGGATCATTTGATGGCGTGCTCAATAGCGGATGCGACGACAAGCACGCCAAGTGCGATCATAACCACGCCTCCTGTGGCGCGAAGTCTGATGAGTCGAGAAGGATTGGTTGCGAGCCATTGCCTGGCAGACCCAGCCAGGAGGCCCCAACTTCCATCCGATAAGATCGCCATGACGGCAAAGACAGTACCGAGCAAAAGCAGTTGAAAAGTTACGTGTCCGCGTTCTCTGTCAATAAATTGGGGGAGAACCGCGGCGTAGAAAACCAAGGTCTTGGGGTTCAAAACGCCCACCCAGAAACCGTCTCGCATGGATCGAGCAGCAGTAGGTGCAACTCCTTTCCGCATCTGCATGTCAGCAGCATGGACCTTGCGATGGCGTAATGCGTCCACCCCTAAGTAGATGAGGTAAGCACCTCCGCCCCACTGAACTGAGGAATACGCAAGGCTGGATCGCTGCAGAATCGGACCCAGTCCAAGTGCGACTAGGACGGAGAGAATGAATGCACCACTCACATTGCCGATTGCAGAGTAAACAGCGGTTTTTCGTCCCCATGCAATTGCCCTCGCGATGATGAAAAGGACGCTTGGACCCGGTGCCATGATGATGATTATCGACGCGAGAACGTACTCCCAGATGCGCGAAGGAACAATCACCAGGTAAACCTATAGCTTTTGTTTCGTTCCGTGATCGACCAAGGCCGGCGAACTGAAAAGATTACGTTCGCCTACCCTTGGCCGATCACTTCACTTCGCCTAACCTTGCCCATCCCCATTTAATATAAGTGGGTTACGCCGCGACGTTTCCTCGCGACTTGGCGATCATGTGCAGTACTTGGTAGCCGATCACTGCAACTAGGGTTGCGTTGACGATACCCGTGAAGGTGTACTGGCCACGGGTCCATGACATGTCCGCGATGCCGATCACCAATGCCGAAGCGGCGATGATGAGATTTGTGGAGTCGGCAAAGTTCACTTTGCCTTCAATCCAGATGCGAGCGCCAAGCACTCCGATCATTCCGAAGAGTGCTGTCTCCACTCCGCCGAGGGCACCAACCGGTGTTGCCAACAGGACAGCCCCAAACTTTGGCGAGAGCGAGAGGACGATTGCACCTAGGCCGGCTATCCAATAAGCCGCAGTGGAGTAGACGCGTGTTGCCGCCATGACGCCGATGTTCTCTGCGTAAGTAGTAGTACCGGAGCCACCACCGACGCCAGCTAATGTCGTGGCAACGCCGTCGGCAAAGAGGGCCATTCCCATCTGGTCATCCAGATTCTTGCCAGTCATCGCAGATACCGCCTTAACGTGACCGACGTTCTCAGCGATCAGCACGAGAACCACGGGCAGGAAGAGAACGATGGCGCTGATCTTGAATGATGGGCTTGTGAAATGTGGAAATGCCAGCCATTTCGCAGCTGAGATTCCCTTTGTATCGACATCTCCGCGAACCATCGCAAAGAGATAGCCGATGACCAATCCGGCGAAGATGCTGATGCGTCCGAGGAATCCGCGCGAGAACGCGGCAATGATGGCAACTGCAGCCAGAGTCACAATTGCATCAAGGGGGCCCTTGGCAAAATTATTCTTAGCCGCCCCAGAAAGATTTAATCCGATGACCATGACGATTGTTCCAGTAACTACTGGTGGGAGAAGATAGTTGATCCATCCAATTCCGGCAGCGCGAACGAGTAGGCCGATCAGGGCCAAAATAACTCCGGTGACAACGACGCCGCCAAGTGCCTGCGACATTCCGCCTTTGGAGACGGCCGCTGCTATCGGAGCTAGGAATGCGAAGGATGAGCCCAAGTAGCTGGGCACTTTGTTCCTGGTAATGAGAAGAAAGAGCATCGTGCCGATACCTGAGAAGAACAGGGTTGTCGTAGGCGGGAGTCCTGTAATCAACGGGACGAGAAAAGTGGCTCCAAACATTGCGGCAATGTGCTGGAGGCCGAAACCGATGGTACGTGGCCAACTTAACCGTTCATCCGTGGAGACAACTTCACCGGGAGCGATGGTTTTCCCCGTGCCGTGAAGCTTCCAAGATAATAAGGACATGAATGATTCCTTCCTCAGTAGTGAGCCGCGATGGCTCGTAAACCCGCGGGGAAGGCGCATTAAGGGTAGGACGGGCCATGCGTGAAAGAGGCGCGCTGCCCCAATCGCCACGCCGAGAGCGGGCGATTTGCCACCTCAGGCAATATCGGCTTGACTAAGCATGCGATATATCGCATCGATATATCAATTCGATAGGTGGAAGGTCATATGCGCTCGCGCACTGAATCCTTGGAGTTTGCCCTACTCGGGCTCCTATCCAAAGAGAACCTTCACGGCTACGAGTTACGCAAGCGGATGGGTGCTATTTACGGCCCCTTCCGGGCGCTCTCATTTTCGGTCCTCTACCCTCAATTGCGGCGGATGCTAGATGCCGGGCTCATTGAAGAGTCTTTCGGGGATGATGGAGGACTCTCTCGCCGATCGCGCATCGTTTACCGACTTTCCGAGAAGGGCAAGATCCGCTTTGCCACCCTCACCGAGACCGTCAGCCCTGATACGTGGGAGGACGAAGGCTTTGAGATCCGGTTTGCATTCTTCGGTCCAACTTCCAGACCCAACCGTGTTCGCATTCTGGAGGGTCGCCACAGGCGACTCAAGGAACGAGCAGAAATTCTCCGTGGTGAACTCGAAAAGTCACCCGTAGGCATTGATAAGTACCTTGAAGAGTGGCGACGTCATTCTTTGGATTCCGCCGAACGAGAAATCGCTTGGTTGGAAGACATGATTAAGACCGAAAGGAAATAGCGTGACCATCACAACTGGCAAGGGCGACATTCGTGTTGCGATTATCGGCGTAGGCAACTGCGCCAACTCACTAGTTCAAGGAGTCGTCTATTACAAGGACGCTCCAACAGATCAAGAAATCCCAGGTCTGATGCACGCGGTTGTCGGTGGCTATCACATCAGCAATGTGAAGTTTGTAGCCGCCTTTGACGTTGACGAGAAAAAGGTCGGGTTGGACCTAGCCGATGCAATTTGGGCCAGTGAAAACAACACCATCAAATTTGCCGAAGTGCCGAAGTCAGGTGTCGTCGTGCAACGTGGAGTTACCCTCGATGGACTGGGCCGCTACTACCGAGAGACAATTACCGAATCCGAAGCCGCACCCGTGGACATTGTTCAGACTCTCAAAGACAATGCAGTTGACGTTCTTATCTGCTACTTGCCAGTTGGGTCGGAAGAAGCCGCCAAGTTCTACGCACAGTGCGCTATCGATGCAGGATGTGCATTCGTCAATGCGCTTCCAGTCTTCATCGCCTCGGACCCAGTTTGGGCTGAGAAGTTCACGAAAGCGGGACTTCCTATCATTGGTGATGACATCAAGAGCCAAGTGGGGGCCACCATTACCCACCGCATCATGGCTAAATTGTTTCAAGATCGCGGCGTTCACCTTGATCGCACCTACCAACTCAACGTTGGCGGCAACATGGACTTCAAGAATATGCTCGAGCGCGATCGGCTTGAGTCTAAGAAGATTTCCAAGACCAACTCTGTAACTTCGCAGTTAGAGCACGATCTGGGTGCTCGCAATGTTCATATCGGACCATCGGATTACATTCCTTGGCTAGATGACCGCAAATGGGCCTATGTCCGCCTTGAAGGCAGAGCATTTGGCGATGTTCCCCTTAATCTTGAATACAAATTGGAAGTATGGGATTCACCTAACTCCGCTGGGGTAATTATTGACGCTCTGCGCTGTGCCAAACTCGGCCTAGACCGGGGAATCGGCGGACCGCTGTTGTCACCAGCGAGTTACTTTATGAAGACCCCGCCTATCCAATACACGGATGACCAAGCTCAAGCTCGTACAGAAGAATTTATTTCTGGATCAATTGAGCGGTAAATACGCAGAGGAAGTCTAGGAAATGAAAAACGCCCCCCCAATAAATCGGGGGGGCGTTTTCTTCACCCTCACGGAGAGTAGAGGGCTAGATCGTCGCGTCTTCTGGAGTGCGACGAAGGTGTACCCATCCAGCTATTGACAGGATCAATAGAAGAATTCCTCCGAGTAACGAAGCCAAAGCGCCGATCTTGGCAATCTGGCCGATCTGCCAGAAAGCAAATGCGTTAAGCAACATGCCGCGCAAACTCTCGCCCTTGAATACCGTCTCAACTACACCCGCAGCCGAATCTGCCTTTGCCTTCAAATCGGCATTACTCGGGTCCGCCGCAAGTGCGGCTGTAGCTGCTCTGTTGTTAGTTGAAGCAGCGGCGTAGGTAGGCATGCTTGATAGGTGGAATGCAATGAAGTGATCCGCATACATCTGCGCTTGCTTTCCGTTGAGCATCAACTTGCCACCGTTGTCTTTGAAGAAGGCGGTAGTGGATGCGTCTTCCTTTGCATTTCCAGTTGCACCAGGCATGGTGATCTGTTGCGCTGAAAGTTGTGTCTTCACGGTGTTGTTGGTGAATGAGTAGCCCCAGTTCATCAAGGCGGCTGCTACGAATAGGAAAACGCTAAGACCGACACCGACTAGGGTGACCATCTTGTCGAATGTGCGACGTTTCATGATTCTCTCTCCTTTAATGTCCTTGTGTTAGGAACGGTCTTATTACACTCGCTTATTGATGAGATGGGAAGTAAAAGGCGAGAGATAGCCCTTGGAAAAGTGTGATAAATGTTAACGAGTTATGTGTGTCACCTGAGGTTAGCTGGATCACAATGGATTGTTAATCAAACTTAAAAAGCCTAAAAAGCAATGTGCGACATACTAAATATGACGAGTACAAACGCTCTTTCCGTCAGCGGAAATTTCCAAGTGCTGGCATGCAACTCCGAGACGGTCGAAGGCTTTGTCGCCGTAGTGAGTTCTGTACGCCAATGCAAGCAGGACTCGAAGATTGGTATCGCCATCGGCCTTGATACCAAAAGTTTTCGCGGTGCGGCTGACTGTGTTTTCAATGACTTTCTCGGTGTGGGAGGATTCATGGGCTATGGCCGCGTTCGACTTGCCTTCGCACAGTAGATCCATGACTAGGCGTTCAAATGGCGTCAGTTCTCTGGCCAATATGGTGATATCTGCGCTCATCCTTTGAACCTTGCCTCTCCGAAGACTCGATAGAGATTGTCCTACATTACTTTCTCTACTGTCACCCATAAGATTGCCAAATGAATGAAATCCTGGCAACAAGCGACGGTAGTGTTTTGACTCTCACTCTCAACCGGCCGGCGAAGATGAATGCTTTGACGCGAGGCATGTATTCCAGCCTTTCTGAGCACCTCAGGCGGGCCGTGGGGGACTTTGGCATCCGTAGTGTCGTAATCCGGAGTGAAGGGGCGCATTTCACCGCGGGCAACGACATCAACGACTTTATTGCCTCGTCTGGAACGGTTGCCGAGTCGGAAGGGTTCGATTTCCTCACCCAAATTCGAGATTTCCCGAAACCGATTGTTGCCGCCGTGCAAGGTTCTGCGATCGGCATCGGAACCACCATGTTGTTGCACTGTGACGTAGTCGTTGCCGATCCGACCGCCTCGTTTTCTATGCCATTTGTGAGTCTTGGGTTAGTCCCTGAAGCCGGGTCCAGTTATCTCTTTCCGCAGTTAGTTGGGTATCAACGGGCGGCGCATATTTTTCTGACGGGGGAGAGTTTCGGGGCAGTTGAAGCCAAAGAGATGGGGCTTGTGACAGTTGTAGCAGAAGATGCTTTCGAACAGGCAAACCTCATTGCTCAGAAGATTGCAAAGCAGCCGCCAACGGCAGTGTTACATACAAAGGCACTCTTGAAGAGCAAGTCATACGATGCAGTCAAAGCCGTAATGCATGCAGAAGCTGAACTTTTCACAATGGCTCTTCAATCACACGAGGCAAGAGAGGCGCTCATGAACTTCGCGACTAAGCGGGAAAAGAAATGAATCTGTCCGGAAAGAGGATCTTCATCACCGGCGGCTCTCGAGGCATCGGTTTAGCGATCGCCCTGCGCGCGGCAATGGACGGAGCCTCCGTTGCGATTGCGGCGAAGACGACCGAGGTAAATCCAAAATTACCCGGAACTATCTTTACTGCCGCCGAAGAGATTCGCGCTGCAGGAGGAAAGCCATTTCCCATTCAGTGCGATATTCGCGATGAGGAGCAGATTGCTAACGCCATTGCCCGGACAGTGGACGAGTTTGGTGGCATCGACGTTCTTATAAACAACGCTAGTGCGATCAATTTGACCCGCACAGAGCAGACACCTGCCAAAAGATTCGACTTGATGTTCGATGTCAACGTGCGGGGGACTTTCTTGACTTCTCAAGCCGTCATCCCGCATCTTCGCAAGTCTGCGGAAGAGGGTAGAAATCCACACATCTTGAATCTATCTCCACCTCTGTCAATGAAGCCCAAATGGTTCAAAAACAACCTTGCCTACACGATGGCTAAGTATGGGATGAGCATGTGCGTTTTGGGCATGTCGGAGGAGTTCCGCAGAGATGGCATCGCTGTTAATGCACTATGGCCCAGAACCGCAATAGATACAGCCGCGCTTGCCATGATTCCGGGGGTCGATCTGAGCAAGTGTCGCAAACCGGAGATTCTTGCAGATGCGGCATATGCAATTCTTAATCGAATATCACGAGATTGCACAGGGAACTTCTTTGTTGATGATGAGGTTCTGGCAGCAGAGGGAGTCACGGATCTCGATCATTACTCAGTAGTACCAGGCACAAAAGAGTTCCTGACCGACTTCTTTCTCGATTGAGAAATATGAGACGTATAATGTCGGGGACACGTTAGGACGTAATGCTGAATTTGCCGGCGATTGATCTGGTGCTTTGGGTAATTGGTGCCTGGATAGCCTTAGGTCTGCTGGGAATTCTTGCTCTCCATAGATTTGCTCTGGTCGCCAGAGTCCTCTTTCCTATCGGGGCGCTTGGTGGGCTAGTACTCGCATTTGCTGCGATCCGTTTGCTCGGAAGCGGAATGGTGGATACCAAGCAACTTTCGCTAGGTCTGCCGCAGCTACCCTTCCATCTTCGCCTTGATTCTCTCTCAGCGTTTTTCCTCTTAGTTATTGGTGTTGCCAGTTTCGGCATCTCACTTTTCGCAGCGGGATACTTTCGCGCCGGTGAAGGAACTGCTCCAGGATTGCTCTGTTTGGAATTTCATTTCTTTCTAGCGAGCATGGCCCTTGTTCTACTAGCCGATGATGCATATGCGTTTATGGTTGCATGGGAAAGCATGGCTCTCACCTCATATTTTCTTGTGACGGCAAATCACAAGCTGCCAAAAATTCGCGCTGCTGGATTTCTTTATTTGCTCATCGCACACATTGGGGCAATTTCGATTTTGCTCTGTTTTGGTGTTTTGCAGGCGAATACCGGGGATTACACCTTTGCAAATATGAGGGTTCAAAATCTATCGACCTTCTGGGCATCGGCGGCATTCCTCTTGGCCGTCTTCGGATTTGGCGCCAAGGCCGGAATCTTGCCCCTGCACGTTTGGCTGCCGGAGGCTCATCCAGCAGCGCCTTCGCCTGTATCAGCTCTTATGAGCGGTGTGATGATCAAAATGGCTATCTACGGGTTATTACGAGTCACTTTTGATCTTCTTCATTTGCATATCTGGTGGTGGGGCGTGGTCTTGTTGGTCCTTGGCTTGACGACTGCAATCTTCGGGGTGATTTTCGCCGCGGTACAGGTGGAGATGAAGCGCCTACTGGCATACTCGTCCATCGAAAATATCGGCTTGCTATTCACTGCGATGGGTCTGGCATTGCTCTTTCGCTCGTACGGAATGAACACCCTTGCCGCCCTGGCACTGACGGCTTGTCTGTATCACGTCCTTGGTCACGCTCTTTTCAAAAGTCTTCTCTTTTTGACGACCGGTTCGGTGCTTCACGCCACGGGCGAGCGGAATCTGGGCCGACTCGGGGGACTCATCAGATTTATGCCGTGGGTAGCCTGGCTGGCGCTGATAGGTATTTTGGCAAGTTCAGGTTTGCCTCCATTTTCGGGCTTTGTTTCTGAATGGCTCTTGTTGCAGAGTTTCCTCTTTACACCGGGGCTGCCACAACCATTCTTGAACATGCTCATTCCGATTGCGACGGCCTCGATCGCCCTGACTGCCGCATTGGCTGGGTATGCAATGGTGAAATTTTTCGGTGTCGTGTTCCTTGGACAGCCTCGTGAGGAGAAATTGAGTCAGGCGCACGATGCGGGTGTTTTCGAAAGAATCGGTATGGGCTGGCTTGCACTCCTCACTATTGGATTGGGATTGGCTCCAAATTCCATTCTCCATCTCATCGATCCTGTGACAAAAGGACTTGTGGGAGTGGGTCTAGCACATCCTGCCAGTGCGAATGGGTGGTGGCTGCTAACGCCCACATCGATTGTTCGAGCAAGTTATGGTCCCCTTTATTTCCTATTCGGCGTCGTTGCGGCTGTGGTCATTGCCTTCGTTCTGGTTCGACTTCTCTACCATGCACGTTTGCGACGTTCGGCACCGTGGGGAGGTGGACACCCGTGGAGAAATTCGCGCATGCAAGACACCGCCGAAGGATACGGGCAACCAATTCGCCAGATATTCGAGCCCTTCTTTCATATGGATCGGCATCTTCCCAAACCTGACGATAGCGAACCCGAGTACCACGTGGTTGTAACCGACAAATTCTGGGAAGGCATCTACATGCCCATAGCCCGGGCAACTGAGTATGTATCAGCGAAGGTGGGCAAACTTCAGCAGGGTCGAATATCAATTTACCTTCTTTATAGTTTCGTAACTCTTATTGTGATCCTTCTACTAGTACCGACGGCCAGACGATGAGTCGCGCGTTCTCACAATTGATCTCGATCCTGACTCCGATGCTCTTAGCGCCATTGCTTCTCGGATGGGTTAACCAGATGCGTGCATGGCTCTCAAATCGCAGGGGCCCAGGTGTGCTACAGCCGTACCGTATGTTGCACAAACTTTTCAACAAGGACTCGGTCATGGCAGATTCTGCTTCTTCACTCTTTCGTTTTGCTCCCTATGCAGTCTTTGGAAGCATGCTGCTGGCCAATGCCATCATCCCGACGCTTTCAACCGATTTGCCGTTGGCATCTGCGGCGGATGCTATTGCTTTGGTTGGACTCTTTGCCCTGGGACGCATTTTCATCTCATTGGCAGCCATGGATATAGGAACAGCTTTTGGAACCCTCGGTGCAAGGCGAGAGATGCTTGTTGGTTTTCTAGCTGAACCAGCACTGCTTACCGTCTTGTTCTCTGCTTCGTTAATCGGGCAATCAACTGCTTTAACGACAATCGTCGAGGCAGTGGTACATAAGCATTTTGCAATTTACCCGAGTTTAGTTTTCGCGGGCATGGCATTCATTCTTGTTTTCTTAGCGGAGAACGCAAGGGTGCCAGTTGACAATCCCGCGACGCATCTGGAACTGACGATGATTCATGAGGCGATGATCCTTGAGTACTCCGGCCGCCATTTGGCGCTTATGGAATGGGCTGCCTCACTCAAATTATTCGCGTACTCAACCCTAGGAATAGCTCTGTTTTTGCCGTGGGGGATTGGGCAGAAAGCAACTCCTTCCAGCCTGTTTTTAGCTCTGCCTTCGCTGGCTCTTAAATTGTTCCTCATCGGCTTTGTCCTTGCACTTGTTGAGACTTTCTCGGCAAAACTGCGAATCTTCCGTGTTCCAGAATTCTTAGCTACTGCCTTTCTTCTCGGGGTAATCGGCATGCTCACTCACATCCTGTTAGGCGCTTGAGCCATGACAACATTGAGCATCCAATTGGTCAACCTCTTCGCTGCATTCCTCCTGATGTTGGCTTTCGCCATGCTCGCGCAGCGCCGGGTTCTTACCCTGGTAAACCTTTACGCGCTGCAGGGACTCACGGTTGTCGCGGCAACTACCGTCGTTGCTCACATGACGCATCAAGAGCATCTCTACTATTCGGCAATTTTAACCCTGCTTCTCAAAGTGATTTTGATCCCCTGGGTCTTGCATCGATTAATCAAGCGTCTCAACGTCAGGTGGGACGTTGAGACGTTGATCAATATCCCAAGCACGATGTTGGTCGGAATAGTGCTTGTGGTATTTGCATTCAATTTGGCCCTTCCAATCTCCAAACTCTCCACCTCAGTCGTTCCCGGAACTTTGGGAATCGCCTTGGCCTGCATACTTCTTTCGTTCATGATGATGATTACCCGATCCAAAGCCCTGCCACAGGTAATCGGGTTCCTCGCCATGGAGAACGCGCTCTTTTTCGCGGCCACTTCGGCTACTTATGGCATGCCCATGGTCGTCGAGTTGGGCATCGCGCTTGACGTTCTGGTTGGTGTCTTCATCCTTGGCGTCTTCTTATTCCAAATCAGCGAGCAGTTCGAGAGTTTGGACATACGTAATCTCGAGAATTTGAAGGAAGAGTAGATGAGTCCATTGGTCTTGGTATTCATCTCGCCACTGGTCGGAGCAATTGTGCTTGCCCTGGTCGGTCATCGTCCCAATGGTCGAGATATCAACGTAATCTTTAGTTTCTTTACTTTCTTGGCATCGGTGATTCTCACTGCGAGGATTGTCGCGCACGGTTCGGTCTTCGCCCTTGATAGACAGTTCTTTATTGATTCGCTCAATGTCTTTCTCGTGACCTTGACCGCGTTGATCGGTTTTACGACTTCCATCTTCTCGAGACCGTACATGAGGATCGAAGAAGAACGCGGAAAGATGAGCCCCAACCGAATGCGCTTGTATTTCAGCATGTACCAGCTATTCAGTTTCTGCATGCTGCTCGCTCTGACGACCAACAATATGGGCATTCTTTGGGTTGCTATGGAGGCTGCCACATTGACGACGGTGTTGCTGGTCTCCGTTTACCGTACGCCGGCAAGCTTGGAAGCGGCTTGGAAGTACTTCATCCTCTGTGGCGTTGGCATTGCGCAGGCACTTTTCGGAACGATTCTTCTATATATGGCAGCGCAAAAGGTAGTTGGCCATGGGCAAAATCCTCTGCTATGGACCAATTTGAATGCGGTAAAGTTTCACCTTAACCCGGTAATCATGTCCCTCGCTTTCGTCTTTCTTTTGGTTGGATATGGCACCAAGGTCGGTTTGGCGCCCTTGCATAACTGGCTTCCGGATGCGCATGCGGAGGGCCCGACACCGATATCTGCAGTTTTATCTGGATTGCTCCTCAACGTGGCGCTTTATGCGGTGATCAGGTGCAAGGTCCTCACCGATGGCGCACTCGGCAATCACTTCGCCGGCCATCTCATGATTGGGTTTGGCCTTCTCTCCGTACTAGTTGGAGCATTTTCACTTCTTCGGCAGAGAGATATCAAACGGATGTTCTCCTACTCATCCATCGAACACATGGGGCTTATGACGTTCGCATTCGGCATGGGTGGACCAATCGCGAATTTTGCGGGTCTCCTTCACATGACGGTTCATGCATTGACGAAGTCTGCAATCTTCTACGCCGTGGGCCATGCCGCACAAAAGGCCGGCACGCAGATTATGGATCAAATTCGAGGATTGATGAAGATCAGCCCTACTGTGGGATGGGGCCTGATGATGGGATCTCTGGCAATTTTAGGGATGCCGCCCTTCGGAGTTTTTGCCAGCGAATTTCTCATATTGACTAGTGCCATGCGCCAACTTCCTTGGGCCACACCCATACTTCTATTGGGTCTCGCCGTTGCATTCGCGGCAATCTTTAGCCGGGTCCAACCAATGGTCTTTGGTGAGACGACCGTGAAACGGCTACCGCATCCGCCAGCGTTGTTGCCAGTTTTCATTCATCTTGGATTGGCACTCATGCTGGGTCTTTATATTCCCGCATATTTGAACACGTGGTTCCTCCAAGCGGCGAAGATTATTGGAGGTTGATATCGTGAACATTGCTGACCTTGAGCTCAACGTGGCGATTCTGCCGACCCAATTCCCGCTCTCGCGCGCAACGGTCACAGTAGGTGAGTGGGAGTCCGCCGCTCTTTCAATTGCCGAGAATCATGGCCGATTGGTGACGCTCTGGGCTAGCCAGAAGAAGAACGGCCAATTCGTCGTCTCAGCCGTATATGACATAGATGGCCGCGAACTGCTCTGGTTGGAATTGCCAGTCCCCAAAAAAGAAGCTAAATACCCTGATATTTCGACCCTTTTCCCGGTGTCAGTGCGCATGCAGAGGACTATTAAGGACCTTTTGGGAATTGACGCCGACGGCGCAAGTGACCAACGGCCGTGGTTAAGCCACGGCGGATGGCCTGAGAACTATTTCCCTCTCCGCAAAGAGAACACAGGCAGGGAGATTCCCTCGCAAATCCAAATCGACGATTATCAGTTTGTACCGGTTGCGGGGGAAGGCGTGCATGAAATCGCTGTTGGTCCCGTTCATGCCGGAATTATTGAGCCCGGACATTTTAGATTCTCTGTGGTTGGCGAGAAGACACTTCGGCTTGAGGAGCGGCTGGGCTACACGCATAAAGGTGTCGACAAGGCATTTGAGAGTTTCGCAGCCGTTGAGGGCCATCGCCTGGCGGGACGGATGTCGGGGGACTCTACAGTTGCTTACTCCTGGAGTTATTGCATGAGCCTGGAAAGTATTTGGAAATGGCGCGTGCCCAAACGAGCTCTCTGGTTGCGTGCGATTGCGCTGGAGCGCGAGCGGATCGGCAACCACCTTGGCGATCTTGGGGCGATCGGCAATGATGCAGGGTTTGCCTTTGGACTCTCGCAGTTCATGCGCCTTCGAGAAGATTGTCTCCGATTGAACAAGATCGTGTTTGGTCACCGTTTGATGATGGACTATATCTGCCCCGGAGGAGTTGCCGCTGATATCGATTCTGATGGACTTCGGCATCTGCTTCACCAATGCGATGAGATCGAAAGCGAAGTCCGCATTCTTCAAGGTATATACGACGATCATTCAGGACTCCAAGATCGCTTCCTTACTACAGGTACCGTCACTAACGAGGTGGCCACCAGGTTAGGGCTTATCGGGCTAGCCGGACGCGCCAGTGGGGTCGTCCATGACGTAAGAGTAGACGCCGCCTGCGAGCCTTATTCCGAACTTGCAGTCAATATTTCAATGCGGGATAGCGGAGATGTTGCTGCCAGAGTGGATGTACGTTTTGACGAAGTATTCGAGTCTCTTCGTTTGATTAGACAGCTTGTCGAGAACGTACCTGATGGCTCCATCTGCAAAGAGAATGCAGTTCGCACTGCTCCCGGATCAAGTGCCGGCTGGATCGAAGGGTGGCGTGGTGGCATCTTCACAGCACTAGAAGTGGACTCGTCTGGACATGTCTCGCGTTGCCACGTGCATGATCCATCCTGGCAGAATTGGCCCGTGATCGAGTATGCAGTCATTGGCGATATTGTTCCGGACTTTCCGCTCATCAATAAGTCTTTCAATCTAAGTTATTCAGGACATGACCGATGATGTGGCCGCTGATTCGGCAGATATCCAAAGTGGGTATCGCAACTGAGAACGCACCAATTGCCCAAGAACTGGCCACAGTTGGCCGAATCCACGATGAAATTCTAAGAATTCTAGGTCGAGCCCTCACTATCCGTGAAGTGGATGCGGGAAGTTGCAATGGATGCGAACTCGAAATCAACGCTATGGGAAATGTGTATTACAACCTAGAAGGTTTAGGAATCAAATTTGTGGCCAGCCCACGTCATGCTGACATGCTCTTGGTAACCGGACCAGTATCGCGCAACATGTCGCGCGCACTGGCTGTTACAGATGAGGCGATGCCTGCACCAAAGATCGTCGTTGCCGTGGGAGATTGCGCTATAAACGGTGGCATTTTCGGCGAGAGTTATGCCTCACTCGGTGGAGTCTCTAAAGTACTCACCGTCGATCTGGAAATTCCAGGATGTCCCCCCGAACCCCTCGTGATTTTGGAGGGAATTTTGGCCGCAGTGCGCTACCGGCTCAAAAAACGTTCGAATTAACTTTCGTCTCTCCATGATCGCCACAATTGCGAGTAAGGGCCCTGCGCGCTCATCAGTTCTGCATGTGAACCCCATTCAGTGACTTTTCCATCCTCAATCACAGCAATGATGTCTGCGTCGTGGGCAGTCTGAAGTCGATGGGCAATGGCGATGACGGTTCGACCTTCTAGAACTCCCGATAAAGATGATTCGAGGTGGCGCGCTGCGCGTTGATCGAGGAGAGATGTAGCTTCGTCGAGGATGAGAGTATGCGGGTCGGCGAGGACTAATCGCGCCAATGCCACTTGCTGAGCTTGCGCTGGAAGCAATCGCGCCCCGCCGGTTCCAACAAGAGTCGCCAGACCTTGCGGCAATTCTGCAGCCCACTCTTTGGCATCGACGGCATTGAGGGCGGCCCATATTTCATCCTCTGTCGCCAGAGCATTTGCCAGAATGAGGTTGTCTTTCAGGGTCCCAACGAAAATGTGGTGTTCTTGGGTTACTAGAGCAACATGAGATCGCGCCTTCTCAACGGGAAGATAGCCAACTTCAGCATCGCCAATGGTCACACGCCCACTTCTGGGCGGTTGGATCCCCGCAAGTAACTTGCCCAGCGTGGACTTGCCTGCACCGGATGGGCCGACAATTGCGATGCGGGTACCAGGTTCGACCAGGAACGAAATCCCTTTGAGAACTTCGCGTCCCTCTTTGTAGCTGTATTGGACGTTGTCTGCGCGAACTTCAAATCCTTCCGGATCAGAATCTTTAATCTCTCGTTCTTCGATCTCATGAATTCCTAGCAAGCGTGAAAGAGAGGCTTTCCCCCCTTGAAGCTCATCGATCCACCACAGCAACCCTTCCAGGGGGTCGATCATCATTTGGGCGTAGAGAAGCGAGGTGGTGATTTGTGCGATGGTGAGAGTTCCCGCGTTGTAGAAGTGCGCCCCTACAAGTAGAACAACGCCGATGGGCACGATGTAACTGAACTCGACGTAAGGGAACCATCCTGTGCGGAGTCGGAGGGTATAGCGCTCCCATTCCACCCAACGTCCCAATGCCGAGTCACTTCGCTCGATTCTGTCCTCGCCCAATCGCAGAGCATCGATCGTTCGTCCCGATTCTGCCGACTCTACGAGTATGGAGTTCATCAGCGCGTAAGAGGAGGATTCCACGCGGTAGGCCTGTGGTGATTTGCGCAGATAACGCCTGGTGATCGCAAATATCACTGGTGCGCTTGTGAGTACCACGGCAATGAAGATGGGCGCAGTGAAGGCGATGGCGATCAAGATGCTGGTGAGTTCGACTAGACAGATCGTAATAATGGGGAAGGCATCGCGTACCGCCCACGTGATGTGATCGATGTCGGTGGTGGTTCTGGCTAATAATTCACCGCTGCCAGCCCGTTCGATGATGTTAGGAGGCAGTTCCACAACTCTTTCCAAAAATCTCTCACGCAGTGAAGACAGAACAAATTCACCCAGTATGGAGGCCTTGACCCGTGTCCAGTAAGCAAAAAGTGTCTGGATTAGGAGGGCAATTCCCGCTATCAAAATTGCCCGTTTAATGTGGACATGATGGGCATCAACGCCCAGCTGTCCGAGCAAATTACCAAAGACGCGAGGGGTCACAAGCGCGCTGCCGACCGTGATCAGCTGCAACAACGCAACGAGGAGAAATCCTCTGAGATGCTTCCGGATCAGAGCGATCATTTCGCCATTTACCGTTTTCGTGCTGGCTATCGGCAGGCGAGAAGACGAGCGTTCAAGGCCGAAGTCCTTGGGGATGCGTTCGGTGCGAGGAGGAGGTGACTGGAATGCGCTGGGTGGAAGATGAGACGGACTTACCGGTTTGCCTTTCATGCGCCCCTCATTACTAGCGCCCGATATTCAGCACTCGTTGTTAGAAGTTGATGATGGCTGCCTTCGACTTGGAATACATCCTTCGATAAGAGGATGACACGATCTGCCTTATCTAGGATGAGAGGCGAATTGGAGAAAACGACGGTGGTCATCCCGCGGCGTAGTTCGAATATGCGCGAGGCAATGCGTGCTTCCGTGTGCGCATCCACCGCGCTCGTTGGATCATCCAGAATTGTGATCGGAGCATCTACGAAGAGAGTCCGGGCAAGTGCTAGACGTTGACGTTGGCCCCCACTGAGCGTACGCCCACGTTCCACTACTTCTGCAGATAAACCCTCGCCTTCAAGGGACTCTAAAATATCTTCTCCGGATGCGGCATCTATTGCTTGCGTGATATCAATTCGACCTGAGTGCGGCACGGAAAAAATGGACCCGATTGTCCCCGAGAGGATGGCAGGTTCCTTCTCTTGGGCATAGATCGCACTTCGTATTGCCTCGCGTGTGAAGGAGGTAAGCGGCCTGCCGGCAAGGTAGACGGTTTCTGCTTCTACGTAGCCACCCAAGCGGTCACATAGATTGTCAGCCGAAATGGGATTGTCGCTAACAACAACAAGGAGTTCTCCTGGCTTTATTTCGATCCCGGATATCGTGTCTTTCAGCACGCCCGTCGAATCGGGGGCAGGGTCATCGCCCCAATGGTTAATGGTCTTCACCGACAGCAATGTGACAACGCGGCCTGCAGAGACTGCGGCAGAAGTCATGCGTTGAGCGGTCTCCGTTAGGACGCGCAAGGGCAGGACCAGAAAAGCGCTGTACCCATAGAAGGAGAGAAGGTCTCCGAGTTTCATCTTCCCGTCAGCTACTAAATTTCCTCCGATAAATATCACGACAAGAACTAGCACACCAGGCAAGATGATCTGCAGGGCCTGTAATAGTGAGCGAATCATCGCCGTGCGAACGGCTGCCCGGCGCACTGCTTGTGAGGCATCCCTAAATCGCGAAAGAAAGAGCTCCTCGCCGCCGATTCCGCGCAGCACTCGAAGTCCGGCAACCGTGTCTGCTGCCAAGTTTGAAGAGTCACTGAGTTTCTTGCGCTGCTCGGCTTCTCTGGCCTGCAATGGCTTAATGATCGGCGCCACTAGGAGACTCATCAAGGGAACGCAGATAACAACGAGAAGCCCAATCTTCGGGGAGGATCGGATGAGTAGTACCGCAACATAGAAAAATGAAACTATCGCACCGATTAGCCGGGGAATGTTGTCAAAGCCGCGCGCAATACGCTCCACGTCATTGTTGTTTACTGAGACCACTTCGCCAGTAGAGACCAGTCGAGGTAGGTCGGCCCCAAGTTCTGAAGCTTTCCGGGCGATGATCTGTTTGAGCCGGGTTGCCGCAGATATCCAACTGCCAACGCCACGGCGATGGCGCGAGATCGATGAAAAGGATTGAACCGCACCAAGAATGATGATGGCCAAGGCCCATCTATTTAGGGCATTCTGATTATGGTCGGCTATTGACTGCACTGCTTTGCCAAGGAATCCAGGCATCGAGGCGAGGCAGGCAAAACTTAGAATTCCGAAGAAGGATCCCGAGAGAATGATCCGGGACTGATTGCGCCCAATCCAAAAAAGGAAGGCGAAAGTGGAGGAGATATTGGGTTCTCCCGGATTGAAGAACGGAACATGATCAAACGGGGTGCGCGGCGCGCGAATTTCGCGTAAAAACTCCGTTGGATTCACCTCGGAAGATTACTCTACGTCCCTGACGACGCGCTTGGTATAAGTAGAATGACCCGACCGCGAAGGAGAAATGTGTGCCGATTTTTGATCTGAACCTTGAGATGAACTCCATCAACTTCATCAAAGAAGAGGAAAGGGGCGGCAAGCCGAGTTCGCTCTTCTGGCCCTGGTGTGGGGCAAATGTCTCTCTACTGGCCCTGTCCTACGGGGCCTTCTTCCTCGGCTTTGGAATCTCCTTCACGCAAGTAGCTATCGCTGCCTTTCTCAGCGTCATCCTTTCTTTCATCCTGGTTGGCGTCAGTTCACTTGCCGGAAAACGCTCCAATGCACCGACTATGACGCTTTCACGTGCAGCCTTTGGAGTACGCGGCAATGTTGTTCCAGGATTGCTTTCATATTTGATTTTCGTCGGATGGGAGACCGTCCTGGTCTCGCTGGCGACCTTAGCCACTGAAACTGTCTTTGCGCGACTGGGCCATATGGACCACAACCTAGCCAGGATCATCGGATTTCTGATCGCCGTAAGTCTGACGGTATTTGGCGGTGTGCTCGGATTCCACGTCATTATGAAGTTGCAGAAGTGGCTTACGATCGCAACCGCGGCAATGACCATTGGATATATCGCGTTGACAGTGAACCACGTCGACTGGAGCAAGGTTTCAACCATCCACGGTGGCAATTTGCAAGCCTTGGTCGGCGCGGTAATTTTCGGAATTACCGGAGTCGGACTCGGCTGGGTCAATTCGGCCGCCGATTACTCTCGTTATCTTCCACGAAATACATCAAGCAGAGCGGTCGTAGGTTGGACCGTCTTTGGATCCTCTCTCGTGCCGATCATTCTGATTATTTATGGAGCATTGCTGGCGGGCAGCAGCAAAGACCTCAATGACAAAATCATGGGTGATCCCGTCGGTGCGCTCACAGCACTGTTACCCACGTGGTATCTCATTCCATTTGCTGTTGTTGCGGTCTTAGGTCTTATCGGCGGGGCAATCCTCGACCTGTATTCATCGGGTCTTGCGCTGGTCTCGATTGGCCTGCCCGTTCGTCGCCATGTTGCAGCATCCATTGATGCAACAATTATGTTGTTGGGAACAATTTATATCGTGTGGCATGCCTCCAATTTCATCGGGCCATTCCAGGGATTCTTGATTACGTTGGGCGTCCCCATTGCAGTATGGTCGGCAATTTTTGTAGCCGACGTCATGATGCGAAAACGCGATTACGCTGAGGCCGAGCTTTTTGATTCTTCTGGTCGCTATGGTGCGTGGAACTATCGATCAATTGTGCTCACCGGTATCGGTTCAATTGTGGGCTGGGGTTTCGTCACAAATCCATTTGCGTCCTGGCTTTCGTGGCAGGGCTATTTCATGGGAGCCATTGGCGGTAAAACGGGAACGTGGGCGTACGCCAACGTGGGCGTCATATTTGCGCTCATTGTGGGCTTTTTTGGCCATATTCTCCTTTCGCGCCGGGCAATATCGACTCAAGAGGCGCGTCCTTAACCCTTGAAAAGCCCCCCGGGTGGTGGCACTCTTTTTGCATGCCGGTCATAACCGAACACGCACAGGGAATGCCGTGTTGGATTGACACCAGTGTGAGTACCTCTGCCCAGCGCGAGGGGCTCATTGATTTCTATAGCGCCCTTTTCGGATGGACCTTTGATGTAAATACTCCGGAGACGGGCTTTTACTCCATTGCACGCCATAACGGCAAGGCTGTGTTGGGAATCGGGGAGCACAGTGATGGGCGCGGCGCCTGGGTTACCTATTTCTCTACATCGGATATCAAACGAACGATAGAGCGAGTAAAGGCCAATGGCGGTCAAGTTTTCTTTCCGCCCATGCAGGTCATGGATGTGGGATGGATGGCATTGGTCATGGACCCAACGGGTGCGGTCCATGGACTATGGCAGCCCATCACTTTCTCGGGATTTGAAGTTGTGTACGAACCCAACGCGCCAGGTTGGTTCGATCATGTATCTGAAGACATGCAAGGCGCAGCTAAGTATTACGAGAACATTCTTAGCAACGGCATTGAGGCTGACCCACAAGAGGGCATGACAATTTTGCGCCGCGGCGAACAATGGTTTGCCAGTCTCACTCGGCTGGACTCTGAAGAGAAGTCACCGCAATGGACTCCGGTTTTCGTAGTCGATTCTCTCGATCGAGTCCGAGCGCGGGTTCGTGAACTCGGAGGCAAAGTCGTGGTAGATGAATTGCCAGTTCCAGGCAGTGCTATTTCGATATTTCAGGATCCTGTCGTCGGAACGTATGTGACGGTCATGCAAGCCGGGGAGCAATCAGCGGCTTGAAAATTTCCGAAGCATGCTCAGACCCAAGACTCCTGAGACCAAGGCAGCAAGGATCAGTCCTACTTTGATTTCTGCCATCTGAGTCGGATCGCTAACCGCCAATTCTGCAATGAAGAGGGAGACCGTCAAGCCCATCCCGGCTAATGCTCCAACACCGGCTATGTGCTTCATCGACAGAGATTCTGGAAGTCTTGCCAATCCGATCTTCGCGGCGAGCCATGCAAAGAAGGTGATGCCCACGAGCTTTCCCACCACTCTGCCGAAGATGATCCCGGCCGATACGGGAGAGGAGACTAATTCTCCGAAGTGATGGAAGTCGATGGAGATACCCATATTTGCAAGTACGAAGACTGGAATCACTACAAAACTGCTCCAAGGATGGATGAGGGATATCAGGCGATCAGTCGAGAATCGCTTTCCGGCGGGCACTATCCAGGCAAGAAAGACTGCTCCGAAAGTGGACAGAATCTTGTAGGGGCTGATGCCAGATGAGTAGAAGAACCCCATGACTATCAGTGAACCAAGGTCGTCGGCTATGGCGAGGGTGAGAAGGAAGATCTTTATCGCAGGGTCGATTGTGGAGCCCAATAGAGACAGAGCGCCGATTGAAAGGGCGATATCGGTGGGCATGGGCACCGCCCAGGCGTGTATGCCCGGCCCGCCATGATTTATTGTCATAAAAATAATTGCTGGCGTAATCATTCCTCCGAAAGCTGCGATGATTGGCAATGCCGCAGATCTTGGATTTCGCAGGTCGCCGGAAACGAATTCGCGCTTTATTTCGAGCCCTACTAGGAAAAAAAAGATACTCATCAGGGCCTCGCCAATGAATGCCTGACCCGGCCTCCAAAAATCCGCGTAGCCCTGTCGAAAGGGGGAATTTGCAAAGATAAGCGCGACGGCAGCTGCCAGAACCAGGGCAACGCCGCCAGCGCTTTCAGTTGCGAAAAAATCGCGCATTGTGTGTGAGATGCGGCGAACCATGAAGCAAGAGTACCTATGCAAGGAAATTCGCGGCGCCCTCTCAGACGAAAGGGTTATCGTGTCCCAATGCCGTTTGCGCCCAAGAAGTCACTTGTAAGACTCAAGAATGCCGCGATTCCAAAAGAGAGCGCTATCCGCATTCTCAGTCTGGCAACGCTAATCAATACATTCGGCAATGGTCTCTTTATGACCATCGAGGTTATCTATTTCACGCTGTATGTGGGTCTGACCCCAGCTCAGGTCGCCCTTGGTCTCTCACTTGGTGGCGGAGTTTCATTGCTCTTCAACATTCCAGCCGGTCATCTCGCCGACAGATATGGACCGAGGGACATTACGGCCATTGCTTATGGCGGTGAAGGTTTGGCCCTTGCAAGTTTCGTCTTCATTCATTCCTTTCTTCCCTTTCTCATCATGTCATTGCTGATGGGTGCAGTTGGTGCCACCGGGCAGACACTGCGCATGGCGACGATCGCCAAATTTGGAGTTGGGGAAGAGCGGGTCCGCATCCGTGCATACACGCGGGCCGTTACAAACTTAGGGATCGGACTGGGGGCAGTCTTTGCCGGGTTCGCTCTGGCGATTAATACCAGATCCGGGTATGTGACGATGCTGTTGCTGGATGCGGCAACATTCTTTGGTGCAGCTTATGTGTGGAGGCGATTGCCTTACGTTGCTCCAACAGTGAGAAAAGGAGAGCCATTCTCATTTATTGCCTTAAAAGATAAGAGGTTCGTGAGCGCGACTTTGCTCAACGGAGTGATGAGTCTTCATTTCATCATCCAAAATGTTGCGATTCCTCTCTGGATCGTCCATGAGACCAAGGCGCCGAGATGGTGGGTGGCAGTGCTCATGCTCATCAACACGATATCTGTCGTTCTTTTTCAGGTCCGCGCTAGTAAAGGTTCTGGGGATGTGAAGGAAGGTGCCCGGATGTACGCGCGGGCAGGTTATCTCGTGGCAGCGGCTTGTCTGCTTTATGCGCTCTCAGCTGGTGCTTCCAGAATTGTGGCTTGCGTCGTCCTCGTTTTTGCCGCCCTTGTTCACGTTGCGGGCGAATTGATCGGCTCGGCTGGATCTTGGAGCATCGGATTTGGCTTGGCCAACCAAGCCCATCAGGGGCAGTATCAAGGGGTTTATTCGATGGGATTTGGTCTTGGCGGGGCAGTGGGGCCGAGTTTGGTAACGGCCCTTGCGATCGGAATGGGAAGGATCGGCTGGGTAATACTTGCGGGGATTTTTCTTACAACTGGCGTACTGATGCGTCGCCTCGTGACTGGATCGTGGTTAGCGAAACAATCACGAGGCTAGCAACTATTTCAGGTTAGAGATTGTTCTCCTTGTAGTACCGGCGCCAAATGAGCCGGTGAATCGGGATCAATCGAGGTAGGCGATTGATGAACGGTAACTTTGGCATGAAGATGAAGCCCAATGTAAGGAGCATCAAGAGGGCAAAGATTTGGATGTCCGCATTTGCCGATGACTTAAAGGGTTCAACTTGATACCAGAGCGAGAAGAGCCACAACCAAGACTGTCCTGGATATGAACCGGTCTCGTTCATCATGCCCCATTGATCCCCGTGTAAGTGTTGGGCGGCCCCAAGATCATCCAAGTAGGCACCATCAGCCAGAAAGAGCATCGGTCCGGTGAAGTCGCTTGGATAAGGGGTGGCCTTGGTCGTCAGGATTCCATCAAGGACTCCCTCTTGAGCTTGGGCAAGTAGGCCGTTTGCCATGGCGGGCACTGGGCCGTAGGAAGCACTTGCGGCCACCTTTGTGTAATCTCCGCCCGCCTTCGTGATTGCGGCAGCATAGTCGTTTGCCCATTTACTCTGTTGATCAGCACTGGCGCCAGTCCAGGTACCAAGTGCTGCAGGAATTGAGGCGTCTTTGCTGAATTTCAAAGGATCGACTACGAAGTCGACGGCAGGATTCACGGGAATCGTTACGCCAGCCCACTTTTGAATTGCTAGCGGTCCGAGCTTCAAGCCTTCTCCGGCATTGTTATACGGAGGGCCATAAGAAGCACTAATAGTTGTTCCCGCTAATTCTCCCGTCGTGGTTGCCACGAAATCAGCAGGAGACTTCATCGACCAGTCTTGCAGGGTCACTGCTCGCTCGTCAGGAGAACTAAATAATGCTGCCAATCCGACCGTTAGGAGGGTGACAACTAGTAGAGCGATCGTGAACTCTTTAACCAAGTCATAAGGACGCTTTGGTCCACTCCATTTAGCAAGATCTACATTGCGTTGCTTACTCACTTTGCACCTCCAGCAATCTCTTGGGCATCCAGCGGAGGTACGACGCCGTTGCGCCTGACCAAAATCACATGCCAGATCGTGATCAAACCAACGACGAGAGGGAGCAGAGCCACATGAAGGAGTATGGCCTGACCTGTATTAAGCGTGTTGAAGAACGAGCCTATTCCAGATGAATTAAGTCCGTCTTTTGCTTGAGTGGCGATCCACTGTGAGTCAAAGTTGGTCTGAATGAGGTAGCCAGTGAAGCCTGTCGCAACTGATGCAAGAAAGGCGATCGCTCCCGTTGCCCACGTTGCGAATCGGCGCCCGCGCCAGGCGGCCATCCAGAATTTGCCCCAGAGATGGACCACCATGAATACGAAGAAGAGTTCGACGGCCCACAAGTGCGCTGAGTTGACGAAGTGACCCACACTGGATGTATGCCACCATGCTATGCCCTTTGTGGTGAGAATAAACCCGGTAACAATGATGACGAAAAGTCCTGCCAACGTCATTACTCCGAAGACGTAAATCCATGAAGCTACATAAGATGGCTGGTCATCGGGGAGAATGTCCTGCGGTTCAAATTTTTCGACTGTTGCTCTGCGCAATTTTGTCGTCCACATTGTTGACATCTAATTCACTTTCCCTTCGACTTGTCGTGAGAAGGGAATGGAAGAACGAGAGCTAATCCAAAGAGAACAAAAATAATGCCAATCATGATGAGATTCGGGATGGAGATAGAAATAAATCCCCAGTTAAAGAATTTGGCGGGATGATCAAGCGAAATAGCAAGTAGAACCATATCTCTCTCCTTTTTTGGATCCATGGTTGTGGACCGCACTGAGATCACTCTTCAGCAAAAGCGAGCAAAACAACAGCGTTGCCGCGTGAATTCGTGTGTGAGTTATGCCCCTTGAGGGCTAGCACTCTAGGGGGTTGCGCTTGGAGAAGGGCTAGGGATGGGTATCCCGGCTGCCACGGAGATGGCTTTGCGCAAGCGGCTTGCAAGGGCGGCCGAGAATGTTGCGGTGAGGTGACCTCCGTCCATATAAATAAGGAGATTTCCTAATATGACCGGGCATGGACTCGTGGGGCAGATCCACAGCCCTGGGTCAATAAAAGAGATCCCTTCCTGGATTGTCATGACGGTTTCCTGTTCAATCCAATCGGTGTTGATTGCCTTTGCCAGCGGGGTAGCGCATTCGAGGGCGTTCTTTGGGTGTGCCGACAGGCACACTGGGGGGTCGACCAATGACTGGGGGGCATCACCGATGTAGATAACGTGAGGAGAAGCTAACTTCAACTTGTCAATGGTTCGTTGCATCCCGGCTCGCCAAGCAGAGTTCTTTGCATCACCGGCTAACACCTTGTTTTGCGCGTTGACTGTCTCAAATCCGCGCGTACCAGCCACGAGCACCACGAGTGGTTTTGCGGCAGCGATTCTTTTAAATGCATCGGCCCGCCAGAGCGTGCAATTCTGCATCACACTGTTGTTAGAAGGATTCCACCCCGGGATGTCAGCTGGCGAGCAGGCGGACATGGTGAGGGAAAGTAATTTCCAGTCATTCTCCTTAGCCACAATGTTCATGGCAGGAAACCAAGAAAGCGCATGACTATCTCCGAAGAGCACCACGGTGGTGCTCGCTGAGGTGTCACCATATATGCACGGCTTAGTCGACGGGGGCAGATTCATCTGCGTATGGCAGCGGTCTGCATACGTAATAGGGCGATCACTTTTTGCATTGATCAGTTGCGGTTCTAGATTCAAAGGCACGGGTGAAGCAAGGGTGTCAGGTCTGGAAGTTGCCAACTTATTCTTTTCCGCCAAGGGGTTCAAAAGGGCATCCAATTCGGCGCTTTTTTGTTCCGTCGTCATGGGTTTTGCGTTGTAATGCGCGCTGTTAGTAACGATGTAATCGGTTCCGAGGGATGCACCGGCGATTATTAGTGACATAGCACCTGCAGTCAGAAGATTTTTTCGTGGGATGGTTCCTATGAATCTGCCATGTCGTAATGGATCCTCAACCCACCTCTGGGTCGCGTAAGCGAACGGGATGGCTAGCAAGGCTAACCCGACGCGCTCGTAGATAGTGAGCGGATGACCTTTCCAGGCAAGCGGAATGACTAGGAGAGGCCAATGCCAGAGGTAGAGCGAGTAACTAATTCTGCCTAGAAATTGTGGTAGTGCCTTTCCCAGAAACGCAGCAGGACCGAAGCGAGAGATACGACTTCCTCCGGCAATGAGTAAGGCAGCGCCAACGGTGGGTGCCAGGGCGGGCCAAGCTGGGAAAGGTGCGGTGGCTTTGATGACTAGGCCGGAATAAATGACCGCGATCAGTCCGATCCAGCCTAAGCAGATGGCCAGCCAATGTGGCATCTTAGAAAGTCTGGCGCCGAAGGCCGCCAAGATTCCGCCAAGTGCAAGTTCCCAGGCCCTAGTAGGCAGCGAGAAGAAAGCCCATGGGCCTGCCCTCGTTACGAGATAGGTCGCAAAGGCAAAGGAAGAGACTCCGATAACGGCGATAGTCACGCCGATGCGCATTCTAAGCCTGCGGGCGCCATATGCAACGAGGAGAAAGATCGCCGGCCAGAATAGATAGAACTGCTCTTCGACACCGAGTGACCAGAAATGCAGGATCGGCGATGGCGCGGACCCCGCGGCAAAATAGTCGGTGGCGCGAAATGCAAAGACAATATTCGATACGTAAAGTGCGGCCGCCGCGATATCAGCTGCAACTGAAGGAAGAGACAGAGGAGGAAGGAAGAGGATTGAGGCAATTAACGTAACAACCAAAACCAAGGCTGAGGCCGGAAGGAGCCGGCGTACGCGTCGCGCGTAGAAATTCCGCAGCGAGATTTTGCCGGTTGTCTCGTACTCGCGAAAAAGCATCCCAGTGATCAAGTACCCGGAAATCACGAAAAAGATATCTACGCCTACAAAACCGCCATTGAAACCCGGAATAGAAGCATGAAATAAGAGGACAAGTAGAACGGCAATGCCGCGTAAACCCTCGATGTCGGCACGAAAACTAGGCTTCCCCTTCTTGGAAACGACCGTGCTCGCCATTGGGAAAAGGTACTGCAACTTTATCTTTGACCGTCTACAAGTCTCGAAAAGTAGCGCCTTTCACATGAAATTCACACTAAGTGGATGCTTTCTAGCGACTAGACAAAGGAAATGTGGATCGCGGAGGCTGGTCTGCGGTTTAATCTATTTATGGTTCCAATCGCACTCTTTATTTTGATTATTGGTATTGATCGTCTGGTGATCTCCGAGCGCTGGCCTTTTTTTGACCCTTTCCGAAGTGTATGGAGGTTCTGGATGCCTAAAGCGAAGGCATTTATGCGATCCGCCCCCGGCACTTTCACATACTTGTTCGTTCTGATAATTACGACCTGGGTCTTGCAGACTTCGAGTAGCAATATCGCGGAGGAGTTGCTCCTAGAGCGCAGCACCAATCTGCACCAGTTGATCCGTGACCCAATGCGTGTGCTTTTTGGAAGTGCTTTTTGGGTGGCAAGTACCGGCGAACTCCTGTTTTCTTTACTGGCATTTAGTCTGGTCGCTACCGCTGTTGAGCGCTGGATTGGCACAGCAAGGACGGCAGCTGTCTTCTTCTTTGGCCATGTGGGCGCAACCTTGATCGTCGCATTCTGGCTCTGGGCTTCATTGAATTTCACGATAGTAAAGTCTCCAACAACGAGTGCCCGCGACGTCGGTTCGAGTTATGGATTGGCCGCCCTGGCAGCGCTTCTGACTTATCGAGTTCCGTCACCGCGCCGATGGATGTATGCCGGGGCCATCGCGCTTTTGCTTGGAATCACCTTGATTTTTGACGCCTCATTTACCAATTGGGGTCACCTATTTGCTTTTGCGATTGGCTTCGGGAGTTACCTTTTCATTCCGCGCAAAGTACGCCGAAAGAAGAAGCCTAAATCTTTCTACGTCCCTTGATCAGCGGCATATCTGATACCGATGATGGGTTCTCGATAATCTGACGGATGGGCAATTCCGCAGCGCCAATCATAAGTAAATTGGCATTCAACTTGCCTGGAGTCACAATTACCTCCTCCTGGGATGCTAGGAGGGTGTGACACCTGAATTCCTCTAGAAGTCGGTCGTGATCGAATTTGAAAAGCGAAGCAAGGAACCCAGAGAGAATAACAACCTGCGGGTTGAAGATATTTACCAAGTTCGCGACACCGATCCCGAGGGCATCGATTTGAGTATGGAACTCTGCAATGGCCTCAGTCGATTCGCTTGCAAGAATCGCGGCTTCGAGTTCATCTTCGTTGGCTATTTTTAAACCAAGAACCTTCAGTAATCTATCGCGTCGCACTGCGGCCTCAAGGGTGCCAACTAGACCCGAGTAGTCCTCTTTGTCTGAGTCTGAAATACGGATATGACCCAATTCGCTGGCATATCCTGAGGCTCCTCGCAGCTGGAGCCCATCGATGACAACTCCGCCTCCCACGCCATTGGTACCACCAAAGAGATACACGATGTTTGAGAACTTTCGAGCACTACCAACGGTGCGCTCTGCTAAACATCCCAAGCTTGCATCGTTATCGAGAAATACGGGAAGATTCGAAAGCTTGTGAAGCATCGGACCAAACGGTGCATTAGTCCACTTAAAGGCCGGTGCAAAACGCACTAGCCCTTCTGCAACTCTGACTTGGCCGGGGATTGCCACACCGATTCCTATGATTCGGGCACCCGGTGCCAATTTTGCACGCAAGTGAATGATTAAATCGTTGGCAATTTGGACAGCCATGGTAGGTGTGAGATTTGCAGGATTAGGTCGACGTGCTTTTACTAGCACCTGTCCGAGAAGATTCACAACACCAACGGTGGTGGCATCAAGGGCAGTGTTGACTGCAAAGGCGACGACATCTGCACTGAGTGAGACCATGACACTTGGGCGGCCAACGCCGGTCGGCCCAGCCGATTGCGATTCGTAAACGAGGCCAAGGTCTTTAAGTTCAGATACCAAATTAGAAATAGTGGTCCGATTCAGGCCAGTGCTCGAAGTGAGTTGGGCGCGCGAGAGGGTTCCGAATTTATGAAGCAGCCCGGCAATGGCTGACAGGTTATGTTCGCGCAGATCCTCACGGTTTCGCCCGCGGTCGGAATTTGTGGGAAGCAGCGAGTTTGGCATCGCCTACCTACCTTTCAGGAGTCTGCCATTGACAGTTCGGTCATAATAGAGTAAATTGTCAATTCAAACAACAAACTCTCTCTCAAGGAAAATACATGTCACTTACGCCAACCCGCGAAGATAAATTCACATTCGGATTATGGACCGTTGGCTGGCAGGCCCGAGATCCTTTCGGAGATGCAACACGCGCTCCGCTAGATCCAGTTCGAACAGTTCAGGAGTTGGCTTCCCGCGGTGCATATGGAGTCACTTTCCATGATGATGATCTCATTCCTTTTGGCTCAAATGAAGCAGAACGCGATGTCCACATTGCTCGCTTCAAGAAGGCACTTTCTGATACTGGGATGAAGATTCCGATGGCGACGACAAATCTTTTCTCTCATCCCATCTTCAAAGACGGTGCATTGACTTCCAATGATCGCGATATTCGTCGCTTTGCGTTAAAGAAAGTGATGCGCAATATTGATCTCGCGGTTGAGTTAGGCGCTGAGATATATGTGGCGTGGGGCGGGCGAGAAGGCGCAGAATCAGATGGCGCCAAAGACGCTTACGTAGCTCTGGAACGCTACCGCGAAGGTTTCAACATACTTTCCCAGTTCGTTATTGACCGAGGTTATTCCATCAAGTTCGCTATCGAACCCAAACCTAATGAACCGCGTGGCGACATCTTTTTGCCGACCATCGGGCATGCTATTGCTTTCATCAACTCGTTGGATCACCCCGAGATGGTAGGGGTTAATCCTGAAGTCGGACACGAACAGATGGCCGGACTCAACTTCGTACACGGGATTTCGCAAGCACTATTTCATCGGAAGTTGTTCCACATAGACTTGAATGGTCAACACGGTCCGAAATTCGATCAAGACTTGGTCTTCGGTCATGGTGATCTCAAGTCGGCCTTCTTCTTGGTTGATCTTCTTGAGCGTTACAACTATCAGGGCCCAAAACATTTTGACTACAAGCCGGCCCGCACCGAAGATGACAATGGAGTATGGGAGTCGGCCACTGCAAACATGCGTACCTATCTCCTGCTCAAAGAACGCGCGATTGCTTTCCGCAACGACCCTAGAGTTAAAGCGGCCATGGTCGAATCTCATATCGACCAGCTAGAGATTCCGACTCTTTCATCTGGCGAGAGCTGGAAGGACATCGAATTGGATTCCATTGACGTGGAAGCTGCTGGGGCGCGTGGATACGGCTACGAGAAGATCGATCAACTCGCCATCGAGCATTTAATGGGAGTCCAAGAAGAAGGATGACATCGCGCAGCGATCGAGTTCTAGTTGCGGGGGTTGATTCCTCGACTCAATCGGTGAAAGTTGTCATACGTGATGCCCTCACCGGTGAACTCGTTCGCTCGAGCAGGGCAGGTCACCCGGCGGGCACTGAAGTTGACCCAAATGAATGGTGGATCGCCTTGCAGGGGGCGATCGATGCTGCCGGAGGGTTGAATGATGTCTCCGGAATCTCCATAGGCGGGCAGCAGCATGGGATGGTCGTGCTCGATATTGAGGGCGAGGTAATTCGTCCCGCGCTGCTCTGGAATGACACTCGTTCTGCCCAAGCGGCCAGCGATCTCAATGAGGAATACGAGCACCTCCATGATGGCCAAGCAATTTCAGATGCGGTTGGAAGTCGTTTAGTAGCGGCCTTTACCGCGAGCAAAGTCCGGTGGCTGGCCGATCACGAACCAATAAATGCAGATCGGGTTGCAGCGATCGCGCTGCCTCACGACTGGCTGTCTTGGAAACTCACCGGCTCGACAGACATATCTGACCTATTTACCGACCGTTCGGATGCATCGGGCACGGGGTATTTCGATCCTGTTACATCCCAATATCGGCGGGACATCTTGGCTCTTGCATTGAGAAGCGACCGAGAAATATTTCTGCCAAGAGTCCTTGGGCCTTTTGAAATTGCTGGGAAGACCTCATCTGGTATCGCCATAGGGGTTGGATGCGGGGATAACGCCGGTGCCGCCCTTGGTGTCGGAGCACGTGCGGGGGACGTTGTCGTTTCTCTTGGGACCTCTGGTACCGCATTTTCTGTATCTAGGACACCAACGCACGATAGTCGCGGCTACGTGGCGGGCTTCGACGATGCCAGTGGCAATTATCTCCCGCTTGTTTGCACTCTCAATGCAGCTCGAATCTTGGACGCTGGCGCAAAGATTTTGGGTCTTACACTCAACGAATTCGGCGAACGAGCGCTTCTAGCACATTCAGGTGCCGAAGGCTTGACGTTGCTTCCGTATTTTGAAGGGGAACGAACACCGAATAGACCAACAGCAACAGGGACTCTCGCGGGTCTATCGGTTTCGAATTCCAGCCCAGAAAATATTGCGCGTGCGATAATCGAAGGAATGCTCTGTGGATTAGTTGACGCCGTTTCGCAACTTGAATCCGAAGGAGTCGAAGTTGGCAGGATTCTCCTCATTGGTGGAGCCGCGAAGAATCCGGCCATCGCAACAATTGCATCTTCGCTCTTTGGCAAGCCGGTCTATCTACCACAAGATGGAGAATATGTTGCCGATGGCGCTGCCAAACAGATGGCCTGGGCTTTGCATGGATCGCAGCCTCAATGGAATGCCGCAACCATGGATTGTGTTGAGAGCACGCATGTCCCAGCTGTGATGGCACGTTATCTAGAAATGGTGGAGAAGACTAAATCGTGGTAGCGAATCACACTCAATCGTCTTGCTTTAGCAGGTGGGTGAGTTCTATTCTCTTAACATGATCTACGCAACGATACTCGTCGCTTTGATATTAGCCCTCTGCATTGCCAGGATTTTCTATCTTAATTCGGAAATAAGAGCGCTGGATTTAGCGGGGGAGAAGTTCACCAAGCAGGTCGAGTCGTGGCGCACGAATTCTGCAAAAGGAGGCGTCGCTGTTGTTCACGAAATGCCCAAGGAAATACAGGAGGCATTAACCGAATCCGAATGGGCGACCAACGCGCGAGATTCCAAGAGGGAAAGTCGCACGATTTGGTTAGGCGCTTCGGCGATGGCACTGATAGCCCTAGTTACCGCAATCGTGGAGTTATCGCAGAATTCATATTAGTAAAAGGTAGTTTCAGGTTTTAATTTGCCTCAGAGGAAACATGTTTCGCGGCACGTGCGATATTTCGCTGCATTCCGCCAAATACGAGACCATGGAATGGCTTGATTACCGTCCAATAAAGGCCGCCCGCAGGTCCGCGCGGATGGAACAGAGCACGCTGTCGAAAGAGCGTGCGGCCCTTTGCATCCTTATCAACGATGAGCTCTAGCCATGCCAATCCGGGAAGTTTCATCTCAGCGCGCAATCGGAGAAGATGGCCCTCCTCAAGTTCTTCAACTCGCCACCAATCAAGGGCGTCGCCGACAATTAAATTGGAAGGATCACGACGTCCCCGACGAAGTCCGGGGCCGCCGACAAATCGATCCAGCAATCCGCGCGTCCACCAACCGAGTCGCCACGAGTACCAGCCGTGCTCGCCGCCGATTCCTTTGATAATGCTCCAGAGTTGCTCGGGCGTGCTGTCCACGATTCGTTCGCGTTCATCTACATACAAGGAGCCTCCAGCCCAGTCGGGATCACTTGGCAAGGGATCACTCGGCGCTCCCACGTGCGAAGCTGAAGCCCATCGTGTTGTAACTCGACCATCCTGGATTCTCTGGAGTGCAAGTTCGACGGCTTGGTGAAATCCGATGAGTCCTTCTTCGGGATCTGGAATGAATCTTTTGATCTCTGTTTCTTTGCATACGACTTCGTTGATAAGGCTTTCCATGAGTGGTCGTGCAATGTTCTTAGGCACGGGGGTTATCAATCCAACCCAATGGCTTGAAAGTGAGGGACTCATGAATGGCAGGGACATAATGCGCCTTGGTTTCAAGCCAGCGACTTGGGCATAGACCACCATCATCTCTCGGTACGTCAATACATCAGGACCGCCAATATCAAATCCTCCGCTTACATCAGATGGCATTTGAGCGGATTTAACCAGGTAGTGAAGGACATCCCTCACGGCTATAGGCTGAATTCTGCTATCCACCCAACGTGGCGTAACCATGATGGGCAATCTCTCGGTGAGATACCGGAGCATTTCAAAAGAGAGCGAGCCTGATCCGATAATTACGGCCGCACGAAGCACGGTTGTCGGGACTCCACTTGCCAGAAGAATCTCACCCACCTCTTTCCGCGATTGCAGGTGCGGACTGAGTCTCTCTTCCTTTGGATAGAGGCCGCCGAGATAGACAATTCGACTTACTTCGGCGTTGCGTGCCGCTTCCGCGAAGTTCTCCGCGGTGGTTCTATCGAGTGTGGTGAATTGAGCTCCGGCCCCCATTGAGTGAATCAAATAATAGGCAACCTCTACATCACGAAGGGCGTTAGCCAGGCTAGTGGGATCTTCTGCATCACCTTGAACAAACTCGACCTGGTTATACCACTCTCTATTTTCCATATTTCGTTGACTGCGGGCCATCACTCGGACACGCATACCGGCGGCGAGCAACTCGGGAACAAGTCGTCCGCCGATGTAGCCGGTCGCCCCGGTGACGAGGACTAACGGAAACCCACCCTTTGGCATGTCAGAAATCTCTTACTCTACTCGTGGGGCATTTCTGGTTCACGTCGTGACGTGACAATCAAATTCCAAAAGAATGCGACCATAGATAGGAAGCCTACGGCAAAGAAGATCATGACGGAATCTCTCCAAAAGACTCCCTCGTAGATGGGCTTTCGAGTCATAAGGGCGATGGGATATATCATTCCCAAAGTTCCGAAAAGGATGAGGATCATCAATGCTCTGCGAAGATCCATTGAACTCTCGATCTGCAGAATCTGTAATCTATTGCTTGCGATCGCCTTCTCTAATGATTTTAGTTGCGAATCCAATTCCAAAACTCGCTTTACGCGGCTAATGCGTAATTCGCGACTGGCATAGTTAACCGGAATTGCATTTTCGTAAAGTTCGTTCGGATTCTCCGCTGTCAGCATTCCTTCGACGTAGAGTTCAAAGAGATAATAATCCTGACCTGGGCCGACTGATTCTTCGGGCGCGGTCTTGTCCGAGGGGTTCACGTGTGCCTTGTTGTAGAACTTCGACACTATTTCCTCAAGGGTACGTTTGATTTTCGGCTTGTCATCTGCCTCTAAATCGGGTGGCTGATAGGACTCCCACATCTTTTCAAAATCGATCACATTATCATTTTCGAGTAGCTTGTACTCGGAGATGTGGTGGCGGAAGAACCGACGCATATTTGAGAAGAGTAAGGCGCTGCGGGCGCCGTCCCTCTCGCTCTCCTTCGTCTCCTTCTCCAGGTTCAGGTCAATCTCTCGTATCTTCAATTCAAAAACTTGCGACCTGGATTTGATGGACTCCGTAAGAACGAAAGCGCCGACAATTGCCACCAAGGCCGCGGTTGATTGCGCAACTGTAGAGAACAAAAAATTGGAGTCCTGGGGTAATGCGGTGCTGATCGAGCCGAGAAGCATGATCAAATAGCCCGAGCGAGTTGCCGAACTTGCTGAGCCGTTGACAACATGGCGATGGTGGATTCGGCGCCTTGATTGAGATTGGGACCTCCAAGATGAAGACCGTCATAACCCGCGCCCGTATCAGGTACGAACATCCTCATCCCAATATCGTTGACGCCATCGAACCAGAGCCAAGCTCGATGGACTGCGCCAAGCCATTTGTCCTCACCAGTTATTGTCCAAGCTTGCATGCAAGCGTTGGCAATGGCTGCCAGTTCAATAGGTTGTTGGTCAAAGCCTGGCTGAACATCGTCGGGACCCCGCCCTCCTGCTGGGGTGACGGAGAAATGGTCTCCCTGGGTTTCAATATCGACCAAGAACTCGAGCATGCGCAACCCCATTTTGACGGTGGTTTTATCATGTAGAGCTTGGCCCGCCAACAGAACTGCTTGAGCGACGGATCCATTGCTGTACCTGAGTCGTGACTCGGGCCAGTACCAAGCAGAATTTGAATCTAGGGGGACAACTCTTCGGCGAGTCTCAATGAGGATCTTCTTCGCTGCGGCATTTTTTGGGTCGGCAAGTAAGACCTCACCAGCACCCAGTGCAGCAAAGACAAGAGCCATCAGGTCGCGAGTCGAAGCTAATGCGAGAGTGCGAAATCCTTCAAGAGCGCGTCGGCGCTGAATATCTTCGGGTGCATTCACCGCACATACGCCAAGGGCCCAAATTGCACGTCCCCAACAATCTTCGGTGGAGGGACGATCAGTCCACACCCCTTGAGTGTTCATACGATTACGACAGCGACCATCCGGGGATATGGCCCTGAGTGTGAATCCAAGATAAACATTAAGTAGTTGCAGTGACTCCTCGTCGAGGTCGGATTCTTTGCAGAGCAAGATTAACCCCCGTGACACGTCGTCAACACAGTAACCGTGCTCTAGTCGTGGCTCGTCCAATTCGGCGTGCTCATACAGCCCTGCAGACGTGCTCATGCGTTTGAGGTGCGTAAGGGGAAGTTTGATCATGATGGAATTTTTCACGCGGCAACTTCTGCGCGAATCAGGCGAGAGGCAAGACGGATGTATCGGTTCGCAACTGCCGGCCAGAGAAGATTTGACGCCATCACTTTGGCGTGAGTGGACATTGTATGTGCCAATTCAGGCTCCACCAAGATCGCCCGGATTGCATCGGCCATTGCCTTTGGATTCCGGTGGGTGACGACAATGCCGGCTCCGGTGGAGAGCAACTCGTTTGCATGGGGAAAGTTAGTGGCAACTACTGGTCGCCAAGCCGCAATTGCCTCAATCAATACTCCCGAGGTTGCCTGATCGGTTGAATCGTAAGGCAGAAGCACAAGGGCAGCTTTGGATATAAGTTCATCCAACGATTCGCTGCTCATGTATTCACCTTGCAAAAGAACAGACTTACTCAGACCTAAATCATTAATTCGATTTTGGAGACCTTTTCGATAGGACTCGCCATTCCTCTCCAGAACTTTAGGGTGAGTTCGACCGGCTACAACATAACGCGGGGAGCATTCGAGGTTTCGAATCTTATGCATGGCCTCGATCGCCCACTCGATACCCTTGCCAGGGCCGATCAATCCCCAGGTCAAGATAAGTGGGGAATTGCCGATTTCTTTGTATTCAGAGTTTGCAATAGGTCTTGCTCCATGAGGAATAGGAAATATCTTTCTAGGATCTATCAGGTAGTTGGCCACCAATTGGTCACGAGATGATTTGCTCATAGTTACGACAGCCGAGGCCAATGAACAAATCTTTACGAATACGGCCCGCTGATTTTCGGTCGGATTAGCTAAGACCGTATGGAGAACGACTATCGAGGGAATACGCAGTCCTTGAAGAAGGGTGATGGCTTCATCGCCGTCGATGCCGCCATAGATTCCAAATTCGTGTTGGACGATTGCAATGTCAAGTTCGTTCAGTAGGCTCACAGCAAGTGCAAGAGATTCGGGATTGCCAGCTCGCAAGATCGAAACAACGTCTGCGGAATTCGAGTTTGTAACATCTTCGTTATCTGAATCGACTAAGCGAATCACAGATGTGCTGTTCTCGCCTTCGTTCTGAATCGCGGCAATAAGCGAGGAACTAAAGGTTGCGATTCCGCAATGGGTTGGCGGGTAAGTATTCACGAAGCCAAATTTTGTTACCATATCGAATCTCCCTACATCGTTGAGTAGTGCATTTTGCGAGTTAAGTGAGGCACTCTTTTCGCACCCTCAATTCGATAGTAACCCCAAAACTCTCATTCTCGGCATCAGATATTGCTTGAAGAGCGTGGCTGACAGAGCATTCACACTTGGTTTCAGCTGGTCATTGCAACACCTGAGTAAATCTCTCTAAGGGTGTCATCCAATTCAGCGTTTGTCGAGGGCGGTTGTTGAGTTCTTCTGCAATGGCATCAAGTTCTGCTTCCGTATGGATGGATAAGTCAGTGCCCTTGGGAAGATATTGGCGAAGCAGCCCGTTGGTGTTTTCGTTGCTGCCCCTCTGCCAAGGACTCCTGGGATCGCAGAAGTAAACTTGAATGCCACTATCGATAGTGAATTGGCGATGTTGTGCCATCTCTTTTCCTCGGTCCCATGTGATGGATTTTCTCAACTGCTCCGGCAGTTGCATAATCTTGCGAGTCATTTCCACGCGAACATTTTCGGCGGTAGGTTTTTCCAGAGCAATGAGCATGACGTAGCGCGTGCTTCGCTCAACCAAGGTACCGATTGCCGTTTTGCCTCGACCCATGATCAAGTCGCCTTCCCAGTGACCAGGGATTGCGCGGTCTTCAATCTCGACAGGACGATCACTAATCAGCACCATCTCGGGGATATGGCCCTGGCCTTCATAGGGAAGTGAGCCTTGCCGTCTGCGCAGGGCCCGACCAGTACGCAGGGATTTATGCAATTCTCTGCGCAGGGCGCCACGGCCTTGAACAAACAAGGACATATAGATCGTCTCGTGTGACACGTGCAGCTCCTTGTCATCAGGATAGGTCATGGATAACCACGCACTAATCTGTTGCGGAGACCATCGCAGTTCCAATTTTGCTTCAACGATCGCGCGCAAGGCCGCATTGAGTGCGAGTTTGGCTGCCTTAGGTCTGCGCGCTCGGATGGTGGTTGCCTTTTCGGCCAGGTGTGCACGGTAGGAGATGACTGATCCGTTGCGGGTGATCTCACGACTAATCGTGGAGGGGGACCGATGCAACTGTGCGGCGATAGCTCGAAAAGACAACCCACTCAGCACCCCTCGTGAGATCTCCTCGCGTTCGGCCACGCTGAGAAAGCGAGGACTGCGTGGCTTCACCACGACCATTGGGGCACCACCGGTACGCACGATTAATGTGCGAACCGAACTAGTCTGTCGACCCAAGCCCAGAGCAATCGAGCGAACTGACTGGCCGTTGGCCAAACGTTCCCAAATCTCTGTTTTTTCTTCCGGGGAAAAGTACCTCACCTCAACCTCCTGACGATTCATGAAAAAGTAGTGAATTCATCTAGGTGTTGCAATGACCGGTTGAGGCCAAGCAGGAAGCTGAGCGTGATGTTGGGGTTAACTCAGGAAGCGTGTCGGTCCTTCCCGGGCATTGCCAGTATGGTGAAAGTAACGAAAGGTGATGAATCAATGACAATCAACCTTGAGGTTCCAGAACGTGAAATAAGGGTTCAAAGTTTAAATGTGCCTGCTCCGACGCTTGTCCGGCGTGGGGGTCTGACGCTACTGCCAGATCCCTCTCGAGTCCTGGCGATGCTCTATTTGCCGGGGCAAGAAATTCCCGATGACGGAGTGTCGTCAAGGGCTGATGCAGTCATTGAACGAGTTCTGGGTATGACCGATGAAGAGGTTTCAATAACTCTTAGTGAAACTATCGGCCGTTTTGCTGATCGTCACTTTGACTTGAGAGCGGACTTGGTTGACCATTTTGCGCGAGTAGCCCACCGCCTCCCCAGAGTTTCAGAAATCTCAACCGAGCGCCAAGAGTTGATCGGTGCATATTTCACCAAGGAATACTCCATAGAAGGCGCAGCGCTTTTCAACCCTTCGATCGTTGCTCACCCGGATCAGACAGGCTTGAAGGATGGGGAACTGCGCTTCATCCTTAGCCTACGAGCCGTGGGTGAGGGACACATTTCCTCCATCGAATTTCGAACTGGGATAATCAGCGGCGGCGAAGCGAGTATCGATGAACCTGGCCGCCACGTGCTTGCAGGAAAGTCCGTTCAATTCAATATGTCGCGCGAGTTTTTGAGGGAGTCGTTGGCCGAGAACGGGCATGCGGATGCCGCGGCTGATCTATTGCACCTACTTCCAGAAGTCTTTGACTCGTACCACCTTGCCGAGGCAATTGCCTGTGTTGAAAAAGATGAGTTGAGCCGAGGCAGCGAGAGAGATGTGATAAAAGAGGTTCGATGGATTGTTGCGTGCAGCTATCGAGTGGAGTTTCCGCATGGCCGCCCACTTTCCGAACGTGTTCTATACCCGACTTCTATTGACGAAAGTCATGGCATGGAAGATGCCCGCTTTACCCAATTCATCGACGAGGAAGGTAAGATCACGTATTACGCGACTTACACGGCCTATGACGGGTTGCGGGTCAAGCCCCATCTCATTGAGACAAACGACTTTAAGAGTTTCAAAATGACGCGCCTTATCGGTCCGGCTGCACGCAATAAAGGAATGGCAATCTTTCCACGCAAAGTGAACGGCAAATTCTTGGCGCTGTCACGCTGGGATCGCGAAAGTATCTCGGTTGCGAGTTCAGAGGATGCGTGTACTTGGGATGATGCGGTTGATTTGCTCATTCCCGAGCAGCCGTGGGAGTTCATTCAACTTGGAAACTGTGGTTCACCGATTGAGACCCTAGAAGGTTGGCTTGTGATTACACACGGCGTTGGTCCGATGCGCGAGTATGGGATGAGCGCGATACTTCTAAATCTTGAAGACCCGACCAAAATTGTCGGCTCATTGAGCCGACAAATTCTTACTGCCTCGGAAGAGGAGAGAGATGGGTACACGCCTAACGTTGTTTACTCATGCGGGGCGCTCCTTCATGGCGACATGATTGTCTTGCCATACGGGTACAGCGATGCTGCAATCCGGTTCGCATTTGTGGATCTTGCACAACTTTTGAAGGGATTTGGCACCGAGCTGTGAGATATTTGGGAAAGGAGCTCATAGTCTTCGATCTGGACGGCACGCTTGCAGAAAGCAAATCCTCCGTTGACGCTCAAATGGTCGTTCTCCTAAATTCGCTATTGAAAGTGGTTAAGGTGGCCATCATTTCTGGGGGAGACTGGCCGCAATTTGAAAAGCAGGTACTTTCGCAAGATTTTGCGTCCAGCGGGTTGGATAACCTAGTTCTCCTTCCTACGTGTGGAACGAAGTATTACGCCTACAAATCGAATTGGGTGCCGATCTACTCGGAAGACCTGACGGCGACGGAGAAGAAAAAGATCATTTCCTCTCTTCGAATTGCGTCCGAACTTTTGGGCTTCGTGCCGATCAAAACTTGGGGTGAAGTAATTGAAGATAGAGGAAGCCAGATTACTTTTTCGGCTTTGGGTCAATCAGCCCCGCTCGATGAAAAGAAGGAGTGGGACCCTGACTTCGCAAAACGGAAGCAGATGCAGGCCATATTAGTTAAATCGATTCCAGAGTTCTCCGTTCGCTTAGGTGGCACAACTTCAGTTGATGTAACGAAGGCCGGCATCGACAAGGCCTATGGAATCGAAAAACTGACCGAAATGCTTGGCATTGCCAAAGCCGACATGATTTTCATCGGTGATGCATTATTCCCCGGTGGAAACGATTACCCGGTTAAAGAAGCTGGAGTGGTATCCATCGAGGTGCGCGACTCCACCGAAACGAAAAGGGTAATTGAGGCGATTGTTGCTTGTCTTACTTAGCATCCCCACGGACAACGAGTACCGGACACTTGGCATGTTCGGCACACGATGAACTCACTGAACCGACTAAGAGCCCAGCGAAACCTCCTAGTCCGCGGGAACCAACGATGAGCATCTCCGCATCCTTGCTCGCCTCAAGAAGTACTGATGTGGGATGGCCCTGACTGATATTCGCCTTCAGCCCCTCAGGTCTCTCATTTCCGAAAGCCTCATCCAGAGATTTCTTGAGAATTTCCTTCGCCGTCACATCGGGTTCCCATGATCCAGGCATTCCACCATCAGCGCCTAAGAGAATGGGATATTCCCATGCGACGATCGCGTGAACGTTTGCATTCAAGGTGGGCGCGAGACGGGCAGCCCAACGCAGGGCCTCCTTCGAGGAGTCTGATCCATCTACGCCAACGACGATTTGATGGTTGGTTTTCTTTACTTTCGATTCCATGTTCTCGGCCTCTCTGAAAGTCTCAATATCTCAACCTCCACCTTAGACCTGATAGCCAGGCACAAGCCTGGGCATGAGGGAAGAATCTCCACTTTCGCGAGAACTAACGCTCACGTTGGCCAATGACGATCGGATTAGTCTTAATCGCGGAGGTATCCACCTCTAGTAAGGGAATTTGTGCTCATTACTTTCTCGCTTCGCAACGAGGAGACACACCCGGTCAAGATCGAAGAGTTCATGAAAGAGAACGAACTATCAATTAAAGATGAGCGTAGAGAAGAATATATAGGCGCAGAGAGATCAGATTTCCATTATGGAAGCTTCATCAGGTCGATGTTAGATGAAGAGGGTTGAGGGAACCAAGTCGAAGTGAGCGTGATTCACAGAGGTCTCACCGATATAAAGAGATTGATTCCCATTCCTACTGGAAAGTATGGGTGTAGCGTGACAACGACATCAAATATCAACTTGAGACGCGAATTCAGCGAAAGTCGTTGATATCCGGCAAAACCAATGAATGGAATCGATCATGGGTATAGGAAGCGGAATTTTCCTGTTTATAGTTGGCGCAATCGTCGCCTTCGCACTGAATTTTAACGTGAAGTGGGTAGACCAGAATCTCATTGGTTATCTACTAATGGGTGGTGGGGTGCTTGTTTTTCTGATTTCAATGGTTTCTTCCTTTAAAAAGAAATCAACTACGGTCACGACTCATAGTTCAGTCGAGGCTGGACAGAAGAGCACCAGTGCAGAAACCAAGAGCGACACTCTCTAAATCACGGAGTTCCACCCCGAGATAACTCGAATTTCGGGGTGGTGTGCCGAAAAACTGAGCGTGCTGATTGAGGACGTAGAAAGTTCCAAGTGCTCACCAGCAATGATCGGAAAGCCGATCCAACGCGCAGCTAAGGCGCTAAAGAAGTGGCCGTGCGAGAAGAGGGCGATGTTGCCGTGGAGCTCACCGAGACGTTCGATTAAACGATCTGCTCGTTCTGAAACCCTTTCCGGTGTCTCTCCTTCGGGGGTTCCGTTTTCAAATAAATTCCACGTGGGATTGTTCTTGAGGATTTCCGCCGAAGTAAGCCCTTCATACGAGCCGTAGTTCCATTCGACTAAATCCGAATCGATTTGGGAACCACGAGCAAGTCCGGCCACTTCGCACGTTTTGCGTGCACGTTGCAAGGGAGACGTGAATACCGCGCTAAATTCAATTTTGCTTAAAATGGGGGCAAGTTTGCTTGCCTGTATCTCTCCCTCTCGCGTCAAAGGTAGATCTGTCTGCCCGGTATGTTGTCCGGAGAGCGACCATTCGGTCTGTCCATGACGGACGAGATAAATTCTTAAGGTCATAGTTTTCTCCCCAATACCACTGTTGCATCGTATTCACTGGAGGAGGCGATCTTTGGCTCCAAACCGTTGCGTGCAAGGATATCGACCATAATCTCTGCTTGATCCTCGCTGGCCTCAACCAGTAGGGCGCCTCCACTTGCAAGCCAAGAGCCGGCGTCTTTCGCAATCCGACGGTGAACATCAAGACCATCCAATCCACCGTCAAGTGTTTCTCTAGGTTCATGCTCGCGTGCTTCTCGGGGCAACATGACGATCGCATCCGTTGGTACATACGGTGCATTCGCTACCAAAACGTCTATCCGCCCTCTGAGCTCTTCGGGGAGAGCATCAAAAAGGTCGCCTCGAAAAACGCGTCCGCCGAAGGACGCGAGATTCTGCCTTGCACATTGAACTGCCGTTGAGTCACTATCTGAGGCGTAAAGGGCAATGCCGGGCCGTTTTGAAATCATTGCCATTCCTATAGCGCCTGATCCACAGCACAGGTCAACCACTACTGAATCTACATGGCAGACCGAGATGGCTTGATCGACAAGAAACTCGCTTCGAATGCGCGGGATGAAAACGCCGGGTTCGATTCCAATTCTCAATTCATAAAATTCCGCCCATCCCAAAATCACCTGAAGAGGGACTCCATTAACTCGTTGCTCGATTTTTTGCGACAGCTCGACAGGCGATTTGAACGTTGCGAGAAGCAATTGTGCCTCCTCCTCGGCAAATACTGACCCGGATTCTCGAAGCCTCGCAGTTATCGCGGCATTCGAATAGCCAACTGGAGAGTCCGACATGAGGACTATTTGTTCCCTCCGAGAATTGAGAAGAGCCAACGTTGCAGAGCGTTGGGCGGCTTCACGTTCGACAAGGAGGATTCGGACTCTCCCAAAAGCGTTCTAGCTTCTTGTTCGTCGGCGGCTGATACAAGAATTCTCACGCCTTGTGCCTGGAGAGCGAGATCAACGCCACCTAAATCATCGGCCGATACGCGAGCCTTTATCCCATGATTACGGAGCATCCCGGCAATCAGTTCGGCCTCTGCACGAGAATTAACGACGCTTACCGTGATGCTCATGGATCAGATCGTAACGATTATCTAACGTGGATGCCGGCGTACTCGATACCGGCTTTAGTCACCTTGAAGTGTCCATCGTGGATCTCCTCGATGAATTCGTTGGCTAGGAGTTGATTCTTTCCTTGTTCCCAGTCTGTCGTAGAACTCGACGAGCCGGGATCGTTCATCGTCTGGCCGTTCACATCAAACCTAACCGTACGGTCGATAACGATCTTGGAGAACACTCCAGTTTTTGAATGTGAGATCCTGCGTAAAAGCTCGAGTGCTTCTCTTGATAAATCTAGGCCCATGTATGCATTCCATTTCCTAGTCCTGCTGATTCAGTGTAATGCCGAATGAATGGATCGAAGCAAATCCCGCAGAATCACACATTCAAGAGGTTCCATCTTGTGGCGCCTACGGGTACTCGCCCGCGTGAAGCCATTGAAGGCGCTCGTGCATTTGTCCGCCGTGAAATGCGTATCGGACCAGCGCGAGGTTCAAGTGCCGTCGCCGACCGCTGCGGCAAAGGCTGCCGTTCCTGCCGCGAGGGTCGCCCACATGGCAGTACACGCTATTGAAGTTGACCTCGCCCAAGGTTCGGAAAATCATGTGCAAACTGCCGCCGCCACGTCGATCGAGTGGATCACTCGCGACGTTAATAGCCAACCTGCGGCGAAACCGCAAAGTCCAGCAAAGAGTCCGATAATTCTTCCCCGATATTCACGCATTTTGAGATCATGGGCTCTCGTCGAGGGGGATTTAGCAAGCTGCATTTCAACTGCATCCGCCCTCATGAGCAAAGGTCTTTCTCGTTATCTTTTCCCGCCATGTTGCCTAAGCAACGCGCGTTGTCGAACTAGCCTGAGACCACTAAGTATCGTTCGTCATCTATTTCTTTTCCCCAGTATGCGGCATCTTCCAGAGGGAAAACCGAAGACGAGCCCATCTCATTCTTGATAGCTTGTGCGAGCGTTTTCGACGTTATGCCGGTGCCGGTTGACCAAAACCCTTCAACGAGCACGAAGGAGCCAGACTCGGTCAAAATTGAATGCCACACCTTAAGAGTGGCGGGAAGATCGTCCGTGACCCAGAGAACGTGTCTGCCAAAGACGACATCGTATTTGGAATCCAAAATCGACTGATCCAGATCTTCCATCGAACAGGTGAAAAAATCTATTTGGTTGCGGAATCTTTCACACTTTCTCTTAGCCAACTTGGTCATCTCATGAGATGAGTCGACATAGGTGACGTGATGACCGGCGTCGGCCAGAATTTCGGTGATGCTTCCCGTGCCCGCACCCATGTCGATAATTCGGATCGGGGTGTTGGGCAGGCGGCTGATCAACAATTCTTTCCACCGCTGCTTTACGAGCGGGTCTAATAAACCGTGATCAGGTTCCTCGTCATACCTAGACGCGTAGGCATCCCACTCACTTATCTCCATCGGTGGACAGTATCAAGTTGCCTTGTGAATTATGACTCCTGCCCTCTTTCAAATCTTTCAAACTGCCAAAGATCAAGATCGTCTAGCTGAATGGGCGTGAAGCCCTTGGATTCTAAAGCGTCAATCAATTGAGTGCGATGCTCTACGGCGTGATAGATGGCTTGAGCCAGAATCGTGGAACGCAGGGCCTTCCAACTTCTACCACCTTCCTTAATCGTGAGGGGCCCGTCAGCAAGTTCTGCTTGACTGTAAATTCTCGCATCGAGCTCCGCCAGTTGTGTCTGTAGTGAATCGAGAGCTGACATTGATTTGGGCAGATCGATGTCGCGCAGGGGCGCCTCCGTCAGGCCGTAAGCGAACCAATCGGCACCTTCAACGATGTGCTGCAAGATTCGACCAGCAGTCCATTCGGGGTTAATGATGAAGGCATCGAGGGCGTGGTCCGGCAAATCCTTGACGGCGTCGTAAACCTTTTGATTCGACCAAGCCATATGACGCAGAAGGCGCTTTGTTGTCGCAGTCATTCGGGAACTTTATCAATCAAGAATCCAAAAGATAACCCCCGCAACTATAACGAGAACGGAGCACGCGACAGAAGTATTAGGGGGCTTTTTTCCTGTACAGCACATTGATTCTTAGTGGGTCGTTAAGCGCCTTATTGGGATGCAGGAAGTCGCCGCCGGAGTCTCTAGTCATCCCGAGCGTTTCCATCAAGCGGCGGGAGCGGGCGTTCGAACCAGAACAAAAGGAAACCAGTTCGTCTAGTTCTAGGGAGTCGAGCCCCCAGTCCAATACGGCTGTGGCAGCCTCGGCGGCATATCCAAAACCCCAATACTCGTGTGCAAGTCGCCATCCGACTTCGACTGCGGGCGTGAAGTGGGATTCGAATTTACATTGCGCCAAGCCAACAAAACCGATCAATTCAGAAGTCTCGGAAATTTCTATGGCGAAGCGCCCGTACCCGTTCTCGTTCCAACTTCTGCGCGCCCTCTCAATCATCGCTCGACTTTCCACTTCGCCGAGCATGGGTCCGATGAATTCCATAACTTTTGGATCTTGATTCATCGACGTTAGCGAAGGCAAATCTGCCTCATTCCACGGACGCAATAGGAGTCTTTGAGTTTTGATTGAAATCTCATTCATGATCTGGAAATTGTATCGACCAAAGCAAAAGAGCCTCCCGATTTCTCGAGAGGCTCTTTTCGCAAGTTTTAGAGGTCGAAGTAATAATCCTTTGGAACAAGAATATGGGCCGACCTGGCTCTTTCTAAAATTTCCACCTCTTGGGAGCACAACGGGGGCACGTGCGTTGTTTGTCCCTGATTTATGATGGTCGGCCACCAAGAATCTTTAGCACTTCACTATTTTGCGTCAGATGAGCAAACGCATCCTTGGGTAGCAATCGTGAAGCCACAGAAATAATCTTTCTACGTTCAAATTCTGAGCCAACAAGCAGCGGCTCATGGTGAGCCACTCGGTTTCGGAACTCTCTCAATTCGTAAAGAGTTTGGTGGATTTTCCTTCGATCAGTTTTAATGGGATAAGCTCTATGGAGATAAGGAACCCATATCGTTTTTTCATGGGCATTCGATGTTAAATAAGTCCAAAATCCAAACATGACTTCGGCAACTACTTTTCCAGGTACCGGTGTGGTGGTCCCAGACCTAGAAGCGACCATGCGCGCCCGTTGAATTTGGCTTCTAGGAATTTCATTTGCATCAACTAATCGCTGTTGGACTGGGTCATTTTTCATTACAACTGGGAATAGTTTTAGCATTGTGGGAATTTCTGTCCAATGTGAATCAACACGGATGGTGGCCATGCAAAGAGCTTGGTCGTAAGCATTCCGAAGTCCAACTTCGAGATGTCCCAAGTCGTGAAGAAAGGCTGCTCCGAGCTGGGCATTCCATTCGTATAAGGCGAGGGCAAGAGATCGTGACCCCTGAGCAGCGGAAAGATAAGTTCCAAATCGTCCTGCGCTCAGCCATGCTTCTATCCACGGGTCGGATACTGGTTGAGTTGGCACGTTCTTCTTCCCAGGGTATAGTTCGGCACGAAAGCCTTTGAGGACCGCTGACTTTCGAGTTAAGTTACTTAGGCACTGTATTGGAAACTCCGGTATTTCGCTCACGCGGACCCGGAGTTTTTTTATTGTTCAGAAAATTATTCCATGTGCCGAATGCAAATGGCGGGAATCTCCACAAATCACCCAGAGTGATCAATGTCGATTTCCCGCCATTTGAACGGCATGGAGCAATTTCAGTTCTATAAGTCGAAGTACAACTCGAACTCTGCTGGGTGTGGTCGCAATTGAACGTAATCAACTTCCTGGGTTCGTTTGAAGTGAATCCATGTGTCGATCAGATCTTGCGTGAAGACTCCACCGCGGGTTAGGAAGTCGTTGTCGCGCTCGAGGTTGTTGAGCACGGCACCAAGGGATCCTGGAACCTGTGGAATCGAGGCTGCTTCTTCGCCGGTAAGTTCGTAGAGATCCTTATCGACTGGAAGTGGTGGCTCGATCTTGTTGATAATTCCGTCGAGGCCCGCCATCAACATTGCTGCGAAGGCTAGGTATGGGTTCGATGACGGATCTGGACAGCGGAACTCGATGCGTTTGGCTTTTGGATTGGTTCCGGTGATTGGAATTCGAATACAAGCCGAACGGTTACGGGCGGAGTAAACCAGGTTTACAGGTGCTTCGTAGCCAGGAACAAGACGACGGTATGAGTTGACGGTTGGGTTGGTGAAAGCAAGTAGAGATGGTGCGTGTTTCAAGAGTCCGCCGACATACCAACGAGCCATGTCGGAAAGATCACCGTAACCCTCACCGAAGAAGAGTGGCTTGCCATCTTTCCAGAGTGACTGGTGGACGTGCATGCCCGAGCCGTTATCTCCGAAGAGTGGCTTTGGCATGAATGTCGCGGTCTTGCCACCCTGCCATGCGGTGTTCTTGATGATGTACTTGAACTTCATCAAGTCATCGCCTGCGTGCAAAATATCGCTGAAGCGGTAGTTGATCTCCATCTGTCCTGCAGTGCCAACTTCGTGGTGCGCGCGCTCAACCATCAAGCCAACTTGCTCGAGCTTCATGACCATTTCGTCACGAAGATCGGCGTACTGATCTGTTGGCGATACAGGGAAGTAGCCGCCCTTTACACGTGTGCGGTATCCGCGGTTTGGAGTTCCATCTGCATCTTTTTCGATACCGGTGTTCCAAGCGCCTTCGTATGAATCAATGTGGTGGAAGGATTCGTTGATGCCGGTTGAGAAGCGGACTGCGTCGAATACGTAGAACTCTGCTTCAGGTGCGAAGAAAGCGGTGTCGGCGATGCCAGTTGAACGCATGAATTCAACGGCTTTAGCAACAATGCCACGAGGGTCACGGCTGTATGGCGAATTATCAACCGGATTATGAACCGAGAAGTTGATGATCAGTGTCTTCTCTTTGCGGAATGGATCAATGAATGCTGATTCAGGAACAGGAAGGAGCTTCATGTCGGATTCGTGGATCGCTTGGAATCCGCGAATCGAAGAACCATCAAACATCAAACCTTCCGTGAAGACCGCTTCATCAAAGGATCCGGCTGGAACGTTGAAGTGGTGCTGGATTCCAGGTAGATCGATAAATCGAACGTCAATGAGTTTGACGTCTTCTTTCTTGATGTAAGCAAAAATTTCTGCTGAGTTCTTGAACATTTTTCTCCCATGCACCGATATCCGCTTTCTGCGGAAATACTCGATTGGCTCGCCATTGAGCTCTTTCTTCTGGGCGTAAGAGTAAGACTGGTGAGTGAAAAGGTCATAACCCGCGTGTTACGGACATGTTAAGTAAATTTGAGAGCAGATTGGGGGTTAGGCTTCGCGGGTGAATTTCATACGGGTTGGGCTCTGGCGGCGGGTATTTGCGCTCATGATCGACTGGCTGATGTCCCTGGCGGTGGCCAGCGCATTCGTCCATTCCAGCAGCAGTTACAGCCCCTTTGTTCCCTTGGGTGTCTTTTTCGCGGAAGTCTGGATTCTGACCTCCTTGCAAGGAGCATCTGCCGGCCAGCGGATCCTGCGGATGAAGGTTGTCCGATTCTCAGATGGCGGACGACCAACAGTTACCCAGGCGCTGATTCGTACCTTCTTATTATGCCTCGTTGTTACGGCAGTGACTTTCGACGAGAACGGTCGCGGCATACACGAACGATTGAGCGGAACAGTCCTCAGCGCTTAGGAACTTTCACGTTCTTTGGCATCGGCCCCTTAGGAATCGGCATTGCCAGTCCGCCGACTGCTTTGAGGCGTGCGCGGACTTCATTCATCTGAGAAGGGCTTAGCTTCTTCGGCATCTTCTGAAGGTGTTTCTGCAATTTGCGAAGTTTTACCTGGCCTTCCAAATCCCCGACGATGATTTCGGTAATTGGTACGCCAGGGGCGAAACGTTCGGTCTTCCGGCGCTCATCGGTAAGGAGTTGGCGAACTGCTGGGCCGCCTTCGCCAACAAGAACAATGCCGGCTCGACCCACGCTGCGGTGAACCATGTCTTGGCTTCGATTCACGGCGACAGCCGGGGTAGTGGTCCAGCCTTTGCGAATAGCCATGAGAACACTGGCGCCGGCGCCGGCTTGGCCTTCAATAGATTGGTATGCAGCCGCTCCGGCGATTCGCGTGAAGAAAAATAGCGATGCGAGCACCGCAAGGGGAAGGCTGATGAAAGCGGTGTAAACCGGATGACCCCAGATAAATCCAATTCCGATGCCGATCGCCCAGACGACGACGAAGATCCCGATGAGGGAGGCGCCGATCCAAGGTTTTACTTCCTTGGTGATCTTGTAGGCATCGCGCACTGCTTTCAGGCGTGGTTCTCTGGCTTCTTTAGGGGCTTTAGGGGTTTTCGTCCGATTAAACATGTCAGGAGTTTAGTGGGGCGGGCGCGGTACCACCAAGGCGAACCGGGGCCCACCGCTGACCCGAATGGCCATCTGGGTAGCTCTCTTGAACTTCGTGGAGCATAGAAATCATGGTGGATCGCAGTTCTATCTCACTTTTTTCCACGTCATCCTCTTTGGTGAAGAAGATCGGCTTGCCAAGGGCGATTGTTACGGGAACTTTCTGTCGCTTGAGATTGCGAGGAACGCCCTTTGTCCAAACACGCTGACTGCCCCAGACGATAACGGGGATTATCGGCACACCGGCGCCCATGGCTAGTCGTACCGCGCCAGACTTGATCTCTTTGATTTCAAAACTTACCGAAATTGTTCCTTCGGGGAAAATGCCGATGAATTCGCCGGCCCGCAAAGCTCGCATCGCTGCCACAAAAGAGGAAGAGCCCGCACTGCGGTCAACGCTGATGTGGTGCATGCCCTTCATCAAAGGCCCCGCAATTTTGTTGTCGAAAATCTCTTTCTTGGCCATGAACCGCACGTAACGCTTTGATGGAATAAGTGCCGTACCTGCGAGGGCGAAATCGAGATAGCCCACATGATTGATGGCAAGAATGGCGCCGCCTTCAGCGGGAATATTCTCTTGGCCCGTGATCGTAAGTTTTAATCCAAGGTAGCGCCAGAATAATTTCGCGAACCCGATTACAGGTGGATAGACCAGTTCAGCCATTCGAAACTCGTGCCTCCATCGCCTGTTTGTACAAGCGGCCTGCTCGATAACTAGATCGTACAAGCGGCCCGCTCATTACACCAAGGAATCCGATTGCTTTTGCCTCGTCAGCAAAATCGACGAACTCTTGTGGCTTTACCCAGCGCTCGACCGGATGGTGCTTGTTGGTGGGGCGCAAGTATTGAGTAATGGTAATGAGGTCGCAGCCGGCATCGTGCAGATCGCGCAGCGCCTGGCTTACTTCTTCGGGAGTCTCGCCAAGCCCAAGGATTAAGTTCGACTTGGTGATCAATCCAAATTCACGGGCCATCGTGATGACGCCTAGGGATTTCTCGTATGTGAATGCGGGGCGAACTCGCTTGAAGATGCGAGGAACTGTCTCGACATTGTGTGCGAATACTTCAGGCCGGGTTTCAAATACTTGGTTGAGCAAGTGTCTGTGACCGCTGAAATCTGGGGCTAGCATTTCGACGCCGGTATTTGGATTTACTTCGTGAACTTTGCGAATCGTCTCGGCGTACAACCAGGCGCCTTCATCTTCGAGGTCATCGCGCGTAACCCCTGTGATCGTTGCGTAAGCCAAGTCCATTGTCTTTACCGATTCGGCCACGCGACGCGGCTCGTCGCGATCGAGGGGTCTGGGTTTTCCGGTATCAATGTTGCAAAAATCGCAGCGACGGGTGCACTGCTCGCCGCCGATAAGGAAAGTGGCTTCGCGATCTTCCCAACATTCAAAAATGTTTGGACAGGCTGCTTCTTGGCAGACCGTGTGAAGGCCCTCGCTCTTCACCAGCGATCTGAGTCGCGTGTATTCGGGCCCCATGTTGGCACGTGTCTTGATCCAGTCGGGCTTGCGCTCGATTGGCGTTTCCGCATTTCGTGCCTCGATGCGAAGTAACTTCCGACCGTCTGGTGCCAATGTCATGCGCTCACCCTCGCTAGTGCTTCATACACGTGCCGTTCAACTACAGGGATAACTTCTTCGATGGCCACGTTCCGTCCGAGTTCAGCGCTCATTGAGGTGGCGGTGGCATCCGGAAGACCGCATGGGACGATGCGATCAAACCAGGAGAGATCAGGATTCACATTGAGCGCAAAACCGTGCATCGTCACTCCTTTTGCATATCGAATTCCGATGGCGGCAATTTTTCGGTCCCCTTTCTCATCGCGTAACCAGACGCCTGATCGCTCGCAGTAGCGTTCGGCATCAATATCGAATTCATTGCAGACCGCGATGAGGGCGCTCTCTATTTCGCGGACGAAACCCACAACATCGAGACGGTTGGCCAGGCGCACGATGGGATAGCCGACGATCTGGCCTGGACCGTGCCAAGTGATCTTGCCGCCGCGGTCGACATCAATGACCGGGGTTCCATCGCTGGGGCGCTCATGCTCGAGCGTGCGCCGGCCTGCCGTGAAGACCGGGGGATGCTGGAGCAGCATCAAGGTGTTGGGGCGTGAACCTTCGGCAACTTCGGCATGAACAGTTCGTTGTATCTGCCAAGCTTTCTCATAATCGATGATTCCGCTATGAGCAAAAGCGATGGGGGAGTCTGCGTGGGCTAGTGGCACACGTATAGCCTAAAGGTAGGCTGGCATTCCTATCGCCTCGGTTACTCAGGAGTAGCCGAAAGCCTCGGCGGATTCTTAGGAAGGTTCCAATAATCGTGTCCACCATCACCTCAGATACGAGCCCAGGAAAGACCAAGAAAGGTTTTCGCCGTCCATTTTGGGCCGCACTCCTCGTGGTTTTCCTCTGGTTTGGCGCCAGCGGAGTTCTGGGACCCCTTTTTGGCAAACTCACCTCGGTTCAGACAAATGACAATTCTGCCTTTTTGCCGAGCAAAGCCGAGTCGACTAAGGCAGCCGGGATTGTGGCCAAATTCTCTCAGAGTGATAGCGCGAAACTTCCGACCCTCGTATTGCTTGAGGGCAATGTCGATGCCGCCAAATTGGCCCTCGTGAACGCCCACCTGCAAACATTGCCGGCACTGCACATCAACTATGCCAGTGCGTACAAGGGAACTCTCGACTCGGGCATCCCACTTTCACGTTACTTAGTTCCAAATACACCCTTAGTTGCCTTCCCATCCCAGGATGGAAAAGCGGTTCTTCTTGATTTGTCCATCTCTTCAAGTGTGGCCGGAGAGAACTTACCTGATGGAAAATCCGTACTGGTTGCCATCATAAAGACGATTCGTGTGGACATGAATACATGGGCGGCTAAGAACGGATTTGTCAGTCACGTGACTGGAATCGGTGCGCTCTTTGCCGATCTATTCGGAGCATTCGGCGGAATCGATTCGACCTTGCTTTTTGCCACTCTGGGAGTTGTCTCGATCATCTTGATCTTTGTTTATCGATCACCCGTGTTATGGATTCTTCCTTTGCTGTCGGCGATGTTCGCTCTGTCAACGGCGGGAGGAGTTATCTACTTATTGGCAAAACATAAGATCCTCACCTTGAATGGCCAGTCGCAAGGAATTCTCACAATCTTGGTTCTGGGCGCCGCCACTGACTACGCCCTTCTTCTGATCGCACGCTATCGAGAAGAACTCCACCACCACGAATCTCGTTTCGATGCGATGCGAGCGGCCTACAAAGGCATCTTCGAACCGATCTTGGCATCGGGGTCGACCGTGGCATTGAGTTTGTTGGTTCTCTTGCTTAGCGAGTTATCAAGCAACCGAGGCTTGGGTCCGATCGGGGCCATCGGTATTGCCTGCGCCATGCTCACGATCTTGACACTGTTGCCCGCACTCCTGGTCATTTTTGGACGTTGGATCTTCTGGCCCCGAGTTCCCCGCTTTGACGATGTAGATGCAAACCTCAAGGGCATCTGGTCTAAAGTCGGAGACCTAGTCGCCCAGCGTCCCCGTCGACTCTGGATCACGACGGCGGTTGGGCTAATAGTGCTAGCGGGATTTGCTACGACGCTTCAAGCCAATGGTCTGTCGACTTCGCAATCATTCACGTCGCGTCCCGAGTCTGTTGTTGGCCAGGACCTATTGCTTAAGCACTTTCCAGGTGGCCAGGGGCAGCCAACTCAAGTGATTGTGAAAGAGGCACTGGTTTCCAAAGTAACAGCGGCTCTCCTTGCTACCAAAGGCGTCGCCTCCGTTGCGCCCACCTTTGTTTCCACTCCAGTGGCGGGACAACCGTTACCAGCGGTCAAAGTAATAGATGGTGAAGTGCTTCTCAACGCCACGCTAGCGATGTCGCCGGATTCAGTTGCAGCTCGGGAACTGGTGCCCACGATTCGCAAGTCTGTTCAGGCGATCGATTCCACGATCCTGGTTGGGGGCAGTAGCGCCGTTTCCTACGATATTGACCAGGCTTCCCGCCATGACAACCGCTTGATCATTCCGGTCGTGTTGGTTCTCATCGGCATCATTCTCAGTCTGCTGCTTAGGAGTCTGGCAGCTTCTGCGTTGTTGTTGGCAACCGTCGTACTTTCGTACGCGGCCACTTTGGGAGTGTGTCAACTTGTGTTCCACAATATCTTCCACTTTGCTGGAGCAGATACGTCCTTCCCGCTCTTCGCGTTCGTGTTCTTGGTTGCATTGGGGATTGATTACAACATCTTCCTGATGACGCGCGTGAGAGAGGAGAGCAAGAAGTTGGGCACGCGTGATGGTGTGATCAAGGGACTTACCGTGACTGGTGGCGTTATCACATCTGCCGGAGTCGTCCTTGCTTGTACATTTGCAATCCTTGGAATTTTGCCGCTCATCTTCCTTGCCGAACTAGCCTTCGCAGTTGGTTTCGGTGTTCTTCTCGATACGATCGTTGTGCGCTCCATCCTGGTGCCTTCACTTGTTCGCGATATCGGCGGCAAGATTTGGTGGCCCTCAAAGTTGCAGAATAGATAGAAAGTGAACCAATCCCTTCGCGTTGGCATTGCAGGCTACGGTCTAGCAGGGCGAACATTTCATGGCTCCTTGCTGAAAGGTTGCGGCTATAACGTTGTTGGGGTCCTCACTAACAACGAGGCGCGTGCCCAGCATGTCATCGAGGACTTCCCGCACGCAAAGGTTGCGTCCACGATGAACCAACTGCTTGCATTGGGGCTCGATCTTCTCGTAGTTGCATCAGCCAATAATGTTCATGCTGAGCAGGCGCTGGCTGGGATAAACGCAGGAGTGCCGACAGTTGTAGATAAGCCGATGGCCCGCACGTATGAGGAAACAAAACGTATTGTGGACGCATCGCAGGCAAGCAGAGTCCCTGTGACAGCGTTCTTCAGCCGGCGGTGGGATAGCGATTCGCTCACTCTCAAGAAGGTCATGAGCGAGGATCTTTTGGGCGATGTCTTTCGAGTCGATTCCAGGTTCGAGAGATTTCGTCCCACACTTGCTGCTTCCTCATGGCGCGAGAAACTCTCTCCAGAGGAAGGGGGAGGACTTCTTCTGGATCTGCAATCTCATCTGCTCTCAACGAGCCTGGATCTGTTTGGTCCGGCAGTACTTGCGTATTCCTCGGTGCGCTCCATCCGGGGCGCGGCCGACGATGACGTCCTGTTGGTCCTGAAACACAGAACGGGCGTTGATTCCTACTTATCGGCTAGCGCCATTGTCGGTGCGCCAGGTCCGCGGTTGCGTGTTAACGGCACCAAGGGCACCTTGATAATCCAAGATTTAGATCCGCAAGAAGCCCTCCTTCGCGCGGGGCGATATCCAATTGGCGGAAAATGGAACGAACCGACATCATCGCGGGCCACTTTGCATAAGGGCGACGAAGTAATTGAAATTGAAAGCGAGAATGGGAACTACGCGATCTTCTATGAATTGGTTAAGGGCGCACTTGCGGGGCGAAATGATTGGCCCGTCAGCACTTGGGATGCGTTGGCCGTTGCCTCGATCATTGATGAAGCACGCGCCGGCTCAGTTCGTTAATTTACCGCAACGAGGACGGCAAGGGCTGCGCCGATGTGCGGGTAGTCAAAAGTGAAACCAGCATTAGTGAGGACTTCTGGGACAACCTTCTTCGAGCCGAGCATCTCGCTTGCGAATCCGCCGAATGCCAATTTGAGCGCCAGGGACGGAACCGGAAAAACTGCAGGACGGTGAAGGGCGCGTGCCAGAGCTGACGTGAATTCTTGATTAGTCACGGGATTTGGTGCGGTGACGTTTATTGGACCAGAGATTGGATTCTCCAGAGCAAAGTGGATTGTTCGAATGACGTCGTGAAGAGTTATCCAGGACCACCACTGCTTTCCCGAACCCAATCTCCCGCCAAAGCCAAATCGAAACGGCGGCAGCATTTTTCCGAGCGCACCACCCGTTGGATCCAGGATCAATCCCATGCGAAGTTTCACGGTGCGCACGTCGCCTGCTAAGTCGGCAGCATTTTCCCATTCATGACAGACGGCAGCGAGAAAGTCGTCCCCGGCGCGGTCTTTCTCCGTGACGGCTCGATTGCCAGTTTCTCCGTACCAACCCATGGCACTGGCGGAGATGAATACCTTTGGCTTTACATGTGCCACGGCATTAGCGATTGCGGTGGTTCCGAGAAGTCGTGAATTCAAGATTTCGCTCTTGTATTTTTTAGTCCACCTTTTATCGCCCACACCGGCTCCGGCGAGGTGAATTACCGCATCAACTCCGGCTAGCGCATCTAGATCCACTGTTCCGTTTTTTGGATCCCAACTGATTTCATCGGGTGCTTGCGCGGCGCGACGGACCAACCGTTGCACGGTGTAGCCCTCAGACTTGAGATGTCCAACAAGTGTTGTCCCGATCAGCCCGGACGAACCGGTTACCGCAATACGTTGGATGGTGTGCATTAGAGACCGAGGTCGGCTTCGAATGCGCCACCTTCTAGTCGCTCCTTCAAAGTTGCAAGGAATCGTGCGGCATCTGCACCGTCGACCACACGGTGATCGTAGGAGAGCGCCAAATAAACCATGGAGCGAATGGCAATGGTCTCGCCGCCATCTTCGCCTGGAACCACCATCGGACGCTTCACAATTGCGCCAAGGCCCAAGATTGCAACCTGAGGTTGATTCACGATCGGAGTGTCGAAGAGTGCTCCACGACTGCCAGTATTTGTAATGGTGAATGTGCCGCCACCAAGTTCATCGGGTGTGATTTTGTTGTCGCGCGTTCTCGCTGCGAGATCTGAAATCTTGCGAGCCACGCCTCCCATGTTGAGGTTGCCTGCATCGTGGATGACAGGAACTAGAAGTCCACGTTCTGTATCAACTGCTATGCCCAGATGTTCGGCAGCGTGATAGGTGATCTGGTCGCCTTCGACAGAGGAATTCACGACGGGGTGTTGCTTAAGAGCTTCACACACTGCCACAGCAAAGAATGGCAGGTATGTCAGTTTCACGCCTTCACGCTCTTCAAAGCGCGCCTTTGCCCGATCACGTAATCGTGCGATCTTGGTGACGTCAACTTCAATGACTGTTGTCAATTGTGCGCTGATGTGAAGGGACTCGACCATACGTGAGGCGATTACCTTGCGAAGTCGAGACATCGTGACGGTTTGACCACGCAGAGCGGAACCTTGTGCAGCTGGAGGTCTTGGCGCACTTGTTTTGGCTGGTGTGACAACTGGTGCAGATGGAACCACGACTGGGGCTACTGGGACCGAAGCAGCTTGAACATCATCCTTGCGGATTCTTCCGCCGATACCGGTACCGGTGACATTGGCAAGATTCACGCGAAGTTCTGCGGCGAGTTTTCTCACTAGCGGGGTGACGTAAGCATCTGGTTGTGCGACAACAGGTGTTGACGCAGCAACGACTGGTGCAGCAACGACTGGTGCAGCAACGACTGGTGCAGCAACGACTGGTGCAGCAACGACTGGTTCGGATCCGGCGGTGCCGATCAATGCTAAACGTGCTCCAACGGCGACGGTGGTATCCACTGGAACATCAATGGAGAGCAAGGTTCCGGCAACGGGGGATGGGATTTCGGTATCAACTTTGTCGGTAGATACTTCAAGAAGCGGCTCATCGACTGCCACGGCATCGCCGACGCTCTTCAGCCAGCGAGTAACGGTGCCCTCGGAAACTGACTCACCTAGTGCTGGCATCGAGATGACCGTGCCCGAACCTGAAGCCGCTGGTGCAGCAACAACGGGAGCAGCAACAACGGGAGCAGCAACAACGGGAGCTACGGGAGCAGCAACAACGGGAGCGGCAGGTGCTGCAACTTCCGATGCATCTGTTGCAATGATGGCAAGTTCGGCGCCTACGGCGACAGTTTGATCAATGCCGACAACAATCTTCTGAACTATTCCCGCGACAGGCGAGGGAATCTCTGTATCCACTTTGTCGGTCGAAACTTCTAAGAGTGGTTCATCGACAGCGACATGATCGCCCTCTGCCTTAAGCCAGCGGGTGACTGTTCCTTCGCTGACGCTCTCACCGAGAGCTGGCATTGTTACTGAAAATGTCATCGCCTTTTTCTCCTCTTGATCATCCGTTGAAATCCGTCTTCGTCACTAGCCGTGAGCGTGTAGTGGCTTCCCTGCAAGTGCCATGTGAGCTTCACCCATCGCTTCGGACAAAGTGGGGTGTGCGTGAATGAGCGAGGCGACATCGTTGGCGTTCGCTTCCCAATTGAAGATCAATTGTGCTTCTGCGAGCAATTCTCCGACGCGCGCGCCCACCATGTGGACTCCCAGAATCTGACCGCTCTTATCTGAGACGAGTTTGACCGAACCTGCTGTACCGAGAATTTGAGCCTTACCATTTCCGGCCAGGTCATAACTCAATTCGACTACGTCGTAGCCCTTCTCTTTCGCTTGCGCCGTGGTCAATCCGACCGAGGCAACCTCTGGGTCAGAGTAGGTAACTCTAGGGACTCCTGCGTAATTGATCGGACGAGGATTCAATCCTGCGATCTCTTCTGCAACGAGGATGCCTTCTCCAAACCCGACGTGGGCTAATTGCAGAGTTGGGATGAGGTCACCGACGGCCCAGATTCCGGGAACGTTGGTGCGGCATTTGTCATCCACCAGCACATACCCGCGCTCCATGGTGATTCCCTGCTCCTCGTAACCAAGGTTCGCCGATACCGGTCCACGTCCAACTGCGACCAGAAGAAGGTCTGCGGTGAATTCTTTTCCGTTTTCCAAAGTGACGCTGACATTTTCTTCGGTGACCTTAGCGGAGGCGAACTTAACGCCGAGCTCAAAGTTGATTCCACGCTTTCTGAATGCGCGCTCGAGTTGCTTGCTGGAACTTTCATCCTCAAGTGCGACCAGGTGAGGCAAGGCCTCGACAATTCGCACATCGGCTCCGAATGACTTCCAAACAGATGCGAATTCGCAGCCAATGACGCCGCCGCCGAGGACGATTACGGAAGCGGGAACATAATCCAACGTCAGTGCATGGTCGCTGGTGATGACTCGCTTGCCGTCAATTTCTAGGCCAGGAAGTGATCTGGCGTATGAGCCAGTAGCCAGGAGAACATTCTTTCCGGTGTATTTCTCGCCGTTGACCTCGACGGTGTTCGGTGAGACCAATCGACCGTGACCCTGTATAAAAGTGATATTCCGTGACTTCACCAATCCCTGCAAACCTTTGTGGAGACGGCTGACAACGCCGTCTTTGTAGGCATTGACCGCTGGCATATCCATGGAGAGGAACTGGGCGTTGACTCCGAAGTGGCTTGCCTCGCGCGAGTTGTCCGCGATCTCACCTGCATGCAGGAGCGCCTTTGTCGGAATACATCCGCGGTGTAAACAGGTCCCGCCGAGTTTGTCTTCTTCGATGAGTACTACCGATAACCCCAGTTGCGCGCTTCGTAATGCGCACGCATATCCACCACTGCCGCCACCAAGGACGACCAGATCAAATTCAGCCACTATTAACCTTTCGAGAAGTAGACCCTTATTCTGCCAGCGTTTTGGGTGTGCGTTGACCTCAAGAGCCAACCGTTCTAGTTTGCGCGAAGTGCCTCGCCGCTGCCCTTAATTGGTGGAATTCTCGACAAATCGGATGAGGCTGCGCATGGCAATGCCAGTTCCGCCTTTGGGGGTGTAGCCGAAGGCGCCGGTCTCGTTGTAGGCGGGGCCGGCGATATCCAGATGGATCCATGGGAGCTGGCTGGGGACGAACTCCCGCAGGAAGAGACCGGCAACGAGCATGCCCCCCATTTTCTCCCCGATATTTGCGAGATCGGCAACGGGGGAATCAAGGGATGCCCGCAAATCCTCAGGCAGCGGCATCGGCCAGAATGATTCCCCACTTTCCTGGGCAGCAGCGAGGAACTGTTGCGAGATTTCGTCGTTGTTTGTCATGACGGCACTTGTTCTAGTGCCCAAAGCGATCACTTGGGCACCGGTGAGTGTGGCCACATCAATGATTCCGTCCAAACCTTCCTCTTCCGCTGCCTTCACCAGCGTATCGGCAAGAATGAGACGGCCTTCCGCGTCAGGATTGAGCACCTCAACCGTCTTTCCGCCGTACATCGTATGAATATCTCCAGGGCGCGTAGCCGTGTCACTGACCATGTTCTCGGCCAATGGTGCCCATGCGTGAATTGCTACCGGCAACTTCAACGCTGCTATTGCCAGAGTGGCCGCGCATATCGCGGCAGCGCCGCTCATATCTGATTTCATCGCCTCCATCCCTGGTCCTGGTTTGAGATTTAGACCTCCTGTGTCGAAAGTTATGCCTTTGCCGATGAGGGCAAATTTTCTCTTTGCCTTCTTCGGGGTATAGGAGATATGAATGAGTCGAGGAGGATTGGCCGAACCTTGACCGACTCCGATGATTCCGCCGAATCCTTGGGCTTTGAGTTGCTTCTCGTTGAGGATAGAAATTTTCAAGCCAGCCTTTTCGCCGCCTGCTTTGGCAACGGCCTTCTTCATGGCCTCGGCAAAAGAGACAGGGTGGAGGTGACTAGGTGGCGTGTTGACCAAATCTCGAACCATCGATGTGTATTCGCCAATAATGATGGCGCGCCGAGAAATGAATTTCGCATCGGGTGATTTTGCAAACGATGAGTGAACTGTGATCGAAGTAACAGGTGACTTCTGGTCACCCTTCGTCTTTCCTTTGAATTCTTCAAAGAGATATGAACCGAGTACAGCACCCTCAGCGATGGCTCCAACCGAATGCAGATCAACCGTGGGCAATGAGAAGGCAATAGCTTCGTTTCCGACCAGCGAACGCGTTGCCGCGCCGGCAGAGCGCCGGAGAACCTCGTGGGCATACTTGCGTGAGGCAATACCCAAACCGGTGAATACAAGAAGCTGGAAGCCTGCAGTAGGTACTTTTATGACTTCATCGGGCTTCCCAGTTGCGCCCATCGTCTTGAGCATCTCCAAGAGCGGCTTGGTGTCGAGCGCTAGATCGCCAGATTCGATAACAAGTGAGGGTTTCTTCCCCTCACTAAAAGCCAGCCCGACTACGAGAATTCCTTTGTTTGCCAGACCATCTGCGAGAGTTACCTTCACCACGGCTCCTTTGCCTCTTCATTCATTTCAAAACAACAGCCTAGGCGATAGGTTGACGACATGAAACATTCACCTCTGCACCAACAACATGTCGACCGTGACGCCAAGATGGCGGATTTTGGGGGATGGCTTATGCCCATCGACTACCCCGATACCGGCACCCTTGTCGAGCATGCCGCAGTCCGTGAGCGCGTTGGCATCTTTGATGTCTCTCACCTGGGTAAGGCCTCAGTAAAAGGTCCCGGGGCTTTGGATTTCCTTAACGGGGCCGTTACAAATGACTTGAATCGGATAGCCGACGGACAAGCCCAGTACACGATGCTATGCAACTCTCAAGGGGGAGTGATTGACGATCTCATCGTCTATAGAAATAGTCCTGAGGATCTATTCCTCGTTCCCAACGCGTCGAACACGACTGATGTTGTGGCCGCTCTGCGGGGTTTGGCTGATCCCACAATTAACATCGTGAACCTACACGAAGATTTTGGTGTCATCGCGGTGCAAGGTCCCAAGTCTGGCGAAGTTCTTCGCTCACTCGGCGTTGAGACGGATATGGACTACATGAGCTTTTCCCACGTCACTATTGCCGACGTTAGTGTGATTCTCTGTCGGACCGGCTACACGGGCGAACTCGGTTTTGAAATCCTCCCTTCTTGGAGAGGAGCCCTTCCCGTCTGGAATGCCATTGTTGAAGCAATGAAGCCCTTCGACGGTGTTGTCTGCGGCTTAGGAGCGCGTGACACTTTGCGAACTGAAATGGGCTATCCATTGCACGGCCACGAGCTTTCGCTGGACATCACTCCTGTACAGGCCAACGCAAATTGGGCGGTGGGCTGGAACAAGCCGCATTTCACGGGTTCTGACGTCCTTCGGATCGAACGCAGCGAAGGAACTTCTAGAAAACTGCAGGGTCTCAAATGCGTTGGACGGGGAATTCCGCGATCACATATGGTGGTCAAGAGCATGGACGGGGCAACAGTCGGCGAAGTCACCAGCGGCACGTTCTCTCCCACGTTAAAAGAAGGAATTGCCTTAGCCCTGATTTCGCCCAACTATGTTGTGGGAGATCATCTCCTCATTGACGTGCGCGGAAAAGACTGCGAAGTCGAAGTGGTCAAACTCCCGTTTGTTCCTTCGCACGTTCGATAAGGGCTGATCGGCTCTCGCGAAACTCAATTGGCGTTAGGAATGAAGCGCGCCTTTTAGTTCGACGCATCGCAAAGAGAACGGCGGGTGCAGTAATGATTGTAAGGACCGACGTGACGAATGCGCGCGGCACATCCCATGCCATCGATGAGGCGAAATGATAAATAATGAATTTGTGCGCGTTCGTTGCGATGCTGGCCCCTGGAACATACGAAAGTTGTGTCTGCGACCCAAGGGCCCAGGGCCAGAACTGTAGATCCATCAAAAGACCAAAGAGCATTGAAGCGAAAATTCCATAGAGAGCCAACATGGCAACTTCTGATTTGCCCCTTAAGCCGAACCTGCCCATACGTTGCGGCAATAGTCCGGCCCCCAATCCAACCCAGCCGGCAGCAAACATTTGGTAGGCAAGCCAGGGACCAAAACCTCCGGTGATAAATGCCGATACGAACATCGCCAGTATTCCCAGGATAAATCCGAAGGCCGGGCCGAACACGCGGGCACTCAGTATCAAAATGAACCACATGGGTTCGATACCGACGGCTCCTGCACCCATGGGCCGAAGAGCAGCTGTTAAAGCGGCGAGTACTCCAAGAAGTGCCACCGATTTGGCATCCAGACGTTGGTTGCTTATTTCAACGACCAGCACCGCCAACGCGACTGGTACGCCAACTAGTGAAAATATTTGATTATTCAGATGATGCGCTGATGAATGGGCATTGAGGAAGAAGGGCCAGAGAAAACAGTACGCGCTGATAATCGAAGCGATGACAAGGACAATCAACGAGCGAGCTCGGAAGGTGTAGATGCCTGCGGTTGTATTCATCGCGTGGTGTATATCGCGGCTACGACATCCTTGACGGTAAGCCAAGGCGCGGGGGACATGATCTTTGCGACTTGCGGCGCAAAGGATGGAGAGGAGAGAAGTACATCAATGGTCGGCCCATCCGCCACTACATCGCCATCGGCGATGAAAATAGTCCGCGTCGCCAGTTCTGCAACAAGTTCGACGTCGTGGGTTGCCACCAGGATCGTGCAACCTTGAGCTGCATACTCCCGCAGGGTCGCAATGAGGGAACTCTTCGCCGCGTAATCCAATCCTCGCGTGGGCTCATCCAGAATCAACACCTTTGGTTCTGCGGATAGAACTACGCTCAGAGCAAGCGCCAGGCGTTGACCTTCGGAGAGATCCCTTGGATGCGTCTGACCTGAAACCCCCGGCACTAATTTCTCTAGTAGGGCGAAAGTCTCTCCCTCGTTAATCTTGTTGTCCTGATCGGCAGCGCGGCATTCGGCGAAAACACTTTGTCCGTAGAGGAGATCACTGGGTTCTTGCGGAATGAAGCCGATGGTTTTGGTTCGCGCATTGCCATGCAGATCCAGCGGATTGATTCCGCAGACTGATATACCGCCGTGGTTGACTTTGAGGATGCCGGCAATGCTGCGTAAGAGTGAACTTTTGCCGGCGCCATTTCGACCCATAATCGCCACGATCTCGCCGGCATTCATCGTCAAGGAAATATCTCGAAGTGCCAAGGTTGTTCCATAAGAAAGTGACACCTTGTTAATCATGACAATTTCAGGGGTTGCCGGAGTTTCTATGGTCGCTGATGGGATTTCGATTTTGCTTAATTCGCCTCGCAGGCTCTCTGTAACCCGTCTCATGTCCCGAACGCTCAAACTGATATCCGGCAAATTCAATGCACGAGCAAGTTCAATGATTGGCGGCGCGATGTCTGAAGATTTCAAAACCTCTTGAGGAGTACCTATTAGGGTTCGGCCGTCGCCCTTTATATGGATGATTCGATCTGCGAATTGGATGACTCGTTCAAGTTTATGTTCGGAGATGATGACTGTAAGGCCCAGATCATGGACAAGCCGATGAACTATAGAAAGAACTTCCTCCGCAGCAATCGGGTCGAGGGCACTTGTGGGTTCATCCAATACCAAAATTTTTGGATGCATCACGAGTGCACTGCCGATCGCAACGCGTTGTTGTTCTCCGCCGCTTAGGGTTGCGATGGATCTACCTCGAAGATGGGCCAGGCTGAGCAGATCAAGGACTTCTTCAACGCGCTTTCGCATCACGTCGGGGGCGATGTTGAGCGTTTCCATCCCGAAGGCTAATTCTTCCTCGACGATATCGGTGACAAAACCGTTGAGGGGATTCTGACCGACGATTCCTACAAGATGGGCCAGACCTCCGGGCTTTACTTCACGGGTGGAAATTCCGTTGATGCTGATGTCGCCGGCAAGAATGCCCCCTGTGTGATGAGGAACCAGACCATTTACCAGACGCAGTAGCGAGGACTTGCCACTTCCAGTCGATCCGATGACCAACACGAGTTCACCTTCGGCAACGGTAAAAGTGAGATCTTCCAGAATCGTCTTCGTTGACGTCGGATAAATCAACGACACTCCCGTGAAGGCGATCACGCGTTCACCCCAACTTCTTGCGTGCTGATCTTCTGTGAAGGCACCGCTACGAGAGCAACGATCGCCGCCACCACGGTAAGCAATGGAAACAAAACTCCTAACAAGGCGCTGGCGCAGAGCAGATACTCGGAGGCGTGCCAGGAACTTGGACGATACTTCGAACGTTTGCGACTAAACCCATATCCGCGCGCATCCATTGCAGCAGCCAGATCCAGTGAACGTGCTAACGCGTCCTCAAGCAGAGGAAGTGCAAGACGTCGCCAACCTTGCAGGCCGCGATTGTTCTGGCCGCGCAATCTTTGAGCCTGGCGAATTCTTGATGAACTTGCCACCAGTTGGGGGAGAACGGAGGTGGCGATAACTACTGCCACTCCGAATTCATAAACCATGACAGGCAAAGATCGAAGGAGGCGGTGCGGACTAGCCAATGAAGCTGCCGCTCCGAGCAAGGCGATAATGGCGGCCAGCATTATTCCATCATGCGCGGTAGCGATGAGGCGCTCTGCCGTGACGACCCCGCCGATTCGAATGCCTGGCATCCAAGTAGGCAGTGGAATTTGAGGAATTGTGAAGAGGGTCCTTCCTGCGCTGGGGACACCGATCAGAATCCCGGTGAGCGTTCGAATCGCAATGACCCAGATACCGATCTTCAGCGACCACTGAAAACTTCTAGCCCATGGCGCATTTTCAGATTTTGTAAGCACGACAATCGCAACTACACCCACTGTAAGAAGTGCAAGCAGAACGGAGCTTGTCTTTGCAATACCGATTGCAATGGAGCCGGCCCATATCCACCAAGCCAGTGGGTGCAGTACGCGATTCATTGGGGTACTACTTCTTCCGAATGAGGGCAGTTGGGGTTGTTACCTCAGCGCCGCACTCCTTAGCAGGGTAATTACTGAACGCACAGATGAATCCTGAGCTTTCTGTTCGCACCTTCACCACTTGTGACAGCACATCTACGCCTACTGCGTTCTTGTCGACGACTACGCATTTGGTGAAGTTGCGCGGCATCTTCTCGCCTTTAGGTCGTAGAAATGCGCTACCGAAGTCAACGACGAGCCCGATTCTTTTTTTGCCTGCAGGGACGTTCTTGACGAGCCCGCAGATGCGCGCAAAATTCGGAGCCAGACGCGGCGTGGCCGCATCAGGAATGCTGTCGCTGCTAAATGTGAATGCCCAACCTTCGACCGATCCTTCGGCGATGGGGACAGTTGGCCCCGTCATTGCCATGGTCCAAGTTTTGGCGCCTGGCGCTGCTTGAAAGTAACCCCAGTAGCGGTATCCCTTTTCGGATGCACTGGCAGAGGGAACAACGATTGATGAAAGCATCGCGACGAGTGCCACGAGTAATATGGATTGCTTGTAAATATTCTTCACTGATGAGTCTCTCTTTAGGGAGTCTCACAGGGCGGACCTTGAAAAACGCTTAGGCAATAAAAAAGCCGTTCGATGCGATCTCGAACGACTTGGCTATCTGCACAAACATTTCTGTTTGGACTTATCGCCCCGCAAACCTCGGCGGGTGGTGTCGATTTCGAGCTCTTGGCCAGGTAATCCGACTTAGCAGTAGTTCACTGCTTTACGGTTGCGGGTCAGCGCCGGACTTTCACCGGACTTCCCCTGGGCGCAAGAACATATTAAGTTGTAGGCACACCAAACCATAACCGCCAGCAGTTAGCAACACGGCACGCTTTGAGGAGAAGATTCATGGAATTCCGACGATTAGGTAGTTCAGGCATGTACATATCGGAGATTTCGTACGGTAACTGGATTACCCACGGATCTCAGGTAGAGCAGGCCAGCGCGATCGCTTGCGTAAAAACCGCTCTCGATCAGGGGATTACCACCTTCGACACCGCCGATGTCTACGCCCAAACAAAAGCCGAGACGGTACTGGGCAAAGCCCTTAAGGGCGTTCGACGTGAGTCATATGAACTTTTCACCAAGGTCTATTGGCCCACTGGTCCTGGTAAGAACGATCGAGGATTATCACGCAAGCACATCATGGAATCGTGCAACGCCTCTCTCAAAAGACTCGGCACCGACCGCATTGATCTTTACCAAGCGCATCGCTTTGATTATGAGACTCCTCTTGAAGAAACGCTCAGTGCTTTCGATGATCTAATCCGGCAGGGCAAAGTGCACTACATCGGCACATCCGAATGGAAGGCAAGTGAAATCGAGGCCGCTCTCAAAATTCAAGATGCGCATGGCTATAACCGATTTGTATCAAATCAGCCTCAGTACTCAATGCTCTGGAGGGTGATAGAGCAAGAAGTTGTGCCGATGTCCCTTCGCGAGGGGATTGGACAGATTGTCTGGTCACCCATTGCGCAAGGTGTGCTTACTGGAAAGTACAAGGCCGGAAAGAAGGCTCCGGCTGGATCGCGTGCCACGGATAGGAAGAGCGGTGCCGAAATGATTTCGCGCTGGATGCGTGATGATGTCCTTAATGCTGTGGCAGATTTGAAGCCGATCGCCAACGAGGCAGGTCTGACTCTTGCTCAACTTGCGGTGGCTTGGGTACTCCAGAACAAGAATGTCTCCTCAGCCATTATGGGGGCAACAAAACCGGCTCAGGTGAAGGAGAACGTCAAAGCATCTGGCGTGAAACTAGCTCCCGAGACCATGCGGGCGATCGATCGAGTATTAGGAATGCTTCCTGAAACCGATCCGTCCCTTAACGAGAGCCCGAATCCAAGGCCTTAGGGCTTCTTCTTTCCAGGAACCATTTGTGGCTTGGGCGCGCGCAATCTGCGAAGTTGTGTTGATCGTGTCCATGCGTACATGCCGAGACCCTTGGTTGGTGCCTCTGGGAATTTCGTGGCCACTTCGCTCTTAATGCGACGGGTAAGAAGGAACCAATCGACAATCGCACTGAGCATGATGAAGTACATCAGTAGGACGGCAACCACCTGCAACTTGGGCATGCGAGATACAACCAAAACGACGAACAACATAGGGAGGAAGAATTCGCCTACCGAACGTCGCGAATCCACTGTGTCCCGGACGAAACGACGCACTGGTCCACGATCACGGGAAGGCAGCGCGCCTTCTTCACCGCGCATGTAGGCAGCTCGTGTCTGGGCGCGTTGTTCGCGGACCTGAGCTTTCTGCGCCGAACGCTCTGCCTTATTTTTCGCGGGAGCGAGAGAATTGACTACGCGTTTTGCCTCGGCATCCTTGCGCTTTGGAGTGGGGCGGCCCTTGTTTTCTGGTGTGCTCATGTGGGCGACTATAGAGCCCGCCCGTGATTTACGGTAATGCGAGCATGCGCTCCAGGGCGAGCTTTGAGTATTTGGCGACGTCTGGTTGGACTTGGATTTGATTGACCACAAGCCCGTTGACGAGGGACTCCATGACCCAGACCAGGTGCGGCAGGTCGATTCGATTCATGGTCGAGCAATAGCAGACCGTCTTGTCGAGGAACACGACGCTTTTGTCCGGATGGGCCTTAGCCAAGCGTGAGACCAAGTTCAATTCGGTTCCGATCGCCCAGGCCGAGCCCACGGGGGCCGCCTCAATCGTCTTGATAATCATTTCCGTGGAGCCGATGACATCTGCAGCAGCGACTACTTCATGCTGACATTCCGGGTGCACCAAAACTTTAACTCCAGCAATCCGCTCGCGCACTTCCTTCACACTCTCGAGCGAGAAGCGTCCATGGACCGAGCAATGTCCGCGCCAGAGGATTATCTTTGCCTGCCGTATTTCATCTTCAGTGAGTCCGCCCATGGGCTTCCAGGGATTCCAGAGAACACAGTCCTCGAGAGTAAGTCCAAGCCCTAACACGGCGGTATTTCTGCCCAAGTGTTGGTCGGGTAGAAAGAGAACTTTCTCTCCTTGTTCTAGCGCCCACGTCATTGCACGCTTTGCATTTGATGAAGTGCACACGGTTCCGCCATTTTTTCCGGTGAAAGATTTGATGGCGGCCGATGAATTCATATAGGTAACAGGTATCGTCGCATCGGCAAGGCCGAGCTCTGTTAGCACTTCCCAGCATGCATCTACTTGACTAGCAGTTGCCATGTCGGCCATTGAGCAACCAGCTGCTAGATCAGGCAGGATTACCTTTTGGTCTGAGGATGTAAGAATGTCGGCACTCTCGGCCATGAAGTGAACTCCGCAGAAAATGATGTACTCAGCCGTGGGGGAGGCAGCCGCTGCTTGCGCCAGTTTGAAGGAGTCGCCGGTGATATCTGCAAAGGCGATAACTTCATCTCTTTGATAATGGTGTCCGAGTATGAGGGCACGATCACCCAGGGCCGCCCGTGCGGCTTGGGCCCGTGCCACGAGAGAGGGGTCACTGGGAGAGGGAAGCTCGCCAGTACAGGAGACTCCCCGTTCGCTCTCAAGGTCGGATTCACGCCCAAGCAGAAGCAGATCTGTCAGTGCCATGGTCATATTCTGTCTGCTTCTAGGCTTTCGTGCGAGTAGGCTTCTCCTTGCACGTAACTAAGGAGAGATTACATGAGCACAGATACCCAGAGTCCAGCCACGACGATTCTTCTCACCGATGCTGCTGCAGGCAAAGTTGCTGCGCTGCTGGCACAAGAAGGACGCGATGATTTAGCCCTGCGTGTTGCCGTACAACCTGGCGGGTGCTCAGGGCTTCGATACCAGCTCTACTTCGATGACCGGAATCAAGACGGGGATATCACCCACGTCTTTGGCTCCGTGAAGGTGGTTATCGACAAGATGAGCGACCCGTATCTAGCAGGTGCGACTGTCGATTTCGTCGATACGATCGAGAAGCAAGGGTTCACCATTGATAACCCAAATGCCGGAGGTTCTTGCGCCTGTGGAGATTCATTCCATTAATTCGCGTAACTCAAAACTTCTGCGAACGTTAAGGAACCGATGAGAATAGGCGTTGCCGGTTCGGTGGGTCGAGATCATCTGATGACTTTTCCCGGAAAGTTCACCGATTCCCTGGTAGCCGACTCTCTTGAGAAAGTTTCACTCTCATTCCTCGTCGACGGATTAGATATCCGTCGCGGAGGATGTGCGGCGAATATTGCTTTCGGGATGGGAGTTCTTGGGCTTAACCCAATATTGATCTCAGCTGTGGGCAAGGACTGGGAAGACTACGAAGCCTGGCTCACTCGCCATGGAGTCGACACCTCTCACGTTCTTGTTTCCGAGACGCTGCATACCGCTTTGTATATGGTGACAACCGATACCGAACTCAATCAGATCGCATCATTTTTCCCTGGTGCGATGAGCGAGGCACGAGATATCGAACTCCAACCGATTATGGATAAAACCGGCAAATTAGATTTGTTGGTGATTTCTCCCGATGATCCAGAAGCGATGCTGCGCCACTCCGAGATTGCGCGCGAACAAGGCATTCGCTTCGCGGCAGACCCGTCACAACAGATGGCTCGCATGGATGGCGCTGATATCAAAAAGCTCATTGAAGGTGCCGCCTACCTGTTCATGAATGAATATGAATTGGCACTTGCTTGTCAGAAGACCGGGTGGACCGATTCAGAAATTCTGGATCGCGTCGAGGTGCGTGTTGTGACGCTGGGTTCGCAAGGCGCCAGAGTGGAAGAGAAGGGCAAAGCAACAATCACGGTGGGAACTGCCCAAGAAAAAGGAAAAGTTGATCCAACTGGCGTCGGTGACTCATTTAGGTCTGGATTTATCGCAGGGCTTGCCTGGGGACTCGGCCATGAAAGATGCGCGCAAATGGGTTCAATGCTGGCGACCTACGTCATAGAAACAAAAGGAACGCAGGAATACAGATTCACCAGGGATGAGTTCCTGACTCGATTTAAAGAGGCTTTCGGCGATGTGGCGGCAAGCGATGTTGCCGAGCACTTAGTCCACTTTGGATTTGGTGACTAAGAATTCATTAGCACTTTTCACTTCGACCTGATTTCCGGTCATGCGTGCCCAAGCTCGCAGATCCAACTCGGTAGCGGGATCATCGGAGAGAAGACGAATTGATTCACCGGCATTTATCGATCTAATCTCTTTGCCAATAGCAATGATTGGCAAAGGGCATTTCATCCCGAGGCAGTTCAATTCCTTCATGGTGAGCGCAGATCTGTGACGGCAACTTTTATCGCCTCTACTAATTTCGCTATTTGCGCCGCGGTGACATCGCGATGAAGAGTGAGGCGAATATTTCCGTGGGTGAGTACACCCATCTCTGCCAGCACATGACTCGGCTGCAGATCTTCAGCGGTGCACGCCGACCCCGAGTCAACCGCGAATCCGGCGGCATCTAGACGTCGTAGCAGCTCTTCTCCTTCGACGTAGAGAAAGGAAAACGAAGTTATATGGGGAAGTGATTGGGCAAGATCTCCTGCGATATCGCAATCCTCAATAGACGCGGTAACTTGTTCGCGCAGGTCGGTGCTGAGGGCACGCAGGCGGGCGTTTTCTGCCTTTTGGATCTCGAGCCATTCTTCAAGAGCAACGGCGGCGGCGATGGTGAGAGGGAGCGAGGCCGACTGCGGAGTTCGGGTCTTTCCAAGGTGAGGCAGCGGGTTCCTCCATTTGGCGCCGGTATGTATGGCCAGGACACCCACCCCTTGCGGCCCTTGCCACCCTCGCGCATCGAAGAATGCGCTATCCCATCGTGACGGAAGCGGTACGCGAGCCCCCGCCGCAGAAAAATCTGCCGCGATGCGAAGGACCCCCGAGTTGGCAATCAGGGCCTCGACGTCTTGAATGACGCCGGTTTCGCCGTTGGCGATCTGAAGGGCGAGGACACCTGTTCGTTCGTTATAGACCTGGAGGGCGGCAGGAACGATCCGCCCGGACGGCTCCACGCCGAGGGCAAAGCTGCCTTGGTGCTCCCGCGCAACCGCGATGACTTCCTTCCGGTCGACTTTCGAGTAGACCAGGGCTTCTTTGGGTCCCAGCAGCCCGGCAATCGAATAGAAATGCCCTAATGCAGGCTCACCCAGAATCTCGATCTCATCGGCGCGTAGCCGCAGGTTCTCGGCAAGGGAGGCTAAGGCGCCTTCGTGCAAAATCCTGGCCCGGGCAGATGCGTGGGCCAGTTTGCGGGGATCGGCCCAACCTTGGTCGATGGCGTCCCCGAGGGCCTCGCGCGTTTTGGGCGAGAGAGGGGATTCGGCCAGAAAATTGCCTGTGAGATGAGCCACCTGATGAAGGCTACCCCCACTGACCAATTGGTATGAAATGCCCCACTATCCTTTGCCCATGCCTTTGGAGCCCCGCCTTCGACCTCAATCCCGCAAGGGAGTCAAACTTGCCCTCCTTGTCCCCCTGCTTCTGGTTCTCACCTCTTGCGCCAAAGTTTCAGGATTGGGTTACAAGGAAGGCCTATCTAGCGTCAACGACACAACTCTTCCGCTGTGGCAGGGAGCATGGATCACAGCAGGAATAGTCGGTGTCTTCACCGCTGGCTTGATCTTGTGGGCATCAATCTTCCATCGCAAGAAGAACGATGAATTTCCAAAGCAGAGTCAGTATCACATCCCCATTGAGGTCGCTTATACGATCATCCCATTCATTATCGTTGCTGTTCTTTTTGCATACACGGCGCGTGATGAGTCGCGTATCACCAATAAGTCATCGGTTGGCGTCATGCACGACATCTCGGTCAACGGAATTCAATGGTCTTGGCAATTCACCTACCCTGAGGCGGGAACTGGTGCAAACGCAACTGTTACCGGCACTCCGCAGCAGCGTCCTATCTTGTACATACCTCAAGGAGAACGAGTTCGCTTCACGCTGACCTCTAGCGATGTTGATCACGGATTCTGGATTCCCGCGTTCATGATCCAGATGCAGAATCTGCCGGGTGTGACAAACCATCTTGAATTCACGGCGAATAAACTCGGCGATTACCCCGGTCGATGCAACATTCTCTGCGGACGTGACCACTCATTAATGCAATTCACTGCACGGGTTGTTACCCCTGCGCAATATCAGGATTACATCAATTCATTGAAGGCGGGTCAGTCATGACGACAGTTGCACATCCACCCCGTACCTCCGTCTCGACGGCTCCAGTTCGACCATCCAAAAAGGGGAGCCAATTCGTTAAGTGGATAACCTCCACAGATCACAAGACGATCGGTTACATGTACCTGATTACTTCGTTTTCTTGGTTCCTCATCGGAGGATTGCTTGCCTTGATGTTGCGCGCTGAATTGACCCGCCCAGGTCTGCAATTCTTCAGCAACGAGCAGTACAACCAGATTTTCACGATGCATGGCACCATCATGCTTTTGATGTTTGCGACGCCATTATTCGTAGGTTTTGCCAACGTCATTATGCCGCTGCAGATCGGTGCAGCCGACGTTGCGTTCCCACGTTTGAACATGATGTCTTACTGGCTCTTCTTGTTCGGTGGCACCATGGCATTTGCCGGGTTCTTAAGTCCCGGGGGAGCCGCATCCTTTGGATGGACCGCTTACGCGCCACTTTCAAATTCGCAGTTCTCACCGGGAATCGGCGGCGACCTCTGGGTAATGGGCCTGGCCCTTGGTGGTCTCGGCACAATTCTCAGCGGCGTTAACTTCATTACGACGATCTTCACGATGCGTGCTCCAGGTATGACGATGTTTAGAATGTCGATTTTTACTTGGAATGTTCTCCTTACATCGATTCTCGTCCTGCTTGCCTTCCCACCACTCGCGGCCGCCTTCTTAGGTCTTGAGTCTGATCGATTATTTGGCTCTCACATATTTGACCCGGCAAATGGCGGAGCTATGTTGTGGCAGCACCTTTTCTGGTTCTTCGGACACCCAGAGGTTTACATTCTGGCCCTGCCATTCTTTGGAATTGCATCCGAAATTCTTCCTGTTTTTAGCCGTAAGCCAATCTTCGGTTACAAGGGCTTAATCGCCGCAACCATCGCGATCGCCGCACTTTCGGTTTCGGTCTGGGCGCATCACCTTTTTGCAACTGGACAAGTTCTTTTGCCGTTCTTCTCGTTCATGACATTCTTGATCGGTGTTCCGACGGGCGTGAAGTTCTTTAACTGGATTGGGACGATGTGGCGGGGCTCAATTACGTTTGAGACACCGATGCTATGGATTATGGGATTTCTTATCACCTTCCTCTTTGGGGGCTTGACCGGAATCATCTTGGCCTCACCACCTCTGGATTTCGCGGTCTCTGCTTCTTACTTCGTTGTGGCGCACTTCCACTACGTTCTCTTTGGCACTGTGGTCTTCGCGATGTTCGGAGGTTTCTACTTCTGGTGGCCCAAGATGACCGGACGAATGCTCAACGAGCGACTGGGTAAAATCCACTTCTGGATGACTTTTTTTGGCTTCCATCTCACCTTCCTTATTCAACACTGGTTGGGGATTAAGGGCTTCCCTCGTCGCTACGCGGACTATCTGCCGACCGATGGCTTTACTTTCATGAATGAGGTCTCCACCGCGGGTGCGGCGCTGCTAGCAGCTTCGATGATTCCCTTTGCCATCAACGTCTGGATCACTCGCAAGTCACCTATGGTCAACATGGATGATCCATGGGGCTACGGAGCATCCCTTGAATGGGCGACATCTAGTCCACCACCTCGTCACAACTTCACTTCCATGCCGCGCATTCGAAGCGAGCGTCCCGCCTTTGACCTGCATCACCCGCACATAAAGACAGAGGGGCATTAATTCAAATGAAAGCGTCATTTCGTCTATTTCTCGGATTAGCGTTCTTTTATTTTCTCCTTGCCGCTAGCTATTACTTTGTTGGTGGTGAAGCCGTCGGAATCACTGCGCTGACGCTGAGTGGCGGACTGGCTGGTCTGGTCGGTTTTTACATGTGGTATTCCAATCGCCGCATTCCCCACGTGCTTCCAGAAGATAATGAAGTTGGAGAAATTGCGGATAGTGCGGGCGAGCTTGGTTTCTTCAGTCCTCATTCATGGTGGCCGTTGCCCGTTGCCGCCTTTGCCTGCATTGCGGGGCTGGGGCTCATTATCGGATGGTGGCTAACCTTTATCGGCGTAGGCGGGCTTTTGATGAGCGTTATCGGTTTTGTCACCGAGTATGAGCATCCGGTTAAATCACACTCTGCTGATTAAGTTCGAACTAATTAGTTTTTAACTAGGACTGCTGGTTCATAGACCAGAGAGTCCAGATGTGTGTGCGGACGCTGCGTGGTTGACGCAGGATCGTAATGATCTGGAAGGCCACATCTTCTGGACGCAGGTAATCAGAGAGCGCCGGATCACCAGCGGTACGTCCTGTGCCGATCGCAAACTCGGTCTCGGTGCCAGCGGGACATACCAGGGCAACGCGTACGCCCTTCTGACGCAGTTCACGATCTAGTCCGCCAGCCAGGCCAACCTGAGCGTGCTTTGTGCCCGCGTAGATTGATTCGTCGGCGCCGCTGCGGAAGCCGGCGACAGAGGAGACGATGATGACGTCGCCTTCGCCCTTTTCAAGCATCGTCGGCAGACCGGCACGAATAATATGGACGGTGCCTTCAAAATTGGTGCGCATCATGCGATTTACTTCGTCGTCGCTAAAATCCAGGATTGATCCATACATTCCGATTCCAGCGTTTGCAACGATTGCGTCGATGGTCCCAAAGGTCTCCACTGCGACCTGTGAGATGAGTCGTGAAGTCTCTGGGTCCGAGCAGTCTCCCGCAACGAATACCGCGTTCTCAGGTCCCAGTTCTAGAACAAGTTCTTCCAGACGCCTCTCATTGCGTGCGTTGAGGACGACCTTGGCTCCCATGTGCACCAATTCGCGCGCGGTCGCCGCACCCATTCCGGCGGTTGCTCCAGTAATAACGACAACCGATCCGCTGATATCTCTGAGTTCATATGTCATGTGGCGATCTTAGCCGCCTCACAAAGCTTTATTTGACGGGCTACTTAAGGGATGACAAATACTTGATGTAGTCCTCCGCGCTGACAACCTTCACAGAGAATGCCATGCCAGCATGTCCGCGACCGCAACTGGAAACATTGCAACGTCCCGGGAACGTCCCGGTTTTTCCGGCGGTGAAATCAAGATGTCCAGTGACACCAGGATCCATGCTGTTATCGATGGAGAGACCCGGAACCCAGAAACCGTGGGTCGTATCGGCCGATGTCAAGGAGAAGTGCACAAGCTTTCCCTCGGGCACATACAAGATGGATGAGTCGCCAGATGCACTATGAAGTGCGGCTTTGCTGCCATCAACGAAGTAGGTGAAAGCGAAATTCCATTGGCTCGATGCCACGGTTATGTCGTATGCGGACTGACTTGGAACTAATGTCATAGTGGGTGTCGAACTCGGTGTGGCTTTTTGTGTAGTTGACGCTTTGGTGGGGGCCGGCTTCGTGGCTTTCACAACCCGCCAAACCAATTTCTTTCCGCTCTTCACGCACTTCAACGAGACGCTGCCGGATTTGGAAACGGTACCAACTTTAGGGCAAGGCTTTCCGGGGGACTTGGTGACAGTCTTGGAGGCGGCCATCGCTATCGGAGCAGCGAGCACGGCCAGTGCCACCAGTGCAGTGATGATGATGAGGGATGATCTCTTGTGGGAAGCGTTCATGAAAAAAACGGTACCTGCAAAAGAGTGCTGACACTAGTACAGACTGGTATCTCTATTGTTATGAAATCTATTGAACTTTCGCTCAAGAGATTTCGTTGTCAAGGTCAGGAACTAGTGGTGCTCAATCTCCTTGAGATCATCGGTATCGGGTTTGGCGATCACCTCTGCGTTAGCACGGCTTACCTTGGCTCGAAACTTGTTCATTAATCCACCTGGGCGACGTACCCCATGCTCATCGGTATCTTTGAATTCGAGGGCCGGTAATTGCTCATGCTGGGTCAGTGACCACGCTTCCTCGTCGGTGAGAGGCTCATGGACTTCGACAAATTCGCCGTGAGGTAGAAGTACCAAGCGGCCCGTTTCCTTGCCGTGAAGGACTAGATCTCGATCGGCTCTTTGCAGGGACAGACAGAGTCTCTTAGTGATCACAAAAGCCAGAGGCGGCAGGACGAGGACTCCAATACGACTCATCCAGGTAATCTGACTAATCGATAGCGCGAAATGCGTTGCGATCAAGTCGTTGCCGCCGTTGAGCAGGGTCACCATCATGAAAGTGATTCCAAAGGCGCCTAAAGCCGTGCGGTTTGGCGCATTTCGCGGACGATCAAGGAGATGGTGCTCGCGCTTATCGTTGGTCATCCAGCTTTCGATGAAAGGGTAGAGAGCAAGGAAGGTGAAAAATATTCCAGGGACGATGACGCCCGGAATGAGAATGTTCCAAGAGATCGTGTGACCGAAGGCGTGTGTCTCAAGGGGGGGAGCCATACGGACAAGGCCATCTAGCCAGCCCATGTACCAGTCCGGCTGCGACCCTGCCGAGATCTGTGTTGGCGTGTACGGTCCGTAGAGCCAGATCGGGTTGATCGATGCCACGGCGCCAAGAAATGCAGTGACTCCGAAAACCACGAAGAAGAAACCGCCAGCCTTGGCCATGTAAACCGGCATAAATGGAAAACCAACGACATTCTTTTCGGTGCGTCCTGGGCCAGGGTATTGAGTGTGCTTCTGGTACCAGACCAACATCAAGTGTGCCGTGATGAGAGCCAAGAAGATTCCCGGCAGCAACAGAACGTGAACCGTGAATATTCGCGGAATAAATGCGGTTCCCGGGAATGCGCCGCCGAAGGCAAAGAACGAAAGGTACGAGCCCACGACTGGCATAGCCTGAATAATTGCTTGTGCAATTCGGATACCGGTGCCCGATAAGAGATCGTCAGGTAGTGAGTAACCGAGGAAGCCTTCAACGATTCCAAGTGTTAAGAGACCAATACCGATGATCCAGTTGAACTCACGAGGTTTGCGGAAGGCGCCTGTAAAGAAGACACGGAGCAAGTGAGCCACGATCGCTGCCATGAAAAGAAGGGCGGCCCAGTGGTGAATTTGGCGCATCAACAGCCCACCTCGGACGTCAAAAGAAATATGCAATGTCGACTCGTAGGCCGCTGACATTTGAATACCGCTCAACGGCATGTAGGAACCGTGATAAATTACATCCCGCTGTGACGGATCAAACCAGAAAGTTAAGAAGACGCCAGTGAGCAGAAGAATCATGAATGAATAAAGTGCAATTTCGCCGAGCATGAAGGACCAGTGGTCAGGAAAGACTTTGGTGAGATTCTTCTTCAACCATTTGGCCGCGCCGGTTCGCTCGTCTACATAATTGGCGACTGTGCCAGCGACCTTCTCGCCACTACTCATGATGAACGCTCCCAAAAGCTAGGGCCGACAGCTTCGGTAAATGGCTTCTGTGCGACCAAATAACCTTCACTATCTACCATGATGGCAAGTTGCGGAAGTGGACGTGCAGCGGGACCGAAAATAACTTTGGCCGCTCGTGGCACATCAAAGGTGGACTGATGGCACGGGCAGAGTAGGTGCTTAGTTTGCTGTTCATAGAGTGCGATGGCGCAACCCATGTGCGTGCAGATTTTAGAGAACGCGATGATTCCCTGGTATGTCCACGACAAACGCTCGGGGGAGAGTTCGAATTCCTCTGGCCGGATGCGGATTAGTAGAACCGCGTCTTTTCCAACGTTCTCGAGGGTGCGTTCTTCTCCAGGTAGCAGTTCAGGTAATACCTGGACAACTCCGCCGACTTCAATGTCAGATGGTTTGATCGGCCGGTTGCTTGGATCTACGACAAGACGTGTGCCTGCCTTCCAGCTCGTCGTCTCCAGAGAATTCTTCGGCAATGGACCAAGGTCGCGCAGGGCAACCAAGGGTGCGATCCCAATGAGCCCAAGGGACAGACCTAGCGTTCGTTTAATGAGAGTACGACGTCCCAGACCAGCAGCCGCTCCTTGTTCTTTCACCGTTGCAACGAAATCGACTCGGTCTGCTTCCTCCGACCGAAATTCGTGCCGTTCGGCAACTACTTCAGTATCTGTCATCAAAGTCTTGGCCCAGTGGATTGCACCAAGCCCGATTCCAAGCAACGAAAGCGTCAAGCCGAGGCCCATGTAAAGCTGTTGCTCGTTCTGAGATCCCATCACTGGGATGAATACAAAGCGATTGCCCTTGATCCAGATGTAGGAGTAGACGAAAAGCATTGTTCCGAGGGCAGAGAGCAGGAAGAGGATCGCAACTTGGCGCTCAGCTTTCTTGGCTGCCACAGGGTCGGTATCGGATTTTCGATGCACATGTTCTGGCAAACCTGGATCGGACAGGCGCGGAGTTTTCTCTGACATTATTTTTCTATCTCGCTTTCGTTGCCAACCAGACTGCAATACCAATGAGCAGTCCGAGTCCGAGTATCCATCCTAAAAGTCCTTCAGTTACCGGACCGACGCGTCCCATAGAGGCACCGCCCAATCCAGGTTCGTTCTGTGCTGCTTTGATCCACTTGATGATCGAAAGTTTCTCGGCTGGAGTCACGATCTTGTCGCCGAAGACGGGCATAGATTGTGGTCCGGTGATCATGGCTTCGTAGATCTGCTGAGGAGTGGAATTCATCAAAGTGGGTGCAAATTTTCCACCGGTTAGCGCGCCACCTTGTCCGGCAAAGTTGTGACACATTGCGCAGTTAGTGCGGAAAAGCTCTCCACCTTGGGCGGTGCTTCCATCACGCTCGAAATTGGAGACTTCTTGACTTGGAATCGCCGGTCCTGGCGCAAGGGAGGCTACGTAAGCAGCCAAGGCAGCAACCTGATCGGGGTTGTAAGCGGGCTTCTTGCGAACTGCTTGGACACCCAGATCGGCCATTGGCATACGACCTGTTCCCACTTGGAAATCGACCGCGGCGGCGCCGACGCCGATCAATGAAGGTGCGATTTTCCCGCCCTCTGCATTTAAGCCGTGACAAGAGGAGCAGCCCTTGAGAAATATCTGTCGACCTTCATCAATGGCAACGGTTCGCGACATCGCGTTGCCGGCCAAGCGCGTGGTAGCACTGGCGACAGAGAACGTGGCGCCGATCATGAAAAGCGCGAATACCAAAAGGATTGGTCCGGCAAAGCGATGTCGTCGGTAACGCGAAAGGCGCTTCACGATGAGATTCCCATTGATTGTTTCCTTTTCTAAAGAATTACTTGATCAAGTAGATGGCAGAGAATAGGGCAATCCATACAACATCGACGAAGTGCCAGTAGTACGAGACCACAATTGCTGTAGTGGCCTGTGAGTGCGTAAAGCCGCCCGCTTTCTTAACACGGATGAGTACGATCAAAAATGCAATCAAGCCGCCGGTTACGTGGAGACCGTGGAAACCGGTGGTGATGAAGAAGACCGAACCGTAGGCGCGAGAGGAAAGACTCAAACCTTCTTGCACCAGGGAGGCGTATTCGAAAACTTGCCCGCCGATGAAGACGGCGCCCATTAAGAATGTGAGTGCAAACCATTCGCGCATGCCCCAAGCCGAGACTTTCCAGAGCGGACCTTTTCGCTTTGCTTGAAAACGCTCTGCCGCGAATACGCCGAACTGACATGTCACAGAGGAGAGAACAAGGACGGTCGTGTTGATTGCTGCAAAGGGAACATTGAGAATCTTCGTTGACTCCAACCACACGGCAGGTCCTTGGACGGCACGCGTTGTGAAGTACATCGCAAAGAGCGCAGCAAAGAACATGAGTTCGCTGGAGAGCCAGACAATCGTGCCGACGGCAACAAGGTTGGGACGGTTAACTTTTGGGGTTACGGCAGTGGCGCTAGACATGGAGGTGATTATTCCTGAATTGTGAGCATTTACTTAACCATCCCTTCTTAAAGGAGGGCGATTCGCCCCGCCTGAGGGTGAGACAGGTCACTTGACCCGAATTTGCCTTGCTTTGGAGGGTCATGGCGGCCCCTAGGCGGATTAGACTTCGCGCCATGGGACAGTCTGAAATACGAAAATCGATAGTTATCTATTCGGATGATTCGGCGATTCGAGCGGCAATGAGGGCTGCTCTGGGTAAGCGGACTAGTGCCGATCTTCCCGAGCACGACATCCATGAATTCGCCACTGGAGACGCCCTGCGCGGCTATCTAGACAAAAAATCGACCGATCTGGTGGTTTTGGACGCTGAAGCGACCCCGGAGGGCGGAATGGGGATTTCGCGTCAGCTCAAAGACGAGGTATTTGAATGTCCACCGGTTCTCCTGGTAACCGCGCGCGCCGACGACGCCTGGTTGGCCACCTGGTCAAGGGCTGATGCCTTCGTCCTGCATCCCATCGATCCATTTCTCTTCGCCGAAAAAGCCGCTCAGCTTCTGCGGCAAAGATCTTTGGTGTGATGAGCAAGGAATTTTCTTGGCCTGCCATTTTGGAATTTCTTGAACAAGGTCGAGATTTATCGGCTGAGCAGGCTCATTGGGCGATGCGTGAGATTCTTGAGAACCGCGCCAATACAGAGGAGATCAAGTCCTTCCTCCTTGGCCTCAAAGGCAAAGGGGAGAGCGCCCTTGAAGTAAGCGCACTTGTAGATGAGATGTACCGCCACAGCGCCCCGATCTCGATTTCAGAGCGGGCTGTTGACGCGGTAGGTACTGGTGGCGACGTCGCCCACACGATCAATATTTCTACAACGTCGGCAATCATTGCAGCTGCGGCTGGGGCGCGCGTCGTCAAGCACGGCAATCGGGCTGCGACATCTCGATCTGGTGCTGCAGATCTTCTAGAGGCCCTTGGAGTGGCCATCAACCTTGACGGTCCGAAGGTTGAGGAATCCGTTCGACAGTTGGGAATTGGCTTCTGCTTTGCACCAATCTTTCATCCGGCGATGCGATTTGCCGGACCTGCGCGCAAGGAACTTGGAGTGCCAACGATTTTCAATATTTTGGGACCGCTGGCGAACCCAGCGAAGCCGCAAGCGGCCGCCATCGGCGTTGCCAGTGATCGAATGCTTCCGGTCATGGCCGAGGTGTTGGCGAACCGTGGCGCCGACGGCTTCGTATTTCGCGGCGATGACGGGCTTGATGAAATAACTCTGACGACATCAACCACATTGTTAACTATTGGTGGCGGGAAATTGGTGCAATCCACAATCGATCCGAAAGACTTTGGTATCGGTCACGCGCCGCTTTCGGCTATCCGGGGTGGCGACCCTCAAGAGAATGCTCAGATTACAACTGCGATCTTCGCCGGAGAGCACGGTGCCTACCGTGATGCAGTGGTATTAAACGCCGCGGCGGCGATTGCTGCATTCCGAGGCGAGCAGGAACGAAGTCCGATCGAGCGCATCACTGACGGCGTAAGTGCTGCGATTTTGGCGATTGATAGCAGGGCCGCGGCTCATCTGCTCGAGCGTTGGATAGCACTCACCCAGAAATTGGCTGCTTCCTGATCTCGATTGCGCAACTTCTCTAATTCATACCTAGCCGAACCCGCACCGAATACTGGCGAAGACCATTCACCGTCGATGGATACTAAACGGATTCCTTCGCTCTCCAAGTAAGAAAGCAATATTTCGACCTCTTCATACGTCGACGCCGGCAGGACGGATGCTCCTCCTGAAACGACTTCGGCGCATGCAACGAGCGAGGAGATGGTGTGAGAAATGTCGACACCTGGTGTTGACGTCGCGCTGCCCGCTAATCTTCCGTGGCGAATGCAGATGAATTCCCAACTGGTCACGCCGTTGTGTGTGAGTGGTTGGGCCGCCACCAATTCGGGGATCCTTGTCAATGTGCGAATTCTGGCTCCACGCGAGACTCCTCGAACGAAGGAGCCAAGTTGATTGCGAACAGCGGCGGCCTCTTCGAATTTTTCATCTAAAGCGAGGGCATGCATCCTTTTGTTGAGATGCGAAATAATCGGACGTACGTCATTTCTATCGAATTCATTCGGAGTCTCAAGGCATTGATTGATGGCTTTAAGGGCAAGGGAGGCATCATCTTTCCCTGAAAAGAGTCCAATCCAGTTGACGGAGTCGGTGATCATTTTGCTTCCGCGCACTGTCGAGAATTGCGGAGTGGGCTTCGAAGTGACTTTTGCCCATGTTGCCCGCTCCTGTGCTTTGGAACGGCGATTGTATTGCGGGCGGTTTTCGCTGATGAGTCGAAGTTCTCGGACCTGTGCTTCAATGATTGTCGCGCACGTGATCGTGTCAATATGGTCTGCGACGGCAATCATTTCCTGAATCCGTTTGCGCGTCTCACTTGCCGTGAAATATGTACGGACTCGACTCTTGAGGTTTCGCGAAGTTCCGACGTACAACGGTTCGTTCTTTGGGCCGCGGAAAATATAGACTCCGGGCGCGTCGGGGATCATGCTTACAAAATGCTTCTTGTCGCGTTGCGCAGAGGTGATGCGAGTGCTGAATCCCTTCAACTCATCGAATGTCGTCACCCCGAAGGAGCCAACTCGCTCCAGCAGGCCGTGCAGTACATCCACTGTTGCCTTGGCGTCATCCAATGCTCGGTGATTGGGGGAGGTCGTAGTCCGGAAGAAACGCGCAAGCGTGCCGAGTTTGCAGTTGATGACCTCGTCACGGAGTAGCACCTGTCGGGCCAGCCGAGCGGTATCGAGAACCTGATACTTCGGCCAGAGGTACTCCTGATTGGCTGCCGCCGCTTTGAGAAAGCCAATATCAAATGGCGCGTTGTGGGCCACGAGAACATTCTCTTGGTGCGGCCCCATGAACTCTAGAAAAGCGGGAAAGACTTCCTCGATGCTTGGGGCAAGGGCCACCATAGATTGGGTAATACCGGTAAGGATCGTGATGAAGGCGGGAATTGGCCCACCAGGATTTATAAGAGTTTGAAATTCTCCAATTACTTCGCCACCTCGCACCTTAACTGCTCCGATTTCGGTTATTCCTGCACCCACCGAGGGAGATGATCCCGTTGTTTCTAAATCAAGGACCACGAAAGTAGTTTGGGAGAGAGGTCGGCCGATATCGTCAAAGGTTGCCTGCCAATGGTGATTTTCCCTATCGGCTCCCATGCTGCGAACTGTAAGACATTGATGCGACATCTACGGAAGGTCTACCCTCTCCATCATGACAACTAGCAGCGCACCTGAAGGCTTACTCGAAGATTTCGCCATCCGTGGAAGCGGTGGACAGGCAAAGATCGGCATTCTCCTTGTTCATGGCTTCACGGGGTCACCGGCGGCTATGCGCCCTTGGGCTGAATTCTTCGGAGCGCGCGGTTATACCGTCCGAGTTCCACGCCTTCCTGGGCACGGCCGTGAGTGGCAAGAACTCAACAAGGTGGCGTGGACCGACTGGACAGATCGCGTCGTAGTCGAACTGGAGGAGTTAGAGAAGACCTGCGACAAGGTCTTTATTTTCGCTCTATCCATGGGCGGGGGAACCGCTCTTCACGTGGCAGCCCATCACGGTGATCGCATTGCGGGATTGGTCCTTGTAAATCCAATGATTCACATTCCAGGTTTCGCTGCCAAGTTCGCGCCGCTGGTTGCCAAATTCCGCACACATTTGAAGGCGGTTGGTGGGGACATCAAACGCCCCGGGGTTTCAGAGTGGAGCTATGACGCTTTGCCGACGAGGGGTGTTGTGGAGTTGGCAAAACTTCTCAAGAGCTCTCGTTCCACCTTGCCAATGGTGAAGGCACCCTTAATGCTTTTTCACAGTGTCGAAGACCATGTTTTACCGGTTACCAATACAGAGATCATCATGGACGAAATCGGCTCACCGCGAAAGCAGCGAATTGAGCTGATGAACAGCTATCACGTCGCCACAATCGACTACGACTCCGATTTCATCTTCGAGAACTCGCTCGTTTTCGTACAAGAACTTTCTTGATCGAAGTTGTTGCCTACGATCCTTCTTGGGCCGACCAATTTGAAAAACTCAAACGATGGTACGCACCGATGCTCCTGCGCGTCGACGTCCTCACAATCGAGCATGTGGGCAGTACCTCCGTCCCAGGTTTGCCGGCTAAACCGATAATCGATGTAGACATCGTGGTTCCACGAGACGGCATCTCAAGAGCGATCGACTTATTTGAAAGTTATGGGCATGTTTGCAGGGGAGATCTTGGGATCAACGATCGATATGCCTTTTTCATAGCCGAACCGCCTTTTGCGACCAACACCTATCTGATCGTTGATGGATCGGTGGCCCTGCGAAACCATCTTCTTCTGCGGCAGGTTCTTCGTGAAAGCCCCGAACTCAGGCGCGAATATGCCGTGATTAAGCGTCAATTGGCAGCCAGTGCTTCCGATATCGATGAGTATGCCTCTTCAAAGACTGAGGTCATTCAGAGGATTCTCAAATATGGCGGGATGGATGATGAATCCCTCCGTCTGATAAGAGATCAGAATAAGTGAGAGGCTAGACTTCCGACTCTGCAATATCTTTGGCCTCGCAATCGAAGGGTTTCGCCGAATGTCCGTTGACCTGAGCACAAGAGAACCAGTCAGCTACCGAAAGACCTATATCACGATGCTGGTCTCGTCGATATTGAGCCTTGCCGCTTCATTGGTTCTATCTGTCGATTCGATAACTCTGGCAAAGAATGCGGGTTCAAAATTATTCTGCGACATTAATGCCGTTGTCTCATGCGGCAAGGTGGCACTGTCTTGGCAGTCGAACTTGTTGGGTTTTCCAAATGCATTTCTTGGACTCATCTGTGAACCTGTGGTCATCACTCTCGCAATGGCCGGACTTGGGCGCACAAAGTTTCCGAAGTGGTTCTTGAAGACCGCGCTGGCCGTATATTTCATTGGGCTGAGTTTTGCGCTCTGGCTTCTCTCTCAATCCTTCTTTGTCATCAAGGCGTTCTGCCCATGGTGCTTGGTTGTCACAATCTCAACCGTGACCGTCTTTTCGACCATGCTTCGGGTCAATTTGTATGAGAACACTTTCAATATCTCTGCGGCGCGTTACGAAAAGGTCGCTGGTTTCCTTCACAAGGGATGGGATTACGTCGTAGTGACGGCGGTCTATTCGATCTTGATTCTGGCGATCCTCTTCAAGTACGGCAAGTACTTCTTGCCTGGCTCTTAGGACTGCAAATGGCCAAGCGAGGCTTCTGGCGCATGGACCCGAAACACCGTAGCGCCCTGGGTGCGGCTCTGTCGGGGGCCAACGAACTTTTCCATCCCCAAGCCAAGCAGGCCCATGAGATTCAAGAGGAACAGAAGCAACGAGCCGTAGATTTAGGAAGCGAAGGCGATCCTATGAAGATCACGATTAAGCGACCACCGGCTAAGCCGAAGGATTGAATTCAGATCAATCTTTCAAATTCGCATCCGCCCAAATAACGACTGCATCGTAGGTGAATTTTCCGAGTCCCGTTTCGAATTCATCGTAGAAATCCTTGTAGGCCGTCGGCAGAATGTAGGTCATCCCAAGAGACTTGTAGGCCCCGCGATTCGGTTTCCAGAATTGGCAGACAAACTCGTAGTGTCTGCCAACTTCCGTTTGCACCTGCTCATCGGAGGGCGCAACGCCTGACTTCATCAGCTCGTTCATGCGCGAGGTGATCGCGGCGAAAACTTCCGCGAATTTCTCCTCCTCTTGCTTTGAGAATTTCTGGTTGTACTGCGAGGAGTGATAACCGAACTTCATCCCGATACTTTATTCGATAAGGCTAGAAATGGGTCGTGATATCGGTTGACCCACCAGGCACGCACTTGGCATGTACGGTAGTAAACCCACTGGATCCAATGCTCGAGTACTGAGTTTCGCTTGTCGTCTGGCAACTCTGCTTTGTTTTGTTAGGTCCCGTGGCTTTCCAGCCGCCACTCATGTATGCGCTGGTACGAAGCTGTCCGCCAAAAGTAGAACTTGAAATTGTGTGGCTGATGTAGGGATCTCCATTAACTATCCAGCCGGTGACGCAGCGCCAACTCGAGATAGTTTGATGTCCAGAACCCGAAATATTCGCACTTGCGGTCTTGGTCGTTACTACCGTTCCTATGGTCATCGTCGTGTTGATGTAACCGCCAGCCGCGCAAGTCCAACGCGAATTCGCCGAAACGGTGATACTTGTGCTCAACTTGGATTGCGTCATAGTCGTCTTCGCTTTTGCAATCGCGGAGTTGTAGGCCTGTCCAAGGGCACTCTCCATCATGTTCAACTGTGTCTTAGACATCCCCGTCGCCATTGCAAGCGAAGTCGGCATTTGTGCATTAGTTGGGATTTGAAGGGAAAGAAGGACCACCGCTGCAACGATGACGGCGGTTAGTTGAAATCTGTATTTCATCTTAAGTACCTCAACTCGAGTTGGGCTACTTTCAAAGTACTCAGGGGGTGCAAAACTTCAAGGATTTCCTATGGTGCAAGCCCTAATTGGTATGGAAGAACAATTCGGGATCGCCAAAGTCAAGTTCCTCAACATGATCTGACTCAAACCAACCGAGGTTTCGGAGCAAAGAAAACATTGGCTGATTGCTCTGGTTAATGGAGGTCCAGCATTCTGAGGTTTTCGACGATTTCCGGAAATGATCGATCAGGAGCGTGGCAATGCCACTTCGGCGGTTGGATGGATTCACTACTACTAAGTCTAGGAAATCCATGCCTCGAAACCCATGAGGTTTCGAGTTCGCAAATCCTTGAATGGTTGAGCCTGCTGTCGCAACGATGCAACGAGATTCTGCGATCGCTCTATCTATTTCCTCAGCACGATTTAGCCTGCCTCCCACGACTTTGGCATCAAGAGCCGCAATTGCATCGAAATCGAATTGGTTGGCGTTTCGTATATCTCGTTCCATATTCAAACCAACTTCTCAGGTGGTGGACCGTACTGGGATCGAACCAGTGACCTCTTCGATGTCAACGAAGCGCTCTACCGCTGAGCCAACGGTCCTAATTCCCGAAAGCATACCCCACGAATTAATCGATATAGAAAATCGGTCTAGCGGCCGAAATCATCCTCGATCCGCTCGATGTCGTCCTCGCCAAAATAGGTACCGGTCTGAACTTCTATAAAAATGACTTCGGTATCGCTGACGTTGCTGACCCGATGAAGGTCGCCGATTTTTATATCGATGGCGTCACCGGGGACATGGTGTGAGATCACGCCGTTGAGGGTTACTTCGGCTTCACCTTGAAGGATGAACCAATGTTCGGCTCGTTTTTCATGACGTTGATAGGAGAGGCGCTTGCCTGGTGTGACCCAGATGCACTTGACCTTGAAGAAGGGACTCTCCTGAAGTACTTCATAGCGACCCCATGGGCGGGTGGATTTCTCTAGCTCCATTGCCAGTTCCGTGCCCTTCTGTTGAGTTATCTAGGTTGGAGGTGGAGACGGGATTTGAACCCGTGTAGCAGGATTTGCAGTCCTGTGCCTCGCCTCTCGGCCACTCCACCATAGAAAAAAATCGACGGTCAATATAGGAAAATACTGAACGCCGAGGATTTTAGAGCGGACGACGGGACTCGAACCCGCGACATCCACCTTGGCAAGGTGGTGCGCTACCAACTGCGCTACGTCCGCACGCACCCACGATGACTCGTTTGTGCTCATTTGTGCTTGGCGAAATCTATCGTAGCGGGGGGTCTTGCGCCAAAGCGAGGCAAGAAGTCCCGCCTAGTCGTACCTTTGCCGAGTGAGAATGATGAGTATTTCGGCCGAAGAGCCCATCTTCTGGATGGGCGGTCGTCTCGCATACGACTTGCAGGAGATATCTCATGATCCTTCCTCGCTCGATAAGCCGGGTTTTTGGGCGGCGAGCGCCACCTTTGAAGGGGAGTGGACGTGCGCTCGTTTTGGAAAAGTGAGCAATGGGTTGCTGCCTTTGATTGAACAGTCTTGGTCGCCGATCGCCAATTCGTGGAGAAGTTCGATGGATCAAGACGAGTACATCGAGTATGTCCAAGAGATTCGAGAGCAAATCTCAAGGGGATGGGTTTATCAAGTAAATGCCTGTCGCGAATTGGAGACTGATTTTTCGGCAGATTCACTTCTCCCTCTCATGCACTCGATCCTAAGAAACAATCCAGCACCTTTCGCCAGTTATTTGAAACTTCCTGGCATCGAAATCGCTTCTGCCTCACCGGAATTGTTTTTGAAACGAGAACGCGGGGTAGTCACTTCTGCACCGATCAAAGGAACTAAGCCACCGGAGATGGATGGCGAAGAGTTCGGCAGCAAAGATCAGGCAGAGAATGTGATGATCGTGGATTTGATACGAAATGACTTAGGACGCATCTGCAAGACTGGAAGCGTCCATGTTCCACGGTTGCTTGAAACGCAATCACATCCGGGGCTGAGCCACCTCGTTTCCTACGTCGAGGGAACATTGCGTGATGAAATCGGGTGGCCGGATATATCCACGGCACTGCTTCCTCCAGGTTCTGTCAGTGGGGCCCCTAAATCCTCGGCCGTGAAAACAATTAGGGAACTTGAAAGACAGGCGCGCGGTCCTTATTGCGGCCCGTTGGGTTGGGTGGAAAACGGTGAAGCGATGTTATCCCTGGCCATTCGAATTTTCTGGACCACGCACGACGGCTTCCTCCGATTCGGAACAGGAGCCGGGATAACGTGGAGCAGTTCCCCAGAGGGTGAATGGGAGGAGACCGAGTTGAAGGCACGTCGACTCATGGCCGTTGCCGGTGGTGAGTTCCGGTGACAGGTGAATTTCCTGAGGGAGATGGGATCTTTGAAACCATCAAGACGATCCATGGTGTGCCATTCGCTCTCTCTCGACACCTCGAACGTGCCAGAAGAAGTGCGGTCATTCTGGGTATGCGAATCCAGAGCGAGTCTCAAATTCGCCGAGAGGTCGCGACGGTCCTAGCCACAACTCCTGATTCATTGGAATTTGGCAGGCTTCGCGTTTCCTTTCACAAATCTGGCGAGATCGAACTTACCCATGAGACATACCACCCGTGGACCAGTCCGGCACGCCTGACAATTCTGGATAGACCGATCAATGAGAATTCCCCGCTCATTGGAATCAAGACATTGCCATTCACCGAAAACATTGAATGTCTGAGATTGGCACATGAGGCGGGCTTTGACGACGGCATCCGTTTCAATTCGAAAGGCAATGTAGCTGAGAGCGCTGTTTCGAATCTTCTAATTAATATCGACGGACGATGGGTAACGCCAAGTCTGGAGTCGGGATGCCTGCCGGGGATTACAAGGGGATTGGCCCTTGAGTGGTTCGAAGTCGAAGAGAGAACCATTCCCCGTGATGTTTTGGGCCAGGTGGAAGCCATGTACCTGCTCTCTAGTTTGAAGGATGCTCAACCAGTTTCAGTCCTTGAGGAGCGGACTCTTGTGATTGATTCGGACTTGGGGCGAGAATTCATTAATCGGAGGCTTGCAAATATAGATCCGTGAAGGGCTATTAGCTCATCGGTAGAGCGCTCGCTTCACACGCGAGAGGTAGCAGGTTCGACACCTGCATAGCCCACCTTTAGGTAGACTCGCCCCATGTCGCAGATTGAAATCATCGTAAACGGTCAGAACACGTCGATCTCAGATGATCAGCGACCCACCAATATTTTTGCCGACCAGAAGGATGTAGTGGTCTGCCGCATTAACGGCGAACTCCGCGACCTGTGGACCGACTTGCACGCCGGCGACATTGTCGAGCCCATCTCAATTTCCTCGCCAGAGGGACTCAAGGTCCTTCGTCATTCGACCGCTCACGTTCTAGCTCAGGCGGTTCAGCAGGTGTTCTCCGATACTCGCCTCGGTATCGGACCTCCGATCACCGATGGTTTCTACTATGACTTCGATCCAGCCAAGCCATTTACTCCAGATGACCTCGCTGCCCTTGAAACGGCCATGCGCAAGATCGTCAAAGAGGGTCAGCGTTTCCGCCGCCGCGTAGTCACTGAAGAGCAGGCCTTGCGCGAACTAGCGCACGAGCCGTACAAATGCGAGCTCGTTGGCTTGAAGTCGCCAGCGGCCGATGAATCCAGCGTGGAGGTCGGCGGGGCAGAGTTGACGATCTATGACAACTTGGGCCGCGATGGACAGCCCGTCTGGAGCGACCTTTGTCGCGGACCGCATCTGCCTTCGACCAAGCACATTCCAGCTTTCAAACTTATGCGCAGCGCCGGTGCATATTGGCGTGGCTCAGAGAAGAACCCGATGCTGCAGCGGATCTACGGAACCGCCTGGGCAACGCAAGAAGATTTAAATACGTACTTGGATTTCCTTCTTGAGGCCGAGAAGCGCGATCATCGTCGCTTGGGCGCTGATTTGGATCTCTTCTCGTTTCCCGACGAAATTGGTTCTGGCCTAGCCGTGTTTCATCCTAAAGGCGGAATTATTCGCCAGGCGATGGAGGATTACTCAAGGCGACGCCACGTCGAAGAAGATTATGAATTTGTTTACTCACCTCATATAACCAAGGCCGCCTTATTCGAGACTTCAGGGCATTTGGATTGGTTCGCAGACGGAATGTATCCACCGATCGTTATGGACGAAGAACTCCATGCTGACGGAACAATTAAGCGTGCGGGTCAGCAGTATTACATGAAGCCCATGAACTGCCCTTTCCACAATCTCATTTTCCGGTCCCGTCAGCGTTCATATCGCGAGCTTCCCTTGCGGCTTTTCGAATTCGGGACTGTTTATCGCTACGAGAAGTCAGGTGTACTTCATGGCATAACTAGGGCCCGAGGTTTCACCCAGGACGACGCACACATTTATTGCACTCCAGATCAGATGTTGATTGAACTGGATAGTCTGCTGACCTTCGTTCTTAATCTGCTCCGTGATTACGGTCTGAGTGATTTCTACTTGGAACTTTCTACGCGCGACGTCAACAAATCTTTGGGTGAGGACGCGGAGTGGGAGCGTGCAACGGAGGCATTGAGGCAGTCGGCTCTCAAGCAGAATCTCGAATTAGTTCTCGATGAGGGTGGTGCCGCTTTCTACGGTCCGAAGATTTCGGTGCAGGCCAAGGATGCAATCGGGCGCACCTGGCAGCTCTCCACGATTCAAGTCGATTTCCAGTTGCCGGTTCGATTTGATTTGGAGTATGTGGCAAGCGACGGTACACGTCAACGCCCCGTCATGATCCACCGCGCATTGTTTGGCTCGATTGAGCGCTTCTTCGGTGTGCTTACCGAGCATTATGCCGGCGCATTCCCACCATGGTTGGCGCCGGTACAAGTGATGGGTATCCCTGTGGCCGATTCATTCGAACCGTACTTGCGAGAGATCGTCGCACAGATGAAGAAGCGCGGAATCCGTGCACTCATTGATTCCTCGGATGATCGCATGCAGAAGAAAGTTCGCAATGCTCAGTTGGAGAAAATCCCTTTCATGATTATCGCCGGAGATGAAGATCAGAAGGCTGGTGCTGTCTCATTCAGATACCGCGATGGTCAGCAGCGCAATGGTGTTTTGATTGCCGATGCGATAGAAGAAATTGAAAGTGCAATTCGAGAGCGACGACAGGTATAGGTGGATTCCATGATTGATGGGGTCGGCATGCCCGATGCATGGCAACGGATGTGGGCACCTCATCGCATGGAGTACTTGCGCGGAGAAAGTCGCCCGCTGGCCAGCAACGATGTCCCGTGTCCGTTCTGCAGAATTCCCACTCTTACCGATGAAGAGGGCCTGATCGTTCATCGCGGTGAAGATGCTTACGTCGTGATGAACTTGTATCCCTACAACGCGGGTCATCTTCTCGTGTGTGCGTACCGACATGTTGCCGACCTGACCGATCTGACAGATTCTGAACGGAACGAAATATCAGCGCTGACTGTCCACGCAATGAAGACGATTAGGAAAGTGGCCAATGCCGCCGGGTTCAACATCGGAATGAACCAAGGAGAGGCATCCGGAGCAGGTGTCGCCGAGCATATTCATCAGCATGTAGTTCCACGATGGGGCGGTGACTCGAATTTCATGCCGATTATTGGGGGAGTGAAAGTGCTTCCCCAACTTCTATCGCAGACTCGATCGGATTTAGCCGCGGCTTGGTAATCAGGGTGCGAGTTGAGAGATGTAGTTCCTTACGACGTCTACGCCGATGCCTTTCTCAATCCAGATTGGAATTGCTGGGAACATGAGACCGGCTGCGAATCCGTCTTTGCCCATGACGTCAATAGCGGCTAAGTACTCACTTCTAAATTCCTGCACGAGCGTGTGATGTTCGGGCTCGCTGGGAAGAATCGTGGGCGGCAATGTTGAATACTCGTAGATCTGCATGTCTTCTAGGGAAATCAGAGCACACGCAACACCACTGTCATCGTGAAGGACTAAATAAGGGGTCACGGTCAGGTCGAAGACCCGATTTGCCAACAGAACTGCATCATCAAAATCAGCCTCGGGGTTGTCCAGGCCGGTGACCGCTACCAGCCTGGGAACCATGGAGTCGTTGAGGGACTCCCACAGGGCGATTGACCCGGGGTCAATGCCCAACGCCGGATTGATGACGAAGATCGCCAGATCGCATTCGCTGGGATGAGGGGGATTCAGCACCCCGCCGAATTCATGGGCAATTGCCTCCGGATCGGCGCTGGGATGGCCAAAGACGTGAATTCGAGCTGAAGAGTCGACCGCAGACCTCGGATCTGGATGGTTTGAACTAGGTATCGCCACGGGATCAGCCTACGATGGTGGCGATGATTAGCAATCTATTGAAGCCGGCGGTTACACGCGCCATCACCCCAGCGGCTCGGGGACTCCTGCGGATAGGAATGACTCCCAACTCCATTACGGTGGTCGGCGGGCTTGGCGTGGTGGTTTCCTCCTTTGCGTTTTTTCCAAGTAGGCATTTCTTTGTCGGCAGCCTAGTTATCACCTTTTTCGTCTTTAGCGATCTATTCGACGGCACGATGGCGCGAATCTCGCAAAGGGGACCCAGCGCATGGGGTTCATTTCTAGATTCCACAGTAGACAGGATCACTGATTCGTCGATTCTCACCGCCCTCTTAATTGGTCTAGATTCGCGCGGAGATCATTTGATCCCAGTTGTATTGTTCGCAATCGTCACTGGTCTCCTGGTTCCATATATCCGCGCAAAGGCCGAATCGATCGGCGTCGAATGTAGCGGGGGCCTGGCCGAACGAACGGAACGCCTGTTCATCGCCCTCATTTCCATAGCGCTGCACGGTTTGGGAGTGTCGTATGCGTTAGCGATTGGCATGTGGCTTTTAGCCTTGCTTGGAACTTTTACGGTAATTCAACGCATTGTGATCGTCAACAAGGCCGTCAAGCATCTATGAATAAGCTGGTCGACTCATTTGTTGCCGTTCTTTATCTTTTCGCATGGAGAGTTGTGAGGTGGCTTCCGGAGAAGATTGCGTACTCTCTTTTCTACAGAATGGGCCGCGTTTTGGCCAAGCGAGAAGGCAAAAGTGTGGCCAGGCTTCGGTCAAATCTGGCAAGAGTAAAACCCGAATACACCACCGCACAGATGGATGCATTGATGCAAGCATCGATGCGCTCTTACATGCGCTACTGGTGTGACACTTTCCGCTTCCCCGATTGGTCAGAAGAACGGATGACGCAGACCGTCGAGGTTCACGGTGAGCATTTGTTGATGGATGCCATCGCGGCGGGTACTGGTGTCATCGTCGCGTTGCCACATGCCGGCAACTGGGATCATGCGGGCGCTTACTTTTGCAGCAAGGGCGTCAAACTAGCGACTGTGGCTGAACGACTTAAGCCTGAATTATTATTCAGAAAATTCGTAGCGTACCGCGAAGCGATGGGCATGGAAGTTTTAGCTCTAGATTCTCGCTCGATTGCAACTTTGGCCAAGCGTTTGCGCGAAGGAGGGTTGGTCGCACTCGTTGCAGACCGGGATCTCTCGCAGACTGGCGTGACAGTGAATTTCTTCGGTGGGCCTGCCCGCATGCCGGCTGGTCCGGCAGTTCTTGCCATAAATACGAGTGCACCGCTCTTGACGGCATACGTGTCGTACACGCCCAAGGGAATTCACATCAAATTCGAATTAGTGCAAGTCAGTCACACCGGTACTCAATCAGAACGAGTGCAGGAGATTGTGCAACGTTGCGCGGACAATTTCGCCAAAGGAATCGCAGCAGATCCTGAGGATTGGCACATGTTGCAACGAATCTGGGTAGACGCCGACTTCAAGGAGCGCATCGATGCCTAAGAAGGAATTGCGCATAGGAATTGTCTGCCCATATGGATGGGATACGCCCGGGGGAGTGCAAGCCCACATCGGTGACCTCGCCGAGTATTTGATTTCGCAAGGACATGTGGTCTCTGTTCTTGCGCCGGCAATAGACGAGAATTCGTTGCCTTCATATGTCGTGAGCGCAGGAAAACCGATCGCAATCCCTTATAACGGGGCGGTTGCACGCGTCCTCTTCGGTCCCATCGCATTTTCGCGCGTGCGAGCCTGGATTGCGCAAGGTAATTTTGATCTACTCCACTTGCATGAGCCCGCTATTCCCTCGCTGTCGTTGCTCGCATGCTGGGCCGCTGAAGGGCCCATGGTGGGCACCTTCCACGCTTCCTCAAAGCGACAACGCGCGATCTTTGCAGTGGGTCCAATCCTTGAACCCGTAATTGAAAAATTGGCGGTACGAATCGCAGTGAGTGAAGCCGCCCGTCTCACGTTGACGCAACATCTCGAGACCGATGCCATCGTGATTCCAAATGGAATTTTCGGAGAGAAGTTTCGCGCTGGGGTCAAACGACCAGAGTGGACTGGAAACACGTTGGGATTCATGGGGCGTTTCGAGGAGCCCCGAAAAGGTTTGGACGTACTTCTCGACGCGTTGCCGATTATCGCCAGGTTCATTCCAGATGTACGTGTGCTCGTAGCCGGCCCGGGCGAGAGCGAAGACGTCATGAAGAGAGTTGATCCACAGATCCGCAATCGGGTGACATTTCTTGGACGTTTGGACGAGAAAGAGAAGGCGGATTTCCTGAGTTCAGTCTCACTCTATGTTGCGCCAAATACCGGCGGTGAGTCTTTTGGAATTATTCTGGCCGAAGCTATGGCTTCGGGAGCATGCATTGTGGCCAGCGATATTCCAGCGTTCGCGTCGCTACTTGGAGATGGAAAATACGGAACGCTCTTCGAGTCAGAGAATTCTTCAGATTTAGCCAAGAAAGTGATCGACCTATTGCGCGATTCGCAAAAATGCAACGTGCTGGCGGGGGTGGGGCAAGAACACTCCGTCGTCTTTGATTGGGATAACGTCGCACAGCAAATTTTCTCCGTATACGAAATGGCCATGGTGGGTGGCGTGGGAGTCGGTCTGGCATCTGACACGCGTGGTTGGAGTAGGTTGCTGAACCGAGAAGGAGCCAATGAATGAAGATTGCATTGCTGGTAACTGCGGTTCTTCTGCTGGTGCTTTGGTATCTGACTTTTTCTGCAACGCGCCTGGATCGACTTCATCACCGCGTTGAGACGAGTTGGGCCAATCTAGATGGGTTGCTTCAGCGACGGGCCGCAATCGCCCTTGAGATTGCCCGCAGCGATCGAGCCGATCCAGCTTCCTCCCTCCTTCTCACAGCTGCGGCGTATCAGGCGCGCGATGCCTCGATAATCAACAGATCCCACGCGGAAAGCGGCCTCTCGGGGGCGTTGGGCCTTTTGCAGAATGATCTGACGATGGAATCAAAGCCCGGCGAACAGGAGTTGCTCCGAGAACTTTCAGAACTGACAAATAAGATTCGCGTAGCCATAGCGATACATGTCGATGCAGTGAATAGGACTCGAGCCGTGCGCCAAAAATTGATATTCAAAATCTTCCGTCTTGCGGGCAGAGCCCCACTACCTGTCACCTATGAATTTGAAGATGATGTTCTCTAGGAGTTCGAAGGCAATTGTCATTGCCACCGCCGTTTCTCTACTCGTTCTCACAAGTTGCTCCACCGTCAAGAGGTCGCTGCATATTTCCCAAAAACCGACACCTCCTGTGGTTACATACAACTCGATCAGTGGTCGGGTTGGAACGGATGGTCCGGTTCTTGTCGTGAAAATCGACGACACCACACAGGCTCATCCTCAAATTGGATTAGACAAGGCCGATCTCGTTTACATAGAAGAAGTGGAAGGTGGGCTGACCCGTCTGGCGGCAGTCTTCTCCTCCCAAATACCGGCGCAGATCGGCCCAGTACGGAGCGCGCGCATCAGCGATATAGACCTGCTCTCTCAGTACGGTCACGTTGCATTTGGCTACTCCGGCGCTCAATCGAAGATGCTCCCTGTGATTGCGGCGGCAAATCTTGAGAATCTTGGTGCCCAACGTGAGTCGCCAACTATCTACACGCGCGATACAGCTCGCTTTGCCCCCGTGAATCTGATTCTGCAAGCAAATCTTCTAATGTCGAAATTGCTGGATCAGAAGGTTTCAATCGTCACTTCAAAGAATATGGGATGGACATTCGGGCCGGCACCGGTCGGAGGAGAGCCTGATCCTTTCAGTTAAGTTGAAATGGCCAGCCAACACCTACAGTGCCATCTGGTCACCCACTGAATCTCGCTGGCTTCTCGTTCATGCCAGTAGTCCAGATCTCGCCGCAGATGGAGGCCAACTTGGTCCAACGACTCTGGTCATACAGATGGTTTCAATTACCCCTTCGCAGTATCACGACAAGTTCGGCGGGGTCACTCCGTTCTCGGCGACGATCGGGTCTGGCACCGGATACGTCCTTCGAAATGGACTCGCATTCAAGGCGATGTGGAATAGGCCCGATGCGACATCGGGAACGACGTGGACCCTGCCAGATGGGACACCGATTCCATTTGCAGGCGGGCAGAGTCTGGGTGGCAATGACGGATTCGCCTCCCGTTTTCACGCTGCCTCGCCTTCGGCTTCCGCGTCAGCGAGCCCGACTCCAACAAAGTAGGATTACCTCCTCAAAGAATTCTTAAGAGGACTTTCAAGGGAGTGTTCATGTCTGAGGTCATCGGGACAGGTCGAGTCAAGCGCGGAATGGCAGAAATGCTCAAGGGCGGCGTCATAATGGATGTCGTCAATGCCGAGCAAGCCAAGATCGCCGAAGATTCTGGCGCCGTTGCCGTCATGGCACTCGAGCGTGTTCCGGCCGATATCCGGGCACAAGGCGGAGTAGCCCGCATGTCTGACCCAGACATGATCGAGAAGATCAAGGCCGCCGTCTCCATTCCGGTGATGGCAAAAGCTCGCATCGGACATTTCGTGGAAGCTCAGATTCTGGAAAGCCTGGGCGTCGACTACATCGACGAGTCCGAAGTTCTGACTCCAGCTGATTACAGCAACCACATTGATAAGTGGAAGTTCACGGTTCCCTTTGTCTGCGGAGCCACAAATTTGGGTGAGGCCCTTCGCCGCATTAATGAAGGTGCCGCCATGATCCGCTCAAAGGGAGAGGCCGGCACTGGAGATGTCTCAAACGCAGTGACACATATGCGGGAAATCGGTGGAGCTATCCGACGCCTGACTTCGATGCGCGATGACGAACTCTACGTAGCCGCTAAGGAATTTCAGGCTCCTTATGAATTGGTCAAGGAAGTTGCTCAGACCGGAAAACTTCCTGTGGTGTTATTTACTGCAGGCGGCATTGCAACTCCGGCCGATGCGGCAATGATGATGCAGCTTGGAGCCGATGGCGTATTTCATCGGCTCAGGAATCTTCAAGTCCGGTGATCCTGCTCGACGTGCCGCCGCATGCGTTAAGGCAACAACCTTCTTTGATGATCCAAAAGTTATTGCCGATGCATCGCGGGGGCTGGGGGACGCCATGGTTGGTATCAATGTTGCCGACATCCCAGTTCCGCATCGCCTGGCCGATCGCGGCTGGTAACACGGGCAGGCAATGAAAGTTGGCGTACTCGCGCTGCAAGGTGATGTGCGCGAACATCTTCAAGCGCTCCAAGACTGTGGAGTAGAAACGATGTCAGTGCGCCGTCCTGAAGAGATCAAAGCCGTTGAAGCACTGGTAATTCCGGGCGGTGAGTCAACCACGATTGCCCATCTGGCCCAGACGTTCGGATGTCTTTGATCTCATTTCCGATCGCATAAAGTCCGGGCTTCCGGTTTACGGTTCTTGCGCAGGAATGATTCTCCTTGCCGATCGGGTACTCGATGCCACCGTTGACCAGAGAACTTTTGGTGGGATGGACATAACCGTCCGAAGAAATGCTTTTGGACGGCAAGTTGACTCTTTTGAGATTGATATTGCGATGGAAGGACTGACTCACACGGCGATGCGAGCGGTCTTTATTCGAGCACCTTGGGTCGAGCAGATCGGGCCCGGGGTCCAAGTTCTCTCAACGGTTACGCGTGAGGGGGTGAGCCATGCCGGTTGCTGTGAGGCAAGGTCATATGCTTGCGACCTCATTTCATCCAGAATTGACCGATGACAGCCGGATCCATCGCTACTTCATTGAAGAGGTGTGCAAGTCGGCTTGATTTGATCCGATAAAGTTGGGTCAACGTTTTCTAGTTCTCGATACAAAATTGATGGGGTGTATATGTCCGGCCATTCCAAATGGGCGACGACCAAGCATAAGAAGGCGATTATCGATTCTCGCCGTGCTAAGTCATTTGTAAAATTCGTCAAAGCGATCGAAGTTGCGGCCCGTACGGGTGGCGCAGACATGGTGGGCAACCCGACTCTCTTTGATGCGGTGACCAAGGCGAAGAAGAACTCAATGCCTGCCGATAATATTGAGCGCGCAATCAAGCGTGGGGCAGGCCTTGAATCTGGCGGCGCCGACTGGCAGACCATCATGTACGAGGGTTACGGCCCGGCAGGGGTTGCTTTCCTCATTGAGTGTCTGACCGATAACAGAAATCGTGCGGCATCTGAAGTTCGCGTGGCTGTCACCCGCAACGGCGGTTCCATGGCTGATCCTGGTTCGGTCTCATATCTATTCAGTCGAAAAGGCGTGGTACTCGTCAACAAGGCCGCAAATGTAACCGAAGACAAGATTCTTGAAGCAGTTCTTGAAGCAGGCGCCCAGGAAGTCAATGACATTGGTGAATCATTTGAAATTGTCAGCGAACCATCCGATCTCATTGCGGTAAGAACTGCTCTGCAATCTGCTGGAATTGAATACGAGTCTGCCGATACTTCTCTTCTGCCTTCAATGTCGATTCCTCTTGATGCAGAGCAAGCCGAGAAGGTATTCAAGCTCATCGAGGCGATTGAGGACCTAGACGACGTTCAGAACGTCTACGGCAATTTCGATGTATCAGATGAAGTCATGGCGAGCCTAGATTGATTCGTTCTAGCTCCGATCTAGGCTAATTGGGTGAATGCCGGCGCGCAGTTGTGGAATACCCGCCAGTGACGCGCGTTCTTGGTGTCGACCCCGGCCTAACACGGTGCGGAGTTGGAGTTATCGAGGGAGAAATTGGTTCTCCCATCTCCTTGCTCGGTGTCGGAGTCATTCTTACCTCGCCAGATACTCCACTTGAGCAAAGACTCCTTCGATTGGAGGAGCAACTTACAACCTGGGTCGAGCAATATCGCCCCGATGTCATTGCCGTTGAGAGAGTGTTCGCCCAGCTAAATGTGCGAACTGTGATGGGAACAGGCCAAGCCTCCGGTATCGCACTTTTGGTTGCCGCCCGCGCAGGCATTCGTGTGGCTTTACATACCCCAAGTGAAGTTAAGGCAGCAGTTACCGGCACCGGTAGGGCGAACAAGGCGCAGGTAGCTGAAATGGTTCGCCGACTCCTTCGCCTAGATGTAGTCCCAAAACCCGTCGACAGCACTGATGCTCTTGCTCTTGCAATCTGCCACCTCTGGCGCGGCGGTGGGAACAATCGACTCGAGGAAGCCGTAGCCGATGAGAAATTGAGATTGAAAAAATTGGGTGCTAAATGATTGCATCCCTATATGGGCGAATTCGCTCGCTCCAAATTGACCGCGCGATTATTGATGTCGGGGGAGTCGGTCTTGCCGTGTTTATTACTCCAGCCACTAGCGCTCGGTTGAGCATCGGCAACGACGCCCAACTTTTCACATCCCTCGTCGTGCGCGAGGATTCGCTAACGCTTTTTGGATTCTTTGATGAAGCTTCCCGGTTGGCATTTGATCTCGTGCAGACCGTTACCGGCATTGGCCCGAAAGTGGCAATGTCCATTCTGGCAAATATGTCTCCAGAGGATCTTGGTTACGCCATCGCCCAAGAAAATATTGCGGCGATCGAAAGAGTGCCTGGGATCGGGCGAAAAGGGGCCCAGCGGTTGATTCTGGAATTGAAGGGGAAGATCACGCACGTCTCCGATGGGATTCCGGTTGGACACATGCCGCTCTGGCGCGAACAGTTAAGCAGCGCCATGATTTCTCTTGGCTTCTCAGCCAAGGAAGCCGATACTTCCGTTGGTCAGTTGTTAGTCTCGATGCAGGCAGATAAAGAGGATCCAGCAACCTTGGAACTCGGCGAATTGCTAAAGCGCGCACTTCAAAAAGGATCACGGGGTATCTAGACAATGTCAACAGAGCCCGCGGATCGTTTGGTAGCACCGGCCGTCAGGCGCGAAGAGTCCGCCGCAGAGAATGCTTTGCGCCCGCGCTCCCTCTCTGAATTTATTGGGCAGCATCGCGTTCGTGAGCAGATCGATGTCTTGTTAACGGCGGCAAGGCATCGCAATTCGTCGGCTGATCACATTCTGCTCTCTGGTCCACCGGGTTTGGGTAAAACGACACTGGCTCTAATTTTGGCGAGTGAAATGGAAACGCCTATCAGAATTACTAGCGGGCCGGCGATTACTCATGCAGGAGATCTTGCTTCAATTCTTTCATCGCTCATGGAAGGCGAAATACTTTTTCTAGACGAGATTCACCGCCTACCTCGACCAGCCGAAGAACTCCTGTATCTAGCAATGGAGGATTTCCGTGTTGATGTCGTGGTGGGCAAGGGGCCGGGTGCCACTGCAATTCCACTTCAACTCCCACATTTCACACTGGTGGGTGCAACCACCCGAGCGGGTTTGCTACCAAGTCCGTTGCGTGATCGATTTGGTTTTACGGCCCATCTTGATTTCTATGCCGAAGATGAGATCGCCCAAGTGCTAGTTCGCAGCGCAGCACTTTTGAATCTCGTGATTCATCCGCAGGCTATTGCAGAAATTGCCGGACGTTCTCGCGGGACCCCGCGCATCGCCAATCGCCTACTGCGGCGCGTCCGTGATTATGCCCAAGTTCGCGGGGCTCAAGAGTTAACGCCGGAGGACGCTAAGGCGGCCTTGGAGATGTACGAAGTCGATGAATTGGGACTCGACCGCCTGGATCGAGCAGTCCTTCTAGCCCTGGTCGAGCGATTCAACGGGGGACCCGTTGGGCTCTCCACTTTGGCAATTGCCGTGGGCGAGGAGACTGAGACGGTGGAATCGGTGGCCGAGCCATTTCTGGTCCGCAATGGCTTTATGGCCCGAACACCACGCGGACGTATCGCCACCGCCCAGGGGTGGCGACATGTGGGATATGAGCCACCTATCTCGACTCTGGCCCCGTCGATTTTCGACACGCCAGCCTCTGATGCCTAGACTCTCTACCCATGTCCACTTCCGCACAATCTCGAACGCCTAAGGCGGCTGCAAGACCTGGTCGCACGCTCGCCATCTTGGCAGTTGTTCTCGTTGCCCTCCTTTCTCTTGTCTTTATTCAGGGGGCGACCAAGATCAAACTCGGTCTCGACCTGCGCGGGGGAACCAGCGTCACGTTGCAGCCTCGTATCGCCCCTGGCAGCGCGGGCAAGGTAACTAGTGCGGCAATCGATCAAGCAGTCTCCATCATCCGCCAACGTGTCAACTCTCTTGGCGTGGCAGAGAGCGAAGTGACCGCACAGGGAAGTGGCGTTAACCGCCAGATCGTGATTTCAGTTCCAGGCGACACCGGTCGTCGCGTGGTTGACCTTGTTGGCCAGACTGCAGAACTTCGCTTTCGTCAGGTGTTGGTCGAGGGAGCACCGGGTGCTACCGCGGTAACCGGAACTGCAGCAACACCGCCTACTGGCGTGAGCGCGGCTCTCAATGCCGAGTATGCCAAGCTAGATTGCACGAAGCTAGCTAGTCGCCAAGGCACAGGTTCCGATAACCCGAATACCCCAATCGTCACTTGCCAAAAAGATGGAACAAGTAAGTTCATTCTGGCGCCAGCGGAAGTTCTTGGCCAAGATATTTCTAAAGCTTCAGCATCACTGAATCAGACAACAGGTACCGGTTGGTATGTTCTCTTGACCTTTAATGATTCAGGAACAAAGAAGTTCGGCGCCTTGACCACGCGTGTTACCAAATTGGCTGCGCCTCAGAATCAAGTTGCCATTGTTCTTGATGGGCTAGTTCAATCGGCGCCCAGAATTAATGAGGCGATCACGGCCGGTAACGCGGAGATCACCGGCAACTTCACGCAGACGGATGCAACTGACCTTTCGAATGTATTGAAGTATGGCGCTCTCCCATTGGCTTTTGATCGTGGTGAAGTGCAGCAGATTTCTCCAACCCTCGGTTCAGACCAATTGCGCGCAGGCTTGATTGCGGGATTCCTCGGACTCGGACTCGTAATTCTCTATTCGGTTCTCTACTACCGCGGATTGGGAGTCGTGTCGGTTGGTTCCCTACTTATAGCTGGTTCGATAACTTACCTGCTCTTCCTTCTCTTCGGAAAATGGTTGGGATTCACTTTGACTCTGGCCGGTATTGCAGGTGCAATCGTTGCTATCGGTATTACCGCGGACTCCTTTATCGTGTACTTCGAACGTATACGTGATGAAGTGCGTGAAGGGCGATCCCTTCGATCGGCCGTTGAAACTGGTTGGATCAGAGCCCGGCGCACCATCATCGTCGCTGACTTTGTTTCGATCATTGCATCGGCTCTCCTGTACATCTTTGCGGTCGGGGGAGTTCGAGGTTTCGCCTTTACTCTGGGGCTGACAACGCTCATCGATCTCTTCGTTGTATTTGTCTTTACCAAGCCGATAGTCACAGTGTTGGCAAAGGTGAAGTTCTACAGTTCGGGACATCCGCTCTCTGGTCTGTCACCCAAGAACTTGGGCACCTCAACAGCGGTCAAGGAGGCATAAACCATGTCGAAACTCTCTGGAATTGGCGGACGTCTATATCGCGGTGAGACCTCATTTGATCTCATCGGCAAGCGCCGTCGTTGGTACGCCTTCTCAGGCGTGTTGATTATCGCCTCCGCACTAGCACTTTCGATTCAAGGGCTACATCTAGGAATTGAATTCAAGGGTGGGTCTGAATTTACGATTACCAAGACGGGCATTTCCTTGCCTGATGCACGTTCCGCGGTGGCCAGTACACACGTTCCCGGGGACACGATTATTCAAAAGCTGGGCACGAACAAGATTCGGGTTCAAACCGCTCCTTTGTCAACAGCGCAATCCAACCAGGTCCAGGATGCATTGGCTGCAAAGTTCGGAGTAAGCGCGGGATCAATTGACACGCAGATCGTCGGTCCTTCGTGGGGCAAGGAAATTACCCGAAAGGCTCTGTACGGTCTCTTCGGCTTCTTAATTGTCGTGATGTTGTATCTGGCGATGGCATTTGAACCCAAGATGGCGATTGCGGCCGTTATAGCTGTTATTCACGACGTTTTTATAACGGTCGGAATTTATGCACTAGTTGGTTTTGATGTCACGCCGGCCACCGTCATCGGTTTCTTAACCGTGCTGGGTTATTCGCTCTATGACACCGTCGTGGTCTTTGACAAGGTACGTGAGAACACACGCACCATCACAAGCGGATCTAAGATGACCTACTCACAGGCGGCAAACCTGGCGGTCAACCAGACCTTGGTGCGTTCGTTCAATACCTCTTTAATCGCGCTACTTCCCGTGGCATCGATCCTCTTTGTGGGAGCGGGTCTTCTTGGCGCTGGAACGTTGAAGGATCTCTCTTTGGCGCTCTTCATTGGTCTGGCAACTGGTACTTACTCATCGATATTTATTGCCACTCCAATTCTTGCTCAATTGCGCGAGAAGGAACCGGCGATGCAGGCTTTGGCAAAGCGAGTCGCTACCCGCACGGCCGCACCGGCTGAGACCGCCCTCAGGGCAGCCAGCACACAGGCTCGATCTACCTCAGTTCTCACTGATGAGAAACGTGGCCCGCGCAATCAGCCGAAGAAGAAAAAGAAGCGTCGGTAGTTTTTTTCAGACGAAGGCCACCTACACAACTGAAGTAGGATTGCGTAGGTGGGAACAATGATCGCACCGGTAATAACGTCCTTACGAGATCATTACCCTGCCGTAAAGGTCGAAGAAATCGAGCACGCCTTCGCCGCCGCAAGCCAGGCCCACGAAGGCCAGTTACGAAAGTCGGGGGATGCTTACATCACCCATCCAGTTGCAGTGGCACAGATCTTGGCCGACCTTGGCCTGAGCCCTGAGACGATCATTGCGGCTCTGTTGCACGACACTGTTGAAGACACCAGTTATTCCCTGAAGCAGATTAAAAAGGACTTCGGCGATCAGGTTGCTGCTCTCGTTGATGGGGTGACCAAACTCGACAAATTGATCTATGGGCCAACAGCCGAGGCCGAGACCGTCCGCAAAATGGTTGTGGCGATGTCGCGTGACATTCGCGTTCTCGTCATCAAACTTGCTGACCGACTTCATAACGCACGGACCTGGAAATACGTCTCTGCCGAGAACGCCGAACGAAAGGCACGTGAAACCCTCGATATTTACGCACCTCTTGCCCATCGACTTGGGATGAATGCAATCAAGTGGGAACTGGAAGACTTAGCCTTTGAGGTTCTGGAACCGAAGAAATATGAAGAGATCACTCGATTGGTCGCAGAACGCTCGCCTTCGAGGGAGGCGTTGAGCGATGATGTGGTCGCCTTGGTCGAGCAAGATCTCAAGCGCGATGGAATTGAAGCTACCGTTACCGGTCGCCAGAAGCATTTCTACAGTGTCTATCAAAAGATGGTAGTTCGTGGCCGCGAATTCAACGATATCTATGATCTAGTAGGAATTCGCGTACTCGTCAAAGATGTTCGGGATTGTTACGCAGTACTGGGTTCAATCCATGCCCGGTGGAGTCCCGTGCCTGGCCGTTTTAAAGATTACATAGCGATGCCGAAATTCAATTTGTATCAGTCTTTGCACACCACGGTTATTGGGCCCTCGGGAAAAGCCATTGAGATCCAGATCCGCACATTTGATATGCACACCCGCGCTGAATACGGAATTGCAGCGCACTGGAAGTACAAACAAGGGGGAGAGAACCAAAAATCTCCTGAGATGCTCTGGTTGCGTCAGTTGCACGATTGGCAGAAGGAAACTGAAGACCCGAGCGAGTTTCTAGAGGCTCTGCGCTTTGATCTTGGAAGTCCAGAAGTATTCGTTTTCACGCCTAAAGGAAATGTAATCGCCTTGCCTGGTGGTTCGACGCCAGTGGATTTCGCTTATGCGGTGCACACTGAAGTTGGCAATCGCTGCGTCGGTGCGAAAGTCAACGGCCGACTTGTCCCTTTGGAATCGCAACTCACCAACGGCGACGTGGTGGATGTTCTTACTAACAAGAGCGAGCATGCTGGGCCAAGCCGTGATTGGCTCAATTTTGTAAAAAGTCCCCGTGCCAGATCCAAGATCAAGGCCTGGTTCAGTAAGGAGCGTCGCGAAGAGGCTGTCGATGCGGGGCGAGAATCTATCGCTCGACAAATGCGCAAGGCCGGACTTCCTTTGCAGAAGATTTTCGCCGGTCATTCGCTGCTGGAGTTGGCCCACGAACTCAAATATCCAGATATATCGGCACTGTATGCGGCAGTTGGAGACGGGCATGTCTCTGCAGCCTCAGTCGTTGAGAAATTAGTTTCAACATTAGGAGTTGAAGATTCTCACCCCGAACCATCCATTGATACCACCAGTATCGGACTTAGCGGCTCTCGCAGATCCAGCAACGCAATTGTGGTTTCGGGCATTGACGATGTCCTTGTGAAGTTGGCACGTTGCTGCACTCCGGTACCGGGGGATTCGATCGTTGGTTTCATTACTCGCGGCAGCGGGGTTTCCGTGCACCGAACCGATTGCATAAATGCCGCAGATTTGCAGACGCATCAAGGAGATCGCATTGTCGAGGTCTCCTGGCTGGCGGGTGCGGCAAGCGTCTTCCTAGTGAATATCCAAGTCGAGGCACTTGATCGTTCGCGATTGCTATCAGATGTCACTCGGACACTTTCAGATCAGCATGTAAACATTCTCAGTGCAGCCGTCAGCACGAGCAAAGATCGCACCGCTATCTCGCGCTTCACATTTGAAATGGCGGATGCAACCCACTTGGATTCGGTCTTATCGGCAGTTCGACAAATCGAAGGCGTTTACGATGTGTATAGGACAACCAATAACTAGTTAAATTCGGCCAAGCTCTTCTCGGCTTCTTCCAACCAGAGGCGACGCGCTGCGGCGGCATCTTGCGCCTCTTTTGCTTTCTTGGCATTGCCAAGCGCAATAGCTTTCTCAGCCTGCCTTTCGTAGTTGGCGACAGCTTCTGCAAGTTGGCGAACGACTTCGGTTGCACGTGCTTTAGCAACAGGGTCGATCTTGCGCCAGCGCACTTCCTCGGCCGCTTTGATTTCAGTTTCGACCTTGGCGAAACGTGATTCGAAGGCGGCTTTTTTGTCGCGCTGGGTCATGCCGATTCGATCCCATTGACGAGCCAACTCGCGGAATGTTTTCACCGCGCTTTCAATATTGGTGATGGGTAGGAGCGCCTCAATTTCTTGAATGAGAGCGTCTCGCTTGGCTAGATTCGCATCCATCTGCTCGTCGCGTTTGGCCAAGTCTGCATTCTTGGCTGCAAAGAACTGGTCCTGGGCGGTTTTGAAACGATTCCATAATTTGGCATCCTCGCCCTTTTTGCCGCGGCCGGTTGCCTTCCATTGGTCCATCAGAACTTTGAAGCGCTTAGCCGTCGGTACCCATTGAGTTGAAGTGGCAAGCTGCTCGGCTTCGGTCACGAGTTCGACCTTTGCGCTGGCTACCTTCTCTTGGATCGCATCCAGGGCGGCGAAGTGGGTTCTGCGTCGCTTGTCGAATTTGTTACGAGATGCCGAAAAACGCTTCCACAGATCAGCATCTGATTTCTTGTCCAGCCTTGGCGCGGCCTTCCATTCTTCAAGCAGAACTTTCAGACGGTCACCGGTGCTTTTCCAGCTCTCTGACATGGCCAGGGATTCTGCTTCAGCAACGATCTTCTCTTTGGACTCAAGTATTACGAGGCGCTCTGCTGCCTTGGCGGCATTCTCTGCGGCCTTCTTGGCTTCGTATGCGCCGCGGTTGCCTTCAATAAGCGGTGGAATCTGTTCTAGCGAGGAAGCCAGAGCAGCCAGATCGCCAACACCGTTAAGGTCTTTTATCTGCTGGCGCAGCCGACCGACGGCCGCATTTGCATCCGATGGGACCATTGCACCGCTTGTGACGCGCGCTGCTAGCAAGGCAACTTCGGAGGCCATTGCTTCAAATTTACGAACGAAATAGGCAAGTGCCTCTTCGGGACTTTTACCGGGGTAGGAGCCGACAGCTTTATCGCCTTCGGGAGTTATGACGTATACCGTTCCGTCTTCGCCGACTCTTCCGAACTGGGCTGGATCTCCAATAAGGGCAGATGCTGCGGTGGGGGTTGTAATCTCGGGCATGTCATATTCCTTTCAGCGCGGTTGGCCACAAGTGGACCGTCGCTATCGGCGTGCATTGGCTGGGCTCTATGCCTAGTCGTGAAGGTGGATCCGTACGGGGTAAAAGGTACCCTGTATCTGGAACGTGCGGAAATGGAGGATTTCGGTGCTTGTTGCCTCATTTGCGGCCCCCGCATTCGCGACCAATTGTTGGATTATCGCCCCAGGTGAGGGGCAGGAGTGCATCGTCATAGACCCGGGAATGCCCGATGTCTCCTTTGAAGTCATGAGGATCTGCCAGGAACATGGTCTGAAGCCAATCGCACTGCTGGTAACCCATGGGCATCTGGACCACACCTTCTCGGTCGTGCCGGTGTGCGATGGCTACGGCATTCCTGCTTACATTCACGCGGAGGATCGGATCCTTCTAAAGAATCCTGAAAAGGCCCTGAGTCAAGTATTTGCGGCATCCCTGGAAGGAATGGCCTTCGCGGAGCCACCAGTTGTTAGAGAATTACGAAATGGCGACGTTCTGGACTTCCTGGATATGAAGATTGAAGCCATCCACGCTCCCGGTCACACTCGCGGGTCGCTCCTCTTCAAAATCAATGATGAAATATTAGTCAGCGGAGACGTTCTATTCGCGGGTTCCATTGGCAGAACCGATCAACCGACGGGATCCTCCAAAGACATGGAGAATACGCTGCGCAGAAAGATCTGGCCCATGCCTGACCACCTAAGAGTCCTACCCGGTCACGGTTCGGAGACCTCAATTGGACATGAACGTAGAGTCAATCCCTACTTAAAGAATCTGGGTAAATAACTATGAAGTACCAAGCACCAAAGGGTGTCATCGAATATTTCCCACCCCGGTCACGTGCATTTGAGTGGGTCCGGGAGACGTTGCTTTCCCAGATCAAGCGTTCTGGATACCAATTGTTACAGCTGCCCGTCTTCGAAGACACTGAATTATTTACTCGTGGGGTTGGCGCATCAACCGATGTCGTTTCCAAAGAGATGTATACCTTCGAAGATCGTGGAGGGCGCTCAATAACACTGCGTCCTGAAGGCACCGTCGGTGCCCTTCGTTCGATTATCGAGCACGGGCTTGATCGAGGAGCACTGCCCGCCAAGGTTTTCTACAGTGGTGCCTTCTTTCGAGCAGAACGCCCACAGGCCGGTCGGGGTCGCCAATTTTATTCCGTTGGTGTAGAAGCAGTCGGGTCTGTTGATCCAGCCCTTGATGCCGAGGTAATTGCATTAGCAGATGCGGGCTTCCGAGCTCTTGGCCTCAAGCAATTCAAGTTGGAGATTACCTCCCTCGGGGATGCGCAGACGCGTGCTCTTCACCGAGTGGATCTTCTTGCCTTCATTGAGGGTCTGGATTTGGATGAGGCGACACTTGCCCGTGCAGAGATCAATCCCTTGAGACTTTTTGACGACAAGCGGAAAGAAATTCGCGATCTCATGTCAAAAGCGCCAATGCTTCTTGATTATTTATCTGAAGAATCCAGAACTCATTTCGAGGCTGTGCAGGGTTATTTGCGAGATCTAAATATTGATTTCGAAATCAATCCCAGAATGGTCCGCGGGTTGGACTACTACACCGGGACAACTTTCGAGTTTGTCCACGAACTCCTTGGCGCGCAATCCGGAATTGGCGGGGGAGGGCGTTATGACGGCCTCATGGAACAGATCGGCGGTCAGCCGCTTTCTGGAATCGGATTTGGTCTCGGCGTGGATCGCGCCCTCCTTGCAGCGGAGGCCGAGGGGGTGGTCGATCAGGCGGCATTCCTGACTGATCTCTACCTGATCCCGTTGGGCACGAAGGCCAAGACTGTCGCGCTCTCCCTCTCGCAGGAATTGCGGGCCCACGATCTCACAGTTGAAATTGCATTTGGTGATAGAGCCCTCAAGACCGCAATGAAAAGTGCAGATAAGAGCGGGGCTCGTTACGTGGTCATTATCGGTGACACCGAGCTCAACACAGGAAGCGTAGATCTGAAGCAGATGCGCACGGGTGAGACGACCTCAGTTACTCTGTCCTCCTTAGTCTCGACTCTTTCAGCGGAGTTATTAACTTGGTAAGGCCAGTGAATCTTGGCCAGAATGTGTGGAGCGTAAAATGTTAAGAACTCACGGCGCAGGGACCTTGCGAAAGTCGGATGCGGGTTCGACCGTTGAATTGGCCGGATGGGTCTCACGCCGTCGTGACCATGGTGGAGTTGCCTTCATTGATTTGCGCGATGCATCTGGTTCGGTCCAAGTTGTAATCCGCGATGAGAAGATTGCCGGTGCCCTGCGCGCTGAGTGGTGCGTAAGGATTGTTGGTGAAGTCCTCGAACGTCCTGCTGGGAACGAGAACTCATCCCTTGCAACCGGAGATATTGAAATCATGGCCGATCAGGTCATGGTCCTCAGCGAGTCAGCTCCGCTTCCATTCCCAATCGACAGTGGAGATGACGCCGAGATTAATGAGGAAGTTCGACTTCGCTATCGATATTTAGATCTGCGCCGAGAGAAACCAGGCCGCAATCTGCGACTGCGTTCTAAGGTGACCTCAGTTATTCGCAATGTGATGGATGAACAGGAATTTCTCGATATCGAAACCCCCTACCTCACGCGCTCAACACCAGAAGGTGCCCGTGACTTTCTCGTTCCGGTTCGGCTGCAACCGGGAAGTTGGTACGCCCTTCCTCAGTCACCCCAACTGTTCAAACAGTTGTTGATGGTTGCTGGAATGGAGAAGTATTACCAGATAGCACGTTGCTTCCGAGATGAGGATTTCAGAGCAGACCGCCAGCCAGAGTTCACGCAACTCGACATTGAGATGTCCTTCATCGATCAAGAGGACATTCTGGCGGTAGCCGAGAACCTTCTCGTGCGTGTCTGGAAGGAAGTTGTCGATTACGACATCACTCTTCCGATTCGGCGCATGACCTATGCCGATGCCATGACCAACTATGGCTCCGACAAACCCGATCTTCGTTTTGGCCAACAAATTCAAGAGGTCACAACATTTTTCAGTAAGACAGAGTTCCGAGTTTTTCAAGCCTCTTATGTGGGTGCAGTCGTGATGCCGGGAGGCGCGAGTTCGCCCCGTCGCGAATTGGACGCCTGGCAGGAATGGGCCAAGACGCGGGGAGCCAAGGGCCTTGCCTACATTCTGGTCAATGCTGATGGAACCCTTGGGGGACCCGTCGCTAAGAATCTCTCGGATGTCGAGTCGTCTGGAATTGCTGCTGCCGCCGGAGCCAACCCTGGGGATGCCATCTTCTTTGCCGCCGGCGAAAAGGTCTCCTCGCAGTCACTTCTTGGCGCGGTCCGTTTGGAAATCGGTAAAAGGTGCAACCTCATCGCCGAAGGTACGTGGGAGTTTTTGTGGGTGTTAGACGCGCCCATGTTTGAGCCAACCGATAACGGCGGCTGGACAGCGGTTCATCACCCCTTCACAGGCCCAAAACCCGAGTTTGCGGCAAGTTTTGCAGATAACCCAGGCGAGGCCCTGGCATACGCATACGACATAGTCCTTAACGGCAGCGAACTTGGCGGCGGTTCAATCCGTATCCATGATCGCGAGATGCAACGAGAAGTCTTCGCGGTCATAGGACTAAGCGACGAAGAGGCTGCCAGCAAATTTGGATTCCTCCTTGAGGCGTTCAACTATGGCCCACCACCGCATGGAGGCATAGCTCTGGGTCTTGATCGTGTATGCGCTCTTCTCACAGACTCAGATTCCATCCGAGAAGTAATTGCTTTTCCAAAGACCGCAAGTGGAGGGGATCCTTTGACGGGTGCTCCAACCCCGATTACTCCGGCTCAGCGCAAGGAAAGTGGAATCGACGCTGTTACCGAACGCGGCGGAAAATAAATCAATGCGCTCACGCGGATTAAGTCTCATTGTTCTGACCGCGCTTTTGCTGACAAGTTGCGCCCAACCAACCCATAAATACGCAGCTTCGAAATCTGAAGGCGTTTACTTCACCGTTCCAAATACCTGGAATGAGATAACTATGCAGGCCCTGAATTCACAGGAAGCGAAGTCGACTGCAATCGGCGCCACCGAGAAACTTGCCTTAGTGAAATGGCAGGAGGCCTATTCGCCAGATAAGACCATTGGACCCAAAGAAACTTTCAGCCTGACTCCGACGAATTCTCCATTGGCCTTTGTTCGAGTGCGAGAACTTTTTCCAGATGAGATCAACGCAGTTTCGTATAACACTTTGCGTGACATAGTTCAGCCGGTAACGAATTGGGTTAACAACCCCACCGCGACAACGCCAATCTATAACATCATCGACGACCACGAGGTGATTCAAAAAGGCGGGCGCGGTGTCCGGACTATCTACAATTTTATTGAATCAGGCGTATCGCAGACGGTGGACCAGACCGCCTTGATGTCGGCTGATCACACCAAGATTTATGTCTTCGTCCTGCGTTGCACCACTACGTGTTATAACAAGAATATTAAAGAAATATCCCGAATTGCCGATTCTTTTACCGTAAGGGGAACTAAGTGAGTTCAGTAGAGCCGCAAGGTAGCCGCCAAAGAGACAGTGACCGTAAGACGCGAGTTCACCTCTCCGTTTACGACAGAAGCAAATTCATACTCCTGTTCGTCATCGTCTATCTAGTCCTTGTTTGGGCGGCCTTGGCTGATAATCCACTCTTGTCTGTGAGCGATGCATTTAATGAAATCACGCGCACGCGAACTTGGTTGCTAGTTCTAGTTGTGATCGAAATCCTGCGACAAATGCATTTTCTCATCTCAGAAATTGCGGCGCCTTATCACGGGATCTGGCAGAAATATTTTCAGGCAGTGGATTTCGCGCTCCACAGACTCAGCGACTGGACGAGATACCGACTTTCGCGTGTCATTAAGGCACTCATTTTCATCGCATTACTTGCGGTGGTCCTTGGCGCAATTTACAAAGAGACCCCAGTTCGCGCATTGTTCCTGGCGCCCAGCGCGCTGTGGAAGACGCTTCCGATGCTGGGGCAACTCCTTTTTGGCGTCTTTTTCGTGGTTATTCAATTTGCGGCAATGTTCTGGTTTTTAAGTCGAGGTGGCGTTGATACGTATTTTCCAGATGACATAAGGACCAGGTTTACCGATGTATGGGGACAGGATCATGTTCTCAATCGGATTCGCGAGAATCTCTTATTCTTGGAGAAGCCCGAAGAAATCGAAAAGCACGGTGGATATGTGCCGGGCGGAATTCTGCTGTGGGGTCCGCCTGGAACTGGCAAGACGCTCATGGCTGAATCCATGGCGGGAGAAACCGGCAAGCCCTTCGTCTTTGTGGACCCGGGCGCATTTACAAATATGTTTTTTGGCGTGGGAGTCCTCAAAGTAAAATCTCTCTTTCGCAAATTGCGCAAACTGGCGCTTCGTTACGGCGGGGTTGTGGTCTTTTTTGATGAAGCAGATTCCCTTGGTAATCGAGGGATGGCGCCGAGCGGCGGGCAACAACGTGCCGATCGTCAGAACGTTCCTGCAATCTTCGGAACTTCATGTCACGGCGGCTCCTATCTTTCACCGTCGACTGCCTCACTACTTCTTCGCGAGAGTTTCGTAGTGGGCGGCGCGGCAGGGGGCGGTATGGGCGGAGGCGGCGGCATGGGAACGCTGCAAGCGCTATTGACTGAGCTCTCTGGACTTAAGAAACCAAGGGGCTTTCTCAATCGAGTCCTGCGCCGAACATTGGGAATGCGACCTAAGAATCCACCCAAATATCGGATTCTGGTCGTCATGGCGACAAACATGCCAGAAGCCCTAGATGAAGCACTTCTTCGTCCCGGCCGAATCGACCGCATGTATCGTGTCGGATATCCAAGTAAAGCCGGCCGGGTGCGAACGTATGAAGGTTATTTAGCAAAGGTTTCGCATTCGCTTTCGGCCGAAGAGATCGACAAGTTGGCGACAATCACTCCGTATGCCACGGGCGCAACTATCAAAGACACGATCAACGAGGCCCTGATCACCGCAATCCGAAACGGTCGTACGTCCATCACCTGGCCAGATGTTGTTAAAGCCAAGCAACTCAAGGAATTGGGACCGCCGGAAGACGTGGAGTACATCGAACGCGAAAGGCATGCTGTTGCGGTTCACGAGGCCTGCCATGCCGTCATGGCCCATCGTGTACGTCAACACATGGCAATCGATCTTGCGACAATCGAGAAGGGGTCGGATTATTTGGGAATGGTTGCCAGCATTCCTCCGGACGATCAATTCACGCGTTGGCGCACAGAGTACGAATCTGACATTCTCGTTTCCCTTGCTTCACTGGCCGGAGAGCGGATGTTCTTTGATGGCGATAATTCCTCTGGGGTCTCTGGAGATTTGGAGAGCGCCACGACGATTGCCTCATTGATGGAAGGACATTGGGGAATGGGTTCCACCATTTCCTCGCATGCCAGCAATCGCCGGTTCGAAATCGGTTCACCCGGCGGGGCGAAAGGAGGGTCTTCCAAGGAATTACGAGGAGCGCTGGGCAACCGCATTGAGGATCATCTTGCAGTCCTTCTGAAGCAAGCCGAGAAGATCCTCAAAGAGAATCGAACTCAGGTTCTGGCATTGGCGCACGCTCTGGAGACATACAAGACGCTCTCCGGGGAGGACGTCTCAGCCGTGATTGAGGGAATCCAAGGATCTATCGTGGATGGACGTCCCTACAGAAGTAAGGCGTTTTTGGCCAAAATCGAGCAGTACCACAAGGCGGCCCTGGTGGCTCATCGGGACCATCAAACGCCTGAAGTCCCGATTCCAGTGATTTAGGAGAGATTCAGGGAGCAGTTGGGGCCCAATGGGGCTAGCATGGAGACAGAATCTCATCGCGAGTTACTTCTCCATCAAATAATTACGCGGAAGCGGTCGCCACATGATCCTCATTATCGGTCTCATTATCCTGGGAATTGCGGCGCTTCTTGCCGTGCTTGGAGTTGCCACCAACGGTGGCTCAACTCACTTAGTTAACGGCGATTTTGCCCTCTTTGGCCAGCACATCACTGGGTTGTCGACCGGGCAATTATTCCTCTTTGGAATAGTTGTCGGACTCGTAGCAGCACTCGGGCTCAGTGTCCTTCGTGGTTTCTTTGTCAGAGGTCTTGCATCACGGGATCTTCAAAAAGAGTTAAAACGATCGCGTGCCGAAACACTTACCTTGCGCGCCGACTTTGAACGTTTGCAGAAAGAACTCGCCGCCGAGCGAGTCCAAAAGTCAATAGTCGAGACGCCTTATGACGGTCAGACTCCTTCAAGTAATCGTTAGTAAACCCACCTAAAAGAAAGAAGGATCATCCGTGATTACCCTTGGAATTATTCTCTTGATACTTAGCTTGTTTGTAGCAATGTCGGCTCTGAAGACCCTAGGCTTACTTCTCATCGTGGTGGGAATAGTCTTGGCACTCTTGGGCGGGATGGGTCGCTCCGTCGGCGGTCGTCGCCACTACTGGTAGGTCGGGTAGGCTCTTCCCATAGATACGTTTATGAGTGAAGGGATAGATCATGGGCCCCGGAGGCATCGCCACAATCATTGCAGCTTGCTCGCTCCTCGTTATCGCCGTTGCCATAAGTTATGCCGTTGTTCGCATAGGCCGCCTGATTGACGAAGCCAAACTCTCCCTGAAGACCGTGACCGATGAGACCAAGCCGTTGATCGAAGAGGTCACCACGACAGTGAAATTGGTGAATGGGCCGCTCGAGAGTCTGAACAAGATTACCAAGAGCGCCGAAAACGTCAGCAGCAAAGTTTCTGATGTCGCCACATCCTTCATGGACAAAGGCGGACCGGCGGTGAAGGTACTTGGTCTTCTAATGAGCGCTGCAAAGTTTAAGCAGGCTCGCGACCAGAAGAAAAAAGGCTGAGTGGCCTAACTAGTGGAATCTGCTGAGATTCGCGCACGATGGCTGCGCTTCTTTGAAACTGACAACCGCCAAGGTTTGACTCATACGGTTGTGCCGTCGGCCTCCCTCATTGCCGATGATCCCAACCTTCTTCTTGTTAACGCTGGGATGGTGCCCTTCAAGCCATTCTTCCTGGGTGAAGTGAAGCCTCCTTATAAGCGCGCGACGTCGGTTCAGAAATGTGTTCGCACTTTGGATATTGATGAAGTGGGAAAAACGACCCGTCACGCATCTTTCTTCCAGATGTGTGGCAATTTTTCCTTCGGCGACTATTTCAAGGAAGGTGCCATTGCCCTTGCCTGGGAACTGCTTACGCGTCCGATTAACGACGGAGGTTATGGGTTTGCTGAAAGTCGACTCTGGGTAACAGTATTTGAAAATGATGATGAGGCTGCCGATATTTGGCATAAGCAGATCGGCATACCAAAAGAACGTATCCAGCGACGAGGCATGGCCGATAACTTCTGGTCGATGGGCGTTCCCGGGCCGTGCGGACCTTGTTCTGAGATTTATTACGATCGTGGACCTGTCTATGGCAAAGAGGGCGGACCAATCGCCGATGAAGATCGTTACATGGAGGTCTGGAACCTAGTCTTCATGCAAAACGAGCGAGGTGCCGGTTCGGGCAAGGATGACTTTCCAATACTTGGCGAACTTCCTGCGAAAAGTATTGATACTGGACTTGGCTTGGAACGCACGGCGGCTCTGCTGCAAGGCGTTGAGAATATCTATGAAATCGATACGACGAGGCAGATTCTGGACCGCGCTACCACTTTGACCAACGTCGTGTATGGCAAGGATCAGCACAACGATGTTCTGCTACGCGTGATTGCTGATCACGCGCGCACTTCTGCGATGCTCATTGGCGATGGTGTGACTCCTGGAAATGAGGGACGTGGTTACGTCCTTCGCAGGATGATGCGGCGCACAATTCGAAATATGCGCCTGCTTGGATCTCACGAACCAGTGATGGCCGAACTCATTTCCGCATCGATTGGGGCCATGAGCCCGCAGTACCCGGAGTTGAATGAAGCAAGTGGACGTATCCTTAGTGTCTCCGTCGCCGAAGAAGAGACCTTCTTGCAGACTCTCAAGAGCGGCACACAGATATTTGATGTAGCAAGCGCGGCAATTAAGAAATCTCATGGCACTGCGCTGTCAGGTGATGCTGTCTTTAAACTGCATGACACGTACGGTTTTCCATTTGATCTAACCCTTGAGATGGCGCAGGAGCAGGGCCTTGAAGTTGACGAAGAGGGCTTCCGACGTCTTATGAAAGAACAGCGCGACCGGGCGAAGGCAGACTCGCGTGCCAAGAAGAGCGGACACACCGATCTCACGGAGTATCGAGCAATTGCCGATGCCGTAGGGCGCACAGAATTTGTCGGCTACACCCATCAAGAATCTGACGCCCAAGTTTCAGCGATTCTCGTAAATGGCGTTGGGGTTTCCTCTGCACCCGAAGGCGAAGAAGTCGAAATTGTTCTGAGCCGCACTCCCTTCTACGCCGAAGGGGGCGGTCAGTTATCTGACGGCGGATTAATCACTTTGAGCAATGGGTGCACAATCGAAATTGACGATGTCCAAGCGCCAGTGCCAGGAGTCTCGGTTCACCGTGGCCGCGTTCTCTCGGGATCGGTTGAAATCGGAAACCCAGCTCACGCGCAAATAGATGTCGAGCGTCGACAGGCAATTTCTCGTGCCCACACGGCAACACATATGGTGCATAAGGCTTTCCGCGAGATCCTCGGCGAGACCGCAACACAGGCCGGCTCGGAAAACTCACCTGGACGATTCAGGTTCGACTTCCCCGCGACTGGGGCAGTACCGCAATCTGTACTTAACGATGTTGAATCACGGGTCAACTTATTGCTCCTTCAGGATTGGGAAGTCACAGCTCAATCCATGTCGCAGGATGAGGCGAAAAAAATTGGAGCGATGGCGCTTTTTGGCGAGAAATACGGCGACGTAGTCCGGGTTGTCAGCGTAGGTGATTGGGCGCGCGAACTTTGCGGGGGAACCCACGTTAATCGTGCCGGTGAATTGGGCGTTGTGAAACTCCTTAATGAGTCCTCAATCGGTGCGGGGGTTCGACGAGTCGAAGCTCTAGTTGGTGCGGACGCGTACAAGTTTCTGGCGCGCGAACATCTGCTGTTGAATTCCCTGACCGAGATCATCAAGGGTGCACGGGCAGAAGAGTTACCAGAGCGGATTTCGGATTTGGTCGGACGCCTGCGCGATATTGAGAAGGAACTTGCGTCGCTGCGTTCAGCCCAGGCGTTGAGCCAAGTTGCCACGTTAATCACGGAAGCCAAGAAGGTAAAGAATCACTCTGTCATCGCAGTTAAAATGGGAGATGGAATCACCGGAGAGGATCTGCGCAAGATTGCCCTAGATCTGCGTAATCGTCTCCAGAATTCCATCATCGCCCTGATCAGTGTTAGCGAAGGAAAGCCAGTCCTCGTGGTTGCAGTGAGCGATGCGGCCAGGACGGCAGGAGTCAAGGCCGGAGTCCTCGTAAAGGTTGGTTCGCTCGCCTTGGGCGGTGGTGGCGGCGGCAAAGATGATTTCGCTCAAGGTGGAGGCATAGACGCGAGCAAGACTGCAACCGCACTGGATGCAATTGTTTCAGCTATTGCCGGTGAGTAGTAATGCAAAGGGGTCGCCGTCTGGCGTTCGATTTCGGAGACGTGCGGATCGGCGTGGCGGTTAGCGATCAGGATTCAATCATGGCAACTCCTGTCGAGACGCTTCTGGCGAAACGGGAGGATCTCTGGGACCGCATTTTCGACCTGTTGGCAGAGTATGAGCCCGTTCATGTCTACGTCGGTCGACCCGTTCACCTTTCTGGCAATGAGAGTGATTCCACGACTAAGGCAGAACTTTTCGCTTCCGAGTTCCGGGAGCGATTCGACGTCGAAGTCACGATGATCGACGAGCGACTCTCCACTGTCTCTGCTCAGCGCTCCATGCGAGAGGCCGGTCTTTCGACACGGGAGTCAAAAGGAGCCATCGACCAAGCCGCGGCTGTCGCTATCTTGGAGATGGCGCTAGATCTTGAGAAGTCGCAAGCAAAGCGTGACGCGGGTGAATAGGAAAGCGACGATTAAGATCGTCGCTTCATTAGCAGCGTTATCTGCTCTCGCAGGTGGTCTTTATCTTTCGTTAAATCACTCGAACGTCAATCCCGACTTCGCCGCAGGTAGTCCCGGGGTAGAGGTGACTGTCGATGTCCCAACTGGTGCCACCGGCTCAGAGATAGCGAAGATTCTGTTCGCTAAGGGTGTGGTGAAGTCGGCCGGAGCTTTCTTTGCACGCGCCGTCGTTGACGCTCGCTCTTCGCAAATTGCACCGGGTGCACACCGAGTTCAGAGCCACATTTCGGCGAAGGAAGCACTTGATCAACTCTTAGATACGAAGAGGATTGCCAACCTGATTCGTATTACTGAAGGTGCCCGGACCGACGAAGTCATCGCTCAGATGGTCAAAGTTGGCTTTTCCAAAAACGAATTGCTAACCGCTCTTGGTTTATTGACCCGACCAGCCGGCTTTACAGGCAACGAGGGCATTTTATTTCCCGCCCAATACAGTTTTGGATCTACATCCTCGGCACAGGCCGCCCTCCAGGCCATGGCGGATAGGTTTGCAGTGGAAGCCAAGGCTTCCGGCATTGATCAAGGAGGCGATGGATTTACTCCTGAACAACTGCTCACGATCGCATCACTCGTGCAAGCCGAGGGAGATATTTCAGACTTCTCAAAGATCTCTCAAGTGATTCGCAATCGCCTGAAAGTGGGCATGCCTCTCCAGTTGGATACGACTATTCACTACATCACTCGCACTCGCGGCAAGGTTTTTCTTAGTACTATTGCCACGCGCATTGCTTCCCCGTACAACACCTATTTACATTACGGACTTCCACCGGGACCGATCGACAACCCGGGCCGCGCTGCGATGGATGCAGCGGTCCATCCAACGCCGGGCAACTGGATATTTTTCATCACGGTAAAGCCAGGAGATACGAGATTCACAGATTCGAATGCTCAATTTCTGACATGGAAGAGTGAGTATGAGAAGAATCTGGCGGCTGGCGCTTTTGGGAAGACATCGTGATTCGCGGAGCAGTGCTGGGGTCTCCAATTTCACATTCGCTTTCTCCCGTCTTGCATCGCACTGCATACGAGAAATTGGGCGTCTTCGGCCAATATCAGGCTATTGAAGTGACTTCTGATCATCTGGCCGAATTTATTTCCGAGCTCGACGATTCGTGGACTGGGCTTTCTCTCACGATGCCACTGAAAGAAATGGCGCTCGAGGTTGCCGACGAAGTTGATAAGTTGGCGCTGCGAATAAATTCCGCGAACACCCTGATTCGTTCGCCGAAAGGCTGGCGCGCATTGACGACCGACGTGAACGGTTTCACCCAAACTTTGCTGGCACATGGTGTAGAGACTTACGAACGGATCGTCATTCTCGGATCTGGGGCAACTGCTCGAGCGGCGGCGGCATCTTGTGATGGGATCAATCGCCAGATAACCATCGTTCACCGGTCTCCTGCACGTGAAGGCGCAATGCGGAAGTGCGTTGAATCGGCAAAATTGGAGTTTGCAAATTGGGGCGAAGATTTACCTGAATCGAATCTGCTCATTAACGCCACACCCGCCGGCGTTGCCGACAGTTATTCGGAGAAGTTGTCCTCGTTGGTCCAGGGTGTTTTCTTTGAAGCCCTCTATAACCCCTGGCCTACAAGAATGCTCTCGAGGTGGAGAGCGCAGGGTGGATTTGGAATTGATGGCCTTGACCTCCTCGTGCATCAGGGGATAGATCAAGTCGAACTCATGACTGGAAAGAGCGTTCAGAGAGCGGTTCTTGCACCGGTTCTGCGAAGGGCGTGTTTGGCGGCGATGAAGCCCTAGCTGGCGTGCGACGGGATGAGGTACTTCTCTGCCACAATACGCTTATGCGTTGGTTAACAGCCGGGGAATCCCATGGTCAAGCACTGTCGGCGATACTCGAAGGCATGCCTGCTTCAGTATCAGTCACAACAGAGGATATCGACAGACAATTGAGCCGTCGCAGGCTCGGGTTTGGACGCGGAGCACGGCAGAATTTCGAAGCCGATAAGGTCACCATCCTCGGTGGTATTCGACTGGGCCTGACTCAAGGTGGGCCGATCGCGATTCAAATCGGAAATTCGGAGTGGCCCAAGTGGGAGAAAGTGATGTCGGCCGACCCCCTTCCTGAAGGCGAAATAGAAGGACTGGCTCGAAACGCTCCCCTTACCCGGCCGCGCCCAGGGCATGCCGATCTTGCGGGAATGCAGAAATATGATCTTGCAGATGCACGACCGGTGCTTGAGCGTGCAAGTGCGCGCGAGACCGCCGCGCGCGTTGCGTTAGGTGCGGTGGCGCGCAATTTCCTCGAGCAGAGTGTGGGCGTAACCCTTGTGAGCCATGTGCTCTCGATTGGTTCAGTAAGAATCCCAGAGACTTTTCCATTGCCGCAGCCCGGAGATCAAGATCGAATCGATAAGGATGATGTGCGTTGCACAGATCCAATAACAAGTGCTGCGATGGTCGCCGAGATTGAATCTGCCAGGGTCGACGGAGACACTCTGGGCGGAGTGGTGGAGGTTCTCGCCTTCAACCTTGCACCTGGTCTGGGTTCCTACGTTCACTGGGACCGTCGACTAGATGCGCGCCTTGCGGCAGCCATGATGGGCATCCAGGCGATCAAGGGCGTTGAGATCGGCGATGGCTTTACTTCGGCTACGCGGCGTGGATCGGTTGCTCACGATGAAATAGAGATCGGAAGCGATGGTCTTATTCATCGACGGACAGATCGGGCCGGCGGCACCGAGGGGGGCATGTCCAACGGAGAAATATTGCGAGTTCGAGCTGCGATGAAGCCCATCTCCACCGTGCCTAAAGCACTCGACACAATTGATGTGGCGACAGGGGAGAGCGCAAAGGCAATCAATCAACGTTCTGATGTCTGCGCGGTACCCGCGGCTGGCGTCGTTGCTGAAGCCATGGTGGCCCTCGTTCTGGCCGAGGCTGTCTTGGAGAAGTTTGGTGGAGACAGCATTGACGAAACACGAAGGAATTTTTCAACTTACATGCAGAACCTCCGATTCAAATAGCTGCGATGACCCCACGCATCATTCTGATCGGGCCACCTGGAGCCGGAAAGTCGAGCATTGGACGTGCCTTGGCTAAGGCCATGCATGTCGATTTCGCCGACACTGACACCCTGATCGAAGCCGATCAGGGCAAGAGTGTTTCGCTTATCTTTGTAGAAGATGGCGAACCACATTTTCGCGAGATTGAAGCACGAGTATGTTTAGAGTCTGTGAAAGAAATTCAGGGGGTCCTCTCCCTTGGTGGGGGCTCTGTACTAACCCCTGTGGTAGCCGAGGCCATCGCGTCGAGCGGTTCTGAAGTGATATTCCTAGATGTTTCCCTTGCGGTTGCCGCTCCGAGAATCGGCTTCAATCGCGATCGCCCACTGCTGTTGAATAATCCGCGGCAGCAATGGCAACGATTGCTCGATGCGCGCCGTCCAGTCTATGAATCGTTGGCAACAACCAAGATCGATGTAGAAAACCGCAGCGTGAATCAGATTGTTAAAGAAATTCTCTCAAAGGTGGGCCACTGATGCAGAAAGTTGTGGTCAAAGCCGAGCATGACTACGAGATCCTCATCGGATGCAAGTGGCAGGAAGAACTTGCACTCCTTATGAAGGATCGCTCACGGGTTGCCATTGTGGTTTCGTCCGCAATGCGCTCTCGTATCGGCTCCATCGAAGCCAATGACACCGAGATGCAAGTTTTTGAAATTCCTGATGGCGAGTCAGGAAAAGATGCAAGAGTCTTAGAGTCGTTATGGAACCAGCTAGGGAGCGCAGGTTTTACCCGCAGCGATCTTGTCGTTGCCATCGGCGGGGGCGCTACTACCGACATTGCCGGATTTGCAGCCGCTACCTGGTTGCGCGGTATCGATTGGATTGCTATTCCGACAACGCTAGCGGGAATGGTGGATGCCTCCGTTGGCGGCAAGACTGGAATGAACAGCGCCCTCGGCAAGAATCTAGTTGGTGCTTTTCACTCGCCGGTAGCTGTACTGGTGGATTTGAAATGGCTCGAGAGCCTCAGCGACAGAGATTTCGCTGCAGGACTCGCAGAAGTGGTGAAGTGCGGTTTCATAGTCGACCGAGAGATCCTGACTTTACTATCGGGCAAGAATCTTTCTGAGGTGCGAAATTCAAAAAGACTTACTGAGGAATTGATACTTCGATCAGTCACTATAAAGGCTGCTGTAGTAACTGAAGATTTCAAAGAAAGTTTCGCCCGCGAGGTTCTCAATTATGGCCACACCATGGGTCATGCGATCGAACTACACAGTGAATATCAACTTCGCCATGGAGAAGCGATATCCATCGGGCTCGTCTACGTTGCCGAACTTGCTCATCTCAAAGGGGTCCTGTCTGAAGAACTCGTTGGGCTGCACAAATCCCTTCTTTCTAGATTGGGACTTCCAATCTCCTACCCTGCAGATGCCTGGGAGGATCTGCAGCCCCTGCTTTCTTTAGATAAGAAAGCGCGCGGCAAATCTCTGCGCTTCGTGGCCATTTCCAATATCGGTACCACCCTTCGTCTTGAAGGCCTTTCTCAGAGCGATTTGCTAAAGGCGTATGAGAGGGTTAGTTCATGAAGATTCTGATCATTAATGGACCCAATTTGGCTCGGTTGGATATCCGGGACTCGTCGATTTACGGCGACCTCTCGTACAAGGAGTTAGTGAATCTAATTACTTCGCATGCCTCGATCTTGGGTCTGAGTGTAGATGTACGCCAGAGTGACGATGAAGCTCAGATCATCAGATGGCTCCACGAAGCCGCTGATTCCAATTTCCCAGTGATTATCAATCCTGCGGCTTTTACACATTATTCATACGCAATACGAGATGCCGCTGAGATGGTCAAGGCTCCCTTGATCGAAGTTCATCTTTCAAATCCGCTTTCGCGCGAGGAGTTTCGTCACACATCGGTCATTTCAGGCGTAGCTAGCGGGACAATCGCCGGGTTTGGGCCGAACTCCTATCTTCTAGCCTTGGATGCCATGCGTACGCTCCTGCAAAAGTAAGGGCGTATAGCGGGTATCCTTCTCACCTTGACGTGAAATACGCGCTCAGGGATTGGATTGATTGTGGCATCAACAAACGACCTTAAGAACGGCATGACGCTGGATATCGATGGTCAGCTCTGGAACGTCGTCGAATTCCAACATGTTAAGCCCGGCAAGGGTCCGGCCTTCGTGCGAACCAAGCTCAAATCGGTCATGACTGGCAAAGTAGTGGACCGGACATACAACGCGGGCGTCAAGATCGACATTGCCATCCTGGAAAAGCGCGATATGCAGTACCTGTATCACGACGGCTCGGATTATGTTTTCATGGACACAAAAAACTACGATCAAGTCTCAATCCCAGCAGAAGTTGTCGGAGACGCTGCTAAGTACATGCTTGAGAATACGGATGCCGTCGTCGCCGTACACGAAGGCACGCCTCTCTACATCGAATTGGCTGCTTCGGTGCCCTTAACGATCACATACACCGAGCCTGGCCTACAGGGAGACCGATCCTCTGGTGGAACCAAGCCTGCAACCCTTGAGACTGGACTTGAGATTCAGGTACCGCTATTTATCAAACAAGATGAGAAGGTTTTAGTGGACACACGAGATGGTTCGTATCTAGGTCGCGCCAACTAGTGAGCGCCCGCAGTAAGGCTCGTAAACAGGCGCTGGATATTCTTTTTGAAGCAGACCTCCGCCAATCATCGGCTTCAGATCTTCTCGAGTCGCGGTTGGTGGCTGAAGAGGGACCGGATTCGCGTCCAATGCGCGAATTCGCCAGGGCTCTTGTGACTGGCGTGATCGATCATCGAAGGAAGATTGACGAGCTTATTTCGACGTATGCGCAAGGTTGGGATATGGATCGCCTCCCGATCGTGGATCGAAATATCTTGCGAATCGCCATCTACGAAATTCTCTGGGGCGAGGAGATACCTGAGGCAGTTGCAATTGATGAAGCCTTGACGATGGCTGGCTTACTATCAACTGAAGAATCTGCCGGTTACATACATGGAGTCCTAGGTCGGATCTCCTCGATCAAGGGTGATTTGGCGCTGTAACAAGGAGGCCCTTCTCGTTTAGCCATTTTAGGATTGCTTCCTCGTTCGTTAAGGTCATGATGGACAACGTGGACAGGTCCGTATTTCGAAGGCTCATAATTTCGCCATTCCAATCGCAACGTCTGGTAGCAATCCACGCCACAAAAGATGTCAAGGTCGTAAGGAATGGATCGGATTTGGAGAGGGGATTCTCCGACAGGGCTCGAATGCGTCGCAAATCCACCATGACTTCTGTTCTCGCCAGCGTGGGGGCTAATTTCTCTGGAGCCACAAGCAGGTGTTGCAAGGGAATAGAGAATATTCCAGCAATATCGATCGCCCTAGCCAGGCTTAAGGAACGGTCGCCTCGTTCGTAGGAGCCCAACACAACTGCCTTAAGTGAACCACGAGAGAGTTTTTCGACATGCGCCAGGCTCCAACCGCGTTCGAGTCGAAGTGTTCGAATTCGGTGGGCGATACTGGCTTCCGTTGGTTGGGCGGGCGAAGATTTTGCGACTGTATTTTGATGAGATTTCATGGAGCCAGCCTAGAAAAATGCCAACGCCCAGAGTGAAGTTATCCACCATTGCGCCTTTTCTACCGTGATACAGCCTCATGCTAGACTCGCGCCGAAGATCCTTTAAGACCCGTCCTGCGAGGCGGGGAAGGAGCGTTTATGAGTGTTGCTCTCTCCGCGGTGGATATCTCCCGCGCTCTGACCCGTATTGCCCATGAAATCTTGGAGCGCAATAGCGGACCCGAATTCATAGTCTTGATGGGCATACCTACCCGCGGCGCTTTCTTGGCTTCCAGGTTGGCCCACTCCATCGCCAGCATCGAAGGACGAGAAGTCCCCGTGGGCACCCTAGATATCACCCTTCACAGAGATGATCTGCGGTTGCGTCCGCTTAGGGCGTTAGTGCCCACGATGACCCCCCTGGGCGGAATCGAAAATCGCAACGTCATCTTGGTCGATGATGTTCTCTTCTCCGGTCGGACTATCCGCGCCGCTTTGGATGCCCTGGGTGAAATGGGACGGCCCAAAACAGTTCAACTTGCGGCTCTGGTCGATCGTGGCCATCGCGAACTCCCAATCCGGGCGGATTATGTAGGGAAAAATTTGCCGACTTCCAAGTCGCAATCGGTCAAAGTGCACCTCAGCGAGATCGACGGCGTGGATGAAGTTCTAGTCGAAACTTCGGAGGGCTAATTCATGCGCCATCTACTCTCCACAGCCGATCTTTCCTACGGTCAAGCAATCAAGATCTTGGATACGGCCAAAGAAATGGCACGCGTCTCCGAAGGTCCCGTAAAGAAATTGCCTACATTGCGCGGACGGACGATCGTTAACCTCTTCTTTGAGGACTCCACTAGAACCAGAATTTCCTTTGAAGCTGCCGCCAAACGCCTTTCAGCAGATGTCATAAATTTCTCCGCCAAAGGATCAAGTGCTAGCAAAGGCGAGTCATTGAAAGATACTGCCCAAACCTTGCAGGCAATGGGCGCCGACGCTGTCATTCTCCGCCATTCGGCTTCTGGCGCTGCCCAACGGTTAGCCTCATCGCATTGGACAACCGGCAGTGTGATTAACGCCGGTGACGGCACCCATGAACATCCAACGCAGGCGCTTCTGGATGCATTCACAATTCGCAAACATCTTCGAGGCGGCACAGGAGACCTTCGTGGTCTTACTGTTGCAATAGTGGGAGACATTCTGCACTCGCGCGTTGCGCGCTCCAACATTCACCTGTTGAATCTACTTGGAGCGCAGGTAATTTTGGTGGCCCCGCCGACACTGATTTCATTGGGCGCCGAAAAATGGCCAGTGCAAATCTCTTATGACCTTGATGCGGTCTTGCCACTGGTAGATGCAGTCATGATGCTGCGCGTCCAACAAGAGCGCATGAATGATTTCTTCTTTCCGACTGCGCGCGAATACTCGCACTATTACGGATTGAACTCGGATCGCCTCAAACTGATGAAACCAAATTCGCTTATCATGCACCCAGGACCGATGAACCGGGGTCTCGAGATCACGGCAGAAAGCGCGGATAGTGCGCGCTCAGTGATCCTCGAACAGGTAACAAACGGAGTTAGCGTCCGAATGGCTGTTCTGTATTTACTGCTTGCTGGTGTGCCGATCGAAGATGGGGATCTGATCCAATGACCGACTATTTAATCGATGGCGGAGTACTCGCCGATGGACAGAAGGCGCAGGTTTTCATTAGCGGCGGGCGCATAGTTGAGATCGATCACGTCGTTACCAACGCCGATGCCGGCAACGCTGTGCACGTTGACGCCCAAGGCTGCATCATTTTGCCGGGTTTCGTTGACTTACATACTCACTTGCGTGAGCCAGGCAGAGAGGATTCAGAGACGGTCGAATCTGGTTCGCGTGCAGCTGCAAAAGGCGGTTTTACCGCTGTCTCTGCCATGGCCAATACCTTTCCCGTGGCCGATACTGCGGGAGTAGTAGAACAGGTTTATGCCTTAGGTCAAGCTGCTGGGTTATGTGACGTCTTTCCGATCGGTGCAGTTACGCAAGGCTTGGCTGGACAAGCTCTGGCCGAGTTGGGAGCGATGGCCGATTCAAAGGCTCGCGTTCGCATATTCAGCGATGATGGCAATTGTGTCTTCGATCCGATTGTCATGCGTCGCGCCTTGGAGTACGTAAAGAGATTCAATGGAGTAATCGCCCAACATGCCCAAGATCCCCAACTCACCAAAGACGCTCAGATGAACGAAGGATTCCTTTCTTCGCAATTAGGTATGAAAGGCTGGCCATCTGTTGCGGAAGAGTCGATCATTGCGCGCGACGTACTTCTTGCAGATCATGTCAAGTCTCGTCTTCATGTCTGCCATGTAACAACTTCTGGCGGCGTGGACATAATTCGATGGGCAAAAGCGCGTGGAATCCAAGTAAGTGCGGAGGTAACGCCACATCATTTACTGCTGACGGAGGAACTGGCTACATCGTATGACCCGATGTACAAAGTTAACCCTCCATTGCGTACCGAAAGGGATGTGATGGCCCTGCGAGAGGGTCTGGCAGATGGCACTATCGATATTGTTGCCACGGATCACGCCCCTCATTCGGCAGAGAGCAAAGAGTGCGAGTGGCAAGCCGCGGCATTCGGAATGCTAGGGCTTGAGACAGCATTCTCGATTGTTCAGGCCACAATGATTGATACCAAGATGATGACATGGAGCGACCTGGTCAATCGGATGTCTACAGCGCCGGCGGTCATCGGCGGATACTCCGATCACGGACAATCTTTGCGTGTTGGATCCAGTGCGCATGTAGCCATCGTCAATCCCACCAGGGCCTGGCAAGTGGATCGCGATCTAGTTGCATCTCGAAGCAAGAACACTCCTTACCACGGGATGGAATTTCCGGGTTCTGTAGTGGCAACCTTCTTCAGGGGAGTGCCGACGGTTCTGGATTCCAAGTTAGTAGGGACCAAAAATGGCAACTAAGGCTTACCTTGTACTTGATGACGGCAGAGTCTTTGAGGGAAAAAGTTGGGGTGCAACCGGAAAAACCTTTGGCGAGGCCGTATTTGCAACTGGGATGACGGGCTATCAAGAGACATTGACCGACCCTTCTTATCACAAGCAAGTGGTTGCCATGACGGCACCTCATATTGGCAATACCGGGGTCAATTTTGAAGATAACGAGTCGCACAAGATTTGGGTGGCAGGCTTTGCCGTTCGGAATCCTTCTACCGTGACGAGTAACTGGAGAAGTTCTGGAAGCCTGGATCAGGAGTTAGTTCAGCAAGAAATTGTCTGCATTCAAGGCATTGATACGCGCGCCCTCACTCGTCACCTTCGTGATCGTGGCGCCATGCGTGTTGGTATTTTCTCAGATATGAATATGAGCCGCGAAGAGATGGTGATCGAGGTTCGCAAGAGCCCGTCCATGCTTGGTGCACACTTGGTCGAAGAGGTCTCCACACCCGAGCCATACATTGTGCCTGCGATTGGAGAGAGACGATTTACTGTGGCGGCACTTGATTTGGGAATTAAACACTCAACGCCAAGGTTGCTATCCGAGCGCGGTGTCGAAGTACATGTGGTGCCTTACAACACGACCTTCTCTCAAATTCAAAGGATGGCGCCAGACGGAGTCTTCCTCTCAAACGGCCCGGGGGATCCAGCTACGATGAATGAAATCGTTGATCTGGTCCGATCCGTCCTTACCGCCGAAATTCCGATATTTGGCATCTGCTTCGGTCATCAGATACTTGGCAGAGCCCTTGGATTTACTACCTACAAACTTCAGTTTGGTCATAGAGGAATTAATCAACCTGTTCTCGATAAGACAACCGGCAAAGTGGAGATAACTGCCCATAATCACGGTTTCGCCCTGCAAGCACCGACTGATGACACATTTTCAACTGTGTATGGACCAGGCGAAGTTAGTCACATTAGTTTGAACGATGGGGTGGTTGAGGGAATCCGCATGTTGGAAATTCCAGCATTCAGTGTCCAGTATCACCCTGAGGCTGCCGCTGGCCCTCATGATGCGGCTTATCTATTTGATCGGTTTATCGAAATGATGTCTACGAAACGAGAAGATGCCTAATGCCACTAGATATTTCTATTCGCAGCGTCTTGGTGATTGGCAGTGGTCCAATTGTCATAGGCCAGGCATGCGAGTTCGACTACTCCGGCACTCAGGCATGCCGAGTCCTACAAGCCGAGGGAATTCGCGTCGTTCTCGTAAACTCCAACCCCGCAACAATCATGACTGACCCAGAGTTTGCCGATGCCACATACATTGAGCCGATCACCCCGGAATATCTCGAGCGGATTATCGAGATTGAACGACCCGATGCACTTCTTGCAACTCTTGGCGGACAGACTGCATTGAACGCAGCAATCGCGCTCCATAAACGTGGAACGCTGCAGAAATTTGGAGTTCGCCTCATAGGCGCCGATGTGGATGCCATCCAACGTGGGGAGAATCGCGAACTTTTCCGCGGGATTGTCGAAAAAGTCGGCGGAGAATCGGCTCAATCAATTATCTGCCACACGCTTGAAGATTGCTTCGCCGCGGCAGAGTTGCTCAGCTACCCCGTCGTGGTCAGACCCTCATTCACCATGGGCGGACTTGGCTCGGGAATCGCCTTCGATTCAAACGAACTTGCCCAGATTGCTGGCGCAGGTTTGCGCCACAGTCCAACTTCAGAGGTGCTACTTGAGGAGTCGATTTTAGGTTGGAAAGAATTCGAACTTGAGGTGATGCGCGATCACATGGATAACGTGGTCATCGTCTGCGGCATCGAGAACGTGGATCCGATGGGCGTTCACACGGGTGACTCAATAACGGTAGCTCCTGCAATGACATTGACCGACGTGGAATATCAGAAGTTGCGAGACCTGTCCTTGAAGATCATCCGCGAGGTTGGAGTCGACACTGGCGGATGCAATATCCAATTCGCTGTAAATCCAGATACGGGACGGATTATCGTCATTGAGATGAACCCCCGGGTATCCCGTTCGAGCGCATTAGCCTCAAAAGCAACAGGATTTCCCATCGCAAAAATAGCGACCAAGCTTGCTATCGGATACACACTCAACGAGATTCAAAACGATATAACCAAAGTAACCCCAGCCTCATTCGAACCCACGTTGGACTACGTCGTCGTCAAAGTGCCTCGTTTTGCTTTCGAGAAGTTTCCTGATGCGGACCCCCGACTGACTACGACCATGAAAAGTGTTGGCGAGGCAATGGCCATCGGCCGCTCCTTTGCAGAGGCCCTCCAGAAGGCGTTGCGCTCCTTAGAGCGAAAGGAAGCTCCATTTACTTTCCCAGTTCAGCGAAACGAAAGCGTCAAGCAAGCTTTCCTGGCGTCAATGCAGATTCCAACAGAGTACCGACTTAAGGAAGTTCAGCAAGCACTCTGGCTGGGTGCAACAATCGAAGAAGTTTATACCGCCACGAAGATCGATCGTTGGTACCTTAACCAAATCTGCATGATCAATGCTCAGGCCGAAGAGATCGCCTCACCAGGAGAGCTGACGGAGGACCTTCTGAAGTCGGCTAAGCAGATGGGTTTTTCTGATTCACAGATCGCCTCTTTACGTGGGGCTACCGAAGAGGATGTCCGCAAACGACGTCACCACCTCAATATTCGACCTGTGTACAAGACAGTTGACACCTGTGCCGCGGAGTTTGAGGCATTCACGCCCTACTACTACTCAAGTTATGAAGAAGAGACCGAGGTGCGACCGCGCACTAAGTCTGCAGTCATCATTTTGGGAAGCGGCCCAAATAGAATCGGACAGGGCATCGAGTTTGATTATTCTTGCGTGCACGCGTCTTTCGAGCTTCAGAAGCACGATTTCGAAACAATCATGATCAATTGCAATCCCGAGACCGTATCCACCGACTACGACACCAGCGATCGTCTGTACTTCGAGCCGCTCACCTTGGAAGACGTCCTTGAAGTTGTACACGCAGAAATGCAAGCTGGTCCCGTTATCGGTGTGATCACTCAACTAGGAGGCCAGACGCCTCTTGGTCTGGCTGCTGCCCTGAAGGCAGCGGGCGTGACAATTCTTGGTACAAGCCCAGAAGCAATTAACCTGGCCGAGGAGCGCGGCGCCTTTGGATTAGTGCTGAAAGAGCAGGGCCTTACTGCTCCTTCATTTGGAATGGCCTCCTCGCATCAAGAGGCACTTCAGATTGCCCATCGAATCGGCTACCCAGTGTTAGTGCGTCCTTCTTTTGTTCTAGGAGGCCGTGGAATGGAGATCGTCTATGACGACGCCTCTTTAGGTGGCTTCATTACGCGGGCCACAGACATCACTCCGGATCATCCCGTGTTGGTCGATCGTTTTTTGGATTCGGCAATTGAGATTGACGTGGACGCACTCTTTGATGGGCAAGAGCTCTACCTCGGCGGAGTAATGGAACATATTGAGGAAGCTGGTGTTCATTCAGGGGATAGCGCGTGCGTGATTCCTTCGATGACACTGACTCCAGAGCAGCATTCGGAAATTCGCGCAGCGACAGAGAAAATCGCACGAGGCGTTGGCGTTAGCGGTCTCATCAACATTCAGTTCGCCATGGCCGAGAGAGTTCTCTACGTCCTGGAAGCAAATCCACGTGCCTCGCGCACTGTTCCATTTGTTAGCAAAGCAACAGGGGTTTCTTTAGCCAAGGCGGCAGCGCGAATTGCTCTCGGTGCAACGATCGCGCAGTTGCGAATAGAGGGCCTCCTGCCTGCCCAAGGTGATGGCAGGGCCAAGGGAGTCTCTGTGAAAGAGGCCGTACTTCCATGGAATCGTTTCAGGCGCACCGACGGTCGCGGCGTAGATGCAGTGCTTGGACCAGAGATGCGCTCAACTGGGGAGGTGATGGGAATTGCCGACACTTTCGGTGAGAGCTACTCGAAGTCGCAGATCAGCGCCTTCGGTCCCTTGCCTAGGTCGGGACAAGTCTTCATATCGCTAGCCGACAAAGACAAAGCGTCGGGAATTGAACCGGCACGTGCATTAGCTGGCATGGGCTTTGGTCTGATTGCCACCGCAGGCACGGCAAGGGTTCTCGCCGAGCACGGAATTAAAACGGCCACAGTGCGGAAGAACTCCGAAGGCCCGGGTTTGTTTGGCGAGAGAACTGCCGTGGATCTCATCGCCTCAGGAAGCATCGACCTAGTCATCAACACGCCAGTTGGGAGAGGTACTAGACAGGACGGTTGGTTGATTCGCACTGCTGCAGTCCAACGATCAATTCCGTGCATAACAACTACGGCCGGCTTCAATGCCGCCGTCGCCGGGATCGAGTCATTGCAGAAAGATGAGTTCAGCGTGCGACCTCTGCAAGATTGGTTGGGTCAGATATGAGTTCAATCAATCGCCATGCCAAGCAGATAACGGCCACCCTTGTGAGCAATAAGCGCATTGGCCAGTATCACCAGTTGCTTCTCAATATCGGCCATGTCGTGGAGAACGCGCGCCCCGGTAATTTTGTGGCAATTAGCGTTGGGGGAGAGAACTCAGGACTAGTCCTGCGCCGAGCCTTTGCAATATCGCGCGTCTCACATCGCAGCGATAAAGGCGATGGCACAATGGAACTGATTGTCGCCCCGCATGGATCAGGTAGTAAATGGCTCTGCTCGCAACTAGAGGGTGCCAGTCTTGAAGTTGTCGTACCACTGGGCACTGCATTCGGGATCCCCACTGAACCCGCGCAAGCCCTGCTCATCGGTGGTGGTTATGGTTCGGCCCCACTATTTGGATTAGCGGAAGTTCTAAAATCAAAGGGATGTCGCGTAGACATGATTTTGGGCGCGAGCACAGCATCCAAAATTTATGCGCCCATCGAAGGTAAGCGATCGGTCAATTCACTCAAGATTTATACCGAAGATGGAAGTGCGGGGACTCTAGGCAAGGTCACTGACCCGATTCCTTCATTGATCGAAGAAGGCTTGGTTGACGTCATCTATTCGTGCGGCCCTATGGCGATGTTGGCAGCCATTTCTCAAATAGCCAATGCCGCCGACATCGTTCACCAATGCGCAGTTGAGGAATCAATGGCATGCGGAATCGGTGTGTGCATGACCTGTGTTCTTCCTGTTGAGAATGCCGATGGGCAGGTTGCGATGCTCCGTTCATGCATCGAGGGGCCAGTGATGGATGGGGCCAGAGTCCAGTGGAATCAAGTCGGAAAGGTGGCGAAGTAGCTGATGCCTGAATTCGATTTCTCGACCACGCTTGGATCTGCTTGGTTTCCGACACCACTATTTACTGCCAGTGGATGCGCCAGTTCCGGCAAAGAGCTCTCTCAGTTCTTCCCGCTGCGGGAGATCGGTGCGGTAGTTACCAAATCCATAATGTTGAAGGCCCGCCCGGGTCGCCCCACACCAAGAATGGCAGAGACGCCAAGTGGGATGCTCAATTCCATTGGCCTGCAAGGCCCCGGCATAGACACTTTTCTTGCCAATGATGTTCCGTGGCTTCTTCAACACAACGCCCGCGTCATCGTCTCCATCGCGGGGGAAAATGTTGATGAGTACGCCGTCCTCGCTAGGAAACTCCGGTCCGTCGAAGGAATCTCTGCAGTCGAGGTGAATATCTCTTGCCCTAACGTGGAAAATCGCGGTCTGGTTTTTGCGTGCGATCCGCAAGCATCGCGCGCGGTGGTTGACGGAGTTCGCCGTACGTTGGGAGGAGACATACCTATCCTGGTCAAACTCTCACCCGATGTCACCGACATTGTTGAAATAGCCCGAGGCGTAATAGATGCCGGCGCCGACGGTCTCTCATTGATCAACACAATTCTTGGCATGGTGATCAACGTGGACACCATGCGACCTCATCTGGCTGGCAAAACCGGCGGACTATCGGGTCCGGCAATACGTCCCGTGGCGGTGCGAGCGATCCATCAAGTGCACCAAGCCTTTCCGAAGATTCCGATTCTTGGCATGGGCGGAGTACGTTCTGGTCGCGACGCCTTTGAATTAGTTTTAGCCGGCGCTAGCGGCGTCAGCGTAGGAACAGCCACGTTCTCAAATCCGATGGCCGTGATCAATGTTCAAAACCAGCTCCGGGAGATTCTCATAAGCAAAGGTTTCAACTCTTTGAGGGACGCCGTGGGATTTGCCCATCGCGATGAATAGAGAAAGGGAAGTAACCCATGAGTGTCAAAGCCCCGATCTTTCTTGCAATCGATACACCTGATCTCGAAGTAGCGAAGGCATGGATCCTGGCGACAGAAGATTATCTAACGGGATTTAAATTGGGGTTGGAGTTTTTTCTGGCTTTCGGAAGCACAGGAGTCAATGAGATCCGAGAGATCACAGATGCAGACATCTTCCTTGACTTGAAGCTTCATGACATTCCCAACACTGTTGCAGGTGCAACCCGCCAGGCGGCACTTCTGCAACCACGATTCCTCACAGTTCATGCTTCAGGCGGCAAGGCGATGATGGAAGCAGCCGTCAACGAGGGGCCGAAAATCGAGATTGCCGCGGTTACCGTTCTGACTTCCTTGGGCAGCGATGATTTAAGCGAAATAGGCTTCAAATTCAGCCCTTTGGAAGCGGCGGTTAACTTGGCTAAATTGGCCAAATCCGCTGGCGCCAGAGCCATTGTCTGCTCGCCATGGGAGATTGCAGCCATTCGACAGGCTGTGGGGCCAGAGATTTCGATCATTACCCCAGGAGTCCGTCCTGCCGATGAGAAGGTCTCCGATGATCAACAAAGAACCATGGATCCCAAGACTGCCATCCAAGTAGGAGCCAACTATTTGGTGATAGGGCGCCCCATTACAAAGGCATGGGCCCTTGGATCAGAAGCCTTGCGGGAGCGTGCCGCATTGATTGCATCGCAACTTAGTTAATGGGCTAGATACAGGTAGATTATCGCCATGCCCGTGCCCCCCGCGTTAACCTCGGAACAGCGCGCGGACGCCTTGATTAAAGCTGCCCATTCTCGACGCGCCCGAGCCGATGTCAAAGCAAAGGTGAAAACCGGCGTGATGGGAATTTCAGATGTGTTGATACTGGCAAAATCGGAGCCGGCCATTGCAAAGATGCGGGTGAGTGAACTGCTGGAAGCTCTTCCCGGCGTTGGGAAGATCCGCGCGGCTGCCATCATGGAACGACTGGCGATTTCTACCCCTCGCAGAATCCAAGGATTGGGGATTCATCAACGTGCCGAACTCATAGCCGAATTCAAACCGGCAGGTCACCGGGGAAGACTTCTCGTTCTTTCCGGCCCCGGTGGGGTTGGCAAGAGCACTGTTGCTTCTCGAATACGGGAAGCGCGCGATAATTTCTGGGTGAGCATCTCCGCGACGACTCGCCCTCCACGTCAGAATGAGAAAGACGGGGTTGATTACTTCTTCCTGACGGAGGATGAATTTGACCGTCGCATTGCCGATGATGATTTCCTGGAGTGGGCTCAATTCGCTGGAGCCAGATATGGAACTCCGCGAGAAGGCGTGGAGAAGGCGCTGCGCCAAGGCAAGAATGTGCTTCTGGAAATTGAAATTGAGGGGGCACGACAGGTTCGAACCCATAGCAAAGAGGCAATCTTGGTCTTCCTGGAGCCGCCGAGTTGGGAAGATCTTGTCTCGCGTTTGAAGGCCAGGGGTTCAGATACTCCCGAAAGACGCTCCCACAGGCTGGAATTGGCTACCAGCGAATTGGCCGCGGCAAAGGAGTTTGACGTGGTCATCGTCAATGATCACGTCGAGAAGGTAGTCGATGCACTGGTAGCCTTAGCCTCCTGATCCGCCTTTAGTGGATTGATCTCAGACTGGACTTTTTAAGGGGCTTGAATGGACGGCATTACCAATCCACCGATTGACGAACTACTGGACAAGAGCGGCTCCAAGTACAGTCTTGTCCTCTACGCGGCCAAACGTGCCCGCCAGATCAATGCTTATTACTCGCAGTTGGGCGAAGGTCTGCTGGAATATGTGGGACCGCTAGTTGAAACTCACGTTCATGAAAAGCCGCTGTCTATCGCACTTCGTGAGATCAACGAGGGACTTTTGACAATCGAGAACCTCGAACCAACCGCTTAATCCTGCATCAGACGATTGCGATCGGGCAAGCCACCATGTCACGGACTGGGTCATCGTCGGGCCGAGAAGTTATTCTCGGAATTGGCGGTGGCATTGCAGCATATAAATCGTGTGATCTTCTAAGGCGCCTGCAAGAGCATGGCTTTCTTGTCACGGTAATTCCCACACCGGCCTCCCTCAATTTCGTCGGCGCCACCACGTGGGAGGCTCTCTCCGGCAGGCCCGTTCTTAGCGAAGTTTGGCAGGATGTCGCATCTGTGGCCCATGTCAATCTTGCCAATCGTGCCGACTACATCCTTATCGGCCCAGCCACAGCCGACCTCATCGCCCGGATCGCGCACGGACGTGCAGATGACTTACTGACAAATGTCGTGCTAGCCAGCGGGGCCCCAAAATTGATTGTTCCAGCCATGCATCCTCAGATGTGGCTCAATCGGTCCACGGTTGCAAATGTGGAAACCCTTCGCGAACGGGGTTTTATCGTGATGGAACCAGAAGTCGGTCGACTTACCGGCTCTGACGTTGGCCAGGGGAGGTTTCCCGAGACTTCCAGAATTATTGAACAGTTCCAAGAGATCGTCGGCTGGAATTCAGATTTATTGGGCTACCGGCTCTTAGTCACCGCAGGTGGCACCCGCGAACCGATCGATCCGGTCCGCTTTATTGGTAATCGCTCCTCAGGCAAGCAGGGTTATGCGGTTGCACAGGCTGCGGTGATTCGAGGAGCGCGTGTCCAGCTGATCGCGGCTAATTGCGAACTTCCTGATATTGAGGGCGTGGAAACAATTCCCGTGGAGACCACTGCGGATATGGCACAAGTTCTAGAGGAAAGCTTTTCAGAGTGCGATGCGTTGATCATGTGCGCGGCTGTTGCAGATGCAAAGCCAGTGCGGCAGAGCGCCGAGAAGATCAAGAAGAGCGAGCTGGAAAGCATCGAACTGGAGCCAAATCCAGATCTCTTGGCAACCCTTGCCGCGAAGAAAGGGCCCTCTCAGGTGCTTGTTGGATTTGCCGCTGAAACGCAAGACCATCTGGAAAATGCTGCGCAAAAACTTCTAAAGAAGAATCTAGATTTGCTCTACGTCAATGACGTCTCTGAGGGAGCAATCTTTGGTAGTGATATGACCCGCGGCACTATTATCAGCCGGGACGGCGGAGAAATCGTGGTTTCAGAGGCCACTAAGGACACGCTCGCGAACGTATTACTTGATCAGGTCAGTTTTCGGCTAAGTTTGCCCAATGTCTAAGCGATTATTTACCTCCGAGTCTGTCACCGAAGGTCACCCCGACAAGATTGCAGATCAGATTTCTGACGCGATCTTGGATTCGCTTCTTAGCCAAGATCCTAAAAGTCGCGTCGCAGTCGAGACGCTGATAACCACTGGCCAGGTTCATGTGGCCGGAGAAGTCACCACCGATGGTTACGCCGACGTGATGGGAATTGTTCGAGACACAGTTCTTGGAATCGGGTATGACTCATCTGAAAAGGGTTTCGATGGGAATACCTGTGGCGTCTCCATTTCAATCGGACAGCAATCTCAGGACATTGCACAAGGCGTGGATGACGCATACGAAAACCGGGTCTCTTCATCGATCGATCCGCTAGATCTGCAAGGTGCGGGCGATCAAGGCTTGATGTTCGGCTATGCATGCGATGACACCAAAGAGTTGATGCCGCTGCCGATTTCTTTAGCTCACAGACTTGCACAACAGCTTTCGAAAGTTCGAAAAAGTGGGGAACTTTCCTTCCTGCGCCCGGACGGAAAAACTCAAGTCACGATCGAATATGACGGCGATCGCGCGATCGCTCTGAACACCGTCGTGATCTCCAGCCAGCACGCAACAGATATTGACGTAGTGGGAAAACTCACTCCCGACATTATTTCCCGCGTGATTGATCCAGTTCTGGAGGAGGTCGAACTCTCTCGCAAAGATCTTCGGATTCTTATCAACCCCACCGGCCGATTCGTCATCGGCGGCCCTATGGGCGATGCTGGATTGACCGGCCGAAAAATCATTGTCGATACCTACGGCGGAATGGCTCGCCATGGTGGCGGGGCCTTCAGCGGAAAAGACCCTTCGAAGGTAGATCGTTCAGCTGCTTATGCCATGCGTTGGGTAGCCAAGAACGTAGTGGCGGCCGGTCTGGCTCGTCGGTGCGAGGTGCAGGTTGCTTATGCCATTGGAACAGCGCAACCGGTCGGACTATTCGTAGAGACTTTCGGCACCGAATCGGTACCGGTGGAGCGAATTCAAAATGCAGTGCAAACAACATTTGATCTACGCCCTGCGGCCATCATTCGCGATCTTGACCTGCTTCGCCCAATTTACGCACTCACAAGCGCCTATGGTCATTTTGGTCGAGAGTTGCCCGAATTCACTTGGGAAGCAACGAATCGCGTAGACGCTTTACGCGCAGCGGCTCTGTAGCCAACATAGGTGGTCACACCTAGACCATTAAAACTTAAGGCGCAAGTAGGCGCCCTCGGTAAGAAGAGCGTTGCGACCCAATTGCCGGTAGCTCGAATCTGGGTAGACACCGGTGTGTTTCACCTTGATACGCCTTATGACTATTGGGTACCAGAGGATTTAGCCAAACTCGCGCAAGTCGGAATCCGTGTGCAGATCGAGTTCGGTGCTTCATTGCAAGAAGGAATCATCATCGAGCGAGTGGAGTCCTCTGCAAATACTGGAAACCTGAAACAGGTACTTAAAATACTTTCGCCTCACCCCGTCGCGACTTCGCAGACGCTTGAACTGTTCCGGCTTGTGGCTAGGCGATGGGCGGGCTCGCCGTATGACGTTATTCGTAGCGCGATTCCTCCACGTATCGCCTCGGTAGATAGAGAGCAGTCCGCTGACGAATCCAATCTCGAACTTCTGAGCGAGCCACCTATCGCCCGCGCAAAGGATTTCTCTCAACGCAAGATCAGAGCTTTTTGGGCACTTCCTCCCAGTGTGCCCCGCACGAAATTGATTGCTGAACTAGTGGTGACGCGATCCAAATTCGGTCAGGTACTTCTCGTTGTACCGGATGAAAGAGAACTGGGTGCTATCGAACAGGAGCTCATGCTCTACGTTTCAGAAAAGAATATGGCACGCCTTGATGGGGGGCTTACAAGAAGTCAGCGCTATCGCAATTTCCTGCGAGTATCCAAGGGTCATGTCAGAATTGTTTTGGGGTTAAGAGGGGCGATCTTTGCTCCGTTGGAAGCCGGCGTGACGATCATTGTCGCTGGTGAATCTTCGGAGTCATTGCATGAACCTCGTGCACCAGGTTGGAACGCCAGGGATGTCGCCCTCATGAGATCGATTGAGGAAACAGCCAATCTAATTCTTGTTGGCTATTCGCCTTCTCTTGAAGTGGCACGATTAATCGAGTCAGGCTGGCTCTCCCATATTTCTTCAAAGACCCGACGAGAAGTTGTGGCCATCTCGCCGGCGATGGGCGAGTTGATACCAAGTGGCGCATTTTCGATTATTAGGAAGGCACTAAAAGTTGGCCCGGTACTTTTCCTAGTTCCGAGAAAAGGTTACGGGAATTCGGTCTTGTGCAATAAGTGCAGAAACATTGCACTATGTACTTGTGGCGGCAGACTTGAACTCACAGGTTCAGGAGAGAGCCCCAGGTGTGTTCTTTGCCGTACCTCATATGAAGGATGGAAGTGCCGATGGTGTCAAAGTGGCGAGATTTACCTTGCATCCAGAGGCATAGACCGATTTGCAGAAGAGATCGGCAGATCCTTTCCAAATTTTTCAATCATCAATTCATCGGGGGAGCACATAATCGATTCCGTCCCCTCAACACCATGTCTTGTCGTCTCTACTCCCGGATCACAACCGAGCAACCATGAAGGGTACTCAGCCGTTGCACTACTCGAGGGTTTGAGATTCTTCGGTCATAGCGAATTGAGATCGACGGAGAGTTCTCGAGAAATGTTCTTTCAGTCCGCGGCTCTAGCTGCCTCGTCGAGCCCCGTATTCGTATCATTCACGCCGACTCATCCCATCGTTGCGGCGCTAACGCGGTGGGATGCCTCTCCGCTCGTTCGAAAAGAGCTCGTAGAAAGAGAGGAGATGCATTTCCCTCCTTACTACAGATTTATTTGCATCGACCTGGAGACCAAAGAGGCCATGAAATTTCATACTGGGCTGGTCCAGGCCCAAAGAGAGAATCGAGTCGGCCGAGAAGTTCAGATCAGCGGTCCACATGAGAAATCGAAGGAATTATCGAGAATAATTCTTTCTGCGCCAGTATCGACGGCGGCATCTGTAGTGGATTTTGTCCACGAGTTGCAAAGACGCAGGTCCATATCTCGAAAGCCTCTATTTACAATAAGAGTTGATCCGTACTCACTTACCTAGTTGCTAGACTTCGCCCATGCCAATCTTGCCCATCCGACTATTCGGAGACCCAGTACTGGTCACCCCTTCAGTTCAAGTTGTGGACTTCGACAAGGAATTGCGTACCTTAGTGGCGGACCTCACCGACACGATGATGGATGCTCCAGGCGCCGGACTAGCGGCTCCACAGGTCGGAGTTCCCCTGCGCGTTTTTGTCTGGGATATTGATGAAACCCTCGGTCACCTTATTAATCCAAGTCTTGATCTCGGAGAGGAGATTCAAGAGGGAGAGGAGGGCTGCCTTTCATTTCCTGAATTGCGCTACAACACCCCTCGCTCCATGCGGGTCGTGGCCAAGGGATGGAATATGTACGGCGAGCCAGTCTCAGTTGAAGGTAGCGAACTTCTGGCCAGAGCCCTTCAGCATGAAACAGATCATCTCGACGGGATCCTTTTTATCGATCGGCTGGCAAAAGGTGATCGAAAGAGCGCAATGAAGGAGATTAGGCAGTCGGAATGGTTTGGTCTGGCAAATGACGCAGGACTACATCCACAAATCAAAGTTTCTCCGCACTACACCTTCGGCAAAGGCCTTTAATGCGCATCGGCGTGGCAGCGACGCCGGGCGTAGCAATTCCAACTCTGGATTGGCTGCGGGATTCCAATCACGAATTGGAACTGGTAATCACTAGGCCGGATAGGCCGGCAGGGCGCGGTCGCGCCGTGAAGGATTCGGTCGTGGCCCAGTGGGCTTCGAGTCGTGGTGTTAAGTGCGTCAAACCAGTCTCTTCTGAAGATCTCTTTGAATCGCTGGATTTCCTAGATCTGGTAGTGACAATCGGATATGGAGTAATTCTGCCAATAGAGATCCTCAAAATTCCGCGTTTTGGATTCATCAACCTTCATTTTTCTTTGCTGCCTGCATGGCGAGGTGCGGCGCCAGTACAAAGGTCAATCCTTAATGGAGATCAAGTTTCGGGCGTGACCGTCTTCGCCCTTGATTCGGGAATGGACACCGGCCCTGTTTACGTTCAACGCGAAGTACGGATCCATCCGCACGAAAATGCAGGAGAGTTACTGGCACACATGGCAGTTTTAGGTCCTGAAGTTATTTCCGAAACTCTCTCATTGATCGAGTCGGGAATCGCGCCCACAACACAGAGCCATGATGGAGTCACCTACGCGAAGAAAATCACCAAAGAAGAAGCACAAATCGCATGGACTAGCAATGGCATAGAGATTGATCGGAAGATCCGCGCATTCACTCCGGAACCAGGGGCCTGGACGCTCTGGAGAAATTCGACTCTGCGCATTGATCGAGCACGTCTCTTTCCACTTGACGACGACATCAGATCGGGCGTCATTCTCGTCCAAGGCGAGCGGGTTGTGGTGGGTTGTGCTGGTGGCTATGGGTTAATTATTGAGGAAGTCACACCGGCGGGAAAGAAGACAATGTCTGCACGAAGTTGGGCAAACGGGGCGCGCATCGCGCAAGGCGAACACTTTGACTAGCCCCGGCAGTTCCTTTCGAAAGCCTCGCCCCGATGCATCACGCCTTCTTGCCTTCGAAGTTTTGACCCAAGTCGACCGCCACGAAGCATATGCAAACCTCATCCTTCCTAAGGCACTTGGTGAGAGTTCGCTGGAACCACGGGATAAGGGCTTTGTTACGGAATTGGTTTACGGAACACTTCGAATGTTGGGTCGCCATGATTGGATGCTTTCGCAGGTCAGTCAGCGGCCGTGGGAGAGTGTGGATGTCGGAATAGTCGATGTTGCGCGAATGGGAGTCCATCAACTATTTGAAATGCGAGTCCCGACGCATGCAGCGGTGTCAGCGACTGTCGAATTGGCACGCAAAGTACTGGGGGAATCCAAGGCCACTTACGTCAATGCGCTTTTGCGCAAGGTGAGCGCGCGTCCGCTGGAGGAGTGGATGGGATTCATTGATGAGATATCAGATCCGATTGAACGACTTTCCATCAAGTACTCGCACCCTGAATGGATTGTGTCCGCCTATTTTGATCTGCTCAAAGAGGAGCCTGAGGTCATCAAGGCATTAGCGGCGAATAATGTGCCAGCCTCTCCGACATTAGTGGCATGGCCGGGTCGATCAACGCAGGCCGAACTTGTTGCCCTCGGAGGCAAAGCAACTGCGTATTCACCTTTTGGTGCCACGTCAGTGGAAATACCTTCTGAGATTGATCTAATCCGAAGGAGAGCCGCAGGGATTCAGGATGAAGGATCTCAATTGGTGGCTTACGTCTTCTCGCAAGCGGCGCAGGACCAGCAGAGCTGGTTGGACCTCTGTGCTGGTCCCGGTGGCAAAGCAGCCCTAATTTCTAGTATTGCCCTGCAAAATGGAAAGAAGTTCACCGCCAACGAAATATCTCCGGCCCGTGCCAGACTTGTCGAACAGGTCATAGCTGGTGGCGAGGTTTGGGTAGGGGATGGGCGCGCCATTGCAGAAAGGGGCGAAGGTTTCGGCGCAGTAATTGCCGACGTCCCATGTACTGGAATTGGTGCACTGAGGCGTCGACCAGAAGTTCGTTGGCGTAGAAGCCCATCCGATCTATCTGGTCTGACGAAACTGCAGAGTGAGTTACTCGACAGTGCAATTTCTGCAACAAAGGTCGGCGGAATCATCGGATATGCAACCTGTTCACCTCACCTTGCCGAGACGAAAGTGCAAGTCAGCAGCGCATTGAAGCGTCATCCCAATATTCGACAGGTCTCCGTTGAACCTTTCCTGCCTGCAAATCTGAAGGACGCGATAGTAAATGGGTCGATGCAGCTGTGGACGCACAAACACGGCACCGATGCCATGTTCTTAACCCTCTTTGAACGCATTTCGTAGAGTCGGATACCATTCGCCCATGTCTCGTGAGGTGCGTATAACCCCAAGTATTCTTAACGCCAACTTAGACGATCTTGCGACCGAGATTAAGCGGATTGCAGAGGTATCCGACCTCGTCCATTTGGACATCATGGATGATCAATTCGTGCCAAATTTCACCTTTGATTTCGAAGCGGCAACAAAAATTGTCAAAGAGAGCGTCTTGCCAGTCGACGCCCACCTCATGGTTCTTGACGCAGACAGAATCGCTCCACAGTATGCGCAGATCGGGTGTACGAGTGTGACCGTGCACGTGGAGGCGACGCGGGATATTGCCCAGACATTAAAGGGGATCAGACGTGAAGGCGCTCGGTCGGGGTTAGCCGTGAAGCCCAATACCGATATTGCCGACTATGCCGATTTCAGCGATTTGGCGGATATGTTTTTGATCATGACAGTTGAACCAGGATTTGGCGGACAGAAGTTCATGTTCGACATGGTCGAGAAGATTGAGCGAGCGCGCAAGATCATCGGCTCTCGGCCAATCTGGTTGCAAGTAGACGGAGGTATCTCCGAGGAGACCATAGAGATCGCCGCCGCAGCGGGCGCAGATACCTTCGTGGCCGGCAGCGCAGTGTTTCGATCTCAGGATCCGGCCCAAATGGTCGCCAAATTGCGCGAACTTGCTGGGTCTGTGCCAGAATAGATGCACGTTGTTCCGGGGGTCGGTGTAAATCCGAACCGGCGGTTATAGTCCGCGACCCGACCACATCCAGTGGTCGGTTGATTTGGTGAAACTCCAAAACCGACAGTTAAAGTCTGGATAAAGGGAAACGTACGCTACGCCGTGCTTTTTGCGGTGCCTTGTTTGCGTTCACAAAACCCCCGGTTTATTTGAGGGGGCTCTATGGCGAACGACCAGTATTTCATGGCACGAGCAATAGAGTTGTCCGCGCACGGCCTCGGACGAACTTTTCCTAACCCCGTTGTTGGCGCCGTAGTTCTTTCCCAAACAGGGGAGATCATCGGTGAAGGTTTTCATTCCGGTGGAGACCATGCCGAAGTTGTTGCGCTTGCAGATTGCACACATCGGGGGATTTCGACCCTCGGTTCCACGATCATCGTGACTCTTGAACCTTGTAATCACACGGGTAAGCGACCGCCCTGCACCAAAGCAATACTGGACGCTGGAATTGCAAAGGTTGTGTATGCGGTCAAAGACCCCAATCCCATCGCCATGGGTGGTGGTGAATACCTTCGTTCGCAGGGCGTCGAAGTTATCTCTCACGTACTTGCAGACGAGGCAGCGTTCGTAAATCGCGCATGGTTACATAAGTTGAGCAAGAAAAGGCCGTATGTAACTTGGAAGATAGCTTCGACTTTTGATGGTTACACCGCCGCACTAGATGGCACTTCTAAATGGATTACTTCCGAGGAATCAAGAGCGGCGGTTCAAAAGCTCCGCGCAGAGTCCGATGCGATCCTGGTTGGTACGGGAACAGCGTTGCTCGATGACCCTTCGCTCATTCCGAAAGGCAATGCACGGAGGCCCTTGCGAATCGTCATGGGAGAGCGAGCGATTCCTCTAACTGCCCAATTGCACAATGCTGAAGCGCAAACACTCTTCCTGTCGACGCGCAGAATCGACACCATGTTGGCAACAGTCAACGAGCTGGGAATCAATTCGATTTTAGTTGAGGCAGGATCCACTTTGGGAACGGCCCTGATAAATGAAGGAGTGCTCGATGAGATCCATTGGTTTCAAGCCCCAACCCTTCTCGGTTCGGGAAAGAAGGCGGTAGGCGATCTACATATCGAAACGCTTTCGAGGCGCCGCGATTTCGTGATTTCCGAAAGCAAAATGATTGGTCCAGATCTCCACACCATTCTCATTCCGAAATCGGAGGTAGATGTTTAATGTTCACCGGTCTTGTACAAGGCATTGGTACTGTTGCGAGTGTTATCGAACACGAGAGTTCCATCGAGTTACAGCTCGAAATAGGTGAACTCGCAAATGAAGTCACCATAGGAGACTCGATCAGCATTAACGGCACTTGCTTGACAGTGACCAAGATAGATTCCAAACGGATTTCCCTTGATGTTATGAAACAGACACTTCTGCTCACCAACTTGCAGGACCTGCGAGAAGCAGATCAGGTGAACTTGGAACTTGCGGTGCTGTCGACCCAGCGACTGGGCGGACATTTGGTTCAAGGGCACGTAGACGGCGTCGGAGAGGTGGCAGTGCGCGAACCTGGGGAGCGCTGGGAGCGTTTCGTTGTATTGGTTCCCTCGACACTTATGAAATACATAGTTGCACAGGGCTCAATTGCGGTTAATGGGGTCTCCTTAACAGTGGGCAGTCTCAATGACGACGTATCTCAAGTTGAGCTCTGGATAATTCCTGAAACATCAACCAAGACGACCTTTGGGATCCTCCGCGTTGGCGACAAGGTGAACATCGAAGTCGATGTTCTGGGCAAATACGTCGAGCGTCTGCTCGCAAAAGGAGCCATCTCGTGATGAACCAAGCTTTGTCGGCCTTCAAGTCCGGACAATTCATTATTGTGACCGATGATGCAGATCGGGAAAATGAAGGCGACCTCATAGCACCGGCGGTATATATGGATGCCCAGAAGATGGGTTTTATGATTCGACATACATCGGGAGTGATCTGTGTGGCCATCGATGCACAGCGCTCACGTCGTTTGGCACTTCCACCGATGGTTGAGCATAATCAAGATTCCAAGGGAACCGCGTTCACTGTCAGCGTCGATTTTAAGGAAGGAGTAACGACTGGTATTTCTGCGAGGGAGCGGGCAAGGACGGCAAATGCCCTTGCAGATGATGAAGCTACTTCTTCGAGCTTCCTTCGACCCGGTCACATCTTTCCTCTCGTTGCTGACCCTGGAGGACTCTCGTCTCGAAGAGGACATACCGAAGCGGGAGTGGCTCTCTGCCAATTGACGGATTTGCCGACAGCAGCTGTTCTTTCCGAATTGGTGAATGATGATGGTTCGCTCATGCGAGGGACGCAACTTCGCAATTTTGCCAATGAGCACAACATTGCCACTATTTCGATTGCGGATCTGGCGAAATTGGAGCATCCGGTAGACCAAAGCACGGCCTTCAGCGACATTGCCGCCGAGGCTATTTTACCTCGCAATCAGTCGACCTGGTCGATCAAAGTGGTTACCGGTATTGAAGGAGATGAAAATGTTCTACTGACTTTAGGGGAGATCAATCTCAACGAACCTAACTACGCACCACTTGTGCGAGTTCATTCTGAATGCTTCACTGGCGATGTTCTTGGGTCGACAAAATGTGAATGCGGACCGCAGTTGCAAAGCGCACTTGCCCAAATCGAGGAAGAAGGTCGTGGTGTTCTCATTTATCTCAGAGGACACGAGGGGCGCGGCATAGGACTGGTCGAGAAAATTCGCGCATACGCACTTCAAGATGAAGGACTCGATACTGTCGATGCCAACCTGGCTCTGGGCCATGAGATTGATGAACGTAAATGGCATGATGCGGTCGAATTACTTCAGATGCTGAAATTGAGAAAATTACGTCTTCTGACAAACAATCCTGCCAAAGTCGCCGCGCTTGAGGTATCTGGAGTTGAAGTGGAGATCATTCCGCTCATCGTAGGTCAGGGTGAACTCAATGCGCGGTATCTTGCGAGTAAGCGAGACCGGTTAGGTCATATTCTGCCCAATGATCACGAACTATTCGGTAAGGAGAGAGCAAGATGAGCGGCGAAGGAGCCCCCGAGATACTGATTCCAAAATTGAGTAATGCCCGTGTCGCAATTGTGAGTTCGCAATGGCATATGCCAATCTGCCAAGCTCTAGTTGATGGCGCCCGTCGCGCTTGCGAGAGCGCAGAAATCGCAGAGATTCGCGTTGAATGGGTGCCAGGATCCTTTGAACTGCCACTTGCTTGCGCGGATCTGCTGGCCAATGGTTTTGAAGCAGTAGTCGCAGTTGGGCTTGTTCTGAGAGGGGAGACCCCTCATTTCGATTTTGTATGCGATGGAGTGACCTCTGGCTTAATGACTGTCATGCTGAAGGAGAACAGACCTATCGGATTTGGCGTTCTTATGTGCGATACCCACGAACAGGCCCAAGCTAGAGCGGGGTTACCAGGCAGCATCGAGGACAAAGGCTTTGAAGCCGCAAGTGCCGCTCTACAAATGCTCGAATTTCGACGAAGGATCAGTAAGTGATCCGTTGGCTTTTCGGTGCTCAGATTCACTTCGGTTCCAAAGCGATACTTTGGCGCGAAGTGATCGGAAATATTTTCGGACTATCAAGTGCTCTGCTGGGAATGCGAAGAAAAGTTTGGACTTGGCCGGTGGGAATCATCGGCAATATCCTCCTTTTCACGGTCTTTCTTGGTGCGGTCTTCAATGCGCCACAGAACAAGGACTTGTACGGGCAGGCAGGACGTCAGGTTCTCTTTATGACCCTGGCGATTTACGGCTGGTACCGTTGGATGCAGAAGGACAGTGCAGGATCTTCCAAAGTCATAGTGCCGCGTTGGACGACTCTGCAGGAGAAGATGCGGATCGTTCCGGTCACTGTCGTCTTCTTCATCGCTTCCTATTTCGTGTTGAAGGCCCTCGGCTCTTGGGGACCGATGGCCGATGCCTGGATCTTTACCGGTTCGGCCCTTGCAACGTATGGATTAGCGAGGGGTTACGTCGAATTCTGGCTGGTCTGGGTAGCCGTTGACGCCGTTGGAGTTCCCTTACTCATCAAGGCGGGGTATTACCCTTCTGCCACACTGTATGGAATCTACGGTGCATTCGTCATTTGGGGCTTCATTTCGTGGATGAAGATTGCCAAAAAGGAGAAGATCCTGGTTTAGACAAATGCGCGTCGAATAACCCTTGCACACCAGTAATCTAAGGGCATGAAATCCTTTGATGAGCTCTGGGCCGAACTTCAATTGATCATGATTGAACGCCCTGCGAACTCGGGAACAATCGCGGCAATTGATGCGGGGGTTCACTCCATTGGAAAGAAGATTCTCGAGGAGGCTGGCGAAGTTTGGCTGGCTGCCGAACATGAAGGTGATGAGCAGTTGGCCGAGGAAATCAGTCAGCTGCTCTACCACCTGCAGACCATGATGTTGGCAAGAGGGATAACCCTCCACGACGTTTACCGATACCTCTAAGGAGATTCCTGTGCTGAGAATTGCTGTTCCAAATAAGGGCTCACTCTCTGAAGCCGCGGCAGAAGTATTGCGCGAGGCTGGGTATCGACAACGCAGCAATTTTCGCGACTTAGTACTGGCCGATCCTGACAATGGCGTCGAGTTTTACTATCTGCGTCCGCGGGATATCGCCATTTATGTCGGATCCGGTGAACTTGAGGCAGGCATAACCGGTCGAGACCTCCTGATTGATTCAGGAGCGGCAGCGCAAGAAGTACTTGAACTTGGTTTCGGCGGATCGACTTTCCGATTTGCCGCCAGCGTGGGACGTGATTGGTCGTTAGCCGATATCAATGGCAAGCGCGTAGCTACTTCATATCCTGGCCTGGTTGGAAACTATTTAGCCGAGGCGCAAATCTCCGCCACAGTTGTTCGGTTGGATGGCGCGGTTGAGAGCAGCGTGCGACTAGGAGTGGCCGACGTCATTGCCGACGTCGTGGAAACCGGAGCCTCGTTGAGACAGGCCGGACTCACAACATTCGGTGAGCCGATTCTTACGAGTGAGGCAGTCCTCATTCAACGCCAAGATGCAGTCCCGGCTCCGGGCTTAGAGATTCTTATCCGTCGTCTGCAAGGTGTCATTATTGCAAGGCGCTATGTGCTTCTTGATTACGATGTTCCCAAGGATCTCGTGGAGAAAGCCTGCGCGATTACCCCTGGGCTAGAGTCACCGACAATCTCTCCACTTCAGAAGTCCGATTGGGTAGCTGTGCGCGCGATGGTTCCGAAAAAGGAGACCAATCAGGTCATGGATGCGCTGTGGGGACTAGGCGCGCGCGGAATTCTAGTAACGGATATTCACGCCTGCAGACTCTGATCAGCCTCAACGTCTTCTCTGGCTATACCCATCAAGTACAGAACGCTGTCTAGGTAAGGCTGATTAACCGCGCTGTCGGCAGCAGCGCGAACCGCCGGTTTTGCATTAAACGCAATACCAAGTCCGGCGGCGGCAATCATGTCCAAATCATTTGCGCCATCCCCAATTGCGATGGTCTGGTCGATGCCAACTCCGGCAAGTTCTGCGAAGTCTTTTAGTGCAACGGCTTTAGCGGCCCTATCGATCACTGTCCCCGTTGTATTGCCAGTTAGGACGCCATCTGAGATTTCCAGACTATTGGCTCGGTAGTGCTCGATTCCGAGCTCTTTCAATAATGGCTCAATGACTTCGATAAATCCGCCCGTCACAACGGCAACGGTGTGTCCCAGGCGTTGAAGAGTGCGCACCAGGGTCCGCGCTCCAGGCGTAAGTGAGATCTCACCTCTGACTTCCTCAATAACGGATTCCGGAAGGCCTTTGAGGAGGGCGACACGGGCCTTCAGGGACTGGGCAAAATCTAATTCCCCGCGCATTGCTGCTTGCGTGATCTCTCTAACTTCGGACTCGACTCCAGCTTTGGCAGCCAGGAGTTCTATGACTTCCTGTTGGATCAAAGTTGAATCCACATCCATCAATACCAACTTCTTGGCCCACCGCATCAAACCACCCTTCTGCACCGCGATATCGACGCCTTGGTCGACGGAGAGAGTTGCCAGTGCGGATTGAATATCGTGCTGGGAGGATCCAGAGATGACGAATTCGAAGGCCGATATCGGATACGAGGCGGTTCGATAAATCCGCTCGATATTGGCCCCTTGTTCTGCGATTTCACCAGCAATGGCGGCAATCGCGCCAGGCTTCAGTGGGTTGCCCAGGGCGGTTACATGGAGGAGTCCAGATTTGGCAGCGATGGATTCAGGGTTTGAATGAGAGAACGAGACTGCAATGTCGACTTCCAGGCTGGCCGCGCACTCAGAAAGGTCGGCTTCAATGGCTCCAGAATGACTGGGGTTGAGTGAGATGAGCACGGTTAATATCAACCGCTCGCGGATGACGACCTGTTCGATATCCAAGATCGTCACGGCAAAGGGGGAAAGGGCGCTAAAAAGGGCTTGGGTGATGCCAGGGGAATCCTGCCCAGAAAGAAGAATGAGACCCGTGAAAGGGTGGGGACCAGGTTGGAGGGACATGGGGTGAGGTTATCGCGTCTGCGGAGTACGACGTGCCAGAGAGGCGCTATCTTTCTATCTCTATGAACCCACGAACGATTCTTGCCCTATCCGAAGTCAGCGTCCGCAAAGGTGAACGGATCATCCTGGGACCGGTCAATTTCTCGGTCACCGAGGGGGAGAGGTGGACAATTCTTGGACCTAACGGGGCCGGAAAATCAACGCTCATAAAGTTGCTGGCTGCGATGAGTTTTCCCACGATGGGCCACGTTGAGATTCTCGGAAATGCCATGGGACGGGTCGACGTTTTTGAACTCCGACCGCGCATCGGATTTTGTAGCTCGGTCATGGCAGAGAACATTCCTGAAGACGAGTTAGTTCGGGACGTCGTCCTCACAGCTGCCTATGCGATTCTCGGCCGGTGGAATGAGGAGTACGACCTCTGGGATGAATCGCGTGCGATCGCCCTTCTGACTACCTTCGGCGTTCGCAACCTTGGGGATCGCGCGTTCGGAACTCTGAGCGAGGGTGAACGCAAACGAGTCCAGATTTGCCGGGCTTTGATGGCAGATCCGGAAATACTTCTTCTTGACGAACCCGCAGCAGGTCTGGACCTCGGCGGCCGGGAGGATTTGCTCACCCGATTTGCCAACTTCTCACGAGATCCCGCGGCCCCTGCAACAATTTTGGTGACTCACCATATCGAGGAGATTCCCGAGGGCACAACGCATGCCCTTCTAATGAAAGATGGATTGATCGCAGTATCTGGCCCAATTGATGAAGTCATCACTTCTGAACATATCAGCGCCGTATTTGGCCTTCCCATTGCTGTTCAGAAGGAAGGCTCTCGCTTCTTCGCTAAAGCGCTATGACAATTCTCGAGGGCATGCACCTCGAATGGATCAACGCACTTGCGCATGTGATCGGCGAGATTGAGCGAATCGAGAATTTACTTCAGGGGCATGCGTTCAATCCGGCACCTGAGGATATTTTCAGAGCACTTCGGTATCCGCTATCAAAAACTTCAGTCGTAATCTTTGGGCAAGATCCTTATCCAACTCGTGGGCACGCTATGGGGCTGGCGTTCTCGGTTCCAGTTGGGATAAAGCCAATTCCAAAAACTTTGACAAATATCTTTCGTGAGCTTCACGACGACATTGGTTGCCTAACTCCGTCATCGGGGGATCTCACGCCTTGGCAAGATCAGGGAGTTGCCTTGGTGAATCGAATTCTTACTGTTCCGCAAGGTCAAAGCGGTGGACACGCAGGACTTAATTGGCAGGTAGTCACAAATGAAATTGCCAAGGTTCTGGGCGAGCGAGACGTTGTTGCGATTTTGTGGGGAAACTACGCACAGGAACTCTTGCCATATTTTTCGGAATCTCTGACTATCTCATCGCCACACCCGAGTCCGCTATCGGCGTACAGGGGGTTCTTCGGTTCAAAACCATTTAGTAGGACCAATCAATTGCTCACCAAGGAGACAAAAAGAGCAATTGATTGGTCCCTTAACTAAGTTCAGCCGATCCAGACGTTGATTAATGCCGTGAAGAAATAGATAACGAACAGGACTGTCACCAGAAATAGCAATGGATGTATTTCCCTGTGCCGCTTCTGAATCAAACGGATCGCAACGTGGGAGATGAAGCCCGCTCCAATACCAACTGAGATGCTGTACGTAAATGGCATCAGGATTATTGTGAGGAAGGCGGGAATCGCGATACCTAAATCTTCCCAATCAACTTGCTTTATTTGCGTCATCATTAAGAAACCGACAATCACCAATGCAGGTGTTGCGGCTTCGTAGGGAATGACCGCTACGAGAGGTGCCAGGAAAGTTGCGAATAGGAAGCAAACGCCCGTTACAACCGAAGCTAGCCCTGTTCGCGCTCCTTCGCCGACGCCTGATGCAGATTCTATGTAGGAAGTGTTAGAGGAGATGCTTGCCGCACCACCAGCAACGGCGGCAAGGGAGTCAACCAAGAGGATCTGCTCGGTTTTAGGAATGTACCCTTGAGAATCCACCAAGCCAGCTTCGGTGGCGATAGCGGTTACAGTCCCCACGGTGTCGAAGAAATCCGAGAGCAAAAGCGTGAAAATCAGCAGGATGGCAGAAATCACTGAAATTCTGCTGAATGAGCCGAGAAGACTGAAATGTCCCAAGAGTCCAAAATTTGGTCTGTCCACGATCTTGGAAGGAACAGTCGGAACGTTAAGTCCCCAACCCTTTGGATTAAATTGTGTCGGCGAGATAAAACTGGGGCCGATCTTAAAGGCTTTCTCAATAAGCACTGCCGCCAGAGTTGCCAATGCAATGCCAATTAAGAGCGCACCCTTAACTTTCTTAACCATGAGTCCGATCATTAAGAAGAGTCCAAATGCGAAAACGATAATCGGCCACCCAACGAGAGTCCCATTATCTCCGAGCGTCACGGGTACGGGTCCGGCGCCCGTTCGTCGGACGAAACCAGAATCGACAAGTCCGATCAATGCAATAAATAATCCGATGCCAACTGATATTGCAATCTTGAGTTGTTGTGGTACCGCTCGAAAGACCGCAGTTCTAAACCCGGTTAGGACAAGAATCGTGATGATGAGACCTTCGATGACAATGAGACCCATTGCATCCGCCCAGGACATTTTTGTAGCTATGCCAACGGCGACGAAAGTGTTAAGTCCAAGACCCGTGGCAAGGGCAATCGGGAAGTTACCGACTAGACCCATCAAAATAGTTATCACCCCGGCAACAAGAGCTGTCGCTGCAGCAATCATTGCAAGATTAGGATGCGAGCCGTCACCGCCGAGATATTTCCCGTCTCCATCTTTGCTAAGACCAATGATTAACGGATTGAGGGCGACGATATACGCCATCGTAAAAAAGGTGACAACACCACCGCGAACTTCGCGACCTACGGTTGACCCTCGTTCGGAGATCTTGAAAAAAGTATCGAGCACGACTTCCCCTTTGCTGTGTGGGTAGCGGGGCATGCCCCGTGCGGTTTCGCGGTCCGCAAGCCGGAGGAAGATGGGAAGACGTTAGCGCCCGGGCTATGTTACTGGTGAGTAAGGCGAGCCAAGACTCCGCAGGAAATTGCAATGGATTGGCCGATGAAGAGGGCGAAAAGAGCCGTTCCTAGCCCCACCCTTCCGCCCAGGAGAAAGCCGAGGGTCAACACGAGGGCCTCAATTCCCAGGCGGACTCGGCCCACGCGCACATCAGTGCGACGATGGATTCCAGTCATCCAGCCATCGCGTGGCCCGGGACCTAAACCAGTGCTGATGTAGAGCGCCGAAGCGACCCCTACCAGGATGATCCCAACACCGGCGAATGCCAGCCCGGGGAGAAAGCGAGTCTGTCTTGGAAAGAAATCAACGCCAACCTGCAGGGCTACAGGAATGACCAAGAAATTTAAGAAGGTCCCAAAGCCGGGCTTCTCGCGAAGGGGAATCCAGAGAAGCAAGACGACGCAACTGATCAGCCATGTAGACCAACCGAGATTGATCCCGGTTCGACGAGAGATACCTTCTGAAAGAACGATCCACGGTGAATTTCCTAAACGCGATTGCACCAAGAGAGATTCACCAATTCCAAAGAGAAACAAGGAAGCCGCCAGAATTGCCACCCGCATGGGTGCTAGATCCCAGCGCGACTTTGCCCGCCAGGGGGTTAAGGGGATCGTTCGATGCGGTCGGAAGAAATCAAAAAGACGACTCATGAATCCTGAGGACATTCAGGGAGGCTACCTCATTACGTCAGGGCCATGCCGTCGAATAGGACTCGTATAGCATTGCGGACACAATGAAATTTGCGATCTTTCCGGGTATCGGCACCTTAATCAACATAGTCGCGATCATTGCTGGCGCAACGCTTGGCGTTCTCGTCGGCGGCCGGATGCCATTGCGAACTAGGAATCTACTCACTGACGTTCTGGGACTTACCGTCATACTCGGCGGGGCCAGTGCATTGGTAACCCTCTGGTCTGCACGCTTCGTCCATTCTTTGCCAACGGGATGGACGCTCTTGTCAATTTTGGCAGCACTCTTAATCGGTGGACTTATCGGCTCTGCGGTGCGGATTGAGGATCGCTTGGACGGACTAGGTGAGAAATTGCGGATACGTTTTGGCGCATCGAGTGAAGGACATTTTGTTGAAGGCTTTGTTTCAGCCTCTCTTATTTTTGCCATCGGGCCCCTTGCTATTCTGGGCAGCATCAGCGATGGCATGTCCACAGGCATTGATCAACTCATTCTTAAAAGTACTCTCGATTTCTTTACCGCTATGGCCTTCGCGGCCTCGCTGGGTTGGGGAGTAGCGTTTTCAGCCCTTCCCGTGGGTATCTACCAAGGCTTCTGGACTCTCATTGGCGTTGGACTCGGAAGCATCTTGAGCGGATACCAAGTGGATGCAATGACAGCCGTCGGTGGCGTCTTGCTCCTAGGCATCGGGCTCAAATTGCTCAAGATCAAAGAAATCGCTGTCGGGAATCTCTTACCAGCGTTGGTCGTTGCCCCATTGTTCGTATGGGGGATACACGCTTTCACCCACTAGAAGTTAAAAACTCGCCCCGTCGATCACAAATCGATATTTCACGTCGCTGGCGACCGTCCTTTCGTATGCTGTATTCGCATATTCGGCTGTTATGACTTCTACATCGCTGACGATGTTATGAACCCCGCAAAAATCTAACATCTCTTGCATTTCGGCAATGCCTCCCACTTGCGAACCAGCCATGGACCGTCTGGCACCAAGAAGCACCCCAGCCCCCACCGAATAGGGCTTGCCAGGCAAACCGATTACGACGAGGGTCCCGTCGAGGCTTAACATATTTAAGTAAGCGCTGATATCGAGTTCGGCAGAGACTGTGTTCAAGATGAGATCATAATTTCTAGACAGAGCCTTCAATGTGGCCGGATCTTTAGTGGGAACAAAGTGATCAGCGCCCATTGCAAGGGCGTCCCTTTCTTTCTGTGGCGAATGAGAGAAAACCGTAACTTCAGCGCCTAGAGCTTTGGCGAATTTCACTCCCATGTGGCCCAATCCGCCGAGGCCCACAATTCCAACTTTTGTTCCCACTTTTGCATTCCAGTGCTTAAGCGGGGAGTACAGAGTTATGCCAGCGCAGAGAAGCGGAGCCACGCCCGCCAGGTCTAGATTTTCTGGAATATGCACTGCGAAGTTTGAATCGACGACAAAATTGTTTGAATACCCGCCGAAGGCAATGGTTTTCCCATCGCGCTCGATACTGTTGTAGGTCCCAGTATTACCAATCTCGCAATACTGCTCAAGACCTTTCGTACAACTGGCACATGTTCGGCAAGAGTCGATGAAGACGCCGATTCCAACTCGATCCCCAACCTTGAATTTAGTGACAGCTGAACCGATTTGCGTCACGGTCCCTGCGATTTCGTGGCCCGGCACCATTGGATAGATCGATGGACCCCACTCCTCGCGGACTTGGTGAATATCTGAATGACAGATCCCTGCATACGCAATGTCGAGTGCAACATCATTTGGACGCACATCTCGGCGTTCGAATTCAAATGGTTCGAGGAGTGATGTAGAGGATTTGGCTGCGAGTCCGCGGGATTTCATGGAAGCCTTTCGAAAGGTCGGGGGATTAGCTGTTAAAGGGCAAGGGGTCTGTGGAGGTATGAGCGGCCTTGGAGGCGCGTGCTGTTACCTGGCGCATGTGGTGTCGTCGGCAGAGGACTTCATAGCCAACCGCCTGGCCACCAGAGACATCACCCACTACAACCTGCTCGCCTTCGGTAATCATCACCCCTCCGAGGGTTCGAGCATTATGGGTGGCTCTAGCCCCGCACCAACAGAGAGCCTCGACCTGCAGGGTGTTCACGCGGTCGGCCAACTCAATCAGGCGGGCAGATCCTGGAAAGAGAGAAGTACGGAAATCGGTGAGAATCCCAAAGGCGAAGACGTCGATACTCAGCCCGTCGACAATCTTGGCCAGCTGTTCAATTTGCGCTGGCTGATAGAACTGAGCCTCATCGCAAATGACGTAATCAATCCGTTCGCCCATTGAGAGTTGATCGACGACAAAACGATGGATATCAAGGTCTGAGTCGACCTCGAGGGCTTGGCGTTGCAGCCCCAGACGAGAGGAGATGACCCCGCTGCCCGCGCGATCTTTGCTTGTGAACATGAGTCCGGTGCGACCTCGACTCTGGTGGTTGTGTGCGGTCTGCAATGCAAGGGTCGACTTTCCGCTATCCATAGTCCCGCAATAGTAAATTAGCTCAGCCACGGCATTGATCTTGCCACAAAATCCATCCCACCCATTAACCTCACCTTTTGATCACTCCGTCCGCGACCAGTTCCTTGGTCAAAAGAGGGGCCAGATGCACAGCAAAATCAACGCTCATGTGTGTGGAATCGCGGTAGACCACGATTCCCTCGAGAATGGCGGGACATGATGTGGAGCAGAACCAATTCGTCGGATCAATAATGGTGCTGGCGGTGCCAAGTTTCTGACTCAACCACGTCTGTGGCGCGGGGCGCGAAACGGAGCATGCCGCAGTTTTCTCTTGCAATAAGCAGGAAGGAATATCCCTATTTGGCCACGGTGTGTCCTGTATGTAGATGGAGTGCTGGGATAACGCTTTGACGCGAACCATTGTGGAAATGACACCCTTTCTCCACCAAAGCGCCGGGTTGGTTACTCCTTTCGGAGGCGAATAATGTTCAAAGTTGGAGATGATGACCGCCCATGGATGTTCGGCTTGAATTCTTCTGAACGAATTCTCGCGCCAAAGTTGGCAAGGTCCATTGCGAAATGCCCCCTGATCTGCAAGTTGAACGTTTGCCGCAGGACAGCTCGATTTTGTGAGCACCACAAGTTTGAAACCATCATTGGTTGCTATTGAGTTAAGCGTCGGAAACCATTGTGCGGCATGCGAGTCTCCAAAGAGAACTATGGTCTTGCCTCCATGAGTATCGCCATAGACGCAAGGGGGAGAGGTTGTGGCCGACTTGCCCACCTGACAACCATCGGCGTATATCGTTGGTAGTCGCGTGATGGCCTTGAGTGCAGTGGTGCCTGCGATTCCTTTGATCTGGAGATCCTTTGCAGAAGAATAGGAAATTCCTATCCCCAGGATCGACACGGTGAGGGTGCCAAGCGCGGCCAGGCGGATAACGGTAGAGAACGGTTTATGGACATGACGCAAAGGATTTTCCACGTATCGATGGGTTAATCCAGCCAATATAAAGGTCAGGGCGATTGCGCCCAAGCGCTGCAAAATTGAAAGCGGGGCATGAATGACGTAAATGGGGAGCACTAAAGCCGGCCAGTGCCAGAGATAAAGAGGGTAGGAAATGTCGCCAATCCATTGAATAAGTCGCAGATTGAGGATCCTAGAAAGTGCTGCCGGGAGATCTGACAAAACAAAGAGGAGCAGGGCCGCGGCGAGGGTCGGCAACAAGGCAGCTCGACCCGGGAATGGAGTGTTCTCATCAAATGCAAATGCCGCCGCGAATATCGCCACAAATGCCAGCCAACTTGACCATCGCAGTCGATTAATCTTTATGGGCAGATCGCGGGCGAATACCACCAGTGCACCAAGACCTAGTTCCCATGCCCTTGTCGGAAGGGAGTAGAAGGACCAAATCGGGAACTTCGCCGTCGCAAAAAAAGAGAGCACAAATGAGGAGAAGGTTACGGCTGCCAGTACCTTAAAAATTCGCGAACTTCGTCCATTTCTTGCTGCTATCAAAATAAGAAGGGGCCAGAGAAGGTAGAACTGTTCTTCGACAGCGAGTGACCAGAAGTGGATGATAGGTGAGGGGGTCGCTCCGAGATTCTGGTAATCATTTTGCCACCAGGCGAAGACGTAGTTGCTGACATAAAGCGCGGCCGCCACAATATTTCGCCCAAGATTTGATCTTGCACTCGAAGGCATGACTACAAAAGAGATGACTGCAGTAGAAATGAGAACCAGAAATGTGGAGGGAAGAAGTCGCTTAATTCGTCGCGCATAGAAGTTTGACAGAGAAATTGAGCCTGTTTCCTTCAACTCGCGCAGAAGCAAGCCTGTTATGAGATATCCCGAGATCACGTAAAAGATATCCACGCCGATGAATCCGCCTGAGAGGAATTTGCCGTGGAAGGCGATCACCAAGAGCACCGCCAGGGCGCGCAGACCTTGAATCTCCGTGATACGCATTAAATGGTGAAGATCGAGTGGACCAGAATCTCTGGAAATTCTAAAGCGATCCGCTTGCGAGATTCTAAGGAAGAGATTTCTAGGACCGAACCGACTGCCGAGACAGTTCCGCCTGAGCGCGAGATCAGCCGAATTCCGGCGCAGATTGTTCCCCCGGTTGCGAGTACATCATCTATAAGTAGGACTCGGGACCCTATTTCAATAGCATCTTGGTGGATGGCGATGACGTCGGAGCCATACTCAAGGCCATAACTCTCCTCATGGGTATCAAAGGGCAACTTCCCTTTCTTCCGTATGGGCACGAAACCCAGACCAGTTGCATGTGCAATTGCGGCGGCAAATATGAATCCACGTGCCTCAACCCCCGCTACGACATCGCACTCCGTGGCTAGAGGCATGAATGCTGAGATAACGGCCTGAAAGGAGGGCCCATGGGCGAGCATCGGCGTGAGGTCTTGGAAGGAAATCCCCGGAATCGGGTAATCAGGAATCTGCCTTATTAAGGCGCGCGCCTGCGCCAGGGCTGGATCCATGCAGGAAGATTACCGCCAATCTTGCGGCGTCTAGGCGCAAAATCGCATACTCCCACAAGGTGCTTGGTCAATTTACGCAGGACTCTCACAGGATCTCCCACCAGTCTTCAGGTGTAGAGCAAATTTGTTCTGCACATGCAGGGAGGTTCCACATGAAAACGAAAAAGATCATAACAGCCACACTCTTGAGTGCGGGCTTGATCTTAGGTAGCACGACCGCGGCCCATGCCGTGGATCCGACACCTACCGCAACAGCCACTTTGGCTACCTACAATTCTCAGGTAGTCGCGTACAACTCTTCGCTCGTTGCATTTGACAGCGCCACCGCCACGTTCAAGATTCAGGTAGCCGCATACACATCCGCGGTCCAGGTCTACCGGGCTTCCTACAACACGGCGCTTCAAACCTACCAAGCGATCCTTAAAGCGAATTCCCCTGTTACCACTGCGGCTCAATATGCCGTGTTGGTGGCCGCTTACAACACAGCAATGACGTCTTATAACGCTGCAACCGTGACCTTCAAAGCGCAATTGAGCACTTTCCAGGCAGCTGCTGCAGGTTATAACACTGCGTATCAAAGCGTCCTCCAAGGCTACAAAGTTCTTGAGGAGATGCGTGAACAACTGGTGAAGTCAATAAATGTTGCATTCAATACGGCGGTTCAGAATGCAAACGTTGCCTTCGCAACAACTATGTCAACTGCGACGACTGATGCTCAAAAGAGCGTAGCGGTAACTACTCGCGACAGTGCCGTTGTTTCAGCTGTTGCAGTACGTAAAGCTGCTCTTGATGCATTAGGTGCGAAGTTGGTCAAGCCTGCTAAGCAGCAGGTAAAGTTGGGTGAGAAGGACAATGGCTTCAAGGCCTTTAAACCTGTCCACCCAATCAAGCCAGCTCATTTTGTGAAATCAGAGAAATCACATAAATCTGATAATTCTGAAAAGTCGCATAAGTCGCATAAGTCGAATAAGTCACATAAATCAGAGAAGCATTAATCTCCGCCAGTAATTGGAGAGGTGGAAGAACCCCCGGATCATCGGGGGTTCTTTTGCGTGCGTGTGAATACTCGACCCACTCCCACAAGGTGCTGGGTCGATTTACGCAGAGGTTTCGCAGGGTGTGACAGCACTCTTTATACGTAGAGCACATCAGCTTTGCACTTGCATGGAGGTTTCACATGAAGACGAAAAGACTCATCACGGCGACACTTTTGAGTGCCGGCCTGATCCTGGGTACCACGAGCGCAGCACATGCTCTTGACCCAGCGCCTAGCGCAAATTTGACCGTGGCTTCATACTCATCGCAATTTGCCACTTATAACCTAATGTCGACCTCATTCGACGCTGCAACCGTGGCATTCCGAAGTCAGGTATCGACTTACGCAGCGGCTCTCGCCGCATATAAGGTCTCCGATGCTGCATTGCAGCAGACCTACCAAGCTGTACTGAAGGCCAACCTTCCTGCAACCACTGTCATTCGATTTGCAACCGTGATGTCCGCCTATAAGACCGCCACTGTCGCCTTCAACTCTTCGGCGGAATTGTTTATGACGCAGTCCAACACCTACCAAGCTGCTGTACAGACTTACGAAAAGTCATACCAAGCAGCCGTAGCCAGTTACAAGGTCACCCTCGGCATGTATGAGGGTCTGTACACCAGAATCTATACAGCGTTTGAGACCTCCATGCATAAGGCCAACTACACCTTCGCTGTTGCGTTGAGGGCTTCTAAGACCAAGGCACAGAAAGCCCATGCCATTAAGGTTCGTCATTTAGCCGTTCTTGCTGCGATCTCAACTCGTAGTGCGGCTCGTGTCGCCCTCGGAGCTAAGCCAATGAGTCCGATCCAACAGATCAAGATTTGCCAGAAAGTAGATACTTTCAAGGCTCTTCGCCCAATTCGCCCAGTGAAGTCGGCTTAATCGATACCAACCACTTCTAATTTGCCAGGGGCCTCCGGAGTACGCCGGGGGTTCTTTGGTATGCGTCATAACAGGGAATGCCTAAGTGTCCGAACGGGGACTTGAACCCCGAAGCCCTTGCGGGCACTAGCACCTCAAGCTAGCGCGTCTGCCAATTCCGCCACCCGGACGAGTGAAGGACAAGGGTATCAATGCAGGCTGCCAGAGACAAAAGGGACCCTTTTTCAGAGAGAATGACCCTATGAACTTATCTGTCAATCAAGACTTCAACCGGCTAGAACTCTCCGAGCTCGAACACGACGCAGTCACAATGTGCCAGGAGATGATCAGAATTCCCAGCGTCAATTTTGGTGAGGGCAAAGGCGACGAGAAAGCGATGGCCGATTACGTTGTTGCTAAATTGGCTGAAGTGGGAATCACTTCGCGCATTTACGAAGCAGCCCCCGGTCGATGCAATGTTGTGGCAAATATCGAAGGCGCTGACAACGCACGACCTGGATTGGTCGTCCATGGACATATTGATGTTGTTCCCGCAAATGCGGAGGATTGGTCAGTCGATCCCTTCAGTGGCGAGATACGCGATGGAATGATCTGGGGCCGCGGAGCACTGGATATGAAAAATATGGACGCCATGATGTTGGCAATTGTCCGCAAATGGGCGCGCATCGGTTATAAACCGCCTCGCCGGCTTGTTCTCGTTTTCTTTGCTGACGAAGAGGCGGGGATGACATACGGGTCGCGTTGGATGACTAAGGAACATCCAGAGGTTTTTGCCGGTTGCACGGAGGCAATTTCAGAAGTTGGTGGATTCTCAGTGACTGTGGGGGACGGAAAGCGACTCTACTTAGTGGAGGGCGCGCAAAAGGGAATACATTGGATGAAGTTAACCGCTCACGGGCGCGCTGGCCACGGTTCCATGATGAACGATGACAACGCGATTACTGCGATGGCTTCGGCAGTGCAAAAGATTGGCAATCACACTTGGCCACAGCGCTATACGAAGACTGTCAAAGTCTTCTTCGAGCAAGTAGCCAAGGCCACAAATAAGCCATTTGATCTTTCAGATTTGCGGCCGCTCTTGAAAGAGTTGGGCTCAACTGCGCGAATGATTGGTGCGACTCTACAAAACTCTGCTAACCCGACGATGTTGGAGGCAGGCTACAAAGCTAACGTTATTCCGCAGAGCGCTTCGGCCGTTATCGATGGTCGCTTTCTTCCAGGATTTGAAGATGAGCTCAATGCAACTATTCGCGAGTTGATCGGACCAGATATTGACATAGAAACGGTCAACCGTGATATTGCCCTTGAAGTCGATTTTGAAGGTGATCTCGTTGACGCAATGTGCAATGCCTTGAGATCACAGGATCCAGATGGGATTCCAGTGCCTTACTGCATGAGCGGTGGCACCGACAACAAAGCCTTGTCGGATCTGGGCATCGTTGGATATGGATTTTCGCCGTTGCGTCTCCCCCCGGACTTGGACTTTATGTCGCTATTCCACGGTGTCGATGAGCGCGTTCCAGTCGACGGCATCGCCTTCGGCGTGAGGGTTCTGGAAAACTTCTTGGAGAATTGCTAAATCGCTGACGCGTCATCCAGCGCGCTACGAACAATGTAAGGCAGCGAAATCTCCTCGGACATGAGAATTCCGCGCAATTGTGCACCTGTACGAGCGCCGACAATTGCACTTGTGACCCCAACTTGATCGCGCACCCATGCTAGAGCGACTTCCAATGGCGAGTAGCCCAGTCCTTCCGCGGCGACGTTGACGGCTTCTACGATTCGTGCGCTTCTCGAATCCATGTAAGGCTCCACGAAACCTGCAAAGTGTGGGCTTGCGCCACGCGAGTCACTCGGCGTGCCCATTCGGTATTTACCCGTGAGGACTCCGCGACCAAGCGGGGACCAGGCTAGGAATCCAACCTCCAATTCACTGGCACAGGGGAGTATCTCTTTTTCAACTTCTCGATTGAGAAGGGAGTACTCATTTTGAAGGGTGGCGATCGGTGCTTTCGTCGGGAACGATTCTTGCCGAGTGATCGCGCGCGCACTTTGCCAGCCACCGAAGTTGGAGACGCCTACATATCTGGCGCGCCCGCTCGTGTAGGCATAGTCAAGTGCTGAGAGAGTGTCATCCAATGGATTGAAGGGATCCCAAGCGTGAACCTGCCATAAGTCAATAAAGTCAGTACCCAAACGATTGAGCGAGTTGTCGAGTTCGGCGATCAAGGATCGGCGAGATGTGTTTACGACACGTTCTCCTTCTTGAAAGGAGATGCCGGCCTTTGTGGAGATGAGAATCTCAGCGCGTTGGAAGAGGGTTCCGATGAGTCCGCCAATCACTCGTTCGCTGTCGCCATCTCCATAGAGGGCTGCCGTATCCAAGAAATTCCCCCCAGCATCAAGGTATGCCCGGGCTTGATCGGCTGCTTCATGCTCATCCGTGTCCCGCCCCCAGGTCATAGTTCCCAGGCCAAGTCGGGATATCAGAAGCCCACTCTTGCCGGCGCGACGAAATTCCATGTTCCGACCCTAGCAAGGCAGAGAGGCGAATTCCCCGTTAACCTTCTCGTCTGTCCTGGTAATTTCCTTCACTCGGCGCAATTCAAGAAAGCGGGTGGCTTCTATGACATTAGTCGTCCTCATTCGACACGCACATTCAGTTGCCAACGGTTCTGGAATTCTTGCTGGGAGAACTGAAGGAATAAGGCTTTCTCCCACGGGCAGGAAGCAGGCTCAAGAACTGGCAAAGAGACTCGGGGTCATTCCCATTAAGTCCCTGCGGTCCAGTCCCTTGGAGCGATGTGAACAGACAATCTCGCCCTGGCTACGGAAATTTGCCGACTCAAACCCAAAATTGACGGTTCAAATAGATGAGGATTTATCCGAGGTCGATTATGGAGAATGGACCGGGCGCAAACTCCGTTCACTTTCGAAAGAGCCTTTATGGAAGACCGTCCAAGAGGAGCCATCGAAGGTCGTATTTCCTGCAGGCGAAAGTTTGCGCGACATGCAAGATCGGGCGATGAGAGCCCTGCAGCGCGGATTAGACAGGCGAGGTAAAGGACACGTAATCCTTGTTTCTCACGGGGACGTCCTGAAATCAATTATTGCGTCAGCACTCAATTTGCATCTAGATGAATTTCAAAGGATTGTCATTGATCCGGCTTCCATATCAATTCTCGACTATTCAGCACCCAAGCCGAGACTCATTCTCATGAATGATTCGCGTTCCCGCTTGGATTCGCAGGCATTTATGGATAACAGAAAACGTCTGCTCGTTGGTGGCGGTTCGGGACACCCCGCGGCACGAAATGGGAAGGGACGATAAATGGCGCGCATCATTAACAGCTTTGATCCAGTCGAACGTTTTGTCGTCGGCACGGTTGGCGAACCGGGGGAGAGAAGTTTCTTTCTACAAGCCCGTTCGGGAAACAGACTGACTTCTGTGCTTCTCGAGAAATCGCAAGTTATAGCGATCGCCGATCGATTGGAAATTCTGCTTCGAGAACTTCGTCGTGTTGATCCGGCCCTAGTAATCGAGCGATTGCCTGTTGATGACCAACCTCTAGAGGCACCCATCATGGAGGAATTCCGTGTCGGTCTCGTTTCACTTTCTTGGTTGAGTGACCGCGAGATGGTTTCCATCGAGCTCCAGGCTGTAAATGAGAATGCACCAGAGAGTGAAGAAGTTTTCGCAGATGATGACTCGGAAGCTCCCGATCTGCTGAGGGTCATTCTCAGCCCGTCTCAAACGGATGCCTTCGTTAAGCGCGCAGCCGTTGTCGTAAACGCTGGTCGACCACCATGTCCCTTCTGCGGCTTGGCCCTAGATCCAAAAGGGCACGTCTGTCCGAGGGCAAATGGCTACCGACGCTAAGTTGGAATTGGAGAACGCATTACGCCTTGGCGAAATGAAAGTAACTGGACGACTTGTTGATGCCTCCAATGCCACAATGTTGGCAAAAGTGACTTATGGGGCTTCCGTCCTAACATGCATTTACAAGCCAATTGCTGGAGAGCGCCCACTCTGGGATTTTTCTGACGGCACACTGGCATTTCGCGAATACGCCGCCTATGTAGTCAGCGACAGGTGCGAATTTAACGTTGTGCCTTTGACGGTACTGCGTGAGGGACCATTTGGTGAAGGCGCTGTGCAACTTTGGGTCGATGTCGACGAGGGCCTCGACATGACGGAATATTTCCAACGAGACAATGCCGAACTTCGAAACATGGCCTTATTTGATGCCGTCATAAATAACACGGATCGAAAAATCGGCCACATACTTCCGGACAGAACAGGAAGAGTTTTCGGTTGTGATCATGGGGTGACCTTCCATCAGGAGGATAAGTTGCGAACTGTTTTGTGGCGTTGGGCGGGCAGTAATATCAATGAAGAAGAATTTTCGCGTCTTGAAACAGTCTGGCAGTATCTAAAGGATCCCGTCGAATTAAGGGGCCTGCTGACCCCAGATGAGATCCTTGCCCTTCGAGGGCGGGTGATTCGACTTCAGGAATCCAGAATTTTCCCCATGCCGAGCAGAGATTGGCCCGCGGTTCCTTGGCCACCGTACTAGGACAAGTTCGGCCTCAGAAATCCTTTAGGATATTGAGATGAATTCATGGGCTGACCTATATCTGCCGCCGATAGATTCGAGTTTCTCCTTTCCGGCACTCTCACTGAAGGATTCGGCATCTCAACAGATTTTCGCGCTGCCAGTGAAAGACGTGTACAGAATGTATGTCTGCGGCATAACGCCTTACGACGCGACCCATTTGGGGCATGCCGCCACGTACATAACTTTTGATCTAGTTAACAGGTACTTGCGGGCCATGGGCAAACGTGTGCACTTCGTCGAGAACGTGACAGATGTTGATGACCCTCTGCTGGAACGTGCAAAGCGCGACAGCGTCGATTGGAAAGATCTGGCTCAATCTCAGATAGATCTTTTCCGTGGCGACATGAGTGACCTTCACATAATTCCGCCCGAGAGCTACATCGGCGCAGTCGAATCAATCCCACTTGTGGTCGAAGCCGTCATCGCGCTCCAGGAGAAAGGCGCGGTATATCAAGTGGAAGATGATCTCTATTTCTCTGTAAGGTCGGACCCAGATTTCGGCACAAGGGCAAATCTTTCTCAAGAAGACATGCTTGAGTACTCTGCAGAGCGAGGTGGTGATCCCGCAAGGCTGGGCAAACGCGATCCACTGGATGCCCTAGTCTGGCTGCACGGCCGGGTTGGCGAGCCCAGTTGGCCCTCGGTTTTTGGAAGCGGCCGTCCGGGGTGGCATATTGAATGTTGCGCCATCGCCCTCAATTATTTGCCGTCCAATCACGATGAGGAATTTCTCATTGACATCCAAGGTGGCGGAAATGATCTGCTCTTTCCACATCACGAAATCGGCGCCGCCCAGGCCGCTGTGATTTCAGGAAAGGAGTACGCCCGCATTTATATGCACGCCGGCCTTATCGGGCTCGACGGTGAGAAGATGAGCAAGAGTCGCGGGAATTTAGCTTTTCTTTCGAAATTGGTGGCAGAAGGAGCCGATCCTTTGGCGGTGCGACTAGCCCTAATGTCGGATCATTACTCGCAGGATCGCATGTGGACCAATGATCAACTAGATCGAGCCACAGGGTTTCTTAATCGTTTGCGGCTACTTCTCTCACGCCCTGAAGTAGCTCCTACACACGATGTCGTTCAACAGATGATCAATGTCATTTCACACGATCTAGATATCCCAAGTGCGATAAATATCTTGAAGATCTGGTGCGACGAAACTGAAAGCGGATCTACTGGGGGATCGGCTGGCGAATTATCACGAGCCATCGACCTTCTATTGGGGATTGCGATCTAACGAGATTATTCGATATTTCGCCGGCGTAAATATCGTTCAAATTCTCTTGCGATTGATTCACCAGTTGCTTCGGGAAGCTCTGTCTCATCTTTGGAAGATTCAAGTTGACGGATGTATTCCTTCAGGTCTGAATCGTCTTGAGCCATTTCCTCTATACCCGACTCCCACATCTTGCTCTCCTCGGCCAGATTTCCTAAAGGAATCGAAATATTCAAGAAATCCTCAAGTGCGTTGATCAGAGCAAGCGTGGCTTTGGGAGAAGGCGGGGCGGATGCGTAGTGAGGAATGGCAGCCCACAAAGAGATGGCGTCGATACCTCTTCGCTCTGCGGCTTCTTGAAGAATTCCGAGGATTCCAGTGGGACCCTCGTATCGACTGACTTCAACGCCGAGGCGTTTTGCAATCTCGGGATGCGTACCGCTGCCACTAACTGATATTGGTCTGGAATGAGGAGTATCCGCAAGCAAAGACCCGGTGGTCAATATCATCGACACCTCTAGATCGTCCGCCAGATCAAGTAGATCACTTGTAAATCTCTTCCATCTCATGGAAGGCTCGAGTCCCTTCACGACAACCAGATCAAATTCGAATTGGGGGGTGAGAATGCCGAATACTTCTGTGGTGGGCCATGTGATTTGGCGAATCTTCGAATCATTCACGAAAACCATGGGACGATTGACTTGAAAATCGTAGAACTCTTCTGGATCAAGACGTCCAATTAATGTGTGCTCCCAACTGTTCAACAGATGAGACACAGCTCCAGTTGCGGCTTCGCCTGCGTCATTCCAACCGCCGAACGCGAAGATCATTATTGGTGTACGCAAAGGGGGTAATTGGAGAATCTCCATGATGCCACCTTACGGTAACCTTCCCCTGATGATCACCTCAAAACAGTCCCTCCGCCAGGCTCTGGCCGAGCGCACGGTGATCGCCGATGGTGCGATGGGCACCATGCTTCAAGCGGCAAATCCGACATTGGATGATTTTGAAGGCTACGAAGGCTGCAACGAGATACTAAACGTGAGCAGACCTGACATTGTTTGCTCGGTTCATGAGGAGTACCTCGCCGTCGGAGTCGATGCGATCGAAACCAATACTTTCGGTGCCAACTGGGCAAATCTTGCCGAGTACGGGATTGAAAATCGCACATACGAATTAGCCCATGCAGGTGGCGTCCTCGCTAGGCAGAGCGCCGACAAATTCAGTACAACCGACAGGCCCCGATATGTCCTAGGTTCATTAGGGCCGGGTACAAAATTGCCAAGCCTTGGCCACATCACGTACGCGAAATTGCGCGACGCCTACCACCTCGCCTCAAAGGGCTTAGTCGAAGCCGGAGTTGACGGAATCCTGGTGGAAACTGCCCAAGATCTCCTCCAAGCCAAAGCCGCAATTAATGGAGCGCGTGCAGCCATCAAGGAATCCGGCCGCGACGTGGTGCTCATTGCCCAGGTCACAGTGGAAACAACCGGAACGATGCTGCTTGGCTCTGAAATCGGAGCAGCTTTAAACGCCCTTGAACCTCTCGGTATCGACCTCATTGGTTTGAACTGCGCCACTGGCCCCTCTGAAATGTCAGAGCATCTGCGATACTTGAGCAAAACCGCCCAGATGGGCCTATCGGTCATGCCTAACGCGGGCCTTCCGATTTTGGGACCCAAAGGCGCCACTTATCCGCTCAGTCCGAAGGACCTAGCTGCCTCCCTTTCGCTTTTCGTGCGCGATTATGGGCTCTCACTTGTCGGCGGATGTTGTGGAACAACGCCTGTGCACATGGCCGAGGTGGTGGCCGCACTTAAGAGAGTTGTTCCAGCCAAGCGGAATCCAGTTTCCGAAGCGGGGGCGTCCTCGCTGTATCAGTATGTTCCCTTCCGACAAGATCTGACTTATCTGGCAATCGGTGAGCGAACTAATTCCAATGGTTCACGCGCATTTAAGACAGCTTTATTGGCCGAGGATTGGCAAGCGTGCGTGGAAATCGCGCGCGATCAAATTCGCGATGGCGCCCACATGCTTGATCTTTCTGTCGACTACGTCGGTAGGGATGGCGCCGTAGACATGCGCGAACTTGCCGGTCGATTCGCCACTACATCTACGCTTCCCATCGTTCTTGATTCAACGGAGGCCTTGGTTATCCAGGCCGGACTGGAAGAACTTGGTGGTCGAAGCGTTATCAACTCCGTGAACTTCGAGGACGGCGACGGTCCCAATTCTAGATTCGCGCGGGTCATGCCGCTTGTTAAAGAGCATGGCGCTGCCGTGGTTGCCCTAACCATCGACGAAGCCGGCCAAGCTCGCGATGCTGAATGGAAAGTCCGCGTGGCACGTCGGTTAATAAATGATCTCACGCAGAAATGGGACATGAAAATCGGCGACATTCTTATCGACTGCCTTACATTTCCGATCGCGACCGGGCAGGAAGAGACACGTCGCGATGGTCTGGAAACACTCAATGCCATTCGGGCTATCAAAAGTGAGTTCCCGGATGTTAATACAACTTTGGGCGTAAGCAACGTCTCTTTCGGTCTGAATCCGGCGGCGCGAGTAGTACTCAATTCGGTCTTTCTCCATGAAGCTGTTGAGGCGGGAATGGACTCGGCCATCGTCCACCCTTCCAAGATCACCCCAATGGCCCGCATTGACGAGCGACAACGCGAAGTAGCTTTGGACCTGATCTATGACCGGCGTCGATTTGAGAACGGCGAATGTGTCTACGATCCACTATCAGTTTTTCTGGACCTCTTTGAGGGCGTGGAGATCGCCGCAACGCGCCTGACTCGTGCGGCGGAACTCTCTGCCCTTCCCTTAACCGAGCGCCTCACACGGAGAATAATTGATGGGGAGAAAGTTGGACTTGAAGCCGATCTCCAATCGGGCCTCGAAGAGGGCATGAAGCCACTCGACATCATCAATACCTTCCTCCTTGAAGGCATGAAGGTAGTGGGCGAGCTCTTTGGGAAAGGGGAGATGCAACTTCCCTTCGTCTTGCAGAGCGCGGAAGTCATGAAATCAGCGGTGGCCTACCTCGAACCATTCATGGAGAAGTCCGGCGCCGATGGGCGAGGAGTAATGGTCCTTGCCACTGTTCGCGGCGATGTCCACGATATTGGCAAGAATCTCGTCGACATTATCCTGTCAAACAATGGCTACCGGGTTGTCAACATCGGCATCAAGCAGACGATAAATCAAATAATTGATGCCGCCAGTGACTCCAATGCAGATGCGATCGGCATGAGTGGCCTGTTGGTCAAATCGACTGTGATTATGAAAGAAAATCTCGAAGAGATCACCTCGCGCGGATTGGATCAGAAATGGCCGATTGTTCTCGGAGGTGCTGCTTTAACTCGAGCCTACGTTGAGCAGGATCTGGCTGGTCAGTTTCCCGGACAAGTTCGTTATGCCAGGGATGCCTTCGAGGGACTTCGTCTGATGGACACAATCATGGCGATAAAGCGTGGAGAGCCAGGAGCTGCGCTTCCTCCCTTGCGAGAGCGAAGAGTTCGCGCGGTGGCTACGCCTGATTCCATTCAAGAAATTGACACCAGGCGCAGCGATGTCGCCACCGACGTGGACATTCCGACTCCACCATTCTTCGGCAGTCGAATTATCAAAGGTGTTGCATTAGCTGAATACTCTGGAATGTTGGACGAGCGCGCCCTCTTTGTCGGGCAATGGGGACTCAAGGGTGCACGCGGTGAGTACGAGGCGATGGCTCAAGCCGAAGGACGTCCACGCCTCCGCGCACTACTGAGCGATGCCTTGTCGCAAGGTTGGCTCAATGCTGCCGTCGTTTATGGATACTACCCATGCGTAAGCGAGGGCAATGACCTCATCATTCTGCATCACGAAGGATCGCTTCAGGGCCAAGAGAGAACTCGTTTCACCTTCCCGCGCCAGTCTCGCGATCGAAGACTGTGCATCAGTGATTATTTTGCTTCGAAAGACTCAGGGCGCACTGATGTTGTGGAATTTCAGATTGTGACGATGGGTTCGGCAGTAAGTGAGGCGACAGGCAAATTATTTGCCGCCAACCATTATCGCGAATATCTCGAACTTCACGGTCTATCCGTCCAACTAACAGAGGCCCTAGCCGAGCATTGGCATGCGCGCGTGCGAGAAGAATTGAATTATCGAGGAGACGATGCGCCGGAGTTGCAGGCGATTCTCGACCAAGGTTATCGAGGATCACGATATTCATTTGGCTATCCAGCTTGTCCCGACTTAGAGCAGCAAGTTCAACTTTGCGAACTTCTCGAACCGGAGAGAATCGGGGTAGAACTCTCAGAGGGCTTCCAGTTGCACCCGGAGCAATCAACCTCGGCGATTATCGTTCATCATCCCGAAGCCAAATATTTCAATGCCAACTGAGAATTGAGATCGAATAAGTGAGTCCGTTCTTCTCTGCAGTTCTCTTTGACATGGACGGTACCCTCGTCGATACCGAACCCATGTGGCTGGCTTCCGAGAATGAACTTATGTCTCGATACGGATACTCCTGGACAAAGGAAGATCAGGCACACTGTCTCGGTGGTCCACTAGATCGAGTGGGTCAATATATGTTTGCTCTGGCCGGGAACGTGGAAACACCGGAATTCTTTACCGATACTCTGATCTCATTGACAGAATCGCATCTGCGAGACGGTGCACGCCTGATGGAGGGCGCTCAAGATTTGATGTCTCTATGCGAAAATCTTGCCCTTCCCATGGCACTTGTCTCGGCAAGTCCTCGAGTACTCGTTAATGCGGTCCTCGATAATCTCGAAGGTCACCGTTTCGCGATTTCTATTTCGAGTGATGACGTCACGAATGTTAAGCCCGATCCCGAGGGTTATCTTGCCGCGGCGAAGTTCCTTGGTGTCCAAATCCAGGATTGCCTGATATTGGAAGACTCTGCCACGGGAGTTGCGGCCGCAAGTGCCAGCGGCGGCGTAGTGGTGGCGATCCCTCATCTAGTGCCTATCGAAAATGCAGGTCGAGTTCGAGTTATCTCCTCTGTCAATGAACTTTCTCTGGGGAAGTTGCAAGAGCTATTCGCAGAGTTCAATTCTTAATCGTTGAAGGCCGGGCAGATTTTCTGGAAAGAGCACCAGTCGCAGAGTCTTGATGGCTTCGGAGTCCACTTATCATCTCTCATCGCTGCCGCAATCTCACTCCCGATCCGGAGCAGAGTCCTTTCCGTTGATACGAGATCCGCTTCCGTAGGGGAGTTTCGTAGTAGTTGAGAACTCCCCAGATAGATAAGTTGGAGCAATTTGGGAACCACACCATAGTTGCGCCAGTAGATCAGCGCGTAGATTCGCAATTGAAAGAGGGCTTTCTCCTCCCATGCTGGCTTGGGAGCTTTGCCGGTTTTGTAGTCGATAATGCGCACCTCGCCAGTACCTGCGATATCTAGGCGATCTACGTACCCATGAAGATAAAGTTCGTCATTTAACTCGATTTCCAGATGCATCTCGCGATGAGTTGGTTCGAATGAATTCGGCTCTTCAAGGGCGAAATAATTATCGATAAGTGAGTTTGCTCGATCGATCCACTCTTTTGTGTCAGTGACCATTGATTCGAGTTCCGGGTTTGCTAGAACTTGCTCATTCCAACGGAGAGGTAGAATTTCCTTGGCGGTTTGGACAGTGCGATGCGGAATAGGGGAGTCAAATAGATTCTCAAGCACAGTGTGGACCAATGTGCCGCGTTCGGCATCTAAATTCAGAGCCTCAGGCAACTGATCGATGGCACGGTATTTATAAAGTTGCGGGCAGTTGGAAAAATCATTCACGCGGCTTGGTGACAGCCTGATTTTGCTCATGGAGGGCAAGATACTCTCCCAAGGGCAGGCGTTGACCTCTAAGATGCTCCCGTGTCTACTCCTGGGTATTTCGCCATTGGCGATCGAATTCAACTTACCGATTCAAAGGGCAAGCTCTATAGCTTTACGATCACTCAGGATAAGGAATGGCATACCCATAAGGGATGGATCACGCATAATGACCTCATCGGCATGCCAGAGGGTTCCGTAATCGAAACCACGGCGGGATTGAAATTCACGGCCTTTAAACCTCTTCTCTCTGATTACGTGCTGTCTATGCCGCGGGGGGCGACAATCGTCTATCCAAAAGATGCGGCTCTGATTGTCGGATTTGCAGACATTTATCCTGGTGCGCGAGTGCTCGAAGCTGGGGTCGGAAGTGGCGCGTTAACAATCTCATTATTGCGTGCGGTTGGCCAGAGTGGATTCGTACACTCGTTGGAACGACGTGCCGATTTCACCGCGAACGCGACCTCGAATGTCACCGACTATTTCGGCGGACTCCCAACAAACTGGCGCGTCGAAGTCGGATCAGTGCAAGATCAGCAGTTCGAAGACATTTTTGATCGGGTGATTCTGGATATGTTGGCCCCTTGGGAATGCGTTGCCCTTGCCGCACAGGTACTACGCCCGGGTGGAGTATTTCTTGCCTACGTTGCAACTACGACGCAGCTTTCCGCAACAGCTGAGGCATTGAAGGATGATGGTCATTTTACCGAGCCAGAAAGTTCGGAATCCTTGGTTCGTGGTTGGCATCACGAGGGGTTGGCCGTAAGACCGCAGCATCGCATGATCGGACACACTGGATTTCTTATTTTGTCGCGCAGAATGGCACCTGGAGTCGATGTCTTACAGCGACGTCGGAGGCCTTCGAAGGGAGGTTACGATGGCATCGCGCAAGAATGAAAGACTTATCAATCTGACTATTGCTCTCTTAGCCACGAAAAGGTATTTGACAAAGTCTGAGATATTTCGAACCATCGAGGGCTATGAGGGAAGCGCCGAATCAAAAGAGCGAATGTTCGAGCGAGACAAGGACGATCTTCGTCGCATCGGAATCATCATCGATGTGCATGGAGTGGACCCCGGATTTGAAGATGAACCCGGCTATCGGATCCATCCCGATACCTACTCATTAAATCTTGGTGACCTAAATGGGGCCGAAGTTGCTCTATTGTCCCTTGCTGCTGAGGCGTGGCGCGGGGCAGCCCTGGACGAACCCGCCCAAAGTGCCTTGGTTAAATTGCGTTCACTGGGCATAGCCTCCGATTTTGACTCGCTTCCCAACCTTTCTCCCAGACTCAACGTAAGTTCGCCAAACTTCGTGCCCTTAACGCGCGCAATTGCTGACCAAATCACTGTCTCTTTCACTTATACGTCGGCGCAACTCGAAGAGGAGCGACGTACCGTGAATCCCTTTGGCATGGGAAGCAGGGAAGGAAATTGGTACCTGGTGGGATATGACAAAGCTCGCTCCGATACGCGCACTTTTCGGCTAGATCGCATCGTGAATCAAGTCGAATTGACAGGCAAGAAGGGCTCCTTTGCTGCAGAACCGACCTTTGACGTTCTCGCCTTTCTTGACTCAACCATATTTGAAAAGCGTCAAATCGCAGAGGTATCAATTCGAGTCGGAAGAGGTCATGCACTAAGGGGAGATGCTCAGATTATTTCTACTGATGAGGACTTCGATCGTTGTCGTATTCCATATTCTGACGAGTCGCAGCTCATCGACTCAGTTCTCTGGCATGCCGATGACGTGATCGTGCATGGCCCCGCCAATCTTCGCAACAAGGTCATTGAGCGCCTACAGGCCCTGGTCAGTGCACATGAGTAAAGGTTCGCCAAACTCGGGGTTGGAGCGTACCGAACGTTTGCTTAATCTCGTTCCTTACCTCGCCACACACCAAGGAATTCCAATCGAGGAGTTGGCGCGAGAATTCGACGTGACAACCGCGCAACTTACCGAGGACCTCTACACCCTGTGGATGTGCGGCTTGCCGGGCTACACCGCACTTGAATTGATGGACCTCTCTTTCGATACTGGATACGTAAGCATCTCAAATGCCGAAACACTAGCTCGACCTCGAACTTTGAATCGAGACGAGGTGCTCGCTTTGATTCTTGGGTTAGAGGCGTTGCAGGGAGACGCGGATCCAAATCACATTCTGTTGAGCGAAACAATTTCACAACTGGTTTCTAAGCTCATTGGGTTTCTCGATACTTCCGTACAGCAGCGAGTCCAAGCGGGGACAGGTGCACTCTCTAGCCAACGTGGTGTGATAGAAAGAGCGATAGCCTCAAGAGGAACCGTCGAGATTTCCTACCATTCCAGATCCCGCGATGAAATCTCAAAACGTGTCATCCATCCTCTGGAATTCTCAACTCTCAACGAAGTCGATTATGTCCTGGCCTTTTGCGAACTGACCACAAGTTACAGAACCTTCCGCCTCGATCGCATTGTGGGTGCCACGCCACATGGTGAACCTGGAGCAGCCTCGCCGAGGATGGATTCGGCCCAGATCGGTGAGAAATTCCCCATCACGCTTAACGTGGGTTCGCGTCTTCGAGATGTCGTTGAACGATTCAATCTCGACGTCGTCTCTCAGCCTCTTGCTTCGCGGAAAAGCATCAAAGTGGAGAGCTTCACGACGGATTGGGCGATTAGAGAGATTATGAGTTTCGGTGGCGAGGTCAGCCTCACGACACCCCCTGAGTTGAGAAAATCTCTCCAAGACAGGGCGCTGCGGGCCCTAAACGCCTACCAAGGCTTGGTCTGAGGCGCGGGGCCAATCTTTAAGATTTCTGGGGTAGCGTTGCCTCCTGTTGGTCTGATCGAAATTGCAGATAAAAGCACTAAGAGGAATTTGGAGATTATCGCGATGCCTTTTCTAAGAGAGCCCACACACCTGCTGCTGGTATTGCTTGTTCTCATTCTTCTTTTCGGAGCTAAGCGACTTCCAGATTCTGCTCGCTCATTGGCCAAATCTCTTCGAATTTTTAAAACCGAGATGAAAGACATCAATAAGGACGAGGAAAAGAAAGACGGCGAAGGCGGCGCGGAGAAATAGTCTCTATGGCGGCCACCACAAGCGGTCGAATGCCGCTATTTGAACATCTGCGTGAGCTCCGACGTAGGGTTGTCCGCTCCTCCATCATCATTTTGCTCGCCTCTGGCATCGGGTGGTATTTCTACAACCAAATTATTACAACTCTGGCCCGGCCCGTCTGCGATCTGGCTCAGGCTCAAGCAACTCAATCCACGCACTGTGGCTCGCTCTACATCAATGGTGTCTTAGGGCCCCTGAATCTTCAGATTAAAGTTGCACTGCTTACGGGCTTGATCATTTCCGCGCCACTATGGCTTTATCAAATGTGGGCCTTCATATCACCAGGTCTGCACAAGAAAGAGAAGAGATACTCGATCCTATTTCTAGGCTGCGCAACTCCATTTTTTGCCGCAGGTGCAACTCTTGGCTACTTGATTTTGCCGGTTGCCATCAAGGTGCTCTTTGGTTTCACGCCTCATTCCTTAACCAACCTGGTCCGTTTTGATGATTATTTGGATTTTGTACTACGGGTGATCCTCCTCTTTGGCCTTGCCTTCGAATTGCCGGTTTTTCTTGTCGCCTTGAACCTCATCGGCTTTATCTCCGGCAAGGCGATCTTGCGACCATGGAGAGTCTGGGTTTTTGGTATTACGCTTTTTGTCGCTGGATTTACTCCCACAGGGGACCCTTTGACTATGACCTTATTGGCTGTGCCGCTCTGCGCTTTTTATTTTGCAGCGGGCGGAATCGCGTTACTTGTCGACCGGCGAAGGGCCAAGAGAGCCCTTTCAGAGGAATCCGACATCTGATGTGGGCCGTAGTCATCAACCCAATCTCGGGCAGAGGCAAAGGCGCACTTTTTGGCCGTCGTGCCATGGATTTTTTCGATCACCACGGAGTCGAGTACCGGATGATTACCGGAGCATCGGCTGAGCACACCACGCGAAGTCTCACTGCTTTTCTCACTCAAGAGAAAGAATGCCAAGGGGTCGTCGCGGTGGGAGGCGATGGGTTGGTGCACCTGGTATTGCAGCATGTGGCGAACACATCAATTCCTTTGGCCATCATTCCAGCAGGTACAGGCAATGACTTCGCCCGAACCTTAGGATGGCCATTAAACAATGTCGAGCAGATTCTCCAGACGGCTATCAGCAGTCCACCATCACGAGTGGATCTCGGGCTTGTCGACGGCGAGTGGTTTGGGGCGATCCTTTCAACAGGATTTGATTCACTTGTAAACGAACGTGCCAACACCATGAAGTGGCCAAAGGGACCTTCAAAATACAACGTCGCAATATTGCTCGAATTGTTCGGGTTCACTCCGAGGCTTTATGAGATTGAAATCGACGGACAGAGATTTACTACAAAAGCAATGCTCATCGCCATTGGAAACGGTCAATCCTACGGCGGTGGCATGAAAGTCTGCCCCAATGCTGATCTACATGATGACTTACTCGATGTGATGGTGCTTAGCCCTATTTCAAAATTGAAGTTTCTGCGCGTTTTTCCCAAAGTCTATGCGGGCACGCACGTAAAAAATCCAGCGGTCAAGATACTTCGAGGAAAGAGAGTACGGATAAACTCGGCGGCGGTTGCATATGCGGATGGGGAACGTATTGGCGTCCTGCCAGTTCAGACTGAGTCCATGCCGTCAGCCCTGCTAACCTGGCTGCCATGAGCACCCCCGCTGCACGTTATGCGGAGTCTTCCCTGAAGCGCTCCTTTGCGCTTACCGATGAATTTTCAGAAACTTTCGATTTCCCTTTCGACCCCTTTCAGGTTCAGGCATGTCGTGCTGTAGAACAAGGCAAGGGTGTCTTGGTGGCGGCGCCCACTGGAGCTGGAAAAACAGTCATCGGTGAATTTGCGGCGTATTTGGCTCTCAAGCGCGGGCGCAAATGTTTTTACACCACGCCCATTAAGGCATTGTCAAATCAGAAATACCAGGAATTCGTGGCGAAGTTCGGCGGGGAGAGAGTCGGACTACTAACTGGGGACACCAGTATCAACGGCGAGGCAGATATTCTCGTGATGACTACTGAAGTCCTGCGAAATATGCTCTACGCCGGTTCTCACACTTTGAATTCGCTCGGCTTTGTTGTGATGGATGAAGTCCACTACCTCGCAGACAAGTTTCGCGGTGCCGTCTGGGAAGAGGTACTTATTCACCTCATGGAAAGTGTCCAAGTTATCTCTCTTTCAGCCACTGTTTCCAACGCGGAGGAATTTGGGGAGTGGTTGCAGACGATTAGAGGTGATACCGAGGTAATTGTCAGCGAAATTAGACCCGTTCCGCTGTACCAACACGTGCTCATCGATAATGGACTTATCGATCTCTTTGTCGAAAACGGAAAAGTAAATCCGGAGATACTTAGAAGAGAGCGGGAGGCACTGCGTCGGGTGCGATCTCCTAAAGAGCGAGGAAATCGGCGCGAATGGAGCGAAGGTGGTCATCGTCTCTCGCGCGCCGAAGTTGTTGAAAAATTGCAGCGTGAGAATATGCTGCCGGCAATCACTTTCATTTTCTCTCGACTGGGTTGCGATTCCGCGGTCAGACAATGTTTGGCATCTGGTTTGCGACTCACAACAACTGAAGAGCGAGCCCAAATTCGGGCAATTGCCCTAAGGTACACAGAGAACATAGCCGCTGAGGACCTTGAAACTCTTGGCTTTAGCGAGTGGCTCTCCGCTCTCGAAAGGGGGATCGCGGCGCATCACGCCGGATTGCTGCCCAGTTTCAAAAGCGCCGTTGAAGATCTTTTCCAGAGAGGCCTGCTTAAGGCGATTTTTGCCACCGAGACTTTGGCACTTGGAATCAACATGCCGGCCCGCACGGTCGTGCTTGAAAAACTAGTCAAATGGAATGGTGAGGCCCATGTTCCAGTAACGCCGGGGGAGTACACGCAACTCACCGGGCGAGCAGGAAGGCGTGGCATCGATATCGAAGGAAACGCCGTTGTCCAATGGTCTCCGACAGTGGATTCAGCAACGGCCGCCGGGCTTGCTTCCACGCGGACCTATCCTCTCCGCTCCTCTTTTACGCCTACGTACAACATGGCCATCAATTTGATTTCGCGCTTTGGGCGCGAGAGAGCACGTGGCTCCCTCGAATCATCCTTTGCTCAGTTCCAGGCCGACCGCGCAGTCGTTGGTCTTTCTCGACAGATTCATAAGAATGAAAGTGCAATAGCGGAGTTTCTAGATAATGCTCAATGTCACTTAGGTGATTTCGAGCAATACGCGAGTATTCGTCGCGAGATTAAGGCAACCGAGACGCTCCTGTCACATAGACAAGCAAAGCGAGGTTTTGACCCAAGGCAGCGTGCTCATATGGAGTCCGAACTCGTTGGACTGCGCAAGGGATTGCGAGGACACCCGTGCCATGCCTGCAGTGATCGAGAGACTCACGCCCGATTAGCAGAACGAGCGGATCGTCTTTCGCGCGAGAATGTAGGCCTGCTATCACGAGTTGAGAATCGGACACATGTCATCGCTCGCACTTTTGACCACATCTGTGACGTGCTCACCGAACTTAGTTATATCGAAGGCGAAAAGCCTCTTCCTCAAGGCCAGATCCTGGCCAAGATTTACACTGAGTCCGATCTGCTACTAAGTGAGGCAATTCGAGAAGATCTTTTTGACCATCTTTCGGCCTCCGAGTTACTCAGCGCGGTCTCAAGCGTCATTTTTCAGAGTCGCTCTTCACAAAATCAAGCGCCACGGATTCCAACAGGCAATGTTCAAAGCGCACTTGCCGAAATAATCCGGCTCTGGGCGAAACTAGAAGTGATCGAGAAAGCGCATCAGGTGACTACTCAACGAGAGCCTGATTTCGGATTCTGCTGGATATCTTTCCGGTGGGCGAACGGGCACTCGTTACAAAGTGTCCTTAAGGATTCAGATCTCTCTGTCGGAGATTTTGTTCGTTCCACCAAGCAACTCATCGATTTACTGCAGCAAATCTCTGTTGCAAGTGAGAAGCTTCGCCCTAAATGTCTTGAGGCTATGAAAAAACTCGACCGCGGTGTAGTTGCCTATTTTGCAGGTGAAGTATGACCCTGATGCTCCTTGATAGCGCCTCGCTCTGGTATCGCGCCTACTACGGGATGCCTGACACGATGGTTGCACCAGATGGCACTCCAGTTAACGCCATACGAGGCTACCTTGACATGACGGCACGTTTACTCACCATGTACCAGCCCAATCGATTGGTCGCCTGCATCGAAGGCGATTGGAGGCCAAGTTGGAGGGTTGCCCTGTTTCCGGATTACAAAGCCAATCGGGTCGAAGAGGGGAGCGAGGATCAAGAGGAGGAGCCTGACACGCTGACGCCGCAGATTCCCATTCTTCTTGACCTGATTGACGCATTCGGTATCACTGTTATCGGAATAGATGACTATGAAGCAGACGATGTTATGGCCTCATTCGCCGTGCAACACGACGGGCCAGTACGAATCGTCACGGGGGATCGCGACCTTTTTCAAATGGTCGATGACGATCGAAATGTTGCGGTCGTTTATTTGGCCAAAGGGCTGTCGCAACATGAGCTCGTCGATAAGCAATGGGTCGCCAACCGATACGAAATACCTGGGGATAGATATGCGCTATTTGCCATGTTCAGGGGAGATCCCTCTGATGGCCTTCCTGGCGTCAAGGGCATCGGGGTAAAGGGAGCTGCGCATATCGCCAATCATTTTCATTCGGTGGAGGATGTCATCTCAGCAGCAGAGGAGAATCATTCATTACTGACTCCGGCACTCACCAAAAGAATTCTGGCCGGTCGCGACTACCTGGCTATTGCACCCATCTTGGTGCAATGCGCTAGGGACATCTCTTTGCCGAATGTTTCACTCGCTCTACCAAAATACCCAAAAGACATAAAGCTGATCCGTGAAATGCAGGAGAAGTACGCCCTAGGTGCAAGTGTCGACCGATTGGTTTCGGCTTTGAAGTGGTAATTCTGCTCTCGCTCTTCTCTGGCTTGCTTGCATACGCGGCCTTCTCACCGATCGGACTCTGGTTCTGCGCGCCAATCTCTCTGGCCTTGCTTATTAAGACCCTTATGCAGGTGCGATTTCGAGACAGAGTTTTCGCGGTACTCATTTTTGGGATTGCTTTTTTCGCTCCGTTATTGGCATGGAGCAACACATATGTCGGAGATATACCCTGGTTCATACTCACTGCTTTGCAAGTGGCCTTATTGTTGCCATTGGCCTTGGTACCTATGTCAGTTCGCGGAAATTTGTTCCTATTCCCGTTCCTCTGGGTTTTAGTTGAGTACCTGCGATCTCACTTCCCATTCAACGGTTTCGGATGGGGCAGGATCGCCTTTAGCCAGGCTGATGCGCCGTATGCCCAGGTCGCGCGTATCGGAGGGGCACCATTGCTTAGTTTCTTCGTTGCATCATTATCTGTGCTCTTCTTTCTCGCTTTCCAAAGGAAGATCCTGATGTCAACACTTCTGTTGATTACGTTGATCGCTCTTTCCTTGGCGGCCAATCTCGGCCGCCCATCTTTGCCCAAGAGGGATTTCTCCTTTATCGCCATCCAAGGGGGAGTGCCATCTCTTGGATTAGATTTCAACTCGCGCGCGACTCAAGTTTTTGAAAATCATCTTCGAACCACCGTTAATTATGTGAGGAGCCATGACACAAAACCACAGGTAGTTATATGGCCTGAGAATTCAATCGATGTCGACCCCCTCAAGGATCCGATTGTTCGTGACCAACTTCAATCTGTAATTGATGAATTCGACGTTCCTTTTATTGTCGGTGCTGTTCTAGAACATGGATCCAACTTTCAAAATGCTTCAATACTTTGGGAACCAGTGAAGGGTCCAACTACGATCTATGTGAAGCGTCATCTCACGCCATTTGGCGAATACATTCCTTTTCGGAAAATTGCTGAAATCGTTTCACCGTTTGCAAGAGATGTCGTTGATTTTGTACCAGGAAATCAAATTCGCATTCACAAAGTTGGAAAGGCGAATATTGCGCCGATCATCTGCTTTGAACTCCTCGATGACGCCTCTGGTCGAGCGATGGCCAAGGTGAGCAACGCCTTCGTGGTTCAGACGAATAGCGCCACATTCGGACTCTCGCCAGAGAGCGCGCAACAACTTGGAATCACCCGCATTAGATCCATTGAGCATCAGAGATATGCAATAAGCATCTCCACCTCGGGTATCAGCGCCCTGATTGACCCGAGGGGGAGAGTTACGCATGAAACCGGTCAGAACCGCTCCGCAGTCATAGATACACAGATTGGACTGATCAACTCGCTCTCTCTGGCTGACAGATTTGGCTCCCAAATCGAGGCCACTCTCGTCCTCATTCCACTTATCCTTATCCCAGTAGGTTGGAAGCGACGACGGAGATTTCAAGGATGAAAATGAACCCCCTGGTGATGATCCCCACCTATAACGAGGCGCAGTCCATCCTTCCCCTTGTCGGCGAGCTTCTTGAGCGCTTCCCAAACCTGGAGATTCTCGTCATTGATGACAACTCTCCAGATGGCACCGGAAAAATTGTCGAGGAATTCGGATCATCGCGCGTTCACCTACTGAAACGAGATCAGAAAAGCGGTCTGGGAGCTGCTTACCGGGCAGGGATCGGCTGGGCGCTAGCCAAACCTGAGTTCTCCCACTACGTAACCATGGATGGCGATGGTTCCCACAGGCCTGCCGATCTGGCGCCCATGCTGGCAAGAGCTGCCAACATCGACGTCGTAATGAGCTCTCGCTGGATGCCCGGTGGCGAGATCCGCAATTGGCCCAAATATCGACAATTCATCTCCCAAGTCGGCACTTCATATGCTCGATTGGCCCTAAAACTTCCTTTGACCGACCTCACTGGTGGCTTTAGGGTTTATTCGGCCCATCTCATCAATCGACTCCAAATGAGCGAAATCAAGTCTGAAGGGTACTGCTTTCAAATTGAGATGATTCTTGCCGCAAACGCGGCGGGAGGGACAATTTCTGAAGTTCCCGTGACATTTGTCGAGCGTGAACTTGGGCGGAGCAAGATGAGCCGGAGAATTGTCCTAGAGGCCTTGGCCAAAGTAACCCTGTGGGGTTGGCAGAACCGGTTCCAATCTAACGCCGATAAGTTACATTATGTTAAGTAGTGTGTAGAACCTCTCCCCGAAGACAATTCAGCAGTTACCGGAGTTTCTAGGGTTAGTGATCGCGCCAGGTATGTTCCGGTACGTAACCGAGGATTCGCCTGGCTTTATCAATCGAGAGCAACGTTTCATGTTCGGCAAGTTCCTTGGTGAGTCTTACTTCTGGGAAGACTTCTGCTGCAAGTTCGGCACTGGGTCTACTCATGACGGTATCAGCGGCTGCAATGATGAAGGCTTCAAATCCTGGTTGGGCGTTTTCCAGTGCCCGTAAAACTGCCTGCGCCCCATCGCGACCATCGATGTACCCCCAGAGGTTCCACTTACGTAATGTGGCATCGTGGTTGAAGGATGCGAAGTTTGCATAGTCTCCTGGATCCATCACATTGGAGAACCGCAGTGCGCTAATGCTCAACTCGCGATCCCAACGCGCCAACTCCACGGCCATCTGCTCTTCCAAATGTTTGACCAGAGAATACGTACTTTCCGGTCTGGCCGGATATTCCTCATCTACGGGAATATACGGCGGATCAATATCGAAAGGGAGCCCCAGTACGGTCTCACTGGATGCGTACACAATCTTCTTAATGCCGGCGCGACGTGCGGCCTGAAATACGTTGTACGTGGAGAGCATGTTGTTATGAAACGTTGCGACATCGGGCACTATGCCAGGTGCCGGTATGGCGCCCAAATGGACGATGGCATCAAAGCCCGTATGTCGGTCATCTACACCCAAGATTGCATCGACGACCTGTCCGTAATCCTTGAGATCAACCACAATCAAGCCAGCGCTTCTCTCCCCCGCACGATCAAGGTTGAGAACTTCGTGACCCGCATCTGCAAGAACTCGCACAACACTCCTGCCGAGTTTTCCACTTCCGCCCGTGACAGCAATTTTCATGGCAGGTTATTAGGCGTAGTCAGAAATGGGCGGGCACGCGCAGATCAGATTCCGATCTCCATATGCCCCGTCGATTCGACCAACAGTCGGCCAGTACTTTCCGCGCCGGCCGATAATCTCACTCAGATTCATTCCTTGCGGGAAACCTGCCAATTCGCGTGAATATGGATGCGGCCAATCAGATGAGGAAATCTTCTCGCTGGTGTGCGGAGCATGAGCTAAAACCGAGTCCTCGTGGGTATAGACCCCGTTGGCCACGTCTTGAATCTCGCCGTAGATCGCGATCATGGCGTTGATGAACCTATCAAGTTCGACAGTATCTTCGCTCTCGGTAGGTTCGACCATCAGAGTCCCCGCCACCGGGAAACTCATCGTCGGTGCATGGAAGCCGTAGTCCATCAGTCGTTTGGCGACATCATCGACGGTAACTCCACTTTGTTTGGTGATTTCGCGAAGATCCAGGATGCATTCATGAGCTACCAATCCCCCCTCCCCGCTATAGAGCACGGGGTAGAAATCGCGAAGTTTTCGGGCGATGTAGTTGGCAGACAGGATCGCCACCTCAGTTGCATGAGTGAGCCCGGCGCCTCCCATGAGGCGGATGTAAGCCCATGAAATCGGCAGGATACTGGCGGAGCCATAAGGCGCCGCGCTCACGGGTCCTGGACCTGTTACGGGGCCGGCTAGTGCATCTAGGGGATGGTTGGGTAGGAATGGCGCAAGGTGAGCGCGTGAGATCACCGGGCCAACTCCTGGTCCCCCGCCACCGTGCGGAATGCAGAAAGTCTTGTGCAAGTTGAGGTGCGAAACATCAGCACCGAATTTTCCAGGTTGTGCCAGGCCCACGAGCGCATTCAGATTTGCACCATCGACGTACACCTGTCCACCGGCATCATGGACCATTGCGCAAATCTCGCCAATGGCTGTTTCAAATACGCCATGCGTCGATGGGTAGGTAACCATCAAAACTGCCAGTTCGGCGGCATGTTCTGCAATCTTGTTGCGCAAGTCATCCAAGCTGACGTTGCCGTGTTCGTCGCAAGCAACGACTACGACTTTCATTCCTGCCATCACCGCACTTGCCGCGTTAGTGCCGTGAGCACTGGACGGGATGAGACAGATGCGTCGGTGTTGCTCATTCTTTGAATCGTGGAAATTTCGGATCGCAAGAAGTCCGGAGAACTCTCCCTGGCTGCCCGCATTTGGCTGCAATGAGACTGCGTCATATCCCGTGATAGAAACGAGCCACTTGGAAAGTTGAGCAATGAGTTCGCGAGAACCTTCGCTCTGGTCGAGAGGAGCAAATGGATGCAGGGATGAAAACTCTGGCCAGGTTATGGATTCCATCTCGGTAACAGCGTTGAGTTTCATCGTGCACGAACCCAACGGGATCATCGTGCGATCCAGAGCCAAATCCCTATCGGCTAAGTTTCTCAAATAGCGCATCATTGCCGTCTCAGAGTGATTCGCGTTGAAAATCGAGTGGGTCAGAAATTCAGAAGTGCGGTGCAAGTCTTTGGGAAGTGATGACCCACTCCCCTTCGCTGCCAAGGTAATCGAGAAGATCTTTGCCAGTTCCTTAAGCGTTTTCTCTGTCGTAGTTTCATCCAACGAGATGCCGATGGTGTTATCTGCGATTACACGCAGGTTGATTTTCGCTGACACCGCCTTCTTTATGATCGATGGCGCATCTTTAACGACGACCGTCAACGTATCAAAGAAATTCGTTGTCAGGACCTTATGACCCCCTTGAGCCAGACCAGAAGCCAATCGACTTGTCTGCTCATTGACACGCAGCGCGATTAGACGGAGCCCGTCCGGACCGTGCCACATCGCGTAGAAAGCACTCATCACCGCAAGTAGAACCTGCGCTGTACAAATATTGCTGGTTGCTTTGTCGCGGCGGATGTGTTGCTCGCGCGTTTGAAGGGCAAGGCGCAGGCCGGGATTGCCCTCAGAGTCGATGCTCTGTCCGACGAGCCGACCGGGCATCGAGCGTTCCAACCCTGCGCGCACCGACATGAATCCGGCATGCGGGCCGCCAAATCCCATCGGCACACCAAAACGCTGTGCGGATCCGATACAGACATCGGCACCCCACTCCCCTGGCGGTTTGAGAAGTGACAATGCGAGAAGGTCGGCGGCTGCAATCAGCAAAGCGCCACGATCGTGAACTGCGTTCGCAAGGTTGGTGAAATCCAAAATCTCGCCGTAGGTATTCGGGTATTGAACAAGGGCGCCGAAAAATTCCGTGGATGGAAGGGGCTTGGTTGGATCGAACAACTCGATTGTTATTCCCAGCGGCTTGGCACGAGTGCCGATGACGGCGATGGTCTGAGGATGCGCGTTCTGATCCACCAGAAAAGCCGCGTCGTCTCCGCCTTTAAACACGCGGTGTGCCAGAGTCATCGCCTCTGCCGCGGCAGTGGCTTCGTCCAACATTGATGCGTTTGCGATGGCGAGTGAAGTCATGTCGCAGATGAGAGTCTGAAAGGCAAAAAGGGCTTCTAGTCGTCCCTGGGAAATTTCGGGCTGATATGGTGTGTAAGCCGTGTACCAAGCTGGGTTCTCCAGAACATTTCGCAGAATGACCGCCGGCGTAATCGTGCCGTAATAACCGGTACCAATGAGTGAGGTGAACACTTGATTCTTTGCTGCCAACGATCTCAGCTCTTCGATGACTTCGGTTTCAGTTGCAGGACTTGGAAGGATCTCCCCCAGCCGCTGCGCCATCGCGATGCTAGAGGGCACAACTTTGGAAATGAATTTCTCTAATGAGTCAAAACCCAACTCGCCCAACATATATTTTTCTTGATCCGATGATGGCCCGATATGTCTTCTTTCAAAGGCCTCGTTAGCATCGTAGGACAGCGTCATCAGTTTCCCCTCGTTGACAGTACGTCAGCAGGGTAGACCGATTCAGGCACCCTTGCGTTTGCGACGTTGCGATAATTCGTCGTTAGATTCACCACTTACTATTTGCCCATCAATCTCGCCCTGCAAAGTGGCCAGGGACCCTTCGACTTCGCTCCACACTTTGCCGACTGCAATTCCAAAGACCCCTTGTCCGCCTTGTAGTAAATCGATTATTTCATCTGGACTCGAGCATTCATAAATCGAGGCACCATCGCTCATCAACGTGATGCGCTCAAGTTCGGTCACACCGCGGTTACGGAGATAATCTACGGCGGTGCGAATATTCTGAAGGGATACACCTGCATCCAGAAGACGCTTCACGATCTTCAAGACCAAAATGTCGCGAAACCCATAAAGACGTTGCGTTCCAGAACCCATCGCTGTGCGGATACTTGGTTCCACCAGTCCTGTGCGTGCCCAGTAATCGAGTTGACGATAAGAAATGCCAGCGGCAGCACATGCCGTTGCACCCCTGTAGCCAATATCTATGCGCTCTTGCTCGTTCACGTCACAGCTCGATTCTCGGGGAGGTTTTATAAGCCTATGAGGGGCGAGAAGTAGAATCAACGATCAACACGATTAAAACCTCAAGTAGAGGTTAACGGTTACGCCCACGTCCCCGCAGGGCGTAGAAGTACATGAGGGCAAAGAGATAGCCAACCGCGGCAAAGCAGAGTTTGCCCCAGGCCCACTTGCCAGGGGTAAAAAAGATGATCGTGGAGATGCCAAGACAGATAAATGCCATACCAGCAGCGGCCTGACGCAACCCTCTCTCCCCTGCGAATGCGGCAACGACCGGGCCTAAAAGGGCCGGAATGAGGAAGGTGGCACCCATGAGACGCAGAGTCCAGAGCAATTCAGGTGTCAAGGACTTAGTGGCAAAACCGAAGAAGGTGGCCACTTCACCGGGTTTGATGATGAGGGCAACGGCAGCAAAAAAGAAGATGGTGGCTCCGAGGCGGAGGGTCAGGGCTGCGCGACGCACCAACATTGGGCTAGCCTGCGAAATCTTCTGGATTGATCTGATCTAGAAATTCCCTAAATCGCTCTACTTCCTCATTGGCCTCTGAACTGGTCTCCTCAGGAATTTCGATTCCCGCCTCGGCTAACAGCTCCTCGGTTGCCAGGATGGCGCTCTTAGTCCGCAGGGCTAAAGCGATGGCATCAGATGGTCTGGCCGAAACCGCGACCTCATTCTGGTCGCCGCCCTTAAGGATGAGATCGGCATAGAAGACGCCGTCGCGAAGTTCTGTCAGATGAACGGCAAGGAGGGTTCCGTTCAATTTCTCCAGAAGCTCCTTCATCAGATCATGGGTTAGCGGCCGCGGCGGAAGGACCTCCTGCTGGGCAAAGGCGATCGCAGTTGCCTCCACTGCGCCCACCCAGATGGGAAGGAATCGGGCACCCTCAACTTCTTTCAGTAGAACAATTGGTTGATTCGACGGCATCTCAACACGTACGCCAACAACCTCTACCGGAATCATCGTGGCTACCTGAGTCGATGTAATCCGCCGCGAACAAGGGCGGCATGGAGGCGGACTGAAAGAGCGGCGATCTCTCGCTGCACTTCCTCGGCGCGAGCCTTGGCCTCTGAGCTCTTCTGCCTTATCAGAGGAGTAATGACTTGCTCGATAAGTCCGATTTCGCGATCCGCGGCAGATTTAAATGAACGCAGATGTCTTGGCTCGATGCCAAAGCCTGCCATCTCCGTGACGGCTCGTGCAATTGCCAGTGAGTCGGCGTCGTAATGACGTCCACGGGGTGCGATCAAACCGTAAGACTCGAGTTCAACAAGTTGCTCCTCAGACACTCCGCTGGTCTTGAGAAGTTCCTCGCGCGAGAGTCGCATGTCGGTGTTCTCGGCGAAATTTGCCGGCGCCAACTCTCCATCAATGGTGGCAAGCCTAGGAACCGGAACTCCCCCAGATACAGGAGCGGGTTGAAGTCCGCGATCTAACGCGTCCAAATTCTCTTTTATCACTCGCAACGGCAAGTACTGATCCCGCTGGGCTAACAGTACATATCTCAAACGTTCGAGATCGGAGTTGGTGAACTTGCGGTAGCCCGAAGGAGTTCGCTGAGGTTCAATCAATCCTTCGGATTCAAGGAAGCGGATCTTCGAGATCGTAATATCTGGAAAATCATTCCTCAATTTTCCTAGAACTTCGCCGATGCTGAGATACGCGCGAGCAGGAACGCTCATGATTTTCCCCCAAAGAAGAGCATATGGAACTTACCGATTTGAATTTCATCACCGGATGCCAGTTCAATTTCTACAACCGGCTTTCCGTTTACATATGTACCGTTGAGACTTCCCAAATCTTTCATGCTAAATGCCCCCGAATTTGAATACGAAACCATTGCGTGTTTGCGCGAAACGGTTACATCATCCAAGAAAATTTCACTCATCGGCGAACGTCCGATTGTGGCGGGTTCATTGAGCAAAAACCGCGATCCTTTACCTGGGCCGCGATGAACAATTAACATTCCATCCTTAGAGGAGAGCTTGGCGATAATGCCACGTTCTTCCTCGTTTAACTTGCTCACATTCTCAGTAAGACGATCCGAAGGAAGCGCCTTCACGCCTTCTCGAGCGCCTAAGTGGATAGTGGTAGTGAGATCGGGCTCTGGCTTCTTCTCCATGCCGCTCCCCTCTTACTCAACATCAACTTGAGGCTGACATTAGAGATGTGTAGGACCAAGGTCAAGCCGTAAGTTGCACGTACTCCTGTGCACTCAGGAGATCTTCTTCTCCACCAGTAACTTCAACTTCTGCAATCCAGCCCTGTCCGTACGGATCTGAATTGAGGATCTCAGGGTTCGCAGTAAGGGCTGCATTGACTGCAGTAACTTTGCCCGATACGGGTGCATATAGTTCGGAGACGCTTTTCGTGGATTCCACTTCGCCACAGACTTTCCCGGCGCTCAGATCATCACCAACGTTGGGCAACTGGATGTAGACAATGTCCCCAAGAGCGCTCTGCGCAAAATCGGTAATTCCGATTCGCACTCGAGATGCGGTATCGGTCGTCGCTACCCATTCATGTTCCTTCGTGTAACGCAACGCTAGTGGTGCTTCTGACACGACAATCTCCTATCAAAGTTGTTAAGTGGCTACCTTACTTTGCATGTGCGATGGAGCGCCATCCGGACTGAAAGTAGTTCATTCCGGTGATGAAATAAAGGGCGATTCCCCAAATTGCAAAACTCCATCCAATGACATACGCCACTGCTCCGAGCCCCGAGTCTGACTTGGCCAGTAGGAGTAGCGGGAAGGCATACATCAAATTGAAAGTCGCGGCTTTGCCAAGGTAGGTCACCTTGAATGGCCCGATTCCGACGCGCTTCATGACAAGTGTCATCACCCCGAGAATTACATCTCTGCCAAGAAGGGCGAAGATGATCCAGAGCGGGAGCACCTGGCGCATATAAAGAACAATGAGCGTCGCGGCAATGTAGAGCCGGTCAATGGCAGGATCCATCAATTCGCCAAGTCTGGATTCTTGATTCCACGCTCTCGCCAATTTCCCATCGAAATAGTCCGTCGCCCCTCCGACTATCAAGACAATGATTGCCGCGCCATCGGCGTGGCGACTCAGGGCCAGATAAATGAAAAGGGGAATCCCAAACCCGCGCAGAAGCGTCAGGGCGTTTGGAACAGTGACTACGGACATGTCGGGGCGACAGGATTTGAACCTGCGACACCCAGACCCCCAGCCTGGTGCGCTACCAAGCTGCGCTACGCCCCGGTGACGATAACTCGCCTGGATGGAATATTACTCGCGCTCGCGCACTCGTACAGATATTTGGATCGGGGTCCCCGGAAATCCAAATTCTTCACGCAAGCGCCGTTCAATGAAGCGTCGATAGGAACTCTCCAGGAACCCAGTCGTGAAGATCACGAATCGAGGTGGGGCGATGCCCGCCTGAGTCGCGTAGAGAATCTTGGGCTGCTTGCCCCCGCGCACAGGAGGAGGCGTGGCTGCAATGAGAGTGCCAAGAAAGGAATTCAGCCGGCTTGTCGGGATTCGCTTCTCCCAGCTTGTCAGCGAGGTTCGCAGGGCCGGGGCCAGCCGGTCTCGGTGCCAACCGGTTTTGGCGGCGAGGTTGACCCTCTGCGCCCACTCCACTTGGTCAAGGTGGCGATCAATTTCGCGATCAAGGAATATCTGGCGATCTTCATCTACAAGGTCCCATTTGTTCATCACGATAATGAGGGCTTTTCCAGCCTCTTCCACCATGGTGATAATGCGCAGATCTTGTTCTGAAATCGGATTCGAAGCATCCAGAACCACGACTGCCACTTCAGCTCTCTCCAGCGCCACTTGGGTACGCAATGTTGCGTAGTAGTCGGTACCACTGGCCTGATTGGCGCGCTTTCTAATTCCTGCGGTGTCGATAAAGCGCCAAATAGATCCGCCGAGTTCGATGAGCTCATCGACTGGGTCACGCGTGGTGCCGGCTACATCATCCACGAGAGCGCGGGTACTTCCGGCGAGGATATTGAGAAGGCTCGACTTGCCAACGTTGGGTCGTCCAATAAGTGCAACTCGCCTGTATCCGTCCTGGCTCTGAGCGCCACCTACTTCCGGGAGCACCTTCACAATCTTGTCCAGGAGATCTCCACTTGCCCGACCGTGTAGCGCCGAAACAAAGTGCGGCTCCCCCAAACCCAGATTCCAGAGTGAATGAGCCTGCGCTTCCTCGGCCGGGCCATCGACTTTGTTAGCAACCAGAATAATTGGCTTCTTCATTTTCCGTAATTCACGGATTAGGACGTCGTCTTCATCGAGTGCGCCCACTTGGGAATCGATCACCAAAGCAAGGACGTCGGCCTCTTCCATAGCCAGTTCAGCGATCCCGCTGACCCCGACGGAGATTCCATCGGGTTTGGCTTCCCATCCACCGGTATCCATCACCATAAAATCGCGGCCATTCCACTCGCATTCATAGGTGACTCGGTCACGGGTGACACCTGGGGTGTCCTCCACGATTGCTTCACGACGGCCTAGGAAACGATTGATAAGGGTGGACTTGCCCACGTTAGGACGTCCGAGCAGGGCCACAATTGGTAGACCGAGCAGACCCCGCTCTTTGAGCAATTCCCAAATACGTTGGGCAGTCTCATGCAGGGATAATTCGGTCGAGTCTATCGTGATCGCGTCGGAGGCGATCATCAATGGAGAAGCGCTTCGAGTTGAATCTAGAAGGTCTCTCTGCGCCAGTGACTCCTCCACGGTGGGCGAAGGAAGTATCTGAGCGGGCGAATCGATCTCTTTTTCTCGTCTTTCGGCCCGTGCCGACAGATCGGCCGTTAGAAAAATCTTAAGTGCAGCCTCCGGCGCGACGACGGTCCCAATGTCTCGCCCTTCGACCACAATTCCGCGGGTCGCCCTCTTAATCAATTTTTGCTGAAGTTCAAGGAGATGCTGGCGGATTTCGGGGTAGGCGCTTATTTCACTGACTTGATCAGTCACCACCTGCGAGCGAATAGCCTCCGTGATATCGAATTCTCCACAGAAGAGCGTCGGATTCTCTGGATTGGTTGCAAATGTGAGTGGAAACTTCTTCAGGGCGTCGACGACATCATAGGGCTCGGAGATTTTCTCCCGTTGCGCTAACCAGGTGGCACCTCGATAGAGCGCTCCGGTGTCCAAGTAGTCCCATTTGGCACGAGTTGCTACTGCGCGCGATGTAGTGGATTTACCTGCCCCGCTTGGGCCATCTACTGCTACGACGATGCCCATAGGCACAAGTCTAGTCGTTCACGGCTAACCTCAAATTACCGCTTTAGAGCCGCGGGGAATGAACATTCCATCCCCGACCTGCTAGATGTTCAGAGAGTTTTTCAGCATCCACGGCCGACAGAGCCAGCGTGATCAGACCCGTGAATTGGCCAGGTGAATGTTCGATGGAGAGATCCTCAATATTGACTTGCGCATCGGCGCATTCTTGGAAAAGAGCAGCCAATTGGCCGGGTTTGTCTTCTAGGACAATGGGCAGGTAGGTGTAGTCGCGAGGACGTCCACCGTGCTTGCCCGGGATTCTCTCCCGCCCCCTCCGGCCTTGCTCGATAAAGGCCTCGATGGCGCCATCAGCGTCAAATTCGTTGATGAGATTGGCCAAGTCCTCATTCATTTTGATCAGAAGAGGTCGAATTTGCTCCCGATTCATCCCGATGATTTCTCGCCAGAGTTTTGGATCCGACGCGGCAATTCGGGTGCTGTCCCGCACGCCCTGTCCGGAGAGGGCAAGCCAATCGCCAGGTCCACTACGAAGTTGCGAAGCTAGAAGGGATGCCGATATTTGGGGCAAATGTGAGATCAACGCAACCGCAGAATCGTGCTCATGAGGGGCCATCTGGATGGGCGTAGCGCCCAGGATCTGGATTAGTTCGACGACCCGCTCCAGAACATCGAGTTCGCAATTATTGGATGGCGTGTAGATCCAGGGCCGGCCCGTGAAAAGGTCCGAGCGGGCAGCTTCGGGTCCCCCGATTTCTCGGCCAGCCATGGGATGAGAGCCGCAAAAACGGCGAGATATCTCCGGAGTTAACTCAATTTCATGTACAGGTTTAGTTTTTACGCTACCAACATCCATAAAGACAGCCTTTGGGTTCAGTGCAAACTCATCCTCAATGACTCGTGAGAGTTGAGAGGTAGGTAGAGAGAGGACCACAAGATCTATCTGCTCTAGCCCCTGGGTTCCTACCAAATCTTGAGCAAGGGCTACTCGATGCGGATCTGAATCCGTCATTTCAACTGGAATATCAGCTGCCGATAAGGCCAGGGCAATCGATGTTCCGATAAGCCCAGAACCTACAATCCGAACGCCTTTCATTGGGCCAAATCGCGACGGAGCGCCACTGCACCTTTGAGGTAGATATGCGAGATATTGCCGGCTTTAGCCTTGGTATTGCAATGCATCATTACTCGGATGACTCCCGGCAGAGCTCCCGGCACATTGATTTCAGAGGCACAAATTAAGGGCACCGCCCCAAACCCGATCTCGCGAGCAGCCGCTGCTGGAAAGTCAGCATTGAGATCGGGGGTAGCCGTAAATATCACCGAAATGACATCGTCGGCTTCTAGATTATTAGCCTCCAAGATCGCCCCTAGAAGTTCGTGCACTCCGGCATGAATATCAGCGACTGTGTTCTTCTCTACCTGAATTGCTCCACGGATGGCACGTACGTTCATGGGAGGAGGTTACCCTGCCCAACCAAAAGTTAGGGGTAAATAAACAGTGTTTCTCGTTATACCTTTATAACGTCATATCGATATAAGGCTATAAGTACTTACCTCTTCTTGACTACTTCGGATGTGCAGGACCCCGCATTCATTAAATCGATAAATCTATTTAAGCGGTTCCATCCAAGCGCAGGATCCCTGTTCAATGTCGATAAATCCATTTTAATTACACTGACTATTATCGATAAAGCCATAAAGAGGTTCTATGTAGTAATTGCGAAAGTCGGTAAATCGTTAAATATCTAAAGCCTTACGCAGATTTATCAATTCAACTTCATTGAGGTCTCGCCATCGGCCTTCAAGTACATCCCCCAAGAGAATTGGCCCGAACCGAGTGCGGATGAGTCGAAGGACGTCTACTCCCACGGCCTCCATAAGGCGGCGAATAATGTGATACCGACCCTCGTGGATCGTGACTTCAATCCAGGTTGGCGAGAGAGCTTTAAAGTCCAGAACTCGCCCTAATCCGTCCTCGAGTTCAATTCCTTTGAGCAGGGTGCTCTCTGCCTTCTTTGGCAGATCCCCCGCATATTCGATGAGATACGTCTTCTCCAGACCGTAGGAAGGGTGCGTGGCTCGGAAAGTCATTTCACCGTCATTGGTGAGGAGGATGAGCCCTTCGCTCTCCTTGTCGAGCCGGCCCACGTGGAAGAGACGCTCAGTTCGAAGCGAAATAAAGTCCGAAAGTGACGGTCTCCCTTCCGGGTCATACATGGTAGACACAACACCTCTTGGTTTATGAAGTGCTAAGTAAGTCTTAGTTGAACTAGCCGTAATTGTCTCACCATCAACCATTACTGAAGACTTTTCAGGGTCGATCTTCGTTCCCATCTCTCGAATAATCTGGCCATCGACGCTCACTCGTCCGTCGTGGATCAACTCATCGGCGCCGCGGCGGCTAGTAATTCCAGCATCGGCGATAATTTTATTGAGTCGTGTCAGAGCCATGGGGGTCTTCCAATCCGGCGTGAGCCGTTACTTACCCCAAGAAGAAGGGTTAATGGCCTACTCTACCGAAGATCTGATCAGTCGGTGAGGGCGCCTAAAATTTCGTCCAGTCGATCCAGATCCGGCAGATATGGAGCAAGGGCAGGCAGGTCATCGATGGAATTAAGTCCGAGACGTTCAAGGAAATAAGTCGTCGTCCGGTAGAGGATTGCCCCGGTTTCTGGCTCTAACCCAAATTCTTCGACCAATCCACGGGTAACCAGGGTTTTCATAACCGCTTCGACATTGACACCCCGTATCGCTGAAACTCGAGCTCGAGATACCGGCTGTCGATAAGCGATGACCGCCAAGGTCTCAAGGGCAGCTTGAGTGAGGCGTGACTGCTGTCCATCGAGAACAAAACGCTCAACCACCGCCGAGTATTCGGGCCGACTGTAGAAGCGCCAACCGCCGGAAATTTGGCGCAGCTCAAAGCCGTTGTTCTCATAAGCCCTTACCAGAGAGGAAAGAGCTGAAACGACCTCCTCAACCGAACGATCCAGAACCTTTGCCAGAGTCTCCTCCGCAACCGGCTCATCAATGACCATAAGAATGGCTTCAATTGAATGCTCAAGTTCAAGATTAGACATCTGAACCCTCCTCTGTCTCACTAGTCTCAATACTTGCGGGGATATCGAACTCTTCTCCGGCCTCAATCTCACCAGAATCTGGGCCAACCCAACTTATTTGAAGTTCTCCTAGAGAGACGACTTGGTCAAATCGGAGTGCACCCTGGCGGTAAAGATCCAAGAGAGCCAGAAAGCGAGCAACGACCACGAGGGTGCTCTCGGCTTCGGCGACAAGATGGCGAAAGCTCATGGATCGTGAGCGGCGCAGGGCATCAACCACCCATCTAGACTCCTCAGCCACACTCACTAGCGGCAGGTGGAGATGCTCCATGGCCACTGTAGGCGTGACTTTCGGTGCAAGTACTCGTTCGGCAATGGCTGCAAATCGCTCGGGTCCTACGCCTATGAGCACCTCCGGAAGAAGCGATGAGAGGTGAGGATCCAAGGAGATGACCCTGGCAAAGGCCTTATCCTGCAGAGTAATTCGGTCATTGAAAGTGGCGGCAATATCTTTGAATGCGCGGTACTGGAGCAGGCGAGCAAAGAGGAGATCCCGAGCCTCAAGAAGGGCAAGGTCGGTCTCGTCCTCAACTTCTCCGCTAGGTAGCAGGCGAGCAGCCTTCAAATCCAGAAGCGTGGCCGCGACAACCAGGAATTCGGTGGCTTGATCCAGACGCCATCCCTCCCCTGATACTTCCAGGGCCCGGATAAAAGAGATAAATTCATCAGTTACCTCACTGAGGGCAACCTCGGTGATATCCATCCTGTGACGGGAGATAAGTTGCAGGAGCAGATCAAAGGGACCATCGAAATTCTCCAGGTGGACGGCAAATCCAGGGGCAATCTCGGTATTTACCTCTGTAGCTGCAGTTTCCACCAGCGAACGGTACTTCAGATTTGGATTCATTTCTCGCACTTGCTTAGGCGTTGCTCTCCTGCGTAGAGTCCAACCTTAAAGCGGCAGAGAGGTTTCTCGATTGAGCGTTAAATCGACTTTTGATGATGATGTAGCAACTACGTCAACCCTGCTCAAGAAGACCCCTAAAAATTGGCCCATCCCCAAAGCTCTCTCAGAGCATGGCCACGCCAAGATCATCCCCATCGTGAACCAGAAAGGTGGGGTCGGCAAGACGACAACCACGATCAATCTCGGGGCTAGTTTGGCTGAGTATGGCCGTCGTGTCCTCCTGGTTGATTTTGATCCTCAGGGAGCCCTTTCTGTGGGCCTTGGGGTCAATGCCCACGAGCTCAAGTTGCAAGAGACTGTCTACCAAGTTCTGATGGATCCGCACTCAGATATCGACAAGGTCATCTTAAAGACCTCGATTCCAGGAATGGATCTGCTCCCTGCGAACAAGGAGTTGGCGACCGCTGAGGTCACCTTGGTAAACGAGATGGGGCGCGAGAATTTCCTCAAGCGCACTCTCTCCACTGTGAAGGACTACTACGACGTCGTTCTTATCGACTGCCAGCCAACCCTAGGTCTACTGACTTTAAACGCGCTCACCGCCGCTGACGGAGTCATTGTGCCCCTACAGTGCGAGTTCTTTGCCCTGCGTGGATTCGCTCAACTTCAGGAGAACTTAGAGAAGGTGCGCATCAACCTCAACCCAAGTCTCAAGTTAATTGGAATTTTGGCCACAATGTACGACAAGAAGACATTGCACAGCCGAGAAGTCCTCGAACGAATTCTGCAAGCCTTTCCCGACAGTGTCTTCGAAACCGTAATCGCCCAGACCGTCCGCTTCCCTGAAACCACGGTGGCCGGTGAACCAATCAACACCTACGCCTCCAATTCCGGAGGCGCTGCGTCGTATCGACGTTTTGCCAGAGAATTGATCGCACGAGGAGGCTTAGCATGAGTCGCAGAGCAAGTTTGCCAGGGGCCGATGAATTGTTCCGATCAACAACTCCGGCCCTTACTGCAGTGCGGGACACAACCCCGGAGATAGATCCCACTTCGGTCATCTCCAACCCCACCGCTCCGGTCACTCGCGGACAGAGCAAGAGCGTAAGAACAACACCGCGGCGCAGGGTCAGCAATGTTGATCGCTCCCCCTCCGGGCGAGAATCCCACGCTGAGAAGATCACGGTATATCTCTCCCCTGAGGAACTTTTCGACCTCGATCAAGCCCGCCTACTTCTGCGAGGAGATCTAGGACTGGCAGCTGACAGGGGACGCATTGTGCGCGAATCTATTGCTGTCATCATTGCTGATTTAGAGGCTAAAGGTGAGCAGAGCATTCTGGCACGACGTTTGCGCGGGTTATAGATCTATCTAACTCAAATCTACCTAGCTCTGGGGTGAGCCAAACTGTACGTCTCTCGCACTTTATCGATCGTAATCAATGTATAGATCTGCGTAGTCGTAACTGAGGCATGCCCCAGGAGTTCTTGCACGACACGAATGTCTGCTCCGCCATCTAGTAGATGAGTTGCATAGGAGTGACGGAACACGTGCGGTGACACTTTCCCAGTTATTCCTGCGGCCTTCGAGGCGTTGAGAACGAATTGCCAGGCCGATTGCCGACTCAGCCGAGTCCCCCTCTGATTGAGAAAAACTGCTGAAGTGGTTTTTGATGAATTTCGCGCCAAATCTGGTCTCACGCGGATCAAGTAGTCATTCAATGCGGCATTTGCAAAACTTCCCAAAGGCACGATGCGCTCTTTGCCACCCTTGCCTCGTAACTTAATGGTTTGGACCTCAAAGCCTTCGGTGGCGATCTGGCGGACATCGGGCAGATCAAGATTCACAAGCTCGCTGACTCGAGCTCCGCTGCCGTAGAGCAACTCCAGCAAAGCCCTATCTCTGATTGTCACCGGCTCGCCTTCGCGATAAGCGGCTTCAATCATTGACACAATTTCGCTTACTGTCAGTGCCTTGGGGAGACGGCGAACTTGTCGCGTTTTCTCAAGATCAGTTAGAGGATCGACAAAGCCCTTCTCGGCAGATAAGTAGCGAAAAAAGGTTCGAAGTGCGGAAAGGATTCGATTAATTGAGGATTGACTCAAATCCTCAGCGCGCAGCCAATTTTGAAACTCGCGCATTTCTTTCGCTGTCACATCCGCAAGAGCAATAGAGGAAAGCCCAAGGAATCTGCTAAACCGATTTAGGTCTCGACCGTAGGCAGAAATAGAATTCTCCGCGAGGCCCCGTTCGACCCTTAAATGATCTAAGAAATCGCGAGATTCCCGAGAGAATTCCATTTCTGTCATCTATATCAATTACGAAGCAAGTACTTCGAATGCATAATTGTGAGCGATTGCTACCGCTTCGTAATAAATACCCCCATCATGAACGTTTAGCCCGAGCGCAAGACTGGCATCGCCCCTGATTGCCTCACGCCAGCCCTTATTTGCTATAGACAGAGCGTAAGGAAGAGTTGCGTTGGTCAAGGCGTATGTTGAAGTCACCGGCACTGCACCTGGCATATTGGCAACACAGTAGAAGATGCTGTTATGAATAGGAAAAGTTGGTTCAGCATGCGTGGTCGCATGAGAATCAGCAAAGCAACCGCCTTGATCGATTGCGATATCAACTAGGACAGAGCCTGGCTTCATCCGGGCAACTTGCTCGTTGCTCACCAACTTAGGAGCCTTTGCCCCGTGAACAAGAACTGCTCCAACCACCAAATCCGCTTGCGATATCTCGCGGTCAATCGCATGATAAGAAGCTGCCAAAGTCTTAATTCGTCCAGAATAAAGTGAATCGATGTATTGAAGACGGGCGATGCTCCGATCAATCACAGTGACGTCGGCTCCCATTCCGAGAGCGATAACGGCTGCGTTAAGCCCTGCTACGCCTCCACCAATGACGACAACTTTGCCTGGCGCAACTCCCGGGACTCCGGCGAGTAGAACCCCTCGTCCGCCATTTGGCTTTTGTAATACAGAGGCTCCAACCTGTGTTGCCATACGTCCGGCTACTTCACTCATTGGGGCTAAGAGTGGCAACTGACCTCGCACTTCTACCGTCTCGTATGCGATCGCAGTCGTTCCGCTAGCAATAAGCGCATCAGTGCACGCCTTCGAAGCTGCAAGATGCAGGTAAGTGAAGAGAACCTGGCCCTTGCGCATCAATGGATACTCGCTCGCGATGGGCTCCTTAACCTTGAGAATCAAGTCGGCTTGGGCCCAAATTTCTTCTGCAGTTGTGCGTATCTGTCCGCCTTGCGAAATAAAATCTTCATCAGTAATTGAGGATCCAAGACCGGCGCCGGCTTCGACAATTACAGAATGTCCGGCTCGGATAAATTCGCTGACTCCTTCCGGGGTAATTGCTACTCGTGATTCCTGACTTTTAATCTCCTTCGGTACACCAACAATCATTTCCAACTCCTATTTGGGACGTCTTTGTCAGTTCGCTAGCCTACTCTGGCTCAAGACTTTGCGCTGACACCTTTGGCCCGGAGAGCTGCCGCAATCAAACCCAAGAAAAGAGGATGGGGTCGAGTTGGCCTAGAACGAAATTCAGGATGGGCCTGCGTGCCGACGTAATACGGATGTTCTTCCTCGGGCAACTCCACAAATTCCACTAGATCGCGTTCAGGGTATACACCCGAAAAATGCAGACCCGCATCAATGAGGCGCTGGCGATACTCGTTATTCACTTCATATCGATGGCGATGTCGTTCCGAAATTTCTAAGGTTCCATACGTCTTTGCTATCAACGAGTTGGGAGACAGTACCGCCCGGTACAGACCAAGGCGCATACTTGCACCCATGTCTGCCTCTCCCGAGACCACTGCATGCTGATCTTCCATGGTGGAAATGACGGGTGATTTTGTCTCAGGAGCGAACTCTGCCGAATTGGCGTCGGTAATTCCGGCAAGATTTCTTGCCCCTTCAATTACCATGCACTGCAATCCTAAACATAACCCCAGAGTCGGGATCTTTGAGATTCGCGCATAATGCAATGCGCCGACTTTGCCTTCAATCCCGCGAACGCCGAATCCGCCGGGAACACAGATAGCATCTACATCAGAAAGAAACTCCTTTGCGCCATCCCATGTTTCGCAATTATCGCTGGGCACCCATTTGATCTCTACTTTGGCATCGTTGCCGAAGCCACCTGCTCGAAGTGCCTCAGTCACCGACAAATAGGCATCGGGAAGATCAATGTACTTTCCAACGAGGGCAACGCGCACGCTGTGTGCTGGGTGGTGAACCTTTGCAAGAAGTGCATCCCATTCGTCCCAGTCAACATCCTTAAAAGGCAGACCCAGTCTTCTTACAACATAAGCATCTAATCCTTCGGAGTGTAGGACCTTGGGAATATCGTAGATTGAAGGGGCATCGACGGCCGCAACGACGGCTTCAAGGTCCACATCGCACATCATGGATATTTTTCTCTTGACTGCCGAAGGAATCTCTCGATCGGAACGAATCACGATTGCATCGGGTGTAATACCAATACTTCGAAGTGCGGCAACACTGTGCTGGGTTGGCTTGGTCTTCAACTCTCCAGATGGACCGATGTACGGGACCAGGGAAACGTGGAGATAGAAAACATTTTCGCGCCCGACTTCCTGTCGGATTTGTCGGGCGGCCTCTAGGAACGGTTGTGACTCGATGTCACCGACGGTTCCACCAATTTCTGTGATGACTATGTCGATGTCTGGAGCCGCCATGGCACGAATACGTTCTTTAATTTCATTGGTGATATGTGGAATCACTTGGACGGTCTCCCCCAAGTACTCTCCGCGTCGCTCGCGGGCGATCACGCGCGAATAGACTTGACCTGTGGTGACGTTTGCTGAGCCATGCAAATTTGTGTCGAGAAAACGCTCGTAATGGCCGATATCTAAGTCTGTCTCGGCCCCATCATCGGTGACAAAGACTTCGCCATGCTGGAAGGGGTTCATGGTGCCCGGATCGACATTGAGATAAGGATCGAGCTTCTGCATGGTCACGCGGATCCCGCGAGAGCGGAGCAATCGCCCCAAACTGGAGGCGGTGAGACCTTTGCCAAGACTTGAGGCCACGCCCCCGGTTACGAATAAATGCTTAGTCACATGAGGTTGGCCCATGGGAGACCAACCTATCATCATTCACGGTCATTCCCTTTATCCGCGCATGGCAAGCAACTCGGCGGCGTGTTCTCTGGCACTTTGCGACTCCTCCTGGCCCGCCAGCATCCGCGCAATCTCTTCGATCCGCAGATCGCCGGTGACTTTCACGACATCGCTCTGGCTTACTGCCCCATCATCATTCTTTCTGACGACAAAATGCGAGTCGGCCCAGGCCGCAACCTGCGGAAGATGGGTCACCACAATCACTTGCGCGAATTGAGAAAGTTTGCGTAACCTTCGGCCAACCTCAACCGCCGCTTTTCCGCCCACTCCTGCATCAACTTCGTCAAAAATATATGTTCCTACTGGCTCGGATTCGGCCAGCACCACTTCAAGTGCCAGCATGATCCGGGATAACTCACCACCACTTGCACCTTTGGCAACTTGCACAAGCGGACCGTCCTTATGAGCCTGCAACAACATGGAAACATCATCTGCGCCAGTAGTCGTAAAAATATTTGGGGACAACTTCTGCGAATAGTCCGGTGATGAGATCGTGCAGAAGAATTGAGTGTGTGGCATGGAGAGCATATGAATCTCCTCCGTCACCGATGCGGAGAGTTGAGCTGCAAAATCGCGCCTAACTTCAGAGAGGATTTGGGAGCGCGATACAAGTTGCGTGAATAGCAGATCTAATTCCTCCTCCATCTGGGCAAGCCGATCTTCTCCCCCGGTTAGATCGGCGATCGATTCAGCTACGAGATTGTGCCGCTTGATCAACTCAATAATCTGTTCATCTGCTTCTTCAACAGAGGCATACCTCTTCAAGAAGGCGCTCAGCTCGGCCCGTCTTGCCTGTGCTGTATCTAAACGCTGTGGATCTGCTTCAAGATCTTCAAGGTAAACATGAGCAGCCTGAGCCGCTTCTGAAAGTTGGAAAAAACTATCGGTCACGGCAGCAAGAATTTCGCCAATGAGGGGGTCCTTGTCGGCGACAGATTCAAGATTTCGCTTTGCCATGGCAAGAGCGTCGACAATTCCTGTTTCCTCTGAAAGCAAGAGGGAGACTGAATCTCCCACTGAAGTTCGAAGCGACTCAACCGATGAAAGACGCGAGATTTCAGCCAGAAGCGCACTTGCTTCTCCGGTCTGCGGCTTTAACTTCGTGAAAGCGCTCGAAAACTCTCGCAAAGCCACTATCTCCTTCTCCCGTCCGGCGGCATTGCTCTTAAGCGATGCAATTTTGGCCCTCAGGTTGCTGTAATTTTCCAGGGCCACTCTGTAATGATTCAGCACGTCCTTCAGTTGTGATCCTGCGTATCGATCCAGGATTTCGCGCTGTTTGGCCACTTTTGTGATGCTCATGCTTGCGGCCTGACCATGAATTTCGATGAGCGCCCCGCCAAGTTCTGAGAGCACACTTGCCGGCACCGAAACCCCTCCCGCCGAAGCTCGACTCTTACCCTCGGTGTTCAGGGTTCTTGTCAATATCAATTCACCATCTTCGGCGGCGGCGCCTTTCTCTAAAGCCATCTCTTCAATTATCGGTTGCACTTTGAATCTTGCTGTGGCCATGAGGCGATCGCGACCCTTTCGAACCAGGGATGAATCCGCTTTTCCCCCTAGAACCAATGCGAGTGCAGTTAGGACCATCGTCTTTCCGGCACCAGTTTCACCGGTAAGTACTGTGAACCCCGGACCCAATTCAAGGTTTGCCTCTTCAATAACTCCGAGACCGCGAATCGATATTTCTTCTAACTCAGAACGTTCACTCACCACGCCAACCTTCAATGGGGAGTTTGAATTTTGCTACCAAGCGATCGGTAAAGAGAATTTCTTTGACGTGTGCCAGGCGCACCGTGTCCGAATCGCGAGTTAGAGTGATTCTGTCTCCGAGCCTGAGTGAGAATTTGCGCCTGGAATCCGCAGATAGAAGCGCATGGCTGGATTCGACATCGATCACGATCTTTGATTCTGGAGAGACGACCATCGGTTTTGAGAAAAGGGCGTGAGCCGAAATTGGAAGGACCAGGAGTGCCTTCACTTCTGGCCAGACAATTGGCCCGCCCGCAGAAAATGCATAGGCGGTTGAACCGGTGGGAGTCGAGCAGATCAGACCATCACAACCCCAACGCGAAAGCGGGCGGTGGTCTATCTGAACGAAGAGTTCAACCATCGTTGTTTCGTTACGTTCGATGGTGACCTCATTCAGGGCCCAACCCGAAGAAATCTCATGCTCTTGGCGCTCGACAGAGTAGGCAAGAACCATGCGTTCTTCAGTGAGGAAATTACGGCCAATCACGGCAGAGGCGATCTCATCAAGCGATGGTTTTTCGACTTCTGCCAAGAATCCAACTCGGCCCAAATTCACGCCCAGCAGTGGAATTTCAGTCCCGCGAACCGCTTCGGCTGCGCGAAGCATGGTTCCGTCGCCACCTAGAACAATGGCGATCTCGACCTGTGCTAGCGCTTCATCGGTAATGGGTTGAAGGCCATCAAGATCTGTATCGCTCGTTGTGTATAGAGAAAAACCAGCTTTGGAAAATATCTCGGCAAGTTCTAGGACAGCCTGCGTCGCATCGCTACGGTTCGGATTAACAATAAATAGGATAGATCGGTTCTTTGTCATTGCGGACCTTGGGCAATTGCTCGATCAACTGCCTCTTCATCAATATGATCGGCACCCCACCGCAACCACAGGAAATACTCCACGTTACCTGCGGGGCCAGGAAGAGGACTTGCGGCAATGCCCATAGTTCCGAGACCTAGTTCCAACGCAGACCCAGCAACATCCAGTACAGATGATCGACGAAGGGCGACATCTCGAACGACACCTCCTGCACCTAACCGCTCGCGACCAACTTCGAACTGAGGCTTAACCATCAGCACAAAGTCTGCATCTGGTTTAGAGACTGCCGCCAATGCCGGAAGTACCAAAGTGAGAGAAATAAACGAAAGATCTGCGACTACGAGATCGACAGGTTCTCCCACCATCTCGCTGGTCAGGTGACGTATGTTCGTTCGGTCCAAGATGACAACTCGCGGATTTTGTCGCAGTTCCCACGCCATCTGACCATAACCGACATCAACTGCAACTACTTGCGATGCCCCTCGACGAAGTAGCACATCCGTAAAACCGCCAGTGGACGCGCCTGCATCGAGACACTTCTTGCCTTCGACGACGATATCGCTGAAGGCGTCGAGAGCGCCGGCAAGTTTATGCCCGCCGCGAGATACAAAATCATCGCGATCCCCCGATATGACAATGGAAGTCTCGGCATCGACCTGCGTGGCGGGTTTGGAAGCCGGAATTCCGCGGACGATCACCGACCTAGACTCAATGAGATCGGCTGCGTGTTCTCGCGAGCGGGCCAATCCTCGGCGAACAAGTTCGGCATCTAGGCGGGTTTTCATCTCTTAGGTACTAAAGACCATCGATTGTGGAGAGCGCAGACTCCAATGTGCGATGCACGCTTTCAAGATGGGCAGCGTGCTCCCCCACTGGTAAAGCGTCCATCTGATCGAGATCGGATTTCACGGAAGCGAGAATATCGGTGGATTCGGTTGAATCACTCATTTCTTGGCACCCTTTGAGACTGCCTTCTTCGCGGTCTTAGGCTTAGCGGGTACCACTTTCTTTGCTGCTGGCTTCTTGGCTGCCGCCTTCTTTGGCGCTTTCGTGGAACCGCGCAAGGCGTCCACCTCTTTCTTTAACTGATCAAAGTCGGCTTGCTTAACAAAACCTCGCTTGGCCACGGCACGCTCAACCTCTTCTTCGATCTTGGCCTTAATGCTCTCTCCGCTTTCGCGTAGCCACGTATTTACCGAGGCCAAAACTTCGGCCGGGGTGTGCTCGCCCTCGGTCAGCTTGGAAAGATAGACACGCAGCGTGCTAAAAATATCGTTTGCCATGGTTTCCTACTCATCTCTAGAGCATTAAGGTACCTAAATTCTAGAGATTGCGCTTGCCTCTATCTGCCAACGACTGGCAAGTCCACTGGGTGCCTGCCAGAATCGACGCCGAACGGCCCCCGCAACTTCCACCCATTCTTCACTCTTGAGTGTCAGGCCCGTACGTCGCGTTTTTGACGTCCAAGCCGCTATGTCGAGGGTGTCGACTCCATCACGGGATTTTCGAGGTACCACAATTCGAAATTCGACCACCCGGTCTCCACTGGGCAATTCCTTTTCACTCGGTTCACCAGAAACCCGACCGCGGAGCAGAACCTCGTTGGTCGAAAAATCTTCGGCACCATCTTTTACAGCCGTCTTTGTCATACTCGAACCTCTTTCCAATCGGATGGACTCAGATGGAAAGGCTCTTAGATACAACTGACATAGCAAGCACGATGTAGCGGGTATGTGGATTCACCTGGGGCTGTGAACCACATTGACTTACATCACAATTTCGCAGGTGACCAAGTTGACAGTAGTACTTTCTACTGTCCGTTTGAGAGGCGGCGGTAGCCTTTAGTCCATCGGGGCTTAAGTCCCATCATTGCGGTCCATCACGTTATCGGCCGTTCGGGATATGAACCGGTGTCGCACCATTCATGTTCGACTAATGAGATGAGAATCAGGTATGACAAATACAGCTTCAAAACTAGGAACTTCGGCGGCCAGACCTTCTGAGTCTGGCCTTTTTGGTAAAACGGTCGCGGTACTCGTAATGCTAGTCGGGGCAGGCTTAGTCGCCCTGACCTTGATAAGCAACCTATTCGCCGTAGGACCGGCGTTTGAAAATCTCATCACCGATTTTCGCCCGGCGTTGACACAAACTTCAATAGATACAGCTCGTAACGATATCGCAGGGCTTTCGGCGGTGCAGACCGAATTCACGACGAAACTCGCGCCAGCCTTGAGCCAACAATTGAAGATGACTACAGACCAATTCAACGGATTCATCTCCCAGAATTTTCCTGCCGTGGCGGCGGGAATGGGTGCTCTTCCTGCTGCTGTCCCCACGTTTAATGGGTTGATCGATACTCTTGATCATCAACGACCGCTATTCGCATCCGCCGACGCCATCCCCACTAAAAGTTTGCCTGCCACAACCGTGCCTTGGGCACTGTTTGGTGCGGGCTGCCTAGTTTTCCTAATAGGGCTCTTGATGTTGCGCTCACCGAAAGCTGGCGGCGTAGCGGCGATTGTCGTGGGTCTTCTGCTACTGGTCGCACCGATCGCCATGTCACTGCCGACAAAAGCATCTGATGCTGATCAATTGAACGCAAACCTCAAACCCGTCTACACGCAGGCATTAGTCACCAATGCAACTGGGGCACTTGCCACAATTGGCGCCATGGGCAATGAAATGCAAACCAAGATGCTCCCCGCCTTGGCGACACAACTGAAGATGACGCCGCAACAGTTGCAGACCTTCCTTGGTAGCAACTTTCCTGCAACCGCCCAAGCCCTTCAAACGATGCCCGCGTCGATGGAGCGTTTCAACGGACTAGTTAAAGTGTTCGATAAGAACTTGGCCAACTACAACACCCTGAAACCCGTGCACTTGGCCAGATTGATTTGGATCATGATATTTGCCGGTGCCATCGTGGCCTTGCTGGGGTTGCTAAGTAGTTTCAAACGCCGAACCTAAAGGATACGACTAGCTTAAGACAAGATGGCCTTGATCTCTTCTTTCAACGCCATCTTGTTTACTTTTCCTGTCGCCAATATCGGCAGAGATTCCCTGATTATGAATCGCTTAGGAACCTTAAAATTTGCTAGTCTCGACCGACACAATTCTCGAAGGTCATCTTCTCGGATTTCTTTGCTCTGCTTCGGCATTATGAATGCCCACCCAACCTCTTGATACAACTCATCGGGAACACCAATGACAACCGATAGAAGTACGTCTTCATGAGACTCCAAGACTTCCTCGACCTCGCGTGGGTAGACATTTTCTCCACCTGATTTATACATCTCTGAAGTTCGCCCGACTATTGTGATATAGCCACGATCATCCTTGATGGCTAGATCCGATGTATAGAGCCAGCCGTCCTTATCCAATACCTTCGCGGTGGATGCGGGATTATTTAAGTACTCTTGAAACATAAAATCCCCACGAACCGCGATTTCGCCAATAACGCCATCGGCAATTTCACGACGGTTTTCATCGACAATCCTGAGCGTAAATGGTGGGGCAATTGCGCCCGCCGTCTGGCTTAATGTCTCTTCATTATCGCCCCTTTCGGTATAAGTGATAAACCCACATGTTTCAGTACTGCCGTAACACGTGATGAGCATGGCGCCCACTTGCTTGCAAATCACCGAAAGTCCATCAACCATTGCCTTTGGAGCGGCTGCTCCGCCCCACACCATAGTCTTGACGTGGCTGAAGTCAGTCTGGGAAAACTCCTCTTGTTTCATTTGGAGAAGGTACATAACAGGCACTTGACCAAACATCGTTATTTTCTCTTCTTCAATAGTCCGAAGGGAGATAATGGGATCAAATTGTTCCAAGAACACCAGCGCACCGCCGGCCATTACGGCAGCAAACCCCATATCTACGTCCGCTGCGACGTGATTGATGGGAAATTGCAGAAGACAACGTGTCTCTTGATCAAGGTAGAACTTGACCACTTCAACTTTAATGCTCTCGATGATGCTCATGTGGTTGTGAACCACACCCTTTGGCTTTCCGGTAGAGCCCGACGTGTAAATTAGAAGCGCCCTATCGGTAGGTAAGGTCTCCCCTGCACGTTTCGCCAACGATTGATCAAGTTCAGGTCGGTCTTGGTTAACGAACTCTCCGAAATTCTCTGTTCCCTCAACTGGCTCGCCGATAATCAGAATCTTTTTAATGAAAGCGAATTCATTTCCAATCGCAGCGATAGTCGCACCGAGGTCCCTCCCTAAAAAAGTTCGTACAGCGATGAGCACCACCGGTTGCGCATCTCCCAATTGGTACCGGAGTTCTTCTAGGGTGAATTTCGGGTTCATTCCGAACCAGGTCGCACCGACTTTGCCTGCCGCCATGTAGGTAAGTAGAAATTCGTTCCTAGCGGAGGAAAGGAGGGCAATCCGATCCCCTTTCTTGACGCCGATGGCGAGGAAGGCCCGAGATATTCGATCGACTTGTTCTTGGAACTTGCCCCAGGTCACCCGTTCTTCGCCAAAGACAAGAGCCTCGCCATGTGGTTTCTCTCTGGCCCATTTTTCAACAAAGTGCCAAGTTAAATTTAAATCAGTCCAACTCATGGAGGACCCCCGCGCCAATTAGTGAACCCTGACTCTACTGAAGATCGGACCGCCACCCTTGGAATTTGGGCACGCATCACCGTTCTTGCCTTGAAATGATCCGCCAAAACTGAATTATCAGGAGAACGTGTGATTAGTAGTTCGGTCAGTGGCTAAAGGGCTGCTGAACGCTCCAGAGCGTCGGTAACTTCATCAGCATCGACTTGTGCGCACTTCGCGAACCACTCACGTGCTTCTGCGGAACGACCAGCCGCCTCAAGTGCATCGGCATATGCATAGCGCAAGCGAACTGACCAATCCGCATTCTCGGTCTTTAATTCGCGACAGGTCAGCGTGATGACAGCTGCATCGAGTTGTCCCAGATCTCGCCGTGCACCTGATGCGACAATTCGCATTTCGATCTCCTCGGCCTTTTCTAATTTGGACACTTCAGGCGAGCCCGCCATTTCAAGTGCCTTCAGTGGGCGACCGAGTCCACGTTCGCAATCAGCCATTACTGGCCAGGTGGAGACGTCTCCAGAGATTCTGTGAGCGGCTCTTAGTTCGCGCAACGCAATTTCATATTTGCCGGCTCTGTACGCGGCATAGCCTGCTGTTTCGCGGGCCACGGCCAATCGACCAGCATGGTGAGCCGCTGCCATTCCATGAAGATAGGCACGTTCTGGGTCTGTATCAATAAAGAGGCTGACGCAGACCAAATGCCTTGCGACAACTTTGGCATTATCTGCCGATAGCGAGAGTAATTCTGCTCGGGCGGTTTTTTCTAGTTCTTCCCCGGTAACTTCTTCGGGAATTAATGGTTCAATAATTCGTGGACGAAAACGCGTGGGATCATTAGAGCGCCCCATGGGGGTCCGTGGCGAAACCGGACGACTGCCGCGGTCTGCTGAAGATTTAGAAATACCCTGACGCGTTGCACCGGCGCGATCAGGTCTACCACCGCGTGGCGCATCCGATCTTGGATGATCAGAACTACTTTGTGGACGCGATGAGTTGCTGCTTGAAGACGGCCTTCCACTTGAGGGTCGGCCGGATGAAGGCCTTCCACTTGAAGAGCGTCCTGATGTTGAGCCACCGGATCTGGATGGAGGACGTGAGCCCTTAGAAGGTGGGCCTTGGGGCGATTCCATTTCCTTTACTCCATTCCGAGTGGATTTAGTGTAAATAGAAAAGGGGCACTTAGTTAAAAGTGCCCCTCTCTATAAAGGATGTTCGGCAACGTTCTACTCTCCCACAAGGTCACCCGTGCAGTACCATCGACGCTGTGAGGCTTAACTTCCGGGTTCGGAATGGAGCCGGGTGTTTCCCTCACGCTATGGTCGCCGAAACTCTATTGAGATATCAATCTTTGGTTCTCGACCGTATCTCGAGAACCACACAGTGGACGCGTAGCAGCTTTGTAGTTAAATCCTCGGCCTATTAGTACGGGTCAGCTACAAGTCTTACGACTCTTCCACTTCCCGCCTATCAACCCAGTCGTCTAGCTGGGGGCCTTACCCGGTAAACCGGTGGGAAACCTTATCTCGAAGCGAGCTTCCCGCTTAGATGCTTTCAGCGGTTATCCCTTCCGAACGTAGCTAATCGGCGGTGCTCTTGGCAGAACAACCGACACACCAGAGGTTCGTCCGTCCCGGTCCTCTCGTACTAGGGACAGCCCTTCTCAAGTTTCCTGCGCGCACAGAAGATAGGGACCGAACTGTCTCACGACGTTCTGAACCCAGCTCGCGTGCCTCTTTAATGGGCGAACAGCCCAACCCTTGGGACCTACTCCAGCCCCAGGATGAGACGAGCCGACATCGAGGTGCCAAACCTTGCCGTCGATATGGACTCTTGGGCAAGATCAGCCTGTTATCCCCGGGGTACCTTTTATCCGTTGAGCGACGGCGCTTCCACAAGCCACCGCCGGATCACTAGTTCCTGCTTTCGCACCTGCTCGACATGTCTGTCTCACAGTTAAGCTCCCTTGTGCACTTACACTCGACACCTGATTACCAACCAGGTTGAGGGAACCTTTGAGCGCCTCCGTTACTTTTTAGGAGGCGACCGCCCCAGTCAAACTACCCACCAGACACTGTCCCTGATCCGGATTACGGACCGAGGTTAGAAGTTCAAAACGATCAGAGTGGTATTTCAACGATGACTCCACAAACACTGGCGTGCCCGCTTCACAGTCTCCCACCTATGCTACACAAACCGTTCCGAACACCAATATCAAGATATAGTAAAGGTCCCGGGGTCTTTCCGTCTTTCTGCGCGTAACGAGCATCTTTACTCGTAATGCAATTTCGCCGAGTTCACGGATGAGACAGCGCTCAAGTCGTTACGCCATTCGTGCAGGTCGGAACTTACCCGACAAGGAATTTCGCTACCTTAGGATGGTTATAGTTACCACCGCCGTTTACTGGGGCTTAAGTTCTCAGCTTCGCCTTGCGGCTAACCAGTCCCCTTAACCTTCCAGCACCGGGCAGGCGTCAGTCCGTATACATCGTTTTGCAACTTCGCACGGACCTGTGTTTTTGGTAAACAGTCGCTTGAGCCTGGTCTCTGCGGCCTTCTAACGCTTCGGAAGTAAATTCCTACACGTCAAAGGGCCCCCCTTCTCCCGAAGTTACGGGGGCATTTTGCCGAGTTCCTTATCCATGATTCTCTCGATCGCCTTGGTATTCTCTACCTGACCACCTGTGTCGGTTTCGGGTACGGGCCGCAATAAATCTCGCTAGATGCTTTTCTCGACAGCATAGGATCATCCACTTCGCCATTCGGCTCGGCATCAGTTCTCAGGATATGTGAGACGCGGATTTGCCTACGTCTCTCCCTACAACCTTACCCCGGGACAACCATCGCCCGGGTTGGACTGCCTTCCTGTGTCACACCATTGCTTAACTACTACCACACCACCCTTGAGCGCTCCGCTCGCTCGACAAAAGCCGAGCTCACTTCAGGCCCAAAAGTTTTAGTGGATTCGTTATGGGCGATTTAAAGCGGGTACGGGAATATCAACCCGTTGTCCATCGACTACGCCTGACGGCCTCGCCTTAGGTCCCGACTTACCCTGGGCGGATTAGCCTGGCCCAGGAACCCTTGGTCTTTCGGCGGTTGGGTTTCTCACCCAACTCTCGCTACTCATGTCTACATTCTCACTCGTGTGACTTCCACGGCTGGATTCCTCCGCCGCTTCACCAGTCACACGACGCTCCCCTACCCATCCACACTCCTGGACCTTACGGCCGGGATAGTGTGTGAATGATAGAACGTCGGTGGCGTGCTTGAGCCCCGTTACATTGTCGGCGCGAAATCACTTGACCAGTGAGCTATTACGCACTCTTTTAAGGGTGGCTGCTTCTAAGCCAACCTCCTGGTTGTCTATGCGACTTCACATCCTTTTCCACTTAGCACGCGCTTTGGGACCTTAGTTGCTATTCTGGGTTGTTTCCCTCTCGACGACGAAGCTTATCCCCCGCCGTCTCACTGCTGCGCTCTCACTTACCGGCATTCGGAGTTTGGCTGATGTTGGTAAGCTTGTAGGCCCCCTCGACCATCCAGTAGCTCTACCTCCGGCAAGAAACACGCAACGCTGCACCTAAATGCATTTCGGGGAGAACCAGCTATCACGAAGTTTGATTGGCCTTTCACCCCTACACACAGCTCATCCCCTAATTTTTCAACATTAGTGGGTTCGGTCCTCCACGCGGTCTTACCCGCGCTTCAACCTGGCCATGCGTAGATCACCTCGCTTCGGGTCTAGATCATGCGACTCATTCGCCCTATTCAGACTCGCTTTCGCTACGGCTTCCCCTCGACGGGTTAACCTCGCCACATGACACTAACTCGTAGACTCATTCTTCAAAAGGCACGCAGTCACAACTTACGTCGCTCCTACGGCTTGTATGCACACGGTTTCAGAATCTATTTCACTCCCCTTACGGGGTTCTTTTCACCTTTCCCTCACGGTACTAGTCCGCTATCGGTCACCAGAGAGTATTTAGGCTTAGCGGGTGGTCCCGCCAGATTCATACCGAATTCCTCGAGTTCGGTATTACTTGGGATGACAGTTATGAGTTAATCACGTTTCGGTTACGGGGGTCTCACCCTCTATGCCGGACTTTCCCACGTCCTTCGCCTACGCAATTAATTTTTGACTCATTGAACGAACGGCAGTCCATTCCAACTGGTCCCACGACCCCGGTACTGCAACGCCTGCCGGCTTGACACAGTATCGGTTTAGCCTGATCCGCTTTCGCTCGCCACTACTAACGGAATCACGGTTGTTTTCTCCTCCTGTGGGTACTGAGATGTTTCACTTCCCCACGTTCCCTTTATCTGCCCTATATATTCAGGCAGAAATAACCAGACATTACTCTGGTTGGGTTTCCCCATTCGGAAATCCTCGGATCACAGCTCGGTTGACAGCTCCCCGAGGCTTATCGCAGCCTCCTACGTCCTTCATCGGCTTCTGGTGCCAAGGCATCCGCCATGTGCACTTAATAATTTGACCACAAAGATGCTCGCGTCCACTGTGTAGTTCTCAAAATACGGGCGGTACTCAGTATGCCTTGGCCACCTTTACCTAACCGTGAAGGAAAGATCTGGTTTGACCTGCTTACTAAGTCCAGAAGGTGCGGCGCTAGCCGTCCCCTCAGGACCCAACAACGTGCCTAGTTTGCCTGCATGAACCAGAGCTTTTTCCACTCTTAATAGCCCACAGCGTAAACGCTGCAGGTTTTCAGTTGTACTGGAGGTTGTTCAATTCAATAAACCTAAGTCAATGCTCCACGTAAGACACCCTAGATTAGATCTAGTTAGTGGTGCTTACATCTAAGGAACTCCTTAGAAAGGAGGTGATCCAGCCGCACCTTCCGGTACGGCTACCTTGTTACGACTTCGTCCCAATCACCGATCCCACCTTCGGCAGCTCCCTCCTTGCGGTTGGGCCACTGACTTCGGGTGTTACCGACTTTCGTGACGTGACGGGCGGTGTGTACAAGCCCCGGGAACGTATTCACCGCAGCGTTGCTGATCTGCGATTACTAGCAACTCCGACTTCATGGGGTCGAGTTGCAGACCCCAATCCGAACTGAGACTGGCTTTTTGGGATTCGCTCCACCTTGCGGTATCGCAGCCCTTTGTACCAGCCATTGTAGCATGCGTGCAGCCCAAGACATAAGGGGCATGATGATTTGACGTCATCCCCACCTTCCTCCGAGTTGACCCCGGCAGTCTCCTGTGAGTCCCCAACTAAATGCTGGCAACACAGAACGAGGGTTGCGCTCGTTGCGGGACTTAACCCAACATCTCACGACACGAGCTGACGACAACCATGCACCACCTGTATACCGACCTTTTACAGCTATGACATTTCTGCCATATTCCGGTATATGTCAAGCCTTGGTAAGGTTCTTCGCGTTGCGTCGAATTAAGCCGCATGCTCCGCTGCTTGTGCGGGGCCCCGTCAATTCCTTTGAGTTTTAATCTTGCGATCGTACTCCCCAGGCGGGGCACTTAATGCGTTAGCTGCGTCGCAGAAACCGTGGAAGGTTCCCACAACTAGTGCCCACCGTTTACGGCGTGGACTACCAGGGTATCTAATCCTGTTCGCTCCCCACGCTTTCGCTCCTCAGTGTCAGTAATGGCCCAGAGACCTGCCTTCGCCATTGGTGTTCCTCCTGATATCTGCGCATTCCACCGCTACACCAGGAATTCCAGTCTCCCCTACCACACTCTAGTTCGCCCGTATCGAATGCAGGTCTGGGGTTGAGCCCCAGATTTTCACATCCGACGTAACGAACCACCTACGAGCTCTTTACGCCCAATAATTCCGGACAACGCTTGCACCCTATGTATTACCGCGGCTGCTGGCACATAGTTAGCCGGTGCTTCTTCTGCAGGTACCGTCACTTTCGCTTCTTCCCTGCTGAAAGCGGTTTACAACCCGAAGGCCTTCATCCCGCACGCGGCGTCGCTGGGTCAGAGTTTCCTCCATTGCCCAATATTCCCCACTGCTGCCTCCCGTAGGAGTCTGGGCCGTGTCTCAGTCCCAGTGTGGCCGGTCGCCCTCTCAGGCCGGCTACCCGTCGTCGCCTTGGTGAGCCATTACCTCACCAACAAGCTGATAGGCCGCGAGGTCATCTTCTACCGAAAAACTTTCCAAACCCGATGATGCCATCAGGTTTCATATCCAGTATTAGCCCCGGTTTCCCGGAGTTATCCCAGAGTAGAAGGCAGATTCCTCACGTGTTCCTCACCCGTTCGCCGCTAATCCGTTCCCGAAGGAACTTCATCGCTCGACTTGCATGTGTTAAGCACGCCGCCAGCGTTCGTCCTGAGCCAGGATCAAACTCTCCATAGAAAGTTTTTTCATGGCGTACAGACTATTAATAACTGACGTTATTTTTTTGTCTTTATCCAAAGGAAATCAACGGGTATAACTTATTTAACCCAATAGACAAGCTACTGGGTGTATTTCGCCATACCTCATTGAAGTATTAATTCGTGGTCTCACCCTTGCACGCTCAAAACCCGAAAGTTTTTAGACATGGCAAGAAGAGCCACATTGGCATTGACTTATTAGCACGCTGTTGAGTTCTCAAGGTACGGATGCGCACTGCGTCAGAAGATCTCTCTTCGTTTTCAGGGCAGATCTACAAATCTAGTGCAGAGGCGCTTGTGCGGTCAAACCGCGTAGAACCAACTAATCCTTGACTTGTAAACCTAACTGCTATTCGGCCTTAAATCGTCCGGTTCATAGCAACGGCGTAACTATAGGGCGGTGTCGCTACAGGGTCAAATCGGGCAAATCGGGATTATCAGCATCTGAAAAACCCCATAAATCAATGCTTTTTTGACACCTCTACGGCAACCAGATCCCGTTTGCCTTTTCTTAGAATCGCAAAACGACCAAAAAGGAAGTCATTGGGAGAGGGAGAAAAGTCCTCACCCATGATCTTTGCGTTGTTGAGATAAGCGCCACCTTCCTTGACGATTCGTCGTGCTGCAGACTTAGAATCGACCACACCTGAGGCCACAATTAGGTCCACCCAAGTCGGAATTTCGTCCAAATTGGCCACAGAGGCGTGGGGAAGCTCAGATAGGGCGCTCTCCAGCGTGGCCTCATCGAGGTCGTTAAGGTCCCCCTGGCCGAAAAGGGCTCGAGCCGCAGCCTCCACTCGTTCGCAATCCTGGGCGCCATGGACCAGGGTCGTAAGTTCGCGCGCCAAGGTCCGATGGGCCGTTCGGGCTCCGGGATTTTCAAGGTGTGATTTTTCTATCTCCTCAATGTCTTCTTTGGGAAGAAATGAAAATACTTTGAGGAAATTAATGACATCTCGATCCTCTGTGTTCAACCAATATTGGAAGAATGCATATGGCGAAGTCATTGCCGGATCCAGCCAGACGGATCCGCCGGCAGTTTTCCCGAACTTAGTGCCATCGGCCTTCATCAAAAGCGGAACTGTCATTGCATGCGCACTGCCAGATTCAACGCGACGGATTAAATCCAGTCCCGTAACAATGTTGCCCCATTGATCCGAACCACCAATTTGGAGAGTGCAATTGTGCCGGCGAAACAATTCTAGGAAATCCAAAGATTGCAGCACTTGATACGAGAACTCGGTGTAGGAAATTCCGCCGCCTTCTAATCTGGCAGATACGGATTCTTTTGCAAGCATTTGATTGACGCTGAAGTGCTTTCCGATATCGCGCAAGAATTCAATTGCCGACATTGGCGCTGTCCAGTCAAGGTTATTTACAACTCGGGCCGGGTTTGTCGGTGCTTCAAAATCCAAGTACTGCGAGACTTGCTCGCGAATACGAACCACCCATTCTTCGACAACATCTTGGGTGTTGAGTGAGCGTTCTTCGTTGCGACCGCTGGGATCCCCGACGAGACCCGTGGCCCCACCTACAAGTGCGATCGGATGATGGCCCGCTAACTGAAAGCGACGCAGGACAACGAGCACTACAAGGTGTCCAACGTGCAAACTCGAAGCGGTAGGGTCAAAGCCTGCGTAAAGTGTGATCGGCTTCGACAGGGCCTCTAGAAGGGCTTTTTCATCAGTTGACTGCGCGAGGAGACCGCGCCATTTCAAGTCCTCGAGAAGATTCATTGCCCCATCATGCCCGAAAAGTGCTTAGCCTTGTCGGCAAACCATTTCTCGGAAAGTGAGATTTTCGAATCTAGTTGCGCTATCTGGAACTCAACATTTTTAGGCGCAGTCCCCCCGAATGTGGTTCGAGAGCCTAGGGCTCCATCGACCGTGAGTACTTTGCGAACCTCGGGAGTCAAGGATGGATGAATTGCGCTGAATTCGGCATCGGTGAGTTCATGGAGTTCGCGACCGGATTCCTCGCACAGGTGGACACACTTGCCGGCAGCCTCATGTGCTTGCGCAAAAGGAATCCCGGAGCGGACTAGAAAGTCGGCAATTTCGGTAGCCAGTGAGAAGCCTGTAGATGCGGATGCGGCCATTCTCGCTCGATCAAATGTCGTAGTGGCGACCATTCCGGTGAAAGCGGGAAGCACTAGAGCCAGTGTGTCGATCGAATCAAATAGGGGCTCCTTGTCCTCTTGCAGATCACGGTTGTACGCAAAGGGCAGACCTTTCAACATGGCAAGGACGGAGGTGAGATTTCCGATAAGACGGCCTGCCTTGCCTCTGGCAAGTTCGGCAATGTCAGGGTTCTTCTTCTGGGGCATGATCGAGGAACCTGTTGCGTAGGCATCATCCAACTTGGCCCAACCGAACTCGGTGCTCGACCACAAACACCACTCCTCCCCCATGCGCGAAAGATGAATTCCGATCATGGAGAGAATGAAAAGTGCTTCGGCGACAAAATCACGGTCGCTAACGGCGTCGATACTATTTTCGATTGCACTTTCAAATCCAAGATCCTTGGCACTGGCCTGCGGATCTAATTGAAGCGACGAGCCGGCAAGGGCGCCCGCGCCAAGCGGTGAAAAGGAAGTACGCGCGTACCAGTCTCGGATTCGCGAGAGATCGCGATCAAGGCTGTGTGCATGCTTTGCCAACTCATGTCCAAAAAGGACCGGTTGAGCGTGCTGGAGATGGGTGAAACCAGGGGCCGGCGCATCTTGGTACTCGTTCGCCTTCTTCAGAATCGTCCTCTGAAGGGCGATCACGAATTCGGCCAATTGCACCATGTGATCGAGAGAAAATAATCGAAGATCAGTTGCAACCTGGTCGTTGCGAGACCTTCCGGCACGCAGTGCACCGCCGAGTGGGCCCAATTTTTGCGTCATCACTCTTTCCAGAGCACTGTGCACGTCCTCATCTTGATCAGATGGAAGCAGAGTCCCCTCAGCGAGTTCGACTTGCATTTCCTTGAGTGCTTTTCGAATTGACTCTGCATCTGATTTTTCAACTAACTTGGCATTTTCAAGAACCTTCAAGTGAGCAAGGGAGGATCGAAGATCGTACGGTGCAAGTCGCCAGTCGAAATCAATACTTTGCGACAGCGCAAAGACATCGCCGGCCGGACCGCTAGAAAATCTTCCTCCCCACAGCGCCATGTTTACTTCTTCGCCTTGAGATTTCTGGCGGATGCGATACGCGTTGGTAGACCCCAGAGATCAACGAAGCCCTTGGCCAAAGACTGATCGAATGTGTCACCTTCGTCATAGGTAGCCATGTCGAAATCATAGAGAGAAGTCTCGCTGCGACGTCCGGTAACCCAGCAATGTCCCGCGTGCATCTTCAATCGCACATCACCAGTCACAAACTCGTTGGCGTAGTTGAAAACGCCATCGAGTGCTTCGCGCAAAGGAGAGAACCAGAGTCCGTCGTAGACGAGTTCCCCCCAGCGTTGTTCACTTGCTCTCTTGAAACGGGCCAAGTCGCGTTCAATACAAACATTCTCCAACTCTTGATGAGCCGTGATGAGGGCAATTGCACCCGGTGCTTCATACACTTCGCGACTCTTGATTCCGACAAGTCGGTCTTCGACCATATCCAGTCGTCCGACCCCTTGGGCTCCGGCGCGTCGGTTGAGTTCAACAATCGCCTGAAGCATCGTCACCGGTCGTCCATCAATTGCAGTCGGCGCTCCCTTGGTGAAAGTGATGATTACTTCGTCGGCCTCACATGGAATCGACGGATCTTGGGTGTAGGAATACACGGCCTCGGTCGGAGCATTCCAAATATCCTCAAGGAAGCCAGTTTCAACGGCACGACCCCAGACATTTTGATCAATGGAGAATGGGTTCTTCTTAGTTGTCTCGATCGGAAGATTCTTCTCGTGCGCAAATGCGATGGCTTTATCACGCGTCATGCCTGAATCACGCACGGGGGCGTAGGACGTCAGATCAGGAGCCAGCGCGCCCGTACCGACCTCAAATCGCACCTGATCATTGCCTTTGCCCGTGCACCCATGTGCAACTCGAGAAGCGCCATGCTTTCTAGCGGCGGCGACGAGGTGTTTTACGATGAGTGGTCTGGATAGCGCAGAAACCAGTGGATATCGATCCATGTACAGGGCATTTGCTTTGAGCGCCGGCAAGCAATATTCGTTTGCAAACTCCTCACGAGCATCAACTACCTCGGCTGCGATCGCGCCGCACGCTAATGCTCGCTCCTTGATGACCTGTAAGTCTTCGCCTTCCTGTCCGACATCGACAGCGACAGCAATTACTTCGGCCCCCGTCTCGCGTTCAATCCATCCGATTGCGACTGAGGTATCCAGTCCTCCGGAATAAGCAAGAACTATTTTCTCTTTCATGAATGCGCTCCTCGACTTGTTGTCTTCTTATGGGAATTCTTTAAGGGATGTGCAATTCTCAGCAATTCTTTTGCCAGGGCAGCTCCACCTGCGCTCCGCTTGGAAATGAGCAAAACGGTGTCATCGCCGGCAATGGTTCCTATAACGGATGCCAGTTGACCGTGGTTGCGGGCGCCATCTAAGGCGCTGGCAAGAAGTTGAGCCCCACCTGGCGGTGTTCGCACGACGGCAAGATTTGCACTCGACTCCACAGAAAGGATCAATTCTGAAGGAAGAGAAATCACGCGCGAGAGGCTCTGCGCCTCATCCTGCGGCAACTGATAAATAGCTGTGCCTTCTTTGCTTCGGCCGCGAAATGCACCGATGTCCTCAAGATCACGGCTTGCCGTTGCCTGTGTGACTTCGAATCCCGCTTTTGCAAGAAGTTTCACCAGGTCCGATTGAGAATGAACTAACTCTGCCTGCACGAGTGAAACGACTTTTGCACGTCGTGCCGATGCACTTCCTCGTCTCAATTCAGCCATGCGAGATCTCCTTGAGCACTTTGCTGAAGATTGAAATAAATTTTGCTACTTCCTTTCCGGTAACCGTTAATGCTGGTGCAATCCTTATTACGGACGGACTCGGTGAGTTCACCAGGACTCGTGCACGAAGCAGCGCGTCTTTGACCTCAGATGAATTCTCCTTTGCCAAAACAATACCCAGTAATAGTCCTTGTCCTCTCACTTCGATTACTCCAGGGAGTTTGGTGAGTTCGGACTTGATGAGAATCTCATGCGTTAGCGCTTTCTTGAGCAACGACTTCTTCTCAATAACATCGATGGCCGCCAGAGCGCTGGCGCATGCAACAGGGTTGCCTCCGAATGTCGACCCATGGTCTCCTGGAGCAAATAAATGTGAGGTGCGACCAAGGGCGATCATCGCGCCTAACGGAAGACCGCCGCCTAAACCCTTGGCCAAAGTGATTACATCGGGAACAATCCCCTCATATTCATACCCGAACCACTCTCCCGTGCGGCCCATTCCGGTCTGAACACAGTCGAGCACCATCAGAGCACCGGTGCGATCGCATATTTCTCGAATGCCCTTGAGATACCCGACCGGCGGCATGACGACTCCTGCTTCGCCTAATATCGGCTCCACAATTACCATTGCCGTCTTGCGATTAATCTTTCGTTTCATCGCTTCAAGATCGCCAAAGGGAACGTGTGAAATTCCTGGCAACAATGGCTTGAATGGATCTCGCTTGGCAGGCTGTCCGGTTAACGAAAGAGCTCCCATAGTTCGTCCATGGAAAGCGCCTTGAGTTGCCACAATCCTCTTTCGACCAGTCTTTCTGGAGAGTTTAAGAGCGGCCTCGTTGGCCTCCGCTCCTGAATTGCAGAAAAAGACCCGCGACCCGCTATCCCCGGTCATGGATTGCAGCTTCTCTGCTAGGGCCACGACGCCTGGGTGAATATAGAAGTTACTGACGTGCCCGAGGGCGGAAATCTGCTTGGACACTGCAGCAACGATCGATGGGTGTGCGTGACCCAGAATATTTGTGGCGATTCCCCCCAGGAAATCTAGATACTCATTTCCATCAGAATCCTTAACTATCGAGCCCTTGCCACTGACCAACGTCAAACGCGGAACGCCGTAATTGGACTGTAAGGAAGCGTCCCATCTCGTTGGGTAATCTTGTGCAACTTTCTTCATGGAAGCACCAACGTTCCGCCAATTCCACGCAGTGCGAGAGCAAAGCTCTCCGGATCCGTGCCGTCAATAACTCGGACGCTCTGAGCACCTGAATTGATTGCCTTCAGACATGCCGAAACTTTTGGAGCCATTCCTTCGGTAAATTCGTGCTTTATTGAATCCAATTCATCGGCGTGAATAATGGAAATCAATGAGGAAGTATCGGGCCAATTCTTGTAGATGCCTGGAACATCCGTCATGAATATCAAAGTGGAGGCTTTCATTGCCCCGGCAATTGCCGCCGCAGCAAGGTCTGCATTCACGTTCAAACCCTCACGCGAATTCTCGTGGGTCTGGTCGCCTTCCGTTGCTAAAGGTGAAATAACTGGAAGAAAACCCGAATCAAGGAGGCTGTCCAGGACGGCAGTATCTACCCGGACAACTTCGCCCACCTGGCCCAAGTCCGCATCGTCGCCGTTGACGAGTTGCGTTTGCCTCTTCGCAATCAGCATGCCGCCGTCGCGACCAGTCAGGCCTACTGCGTTAATGCCGGCATCGCGAAGGTGAGCCACAACCTCTCGCAAGACTTGCCCGCTCAAAACTTTTTGGACAACGTCGTAGACTTCTCTTGTCGTAACGCGGAAACCGCCCTTGAATTCAGGTTCGATTTTTGCCAACCTAAGGGCCGCGTCAATTTGCGGGCCTCCACCGTGCACAATGATGCATTCCTCACCAAGATCCAAAGCTCCCTGTACCGCCTTGGCGAATAACCCCTCCGTGTCGGTCATCGCGTGGCCGCCAAATTTGATGACGATCATGTCGCGTACGCCGAGTTCTCATGGACATAGTCATGGCTTAGATCATTGGTCAAAATAGTGGCAGTGGAGAAGCCCGCCTTCAAATCTATGACGATCTCTATATCGCCTCCCGAAAGATCTACCAATGACCGATCTTCACCTGGGCCGCTTGATCTGGCAACCATCACTCCGTTTAGAGAAACGTCCACATTCGTCGGATCGAATTCGGCTTCGGCCGTTCCAACGGCTGCGAGAATTCGCCCCCAGTTAGGATCCCCACCGAACAAAGCGCACTTAAGTAAATTATTGCGGGCGCAAGCTCTACCTACGGCGACGGCGTCGAGTTCGGTCGCTGCATTTCGAACGATGATCGAGACAACTTTCGTGTGTCCTTCCGCATCCTGGATAAGTTGCAGAGCAAGGGAGCCACACACATCCAACAAGGCCTCCTCAAGCTCGACATCTGAAATATCAATCCCGGAGGCACCAGAGGAAAGGAATAAAACGGTGTCGTTTGTAGAAGTGCAGCCGTCCGAATCGATTCTGTTATAAGTGCGATCACAGACGCGAGTAAAGATTTCCTGCAGATGTGACGTGGACACTCGAGCATCGGTCATGACAACGGAGAGCATTGTTGCAAGGCTCGGCGCCAACATGCCAGCGCCTTTGGCGATCCCCGTCATCGTGACGCCATTCTTCTCACTCGTTGCCATCTTGGGGACCGAATCAGTTGTCATGATCGCCCTTGCCGCCGCCTCCAAATTATCCTCACTAAGTGTGGAAACAATGCCATCTATGCCGGAAAGGATTTTCTTCATCGGAAGGAGTTCGCCTATAAGGCCCGTAGAACAGACCGCAACATCTGATGAAGAGATACCAAGATGCGCTGCTACGTACTCGGCGCTCTTGTGGGTATCGAGAAAACCTTGCGGACCCGTGCATGCATTTGCCCCACCCGAGTTGAGAAGTACTGCATTTACCGTCGCATCGGCAACCACTTGCTTGGTCCATGTAACCGGGGCGGCGACAACTTTGTTGGTGGTGAAGACGGCTACACCAACGAAATCTGGACCTTGATTTTCAATGATTGTGAGGTCTAAAGCCCCCGAACTCTTCAACCCGGCCGCGATAGCGCCGGCTCGAAACCCCTTAGGCAGCCTCATACGCCCAGGCCGCTCATGAGAAGTCCGGAATTTTCGGGTAATCCGACAATCAAATTCGCGTTCTGTAATGCTTGGGCAGCGGCGCCTTTGCCCAAGTTGTCAATGACAATTGAGACCACAACTCTGTCAGTGTGCTCATCGATGGCAACTTGAAGTTGCGCGTGATTTGATCCCAGCACACTCGATGTCTTTGGCAATTGACCCTCAGGCAGCAAAGTTACAAATTCCTCGCCTTCATAAACATTCGAGAAAAGCGAACGCAAGGCCGGCAAATCCAACGATTGATTGAGTCTGCTTGTCACCGTAGCCAAGATTCCACGCGGCATGGGAGCCAGAATTGGCGTGAAGGATATCTTCACCGCACTCCCAGAGAGTCGACTCAGGGACTCCTCGATCTCTGGTGTGTGCTGATGAACTCCACCAAACTTATAAGAAGTGAGGGATCCTGCGACTTCACTGGCGAGCAGAGCGACTTTCGCGCTTCGACCAGCCCCCGTGGTTCCAGAAGCGGCCACTACAACGATGTCGGACGCGTCGATGACAGAAAGAATTGGCGCGCAGGCAAGTGTGATTGCTGTTGCGTAACAGCCGGGATTGGCGACTCTCTTTGACTTGGCAATGAGAGCTCTTGCGCCCTTGAGTTCAGCCAGACCATAAGTCCACGTACCGGCGTGCTCTCCTCCGTAGTACTTCTGCCATGCGTGGGGGTTCACGAGACGGTAATCGGCACCCAGATCCACAATCAATTGATCCGGCCTTAGGTGTGGAACAACTTTGGCTGATTCACCGTGCGGCAACGCCAGAAAAACAATTTCGCATTCAGCCAACTCCTTGAAATCCAAGGATGCGAAAGCGCGATCGCCCATTCCGCTCAACTGAGGGTGGACAGATGAGATGCGCTCACCCGCATGAGCGTTAGCAGTCACGTGAGTTGGGACAAAGACAGGATGATTCTCTAGTAGGCGCAACAGTTCCCCGCCTGCGTAGCCGCTGGCGCCAAGCACCCCTGTTTTCATGGATTGATGGTACAGGCTACACCTATAACTATGCAATTTCTTGCATAGTTATGCAGTTCAGGCCGAGCGAAGGGTTGCGCCAAATTTCTCTCGGACTGCTTCGACTGCTGCTTCACGGATCTGAGAGATCTCTGCGCCGGTGAGGGTCCGATCCGGAGCCCGGAAGGTCAACGTATATGCCAGGGAGATCTTGCCATCCCCCAACTTGTCGTATCGGTCAAAGAGAGTGACCGATTCAAGCAATTCACCTGCACCGCTCTTAAGTGCTTCTACGATTTGCGCGCTTGTCACCCTCTCGTCGACGATCAGTGCAATATCTTGCACAGCGACCGGCATCGTCCCAACTGAAGGCGCGCGCAGCACCTCGTGATCGGGGATCGCAGAGAGATTGACGACGAAAGCACATGATCTGGCCGGCAGACCGAAGAAGGCCACTACTCGAGGATGAAGTTCGCCTGCATGTGCAATTATTTTCCCGTCAACTAACAACTCAGCACAGCGACCTGGATGCCACGGGGCGAAGTCAGAGCGGGCGATCGTCCACGTAAGGTTGCATGCTTGAAGTATCGATTCGACAAACTCAATCGCATCATTCCAGTCATACGGGCGACCTTTTCCCCGCCAATCATCGGAAAGGGCGTTGCCAACAAGGACTCCGCCCACGTGGATTGGCTGATCGGGCACGCCGGCGTAAATTCGGTCGAGAATTTCTTGAGATGGGCGCGCGTCAGTCGGTGGGTTGTCGATTGAGGTGAGAGTTGAGGTGTTTCGAAAAATTGTTCCTATCTCAAACAAACCAAAGTCTCGGGCTCCACGACTTATGTTTCGGGCAGCGGTTTCTACGAGACCCGGAATGAGGTGAGTACGCAACAAGGGCGCATCCTCTGACATGGGATTCACAATTCGGAAGGCTTTGGCGCGATCACCGACGTAACCCATCTCTTTCATGATTGCTCCGGAGACAAAGGGGTAGTTTTGGACTTCTACTAGTCCCTTATCCGCTAGCAGTTGAGCAAGTATGCGAAGGCGTCGTTGGAAATTGGTTAATCCAGGGCTTACCGGATGTGGAGGAAGTAAGGATGGAATCGCGTCGTAGCCGACCATCCGTGCAACTTCTTCCACCAAATCCGCTGGCGCAAGCAAGTCACTTCGCCATGAGGGTGGATCAACGCGCCAGAGAGAATCACTTTTCTCATCGACGTCGCAGCCGACAAGTGTGAGTTTCTCGCGCACTTGCGCAAGGGAGATGTCGGCACCGGTCAAAGAAGCTACGAAATTGGGATCCAAATCAATGATTGGGCTGTACTTGGGTTCTCCGTCGTGTTGGGAGTCGACATGAGTAGCTCCGCCGTAGGCAATGAGAAGGTCCACTGCGCGAGCTGATGCATACTCGGCCAGGGATGGATCGACGCCGCGTTCGAAACGGCGTGATGCCTCAGTCGACAGTTTGTGGCGCCGGGCGTTCTTGGCAATTGAAATGGGATCAAATCTCGCGGCTTCGATTGCCAGCGAAGTCGTGGAGTCACTTACTTCAGAATTGGCACCGCCCATCGTCCCGGCCAGTGCCAGGGCGCGCACATCATCGGCCACGAGGAGATCTTCGGCTGAAAGGGTGCGCTCTTGCCCGTCAAGAGTTTTGAAATTTTTAGTCTTACCGGCTCTTCTAATACGCAATGAACCTTCTATCTGCGTACGATCGAATGCGTGGAGCGGTTGACCTAATTCGAGCATCACGAAATTGGTGACATCTACAGCTAAAGAGATGGAGCGCATTCCGCATTTCTCAATACGTCTTTGCATCCACAATGGCGTGTGTGCCCTGGGATCGAAGTTGTCCAAGGTTCGTACATATATGACCGATACTCCAGTTGGGTCCTCAATCTTTGGAGAGATCCCCCGACCAGTTGCAATGAAAGTTTCGGTTTGAATTGAATGAACGGGATCGGTAAAAGCAACCCCAAGAGAGGCGGCCACTTCACGAGCCATGCCTCGAACAGAGAGGGCGTATCCCCTGTCTGGATTGACGGCGACATCGAAGACAACGTCTTGTATCTCGAGCAGGCCCAGTGCATCAGCGCCAGGAGCAGTTGATTGGGGAGGAAGTACCAGAATTCCAGAATGGTCCTCGTTCAGACCCAATTCGCGAGAGGAGCAGATCATGCCGTTGCTGACCTTGCCATACGTTTCCCGCTGACTGATGGCAAAACCCCCAGGCAATACCGCACCAGGCAATGCGACAACTACGAGATCATCAACAGTGAAATTGTTTGCACCACAAATGACAAATCGAGTGCTCGGTTCGGCGCAATCGAGTTCGACCCAGCGAATGGGTTTCTTAAATTCAGTGATCTCTTCAATTTTGAGTACTCGGCCGACAACCAATGGCCCAGAAATCTCAGCACCTTGGTACTCGATATCTTCAACCTCAAATCCCACTCTAACGAGGGCTTCGCCGATCTCTTCGGGCGTGAGCAATTCCGGAATTGCGGCGTACTCGCGGATCCAAGAAAGTGGAATGCGCATTAGAGCCCCAATCCGAATGTGCGACTGAAGCGGATATCGCCTTCGACTATGTCGCGCATATCTGTAATTCCATGGCGCACGATGAGGGTTCGTTCGAGGCCCATTCCGAATGCGAAGCCACTATAAAGCGATGAATCTATCCCGCAAGCGGCCAATACTTTCGGGTTGACCATGCCGCATCCGCCCCACTCGATCCATCGACCATTGAAGAAGACATCGACTTCGGCGCTTGGTTCGGTGAATGGGAAGAAGGAAGGTCGCAGCCGGGTGATTGCGTCATCTCCGAACATTTCTCTTGCAAAAAGATCCAAAGTGCCTTTGAGATTGGCCATGGTTATTCCACGATCAATGACCAAGCCTTCAACCTGGGCGAAAACCGGTGTATGAGTCGCGTCGAGTTCATCGGCGCGAAAGGTGCGTCCCGGACAGATTACATAAATCGGCGGTTTATTCTGGAGCATGGTGCGGATCTGAACGGGAGACGTATGAGTCCGCAAAACGAGTCGAGCATCAAGTGGCTCCACGAAAAAGGTGTCTTGCATAGTCCGTGCAGGATGGTCTACATGCATATTTAGGGCATCGAAATTGAGCCACTCTGCCTCAAGCTCTGGACCGTCTGCGACTCCATAACCCTGCGCGATGAAAAAATCGCAGATCTCATTTTTAAGAATAGTGATGGGGTGCAGGGCTCCTTGGTGGGCTCGCGCGGACGGCAACGTCACATCCACAATCTCTTCAAGAAGAACGCGTTCGTCTCGTTGGGCTTCCAGGATTTTTCGACGCTCATCCAGTGCGGCCGTGACGCTGGCTCGCGCATCCCCGATCATCTTGCCAAGTCGAGCGCGCTCCTCGGCGGGTGCGCTGCCAAGGGATCGGCTGGCCTGGGCTATCGGGGATTTGTCCCCTGTGTGAGCGAGTCGGGCGTTCTTGAATTCATCCAGATCCATGGCAGAGGAGATGGCGGCAACAGCCTCGTCTACCCACTGCAGCAGAGTCTGCTCAGAAACCATGGCGCTGAGTCTACTGTCCGAGCTGCCGAAGTTGCGTTACATAAAACATGACAATGGATGCGGCAGCGGCCAGATTCAGACTTTCGGCGTGACCCCGCATCGGAATTGCTATCGAGGATATTCGAGGCTGATCGTCCCACTGTGGAAGTCCGTGCGCCTCGTTGCCGAAAATCCATAGCGATGGATCTGAGTATTCAATTTCTAGTAGAGAATTCTCGGCGTCGACCTCTAGTGCGAAAATTGAGTTGTTGGGCCAGAGGGAAATTAGTTCGGAGATCTCGACTCGCTCGACGACCGGTAAGTGCCAGAGCGAACCGGCACTTGCCCGGACAACTTTCGGAGAGAAAAGATCGACGCTATTGGGCGCAGTGATGACCCCATCAAAACCTGTCGCATCGGCTGTGCGCAAAATCGTCCCGGCGTTTCCCGGGTCTTGAATTTCGTGGAGATAGATGTACTTCTTGTTAGGTCCTATTTCAATATCGTTTAGTGAAAGCTCGGGCAGTTTGCAGAGCCCGATGATTCCTTGCGGAGTGACCGTCTCCCCCATCGCATTCATCACAGCGTCGGCAACATCTACGGTGTTCAGATGGTTTATATCAAGGCCCTCTGTGGCAAGTTTCAACCGTGCGGTGGTAGTGAGATAAAGCGTTTCAATTTCAGGCTTCGACCCGACTCTGGCCGCCTCACGCAGAAACTGAAGACCCTCTGCCAGAAAAAGACCCGATTCGCGGCGCTCTTTCTTTCCGCGAGAACCAAGAAGAGCCTTCACTCGCGCGATATGCGGCGAATGAAGGCTCTCAATCATTGGGAGCAGAAGTTACACAAGGCTCTTGCGAGCAACTTCAACTAGCGTCTTAAATGTTTCTGGCTCATTCGTTGCAAGCTCAGAAAGTACGCGACGATCAACCTCAACGCCGGCTGCCTTCAATCCTTGAATGAAGCGGTTGTAGGTCAGGCCATTCGCACGGCTTGCGGCATTGATGCGCTGAATCCAGAGTTGGCGGAAATCGCCTTTCTTATCCTTACGGTCGTTAAACGCGTAAACCATTGAGTGTGTAAGTTGCTCTTTTGCCTTTGCATAGAGACGCGAACGCTGTCCACGGTATCCACTGGCTCGCTCGAGGACTGTACGACGCTTCTTGGCGGCATGAACGCCACGTTTGACTCTTGCCATTTAAATGACGCTCCTTACTTCAAACCAAGCATGCGCTTGGCTGTAAAAGTTGTTGATGGCTTGGCCGCGACGTCATTTGTCAGACGGCGGGTTTGACGCGAAGACTTGCGCTCAAGAAGGTGGCGCTTGCCAGCTCGCTCGTGCATGATCTTCCCAGTTCCAGTGAGGCGGAAGGTCTTCTTTGCACCACTGTGCGTTTTCATCTTTGGCATGTTCGCGTTCCTCTCGTTACAGCTGGTTTTAAAAAATTCTTACGCTTCTTCTTGTTCCTTCGCCACCGCATCAGCCTTGGCTTTGCGGGCCGCCTTCTGCTCCGCCACCGCTTCGGTCTTACGTTTTGTAGGACCCAAGACCATGGTCATATTTCGACCCTCTTGCTTGGGTGCAAACTCAACGAAACCGAATTCGCTAATGTCTTGAGCCAGCTTCTGCAAAAGTCGGTAACCCAACTCCGGCCTGGTCTGCTCTCGTCCACGAAATTGCATAGTTATCTTCACCTTGTCGCCACCCTTGAGGAACTTCTCGATATGAGCCCGCTTGGTCTCATAGTCGTGACTTTCGATCTTGGGCCGCATCCGAACCTCTTTGACCACAATGTGGGTCTGGTTCTGCCGCGCTTCCCGTGCCTTCTGTGCGATCTCGTACTTATATTTTCCGAAATCCATGATCTTGCAAACGGGTGGATTGGCATCCGGGGCGATCTCAACTAAGTCAAGGCCGATCTCATCTGCCATCCTCAATGCGGTATCGATATCGACGACTCCGATTTGTTCAGCGGTTGGACCGATGAGACGAACTTGAGGGACGCGAATGCGATCGTTGATGCGTGCTTCAGTGCTGATAAATACTCCTTCATGTTGACTACGGTGTCAGTAGAAAAAGTCGCTGCAATCGCGAGCACCGCAAGAGGGCCCAAGAATGGGCCTCGACAGACCCTAATCGCCTGGAGCGAAGAAGGTGGGAGCGGTGACTCCACTTGCAGTGGCTAAACCACTGGTCTGGCGCAAGGGTACTAGAGCCTTTGGCGTAGGGGAAATCGAGCGTACTCAACCCCCAATCGCGTGAACCCCTCCATCGACGTGGATGATTTCCCCTGTTGTTTTGGGCATCCAGTCCGATAACAGGACGGTTACGGCTTGGGCTGTTGGGACTGGGTCATTGAAATCCCAGGTAAGGGCCGAGCGTTGATTCCAGAGAGCTTCAAACTGCTCAAACCCGGGGATGGATTTCGCCGCGATCGTGCGCAACGGTCCTGCTGAGACGAGGTTTACTCGGACATTTTCTGGGCCCAAATCCCGGGCTAAATAGCGGGTCGTGGACTCAAGGGCGGCTTTGGCGACACCCATCCAGTCGTATTTGGGCCAGGCAACCGTTGCATCAAAGTCCAGACCCACGACAGAGGCACCTCCATCGAACAAGGGACGAGCAGCTATGGTGAGAGATTTCAACGAGAAGGCAGAAATTTGAATGGCGGTGGCGACATCTGGCCACGCGGTGTTGAGGAAGTTTCCTCCCAGGGCCGCCTCAGGTGCAAAGGCGATGGAATGTACAACTCCATCAAGTGAGGGAACATAGGCGCGCACCCGATCGGCCAGCGCAGCGAGATCCTCATCGTTTGTGACATCGAGTTCGACAACCGGGGCCAGTTGCGGCAATCGCGCAGAAATGCGCTCGGTAATTCGGGAGGCTCGTCCGAAGGAGCTCAAAACAACATTCGCCCCTTGCTCCTGAGCAAGACGCGCAACGTGGAAGGCGATAGATGCCTCAGTGAGAACACCAGTGACCAGAATATTTTTGCCTTGAAGTATTCCCATTATTTAGTGTCCCATTCCTAATCCGCCATCGACTGGTATCAACGCTCCCGTAATATACGAGGCTTTCTCTGAAGCAATAAAGCCCACAACACTAGCTATCTCTTGCGCCGAGCAGAACCTTCCTAGCGGCACAGATGCCGCGATCTCTGAGCGGCGCTTTTCATCAAGATCGGCCGTCATGTCAGTCTCGACAAAGCCTGGCGCGACAACATTGGCAGTAATTCCTCGACTTCCCAGTTCGCGTGCAAACGAGCGAGCCATCCCGACCAGACCCGATTTGCTCGCCGAGTAATTGACTTGCCCGGCCGAGCCAACACTGCCAACCACACTACCCACGAATATCAACCGACCCCTTTTCAATTTAAGGAGCCCGCGGGTTGCACGCCGCGCCACGCGAAAAGCGCCAGTGAGGTTCGCGTCGATCACATCAACGAAATCCGCATCACTCATTCGCATCACCAAGATGTCCCGCGTAATACCCGCGTTGGCAACGATGATTTCGGGGACCCCGTACTTGGCTTCAACCTCTGCAAAAGCCGCATCGACGCTCTCAGAAGATGTCACGTCCATTACGACCCCCGCAAAGCCTTCCGGAGGATTGCCTGAGCGGTGGGTGACGATCACCTGAACCCCGGCGGCTTTGAGCTCTTGCGCGATGGCCAGGCCAATGCCCCGGTTGCCCCCGGTTACCAGCGCTATCGGTTGGTTCATGGCTAGAACTTACTGGCTACTGCAGCGTAAGAGGGAATTTCCACGCCGAAGAAGCGTACTGTTGAGTCATGGCCGAGGAAATTCACGACATCACATCCGCTCAACCAAGCCTCAGTAGTGATCTACCTGCTCGCCAGAGACGATATTTCATTTCCATGATGATTCGGACCGCGTGTTTCGTTGCGGCCGTATTCCTACCCAGCCCGTATCGATGGGTTGCACTAGCCGGGGCGCTACTTCTGCCCTATTTTGCAGTCGTTATGGCGAATGCGGGACGTGAGACGCTTCTGCCTGGCGCAGCTGTAATCAATGACAAAAACAGAGTTCTCCCCTAGCCCGCGTGGGAAAGAATCCCACGCAATCTTGACGACGCTACTCGCACTCCTGCTCATCGCCTTATGCCTGTGGGCCAGTCATTGGCAGTACTCACGTGGGGTGGCACGGCATCACCGCAATTTCCTCATCGCATCCCACGTTGATCAACCAACTACCACGTTGGATGCAATCGGAAGCGACGTGACGGGTGCCGAGTGGCGCAAAGTTTCGATTACCGGAAATTTCGATCCCGCCCACCAGATTCTCTTACGAAACCAATATTCGCAGGGAAAGTACGGTTTCGATTTGCTTACCCTCTTTACCGACACCGGGTCTCGCACATTCTGGGTCGATCGCGGGTGGATAGCGCCAGGACAGAACGCCACCGCTACTCCGTCCTTACCAAAGACCTCTACCACGATTGTCGCGATTACAGGTCGCATCCGACTGGAGAACTCTCTCCCACAGGGATCTTTTTTTGCTATCTCTCCGGGCAACAAGAATTTGATTAGCAAGTGGAACGCGCAGAGTAATGCGTCAACTGAGACAGAGAATTTCTACGTTGATCTGCTTACTGCTTCAGATTCCGAAATGACTCCCGCGGTGCCGGTGGAATTGCCCGAGTTAACTGATGGCCCTCACATGGCCTACGCATTGCAGTGGTTATTCTTCGCGGGTCTGGTTGGTTATGGCCGACTACTCTTGCGGCGTGCTCGTTAAGTCTTGTCTGGCATACAACTCAGCATACAAACCTTTAGCTCCGACAAGCTGCTCATGAGTTCCTCGCTCGAGCAATCGTGCCTTTTTCAATGACGAGAATCTGGTCGGCCTCCATCACTGTGCTTAATCGGTGGGCAATGACAATGCTGGTTCGCCCCTTCAAAGCAACCCGCAGCGCCTCATGCACGAGAGCCTCATTCTCGGAATCCAGGTGTGCGGTGGCCTCATCCAAGATGACAACGGCAGGTGATTTCAAAAGGAGCCGAGCGATGGCAAGTCTTTGCTTCTCGCCGCCAGAGAGTCGATGTCCTCTTTCTCCGACCATGGTGTCAAAACCATTTGGCAATGACTCAATGAGTGACCAAATTCGAGCCGCCTGGCACGCACTTCGCATTTCTTCCACGGTGGCATCAGGCTTGGCATATCTTAGGTTCTCACCGATGGTTTCGTGGAAGAGGTGAGCGTCTTGCATTACAACGCCGATTGAATGGCGCAAGCTTTTCAAAGTTAGCTCTCTTACATCGACGCCGCCAACAAGCAAGGCACCTCCAGTGACATCGTAGAGACGCGGAATCAGAGCACTTATCGTGGTTTTGCCCGCACCCGATGGACCCACTAGGGCCGTCATAGTTCCTGGCTTGGCAACAAAAGAAATATCCCGAAGAACTTCCCCGCTTGGAATCAACTCCGGTCGAGACGCTGATTCAAGGGAGGCAAGAGATATCTCGTTTGCACTTGGATAGGAAAAACTCACGTTCCGGAATTCGACGCTCGGGTTGTCACTAGAGAGTTCAACGGCCCCTACGCGATCTTGAACCATCGGCGTCAGATCAAGTACTTCGAAGACCCGTTCAAATGAGACCAACGCGGTCATGACATCGATTCGAACGTTCGACAATGCCGTCAGCGGCCCGTAGAGCCGCGAAAGAAGGGCGGTAATCGCCAGAAGGGTTCCGATCGTGACGACGCCGGATATTGCGAGGTGTCCCCCGATTCCATATGCGAAAGCGGTCGCGATTGCAGCCACGCTAGTTAGTGCGATGAAGAAAATTCGGTTCAAAAGTGCAATGGAAATTCCGATATCTGCCACGCGCCGTGCACGTGTTGAGAAATACTCGTGTTCCCTAGTGGGTTCGCCGTAGAGCGCGACCAACATGGCACCCGACACATTGAACCGCTCCGTCATCGTGCTGGACATCTCGGCGTTGAGTTGGAAGGACTGTCGAGTCAGTCCCTGCAACTTCCTACCCACCCATTTTGTAGGAAGTAGAAAGAGAGGCAGAAGCACCAACGAGACGATCGTGATCTGCCAGGACAGAACCAACATGGTGATGAGAACCAGAACCAAACTCACGATATTGCTGACAACACCCGACAAGGTGGCAGTGAAAGCTTGCTGGGCCCCGATGACATCGGAGTTAATTCGCGATATTAAGGCACCGGTCTGCGCTCGTGTGAAAAAGGCGATGGACTGCCGCTGCACGTGGGAGAACACCTGCGATCGCAAGTCATAAATGAGACCTTCACCAATACGCGATGAGAACCATCGTCCAATGATGCTCATGAGGGAATCACCTATCGCCAAGAGTCCAACCAGGATCGCCAAGCGGGTAACCAATGCGCCGTTGTGCGGAATGACTCCTTTATCGATCAATTGGCGCAAAAGCAGCGGGGTGGCGATGACCAGGATGGCATCGAGAACAACAGTGATCAGAAAGAAAACGATCTGCCATTTATATGGCTTGGCGAAGGTCCCAATTCGTCGAATAGTTCCCGGCTTTAACTTCTGGTTCTTCACCGATGGGTCCGCCATCATGGAGCGAAAACTCATCCAGGCAGCTTGACCTGACATAGGTTAAACCGTAAAGCCGAGTGCCCGTAATTGCTCTCGACCGTCATCGGTGATTTTGTCTGGCCCCCATGGTGGCATCCAAACCCAGTTGATTCGGACATCACTTGTAAGCTGTGAGAGCGCCGCGCGAGTCTGATCCTCAATCACATCTTGCAGGGGGCAGGCAGCCGAAGTGAGCGTCATATTTAGCACCGCGATGTTGCTCTCATCAACCATGATGTCGTAAATAAGGCCAAGGTCCACGACGTTGATGCCGAGTTCTGGGTCGACAACATCCTTCATCGCCTCTGTCACGTCATCTATCTTTGCAAGCATTGCCTTACCTCCAGTAATCAGCTCTCCGAGCCTAGCGACTTTTTCCCTTGTACCTGAACTGCTGCATCCTTAAACGCCATCCAACCCAAGAGCGCGCACTTGATACGGGCGGGATACTTGGACACGCCTGCAAATGCCACAGCGTCTTCCAACACCTCTTCGTCCCCGCTCTGTGTGCCCTTGCTCTGCATCAATGAAACAAAAGCTTCCACCACTGCCCCGGCTTCTTGAACAGACTTGCCTGTGAGAAGACCGGCCATCATGGACGCGCTTGCCATGGAAATCGAGCAGCCTACGCCATCCCAAGAGAGGACAATCGCGCCATCCACGAGCGAAAGATTGAGTGTTAGTTCGTCACCGCAACTTGGGTTGACGTGATGAACCTGCACGTCTGAGATATGCGAGAGCCCTTTATGCTCTGGACGTTTGTAGTGATCCAAAATCACCTCTTGATAAAGGTTATCTAGCTGCATCATCGATCTCCGAAGTATTTTTTTGCCCCGCGAACGCCTTCGATAAGTGCATCAATATCCTCTTCATCGTTATAGAGGTAGATCGATGCACGCACCGTGGCATTTACGCCAAACTTCTTATTCAGCGGCCAGGCACAATGATGGCCAGTTCGAACCGCGATTCCGATACTGTCCAAGTACTGGCCAACATCATGCGGATGAAGACCCGCAACGGTGAAGGCAACTACCCCACCGCGCATCTTCAAATCGGTGGGACCAAATATCCGCACGCCATCTATTTTCAAAAGTCCTTCTATGAGGCGCCCTGTCAGAGCAATTTCGTGGGCATGGATGTTCTCTAGGCCGATATTTTCAAGATACTCCAAGGCAGCGCCAAGTCCGACAGCCTGCGCCATGTTAGGAACACCGGCTTCAAATTTGCGCGGAACCGGAGCCCAGGTTGCATCGGTCATGGAGGCAGATGAGACCATCGATCCGCCAAAAAGAAACGGAGGTAATTCATTTAGTAATTCGGATCTGCCCCAGAGCACTCCAATGCCAGTTGGCCCCACGCTCTTGTGACCAGAGAACGCCAGGAAATCCACGTTAAGGGATTCAACATCGATACTCATATGTGGCACCGACTGGCACGCATCAAGAACTACCACTGCACCGACTTGATGTGCCCTTGCCACAATCGCATCCAGCGGATTAATTGTGCCCAAGACATTGGATTGATGAGTTAGGGCAACAACTTTCGTGTCATCTTGAATAATTGAATCGATCTCCGAAAGATCCAACCGCCCATCCGGGCCCACTTCGAACCATGAAAGCTTTGCGCCAGTCCGCTTGGAAAGTTGCTGCCAAGGAAGCAGGTTCGCGTGATGCTCCATTTCAGTCACAACAATTCGATCGTCTTCGCCAAGATGGAAACGTCCACCCTTGAGTGAATTTCCGATCGCGTATGCCAAAAGATTCAAACTCTCCGTTGCGCTCTTGGTGAAGATGATCTCGTCCTCGTGGGCACCGAGAAAATTAGCCACGATCAGCCGTGCGCCTTCGTATGCCTCGGTTGCCTCTTCAGCGAGTTGGTGGGCGCCGCGATGCACTGCGGCGTTGCTTTGTCGGTAAAAATTAGCTTCGGCATCTATGACGGCGTTGGGTTTTTGGCTGGTTGCACCGCTATCTAGATATACAAGCCGATTTTCTCCACGGATCAGCCGTTCAAAGATGGGAAAGTCTTTGCGGATGATGGCTGCGTTAAGGGACATATTTGTCGGAGTTGTCGTTAGCTACCGACGTACTCGGCGTAACCCTTCTCTTCTAGCTTGTCAGCCAGTTCTGGTCCGCCCTCTTCAACAATGTGGCCATTTGCGAAAACATGCACAAAGTCAGGCTTGATGTAGCGAAGGATGCGCGTGTAGTGAGTAATCAAAAGAACGCCTAGATCGTTAGCGGCCTTGGCTCGGTTCACGCCTTCAGAGACAATGCGAAGAGCATCGACATCCAGACCCGAGTCCGTCTCGTCAAGAATTGCAATCTTTGGTCTGAGCAATTCCAACTGCATGATCTCGTGACGCTTCTTCTCGCCGCCGGAGAAACCCTCGTTGACATTGCGCTCTGAAAATCCTGGATCCATGTTAAGCGCATTCATGGCTGCCTTCACTTCGCCAACCCATGTCCGCAACTTGGGAGCCTCGCCACGCAGGGCGGTGGCTGCAGTTCGCAAGAAGTTGGAAACCGAAACGCCCGGAACTTCTACGGGATACTGCATGGCCAGGAAAAGACCTGCTTTGGCCCGCTCATCGACCTTCATGGCAAGAACGTCTGCCCCATCAAGGGTGACGCTTCCGCCGGTGACGGTGTATTTGGGATGGCCGGCGATCGAATATGCAAGGGTGGATTTGCCCGAACCGTTTGGTCCCATAATGGCATGCGTCTCTCCGGAGCGGATCGTTAGATCTACGCCTTTGAGAATCTCTACGGCTCCCTTGTCGGTGATTACCGAAACTTCAAGTCCGCGGATCTCTAATGTGCTCATCTTCTCCTCTTTCGGTTTCAGTAAGTTCTAAATCTCGATGGTGATGGAATCGGCAACAATATGAACTGGGTAAGACTGGACAGGTTCGGTAGCGGGTAGCCCAACAGCATCACCCGTGCGGAGGTCGAATTCGGCGCCATGGAGCCAACACTCGATTCGGAAGCCCGAAATATCTCCTTCCGAGAGAGATGCCTGACCGTGAGTACATGTATCGCCGATGGCGAAGACCTCATCTCCGATTCGGGCCACGCAAATTGACTGTCCGTTCTTCTCTAAGCGAACTGGCTTGTTCTGCACGAGTTGTGAAAATGAAAGATCAGACATCTGGCTACTGACCCACCTTTTCAAGTTCGCTGTCGATGCGTACTAAGAGACGCTCCTGAATTTCCTCATCTTCGATATGGGAAATAATCTCGGCGAAGAATCCCCGAACGACCAATCGGCGGGCCTCATCCATCGGAATACCACGTGACATCAAATAGAAAAGTTGCTCGTCATCAAAGCGGCCAGTTGTACTCGCGTGCCCTGCTCCGACGATTTCGCCGGTTTCAATTTCAAGATTAGGCACTGAATCAGCGCGTGCCCCGTCACTCAACAGAAGGTTTCTATTGAGTTCGTAAGTGTCGGTTCCTTCGGCGGCGGCCCGAATGAAGACATCGCCAATCCACACAGTGTGAGCGCCATCGCCCGAAAGAGCTCCCTTGTAGTTCACTCGCGATTTCGCTTTCGGAACACCGTGGTCGATGTGAATTCGGTGCTCCAGATGCTGGCCCGCAGTTGCGAAGTACACACCCGAAAGATCGGCGAAAGACCCGGGGCCGTTGAATTCGACTGTCGGCAGAAGTCGCACGAGAGAGCCACCTACAGTGATGGTGACCGACTTGAAGGTCGAGTCGCGATCGAGAATTGCGTGGTGGCGCGCCGTGTGGATTGAGTCGTTGGCCCACTCCTGCAACGTGATGAACGTCAGATGCGCACCAGGGGCGAGAACTATTTCAATGTCTTCGCCGAGAATGGCCAATCCACTATTTTCAATAATGACGCTGGCGGTTGAGTTTGTGCCTACATTTATGCGAACTTGCGAGAGTTCAGCACCATCCCCGCCTCCGACGGCCCGAAAGAGATGAACCGCTTCCGCAAGGTGGGTGTTATCTGCGATATCTAGAACAAATACGTCTTCAACTTCCGCGTGAACTCGCGCAACAATCGCATCTGAGGATTCTGAAACGGAGGGTACGAGTTCGCGTGACATACGAGAGGCACTCACGCCAGGCTGTAGTTCGCCTTTGAGCGCAAGTGACTTTCTATCAACGGTCGTTGAAGTTCCATCGTGCAAACCAGCAAGACGATTTAGAGGAGTAAATCTCCACGCCTCTTCACGTCCTGTCGGGGTTAGATAGTTTGTAGCAAGAACTGACATCAACCAACCGCGCCTTCCATTTGTAGTTCGATCAATCGGTTCAATTCCAGGGCATATTCCATGGGAAGCTCGCGTGCGATCGGCTCGATAAACCCACGAACGATCATGGCCATGGCTTCATCTTCAGAGAGGCCACGCGACATCAGGTAGAAGAGTTGGTCATCGCTGATCTTCGACACGGTGGCTTCGTGACCCATCGAGACATCGTCCTCGCGGATGTCGACGTACGGATAGGTGTCAGAGCGCGAAATCGTGTCAACTAGCAACGCATCGCACTTCACGGTGCTCTTTGAGTGATGCGCTCCCTCTTGAATCTGGACAAGGCCTCGATATGAGGTACGTCCGCCATTTCGTGCCACCGACTTCGAAATGATCGTCGATGACGTGTAGGGAGCTGCATGAACCATCTTGGCTCCAGCGTCTTGATGTTGGCCCTCCCCTGCAAAAGCAATTGAGAGCGTCTCACCCTTGGAGTGAGGTCCTAGCAAGAAGACGGCTGGGTATTTCATCGTTACTTTGGACCCGATGTTTCCATCGATCCATTCCATTGTTGCGCCTTCTGCGCAGGTGGCTCGCTTTGTCACCAGGTTGTACACATTGTTAGACCAGTTCTGAATGGTCGTATAGCGCACCCGGGCGCCCTTCTTCACAATGATCTCGACAACGGCGGAGTGTAGAGAATCGGATGAGTAGATCGGAGCAGTGCAGCCTTCGACATAGTGAATGTAGGAATCTTCATCCGCAATAATCAATGTGCGCTCGAATTGACCCATGTTCTCGGTGTTGATGCGGAAGTACGCCTGCAAAGGAATATCGACGTGCACGCCTTTTGGAACATAAATGAACGAGCCACCAGACCAGACCGAGGTGTTCAATGCCGCGAATTTATTATCACCGACAGGGATAACGGTTGCGAAGTACTCCTTGAAAAGTTCAGGATGTTCTTTGAGCGCTGTATCAGTATCAAGGAATATGACCCCTTGCTTCTGGAGGTCTTCACGAATCGAGTGGTAGACAACCTCGGATTCATACTGCGCGGCCACGCCCGAAACGAGCCGCTGCTTTTCGGCCTCTGGAATTCCTAATCTGTCGTACGTATTCTTGATTTCATCGGGCAAGTCATCCCATGTTGTCGCCTGCTTCTCCGTGGAGCGAACGAAGTATTTAATCGTGTCAAAGAAAATACCCGACAGATCAGATCCCCACGTAGGCATAGGCTTCTTCTCGAAGAGCTTCAAACCTTTGAGACGCATGTCAAGCATCCACTGCGGCTCTGACTTCTTAGCCGAGATATCGCGAACTACATCTTCGTTGATTCCACGACGAGAGTTGGTGCCGGCTGCATCGGAATCAGACCAGCCGTACTCGTATCTTCCCAAGCCCTCGAGTTCTGGATGCGCAGTAGTCATCGACTTCCTCCCGTTGGTGATGTGTATGAAACATTTGGAATATAAGTAGTGCAGACGCCGTCGCCGTGAGCGATAGTTGCTAAACGTTGCACGTGGGTGCCAAGAAGACGCGAGAATGCTTGGGTTTCGGCTTCGCACAATTGTGGAAACACAGAGGCAACATGGGCGATCGGACAATGATGCTGGCAAAGTTCTTCGCCTTGGACTCGTGGCAGCACACTTGCTGCATAGCCTTCCGTTGTAAGGAATTGGGCTAACGCATCCACGCGAGCTGCCGGACTTGTCTGCGATTCAATAATTGGAGACAGAGTTCGCTCGATATCAGCGGCTCGGGTATCAGCGAAGGCCATTAGCGCCTCTGGCCCCATTTGAGCCTGCATGAACTTCAGGGCCGCTACTGCCAAATCATCGTAGGAGTGCTCGAACTTCTCGCGGCCGGCATCGCTCATCACGAAGACTTTCGAGGGGCGCCCTCTACCGCGTCCGTTCACAATATGCGGTTCTCGGGCAACCAGAAGACCCTCTGCGACCAGAGAATCCAGATGGCGTCTGATTCCGGCGGGCGTAAAGCCCAATTTCTCGGATAAGACCACGGCGCTCATGGGCCCGTTTTCCAGAATTGAGCGCGCAACGAGGTCGCGAGTGCGGGGATCCTCGATTGTTGGCATCTTTTTCACAACATAAGTGTGTCGTAATTGCCTCAAATGTGCCAGTTGAGGGACTCGCGAGCCTAGTGAGCGTGTCCTGATTACCTTGCCCCAACGCCTAGGCTTGCCCGCATGAGGAATCTCCTAGAACGCTCCCTTGGGCGAATTCTGGGTCTACTCCTCATCCTCCAATCTGGCCTGGTTGTCTCAGGGGGCGCGGTGCGGATCACCGGTTCGGGCCTGGGATGCCCAACCTGGCCCAAGTGCACCAGCGGCTCTTTCACCCCCGTGCCCCACCAAGCTCAGGGCCAACTCCATGTCTGGATCGAATTCGGAAATCGTCTTATCACTTTGGGACTTCTTACCGTCTCGATCATCGCCGTTGCCGCCGTTGTGATCGTTAATCGACGAGATATCCGGGCGCTGGCGATTGGGCAACTAGTCGGAATCCTTATGCAGATCCCACTGGGCGGAATCACGGTCCTCACGCATTTGAATCCATTTGCAGTGGCTTCACATTTTCTGCTTTCGATAATCCTGATCGCGGCGGGGACGTCTTTGTATGAACGCAGGTCACTGACTCCCCGTGAACTCCCGACTGTGAAAGCAGGCGTCCGAATCATGTCGAGAGCACATCTGGTTCTCACGGCTGCGGTCATAGCAGTGGGAACTATCGTCACGGGAAGCGGACCAAATGCCGGGGATGTCTCTGCACCCCGCTTTCACATTCATATTCAATTCATCGCCTGGATGCATGCCGATCTCGTGATAGGCCTCATCGTCCTCACCGCTTTCATGCTCTTCGTCACTTCGCCGTATCCGTTTCTAAGGAGGCGCATCGCGATTTTCGGGTTGGTCGCTCTCGGGCAAGGCGCCATTGGCTTCCTTCAGTATTATCAAGGCTTACCGGAATTGTTGGTCGGCGCCCACCTCCTTGGTGTGACCCTGATTTGGATTAGTGCTTGGCGGATACATCTGGCAACAAAGTGACGGACAGGGAGAAAGAGAAATGAAAGAGACAATGACGGCGTGGAGTGAACTCGACGATCGAGCGGTCATATACGCACGTGCCCTTGCCATGGATGCCGTACAGAAAGTTGGAAACGGTCACCCTGGAACCGCGATGTCGTTAGCCCCGGTTGCCTACGCGCTCTTCCAACGTCACCTGGTCCACGATCCTGCAGATCCACATTGGCTCGGCCGCGATCGATTCGTTCTCTCGTGTGGACACTCCTCTCTTACTTTGTACACTCAATTGTTTTACAGCGGTTACGGCTTGGAGATGAAAGACCTCCAAGAATTCCGCACGTGGGGATCTCTTACCCCTGGCCATCCTGAACACGGTCATACCGCGGGAGTCGAAACAACCACTGGGCCGCTCGGTCAAGGAATTGCCAACGCAGTCGGCATGGCTATGGCTGCGCGCTACGAACGCGGCCTCCTTGATCCAGATGCGCCAGCGGGCACCAGCATTTTCGATCACCAGATATGGGTAATTTGCTCCGACGGAGACCTTGAGGAGGGATTGAGTTCTGAGGCTTCCTCACTCGCCGGCACGCAAGGGCTAGGTAATCTCCACGTTATCTATGACGACAACAGGATCTCCATTGAGGGCGACACGCATGCGGCCTTCACAGAAGACGTATCTGCTAGATATCGCGCGTATGGATGGAATGTCATTGATGTTCCGCAGTTAGCCGATGGAAACATCGATCTACCTGCGATGGAGAGCGCGATGGTCGCAGCAAAGATCGAGCAGAATCGGCCAACTTTTATTCGCATGAAATCTGTCATTGCATGGCCTGCTCCGCACGCCCGCGGAACAGCTAAGGCGCATGGCTCGGCACTCGGGGATGCCGAAGTTGCAGATACCAAGAAGATCTTGGGATTGAATCCAGATGAGAAATTCGCAATGCCCCAAGAAGTTCTAGATCATGCGCGCCAAGTTAAAGTTCGTGGTGGAAAAGCCCACGAGGTATGGATGGAAAAATTTAAGCAATGGGAAAGTTCCAACCCCTCCGGGGCTCAACTTCTTGCTCGTCTTCGGACGCGTTCGTTGCCGACGAACTGGGAGAACTCAATTCCCAATTTCCCATCTGGTAAGGATGTTGCAACACGAAAAGCATCCGGTGATGTCATCGTCGAAATTGCCAAAGTCCTTCCCGAATTCTGGGGTGGTTCTGCTGATCTGGCAGATAGCAACAACACCACCATCGAAGGCGGCGGTTCATTCCTTCCATCGACAAGTCAGATTCCCGGTGCCAATCCCTACGGTCGCATTATTCACTTCGGCATCCGCGAGCATGCCATGGGCTCCATTCTCAACGGAATAACACTGCACGGCCTGACAAGGGCATTTGGCGGAACATTCCTAGTTTTCAGCGACTACATGCGCCCATCGGTTCGCCTGGCATCGTTGATGAATCTTGGCGTGACCTTCGTCTGGACTCATGATTCGATCGGGCTCGGGGAAGACGGCCCTACCCATCAACCAGTTGAACACATCGCGGCGCTGCGTGCGATACCAAATCTATGTGTTATCCGTCCGGCAGATGCAAATGAAGTTGCCCAAGCATGGCGTGTCATTCTTACGAGTGATTCTCCGAATGCACTTCTGCTATCTCGCCAGAATCTCCCTGTTTTTGACCGCAGCGTTTTTGCAAGCGCAAATGGCGTTGAAAAGGGGGCGTATATCCTCAAGGAAGCCAGCGCTACTCCCAAGGTTATTTTGATTGCTACCGGCTCTGAAGTCTCACTTTCCGTGGAGGCCCAGACCATCCTTGAATCGAAGGGAATCCCGACGCGAGTAGTGAGCGCGCCTTGCCTTGAATGGTTCGATCGGCAGAGCCAGGAGTATAAAGACGAAATTCTGCCCAAATCCGTAGCACTTCGAATAAGCGTGGAGGCGGGTATCGCCCAAGGGTGGCGAGATTACGTGGGCGACCAAGGTTTCTCAGTTTCCCTCGAGCATTACGGAGCCTCAGCTTCAGCGGCTACTCTCTTCAAACAGTTCGGATTTACACCAGAGCGAATCGTCGAAGAGGTTTTGGGGAGGCTTGCTTGATTACAGACCAGATTTCAAGTGCAGGAACATCCATTTGGCTAGATGATCTTTCGCGCAGCAAGATCACCGGCGAAGATTCGCATAGCCTTCCGCATCGCATTGCTCACAACAATGTAGTTGGCGTTACGACCAACCCAAGTATTTTCAACTCGGCTATTTCTACGGGCAGCGAATATGCCTCCAGCATCGAAGGGCTCAAGGGCCATGGCGTCGAAGAGGTCGTGCAAATCCTGACCACCGATGACGTTCGAAGCGCCTGCGATCTGTTTGCACCGATATTCAAATCAAGTCTTGGAATAGACGGACGTGTAAGCATTGAAGTGGATCCTCGCCTCGCCCACGAGACGCAGAAGTCGATTGAGCAAGGACGAGAACTCTGGAAGATAGTCGACCGGCCAAATGTGATGATCAAGATCCCTGCCACCCTCGAAGGGTTGGAAGCAATTTCTCAACTTTTGTCTGAGGGCATCAGCGTTAATGTCACACTAATCTTCTCTGTCGAACGGTACGTGAAGGTATTTGAGGCCTTCCTCAAGGGTCTAGAAATGCGCTTAGCAGCAGGCGAAAGCATTGCAGAGGTAACCTCTGTTGCATCTCTTTTCGTTAGCCGAGTCGATACCGCTATTGATGCAATTCTGAAGAAGCAGAATTCTCCGTCCTCAACCGCTTTGCTCGGCAAGGCCGCCATCGCCAATGCGATTCTGACGTACCAAGCCTTTGAGTTACTGTCTTCCTCTCCCCGCTGGAAAGCCCTAGAAGCTAACGGAGCGAGAATTCAACGCCCGTTGTGGGCTTCAACTGGTGTGAAAGATCCAGCCTATGAAGACACTCGTTACGTCCTTGAACTCGTTGCTCCCAACACCGTAAACACAATGCCGCAAGCGACTTTGGACGCGGTGATCGATCATGGCGTATGGGGCGAGGGAAAGCTCGACGCACAGTTCGCAAAATCACAATCCATCTTCTATTCCTTGGAAGAGGTTGGTGTTTCAATGAACGCGGTGACAGATGAATTGGAAAAGGATGGCGTCAAGAAGTTCGCGGACGCCTGGAACGAACTCCTGACAAATGTAGGGAAGGCACTTGGCTGATGATTTCACTGCACGGCTCGCTCACTTCGAAAGTGGATCGTTTCGATCCGCTCTTCCTTCTTCTCGTTGAAGCAAGCCAGAAGATCACTGCGAAGGACGCTGACTTGTGGGGGCCCGCTGCGCGCGAGGAAGCCATCATTCGCCTGAACTGGATTGATTGCCCTGCATCTTCACGGACTTTGCTGCCGGAGCTGGATGCTCTAGCGGCTCGCTTTCGCGCCTTTACTCGTGTCATTCTCTGCGGAATGGGGGGCTCCTCTCTTGCACCAGAAGTGATATCAGCATCATTTAATAAAGAATTGTTCGTTCTTGATAGCACCGACTCCGACTACATCAGCCAAGCATTGATCGGAGATCTCTCTAAGACTGTAGTCGTGGTGAGTTCGAAGTCGGGCTCCACGGTTGAGACCGCTTCGCAGCGCGCGCTCTTTGAGTGGCAGTTTACAGAAGCTGGACTTGATCCGACCAATCACATCGTGATCGTGACCGACCCGGGTTCTCCATTGGACGAAGATGCGCGCAATCGCGGATTCACTGTCATAAACGCAGATCCCAATGTTGGTGGACGCTTTAGCGCTCTCACCGCATTCGGTCTCGTACCTGCGGCGCTTCTTGGAATCGATGTCTCAATACTTCTCGATGCGGCAAGTGATGCATTGGCAACGTTTCAGGGCAACCACTCCCCTGCAGTGGCAGTGGCATATTTGCTTGCCCATCAATCTGGCCAGTACCTTGCATTCAGTGATACCGATTCAGGAATGCCAGGTCTATCGGATTGGATAGAGCAACTCATAGCCGAATCAACAGGGAAAGAAGGCGTGGGCCGACTTCCCGTCGTCATTGAATCCAATTCGGCAACCGTCGGCGGCGAAGCTATTCGCATCGCCTTCTCGGGGAAAAGTGATCTAGTTGTTGAATGCGAATTGGGTGCCCAATTCATTTTTTGGGAATGGGTGACCGCTCTACTCGGCTATGCGTTGGAAATCGATCCATTTAATCAACCGAACGTCACGGAAGCCAAGGAACAGACTTCCTCGCTGCTGACTGCATGGGCCGGCAAATTGCCGAAATTTACTCCGAACTTCGTGGACGGACCTGTTGAAATATTTGCAGAAGCCTCATCGGTTCAAGAAGCAATCACGCAGGTAATTGATGCTGTATCCGATGATGGATACATCGCGATCATGGCTTATTTGGATAGGAAGGCTGACGAAGAGCTGGCGCAATTACGCCGAATCCTGGCCGATAAGAGTTCTCGCCCCGTCACCTTCGGGTGGGGTCCGCGTTTTCTTCACTCAACCGGGCAGTTCCACAAGGGCGGACAACAGAACGGCGTCTTCCTCCAGATTACCGGAGAGCCTTTGACGGATATCGAGATACCTGGAAGAGAATTTACTTTCAAGACTCTCATCGCAGCGCAGGCACTTGGCGATGGCCAAGCCCTTTCATCCAGAGGTCGTACGGTGATCCGACTTCATCTGCGCAATCGCGTCGACGGGGTGGCTGAAATACTTAGTGCCGCGAGGGCAATTATTTAGTCTTCGTCATCTCCACGAAGTTTGCGAAGAGCTTCATCTAAAATCTTCAAACCCTCGGCATCGCTGCGGCGCTCTTTTACATAGGCCAAGTGGGTCTTGTATGGCTCGTTCTTGATCGGACTTGGCGGATTAGCCTTATCGCGACCGGCCGGATAGCCACAGCGTGGGCAATCCCATTCGTCGGGAATAACCACTGTCGCATCCTCAGCGAAGGAGGGACGGGTCTCATGACCGTTTGCACACCAATAGGAAACCTGGAATCGACCGATGGATTCTCCACGCTCGGCCTCGCCCATTGGGCCTGCACCGACGCGACTGCCACGAATTGCGCTTCCGCCTGCCATCTTTACTCCCTGCGATAGTTACAACTATTGTCTTATTGCCCGCGTGATTTCAATTCTTCGAACTTGGGACCGACTCCCCGAATTGCCTACTTAAGAGCCAAACTCAAAGCTACAACTCCGGCAAACCAGAGCCCGCCCACAACGATTGTGATTCGGTCAAGGTTGCGCTCGACCACTGAGGACCCGCCGTAGTTGGAGGAAACTCCTCCGCCGAAGAGATCGGAGAGGCCGCTGCCTTTGCCTTTATGGAGCAAGACCAGAAGAACCATCAGGACGCTCGTAGCCACGAGCAGAATGGACAGTGCCAGTTTCATCAATACCCCTTATTGGTTCTTACCAGTAGAGGAGAAGGATAACGCACCCGTACCCAATCTATAGAACTGGCTTATAGAACCGGGCAATTTTGGCCAATTCCTCAGGATCCAGGCTCGCCCCGCCTATCAGGGCCCCATCGACATCAGGTTGCTTCATGATCTCGGCAATATTGGAGGATTTCACGGATCCGCCGTAGAGAATTCTCATTGCCTGCGCGATTTCGGCCGAGCCGATCTCTTCGATTTCTCCGCGGATTGCGCTGCAGACTTCCTGGGCATCCTCTGCCGTGGCGGTCTTTCCCGTCCCGATGGCCCAGATTGGCTCGTACGCAATTACGATCTTCTTCAATTCTGGCTTGCTGAGGTTGGCCAACCCGGCTCGAATCTGGCGGATGACGTAGGAAACATGAGTGCCGGATTCGCGGACAGAGAGTTCCTCTCCCACGCAGAAAATCGGTGTGAGTTGATTTGCCAAAGCAGCCTTGATTTTACGATTCACCAACGCATCATCCTCGCGATGAATTGTTCGACGCTCGCTATGGCCGACGATCACAAAAGTGCATCCGAGTTTGGCCAACATAGAACCCGAGATGTCTCCGGTGAAGGCACCAGAAACTTCAGGAGAAAGGTCCTGTGCACCGTAGAGCAGACGCAATCGGTCACCATCTACCAGGGTCTGAACCGAGCGAATATCGGTGAACGGCGGAATGACTGCCACATCAACTGCGTCGTAATCCTTGTCATCAAGGCTGTAGACCAGTTTCTGCGTAACCGCAATGGCTTCCAAGTGATTGAGATTCATTTTCCAGTTGCCAGCCATTAACGGTTTACGCATTATTGCTCCTTAAGTTTTATGAAACTCTATAGACCGAGGGCCGCAAGGCCAGGAAGTTCTTTTCCTTCAAGGTATTCAAGGGCGGCTCCGCCACCAGTTGAGATGTATCCAAAATCAGAATCCGCAAAGCCAAGTGCCCTAACCGCAGCTGCGGAGTCGCCACCGCCGACAACAGATATTCCTGATACTTTGGTAAGCGCTTCTGCAACTACTTTTGTTCCGTTGGCAAAAGCTGCAAACTCAAAGACTCCCATCGGCCCATTCCAAAATACTGTTTTGCATCCGGCAATTGCCGTCGCAAATTCTTTGGCCGAGTCTGGTCCGATATCCAATCCCATCTGATCCGCGGGAATGGCATCTACGCCCACTATCGTGGCAGGTGCATCCGCGGCGAACTTCGGTGCAACCACGATGTCGGTAGGTAAGTGGAGAGATACACCTTTTGCCTCAGCCCTGGCAATGAGTTCTTTCACGGTCGGAATCAGATCAGTCTCCACAAGGGATGAGCCGATGCCCTTTCCAAGGGCGGCCAAGAAGGTGAAAACCATTCCCCCGCCGATGGCGAGTACATCCACTTTCTCTAGAAGATTAGAGATGACACCGATCTTGTCAGAAACCTTTGCGCCACCAAGTACGACGCCGTACGGTCTTTGGGGATTCTGAGTCAATTGCTTGAGGACTTCGACTTCTGCATTAACCAAGAAACCTGCAGCGTGCGGCAAAAGTTGCGGTAAATCAAAGACGGATGCATGTTTGCGATGAACCGCTCCGAAGCCATCACCTACATAAGCATCGACCATGGATGCAAGATCCTTGGCGAAAACAGCCCTCTCGTTATCATCTTTGCTTGTCTCTGCTGCATTGAATCGCAAGTTCTCAAGAAGAAGGATTTGACCAGGAGTCAGTGCTTTTGCTTTCGCCTCTTGCCCAGAACTCGCAGGTGCGAATTCGACGGGAGTGCCCAGCAATTCTGATATTCGTTTAGCCACGGGAGCCAGAGAGAATTCTGGTTTTGCCTCTCCCTTGGGACGGCCTAAGTGAGCACCTATGACGATCGATGCACCACCAGCAAGTAAGAACTTGATGGTGGGCAGCGACGCACGAATACGGCCATCATCTGTGATGACTCCGTCCTTAAGTGGAACATTGAGATCGCAGCGGAGGAAGACTCGCTTGCCAGCAATCTCAAGCCCGGTCAGTGAAGAAGACATTAGAGTCCGCGGCCAACCAACTTGATGAGATCGACGAGGCGGTTTGAGTAACCCCACTCGTTGTCATACCAACCCACAACTTTGGCTGTGGTTCCGACGACCTTAGTGAGGCCTGCATCGAAAATACATGAGGAAGGATCAGTGACGATGTCGGATGAAACGATTGGATCTTCGGTGTAGGTCAGGTAACCCTTGAGCGGGCCACTCGTTGCGGCGGCCTTCATCGCGGCATTGATCTCGGCAGCCGAAGTCTCTCGTGCCAACTCAACCGTCAGGTCAGTTACCGAACCGGTTGGCACCGGAACGCGCATCGCGTAACCATCGAGCTTGCCCTTGAGTTCAGGTAAAACCAGGCTGATTGCCTTTGCCGCACCTGTTGAGGTGGGGATGATATTTGTGGCAGCAGCACGAGCGCGACGCAAATCCTTGTGAGGGAAGTCCAAGATCACTTGATCGTTCGTGTAGGCATGGATCGTGGTCATCAGACCGCGAACGATTCCAAACTGATCGTTGAGGACCTTGGCCATCGGGGCCAGGCAGTTGGTCGTACATGAGGCGTTGGAAATGATGTGGTGGTTGGCCGGATCGTATTTATCGTCGTTGACGCCCATGACAATGGTGACGTCCTCATCGGTGGCAGGTGCTGAAATGATGACTTTCTTGGCACCGGCGGCGATGTGCTTCTTGGCGTCGGCGGCCTTGGTGAAATGGCCGGTTGACTCCAGAACGACCTCTGCCCCTACCGAGGCCCAAGGCAGTGCTGCTGGATCACGCTCAGCGAAGACCTTGATGGTCTTGCCGCCGACTGTCAGCGTGTCTGCCGTATATGAGACCTCTAGGCCAAGACGGCCCAGGATCGAGTCATACTTGAGAAGATGCGCCAAAGTTGCGTTATCGGTTAGGTCATTGATTCCAACAATCTCAATATCTGGAGAAGTCAGAGCGGCACGGAAGAAATTTCGCCCAATTCGTCCAAATCCATTGATTCCAACAGCAGTCACAGTAAACCTCGCTTAGTCGTTGTCTCTACTAGGTTCCCCAGTAGGCCCCATGTCTAGAAATGGGAGTAGAAAATGAGCCACAGCGCTGGGGTGCGTGGTAAACCCTATCATCGGTAATTCGAGTTACTCCGTGCAGGTGTTCCATTTCACCAGAACCCTCACTTATGTGAAGCCTGTTCAGTGATGGTTAATTCAGGAGATCGGGCGAGAGGCCAGCCTCTGTATCTGCAATGCCAAGTTCGCCGGCTCTCTTATCTGCCATGGCTAGGAGGCGCCGGATTCGACCGGCGATGGCGTCTTTGGTCATAGGAGGAGATGCCAGAGAGCCCAATTCTTCCAAGCTTGCCTGACCATGGGTGATGCGTAGCTCTCCCGCCTCTTTCAAATGCTCAGGAATTTGCTCGCCCAGAATTTCCATCGCCCGTTGAACCCTGGCAGATGCCGCAACTGCAGCACGGGCAGATCTGCGTAGATTGGCATCATCAAAATTAGCCAGGCGGTTAGCGGTGGCCCGGACTTCCCGGCGCATTCGTCGCTCTTCCCATGCAAGAACGCTCTCATGTGCACCCAGACGCGTTAACAAAATGCCGATGGCATCACCGTCGCGGATGACGACTCGATCTACCCCACGTACTTCGCGCGCCTTTGCGGTGATGCCGAGTCTGCGTGCCGAGCCGACGAGAGCAAGCGCGGCTTCAGGTCCCGGGACAGGTGATTTCCAGAGACGAGGATCTACCGGGCTCTGTCAGAGAGCCGTGCGCGATGAAGGCTCCGCGCCATGCCGCTTCTGCATCACAGATTGCCGCAGATACAACTTGAGGAGGAAGCCCGCGAACCGGACGACCATTGGCATCAACGAGTCCAGTTTGGCGGGCCAGTGCTTCTCCATCTTTGACAACGCGCACAACGTACCGAGATCCTTTACGCAGACCGCTTGAGGAGAGAACCGCCAAGTCGCTTTCATGACCGTAGACATCGGCGATGTCCTTGCGCAGGCGCCGGGCACTCTGGGCCGCATCAAGTTCGACCTCAACGAGAATTTTCCCAGCGACTAAATGTAACCCCCCTGCAAAACGGAGCAAGGCTGAAACCTCGGCTTTCCTGCAACAGGGTTTGGTTACCGAAAGTCGGGTGAGTTCATCTTTCACCGCCGCCGTCATCGCCATGTGCTTATCCAATCAGGCTATTGGACATGATGTGACCAAAAACGGATGTCAATTTTTCGACATCGTGGTGAACGCTGCCAACTGCCTTTCTAAGGTCGGCGGTCACCAATCTGCCGCCCATCTGCCGTACTTGATCTTCAAGTGAATTGACATCGCGAACCACGGAGAAGTCGGCAATGACATAGTCGGCTTTCAGTTCGGGCGCATATTGCCTAATCAGACCCAGATGCTCTTCAGGCGTGTACCCGGCGTACTCGTTACCAGAAATCTCTGGTACTGCATCCAAATTGAGCATCACAATTCTCTTCGCCCGGGTGCTTATGAGAGCTCTTCTCTGGGAAGGCACAAGTAAATGCGGCAGGACCGATGAAATCCATGAGCCCGGACCCATGGTTATCCAATCGGCATCTGCGATTGCGCTCAAAGCCTCATCCCGAGATGGAGGATCCTCGGGAATTATCCGCAAAGATTCAAGTTTTCCCTTGGCGGCGGCAACTTCGGCTTGACCACGGACTACCGTGAATCGACCTCCATCCAGGAAAGTGGCCTCAATGTCCAGAGGTTGAGATGCCATCGGTAGTACGCGTCCTACGACTCTCAGCAGAGATGCCACCCGATCCAAACCTGCAACGGGATCTTCGTCTCGATCCCACAATGCGGCTAGTAGCAAATTACCGACGGCATGCCCCTGGAGCGATCCCTCTCCTGTAAAGCGGTGCTGCATGATGGTGGCCCATTCTCGTCCCCATTCATCATCAGAGCAGAGGGCAGAGAGAGCCATCCGCAAATCTCCAGGAGGGAGAATGGGAAATTCTCGGCGCAGTCTCCCGCTGGATCCGCCATTATCTGCAACAGTGACTATTGCAGTGATCGATGGAGTGATCTTTCGCAGAGATGCCAATGTTGCCGCTAAGCCATGGCCGCCACCGAGGGCAACTACTTTCTGATGCACTACTCGCGACCTACATCGCGATGGATTGCGTGCGCCTCAATTGAAATCGGGCCAGCACCAGTGTTTAACCGCTTGGCAATGGACTCGGAGATCGCCACACTGCGATGTTTTCCGCCTGTGCAACCAACCGCAAGTGTTACGAACTTCTTGCCTTCACGCAGATATCCCTCAACCATCTGGTTGAGAAGGGAGACGTAGCCATCTACGAATGCGTCCACCCCGGGTGAGGATAGAACGTGCTGGCTCACCGCTTGATCCAATCCTGTCTGCGATCGAAGTTCGGGAACCCAATGCGGGTTCGGTATGAAACGGCAATCAAGCACTAGATCAGCATCTACCGGAACACCGTATTTGTAACCGAAGGAGAGCACATTAACTCGCACCCCATGACTCTGACCAGATGCGAATATTTCATCTACACGTTTTTCCAATTGATGAACGTTGAGGTTGCTGGTATCGATGACGACCTCGGCGCGAGAACGAAGATCTTCTAGGCGCGTACGTTCTCGAGCAATTCCATCGACAATACGGTCGGTGCCCTGTAATGGATGCGGCCGTCTCGTGGATTCGAAACGTTGGACCAATGCTTGATCTGTGGCATCAAGAAAAAGAAGGCGATGCGGAACCCCCTCTGCCTCGAGTTGGGCTAGAGCATTGTTGAGGTCGTCAAAGAATCGCCCGCTTCGAACATCAACTACGACCGCCATTGATGGAATGGATGCTCCATCCGTCTGCGCGACCAATGCTGGCAGAAGTGCAGCAGGCGCGTTGTCGACCACATACCAACCAAGATCCTCCAGGGCGTGGGCGACCGTTGAACGTCCGGCACCGGACATTCCAGTAAGAATCAAGACTTCGCGTGGCTGGTTCATTACTCCTTCATCCTCCTGTATCTGTCAAGAACCTTCAAGAATCTCGCCTGTATCCGCATCAAATGCCGGGGTGCGCTCCGATCTCAAGATTGCTGAGAATTACCTCAGCAATCCGCGGCCCGATCCCGGGAACCTCTGCGATTTCCTTTATGGTGGCGCGACGAATTGCGGCGACGGAGCCAAAGCGTTTGAGGAGGGCAGCGCGACGAACCTGCCCCAACTGCGGAATTTCATCAAGAAGAGATTCAAGCATGACCGCAGATCGACGCGACCTATGAAAAGTAATGGCAAAACGATGAGCTTCATCGCGAACTCGCTGAAGAAGGTAGAGGCCCTCACTCGTGCGGGGAAGAATCAATGGATCGCTCTGGTTGGGAAGCCACACTTCCTCAAGTCTCTTCGCCAGTCCGCAGAGGGCGATGTCATTCATTCCCGCCTCATTGAGTGCGCGCGCCGCAGCAGCAACTTGGGGGGCGCCGCCGTCAACGACGATAAGTTCGGGAGGATAAGCAAATTTTTTCTGCCCCCCGCCTTGTTCCAAGACTTCCGCGGGATCGACCTCCCGCTCATCTGCTAACCGCTTGAGCCGACGCGCGAGCACTTGGTGGATGGCGCGCGTGTCATCCCACGCAGTGGTTGTATCAATAATGAACCGACGATATTCACTTTTCTTGGCTACCCCATCTTCGAAGACCACCATCGATGCCACCACTGATGTCCCAGAAATATTGGAAATATCGAAACACTCTATGCGAAGTGGAGGTCGCTCCAGACTCAGTGCCTCTTGCACTTCTATCAAAGCCTTACCACTTACCGCGCTGTCGGCAGATCGCTTGTTTACCGACTGGATAAGCGCATACCGGGCATTTCGTGCGACCGTATCGAGTATTTCTACCTTCTCACCACGTTGCGGGACTTTGATTTCCACTTTCGCACCTCGCAGATTGCTCAGCCATGATTCAAGCACGGCAGCGTCGGCGGGTAACTCATTAATGAGTATCTCGGGAGGAATATCCATTCCGTTGGCTGCAGCAGAGGTCGCGCCGTATACGGAGGCGAAGAGCGCTGAAATATCATCTTCGCTCTCAAGGGCGTTCTTCTGATCGAGTAGCCAGGAACGTGAACCCTTGATCGAGCCGCCACGAATTATGAAGATGGACCCTGCGGAATGAGGTCCTTCGCGATGAATCGCCATGACATCTGCATAAAGATTTTCGGGCAACGTAGCATCGGATGACTCTCGGACCCGCTCCATCGCGAGAATCTGGTCCCTGATCTTGGCCGCCCTTTCGTATTCCTGAGCCGCGGCAGCAATCTCCATCTCTTTCTGCAGTGTTGGCACGATCTCTCCGACGCCAGCATCCATGAATTCGGTCAGGCGCTTGGCCAACTTCATGTGATCCTCTTGGGAAATCCAATTGACACATGGTGCGGCACATTTGCCGATATCTCCCAGCAGACACTGTCGATTGCTTCGCCTGGCCTTCTGAAAATTGCCGTCCGTACAGGAACGCACTGGGAACACTTTCAACACAACATCGAAGGTATTGCGTAATGCCCAGGCATGCGTGAAAGGGCCGAAGTACTTAATCCCCGGACGTTTCTGTTTGCGAGTTATGAAGACTTTAGGGAATTCATCATTGAGAGAAATTGCCAGATAGGGATAGGACTTGTCGTCTCGAAACTGAACGTTATATGTCGGGTTGAACTGCTTGATCCACGAGAACTCCAACTGCAGGGCTTCCACTTCAGTATTGACGATGGTCCAGTCAACGCGCACGGCCTCGTGAACCATGCGACTGGTCCGCTCGGGCAAATTCCCCTGAAAATAACTGCTCAAGCGCGACTTCAGAATCAACGCCTTGCCTACATAGATAACCTGATCGTCGCTGTTAAAAAATCTGTAGACACCCGGCAACGGAGGTATGTCCAGGGGACGGTAGCTACTTGGCTCGGCCATTGACACTCATAATGCTTACGCAATCGCCCGATTGGTCTGCAATATTTCAGATAAGTAATGACCGGTGTAACTCTTCTCGTTTAATGCCACGTCTTCAGGTGTTCCTTGGGCGACAACCGTGCCACCTCGGAACCCACCTTCAGGGCCCATGTCGACCACCCAGTCTGCACATTTAATGACATCCAGATTGTGCTCGATAACAACGACGGTATTGCCTGTATCAACGAGACGATTGAGAACGCCGAGAAGTTTGCTAACATCTTCGAAATGCAAGCCAGTTGTTGGTTCATCAAGGACATAGATAGTGCGACCGGTTGACCTTCTCTGCAATTCTGTTGCCAACTTTACGCGCTGAGCCTCACCTCCGGACAGCGTTGGTGCGGATTGACCCAGCCGAACATAGCCAAGACCGACATCACAGAGGGTCCGAAGGAAACGGGCGATCGTTGGAACGGCCTCAAAGAAATCTCGCGCCTGTTCGATAGGCATATCCAGCACTTCGGCGATCGTCTTGCCTTTGTAATGGACCTCTAGAGTCTCGCGGTTGTAACGCGCACCATGACAGACCTCGCACGGTACATACACATCGGGCAGGAAGTTCATCTCGATGGTGATTGTCCCATCGCCTGCGCAGTTCTCGCAGCGACCGCCTTTCACATTGAAAGAGAAACGACCTTGCAGGTAACCGCGCACCTTCGCCTCGGAGGTCTCGGCAAACAACGCGCGAATCTTGTCAAATACTCCCGTGTAGGTTGCCGGGTTTGACCGTGGAGTTCGGCCAATTGGAGATTGATCAACGTGGACAACCTTGTCCAACAAATCGACGCCAGAGACGCTTCGGTGCCGTCCAGGTACAAGTCGTGCGCCATTGAGTTTATTAGCAAGGGTTGAATAGAGAATGTCATTTATTAGTGTGGATTTACCGGATCCGCTGACACCTGTGACGGCGACGAAAACACTGAGTGGAATGGCAACCTCGATGTCCTTGAGGTTGTTCTCCTTTGCACCCTTAATTACAAGCCGCCGCTTTGGGTCAACTGGTCGACGCAACTGCGGAATCTCAATAGCTCGTCGACCGGAAAGATAGGCTCCCGTGATCGATTCTGTTGACTCGATCAGTGATTGGTAATCCCCCGAGACTACGACCTTGCCGCCGTGCTCCCCGGCGCCAGGGCCGATATCGACGATCCAGTCGGCGGCTCGAATTGTCTCCTCGTCGTGTTCGACAACGATCAATGTGTTACCGAGATCGCGCAGTTTGGTGAGCGTTTCAATAAGGCGTCGGTTGTCGCGCTGATGAAGGCCGATGCTGGGCTCATCCAATACGTAGAGAACTCCTACCAAACCAGATCCGATCTGAGTTGCAAGACGAATTCTCTGAGCCTCACCTCCCGAGAGAGTCGCCGCGGCCCGCTCGAGGGATAGGTAGTCCAGTCCTACATTGAGCAGAAATCCCAAGCGGGCATGAACTTCCTTCAATACACGCTCGGCGATCTGGCTTTCCCGCGCATTCAATTCAATTTCTGCAAGGAAGGTGGCACAGTCTGCGATGGAGAGTTCGCAGATCTGTGCGATGTTCTTGCCTCCGACAGTCACGGCCAGAACCTCTGGCTTTAGCCGTGCGCCCTTGCAGACAGGGCATGGGATCTGGCGCATATACGCCTCGTATTTGTCACGACTGTAATCACTATCGGTCTCGGCATGACGACGATGGATGAAAGGCACGACGCCCTCGAACCCTGTCGAGTAATTCCGGGTCCTGCCGTAACGGTTTTTGTACTTTACGTGCACTTCGTATTCGTAGCCATGCAAGATGGCTTCTTTTGCTTTTACCGACAATTTTCGCCAAGGGTTGTCGAGGGAAAACTTCACTTCACCCGAAAGAGCTTCCAGCAATCTCAAGAAGTACTCCGAAGTCTGTCCGGTCGACCAAGGGGCAATGGCGCCTTCGTTTATCGAGATGGAGTCATCCGGGACAAGAAGATCATGGTCGACTTCTAACTTCGTCCCGATTCCGGTACAGGCCGGACATGCACCAAAGGGCGAGTTGAAAGAGAACGAGCGTGGCTCTAGTTCCTCAAATGAGAGTTCGCAATCATGGCAGGCGAGATGTTCGCTAAAAGTGCGCTCTTTCTCGCTGCCTTCGGCATCGACGAAATCAAGGAGCACAATTCCTTGCGCAAGACGGAGCGCGGTCTCAATAGAGTCCGTGAGTCGATTCTTTGAGTCTGCTTTTGCGGTAAGACGATCAACGACTACTTCAATGGTGTGCTTCTCCTGCTTTTTCAATTTCGGCAGATCCGATAATTGGATAACTGCCCCGTCAACGCGTGCCCGGGAATAACCTTGCGTAATCAATTCCTGGAAGAGATCAGCGAACTCTCCCTTTCGCGCCCGCACGACAGGTGCCAGTACGAGAAACTTCGTCGCCGCTGGCATTGCAAGGATCTGATCCACAATTTGTTGGGGACTCTGTCGCGAGACTGGTTTGCCGCAATTGGGGCAATGGGGTCTTCCAGCGCGGGCAAAGAGGAGGCGGAGATAGTCATAGACCTCGGTGATCGTGCCAACGGTAGAACGGGGATTTCGATTCGTGGATTTCTGATCAATCGAAACTGCGGGAGAGAGTCCTTCGATGAAATCTACATCCGGCTTGTCCATCTGCCCAAGGAACTGCCGGGCGTATGCCGAGAGCGACTCGACATAGCGCCTCTGCCCCTCAGCAAAGATAGTGTCAAAGGCAAGGCTGGACTTTCCAGAACCGGAGAGACCTGTAAAGACGACAAGCGAGTTGCGCGGCAGTTCAATGGAGACATTCTTGAGATTGTGCTCGCGGGCACCGCGAACAATGAGGTGATCGGCCATTTACTTACACCCCCGCCGCTTCCATGCCTCGTAATTCGCGCTTGAGATCCTTGATTTCATCTCGAAGTCTTGCCGCCAACTCGAATTGGAGATCTCCTGCTGCCGATCTCATCTGATCAGTGAGCGACTCTATCAACGCTAACAATTCCTGGCGCGGCAAAGTTGTCAGAGCCTTCGTATGCACGCCGATTGCCGGAGTTCGCGAACGGAGCGCGCCGCGCCCGGCGGCCGACAGTAACGCCTCGGTATCCTCACTCTCCCGGTTGATGAGATCGGTGATATCGGCAATCTTCTTGCGAAGAGGCTGTGGGTCAACGCCGCGTTCGAGGTTGTAGGCAACCTGCTTGGCACGCCTTCGATTTGTTTCGTCAATCGCCTTGGCCATAGATTTGGTGATGTTATCTGCGTACATGTGGACTTCACCGGAAACGTTTCTGGCCGCTCGCCCAATTGTCTGAATGAGGGAGGTAGCAGAGCGTAAGAATCCTTCTTTATCCGCATCGAGTATTGCCACAAGTGAGACCTCAGGTAAATCAAGCCCCTCGCGCAAAAGGTTGATTCCGATGAGCACGTCGTACTCGCCGGAACGGAGCTCGCGCAGCAACTCAACGCGCCTTAGCGTGTCCACCTCGGAATGCAGGTATCTCACGCGCACACCGCGTTCTTGCAGATAATCGGTCAAATCCTCCGACATCTTCTTGGTTAATGTTGTGACAAGTACGCGTTCGTTCTTTTCGGCGCGAATATTGATCTCGTGCAAAAGATCATCAATCTGGCCCTGGATAGGCTTGACGACGATTTTTGGATCTACCAAACCTGTTGGGCGGATAACTTGCTCGACGACATCGCCATCTACCTTGTTTAACTCATACGGTCCAGGCGTAGCAGAAAGGTAAACCTTCTGCCCTACTCTCTCCAGAAATTCATCCCAACGAAGCGGACGGTTGTCCATGGCACTGGGCAATCGAAAACCGTGCTCGACCAAAGTCCTCTTGCGTGAGGCATCCCCCTCGTACATTGCCCCTATTTGAGGGACTGTTACGTGAGACTCATCGATGACAAGCAGAAAATCCTCAGGGAAATAATCCAACAAACAGTTAGGTCCCGAACCTGGAGCTCGTCCATCAATGTGACGCGAGTAGTTCTCAATTCCGGAGCAGAATCCCAAGTTCTGCATCATTTCGAGATCGAAAGTTGTGCGCATGCGTAGGCGTTGGGCTTCGAGCAATTTGCCCTGCCGCTCGAAATTCTCAAGTTGGATTTCCAACTCCTCTTCGATATCTATTGCCGCGCGTTTCATGGTTTCGGGACCGGCGGCATAGTGAGTGGCCGGAAAGACGTACATCTCAGTCTCGTCGCGAACAATCTCACCGGTCAATGGATGCAAGGTGGATATGCGCTCGATCTCATCGCCGAACATCTCGATGCGTAAGGCGAGTTCCTCGTACATCGGGATGATTTCAATCGTGTCGCCACGCACTCGAAAGGTGCCGCGCTCGAAGGCCATATCGTTTCTCTTGTACTGAATGTCCACAAATTTCCGTAGCAAGACATTCCGTTCGATATGGTCGCCTACTTTTAGCGAGACCATCCGGTCAACGTATTCTTGGGGCGTTCCCAATCCATAAATGCAGGACACGGTCGCGACCACGATGACATCGCGCCGGGTGAGCAAAGAATTAGTGGCTGAATGTCGCAACCGTTCGACTTCATCGTTAACACTCGAATCCTTTTCGATGAAGGTGTCCGTCTGGGGAACGTACGCCTCTGGTTGGTAATAGTCGTAATATGAAACAAAATACTCAACCGCGTTATTTGGCATGAGCTCGCGGAACTCATTGACGAGTTGGGCAGCCAGAGTCTTGTTGGGCGCAATAACCAGGGTAGGTCGCTGCAATCTCTCAATCAACCAAGCCGTCGTCGCGGATTTTCCGGTGCCGGTAGCCCCAAGTAACACGACGTCTTGGTCCCCGCGCTGGATGCGACGGACGATCTCTTCGATCGCCTCGGGTTGGTCACCGGCCGGAACATAGTCGCTGATAACGCGGAAGGGTTCGACGCGCCTTTGAATATCTGTTACAGGACGCACGTATCAACTCTAGTCTTGGTCAATTTTTCGCCCGCTGCAGCCCTGGCAGGATTTTCTCCCACACATACTCGACTTCACGCAGCAATTCGTCAGGGGTTCCATTATTGGTAAGTACATACCCTGCCACTGACATTCGCTGCTCTGGGGTGGCTTGGGCACGCACCCGAGCCTCAATATCCGATGCCATCAATCCCCTTTTCTTCAGGCGCTCGGTCCTAAACGGAAGATCAGCCTCTACTGTGATAACGAAATCAAAACGTGTCGCGGCACCAGTCTCGGCCAGAAGTGGAATCTCGTAAACCAAGACATCATCCCCGCTCAAACTGGCAGCGGCACGCTCAAAGGCTTCGCGGACCAATGGATGAATGATTCCTTCCAGTTTGGCCCGTTCTGCACTATTGCCAAAAATACGTTCGGCCATCGCCCGCCTATCGATGTCGCCGTCGCGAAGTATGACATCGCCAAATGTGGCGACGACTCGATCGAATCCTTCGCTGCCGCGCTCGATAACTCTGCGCGAAATCTCATCCGCATCCAACACCCTTGCGCCAAGGTCAGCAAAGTACTCTCCGACAAGGGACTTGCCAGAGCCGATACCGCCGGTAAGCCCCACTATTAGCACCACAATATGACCTTAGCCTTTCCGGTGTAATGAAGAAACCGACCCCGAGATTGCTCTCGAGGCCGGTTCAACGACGTGGCGTTAAATTACTTATTCAGCACTGACTTCAACAGATTCTTCTGCAACCGGTTCGGTAGCAGCAGCGGCATCAGCGGCACGCGCCTCGTCCTTCTGCTTCTTGTGAGCCATAAAGCGCATCTGAGCTTCGGCGTACTGACGCTCCCACTCTTCACGCTGGGCCTCGAATCCAGGCTTCCATTCTTGGGATTCTGGGTCAAAACCTTCTGGGTAGATGAAGTTTCCATCTGCGTCATAGCGAGCAGCCATGCCGTATTGCGTTGGATCAAATGCTTCGACCTCAACTTCATGACCCTCATTGGCCTGCTTGAGCGAGAGTGAAATACGTCGGCGCTCAAGATCGATATCGATGATCTTCACGAACAACTCATCGCCGACTTGAACGACCTGCTCTGGAATCTCGACGTGGCGTTCTGCCAACTCGGAGATGTGAACCAGACCTTCAATTCCTTCATGAACGCGGATAAAGGCGCCGAAAGGAACCAATTTGGTGACTTGACCAGGAACTACCTGATTGATGGTGTGGGTTCGAGCAAAGGCCTGCCATGGATCTTCCTGTGTTGCCTTAAGCGAGAGCGAGACACGCTCGCGCTCGAAGTCAACCTCAAGAACTTCAACGGTTACTTCATCGCCAACTTCAACAACTTCACCTGGGTGATCGATGTGCTTCCAGGAAAGCTCAGAAACGTGAACCAGACCGTCAACTCCACCAAGATCAACGAATGCGCCGAAGTTAACGATGGATGAAACGACACCTATTCGTACTTGGCCCTTCTGCAACTGGTTGAGGAAGGTGGTACGTGACTCAGATTGAGTCTGCTCGAGGTACGCGCGACGCGAAAGCACAACGTTGTTGCGATTCTTGTCGAGTTCGATGATGCGGGCCTCGACCTGCTTGCCAATGTATGGAGTGAGATCACGGACGCGACGCATTTCAACAAGAGATGCGGGAAGGAAGCCACGCAGACCGATGTCGACGATGAGGCCACCCTTAACAACTTCAATAACAGTTCCAACGACAACTTCGTCGCGTTCTTTCTTGCCTTCGATTTCTCCCCAGGCACGCTCGTACTGTGCGCGCTTTTTGGAAAGGATGAGGCGACCCTCTTTGTCTTCCTTCTGAAGGACGAGGGCTTCAATCTTTTCGCCAACTTTGACGATCTCGTTTGGATCTACGTCGTGACGAATGGAAAGTTCGCGGGAGGGAATGACTCCTTCGGTTTTGTATCCGATATCCACCAGTACTTCGTCGCGGTCTACCTGAACGACAATGCCTTCAACGAGGTCTCCGTCATTGAAATTTCTGATGGTGCCTTCGATTGCGGCCATAAAATCTTCTGCTGTGCCAATATCATTTACTGCTATTACTGGTGAGGTACTCAAGTTGCTCCGTAGGGATAGAAAATAGTAGGAATAGGGCTGCTAAGGGTACGGTTTGGCGGCAATCTGGGTCAATTCGAAGGCGATTTCATCCAACGCCAGCCGAGCTTGCATGGTTAGACTAAACAATCCTATGAATCGATATCGGGAACTTCTGCGCCTACGACACGTGAAGACCCTGGTTATGAGCGCTTTTCCCTCTCGCATGGCCTACGGAATGGTCTCTCTATCCATTTTTTTCAAGACGATTCACGAAACGAACTCGATCCCTGTGGCGGGATTGGCAATCGGCTTGAACTCCCTTTCTGGCTCCTTCACCTCGGGCATCCGCGGCTCCATCATCGACAAATATGGACAAAAGTGGCCGATTCGCATCTTTGTACCCGCATACGTGAGCATGCTGCTCATCCTTAACGTCAGTCACCGATCGAGTTCGATCCTGGTTCTGGCCTTTATTCTCGGATTCACTGCACCCCCGATCAATCTCTCGGTCCGACCGATCTGGAAATCCATTGTGCCGGCAAAAGTCTTGCGAACGGCCTACGCCCTCGACACCTCAATGATCAATGCGTCTGCAGTGATCGGACCAATCCTGGCAACTACCCTCGCGCTCTCTTCGCGCCCATCAAGTGCACTCATTGTGTGCGCAGTTCTGATGCTCATAGGCGGGATTGCTCTGAATTTCAACGCTGCGGTACGCGATTGGTCCCCTGAAAAGAAAGAGTCAGGAAGTGCACCCCTCTGGAAGCACCCCGCCATGCTCCTCCTGATGTTCGAAGGTTGCTTCATTGGTTTTGGCTGGGGCGCGTTCAACGTAGGCGTTCCTGCATTTGCAACTTTGCAGCACGTGCCCCATCGGACCGCTTGGATCTTGGCCTCCATGGGAATTGCCAACATTGTTGGCGGACTCCTCGGCGGACTCGTATCAAGAAAATCTTCACCACTCAAGGCGATGCTCACTACCTATGGATTCTGGTTCGTGGCATCTCTCCCATTGGCCTTCACCCATCCGGACTGGACTATGGCCCTTGTCGGAGTATTTATCGGGCTCTTTGGAGGCGCCTTGCAGGTCTTCTATTGGGAGGTCATGGAAGCGGTTCGCCCGAAGGGAAGTGCAACGGCCTCCATGGGTTGGCTCTGGACAGTTGAAGGTTCGCTGGCAGCCATTGGTTCTGCCACAGGAGGCTGGATTTCAAAAGCTTTCTCTCCCCAACTCTGCCTGGGCATTACAACCTTTTCCACCGGTTGCGGTCTGGTAATCATGGTTCTTGGCAGAAATCGTCTTTCGGCAGCAAGGGCGATACCAACCGAAAAGATAGACCTACTAGCGATGGAAGATAACGCGTCGCCAAATCAGTAAGCGCGGCTAGTGAGCCGCCTCGTTCCAACTCTTACCCAAACCAACGCTAACCTCAAGCGGAGCATCCAGAGGATAAGCAGACCCCATCGCTTCGCGAACCAACTCTGTAAGAACCGCCTCCTCGCCCTGGAACACTTCGAAAATCAATTCGTCGTGCACTTGAAGCAGTAGACGCGATTCCAATTTCTTCTCCTCAACTGCCTTTTCAACATTGAGCATCGCCTGCTTGATAATGTCCGCGGCAGAACCCTGTATCGGCGCGTTAAGTGCCATTCTCTCGGCTACTTCCCTACGTTGACGATTATCGTGAAGAAGATCAGGCAAATATCTTCGCCTCCCCATAATCGTCTCCGTGTAGCCAACTTTGCGCGCTTGCTCGACAACTGTCTTCAAGTACTCACGGATGCCGCCGAATCGCTCGAAATACTTATCCATGAGGGTTTGCGCTTCCGGTGGAGATATTCCGAGTTGAGCGGAAAGACCAAATGATGAAAGGCCATAGGCGAGTCCATAGGACATCGCTTTGATCTGTCGGCGCATCTCCGGCGTAACTTGACTGGCCTCCACACTGAATACTTCGCTCGCCACCGTAGAGTGGAGATCTTCGCCCTTGGTAAAGGCAGCGAGCAAATGCTCATCATGCGATAGGTGGGCCATGATTCGCATCTCTATCTGGCTGTAGTCGGCCGTAAGCAGCGACTCGAAGCCCTTGCCCGCCACAAAGCAATCACGAATGCGCCTGCCCTCCTCGGTTCGAACGGGGATGTTCTGCAAGTTGGGTCCAGTTGAGGAGAGCCGGCCTGTTGCGGCTACGGTCTGCTGGAAATGCGTATGAATACGTCCGTCGCCTGAGATTTCGCTTATGAGACCCTCTACGGTGGTTCGTAATTTATTGGTCTCACGAATGCGCAATAAATGTGCGAGCACGGGATGTCGCGTGGTTTGCGACAGCCATTCAAGTGAATCTGCATCTGTCGTGTAACCCGTTTTGATCTTCTTCGTCTTGGGCAACTTCAAGTTCATCAAAGAGGACGACCTGCAACTGTTTAGGTGAGGCAACGTTAAATTCGTGACCAACGGCTTCGAATGTCGCGTTGGTCTCGCGTTCTACCTCGCCTGCGAAGAAGTTCTGCAATTCAGTAAGTTTTTTCCTGTCTACTGCAATGCCCAGTCTTTCGATCTTCGCCAAGAGTTCGGCGATGGGAAGCTCTAGATCGAGGTACAGAGTCAGCATGTTGCGATCTATGAGTTCTTGTGTGAGGGATGCTCTCAGATGGAACAGTGCCATCGATCCGTGAATAAGGGCTTTTTCAGAATCATTGGCGGCGATGGGCGTCCCATCCCCCCAGCGCTCAACCACGTCAGTCAACTCCTGAGCGCGTACCCCGGGATTGATCACATATACGGCTAGAGCGGTATCGAAAACGACACCCTCGACTGGAATCACACGTGCTAGACCTTTGGCATCGTGTAGCACTTTGCCGATTCTAGGATTGGAGATCCATTCGCCCATCTGTGATGAGTGGACGAGGAAAGACTCCGTTGGTGAAAGGGCGACGGCGTATCTGTGCAGTCTTTCGTCGACAACCTCAAAGGTAATGCCCAACTCCCCCGTGTGTGAGGCGATTTTCTTATCCAATGCTTGAGGCGTGAGGAGTTCTAAGTCGGGATCAAACGCAAGCATCATGAGTGGCTCTGCGACTTCGTTCTTGGGGACAGAGCCCTTCGCGGTAAACGGCTTGATTCGGTCCTTTAAAGTGCGAAACTCCAAGAGATCGAAGAGGGGTGCAATCTTGCTTTCATCGACGCCAGACCATGCGAGTCCTTCAATCTGAACTTCGAGGGGAACGTCGTGCAGAAGTTGGGTGAGTTCCCTATTGCGAAGGACGATGTCAATATTATTCCGGAGCGATTCGCCAACCTTTCCAGGGATTTTGTCGATGTTCGCAATGAGATTAGATACGTTGCCATATTCAACAACCCATTTGGCAGCCGTCTTCTCCCCCACACCTGGCACTGATGGAAGATTGTCGCTTGGATCCCCTCGTAGTGCGGCAAATTCCGGATAACTCGTGGGCGACATGCCGTACTTCTCGAAAACTGCGTCTGGAGTCATTCGCGCCAGATCACTCACGCCCTTCTTCGGATAAAGAACTGTGATCTTCTCCGTAACTAGCTGAAAGCAGTCTCGGTCGCCAGAGCAGAGGACCACGTCCATGCCCTCTCTTTCTGCATGGCTGGCCAGGGTCGCCAGTATGTCATCGGCCTCAAAGCCATCTCTCTCAAATTGGGAGATTCCAAAAGCGCTAACCAATTCATGCAGATAGGACATTTGCGAGCGAAACTCGTCGGGGGTTGCAGCTCTATTCGCCTTGTACTCCGGATATTTTTCGGTCCTGAAAGTCTTGCGAGATACGTCGAAAGCCACGGCAATGTGAGTGGGTTTCTCATCCCTTAGAAGCGAAATGAGCATGGTTGCGAAGCCATAAATCGCATTCGTATGTTGGCCCGTTGCAGTGGTGAAATTCTCGGCGGGGAGTGCGAAAAATGCCCGGTAGGCCATCGAATGCCCGTCTATCAATAGCAGGCGCTGGCTCATGCCTCGAAGTCTATTCCAGATACACTTTCTGTTTATGAGCGACCAAAAGGATTTTGATTTCATGAAGCTACTTGGGGTGCGGGGCGCCGGTGCTCTGGACACAAAAATGGGAATTCAGATTCTCGAAGCTTCCCCCGCCCGCCTAGTGGCCACGATGCCTGTTGAGGGAAACACACAAGCAGTGGGCCTCCTCCATGGCGGAGCAAATGTTGTCCTCGCCGAGAGTCTTGGCTCAATTGGTACCGCTCTGCATGCGGGATTGGATCGACGGATAGTCGGTGTTGACATTAACGCCACACACCACCGATCGGTCACAAAAGGAACTGTGACCGCGGTGGCAACACCCATAACTCTAGGAAAAACCCTGTGCTGCTACGAAGTCGTCATCTCAGATGAAGACGGCAACCGCACCTGCACAGCGCGCATTACCTGCTTGATTCTTGAAAAGCGATAAAGCTAACCGCCCAAATAAGCTTTAGTAACCGCTTCGTCTTTTGCCAAGTCTGAGGCTTTTCCGCTCATCTTGATGGTTCCCGACTCAAGGACATAGGCACGATCTGCTACATCAAGTGCCGCTGCTGCATTCTGCTCGATAAGCAAAATGGTGATCCCTTGCTCACGAATCTTTACAATTGTTTCAAAAATCATGTCAACAAGTACTGGCGCAAGACCCATTGACGGTTCATCGAGAAGAAGAAGTTTTGGAGCGCCCATCATGGCGCGGGCGACCGCCAGCATTTGCTGTTCTCCCCCGGACATCGTGCCGCCCTTTTGCTCGTAACGTTCGCGCAGACGAGGGAAAAGGTCTAAGACTCGCTCGCGATCGGCTTCTATTGCAACTTTATCATTGCGCAAAAAAGCACCAAGATCGAGATTCTCGCGCACCGACATACGAGGAAAGATTCTTCGTCCCTCAGGAGATTGGCACAAACCTTTAGCCACAATCTCGTGACCTTCTTTGCCATCTATACGCTCTCCCGCGAAGGTGATCGTTCCCCCTTTTGGTTTTAGCAAGCCTGAGATAGTTCTCAACGTTGTTGATTTACCCGCTCCGTTGGAACCAATAAGGGTAACGATCTCGCCCTCCTCCACCGTCAACGAGACATCCTTGACGGCGACAATAGATCCGTATGCAACTTTAAGATTTCTAATCTCAAGAAGGGTGCTCATGCTCTCTCTCCCTTCGCCTTACCGAGATATGCCTCGATTACACGTTGGTTAGACTTAATGTCGGCCGGAGATCCTTCGGCAATCTTCTCGCCTTGTTCCAGGACTGTAATCCGCTCAGACACCGACATGACAACGCTCATATCATGTTCGATCAAGAGAACAGATACATTTTGCTCATCCCGAACCTTATAAACGAATTCGATGAATGTGAGTGACTCTTGGGGGTTCATCCCTGCCGTGGGCTCATCCAAAAGAAGAACTTTCGGCCTCAAAGCAAGTGCACGCGCCACCTCGAGTCGTCGCTGATCGCCGTAGGAGAGATTCCTTGCATACTCCCCCGCCCATTTACCAATTCCAACAAAGTTTAGGAGCTCACGTGCTTCTTCTCTGGCTTTCTTCTCTTCGTGACGCTGAGCGGGAGTACGAAAAATAGTGGACAATATTCCTGCTTTCAAATGGGAGTGCATGGCGACCATGACATTCTCTTCAGCAGTCATGAGGCCGAAGAGGCGAATATTTTGGAAAGTACGGGCGAGCCCTCCAGCGGCAATCTTATGGGGTGGGCGAGCCGTAATATCTTCAGCTCCAAACATCACTGTCCCACTCGTCGGCTTATATAGACCAGTCAACACGTTAAAAAAAGTGGTCTTTCCTGCGCCATTTGGTCCAATCAAACTGACAATTCCGCCAACTGGAATGTCAAAAGAAACTGAATTAACGGCGACCAGTCCGCCGAATTTGACCGTGATGTTTTGAGCGTCAAGGGCCAAATTCATCAGTGAACACCTCCAATATTGCTCGCAGTGTCATCAGCCTCATGAAGAATGGCCTTTAAGCGAGATTCTGGAATAAGGCCCTCACGTTTAAAGAGCATCATCAGAACTAATGCACCACCAAAAAGTAGGAAATTGTATGACGGAAAGTTAATTGTCGTGTGAAAAGTGTTGTTCACCAGATCACCGAATGCCGGTAATCCGGTTGAATTGATCCACGCGATGAGAAGTGCACCAACCATGACTCCCCACACATTGCCCATTCCACCTAGGACAATCATGGCGAGCAAGATAATGGAAATCGAAAAATTGAATCGGTCTGCGAAAACTCCACCCACGTGCGTGGAGTATGCGACACCACCGATACCCCCGGAAAATGCTCCAACGGCATATGCAGAGAGCTTGGTACGCATAAGTGGAACGCCCATCATGCTTGCAGCAAGTTCATCTTCGCGGATAGCAAGCCACGCCCTGCCTAGGCGACCAGAACGCAATCTAAGTGACATAAAGACCATGAACGCAGTCAATGCAACGAAAATAAAGAATTTCCAACTAAAGTCAAATGGACTTAAAGACTTACCCGGTACTCCGATATTATCAACCGGCGAAATACCCTGCGTTCCATTAGTCAAATTAAAACCGCCAATGTTGGATCCATTAACGAAGAACTGGGGAATTATCTCGCCAAAACCTAAGGTCACTAGCGCCAAATAATCGCTCTTTAGACGTAGCGTAGGAGCACCGATAATTAGACCAAAGAAGGCGCAGATAAGTCCACCAATAAAAATAACTGCCCAGAAACTTAAATGAATTCCCGGTAGCGCCTTAGGGGTTGTGCTAAAGAAATGAATGTTGACCTGTCTAAAGAAGGCCGACATAAACCAACCCGCGCTATATCCCCCTATGGCCCAGAAAGCGACAAATCCAAGATCTAACAACCCGGCGTAACCAACGACAATGTTGAGACCGAGTGCGCAGATTACCCAGACTAAAGCTTCATTCAACGCGGTTGGAGGAAACCAATTCTGCACTATGGTTTGGAGCCCACCGGGCAAGCGCACCATTATGTATGTGTAAAAGATCCAGATAGCGACAGCCACGACGATGAACCCAATTGCCCACTTCCGTTGACTGCTCGATTGCGGCAGCGATTTACGACTCTTCTTCAATTCTCTCGCCATTTTCATTTTAAACCTTCTCCGTAACCGTCTTGCCCAGAAGTCCCGTGGGCTTAAAAGCCATAAGTAAAATTAAGATAGAGAAGACGACAGTCTGAGACCATTGCTGTCCTAATCCAATCGGCAGACCATCGTTGAGACCCTGAATGAGACCAATGAGTAAAGCGCCAAGAACTGCACCTTGAAGATTTCCAATACCTCCCATAACGGCCGAAGTGAAAGCGATCAATCCGAGCTGGTAGCCGAGGTTGTATGAAGTCAATCCTCGCGTTTGCTGAAAGAGGAGGCCGGCCGCTCCAGCGAGTGCACCGCCGAGAGCGAATGTAAATGAAATCGTTCGATTGACATTAATCCCCATCAGTCGAGCGGCGTCCTGGTCCTGGGCGGTGGCCCTCATCGCCTTGCCCTGACGCGTACGGGTAACGATCCAGGTCATCAGCACTAATAGTGGAACCGTCACAAGGAAGGAGATAACAGTCGTATAAGGGATAGAAACGTTCGAAATTACAAACTTTCCATGCGGCAAGATGCTATTCCACGTCTTCTGCCCCGAACCGTTCCAGTGAAGTCCCACAAATTGAAGAATAAATGAGATCCCGACCGCGGTGATGAGAGGAGCCAACTTAGGCGCTCGACGCAATCGACGATAGGCAAAACGCTCAATACCGACGTTAATGCCGGCGCCAAAGGTCATAACGGCGAGAAGACAGGCGAAGAAGATTCCGACGGCTGCGGCCCCTGTGTGATTATGTCCAAACCAGACTGAAATGAAATTTGCAGAAAAAACTGTTGCGAGCATAAAAAGATCACCATGAGCGAAGTTAATGAGCTCAATAATGCCGTAAACCAAGGTATACCCCAGGGCTATGAGCGCATAGAGAACGCCGTTACTCAACCCAATAAGGGAGGCTTGGAAGAATTGCGACGGTGACTTTTCAATATTTATGCCCAACCAATAGAGAACACCTAGAGCGGCCACGGTGCCTAGCGATCTCTCTAGAAGCCGTCTACGGTCTTGGCGGGCCTGGTAACCCGAAGCAAGAATTGTCACTCAAACTCCTTTAGATGCAACGCGTGAAGGGCCTCATGGTAATACACGTTCTATTTGAAAGATATCTAATGGAAACTATCCGTCGTAATAGGGAAGGCGAACTCATGAGTATCGGGGCGAGCATCACGCCCACCCCGATACTTTTACATGAGTGCCGGGAGTTACTTGACCTGCTGCGCCTTAACAGTGGTCTCTTTCCCGCCCTTTACGATCTCAATTGTGACGTCCTTGGCCAGAGTATCGCCGGTCAAAGTGCTAATGGTCATCTTCTTGCCAAGAACTGAAATATTGGCAGGAATGGTGATGCCCGAACCAGAGAAAACCGCCTCGGTTACGCCCTTGCGGGTTCCATTTGACTTAGCGATTGCAGCGAGAATTACCTGAACGGCGGCAACGCCGTACAGTGGATAAGAGCCAACTGGAGCTTTTCCGTATGCCTTCTTGTAAGCGGCAGCAAACTTCACTCCCGCTCCCTTTGGAGCTATCTTGGCGAGCAAGTCGCTAGATAGTCCTGCGAAGGATAGGTAGGCGCCAGCAGCCTCTGGCATGGAGTTGAATTCTGGGTATCCAGTAAATCCATCTGGTGCCATGAATTTTACTGCAGTGTTATCGCCGAGAACGGCAACCTTGTCCTTCATCAACTGTCCACCGTTGTTATCAAAGATTCCACCGACATAGATCATGTCCGGGTTGAGTGCTTTGATCTTGGTGAAAAGAGCGGTGTAGTCGGACTGCTTTGCATCCCAACCTTCACCGTAGGCGCCAGAGGAAAGGACGTTAAGGCCCTGCTTCTTGGCCTCAGTCGTGAAGGCCTGTGCAACACCTTGACCGTATGTCTGGGTGTCATTGAGGACATAAACGCTCTTAACGCCGATGGACTTGGCAAACTGAGCAGCTGCGGCACCTTGAACATCATCTGTGGTGCAGACTCGTGCATAGTTGCGGACACCCGTCGGGTAGTAGACATCAGGCTCGCCTGGATTCCAAGACTTGGTCAAGCCAGGGTTGGTATTCGCATCTGACACCATCAACATCGCTCCACCGGGAGCCTGGTTGAGAATCGGAACTTCGATCTTCGCGCAGCCAGAGTTGTAAGTGCCCATGACGGCAACTTCGCTCTTATTAGCTACGTGCGCTTGCGCATTGGCCGCACATTTTGCTGGATCCCAAGATCCTGCAGCAGCTGTCGCGTCATCGTAAACCTTGAACTTTACTGTGTACTTGCCTGCCTTGTAGTGAACCTGCTTGAGGTAGAGCGCAATTGCCTTATTCGTTGAGTCATTAGAGTCAAACGATGATCCCTGGAGAGGGAGATCGGAGGAGATTGTAAGGACCTTCGTTGCAGCATCTGCTGCAGAAGTTCCAGCTACGAGTGCCGTAGCCACCATCGCAACAGATGCGACGATGCTGATAGCACGATACGTCTTCTTCATGTAATGCCTTCCTGTTACTTGTGTCCCGGGACAGGGAGGGCGTTAGGTTATCGGTGGCTGAGTGCCGTTACAACCCTTTAGACACTAAAAGCGCAGTTATAACGAACTTGTAACGTAGTGTTAACGCTCGCGGCCTCCCAAGCGAAAAACGCTTGAGGGGCCGCGAGCCGTAATTAGCTTCCGCTGGTTATTTGAGAGCCCACGCGGTCAGAGTCGTTTCCTGCCCGCCCTTAACGACCTCAATCGTGATATCTACCGCGTTGGTATCGCCACTTTTTGGATCAATCGTCAATGACTTACCTAGAACCGATTCATTGGCAGGAATTGTGATCCCTGAACCAGAGAAGATTGCATCGGTTACACCCTTGCGAGTGCCATCCGACTTGGCAATTGCGGCCAAGATGACCTGGACTGCTGCAACGCCGTAGACAGGATAAGAACCAACCGGTGGTTTTCCATACTCTGCTGTATATGACTTAACGAACGTTGCACCAGCACCTGTAGGGGCGATCTTTGCAAGCAAATCGCTAGAAAGTCCGGCAAAAGAGAGGTATGCGCCAGCAGCTTCTGGCATCGAGTTGAATGCCGGATACCCCGTAAACCCATCTGGTGCCATGAATTTGACCTTAGTGTTATCGCCGAGAACGGCCACCTTGTCCTTCATCAACTGACCGCCATTGTTATCAAAGATGCCACCGACATAGATCATGTCTGGGTTGAGCGCCTTGATCTTTGTGAATAGCGCCGTGTAATCGGGTTGCTTTGCATCCCAGCCTTCGCCGTATGCGCCGCTTGAAAGGACATTGAGTCCCTGCTTCTTGGCCTCAGTCGTGAAGGCCTGTGCAACACCTTGACCGTAGGTCTGGGTGTCGTTGAGGACGTAAACGCTTCTCACTCCGATTGACTTTGCAAATTGAGCAGCTGCTGCGCCTTGATTATCGTCGGTAGTGCAGACACGTGCATAGTTGCGAACGCCAGTTGGATAGTAAACATCTGGTTCGCCCGGATTCCAGGGCTTTGTCAGTCCAGGGTTGGTGTTGGCGTTAGAAACCATCAGCAACGCACCACCTGGAGCTTGGTTAAGGATCGGAATCTCCACTTTTGCGCATCCAGAGTTGTAAGTGCCCATCACGGCGACTTCATCCTTGTTAGCAACGTGGGCCTGCGCATTGGATGTGCACTTGGCTGGATCCCATGACCCCGCAGAGGCTGTCGCGTCATCGTAGATCTTGAATTTGACCGTGTACTTGCCAGCCTTGTAATTGATCTGCTTGAGATATAAAGCAATAGCTTTGTTAGTTGAATCGTTGGAGTCGAAAGATGATCCCTGGAGAGGAAGGTCCGAGGAAATCACCAGAGTGTTTGAGGATGAGCATGCGGAAAGAGTCCCGACTGCCAATCCCGCGATGGCTACCAAGCCAATAAATCGAGATCGATTCTTCATTAATTGTCTCCCTTGGAGTGCCCCAACAAGCAGGGATTGAGCCAGTCTTGCCTCTCGTTGCGTTCAACACAAGGGAAATCTGAGAATTATTTCTACTTCTCAGGCACGGCACTTGGCGAAATGACTGCCAACGCGACCTCTTTCATGCTCATTCTTCGATCCATTGCGGCACGTTGTATCCAGGAAAACGCTTGCGGTTCGCTCAGATTTAGGGCCGTCATGAGAATTCCCTTGGCTCGGTCGATAAGTTTGCGCGTCTCAAGACGATCCTGCAGATTGGAAATTTCTTTCTCAAGGGAGGTCATCTGCTTATGTCGACTCATCGCGATTTCCATCGCAGGAACCAAATCTGTTATAGAAAAGGGCTTCACGACATAGGCCATGACCCCAGCATCGCGGGCGCGCTCGATTAATTCTTTCTGGCTGAACGCGGTAAGCATGAGCACCGGCGCAATATGGATGATCTCCTCAGCTGCTGAGATTCCATCCAATACCGGCATTTTCACGTCGAGAATTGCGAGGTCCGGTTTGAGCTCGGTAACTAGGGCAATTGCCTCTTGCCCGTTGCTTGCCTGTCCCACAACTTCATAACCGGATTCAGTGAGCATCTCCACCAGATCCATACGGATGAGCGCCTCGTCTTCGGCGACGACGATACGAGGTGCGACTGCGCCAGGTGTGGATTCTGAATTCATGTGCCCCGAGTCGGATTCGAACCGACACTATGCAGTGTTTGAGACTGCCCTCTCTACCGTTGGAGTACCGAGGCGCGCGACATAGTCTAGCGAAAAGGCACCATCTCACGAACTCCCCGCGAAGATCTAGCGATATGCAGGGGCAATGCCGCCTACCGCATCTCCAATTCGATGAACGCGCATGGCGTTGGTGGATCCTGGAATTCCAGGAGGTGCTCCGGCGACGATCATGATCACTTCGCCTATTTCAGCTCGTTTTGATTCGATGAGAAGGGAATCCACCTGACGCACCATCTCGTCCGTGTGACTCACCACCGGTGCAAGCATGGATTCAACACCCCAGGTGAGAGCCATTCGATTGTATGTTCCGACATCGGGAGTCAGTGCCAGAATCGGGATATGCGATCTCAATCTGGCCATGCGGCGAGCAGAATCTCCGCTCTTTGTGAAGGCAACCAGGAATTTAGCTCCAACGATTTCGCCGACCTCCGCGGCAGCTTTTGTAATTGCGCCACCTTTCGTTCGTGGCGTATGTGAAAGGGGGCGAATGCGGTCGAGGCCGCCTTCTTCGGTTTTTTCGATGATACGAGACATCGTCTGAACTGTTTCGATGGGAAAATCTCCAACACTAGTTTCACCCGAAAGCATTAGCGCATCGGCGCCGTCAAGAACTGCATTCGCGCAGTCCGTGGCTTCTGCCCTAGTCGGACGCGAATTTGAAATCATTGAATCCAGCATTTGAGTGGCCACAATGACTGGTTTGGCAGACTCCCGTGCCATTTCGACACAGCGCTTCTGCACTAAGGGAACATCCTCAATGGGGAGTTCAACGCCCAGATCTCCGCGGGCAACCATAATTCCGTCGAAGGCATCGATAATGCTCTCAAGATTCTCGACTGCTTGCGGCTTTTCAATTTTGGCAATAACCGGAACTCGAATCCCTACCTCGTCCATAATCGCATGAACGCCAGTAATGTCCTCGGCGCTTCGAACGAACGACAAGGCAATGAAATCGGCGCCGGCCCTCAATCCCCATCGGAGATCCTCAATGTCCTTCTCGGAAAGAGCGGGAACCGAGACTGCCACGCCCGGCAAATTGATACCTTTATTATTGCTGACCGCTCCAGGTTCAATCACTTTGGTGACAACATCATTTCCTTTTACTTCAACAACTTCAACTGTCACCTTGCCATCGTCTATGAGGATGCGGTCCCCTGGCTTGCAGTCGCCTGGCAGACCTTTGTATGTGGTGCCAACGCGCTCTTTGGTTCCTACAACCTCATCGGTGGTAATCGTGAAAATGTCACCACGTGACAGATCATGCGGACCGTGCGCAAAGCGGGCAAGGCGGATTTTCGGTCCCTGCAAGTCAACCAAGATTGCGACGGCTTGCCCCAGTTCGTTTGCCGCAGCACGAACCATGTCGAGGCGCGCTTGATGCTCCTCGTATGAGCCGTGGGAGAGATTCAATCGGGCCATGTTCATGCCTGCTTCAATCAACTGGTGAACTTTGTCGGAAGTTTCAACCGCTGGTCCCAACGTGCAAACTATTTTCGCTCTGCGCATTTATCTACCTTAAACCATCATTGGGCGTGCCGTGGGTGGGATTGGTGCGGGCAGTTGCGTGTGTCCGGTGAGGAATTCATCAACTGCGGCCGCTGCACTTCGGCCTTCGGCGATCGCCCAGACTATGAGCGACTGCCCACGTCCTGCGTCGCCGCATACGAAAATCGAATCAGAGGAGGTTTGATATTTTTCATCGCGCTGTATATTTCCGCGCTCATCGAATTCGACTTCGAGCTGCGTTAGAAGTTCATTCTTCTCAGGTCCGGTAAATCCCATGGCAAGAAATACGTAATCTGCTGGAATTTCGCGCTCGGTACCTGGCACTGCTCGGAACTTGCCGTCAATGAACTCGGTTTCGACTAATGCGAGGGCGCACAGCCTTCCATCTTCATCGCCTACGAACTTTTCAGTAGAAACCGAGAAGATCCGGTTGTCCAATTCTTCGTGCGCGCTGGAGACTCGGTAGATCATCGGATAAGTGGGCCAAGGCTGCGAACTTGGTCGCTCCTCCATTGGACGCGGCATAATCTCTAATTGCGTAACACTTGCCGCGCCTTGGCGAATCGCGGTGCCTAAGCAGTCTGCACCGGTGTCGCCGCCACCGAGAATGACAACATGCTTGCCTCCCACATTGATGAGGGGTTCTTCGGTTTCGCCCAGAGCCTGCAGATTCCCCCAAGGAAGATATTCCATGGCTTGGTAAACCCCGACTAAATCACGACCCGGGACAGGCAAATCTCGCCATTGGGTTGCACCGACGGCAAGGACAATTGCGTCGTATCGAGACCGCAATTGATGACCGGTGATCTCGGTGCCAACTTCGACCCCCGCGCGAAAGCGAGTTCCTTCTGCTTCCATCTGGGCAATTCTTCGATCCAAAATCGACTTCTCCATTTTGAATTCAGGAATTCCGTATCGCATGAGCCCACCGATTTTCGGAGCCCGTTCGTAAACCGCAACGGTATGTCCCGCACGGGTTAGTTGCTGTGCCACGGCCAATCCAGCTGGTCCTGAGCCAATAACGGCCACAGTTTTGCCAGTGAGTCGGTCAGGAATAAGAGGAACAACTTGACCATTTGCAAAGGCCTCTTCGATTGTGCGAAGTTCTACCTGCTTAATCGTCACCGCCTCGGCATTGATTGCCACGACGCAAGCCGTTTCACATGGTGCCGGACAGAGTCGCCCGGTAAATTCCGGAAAATTATTGGTCGCGTGAAGACGCGCCATTGCCTCGTTCTTGTCGCCTCGCCACATCAAGTCGTTCCATTCCGGGATTAAATTACCCAACGGACAGCCTTGATGACAGAACGGGATACCACAATCCATGCAGCGGCCGGCTTGCTTCTGCAACGTCTCGAGTGGCTGTGGCTCGTAAACCTCTTTCCAATCTTGGATACGCACATCGACCGCTCGCCGCGTGGGCGTTTCTCGAGCTGTCGTCAAAAATCCCTTTGGATCACCCATTCGCAACCTCCATTACATACGTATCAGATGCGATGCCCTCATCGTGAGCTCTTTTCATTGCGTTGAGCACTCTCGCATAGTCACGTGGCATAACCATGGCAATGCGATGGATTGCTTCATCCCAATCTGCCAGCAACTCTGCAGCAACTTGTGATTCAGTTTCCTCAAAGTACCGAGCAATTAACTCTTGAACAGCATCTCTTTGGTCTCGTGGAACTGCAAGTATGTCGACCATCTCACTGTTTACGAGTGCGGGATTTAGATCGAGCACAAATGCACGTCCGCCTGACATGCCCGCCGCGAAGTTGCGCCCAGTTTTGCCAAGTACAAGGACTTGACCACCGGTCATGTACTCGCAACCGTGATCACCGATTCCTTCAACTATCGCCGTCGCGCCAGAATTTCGAACACAGAAACGTTCGCCAACAACTCCACGAATGAAAATCTCGCCTGAAGTCGCACCGTAGCCGATGACATTTCCAGCAATGACATTCTCGCTTGAAGAGAAGGTAGCCGCTTCATCTGGCGCCACGATTACTCGACCGCCGGAAATTCCCTTCCCCACATAATCATTTGAGTCGCCGTAGAGGCGAAGGGTTAGTCCTTGCGGAATGAAAGCCCCAAATGACTGACCCGCAGAGCCACGAAAAGTTATGTCCACGGTATTGGCTGGCAAGCCTGCACCGCCGTATCTTCTCGTGATCTCCGCACCGAGCATCGTTCCAACGGTCCGGTTGACGTTTCGCACCGGCATCTCAAACTTCACGCGCTCCCCCTTTGCGAGAGCGGGTTTGGCCAACTCAATCAAAGTATTATCGAGGGCGGCATCAAGACCGTGATCCTGAGGAATTGTTTGGTGCAAGGCGCTCTCAACGTCAGGTCGGGCCAACAAGGGCGCAAGGTCCAACCCACTCGCCTTCCAATGATCGACGGCCTTTTTAGTCTTCAACATATCAATGCGACCGACGACCTCTTCAATGGAACGGAATCCTAGCTGGGCAAGATATTCCCGTACTTCTTCGGCAATATATTGAAAAAATGTCTCGACAAATTCTGGCTTGCCGGTGAAACGCGTGCGCAGTTCGGGATTTTGCGTTGCAACTCCGACCGGGCAGGTATCCAAATGACAAACTCTCATCATCACGCAACCAGAAACCACAAGGGGTGCGGTGGCAAAGCCAAACTCCTCCGCACCAAGCAGTGCGGCGATAACTACGTCTCGGCCCGTCTTGAGTTGCCCATCCGTCTGAACGACGATGCGATCGCGCAGTCCGTTTAGCAGAAGTGTCTGCTGAGTTTCGGCTAGACCCAGTTCCCACGGCGCTCCTGCATGCTTGAGTGAGGTCAGCGGAGAGGCACCGGTTCCGCCATCGTGACCTGAAATGAGAACAACATCCGCATGTGCCTTGCTGACACCTGCGGCAACCGTTCCGACTCCTACTTCCGCCACTAGCTTCACGTGAATGCGCGCATTCTTATTGGCATTCTTCAAGTCATGAATTAACTGGGCCAAGTCTTCGATGGAATAGATATCGTGATGCGGTGGGGGCGAAATCAGACCGACGCCCGGAGTTGAGTATCGAACTTTCGCGATCCATGGATAGACCTTGTTGCCCGGCAACTGTCCGCCTTCACCGGGTTTGGCGCCCTGTGCGATCTTGATCTGAATGTCGTCGGCATTGACTAGGTATTCGCTAGTTACTCCGAAGCGGCCACTCGCTACCTGTTTGATCGCCGATCGCTTGGAGTCCCCATTTTCCATTGTTACAAAACGAGAGGGATCTTCCCCGCCTTCACCGGTATTGGATTTACCTCCGATGCGATTCATGGCGATCGCCATGGTTTCGTGAGCCTCTTGCGAGATCGAACCATATGACATTGCACCCGTGGAGAATCGTTTAAGAATGCTCTCAATCGGCTCTACTTCTTCAAGCGAGATCGGGGCACTCGCATCAAAGTTAAACTCAAAAAGCCCACGCAACGTCATCAAGGACTTGCTCTGCTCGTCAATCTTCTGCGTGTATCGCTTGAAAACATCGTAACGCTTGTTGCGCGTCGAGTGCTGGAGGGTGAAAACGGTCTCCGGATCAAAGAGGTGCGGCTCTCCTTCACGGCGCCACTGATACTCCCCACCAATCGGAAGGCGCTTAGTACCTGGGACTTCCCCTCCCGGTGGATATGCAATGTGGTGACGGGCAATGGTCTCTTCTGCGATTACATCAAGTCCGATTCCACCCAAGCGCGAAGTCGTACCAACGAAGAATTCATTGACCAATTCTTGCGACAGACCGATAGCCTCAAAAACTTGCGCACCCGTGTACGAAGCAATTGTTGAGATGCCCATTTTTGACATCACCTTCAAGACACCTTTTCCAAGGGATTTGATGAGATTTCGGACGGCTTTTTCTGGCGATATTCCTGTGATGACACCTTGATGGACTAAGTCCTCTGCGCTCTCCATCGCAAGATAAGGATTTATTGCAGCTGCCCCATATCCGACCAGCACGGCAGCATGATGAACTTCTCTGACGTCTCCTGCCTCGACTATGAGACCGACCATCGTGCGCGTCTTTTCGCGGATGAGGTGATGATGGACTGCAGCAGTAAGGAGCAACGAGGGAATCGGGGCGTTGTCGGCATCTCCGTCCCGATCGGAAAGGACTATCAGTCTGGCGCCATCTGCAATTGCTTGGGAGACTTCAACCCGTATTTCCTCTAGCCGTTGGCGAAGTGCAGCACCATCGCCAGCAACCGGAAATAGACCGCGGACTACATGCGCTGCAAAACCTGGGTGATCACCATCGGCGTTTACGTGAATGATCTTGGCCAATTCATCATTATCTATCACCGGAAAATCCAGTTGAATCTGGCGGCAGGAAGCCGGACCAGGGTCCAAAAGATTGTGTTCGGGTCCGATTGCCCCACTGAGAGAGGTGACGAGCTCTTCGCGAATCGCATCTAGCGGGGGGTTGGTGACTTGGGCGAAGAGTTGAGAGAAATAATCAAAGAGCAGCCTGGGCTTTGCCGAGAGGGCCGCAATCGGCGAATCTGTTCCCATTGAACCCAGCGGTTCTGCGCCGTTACGAGCCATCGGAGTAATGATGATTCGCAATTCCTCTTCGGTATACCCAAACGCTCTTTGGCGACGCACCACCGATGAGTGCGGATAGACAATGTGCTCGCGCGCTGGGAGGTCGACCAATTTCACCATTCCGGCGTGGAGCCATTCTCCGTAAGGTGCAGAATCGGCAAGCTGATCCTTTATTTCTTCATCTTCAATAATTCGCCCGGCCTCGATATCAACAAGAAACATCTTGCCAGGTTGCAAACGGCCCTTCCTAACAATCTCGGCTGCAGGGATATCCAGCACTCCAACTTCACTGGCAAGCACAACAATGCCGTCATCAGTCACCCAATAACGAGATGGTCTTAAGCCATTGCGATCCAGGACGGCTCCGACCTGGTGTCCGTCCGTGAAGGTGACGCAGGCCGGACCATCCCACGGTTCCATGAGCGAGGCATGAAAGGCGTAGAACTCCTTGCGATTATCTGGCATGGAAGTGTGGTTCTCCCACGCTTCAGGGATCATCATCAATATTGAATGAGGCAGAGAGCGCCCACCGAGATAAAGAAGTTCGAGCACTTCATCAAAAGAAGCAGAATCGCTTCCGTGCTCGTCAACGATAGGAAAAAGTCGGGAAATATCTCCTGGGATTAATTCGCTGGCAAGAAGGGCTTCGCGAGCGCGCATCCAATTTCTGTTGCCTTTTACGGTGTTTATCTCCCCGTTGTGGGCGATGAAACGGTAAGGATGCGCAAGTGGCCATGATGGAAAAGTATTGGTCGAAAATCGTGAGTGGACCAAAGCCAGTGGCGAAATAACTCGCTCATCTGAGAGTTCAGGGAAGAACACTTCAAGTTGGCCTGTGGTCAACATCCCTTTGTAGACGATGGTCTGGGATGACAAGGAAGGAAAATAAACAGGCAGGGAATGCTCTGCCCGTTTTCGCAAGCAATAAGCCATGCGATCGAGTTGCAATCCTTGCTCGCCGGCGCGCCCGGCTAGAAATATCTGCTCGAAGCGGGGCATCACGGAAAGGGCCGTCTTTCCCAAGGAAGAGGGATCCACCGGAACCTCTCGCCATCCCAGTACTGTGAGGCCCTCGTCTTTAGCCAGGGCTTCAATCTCATCGCGGAGGATCTCGGTACCGCTGACAAAGGCGATGCCAACGGCATAAGAGCCTGGAGGAGGCAGCTCGAAAGTCACGACATCCCGGAAGAAAAGATCAGGTATGCGGATGAGAATGCCCGCGCCATCGCCGCTATCTGGTTCAGCTCCTGATGCACCTCGATGTTCCAGGTTGCGCAGGGCCGTTAGTGCTTTCTGGACGATCTCATGGGTTGGTACTTTATTGAGCGTTGCCACCATCGCAACTCCGCAGGCATCGTGTTCAAAGGCAGGGTCATAGAGCCCTTGCGCTAAAGGAAGACCCGATACACCTGCCATGCGATGCGCTCCTGTTGTCCGATGTTGAGGGACGACAGTGGCCCTTAAAAAATCATCTCGTGGGTTGGGCTTAAAGCAAGCACCAGCACGAGCGGCAATCCTACCAACTCCTAAGGAGCAGACTATATGCCGGAGAGGTGAACCAGGGCCCCGATGCCTGCAGTAATCGCCATACCAAGGCAGCCCCCAATGAGCACGCGAAGGGTCGGAGCCAAGATGGGCGAACCTGAGGTTTTCGCGCCCAATACCCCAGTGAGAACAAGTCCCACAACAGCGAAAGCGACGATGCTCCACGCCTGAGCACCTGAAGTCGGAGCGAAAGCTCCTAGGAATGGAATAAGTCCGCCGAGGATGAAACTTGCCGCCGAAGCCAGTGATGCCTGAACAGGACGAGCCTTCGTATGCGGGTGCTGCCCGAGTTCATCCCGCAGATGTGCAGCAAGCGGATCCTTCTCATGCATCGCGATCGCCACTTGATGGGCCAACTCCGGGGTCAGTCCGCGGTCAACGTAGATGTTAGTAAGTTCAAGAAGCTCGCCAGCCGGATCGAGAGCAAGGTGAGACATCTCAAGCAGGCGGTCTGACTCTTCGATGTCATTTTGCGAACGGACCGAGACGTACTCGCCTACTGCCATGGACATAGCACCGGCGACGATCCCTGCGATTCCTGCCGTAATTAGAAAGCCGTGCGCATTTGCCGCAGATACTCCGATCATCAAGGATGCCGTCGCCACCAAGCCGTCGTTCGCACCAAGCACTGCCGCACGCAACCAACCTGCTCGCTGTGCGCGATGTTGTTTATTGCGTTTCTTTAAGGCTTCCAAACTCATACAGGAAGCCTACATCACCAATCTTCGACAGGCATTCCTCGTCTTCGCCCCACGCGCCGGAAGAGAAAGGAAGCGAGAATTGCGACAAAAATGCTCATCCAAACATTTACTCGAAGCCCGGCAATTGTGTGAGCAGTGTCTATGCGCATGGACTCCACAAAGAGACGCCCGACACAGTATGCGGCGATATAAAAAAGGAAACCTTGGCCAGGCTTGAATTTACTTTCCAGCCGCATCAGCACAATTGCGACAAAGATGCACCATATAGCTTCATACAAAAAAGTCGGATGGAACGTCTGGTAAGCCTCATAGCCAGTTGGTCGCAAACCAAGTGGGATCTGCAAACCCCATGGAAGCGTCGTCGGCCGTCCGAATAACTCTCCGTTGAACCAATTCCCTAATCGTCCGATTGCTTGCGCGAGGAGCAGACCTGGTGCCAGAGCATCGGTGAACGATGCAAATGAAAGAATGCCCACTCTTCCCCGACGTCGAAGGCGTTCGTATTGCCACCACGCAACGAGGGTGCCCAGAGCAACCGCGCCCCAAATGCCCATTCCCCCGTTCCAGATCTTAAACGCATCCATTGGTCGACCATGGGACCCAAAGTAAGCATCTGGTGAAGTAATTAGGTGATAAAGCCTTCCACCAATAATGCCTGCCGGAACCGCAGCAATTGCGACATCAGCGACAACGTTCTCGCCACCACCTGCACGTCGATATCTCTTGTCCCCGAGATAAATTGCAATCGCAATTCCAGCAATTATGCAGAGGGCATAAAAGTGAATTGTAAGCGGTCCAACGCTAAATGAAGATATGGACGGGGTAGGAATCGAACGGTGCATTAATGGCTACTTTTTGCCCTCTACAGCAGCTGCGAAAGCAACAGGATCAAAGTATTGGGTCTTGCGATCAATTTCTTTTCCATTTACAAAGACAGTCGGAGTAGCGTTGATATTCTTCTTCTGACCATCGTTGGCCACGGTGGTTACCCACTTCGAATATGAGCCTTTGTTCACGCAACCCTTGAATTTCGAATCGGTTAATCCCACTGCCGCGCCCGCGCCAATGAGTCCGGTATTAGACCAAGCACCAGAATTCTCGGTTCCTTGGGTGGCATAAAGATAGGTGTGGAAGGCAAGGAACTTGTTCTCATCAGCGGCGCATGCGCTGGCATTGGCTGCCAAAATGGACTCAGGACCGATAAATGAAAGAAGATGGTAAACAACTTTCGCCTTCTTTTCAGAAATCAATTGCTGGATGTACCCGCCGTTTGTCAACTCGAATTGCTTACAAATCGGGCACTGGAAATCTTCCCAGAGGTCAATGGTTGGCTTATTTTTCAGATCTGAATTGAAGGTGATTCCGTAGCCATCCGCGGTAGAAACGCTGGAAGGCGTAGAACCAACTCCGGGGGCTTTGTTTCCTACAACAGAGAAGATCACTCCGACTGCAACAACAAATACCACCATCCCAATCACAATATTGCGAGTGATGTTGTCTCCACCGGATTTCTTCGCCACTGTCTAACCCTCTTTCTGCTGAATTTCGGTCAATTTCTTGAAAATGAATCGCCTCGAAGAATAGCGAACAATGGAGGTCATCGCGATATGAGCGACCTAACGTCCTTCTCTAACGCCGGCAACCAACTCTTTGGCAAGTGTCGCGAGGGTCGCCAGCCCGACGGATTCGTTTTCTGCCTCTAGGAGGACTTTAATAAAGGCCGAGCCCACAATTACACCATCTGCGAATCCTGCGACTCTCTGAGCTTGGGCGCGAGTGGAGACTCCTAACCCAACCGCCACGGGCAAATTGGTAACTCTCCTTATTCTTGTTACCAGATCTTGCCCGCTTGAGGACAGATCAGTTCGGGTGCCGGTGACCCCCATCAAAGAGGCTGCATAAACAAAACCCGAGCATTTCGCTGTGACCTGAGCCAAGCGTGCATCGGTTGTGCTTGGGGCAACTACGTAGATTCGGTTGATTCCAGCCGATGCGGCCGCACGCTCCCACGGCCCAGATTCCTCAATCGTCAAATCAGGGGTTATTACGCCCGAGCCACCGTTTTTTGCCATCTCCTCGGCAAATCGATCAACCCCGTATCGCTCGATGGGATTCCAGTACGTCATCACAACCGACGGCAACCCCGCATCGTGGGCAAATTTCAAAGTCGAGAAGACTTCTTTTGCACCTGTGCCGGCCTTGAGAGAGATATCGGCAGCGCTCTGAATTGTCGGTCCATCCATCACTGGATCACTGTAGGGATATCCGATTTCAACAGCGTCTACTCCGGCCTTGGCCAAGACTTCGATTGCGTTTTTGCAGCCCTGCGCCGAAGGAAATCCGGCGGGAAGGTAGGCAATCAAGGCGGCGCGATTGTCTTTCATCGCCGTCGCGAACATTTTTTCTAATGGGGTCGTCATCACAAATCAATCTTGAAGTAGTTTGCTGCTGTCTCGACGTCTTTGTCACCGCGACCCGATAAATTCACGAGGAGTATGGAATCTGGTCCACGTTCCTTGCCAACTTCGATCGCGCCGGCGAGCGCGTGCGCGCTCTCAATCGCCGGGATAATTCCTTCGGTCTTGGTCAACAGTGCGAACGCATTCATGGCTCGGTCATCATTGATCGCGCGGTACTGAGCTCGGCCAATGTCGTGAAGATAGGCATGTTCAGGACCGACACCTGGGTAATCAAGGCCAGCAGAAATCGAGTGGGATTCAATTGTCTGTCCGTTCTCATCTTGTAGAACGTAGGAGCGAGTTCCGTGCAACACGCCGATGGATCCACCCGTGATAGTCGCGGCGTGGCGCCCCGTCTCGATGCCTTCGCCTCCTGCCTCGAAACCGATCAAATCAACTGCTAGATCCGGAATAAATGCGTGGAAGATTCCGATTGCGTTTGAACCTCCTCCAACGCAGGCCAATACCGCGTCTGGAAGACGTCCGACCAATTCGAGCACTTGCCCACGTGCTTCTTCACCAATAATTTTCTGAAAGTCACGGACCATTGTGGGGAAAGGATGAGGTCCGGCAACGGTTCCCAAAAGGTAATGCGTAGTATCAACGTTGGTAACCCAGTCCCGCATCGCTTCGTTGATCGCATCCTTCAAAGTCTTGGACCCGGTGCTTACTGGAATCACTTTGGCCCCGAGCAATTTCATGCGTGCCACATTGAGCGCCTGGCGCCTTGTGTCTTCCTCGCCCATATATACGACGCACTCCAAACCGAAGAGTGCTGCGGCCGTCGCCGAAGCAACCCCGTGTTGTCCCGCACCGGTCTCAGCAATGATTCGCTTCTTGCCCATCTTCTTGGTGAGAAGAGCCTGCCCAAGAACATTGTTTATTTTGTGGCTTCCGGTGTGGTTCAAGTCCTCACGTTTGAGAAGAATGCGAGCACCACCAGCATATTCAGAGAATCGCTTAGCCTCTGTAATGATGCTGGGTCGCCCGGTATAAGTAAGGTGAAGGTGGGCCAATTCGGCTTGAAATTGGGGGTCCGTCATAGCCTCTTGATGGGCCGCATCTAATTGCTCTAGTGCCCCGATGAGGGCTTCTGGAACAAATCGTCCACCAAAGGGGCCAAAATGTCCGATTGTTTCGAGGTTACTCATAATGCACCAACCCTACCCTTGACCCATAAGAGCTCGCAGCGTGGCACCAGGATCGCTCCCGCGCACCAGCGCCTCGCCAATCAAAACGGCGTTGGCACCATGGGATTGGGCGTACTCCACATCTTCTCTTGATGAAATTCCCGACTCAGCAACCTTCACACTCTGGCTGGGGATTTTTGGAAGCAACTGCGCAAAAGTTTCTCGATCCACGTCAAGGGTCTTGAGGTTTCTAGAATTTACCCCAATGATCTGGGCAGAAACCTCCAGCGCTTGCTCAAGTTCAGATTCCGTGTGGACTTCCACAAGGGCTTGCATACCCAACTCATGAGTGAGCGCAAGGAATTCACCAAGTTGAACTTGAGAGAGAGCGGCCACAATGAGCAGAACCATATCTGCACCATGGGCTCTGGCCTCAAAGAATTGGTACTCATCAACCATGAAATCTTTGCGCAAAGTGGGTATGGAGACGCTCTTCCTAACGGCATCCAAATCTTCTAAAGATCCGCCAAAGCGCCTTGCTTCGGTGAGAACACTTACGATAGAGGCGCCATTATCCTCGTAAATCCTTGCAAGAGCAGAGGGATCAGATATTTGAGCAAGGGCTCCCTTACTTGGGGAGGAGCGTTTCACTTCGGCGATCACGGAAATTCCCGCACCGCGAAGATAGTCACTTGCTCGCAGGGGCGCGGCCGCAAGCGCAACTTGCTCCAATAAATCCACCTTGGGTACACGACGTATCTCGAGGTCTTCTCGAACTCCAACAATTATCTGATCCAAAACGCTCATGAATTCGGTTTCTCGGGAATCGTTGGGTCAATTCCTTGGTCGAGAGCATTCCACGGTGAAAGGTCCTTTGGGCGCCGTTCGTATCGAGAGGGAAGCTTAATAATTCTCCGAACGATATAAAAAGTCAGAGCCATGAGGGAAACCGCGATAGCGACAAATGTGAACATCAGAGAACTCTCATCTCATTGGCGGCGGTAATCGCCCCAAGAACAGCCGCGGCCTTGTTCATCGTCTCTCGGTTCTCGGCTTCTGGATCTGAATCTGCAACGATTCCGCCTCCGGCCTGGACGTATGCAACGTTCTCATGGATAACCGCAGTGCGGATCGCGATGCACGCGTCGATATTGCCGGTGAAGTCGATGTAGCCAATCGCTCCGCCGTAAATACCGCGCCGGGTCGGCTCGAGAGATTCGATAATCTCCATTGCACGCGGTTTCGGCGCACCCGAAAGAGTTCCAGCTGGGAATGTCGAGAATAAGGCATCAATCGGGGTCGAGTTTGCTGCCAATTTTCCTGTGACAGTTGAAACTATATGCATAACATGGGAGAAGCGTTCAATGTGCATGAACTCGACCACTTCTACGCTGCCGGGCGCGCACACTCGTCCCAGATCATTTCGACCCAGGTCAACCAACATCAAATGCTCGGCTCGTTCTTTTGGATCAGAAAGGAGTTCCTCACTCAACCTGAAGTCTTCCTCGGGCGAGGCTCCGCGATGGCGAGTGCCCGCGATCGGATGTATGAGGACTTCTCCATCTGTAACTTTTACAAGCGCTTCCGGACTTGAACCCACAACGTCAATTCCATCTCGCAACCTCAGAAGAAACATATACGGGCTTGGATTGTGGAGGCGGAGCATTCGATACACGTCCAACGCGTCGGCTTTGCAATCCATGGAAAATTTCTGAGACAAGACGATTTGAAATGCCTCGCCTGCGACGATATCTGCTTTGATGCGCTCTACATTTGAGCGATAGGTCTCGGCCATGGTATGGCGTTTGTAATTAGGTGCTGAGTGGTGATCAATCTCTGCAAGAAAGCCAGGAATTGGCGCGAGCAAGTCATTTTGCATCCGATCCAACCGGCCTTGCGCCGAAGCCCATGCTTCATCAACGTGTGCATCGCTTCCGTCCCAATTGATCGCGTTGGCAATGAGGGTGATGGTGCCATCGTTGTGATCCACCACTGCAAGATCGCTCGTGAGCATGAACGCAAGGTCAGGCACCGGAACATCCTTGGCGCCAAGATTGGGCAACTTCTCCAGGAAACGAACGCAGTCGTAGCCCATGTATCCAACAAGGCCACCGGTCAACGGTGGCAGACCTGGAATTTTCGGAGAACGAAGTTGGGCCGAAGCAAGTCGCAGCGCCTCCAGCGGTGGCATCCCTGAGGGGGCACCTGAAGGAGGAGTGCCTTCCCAGATTGCCATGCCATCTTTCTCGGTCAGCGTCGCCTCGCTTCTTACTCCAACGAACGAGTAGCGAGACCAGACACCGCCGTGTTCGGCCGATTCCAGAAGAAATGTTCCCGCGGCATTCTTGGTCAACTTGCGGTAGACGCCAAGTGGCGTCTCGCTATCAGCGAGAAGCTTGCGCCATACCGGTATGACGTTGTATTCCTTCGCATACGCGCGAAACTCTTCGATATTCATCGTGTGATTTCAATGTCGTTATGAAAACAGGTGCGATCTCCCGTGTGGCATGCTCCCCCGAGCTGTGTCACTTTTAGGAGCACAGCATCTCCGTCGCAATCGAGAGAAATTGATGTAACGGTCTGGGTGTGACCAGATGTTGCACCTTTAACCCATAATTCGTTCCGACTTCTGCTCCAATAGGTCGCTCGCCCGGTTGCGATAGTCGCGGCAAGTGCCTCCCTGTTCATCCACGCCAGCATGAGCACGTCCCCGCTCTCATTATCTTGGGCAATTGCTGCCACGAGATCTGACGGGCTCTTCAGCAGTTTCTCGACCTCGGCGGGGAGTTGATATGAGTCGGACATAGGCGCATTCTGCCCTATTGGTTACTCACCTCGCGAATGCAATAACCCGCCTGGCTCAAATAACGCTTTACTTCTTCGATTCTAAATACTCCAAAATGAAACACGCTGGCAGCAAGAAGCGCGTCGGCCCCTGCATCGAGGGCAAGCGCGAAATCTGCAAGGGCACCGGCGCCGCCGCTGGCGATCAGCGGAACACTAGATATTGAACGTGCTGCGCGGATCATCTCGATGTCATAGCCCCTTCGAGTTCCGTCAGCGTCCATTGAATTGAGCAGAATTTCGCCCACCCCCATTGTGACCGCCTTTTCGATCCAAGCAAGTGCGTCAATGCCGGTTCCCTTTCGGCCGCCATGAGTAGTCACTTCAAAGCCTGATCCCGTTGCGGTGCGACGTGCATCCACAGAGAGAACGAGCACTTGAGATCCGAATGTGTCGGCAATTTCACTAATCAATTCCGGTCGATCAATTGCAGCGGTGTTAATGGATACCTTGTCGGCCCCCGCCCGTAAAAGTTGGTTCACATCCGCAACTGAACGAATTCCACCGCCTACGGTGAGTGGGATGAAAACCTGATCGGCACTTTTTCGGACGACATCGAGGGTAGTTTCACGACCCGAACTACTGGCAGAAATATCAAGAAAGGTGAGCTCGTCGGCTCCTTCAAACTGGTATAGCGAAGCCATTTCAACAGGGTCACCCGCATCAACGAGGTTGGTGAAATTGACCCCCTTAACCACCCTTCCATCAGTCACGTCGAGACAGGGAATGATCCGCACCGAGAGCGTCATTGCCGCGTTACCGCTAAGGCTTGAGGGAAGGTGAATGCACCGGCGTACAGCGCCTTCCCCACTATCGCGCCTTCTACTCCGGTGGAGCGAAGCGCAACCAATGCTTGAATATCTGACAGTGAGGAGATGCCGCCGCTGGCAATGACGGGACGAGATGTGGCTGCACATACCGACTTCAAAAGTTCTAGATTTGGGCCGGTCAAAGTTCCATCTCGCTCGACATCAGTGACCACATATCGTGCACATCCGTCACGATCTAGGCGCTCTAGCGTTTCGTACAGGTCGCCGCCTTCTTTGGTCCAACCTCTGGCAGCCAGAGTGCGCCCGCGAACATCAAGCCCGACCGCAATACGGTCTCCAAATTCGGCGACAACGCGTGAAGTCCAATCGGGATTCTCCATTGCGGCAGTTCCCAAATTTATTCTCCGGCAGCCAGTTGCCAATGCGCGTGCAAGAGATTCGTCATCTCGTATTCCGCCAGACAACTCCACTTTGATATCTAATTTTCCTACGACCTTTGCAAGTAGGTCAGAATTATTCCCCCGACCAAAAGCTGCATCCAAATCAACCAGATGAAGCCATTCGGCCCCTGAACTTTGAAATTCCAGCGCCACTTCCAACGGATCACCGTAAATCGTCTCGCGGGCTAACTCCCCCTGAACAAGTCGAACGGCCTGCCCATCTTTCACATCAACAGCCGGGAGTAATTCAAGATATTGCGGCGTCATAGGGTCTTGGTCCAATTCATTATTAATTTTAATCCAGCTGATCCAGATTTTTCAGGATGAAATTGCGTTGCACTCATTGCCCCATCTTCAACTGCGGCTACGAAACGCTCTCCGTATTCGGTCCAACTCGTTTTTTTACCGACTTCCTTCTTTGCCGCATACGAGTGAACGAAGTAGAAGGACTCGGCCTCTACGCCATTGAATAACACAGACCCCGCGGCGGCATTCACTGTATTCCAGCCCATGTGCGGAAGAACCGAAGCATTCAATTTGGCCACTGACCCTTGCCAAATCCCAACGCCAGCGGTGCTCAATGCATTCTCTCGGGAAGGCTCCGAGCCCTCGCTAAAAAGTATCTGCATGCCGATACATATTCCCAAGGTCGGTCGCGCCTTCGCATTTCTTTCGCGGATGATTTCATCCCCTCCGACCTGAATGAGTCCTTTCATGCAGGACTGGAATGCACCGACACCGGGCACAACCAGACCAGCCGCCTCCAGCGCGATGCGTCGATCGGAGGTGACAACAACCTCGGCGCCGCTGATTTCAAAAGCGCGCTGTGCCGAGCGAAGGTTGCCCGAACCATAATCCAGAATTGCAATCAACGAGAACCCACGATCAGAGTGAACCCTTGGTGGAGGGAACACCGGAGACTCGCGAATCAAGGGTCACCGCATCACGCAAAGCACGTGCGACGGCTTTAAATTGCGCTTCGAGAACGTGATGGGCATTGCGGCCCTCCAGAACTCGAACGTGAAGTGCAATATGCGCCTCGGCGACGATGGACTCCCAAATGTGTTTGCCAAGAGTCGTATCGAAGGTGCCGATGAGTTCGACTATCTCTGGTTGACGGTGCACCAGATATGGCCGACCAGAGAGGTCTACCGCCGCTTGGACCAGAACTTCGTCCAAAGGAACCATGGCATCGCCGAATCGGCGTATTCCTGCCTTGTCTCCCAACGCCTCCCTCAATGCTTGCCCGACTGCAAGGGAAGTGTCTTCAACCGTGTGATGCGAGTCCACATGGACGTCCCCTTGAGTCTTCACACGAAGGTTGAAACCCGAGTGCTTTCCAAGTTGGCCCAGCATGTGATCGAAGAATGGAACACCTGTGTCGATATCAATAGTCCCGTGGCCATCAAGGTTGAGTTCGACCAGGACATGAGATTCCTTAGTCTCTCTTTCAACATGAGCAGTTCTCATACTTTTCCTCCTTGTGATTTGCCAAGTGAAGTGGCAAGTGAATCGATAAACCTTTGATTTTCAACGGCATTACCGATGGTCACTCTTAAGTAACCCGGTAATCCCACATCTCGCACAAGCACTCCCTGCTCAAGGAGGGAATTCCAGATCTCCTTAGACGAGGGAACGGTGAAGAGAAGAAAGTTCGCGCTGCTGGGAATCACCTCGGCACCGAGTGCCTGGAGTTCTATGGCCATCTTTTCTCGATCCGCAATCAAAGTGGCTACGTTCGCGAGCAACTCCTCGCTGTGATCGAGAGCAACCAACGCAACGGCCTGCGTGATCGCACTCAGGTGATATGGGAGTCGAACCAACCCAAGTGCGCTGATGACCTCCCTGTCGGCGGCCAGGTATCCAACCCGAGCTCCAGCGAAGGCAAATGCTTTGCTCATCGTGCGAATTACAAGGAGATTCGGATACTTATCTAGGAGTGTCACGGCAGAGGGCTCGCTAGAAAATTCAGCATAAGCCTCGTCAACTACTAACAGATTTGAGAGTTCGGCCGCTATTTTTACGAGGGTTTCCACATCGCGCAATGGAATTGAAGTGCCTGTCGGATTATTCGGAGTCGTGATAAAAATCAATTTGGCTTTGGTGGTTCTAATCTGCTGGCTAGCAAGTTCAACATCTAGGGAAAAGTCCGAATTGCGCACGCCATTAATCCAGGGGGTACCCGTAACTCTGGCAATCAAAGGATGCATTGAATATGAAGGCGTGAATCCCAGGGCACTTTCTCCACCGAAGGCGAGGAAAAGAGACTGGATAATTTCGTTGCTGCCGTTTGCTGCCCACACATTCTCTTCCGACAAATGCGTGAGCGATCGCGAGTTGAGAAAATTAGCCAATCCTGTCCTAAGGTCCGTGCAATCTCGGTCCGGGTAGCGATTGAGCGAACTGGCGACTTCCTCCACTTTGCGGGTGATCGCATCCACCAACTTCTTAGATGGTGGGTAAGGATTCTCGTTGGTATTGAGTTGAGCAAGCGAGGGCAATTGCGGGGCGCCATAAGGAGATAGGCCCTTTAAATCAGAGCGCAGCGGTAACCAGCTCGGCCAATCTTTTTGGCTCATGCGTTGTCCAGGCGCACTGACATGGCCTCACCGTGGGCCGGCAGATCTTCCGAATTCGCAAGAGTGATGACCGTAGGGGTGATGTCTCGAAATGCAGATTCGCTGTATTCGATGAAGTGAAGGCCACGTAAGAATGTCTGCACTGACAATCCACTCGAATGGCAAGCGCACCCGCCGGTAGGCAGAACGTGATTTGACCCGGCTGAATAATCACCAAGGGAAACCGGAGAGAAACGCCCAATGAATACCGCCCCCGCGTTTCGTATGCGCAGAGCATCCTCACTTGCGTGGGCCGTCTGGATCTCCAAGTGCTCGGCTGCGTAGGCGTTCACAACGTCGAGTCCCTGGTCGATTGAGTCAACAAGGACAATCGCCGACTGGATCCCAGATAGAGCCTCGGCAATTCTCTTGGAATGTTTTGTTCTGGGCACCCGGGCGCGAATCTCATTTTCAACCGCGCGCGCCAAGTCCGTTGACGTGGTTACAAGTACAGCTGCTGCGATCGTGTCGTGCTCTGCCTGGCTCATCATGTCCGCTGCCACATCGGAGGCGAGAGCGCTCTCGTCGGCGAGGATGGCAATCTCGGTGGGCCCGGCCTCTGAATCAATCCCGACAATGCCGCGCAGGGCGCGCTTTGCAGCAGCCACGTAGATATTTCCAGGTCCGGTGACCATGTCTACTCGCTCGCAAACCCCCTCCATGCCATAGGCAAAAAGGGCAACTGCCTGTGCGCCACCGACGGCATAAACTTCGTAAATTCCAAGGAGTGCACAGGTGGCCAAAATTGTTGGATGTGGCCAACCCCGGAAATCCTTCTGGGGCGGGGAGGCCACGGCAATGCTGGCTACTTCGGCGATCTGGGCGGGGATGACATTCATCATCACACTGCTGGGGTAAACCGCACGGCCCCCCGGAACATAGAGGCCAACACGATCTACTGGAATCCATCTTTCAGTCACGGTGCCGCCGTCGACAACCTGAGTCAACGTCTCATCACGCCGCTGGCTCTGGTGAACTTGAACCACCCGAGCAATCGACACCTCCAAGGCGGTGCGGATCGCAGGATCGAGGCGAGTTAGGGCAAGATCAATTACTTTTCGCGGAACTCGAATGGAATCTGGCCGCACTCCATCAAATTCCTGGGCAAGATCTAGCAGGTCTTTCTCATCCCCCTGTGCTACCCGGGTCAGGATCGGAGCGATGAGATTCATGGCTTGTGCTACATCAAGGGTGGCCCTTGGCAATTCCATTCGATACTCGGCTTTAGAGAGAGATCGACCGCGCAAATCAACGGTACGTATCATCGCTAAGCGCTCATCTCTCTCGTCCAGTCGTTAGGGACCAAGTCTAGAGGCAGAGGGATTGGGCTTGAGCCCACATATTCGACTACAGAAGACAGTCCGGTCCGAGGATTGCCTTGAGATCAGCGCTCAAACTTGGCGATGCGGTGACCTTTGCTTCTAATTTCAAGATCGTGCTCTTGCCGTGATCATCGAGCTGCAAATGAACTTCGCGCGCTCCGGGATGGGTTCGCAGAATCTCCTTCAGGCGATCCACAACGGGCGGAGTGCACTGGACGATGGGCATCTTGATGACAAAAGGACCCATAGCGCCTTGAGATATCTCTGGGAAACTCATTTCGAGGGCCGTGAAGCGAAGTTGGTCTTCTCGTCGATCTGCACGTCCTCGAATTACAACGATGCGGTCCTCCGTCAAAGTAAGTGCATATTGCGTGTACGTCTTTGCAAAGAAGAGAGCCTCTATCGATCCCTCGAGGTCCTCGATGGTGACAATTGCCCACGAAGCCCCCTGCCGAGTTACTTTCCGCTGGATGCTGGTTACCAGCCCTCCGATGGTGACCATTCGATCTTGAGAGCTCACATCATCGAGAAGTTGGCTGATAGACACGTCAGTGGCCATCCGCAGAATGTGCTCGATGCCGAGCAGAGGATGATCTGAGACGTAGAGACCGAGCATCTCGCGTTCGTAGGCGAGCAATTGAGATTTCTCCCATTCCCCTGCCGGGATATCCAATTCAATGTCGGAGACATTCTCGACGGCTTCGCCACCGAAAGAGATCAAACTGACCAATCGCTTCTGCGCGCTTGGTTTCGATGATCGAATCAATTGCCTCCAAGTGGACATTCATTAGGCCCTTGCGAGATACACCGAAAGAGTCGAATGCTCCCGCCTTGATTAAAGATTCAATCGTTTTCTTGTTGCACACTTGCGCATCAACTTTTACCAGAAAGTCTCCAAAGGATGCGAAGCGGCCCTTTTGCTCACGCGATCTTTTTATTGTCGCCACCACACCTTCACCGACATTGCGGATAGCGGCAAGGCCAAATCGTATGTCGACACCTCGCGGCGTGTACTCAGAGTTTGATTCGTTCACATCGGGAGGGAGAACTTGAATTCCCATTCTACGACACTCGCTCAGATACAGAGCCGACTTGTCCTTGTCATCTCTTACGCTGGTGAGGAGAGCAGCCATATATTCGGTCGGATAATTCGCTTTCAGGTAAGCCGTCCAGTAAGAGACCACACCATATCCCGCGCTATGGGCGCGGTTAAAGGCATAGTCGGAGAACGGAATGAGCGTCTGCCATAATTTTTCGATGGCACTGTCGCTGAAACCGTTTGCCTTCATGCCCTCCTGAAAATATACATACTCCTTATCCAAGATCTTGCGATCTTTCTTGCCCATAGCTTTGCGGAGCAGATCCGCGCGCCCTAGAGAGAACCCGGCCACCTTTTGGGCAATAGCCATGACCTGCTCTTGATAAACAATGAGTCCATACGTATCACCGAGTATTTCTTGCAAAGGCTCCGAAAGCTCGGGATGAATGGGCTCGACGCTTTTACGGCCATTCTTGCGATCGGCGTAGTTGTTGTGCGCATTTTCACCCATAGGACCGGGTCGATACAGCGCAATAACTGCGGATATGTCGGCAAAAGAATCAGGTGACATCGAACGTAATAGGGCGCGCATCGGGCCACCATCGAGTTGGAAGACGCCCAGAGTGTCACCGCGCGCGAGCAATTCGAATGTCTTGGGATCATCCAAGGTAAGGGATTCAAGAAGTACCTCCTCTCCCTTGTTTGCCTTAATGTTGAGCAAGCAATCATCGAGAACTGACAAGTTTCGCAATCCAAGAAAATCCATCTTGAGTAGTCCGGTGGCCTCACAAGCGCCCATGTCGAACTGGGTGATGATTGCCCCGTCAGCCTCGCGACGATGAATCGGGATCACATCAAGAAGTGGTTCGCGAGAAAGAATGACCCCCGCCGCGTGCACTCCCCACTGGCGTTTCAATCCTTCCAGGCCAAGGGCCGTATCTACTACTCGCTTTGAATCTGGATCGGATTCGTAGAGAGCGCGAAATTCACCAGCTTCAACATAGCGATCATTCTTTGAGTCAAACACACCGGCCAGCGAAATATCCTTGCCCATGATGGAAGGTGGCAGGGCCTTAGTCAATCTCTCACCAATTGCATATGGGTAGCCTAAAACGCGACTTGAATCCTTGATCGCTTGCTTGGACTTAATCGTCCCGTAGGTAATGATCTGAGCCACTCGATCTTCGCCATATTTCATTGTTGCGTAACGGATCATGTCGCCGCGACGCCGCTCATCAAAGTCCAAGTCAATATCAGGCATCGATATGCGCTCTGGGTTTAGGAACCGTTCAAAGAGAAGTCCATGTTGTATCGGGTCCAAGGCAGTGATTCCCAGGGCGTACGAGACCAACGAGCCTGCCGCCGAACCTCGACCTGGGCCGACGCGGATGCCCTCTTTCTTCGCATGGCCCACCAAGTCAGCCACCACCAGAAAATACCCAGGAAAGCCCATTTCTATCATGACATCGAGTTCGTACTGAAGGCGCTCCATGTGTCCTCCCGGAATCTGCCCTCCCATTTTTTCGGTGAGACCCCGGATGGCTTCCTTGCGAAGCCAGGTATCCTCCGTTTCACTCTCTGGCACTGTGAATTTCGGTAGGAGGTTCTCTCCTTCGCGCAAGGTCACATTGCAACGCTCGGCGACAAGCAATGTGTTATCGCAACTCTCTGGGATGTCTTTGAAAAGTTCGCGCATTTGCTCTGAGGTCTTCAAATAGAACTCATCGTTTTCAAATTTAAATCTCTTGGGATCGGCCAAAGTCGAACCGGACTGGACGCAGAGCAGCACCTCATGCGCGGCAGCATCCACTTTTCGCGTGTAGTGAAGATCGTTCGTGGCGAGCAAAGGCAGATTCAAATCCTTGCCCAACTTAAGAAGGTCGGCCATGACTCGAGATTCAATGGTGATGTTGTGGTCCATTACCTCAAGGTAAAAATTTTCAGGGCCGAAAATGTCGCGGAGTTCTCCCGCGGCACGAGCGGCTTCTTTGTATGCTCCCATTCGCAATCGAGTTTGAATTTCTCCGCCTGCGCATCCAGTAGTTGCAATAATCCCATTGTTGTACTGGGAGAGAAGATCCCTGTCCATGCGCGGTTTGTAGTAATAGCCCTCGAGGGAAGCCAAAGACGACAGGCGAAACAGATTTGCAAGACCCACATTGTTCTCGGCAAGCAGGGTCATATGCGTGTATGCGCCTCCACCAGAGACATCGTCTTCGCCGCCTTCGGCCCATTTGACCCGGCGTTTATCAAACCGAGATTCGGGAGCGACGTATGCCTCAATGCCGATAATCGGTTTTACGCCGACTTTCTTGGCTTGCTTATAGAAATCAAATGCTCCGAAAACGTTGCCGTGGTCGGTCATCGCAATTGCGGGCATCTCCTGTTTGGCAACTTCTCCGACTAGTTCTGCAACCCGGGCGGCCCCATCGAGCATCGAATACTCGGTGTGTACATGGAGATGAACAAAAGAGGTCACGATTGGTGACACTAGTCCTTACGGGAGGACGGATGAGTCAAGCAACGCGAGCGCTCGATCTAAATCCGCGGGGTACGGGGCCCGAAAGTCCATAAGGGCGTTGGTGAGCGGATGACGAAAGCGCAGTTCCAGTGCGTGCAGCCATGGCCGTGACATTTCTAAGCGCACCGCCAGTGTGGGGTCGGCCCCGTACGTGAGATCTCCCACAAGGGGGTGGCGGAGAGCAGAGAAGTGAACCCGGATCTGATGCGTCCTGCCGGTCTCGAGTTCCACTTTAACGAGAGAGACTGCGCGGTAGAACTCAATTACCTCGTAATGCGTAATGCTCCGCTTTCCGTCGGCTACGACAGCAAAGCGATAATCCTCCTTTGGATGTCGATCAATGGGAGCATCAATTGTTCCGGTGGATGGATCCATGTGCCCTTGCACGAGAGCGTGATAAATCTTCTCCACTTCACGGTCTTTAAACGCACTTTTCAGGAATGAGTAGGCTTGATCTGTCTTAGCAACAACCATCAAACCGCTCGTGCCAACGTCTAACCGATGAACGATGCCCGCGCGTTCGGCTGCTCCGCTTGTTGAGACGGTGTAACCCGCCGCCGTCAAAGCACCTACAACTGTCGGCCCAGTCCATCCAGGGCTTGGATGGGCGGCGCAGCCGACTGGTTTGTTGATGACCACTATTGAATCGTCATCATAAACAACCGATAAACCCTCAATCGGCGTTAACGGAATTGCTTCGCCAACCGTTGTGTCGGGCATGAGGATTTCGATGACCTGACCGGCAAGAACTCGATCCGATTTCTGCATCGGCATTCCATTGGAGGTGATCTCGCCCGTTTCCAGAAGGTGGGCAATGGTGGTCCTGGATAATCCGAGAACGCGCGTGAGGGCACTGTCCACCCTGGAACCGTCGACTCCTTCTGGAAGTTCTAGCGAGCGAAACTCACGAGTCATGGTCACCACCTCCTCGAACATTCTTTGTTAGCGGAGCAATATTTCTGATCGAAAGGTAACTGGCCAAAACTGCCGCTATCACGATTGATGAGTCAGCAAGGTTGAAGATGGGCCAATGGGGAAGCTCAATCCAATCAATCACCTGACCCTTCATGACCCCAGTTGTGACATTGGCTCGCAGAATTCGATCGCTGAGATTTCCCAGGGTGCCGCCAAGAACAAGTCCTAGAACAACTCCCCACTGCCTGGATGTGATCCGCGGTGCCCAATAGCCGATGGCCAAAATAACCAGGATTGCAAAGGTTGCGAGTAAAGCCGTTCCACCTGTGGCCAAACTAAATGCCGCACCTGAATTCTTGGTGAAGGTAAGTTTGAGAAAGTCCCCAATGATCTTGCGAGGTTCATGCCCGGCCAGAGAATTGAGGGCCCAATTCTTACTGACAAAATCAGTTGCCCAGACCAGCGCCGCGACAAGAAGGACGCTGCCCCAAATTGGATACTTTCGGCGCAATGTCAGCGCCGTTCTTCTTTCTGTTTGCAGAGCATGCACAAGGTGGCGCGTGGGAAAACTTGAAGTCGGGCCTTTCCGATGGCATTGCCGCACTCTTCACAGCGGCCATAACTCTTGTCATCAATGCGTTCGATGGCTCGTTCGGTCTGCAAAACCATGTCACGCGCGTTGATCACGAGCGACATTTCGTGCTCTCGTTCAAAGGTCTTTGTGCCAGCATCGGCTTGATCATCGCCAGCGCCTTCACCTGATTCGCGAATCAGAGCGTCCATTTCAAGTTCGACATCAGCCAATTCAGAGCTCAGGCGCACCAACTCCTTGGCCAGTTCGGCGCGAACAACCTTCAACTCAGCTGTTGTCCATGGGGTTTCGTTATCTGATACAACAACGGGAGTAGGCGCGGCTTTGATGGGCTTCAATGGCGCCACTTTCTTGCCGGTCTTTGTCGGGCGAGGAGGAGGAGGCATCACAAGGCGTCTCTCCTCGACCACTGGAGCAAGGGCAGGTGGAACAACCATTGCGGGTGCCGCAATCGTCTTGGAAGGAAAGGGGCGACCGGGTGCCTTTTTGACTGTCTTGGAGGGGGCGGCCTTCTTGGCCGGAGCCTTCTTGACGCCCGCCTTCTTCACTGCGGCCTTTTTGGCAACCGCCTTCTTGGCAGGAGCCTTCTTGACGCCCGCTTTGATACTCTTTTTCTTGACTACCACGGCGCGTAACCTATGCTGATTTGGAGGAAAACGCCACTCTACGCGCGATGGATTACACTAAAACCTTCGCGCCCAGGGCAGTGACGAGGCAATCACCTCCGAGCCTGTCGGAAGAGCCACGGCGATCCATCGCTGTGGGGTAGACCCGATGCACGAAAAGAGAAAAAGAGGTATGCCTCTTCTTTATGTGGGGCATGCAAGGCGGGTGGTACCGCGGACTCGTATATCGAGTGCGTCCCTCCATTGACATCACCGGATTCGGTGAAGTGGAGGGATTAAAGATGAGTGAGTACCGCGCAATTGGGGCACATATCGACCTGCCCGCGATGGAGCACTCAATCCTAGATTTCTGGAGTGCGAACTCGATCTTTCATAAGAGCCTACAAGCTCGCGACGGGCAAGAGCCATGGACTTTCTACGAGGGCCCACCAACTGCAAATGGCGCCCCCGGAACCCACCATATTGAAGCGCGCGTCTTTAAAGATGTATTTCCACGGTACCAAACAATGAAGGGCAGATACGTCTTTCGAAAAGCTGGCTGGGATTGTCATGGGCTGCCCGTAGAAATCGCCATCGAAAAAGAACTCGGCTTCACAGGCAAAGGTGATATCGAGAAATATGGCATCGCTGAGTTCAATGCCAAGTGCCGTGATTCGGTGCAGCGCCACGTGGGTGAATTCACCAAGATGACAAATCGAATGGGATTCTGGGTGGATTTTGATCAGGCCTACTGGACCATGTCTCCTGAATATATCGAGAGTGTGTGGTGGAGTCTCAAGCAAATCTGGCAGAAAGGCCTCCTTGTCCAAGATCACAGAGTTGCCCCATACTGCCCTCGCTGCGGCACAGGTCTGTCAGATCACGAACTCGCCCAAGGCTACGAAACAGTAACCGACCCTTCCGTTTACGTGCGTATGCCGATCACATCAGGGCCGCTGGCAAAGCTCGGCGCTTCACTCTTGGTATGGACCACGACCCCTTGGACACTGGTTGCGAATACTGCAGTGGCGGTGAACCCGGATGTCACTTACCTCGTAGTCGAAGAGGAAGTTGACGACGTTAAAGAAGTCTTGGTGATAGCGGAGAATCTTGTCAGTTTCCTCAAAGGAAAAGTCACTGTACTTCTGCACATCATCGGCAAAGATCTAGAACGAACAACCTACAGCCGACCCTTCAATTACGTGGATATACCTGATTCGCACTTTGTTGTTCTCGCCGATTACGTCACTACAGATGACGGGACCGGATTAGTTCACCAATCCCCTGCTTTCGGAGCCGATGACTTCGCGGTCTGTCGTGCATATGGCCTTCCAGTCGTCAATCCCATCGCAAGTGATGGGACCTTCCTTCCAGATGTTGATGTTGTAGGAGGAATATTCTTCAAGGATGCAGACAAGGCCCTTGTAAAAGAACTTAGAACCAAGGGCCTGCTCTACAAACATGAGCCGTACGAGCATCAGTATCCGCATTGCTGGCGTTGCCACACCGCCCTCATCTACTACGCGCAGCCCTCGTGGTACATCCGCACAACATCGATCAAAGATGAGATGATCCGCGAGAACGAGAAGACCAATTGGTATCCAGAAACCATCAGAGCCGGACGATACGGGGACTGGCTCAACAACAACATCGACTGGGCCCTATCCCGAAACCGATATTGGGGGACACCCCTTCCCATCTGGAAATGCGATAACGGCCATATGGTCTGCGTCGGCTCGCTCAAAGAATTAGGCGAACTAGCCGGTTCCGAATTGAGTTCTCTGGATCCGCATCGTCCATACGTAGATGACATAACGTGGGCCTGCTCCGAATGCCAATCACCAATGTTTCGCGTGGGCGAAGTCATCGATGGTTGGTATGACTCAGGTGCGATGCCCTTTGCCCAATGGGGCTACCCACATAAAGAAGGCTCGACAGAGAAATTCCAGGCGGCCTATCCTGCCGACTTCATTTGCGAGGCGATCGATCAAACCCGGGGATGGTTCTACACCTTGATGGCTGTCGGAACACTGGTGTTTGAAAAGAGTTCCTATGAGACCGTGCTATGTCTGGGACACATCCTTGATAAAGACGGCCGCAAGATGAGCAAGCACTTGGGCAATGTCCTAGCGCCTATGCCATTGATGGACCAGCACGGCGCAGATGCAGTTCGTTGGTACATGCTGGCAGCAGGCTCACCTTGGGCTCCGCGCCGAGTCGGCCATGACGCAATCAGCGACGTTGTTCGCAAAACGCTGCTCACTTATTGGAACACCGTCTCCTTCCTTTCTCTTTATGCCAAGGCATCACATTTCAACTTGGACCAGTCCCCCAATATAAAAGAACGTCCACTTATGGACCGTTGGATTTATTCCGAATTGCAAGAACTCATCATTGAAGTTGACCAGGCACTGGCAAACTTTGATTCGCAATTGGCTGGCAAGGCGCTGGCGACATTTATCGATGATCTTTCAAATTGGTATGTCCGTCGCTCTCGCAGGCGGTTCTGGGAAGGTGATCCCAGTGCACTTGCCACTTTGCATGAATGCATGCACACCTTGACCATGTTGCTCTCCCCAATGGTTCCATTCATCACCGAACACGTCTGGCAAGAACTTCTCCGCCCGGTTGATGCATCCCTCACTGAATCCGTGCATCTGGCGAACTTTCCGGTGGCCAGTTTGGGCGATATCGACGCAACACTCTCGGCTCAAGTGGCGCAAACTCGTCGCATCGTCGAGTTGGGGCGAGCAGCCAGAGCGGAATCATCGGTCAAAATACGCCAGCCACTAGGACGGGCACTGATCGCCGCCGCTGGCTGGAATCAGTTACCCGAATCCATGAAGGCCCAGATCGCCGAGGAACTCAACGTCAACAATCTGGAAGATATTGCCGCCGCGCATGGCGATTTAGTTGACGTTAGCGTGAAAGCAAACTTCCGCACGTTAGGCAGCAAATTCGGCGCTGCCGTCCAGGAAATAGCAGGGGCACTGATGTCACTGCCGGCAGAAGAACTGGTCAAAGAGATCCGCTTGGCGGGATTCAAGACAATCTCCACGGCCAGTGGCCAGTGGGAAATTGAATCCGGAGATCTTGTCATTACCGAACAACCCAAGAGCGGCTGGACCGTGTCGAGTCACGACGGCGAAAGTGTCGCCCTGGATCTGACACTAACCCCCGAGCTAATTGCTGCAGGGCAAGTGCGCGAGATAATTAGATTCTTGCAAGAGACCCGAAAGAACCAGGGTTTTGATATCAGCGATCGAATCGAAGTTGCCTACAACGTCAACGCTGAAGTTCTCGCGGCCATCGATGCAGCCACAGAACATATCAAAAATGAAGTACTTGCCCTTGAGATGATCCTTGACACGAGCATGGCTTTCGGTAAAAACGACCTAGGACTAAGTGCGAGTTTGAAGAAGGCGAACTAGAGTCGACTGACAAGCGGGATGAGAAGTTGGACGGCGAAAAAAAGAACGAGAAACGAGAGGTCCAAACTCACGGCACCGAGTCGAAGTGGCGGAATAAAACGACGCACTAGCGCAGTTGGCTTATCGGTTATTGCATAAATGGTTTCCGCAATGAAGAGCATGATGCCACGGGGCCGCCAGGAACGAGAGAAGAGTCGAACATAATCCAGAATCAGCCTGCCAAGGAGAGCCAGCAAGAACAGACGCAGAATTAAGACAAGGTAGGAACCAATGTGGACCATTTTCAGCTCTGGTTGAAGAAGCTTGCCTCGGCAGCTGCAGTCTTATCCTCACTGCTCACCCGAACATTTGCCGGAGAAAGCAGGAAGACTTTGGATGTGACACGTTCAATTGTTCCGTGCAGACCAAAAACGAGACCGCTGGCGAAATCGACAAGACGCTTACGCTCTGACTCGTCCATGTCGGAAAGATTGATGATGACCGGATTTCCTTCGCGATACTGCTCGCCAATGATGCGCGCTTCGTTATAGAAACGAGGATGCAAAGTTACGATTCGATCTAGAACCGGAAGATCGAGTTGCACAGCCGCCACTGACGGGGCAACGGGGGCAATCGCCAAAGTTGCGGGGCGGACCGCACTCTTGTACTTCTGCTCGGCAGTCTTGGGTTGTGCAAAGACTTGGTCAGAATTTTCCTCGCTGCCAAGATCCGGGTCATCCATGAGACCAAGATAATTCGCCATCTTTCGCAATGCATTAGCCATAGGTAAAAGGTTACCTAAGTTCGGAGCGGGAACCGAGGATTGAGCTGCCTACGCGCAGATGTGTCGCACCATGCTCGATGGCGGTCTCAAAATCACCGCTCATTCCTGCCGACAAACTGGCTGCGAAAGGGAATTGTTGGCGAAAATCACTGTGAATTCGTGCCAGGCGCGAAAAAGCACTCTCAGGAACCTCTCCTAATGGGGCCACTGCCATCAATCCCTCCAGTCGCAACGATGACTGCTCCAAAACCAATTCGACAAGCGGAGATAGATTTTGTGGCAAAAGCCCACCACGCCCTGGTTGCGGATCAAGGCAAACCTGGATGAAGACCGAGAGGATCTTAGATTCAGGAACGGCCGCAGCAAGCAGGCGCAGATGCCGTGGGTCATCCAACGAATGCACCACTTCAGCCCATCGTGCAATGGAGGAAATCTTGTTGCTCTGGATCTGGCCTTGGAAGTGCCACCTGCCGGGAACAATTGCAGACTTTTCCGCCCCATCGCGGTCACGGTTCTCAGCAAAATCCCTTACCCCTAATTCATGAAGGATCTCGGCATCTGTTGCGGGGTAGGTTTTTGTCACCGTTATCAACGTGATTTTCTCGCTATTTCGCCCGGCGCGATTGGAAGCTTGCGCAATTCGACTCCGTACCGAAGCCAAGTTCGATGAGATCTCATCTGCACGAGAAATCATTGCCAAATCAATCCAGCTTGACGACCAGTCATGCCATCGCGTCTATAAGAAAAATAATTGGAATTCTCGACCGTGCAAATCGGCGAACGCGATACATCGACCCCTTCACGCGCTAACTCGAAGGACAGGGCAGCGGGAAGGTCAAGGGCAAAGGTCCCCGTGGTCGTGAGCGATCTTGCCCTTGGAAAAGAAGTGCCCACTTCATCATAAATATCACGACCCACTTCGTAACAATGGCCACAAATTGACGGGCCCAACATTGCGTGAATCCGGGCGGCCCCCAATGTGTTCATGACATTGATTGTCTTCATGGCCACTCCATTAAGAAGGCCCTTCCGACCCACGTGTGCGACTGCGATGACATCTTCAACTTCATCCCACAGCAGAAGCGGGATGCAATCGGCCACCAACACCGCCAGTGCAATTCCTGTCTCTATGGTCACTAGTGCATCCGAGCTCGGCTCAATGCCCGAAGGAGAATCAATGAGGGCCACGGTATTCCCGTGAGTTTGGTTCATGTACTGAGTCGGGCCAGCAATTGAAACGAGCACCCGCCGATTGTCTACGACCGAGGTATTGCTGTCGCCTACGTGAAGGGCCAGGTTGTTGCTCTCATACGGTGGAATACTAATTCCACCGACGCGATTGGTGAAGAGTGTCTGGACCAATAATGGCTACTTCATGAAATCAGGAACGTCGATCTCATCCTCGGCAACCAACTGCTCGAATGTGACTCGATGCCGCGAAGGGATTGACTCCTCAAGATCCAACGCCACCGCCAACGGATCGTTTTCGGCGATCGGATCAGCTTTTCCGCTCAAGGCATTCGCATCAATAACCGGCATGGAAACTTTCTTGGGTGCTCCCCCATCAAAGCCAGCAGCAATTACTGTAATTCGAACTTCGTCTCCCAAGGCATCATCGATGGTGGTTCCGAAAATTATCTTGGCATCTGGATGCGCCGCCGACTGAACCAATTCGCAAGCTTCGTTAATTTCAAAGAGCCCGAGGTCGGAACCTCCGGCTACCGATAGGAGAACCCCCATCGCGCCATCAATAGAGGCCTCCAGAAGCGGACTCGAAATCGCCAATTCTGCGGCACGAACTGCGCGATTCTCTCCACGCGCCGAACCGATACCCATGAGGGCTGAACCGGCATTAGTCATGATGCTTTTAACATCTGCGAAATCAAGATTGATTAATCCTGGTTGAGTAATGATCTCTGTAATTCCTTGGACTCCAGAAAGCAAGACCTGATCGGCACTCTTGAAAGCCTCAACTGCAGTAATCGATCGATCGGAAATCGCAAGGAGCCGATCGTTTGGAATCACTATTAATGTATCGACTTCCGCGCGAAGCTCATCGATGCCGATGTCTGCTTGCAATGCTCGAACTTTTCCTTCAAAGGAGAACGGACGTGTCACAACACCAATTGTCAAAGCCCCTAATTCGCGAGCAATTTTCGCAACAATCGGCGCACCACCCGTTCCGGTTCCGCCACCTTCACCTGCGGTAACAAAAACCATATCCGCTCCGCGCAATGCTTCCTCAATGTCATCAACGTGATCGAGAACTGCTTCGCGACCTCTTTCAGGTGATGCGCCCGCGCCGAGCCCACGTGTGGACTTGCGCCCGATATCTAATTTCACATCGGCATCGCTCATCAACAAATGTTGCGCGTCAGTATTGATTGCTATGAACTCAACGCCTTTGAGCCCAACATCAATCATGCGATTGATTGCATTGACCCCACCGCCGCCGATTCCGACGACCTTGATTACAGCTAAATAATTCTGCGGTGAAGCCACGATGTATCCCCCTTATGAACCATGAACCTCAACTTGAGAATTACAGTTCTGCTTTCTAATAAGACGAAAGTAGAGCGCTGCGCACATCGGCGCAAACACCGACACGGAAGGTTAAAAAATTATTTAACAATCGGTGCGTGAGGTGCAGAGAGATCAATCTCCTTAATTTTAGAATTTTCTGGAAGTGCAATAAGCGCCCGGAAAACCTGCACTTTCAGGGACATATTTGTCTGATCTCCCCACGCAACAGTCAATACTCGCTTTAATGTTGGGTTCTTCATGGAGAGAATAGCCGAATCACTTCCATGTACGAGTACAGCCATCACTTGCATACGCAAATCATCTGGTAGTCCGTTCAAAACGCTGATCGCAACTTTGACAGACGCGCCGTTAGTTCCGGTGATGCTGGGTAGATGCGACGTATCAGCACTTGGAAGATCAAATATCACGCCGTGGGAATCCACGAGATGCGATTGGAATTGCGCAATCGGTGTTCTAATCCAAACGCGAACCGTCACGATTCCTTTTAACCAATTTCTGCCTACACTAGAGCGGTCAAGCCATGTGTATTTCTGCAGAGATTTTGCCAAAGTTTGCGATTCCAAGCGGGCCATTTTGTCACCGATATGAATGCTGTGCTGGATGGCAAAGGCCTCAGATGGATTGGGGGCACCTTCTACGACCACGTGTTTCACCGTGAGAAGAGATGACCACCCGAGCACGTAGGCCGCCGAGACGATGAGGATGAAAGCTATGGCTAGTGCCATACGCGTACGAGAACGAGTCGGCGATCTGCTTGCTTTTGGCACTAGTTGTTATACCTCGTCGTCAAGGCCTCAATGATTATCGGTCCTAAGGAACTCACGTCCCCTGCACCCAATGTCAAAATAACATCACCAGGTTTGGCCTCAGCCACAACGGAGGCAACAACCGACATAAAATTCGGTTGGTAAATTCCCTTTTTCATCAACTGAGTAATGGACTGGCCGCTTACACCGGGTATTTGTTTCTCACTGGATCCGTACACTTCGAGAACCCAGGTTTGATCGGCTTTTTCAAGAGCATCGGCAAATTCCTTGGTAAACGCACGAGTTCTTGAGTATCGATGCGGTTGGAAGATCACCAGCACGCGCCCGTCGGTTGCATATCTCTTGGCCGCGCTTAGCGTCACGTCAATTTCGGTTGGATGGTGGCCATAGTCGTCTACAACGCGTATACCGTGGACTTGGCCCTTGAGTTCAAATCTCCGGCCCGTCCCGCGGAAAGTGGAAAGTCCCGCGATCAGTTGAGCTGCGGGCAGATCCAGGACCAGTCCGGCCGCCAGCGCAGCTGCCGCATTGAGCAGATTGTGATGTCCTGGCGTCTGCAACTCAAGACGGCCTATTGCCCGCCCCCTCCAGAGCACCCGCGCCCTAGAACCGGCCGGGATCAATTCAATCTGATCGACGTGCAAATCTGCGGCAGAATCCACGCCGTACGAAATGGTCTTGCACCGAGTCACGCTTTCACCAAGGGTTCTGGCGCCCTTGTCGTCAGCGCAATAAACCAGAAAGCCTTCTGGCGAAATGGTTCTGGCGAATTTCTCAAAGGCGAGAACAACGGACTCTGGAGTTTTAAAGAAGTCGACGTGATCATGTTCGATGTTCGTGACAACCGCTCCGAACGGATGGTATTCGACAAAGGATCCATCGGATTCATCTGCTTCGGCAATAAAAAACTCACCAGTGCCCTTGTGCGCATTGGAGCCCGATGCCTTCAGGATTCCACCGATGGCAAAAGATGGATCCTCACCGCAACTTTGAATGGCAACAGTCAGCATCGAAGTCGTCGTCGTCTTGCCATGTGTACCTGCAACTGCGACGCTCTTTGACTGGGACATCAAGATGGCCAGTGCCTCGGCTCGACTTAGTTGCGGAATTTGTTGCGCCCTCGCGGCTTCTAATTCAGGATTATCCTGATCGATGGCACTCGAGTAAACGACAAAATCAGCACCCTGGACGTTGGCGACGTCGTGTCCAACTTTTATGTCAACACCTATCGTCTGGAGCGCAGTCAGGACCGAGGATTCCTTGATGTCAGAACCTGACACATGAATTCCCTCAGAAGCCATGATCCGGGCGAGACCGCTCATTCCCGCGCCGCCGACACCAATGAAATGGACTCGCTTGTCCGCCAAATCCTTTAGGGACCGCTTCATCGGGAACTGCTTTGCACAACTTTTTCCATGAGGCTAACGATTTTCTCATCGGCTTCCAGATCCTTAATATCCCCTGGATCCGGGAGTTTCCTGCTCCGCTCAATAACGTCATCAATATGATCGAGAAGCCATTGTGACGAAAAATCTTTCTGTGGAATGACAACCGCGCGACCTAGGCCGACTAAGTGGTCGGCATTGCGAGCTTGCTCCCCATTTCCAATCGGCAAGGGAACGAATATTGCCATTCTGCCTAAGGCTCCCACTTCAGCACAAGTGACCGCGCCACTTCGGGCAAGGATTACATCTGCAGACAAATACGCGGTGGCCATGTCTTTAATGTATGGGACCGCTTTGTAATCTCCGAAAATCTGAGGAAGTTCACTGTTGGATCCCACTGAATGAAGGATTTGGATACCGCGGCTCATCAAGATTGGGAGCGCATTGGCGATCTGAGAATTGATGAAGCTGGATCCTTGTGATCCCCCCATGACAAGCAGGGCAGGTTGGTCAATATTCCAACCAATCTCTTGTTTGGCTCGCTTTCGACTGTCTGACCAGTCCCCTGCAGCGGCTGAATAAGCGGCCTTCACATCAGAGCGTAATGGCATTCCCGTTACAGCGGCGCGAGCGAAGCGTCCGGAGGCAAATAGGTTCGCCACTGCAAGATTCTTAGTAAGCAGCGCCCCGAGACGATTTGCCCATCCCACCTTCGCATTGGCCTCATGTATAACGATAGGCACGCGGGAGAGAAAGGCAGCCAGATATGCCGAAGCCGATAAGTAACCGCCGAAGCCGACAAGCACATCCGATCCGCGGATAATCTTCTTGGCTGAATATACGGCCCTGATTAATTGCGTGGGCAGTTTCACAACATCGAGATTTGGCTTACGTGGCATAACGACTTTTTCGATATTTCGTAATGCAAAACCTGCGGCCGGAACAAGAGCATTCTCCAGACCAGTGGGAGTGCCAAGGAAAATGCACTCATCATCCGGGTATTTAATTTTCCAGGCCCGTGCGACGGCGATTGCGGGCTCTACATGACCCGCGCTTCCTCCCCCGGCAAAGACAATGATGCGAGGAGACAAACCACTCACTTCTTAGCAGCCTTTACCCGAGGATTAATTGCAGGATCGCGTAGGGCAGCGCCAATAACGAAACCTAGTGCTAGATAAATAGCAACCAGCGATGATCCGCCGTAAGACAGTAGGGGCAAGGTGACTCCGACAACTGGAAGAACGCTGGTTGCGGACCCGATATTTAAAATCACTTGGACAGTTATCCAGCAGCGCGATTCCCGCGCATGTGTACCGAATCATCGGATCTGATGCTCGAATGGCGATCTTAAAGATCGCAAAGATCATTGCAGCAAACAGGAAGAGAACTACCATCGTGCCCACCAGTCCCAACTCTTCGCCGATAACTGAAAAGATGAAGTCTGTATGAGCTTCAGCCAAATTTCCCCATTTTTGTCGACTTGCTCCAAGTCCGACACCGAAAAGTCCGCCGCTGGCAAGGCCCATGATGCTATGCGCGGGTTGCCATCCTGACAATTTGTAGAACTCGGGGGAGAAAGGATGCATGACGGCCAGGAGTCTACGCATTCGATTAGGCACGGTAATGATCAGAGCACCGACCAGAGAGATGCCAAGCACCGCCGTGAAACCAATCAACCGAAGTCGAATGCCCGAGATAAAGAGAAGACAGACCAATATAGCCGCGAAAATGGCCGCGTTGCCGAGGTCATTGCCGAGCATGATCAATGCCATAATGGCAAAAAAAGTAGGAACAAGAATCGCAATTACGTTGGAACGAGCAGCCCTTGCTTCTTCGTGTTTGGCAAGCATTGATCCAGCCCACAAGATCATAAAAAATTTCACAAACTCACTCGGCTGAAAAACAATCGGGCCTACAACGATCCAGTTGGTGTTGCCGTTTACTGTATTACCAAACCCGGGAATCTGTAAAAGCAGGAGAAGGAAGACCGACCCGATCAGTGAGAACCTGGCTACAAACTTCCATTTTGCAACCGAAAGACGTGAGGCGATAAAACCCAATGGGAGGGCAATAGCTAAAAATTCCAATTGCCGAAAAACGATAGAGAATGACGAGCCGCTTGTCTCCAAGGAATGGATGGATGAAGCGGATAGAACCATGACAAGCCCCAACCCCGTCAAGGACGCCGCGCTTACAAGCAAGAGATAGTAGGAACTAATCGGCTGGGACAAGAAGGTCTTTGATCGACTCATCGAAGCACCAATTTTCTCACCGCTGCGCAGAACTGGTCCCCTCGATCTGCATAAGAGATAAATTGGTCCATCGAGGCGCACGCCGGGGCCATCAGGACCGTGTCCCCCTTGTGAGCCAATTTCGCCGCTTCCCTGACGACCTTCTCCATGAGAGAAGTATCCTCACCATCGACGGCATCAACTCGAATGATTCTCACATGTCCGGCATTCTCGACTAACTCTTGTGCGATGAGCTCGCGATCCTTGCCTATTAGGATGGCCGCCTTGATATGCCCGCCCGTTTCGGAAACGAGTTCGTGCATAGTTGCCCCTTTGGCAAGCCCGCCAGCAATCCAGACAATCGAGGGAAATGATTTCAAGGAGGCTACCGCAGCATGGGGGTTGGTCGCCTTTGAATCGTTGATCCATGCGACGCCGTCCTTTTCTCCGACCAGTTCGATCCGGTGTCGTCCAGGACGAAAAGCTTGAATGGCTTGGCGAATCGATGAATGTGACACGCCTACGCTAAGTGCCAGACCAGCAGCGGCAAGTGTGTTGGAGACATTGTGTGGCGACAACGGTTGGATATCTACAAGTTCGGCGATCATTTCGGCTTCATCACTATCAGATACGAAGGCACGATCAACCAATAAATCTTCCACGACTCCAATCTCCCCTGCCTTGGGCGAATTGAGAGAGTAGAAAACCTTCTTCCCATCCCATGCGGAGGTATTCTCGAGGACCGTACGATCGCCACCATTGAGAATTCCTAGTTGAGATCTAGCTAGGATTCGCAATTTTGCCTTCACATAGTTCTCGAAATTCCCATGCCAATCAGTGTGATCATCTGCAATATTAAGGATCGCGGATGCCTGGAACTCTGGGAGTTCGCTCCAGTGCAATTGGAATGAGGATAATTCCAAAATGAGAAATTCGTAATCCACATCTCCTACGACCGCGCCGACGACAGTATCTCCGACGTTCCCGCACGCTTTGACGGAGCGACCACCTGCACTGATCATTGCCGCGGCCATCTCGACGGTTGTAGTTTTTCCGTTAGTTCCAGTGATTGCGAGCCATTTCTGGAGCGGGCGTAATTCGCTCTTTAAATGCCATGCCAGATCTATTTCACTAATAAGTCGAATTCCGCGCCCATTTAACGCTTGTACCAGCGGATGATTTGGTCGCCAACCCGGTGAGATGACGGCGAAATCCCACGATTCCGAAAACGCGTACTCAGTCGTTATAAAGCGGTCATCGGCTAACAAGGTGCCATCTTCATCCAAAATAGAAATCTGGCTTCCGATATTTTCCAGAATCTCTGCAACAGAGATTCCAGTGACACCTCCTCCGATAATGAGCACCTTTGCTTGTGCCAAATCGGCCACCTTCATCGCTACTTCGCAACCCACTGGGCATAAAACAGACCAAGTCCTAATGCAACTCCAAGGCCGGCAATGATCCAGAAGCGAAGGAGAATAGTGACCTCTCCCCAGCCCAACAGTTCAAAGTGATGGTGAAGGGGCGCCATCTTGAATATTCGCTTGCCATGGGTCAATTTGAAATACACGCGTTGGATAATCACCGACATCGTGATGATGACAAAGAGTCCACCTAGAGGCACCAGTAGCAACTCAATGCGAAGAGTGGCCGCAAATCCGGCAAGTGCGCCACCAAGGGCAAGTGAACCGGTATCCCCCATGAAGATCTTCGCCGGCGAGGCATTCCACCAGAGGAAACCAGTGCACGCTCCCGCAAGGGAGGCAGCAAGCACGGCAAGGTCAAGCGGATCGCGAACCAGGTAGCAATTTGTTCCGGCTGTTACATAGCAGCCTTCGCCGAACTCCCAGACGCCGATGAGAACAAATGCTAGAAATGTCATAACTGATGCGCCAGTTGCCAGGCCATCAAGACCGTCGGTGAGATTTACGCCGTTGCTCGTGGCGGTCACCATGACGATGATCAAAATAACGACAATGACGGGACCGAGCTTTATCGATGTATCTCGTACCGTAGATAGGAAAAGAGAAATAGGTGTGAGGCTGTGCGAATCAGCAAAGTGAATACCTAAACCGCCAAATATTGCAGCAAAAGCAGTCTGCCCCAGAATCTTCTGCTTTCCAGTCAATCCGAGAGATTTTTGCCGTGAAACTTTAAGCCAATCGTCTGCAAAACCCAAGGCGCCCAACGAGACGAAGAGGCCCATTACAAGTAAGGCAGAAATACTTACGGAGACTTGTATGATCGCATGACTTAGAAAGTACCCAAGAAGTGAGGCCAAGATAATGATGATGCCGCCCATGGTCGGCGTCCCGCGTTTGGTGTGGTGGCTGGTCGGGCCATCGTCTCGAATTATCTGCCCGTAGCCTTTACGAGCGAGCAGACGTATAAGAAAAGGCGTTCCGAATAGACTAATAAAAAGAGCGATCGCTCCAGATATGAGAATTTCTCTCATTGATCCTCACCTGCTCTCAGCTCCCATTTATCTACCAATAACGTAACTAATTCTTCCAGTTTTTCTGCGCGTGAGGCCTTTACTAGCACGACATCACCTGGAGAAAAATAATTGGAGATCTCAAGCGCCTCGGCCTTGGTATTGCAAAGGTGAACATCCATCGCGCAATCTTTGGGAAGATCATGGGCGTATTCGGGTGCACCTATGCAGACTAGATTGTCTATGCCTAGTGAGTGGGCCAACATACCTATTCTGGCGTGCTCCTCTAGAAACGAAGCTCCGAGCTCATGCATACGGCCCAAGAACGCCCAGGATTGACCGCCCCTTTCCTGCGCGAAAAATGAGAGAGTCCGCAGCGCCGCCGCCGTTGAATCTGGGTTTGCATTATAGGCATCGTTGATAACAAGAAGATTGGAAATCTCATGAAGCTCCATCCGCCACTTGCTCTGAAGTTCGGCGGTCGATAGGCCACCCGCAATAACATCAAGTGGGATTTTCAAGGCTGTGCAGACTGCCGCTGCGGCCAGGGCATTTGGAATCTGATGGGCTCCAATGAGACGAAGTGCCACTGCTTGCCTACCCTCGGGGGTCACTAGGTCAAAGTGCGCCCGCCCCTCCCGTATATCGATATCTGTCGCCCGAATTTGAGCTTCATGCGTCTGTCCAAAGGTGAGAACGGGAAGATTTAATCCATCTGCCATCCTGGGGGTGAATTCGTCGTATCGTCCCAAGATCGCAATTCCATATTCGCCCAGATTGTTCACTAATTCGGATTTTGCTTCAGCCACTGCTGCCAGGGACCCGAATTCTCCAACATGTGCCCTGCCGACCTCCAGCACCACTCCAATATCAGGTCCTGCGATCTGGCATAGCGCTTTGATATCGCCAACATGTCGAGCACCCATCTCCAAAATGCAATACTGAGTGGATTCGGTGCAACGCAGAAGAGTCAAAGGTGCGCCCAATTCATTGTTAAAGGATGCAAAAGTAGCCACGGTTTCAGCTTGCATACGGAGAATCCACCCCAAAAGATCTTTAGTTGTAGTTTTTCCCTGCGAACCAGTAATCCCAATTACCTTCAATTTAGGAAGGTGGGTTCGAACGTAGTGAGCGAGTTCTCCCAATGCGTGAAGAACGTCAGGAACGACAATGCACGGAACATCCAGGCGATGGGTCGCAAGGACCAAGGCTGCGCCTTGTTCGACAGCAGATTCAGCGAATTCATGCCCATCCCGGAAATCTCCCTTGAGGGCAAGGAAGATAGAACCAGGTACAACTTCACGCGAATCAAAAACCGGTTCCTTGGTAACGAGTATGTCATCGGCTCCGAACAACTCACCTTGAACGATCTCTGCCACCTGCTTAGAGGTCAGCGCGATCATCTGCGAGACTCAATCGCCTGCGCCAATGCCAAGCGATCATCAAATGGCGTAATTATCCCCGCGCTTTCTTGGCCAGTTTCATGTCCTTTTCCCAGAATAACGACTACGTCTCCGGCAACTGCATTCGAGACTGCGTACTCAATAGCGCTTCGTCTATCTGAGATTACTTGGTCGGGCTCAGCAACCGCTAAGCCTTCAGTCATTTGTTCGAGAATCTTTAACGGATCTTCTGACCTTGGATTGTCACTCGTGAAAACCGCTATGTCGCATCCTTCAGAAAGTGCTCTTCCCATTAGGGGACGTTTGGATGAGTCACGATCACCGCCGCATCCCAAAACTGCGATCACTTTCCCAGTCGTCATGGAACGGCAGGCCTCTAACACTCGCGAGACCGAATCCGGTGAATGCGCATAATCAACGAATGCCGCAAAATCCTGCCCCACATTTACCGGCTCCAGGCGACCTTGCGCGCCGGTGAGCGTTGGCAGAATCGCCGCGATCTCTACTGGGTCTACTCCACTCTCATAGGCGAGCGCTACAGCCATTAAAGCGTTGTCCAAGTTGTAATCCCCATGCAAGTGAAGGACTCCTTCGATGAGGATTCCTCCTTGTCCGCGGATGCAGACGTCATTTCCTCGCAAATGTGCATTGGCGCTGACGTAAGTCCAGTCGGCACTTGGATCGTTTCGGGAAAGTGTTCGAATAGGAATCTCGCTGCTTCGCGCTAATCGCGCTCCGTAGGGATCGTCAATATTTACCATGGCCAGATCGGCATATTCGAAAGAAAATAATGATGCCTTCACCTGGAAATAGGTCTCCATGGTGTTATGGAAATCTAGGTGATCTTGGGTTAGGTTTGTGAAGGCCACGACAGCGAAATGAGACCCCCGCACACGTTCCAACGAAATCGCATGGCTAGAGACTTCCATTGCCAGATTGCGTACGTGACGTTCGCGCATTGTGGCGACAAGTGCTTGCAAGTCAGAACTCTCGGGTGTTGTCCTCCGGCTTTTGAGCAAGTCAGTACCTATCCGAGTTTCTACGGTTCCGATTAGTCCACTCTCTCTACCGGCCCGGGTCCAGATTTGGTGCAACAAGGTAGTGGTGGTCGTTTTTCCGTTGGTGCCAGTAATCCCGACGCAATAGACATCGCGCATCGGCTCTTCATAAAACCATGCACTAAGTATTCCGGCGGCACGGCGCGGGTCACCAACAACAACTACCGGCAGGTCGCTTGCGATCTCCTGGACGATGGCGGCTCCGGCCGCGTCAGTCAGAACTGCTCGAGCCCCCTTGTCTATTGCCTCTGAAGAGAAACTTGCCCCATGCATCTTGGCACCTGGAAACGCGAGAAAGATATCGCCAGCTTCGATTTCCTGACTTGTCTGAGTCAAACCGCGAATCATAACGTCACTGCCTGGGACATCTGCGGAGAGAAGATTTCCCACCGACCGCAGTGATCTCTTGAAAGGCATGAGTGGTCTTTCCATTAATTCTTTCCTTTTATGGCTCCGACAACCGCTGATTGCCACTTTGCAACTTGGGTTCCATTAAGCGGATACGGGATGAATTTGTTATTAGTCGGAGCCACATGTCGAGACTGAAGCACGAAAGACATTACCTTCTTAAAGACTGGACCTCCCAAAGTGCCACCCCAGTGAATGCCTTGTGGTCCCTGAATTGTCACATTTATCACGTAACGTGGTTTATCCGCGGGGGCAAAACCTATGAAAGAGGCCGTGTACCCGCGGTAACAGTGGCACGTTTCATCAACTCTCTGCGCCGTGCCCGTCTTTCCAGCAACCCGATAACCTGGAATAGCCGCCTCTGGTGCAGTGCCGCCTGCAGAGACAACGCTCTCCATCATCAGTCGTAATTCGGAGGCAGTTGTTGGACTCACAACCCTCACACTTTCGCGAGCAGCTGAAGGCGTGAAATGACCGTCAGAGTCGCTGGTGCCGGCGATCACCGTAGGAGAGACCCGGACTCCATCATTGGCAATGGTGGCAAAAATGCTTGTGGCTTGCATGGTGGTCACAGAATATCCCTGACCGAAGGCAACCGTAGGCGCAGTTGTTCCGCTCCAATTTGCCAAACTGGGGAGCACGCCTTGGGACTCACCTGGGAGTCCGGAGCCAGTATTGGTTCCGACTCCAAACTTCTGCAAATAACTGTAGAGAGTTGAATTGCCGATTCGCTGCCCCACCTTTATGGCGCCAACGTTACTGGAGATGGCGAGAATGCCGGTTGGCGTTAATTGTTCCACTGAATGGTGTTCATGATCATGGAAAGTTCTATTGGAGACTTTGACAAAATCAGGAACGGTGAAAAGGGTGGTTGGCGTGATTTTCTTCTCTTCCAGAGCCGCCGACATCGTCACAATCTTCCCGGTGGATCCAGGTTCATAGACATCTTGAACCGAAGGATTTCTCATCAGAGCCAACGAAATATTCTTGGTGTTATTCGGGTCGAAGGTGGGTGCCGTGGCGAGTGCAAGAATCTGCCCGGTCTTGGGATCCATGACGATGACAGTGCCGCTAATTGCGTGAGAGGCCTTGACCACTTCAGAAATCGCTTGTGAGGCAATCCATTGGACATCGCGATCGATCGTCAAACGCACTGTCGTTCCTGTTTTTGCAGTCACTAACTCTTGTTGTGATCCAGGGATTTCGGCACCGTAACCATTGGCGTAACTGTACTTTCCCTCAACGCCAGTGAGCATAGAGTTCAAACTTGATTCCAGCCCAGTTGCCCCGACTCCCGCCTGATTGACGAATCCGACAAGTGAACCGATCAGGTCACCTGATGGGTATTCGCGGGTATAGCCGCGCTCGGGATAGAACCCGAAGAGCCGTTTAGAGACATCTTTGCGACCCAAACTCTGGTTGTAGGCAGCAAATGCGTTCTTGAGCGAGACCCACGTTGCGGGAGCGACATTGCGAGCCACGAGGTTCCATCTTCTTTTGCCAGTCACAAGTTTTGCGACATCTGCGGACTTCATTGAAAGAATGGGGGCGGCGATTTCGGCGAATTTGGCTGGATCCGAAATAAGCGTCTGATCTACGACAATATTTATTGCTGACACACTGCGTGCAAATTCCACGCCGTTGATATCGGTTATCGCTCCCCGTGGCGCCGGCATTATTGAAATCGTGGACATTTCATTTGCGGCCCGCACGGCATACGTATGTGCCTGCACTGCCTGAATGTCGACCAAACGAAGCGCTAGAAGTCCAAGGAAAAAGAGGACGGAGAAAAGCAGGATTCCTATCCGAGAACGCGATAGTGAAAAGTCAGCCATGTCTACCTTTTTGGCGCTGCAGAAATCGCTGAGGTGGAATTCAAAGATAAGAATCGCGGGCTCTGCGAAGGCACCATACCTTGCGCGATAGCTCGGGCTGCCAACACTTCTGGGGAAGAGGCAAAATCAATCTGGCGCATTACGGCTTCACGCTGATCACTCAAAGTGGTTGCCTGAGCTTGGAGGCGGTACAACTCGAAGGCATCTTGGGCCAGCATGGTGTTGATTGCCAATAAGACAAGTAGACCAATACCCCCGACTACCGAGAGAAAAATGACGAATGTTTTCCGGTCGGCCCTCTCCCCGGTATTCATGTCCGGAACAAGTCGTAGAACAGCGCGCGAGGATTTTCCTGCAACGATCTGTCTGGATCGCGTGATCGCCGGTGCTAGAACTGGAAGTGCCATTAGGCGGCTAACCGTTCAATAGCGCGTAGCCGAACAGATGCAGATCTAGGGTTCTGAGCAAGTTCAGCCTCCGATGGAGTCTCTTTGCCTCGAACTACGAGCATGAATTTGGCGGCGAGTTCGGGGATTTCTACTGGGAGTTCACGAGGCGTTTTAGATTCACTAGCCTTCACAAAAAACTCTTTGACAATGCGATCTTCGAGGGATTGAAATGACATGACAACGAGGCGACCGCCAACTACCAACGAATCCAGGGATGCGGGAATCGCCCTCGTCAGCGCACCCAGCTCATCATTTACCGCGATGCGAAGTGCCTGAAAGGTCCTTTTGGCGGGGTTGCCGCCAGTCCGGCGCGTTGCCGCAGGGATGTTCTCTTTCACCAGCTCTGCCAACTCCACTGTTGAGTTCATAGTGGAAATTGCGCGACGACGAATAATTGCATCAACGATGCGTGGTGCGAATCTCTCTTCTCCGTACTTTCGCAGGATCATTATGAGTTCCTCACGATCGGCAGAATTGATGATGTCTCCCGCCGTTCGCCCCTGACTTCTATCCATACGCATATCAAGGGGGGCATCATTTGCGTATGAAAACCCACGTTCTGATTTATCCAATTGCATTGAAGAGACTCCGAGGTCAAAAAGAATGCCGTCCACCTTCGTAAAACCAAACTTCTCGATGCATTCTTGTATTTGGTCATACACGGCGTGAACACTCTTGAATCGCTCGCCAAATGCTTCTAGACGCGAAGTGGCAAGAGCGATTGCGTCTTCGTCCCGATCAATTCCGATGACGACCAGACTCGGAAATTTATTTAAGAGTGCTTCGGTATGTCCACCCAAACCCAAAGTTGCATCAACGACGATGGGGGTTTTGCTTTTCTCGATAGCGGGGGAAAGTAATTCAATGCAACGATCGAGCAAAACAGATACGTGCTGAGCCATCCACTCCCCCTTAACTTTATAGAATCTGCAGTAATCAAAAATGTGCCTCAATGCGTTTCTTTATCGAACTTCTCTCCTCTGGTCACCGCCGGCCGACGGAACTATTTGGTCGGCACCGGGGAAGGGGTGCCGATTCAAAAGGTCGGCGGTGGCCACAAGAGAGATCCACTCGATTTATCTAGAACAGTCCTGGGAATACCTCCTCTGATACGTCGGCGAAGCCCTTTTCGCGATCAGCCAGGTATTCGCGCCATGAGTGCGCATCCCAAATTTCCACTCGTGTATTCGCACCAATGACGACGCACTCTCTTTCGAGTGAGGCATAGGTGCGCAAGCCCTGTGGGATCGTGATTCGACCTTGGCGGTCGGGAATTTCATCGTGGGCGCCGGCAAACATCACGCGCATGTAGTCGCGGGCAGATTTGGCGGTGACAGGTGCCTGTCTCAAGGTCTCTGTAATGGAGGCGAATTCAGCCGAGGGAAAAACGTAGAGGCAGCGCTCTTGACCCTTGGTGATGACCAGGCCACTAGCTAGTTCCTCACGGAATTTGGCCGGCAGGATAAGGCGGCCCTTCTCATCCAGACGTGGTTCGTGGGTGCCAAGAAACATGATGGTCCCCTTCCCCAGGTCCGCGTGCTTTACTCCACTTTACTCCATTTCTCTCCCTTTTCAACCACCCTGACCCATCTTTCTCCCTTGCGGCCCACCTCTTTCCACCTACAGTCGAAAAAGGGCAGAAAAAAAGCCCCTCACGGGGCCAGGGCAAGTGAAGTCTTTCCTACTGATCGAAGTTACGTCGTTCCCATCGATCTTCCAGTCGGGTATTGAGCCCGCCCTTGCGAGCGCGCTTGGTAGATGGACGCAGGGCACTGACACCAGATAACCCCGAAATTGCCAAGGTAACTCCGCCGAGGGAAATCAAAAATCCTAAAATTCCAACCGGTGTGGTTTTGGTGATCAAGCCGGCAAATATTGTGGCAATGCCGATCACGGTCAAGACAGCTCCAAGGAGTACTCGGTTACGTCCAGGGTAGAGGCGGGTGCCAGTCAGAGTCGAAACTAGGTGTGGATCATCAGCCGAAAGGGCTTCCTCCATCTGGGCAAGGAGTTTGCGCTCGTGTTCTGAAAGCGCCATTTCACCCTCCTTTTCTCACAGTCGTCACTGTGATGAGCCCACAATAGAACATCTCCCCTCGCATTGCACACCGAAATTTTCCATATGGCGACTGTTCTATTTCTCGCGATCTCTTCGCATCAAACGCGCAGGTCGGACACTTCCGGGGCCAAAACGGGCCTGGGCCCGGTCAATGGCTCCCTCGGCCTCCCTCCAGCCTCGCTCCCGAGAACCTAGAATCAGCTGTTCGGAGGCGTGAGATTGGAGATTTTCCAGGCCTACTCCTACTAGGCGCAGGCGTGCCCGATCGAGGTGGAGGGCCAGAAAGAGTTTCTTCACCACCTCATAGGTTTCGTGCGTACTGTCGATGGCCAGCGGCAATGTTTTGGAGCGGTTGATCGTTGTGAAATCTGCATAACGCACTTTTATTGAAATTGTCTTGGCAAAAAGATTTCTCTCGCGCAAGCGATGGGTTGCTTTTTCGCTAAGGCGCAAGAACTCTCGCAGAATAATTTCTTGATCATCAATATCGCGAGCAAACGTTTCTGCAGCGCTAATGCTCTTATCGGGTTCATCTGAAACGACATCTCGGTAATCACGTCCCCAGGCCAATTCATAAAGCGAGGATCCGCCAGCTTCGCCTAATGCACGAATCAAAGTCGCGCGCGGCGTGTGCGCAACTTCTTCAACAGTGCGCAGACCCAACCGCTCGAGCGCTTCCGTTGTTTTTGGCCCTACTCCCCAAATTGCAGAGACGGGCAATGGGTGAAGAAAATTCAGGATGCGATCTGCGGGGATTTCGAGCATTCCATCAGGTTTACATCGGCTCGATGCAAGTTTGGCGATGAACTTGGAGGGCGCAATCCCTACAGAACAGGTGATGCCTTCTTGTGCTTCTACCTTTGCGCGAATCGCAGTGGCAATCTGGCGACCGGTTCCGAGTAGACGTCTAGAGCCCGTGACATCGAGAAATGCCTCATCAAGTGAGAGCGGCTCTACGTGAGGAGTATATGAATGGAAGATTCCCATTATGTGCTCGGAGACTTCGCTATAGCGGGCGTGATTGGGCGTGATAAAAATTGCATGCGGTGCCATGCGCTGGGCTCTTCCCACTGGCATTGCAGCGTGGATTCCAAAAGTGCGCGCTTGGTAATTTGCAGACAGAACAACGCCGCGTGCTCCGGCTCCGACAACCACTGCCTTACCTTTGAGGGAAGGATCATCGCGTTCGGCAACGGAGGCATAGAAAGCATCCATGTCGACGTGGAGAATGGTCGCTGTACTCATATTACGAGCGTACTTCTACTTTGCAGATGCTTTTCGTAAGCAGCACGGAGATCCCATGCCCCAGTTGCACGCAGTGAGACACCCCTTGGGCCAGTGCGGCGGACTTCTCCGCGTACCAAAAATAACCGCGAACTGAAAAGGACATCAGCGTAATTGCGTTGGGCATCGTCAAAGAAAGTGGCGTCATTGCAGCCGTATCCATCGTCGATAGTCAGAAAGATAACGCGCTTGCCTGAGCGCACTGGGGGGCTCTGCCTGGCGACCTTCACGCCAGCAACCAGTACCGACGAACCTGATCTTTGAGCAAGGAGATCCGTGGATCGCACTGCCCCAATCTCATTGAGGAAGTCTGCATAAAACTCCAGAAGGTGGCGAGAGACATCCATCCCTAAATGATTCATTTCGTGACGCACTTTTTCACTAGCATCCAGATCTGGAAGGCCACTTGAGATAAGGGCGGGCGGAGTGAAGCCGAAGTTGAGTTGCGATCCCCCGAGTGATTGAGCTGGGGATCGGTGGAGATCGCTCAAATGCAGAAGCAGATCCCGGCGATTGATCCTCCCTTGGTCAATTTTGTGTATCTCGTCAAAGGCCCCGACTAAGACTAATTTCTCTGTTGTCGGAAAAGATGCACCCGATCGAGAATGAAAGTCGGAGAGATCCAGATATGGCTGCCCAGTGATTATCGACTCCACCTCATCACTGCTGATCCCCGATAAATCAGCAAGTGATATCCGTATCGCATACCCTCGCGCATCAGGCAAGGTAAGAGCGCGCCCGGTGCTCTTGCCGTCAAAGGCCACTGCTGGCACCCGAGCCATACTCGGATCAACCCGCTCGACACGATAAGTGGAAGAAGAGCGATTGACATCTATCGGGGCAATTGCAACACCTAGTTGACGCGCATCATCAAGGATCAAGCGTTTGGGATACATGCCAGGGTCGTGCGTCAGAACCCCGGCAATAAAAGCAGCGGGATAGTGGGCTTTGAGCCAGGCCGATTGGTAGGTCGGAAGCGCGAATGCTGCCGCGTGCGCTTTGCAGAAGCCAAAGGACGCGAAGGCTCGCAAAATATCCCATACGGCTTCCACTGTATGGATCTCATACCCGCGAGCCAGCGCTGTGGGATAAAACCAATCGCACACTTCTTGCTGTCCCTCTCTGTCTCCCAGTGCCCGCCTTTTCTCATCTGCTTGCGCAAGAGAGACTCCCGTGAGGATCGCAATAATCTGGATCACCTGTTCATGAAAAACAACAACGCCTTCGGTTTCGTGCAAGACGTCATAGAGGTCAGGATGAATGATCTGGGCCGGGCTCCAACCATGGCGAGCACGGAGAAAGGGTGAAATCATGTCGCTCTTCACTGGTCCTGGCCGAAACAGAGAGATGTCGATGATTAAGTCGGTGAAAGTTTGCGGAGCAAGCTTTCCGACAAGTTCGCGCTGACCCGGGCTTTCAACTTGGAAAATTCCAAGAGTCCGAGTTGAGGCGATGAGATCAAAAGTTGGCTGGTCATCCAGTGCAATGGCGTCGATGTCGACAGCCTGCTCGGTCCGTTCGATTTCAGAGATCGCATAAGCAATAGTGGATTGCATGCGAACTCCAAGTATGTCGAGTTTGAGAAGACCAACTGCCTCGACATCATCTTTGTCGAATTCCACCATCGGATAACCACCTGCATTGATTCGCAGAGGTGCACGATCAAGAAAAGCTCCGTCAGATAGAACAACAGCACAAGGATGCATCGCTAAGTGGCGCGGAAGACCATCGAGTCGTTCTGCCAGAGAAATAGTCATTGCGGTTAAAGGACTTTTGAGATTGAGCCCGCGCAGTTCGGGAAGGCTTGCCAGTGCCTGCGAAATATTGCGAGCGCGTATATGTGGAAGAGATTTCGCTATGAGGTCGATCTCGACAAAAGGAAGCCCCAGGGCTGTACCAGTATCTCTGATGGCATGGCGAGCTCGGTATGTATCAACCATCGCAACGGTGGCACAGCGGGAAGTGTTGCCGGGCGTACTCCACGTGGGGTCGCCATATCGTTTGAAGACTAAATCATATATTTCTAATCGGCGAGCGGATTCGACATCAATATCAATATCAGGAAGAGCCCGACGAAGGGGTGAGCAGAAGCGTTCCATCAAGAGTCCATGTCGTAATGGATCGACTCCGGAGATCCCAAGAAGATGGCATATGAGCGACCCTGCACCGCTGCCACGCGCTGCCACGCGGATGCCCCGTTCGCGGGCCATATCCGTGATGTCGGCAACGGTGAGGAAATAAGACTCGTAACCCAGTGTTGCAACTGTCGAGAGTTCGTCATCGAGACGCTGACGCGCCTGCGCAATCGCCGTGCTATCGCTGTAGCGCCAATACAGACCAGCCTCTGAACGAGCACGCAATATAGATTGCATCTCCAACGCGGAACTGGCGCCGACGATGTGCGGTTCGGGTAGATGAATGCCTCCCAGACCAATATCACGGGTTGGAGAGAGAACGGCTCGTTCTGCCCATTCATGCGTTGTGGCAAGAAGCTCGCGTGCTGTGCGCTCCCCCGCTGCCCGCGAAATCTCCTCGGCAAGGGCAATCATTTCAGCGCTTGATTTAAGGAATGCTTCCGCGTTTTTCCGTTCGACATGGCGAGCATGCAAAGGAACTAACTGCCGCGCAGAGTCCAAAATATCGGCGATAGGGCCATCCTCACGTTCGCGCATACGAACAGCATTGGTGATGACCGCGGCGATCTTATGATCGCGCGCGAAAATCAATGAACGCGCAGCATGGGCAGTAGAGCGAGGTCCAGCCCCTGCAACCAAGTGCGAGACACATTCGATGGCATTATCGGCAAAGAGTTCGCGTGTCTGCGCAAAAGATTCAAGAGCAAGATCGCTGCGATGCGAGGCAATAGCCAGACCAACTGGTGATTCAGGGCCGTGTAGCGCCAGAAGATTCGTGCTGTACTCGCTAAATTGCTGAAGGAAGTTCAGAGTAAGAACAGGAGCACGACTTGGCTCGAGCGTCTTATACGTGTTCAAAGAAGTCAGCAATCGGGTGAGCGAGCGCCAACCGCCATCACCGTGCGCTAAGAGAGTGATACGCGGAAGAGTCTTTGCATCTCTAGAAAGCGCACGTGGTGTTTCCATTGCAAGATCGATTCCGATAATTGGGGCAACCCCATAATCGACGCAACTCTGCGCAAAACGAATTGCACCAGCCAAACCGTCGCGATCGGTAAGTGCCAGAGCCGGCATCTCATACTCACGTGCACGGGCAACCAGGTCGCGCGGTTGGGTAGTGCCGTATTTAAGCGAGTAGGCGCTGCATGCACGCAGATGGACGAATGCACTCATCAAAGAACCGTGATACGCCAGGTGCCAGTAATCTCATCGCGTTCGATCTCAAAGGTAGTAAGGGCTCCGATGGGAGCCGCCTCAACTCTCCAGAGTGCGCGCGCGCCATCGTCGGGGCGATAGATGCCATCGCTGATGCGATTCCACCACCCCCCTGCTTCGCACCATCTGGAAAGAACGCTATGGATACGAAAGCGCCTGCCTCGGAATGTGAACTCCACTGGGGTGGATCCATCGGCCAGAACTTCGTGGGGTCCGATTTGGCTCACTTGGGCGCGCCTGATAACAGGAGCCGGATCAGAGATGGGCTCCTGGGCTGAAGATGAGTTTTCGAACATATGTTCGAAAAATAGCCCCAAGCCCTGACAGGAGCAAGTCCCTATCTATTGCGCAGGCGTGATCTCCAGAATGAGAGCGCGGACCAGGGCCTCGATCTCATCTCGAATCGGGCGGATCGCCCCCAGGGTGCCCCCTGCCGGGTCGGCCAGCTTCCAGTCCAGGTACCTCTTGCCCGGAAAATACGGGCAGGCATCCCCGCACCCCATCGTGATGACGACATCACTATCTTGCACTGCCTCGACGGTGAGGACCTTAGGGACCGCTGCGAAGAGGTCGATTCCTTTCTCTTTCATCGCTGCCACGACAACTGGATTAACTTCATTGGCCGGTTGCGTGCCAGCTGAGCGAACTTCTATTGCACCTTGCGATAGGTGAGAGAGGAAGGCCGCCGCCATCTGAGATCGACCGGCGTTATGGACGCAGACAAAGAGCACGCTTGGTTTTCTCTGGTTCATCGGGAGTACCTCTTTCGTAGCCATAGTGAGATGTAAACAAGTGCCACCAACGCTGGAACTTCAATCAAAGGACCGATAACACCGACCATCGCCTGGCCTGATGTGATTCCCCAGACTCCGATACTCACCGCAATCGCAAGTTCGAAATTATTTCCAGCGGCCGTGAAAGCCAATGTCGTTGCCTTCTCATACGGCAAACCAACCGCTTTACCGAAAATATAGGAAACCCCCCACATGATCAAGAAATAAATCAGTAGAGGCAGAGCAACCTGAATGACTACTCCAGGTGAATCAATGATTGCTCGACCTTGCAAGGCGAACATCAAAACTATTGTGAAGAGCAGTCCATACAGAGCAAAGGGAGCAACCCGCGGAATGAATTTCTCCTCATACCAATGAATACCCTTGCTGCGAACTCCAACTCTTCTGGTGAAATAGCCGGCGATGAGCGGAACTCCCAAGAAAATCAAGACCGCCTTGGTTATGTCCCACGTTGAAAACGATACCGAGAGAGAATCCAGCCCCATCCACGTTGGCAAAACCTTGAGATAAAAAGTCCCTAAGAAAGCGTAGGCAACTATCTGGAATATCGAGTTGATGGCCACCAAGAGGGTGGCCACTTCTCGACTGCCACAGGCAAGGTCATTCCAAATCAAAACCATCGCGATACACCGCGCCAGACCAATAACAATGAGTCCAGTTCGATATTCGGGTTTATCACCTAAGAAGATCCACGCCAACGAGAACATCAAGGCCGGCCCAACAAGCCAATTGAGGATTAATGAGGAAACGAGGAGCTTCTTATCCGAGCGCAGGTGACCCATTTCCTCATAGCGGACATTGGCCAACACCGGGTACATCATGATGAAAAGTCCCAAAGCGATTGGCAGAGATGTCTTTTGAATCTGAATCGTCGTGAGTAATTTGTCGATCCCGGGAAGAACCTTACCCACCAAGAGTCCTACTGCCATCGATAAAAGAATCCACAATGGTAGGAACCGATTGATTGTTGAGAGTTGAGAGAGCGGATTTCCTACGGTACTTTTCTTGATTTGGCTCACCGGATCCTCAAATAGATAGATTTCGATATGAGAACCCTATCGTCATATCGAACAGTGTCAATGTAAGATTGCTGCATGGCCCAAACCATTGCTCTCACCAGATCCCCAAAGGATGTCGAGAGATTAGCCGAGCAGTTCAAAGCCCTCGGTGACGGCACCCGTCTTTCGCTGATGATGGCTGTAGCCGCAGGAGAAAACGCCGAGGCCTGCGTATGCGATCTGACTCCAGAGACCGGACTTGCACAGAGCACAGTGAGCCACCATCTCAGATTGTTAGTCGAAGCAGGACTACTCACTCGAACCCAACGAGGCAAATGGGCTTTCTATGCACTTACAAAAGACGCCCAGAAATTACTCAAGTGAAACTAAACTCAGGAATCATCTCTCCCCTAATAATGACGATGCGCCCAAAACAGTGGGCCAAGAATCTCCTGGTATTCGCCGCCCCCGTTGCCGCTGGAAAGATTGTCGACGGAGATACGCCTTGGAAGACCCTTCTCGCATTTGTCGCTTTCTGCTTCGTCTCCAGCGTCGGCTACATTGTCAACGACATCCGCGATCTAGATCGGGATAGAAAAAATCCCACAAAATCCAAACGACCCCTAGCCTCTGGAAAAATCACAGCAACGCAGGCCATGTACGTATTGGCTCTGTGTGTCTTCCTCGGGGCCATCGCCGCAAGTTTTCTCTCTTTTTCCTTCCAACTTGTCTTGCTGCTCTATTTAGCGTCCACACTTTCTTACTCATTCGGACTCAAGCATCAGCCAGTTGTAGAACTTTTGGTTGTCGCTCTCGGATTCGTCTTACGTGCAATAGCGGGGGGCGCCGCTACGGGTACACCGATTTCGCGCTGGTTCCTCGTGGTGACTTCATTTGGCTCGCTCGTCGTTGTTGTGGCAAAGAGATTGGCTGAGGCCGAAAGTCTTGCCAACGCTGATGTTCGCCCTGTCATCCGAGATTATCCGCTGCCGTTTTTGCGGTTCGTTCTTGCCGTCTCTGCTGCCGTAACACTCACTGGTTATAGCCTCTGGGCATTCTCTCTACCTGAATCAAGACACTTCGGGCAGATGTCGCTCCTTCCTCTCTGTCTTGGAATTTTTAGATACGTCTGGCTGGTTGAAAAGGGATTCGGCGAGGTTCCGGAAGATCTTCTCCTTCGCGATTACGTTCTTCTTATTAGTGGTCTTGCTACCGCAGTACTTCTACTTATGTCGATGTACTAACGGGTCACATTGTGGAAAATATTGAGTCAACTGGTTGGGGCCGGACGCTTCGTTCGAATTCCCTCGAATTTGCACCGGGTTCGCTGGAGGAGTTACAGGACTACGTCAGCACACATGAGAGCCCCCGTGGTGTCATAGCGCATGGCTTGCGCCGAAGTTACGGTGATTCCTCCCTCAACATCGGCGGCGTGAGCATCAATGCCGCGTTCTTGTCGGACCTTACTTTCCAAGAGGAAGCACACATGGTTACCGCCGGAGCCGGTGTTTCCATAGGCACCTTAGAGAAAGCCTCCCTCGCACGGGGTCTCTTCCCTCCAGTCGTGCCCGGCACTGGTTTCGTCAGCATCGGCGGTGCGATTGCAGCCGACATTCATGGAAAGTCACATCACACCACCGGCTCATTCTCATCCTGCGTAAAGCGGATCCGGCTGCTCTACGCCGACGGAGAAACCCGTGATCTCTTCCCTGACGGACCCACCGCAGATCACTTCTGGACCACCGTCGGCGGCCTCGGACTCACCGGGATGATTCTTGAGGCCGATCTCCAACTCATTGCGATGAATCGCGCATCAGTAGTGGTTGAGGAAACCAAGGTAAATAATCTTGAAGAGATGCTCACCCTTCTTTCGGCCTCTGACAAGAACTTCCAGCACACTGTCGCGTGGATAGATCTCTCCGGCGATTTCCGGGGGCGCGGTGTTGTGGGCAAAGGAAACTATGCGGCCCAAACCTCGGCACCAACGCCGATTCCTCGTGTCAATGTTAAAGAAGGCAAGACTCTTCCCTTCCCAAATATCGGCGGCATCTCCTTTATCAACAAATACACAGTTAGGGCCTTCAATGAAATGTGGTTTCGCAAACCACTGGCAAAGGGAATCTCATCAATCGATTCCTTCATGCATCCACTAGATCGAATCCAGAATTGGAATCGGATCTACGGCCGTCGTGGATTCCTTCAGTACCAATTCGTTGTTCCAGAGGGAAATGAAGACTTCTTGGCACATGTTCTTGCAACAATGAAGGATCTCGGCGCTGTCTCCTTCCTCGGGGTACTCAAGAGATTCGGCGAGAGCTCACTTGCCCCCTTAAGTTTCCCGAAACCCGGTTGGACTCTGGCCTTGGACATTCCTCCTCAATTAGGCAACTTAGAGCGAGCCCTCAATTCCCTGGATTCGCAATTGTGCGCCAGAGATGGGCGCATTTACTTAGTCAAGGACGCACGGCTCAAGCCTGAATTCGTCCCTCTCATGTATCCCCGATTGGAAGAGTGGCGAGCTATCCGCAACAATATGGATCCGCGTGGAATGTGGCAGTCCGATCAATCAAGGAGATTGAAACTATGTTGAACGCATTTCACAGCCCTCAATCTGTTGCGCTCATTGGGGCAACTAGCGAAATTGGTCAGTCAATTCTCAAAGCACTACCTCAGGATAATTTAGAGACATGTTTCGTTGTCGCTCGTGATCCCAAGCGGGCTGCAAAGTCCCTCGCCGAAATTCTTCCCGACCGGACGAAATTGTCGAAGGTGAGCTTTCACGCGGAAAAAACGCAATCTCATCAAGGGCTCGTAGATCAACTCTTCACCGACGGCGATTTGGACATCGCAATAATTGCTATCGGTGTTCTAGGCAACAATCCTGACATGGATGAGGCGGCCAACGCCCTTGAAGTGATGAATGTGAACTATGTGGCAAGTGCTCACCTGATGCTTCTGATTGCCGAGAGAATGAAATTACAGGGACACGGACAGATCGAAATAATTTCTTCATTTGCTCAGACTCGGCCGCGAGTAGACAATTTTGTCTACGGCTCTTCCAAGGCCGGCCTTGATTTTATGGCGCGCGGCCTCAACGACCAGCTAGCAGGCACTGGCGTCTCAATCTGCATCCTCAGACCTGGTTTTGTCCGAACCCGAATGACCAAATTCCTACCCGAGGCACCTTTCACAGTTAACAGCGACGCGGTCGGAAAGTTGGCGGTCAAACTTCTCAAAGATGGCCAGCCAATCGGGTACGCACCTTCGATTCTCAAATGGGTTGCGTTGGTCTTCGCGCTCCTACCAACGCGCATCTTCAAAAAGATTTCGAATCGGAAATGAGCAAAAGGCCAACACGACGCACGGTACTTATTTCTCTATCGATTGTTCTTGCCATCTTTCTTGGAAGTTTGACGTGGTCAATTGGTTCCGTTCTCTCGGCGCCCGGTACGGACACCGTCGCAGCGCGATTGGCCGAATGGGGCCGCGACCACGGACTTGGATTCGTGGTGACAGCAGCGGAGAACGTGCAGTACTGGCTGAACCCACCAAAAATCGGAGGCAAGCCCTCTGGAACTGAGTTGAAGGATCTCAGCGCCCAAACTGCCTCACCGCAACCCACGCAGGGCGGTCAATCGCAGATTGCAGTTCATGCACCCCTCTTACCGCTGGTCAGCCCTGCATTAGGCGGCGAGGGAGTCTTCAAGACGATGGTTACAGTGCATGACCAACCAGCAATTCAAGTCGCGTATCTGCGTCCCGATTCGGAACATACCTCTTATTTATCTGGCGTTGCATGGATGAGTGGGGCGCTCCTTGAATTTATCCAACATCCTGGGTTCTCCGATCCAGGGCATATGGACCTATGGACCCAACCTGCCATGATCCCGACAGCGCAAAGAAGCGGATTGGCAGCCACTTTTAACGGCGGATTCAAAATCAAGAACTCACGCGGTGGCTTCTACGCAGACGGTCATACCGCAGGGACCCTGACTAAAGGTGCGGCCTCGCTCGTGGTTTATGCCGACGGGCATTCCGACATTATTTCCTGGCCCGGAAACAAACCTGGCACTGACATCATCTCGGTCCGTCAAAATCTCACATTGCTTATTAATAATGGAAAGATTGCATCGAATCTTGATAAGAATGTCTTGGCCAACTGGGGCTGGACAATTAAAAATGCTTACTTCGTGTGGCGTACCGGAATCGGAATTACGGCAACAGGTGATTTCGTATTCGTAGCGGGCAACGCCCTTTCAATCCAGAGTCTGGCGAACTTGTTGGAACGTGCTGGCGCAGTTCGAGCAATGGAACTCGACATCAACGCAGAGTGGATTTCATACATGTGGTACACCCCCGGAGCGACGCCAACCTCGCCAGTGCCGCACAAACTTCTCGATTTTACGCGTCCGGCTGATCGATACTTCAAACCAACAAGTCGCGACTTCTTCGCCGTCTATGCAAAATAGAAGTTAAAGCGAGAGGCAGCCCTCAATTGGACGCTCTGTTTATCTGACCTCGCCGTGTACGGTGCAGAGGTGAATCTGAGTCTCCTAAGCAAGTCAAAGAAACCCTCTGGACTGACAGAGCGAATCCCAACTAGATGGTTGCCAATTTTGGCTATCAGTAGTGCGGCGATGGTTTATGTCCTCATCATTTATGGCAGCCACGTACGAGTCACCGATTCCGGAATGGGTTGCCCGGACTGGCCGTTATGCAAAGGCAGCATTGGTCCCTTCCAAGGTTTTCATGCCTTCATGGAGCAGACCCATCGGTATTTAGCAGGCATTGTCTCCATCTTGGTCATTGCGACCTGGTTCGTGGCTTCGCGAATTCGCACACATGTTGCAGCAATAAGGCCCGCACTGTTCACCGTGGGTATCGTCTTTGTACAGGTCATCCTCGGAGCCATAACTGTCTTTGACAGCAATGGTGCCCCCACTGTTGCCGCGCATCTTTTGGCGGGCCTTGCCCTTCTTGGCGGGGCCACGGTCACAGCAGTTGCAGCGGTAATGGACAAGCTCCCAGCTAGTTCCCCACGACTTGGATCACTCGGCTGGAGTGCAATTGGATCAGCCGGGCTGCTCTATTTATCCGGTTCGTTGGTAGTAAATGCAGAGGCCGAGAAATCTTGCGCCAGTTTCCCGTTCTGCCCCACCAACCAGCCGATGCATCTCGTGGTCCTGCATCTCCTTCACCGCAGTGTGGCCTTTTTTGCAGTGGTTGCTCTTGTTGCCTTTGCAATTCATGCATGGAGGGATTGGTCAAACATCTCCGGTGCCCGGCCTCTGGCCGCAATCATCATCGGACTACTTGTGGCGACTGCCACCTTGGGAATCTTCAGCGCCCTTCTCAAAGCGCCGGCCGATCTACAGGACTTGCATCTTGCCGGTGCCGCTGCTGTTCTGGCCTCTGCTGTGGCCCTGGCCAGCGTCGGCTGGCTAAGTGGGGCCGACAGTATTGAGAACAAGTCTGGACAGATCTAAGCCTTGGTCAGTTCGGACTGAATCAGTTCGGCCGAAACTATGTATCGCTTTGGTGCATTTCCGATGAAGCGAAAAGGATAACAAGTGCTCAATGTCAAAATTGCGGTTGGAGTAGGCACGATCACCGTTCGATCATCTGCCATTACTATCCTAAATTTAGTGACCCTGTAGGTGAATTCCCCGGCAACCGTGCGCACTACAACGAGATCGCCCAATCCAAGCTTTCCGAGGTTGGAAAATACTGAATCTCTGTGACCGGCCAGAACTGAATTATCACGCATCCCCGGCAGAACACTCCCGATGAAATGACCAACTCCACGTTTGAGTTCGGCATCATCAGTGCCCTCAATGATCGGGAGTTTCTCCTTGAGGCTCGGAAGTGAAATGGTGCCAATGACATCGCCTATTTTGGGATAGGGAGAGTAGGTAACCGCCGGCGGCCTGGTTGCATTGCTCCTGACTGAAGTGATTATGCCCGTTAGGGGTCCTAATGCCGGCAACACTTGGTTGCCGGCACTAGTCCTCATCTGGTAAATCTGAACTCCCGCATAGCCAACTCCTGCTACTCCAAGAAATAGCATGAAACTGAAAATAACAGTGAAAGCCTTGCGAGTTCGATTTTTTTTCACCTTACTACTTGAGAGCCCTTCGCGTTCTGAATCCAATGCTTCCTAGAAGTACGAAACCAAAACTAATCGCCAACAGGTTGTACCAAGGAGACGATGTCTTAGGAAGTTGGCCGCCAGTTTGAGTTACTGGAACCACCGGGGTTGTAGTTGGGGTACCCGGAATTGGATTTGCAGCTGGCTGAACTACTGCAGGACCAGCAGCTGGCCAATCATTTTCCGTGCGAGTAATCGTTAGACTTTGGCCCGCGGCCAATGTTACGAATCCGTCGACAGTTCCGCCTTGGGTATATTTTCCATAGTAAGAGACATAGCCGTTGACAATCGGAACATTGTCATCGGTTATGAGGTAACTGCCTGCGGGCAACGTAAAAGTTGTTCCCGCTCCGCTTGCGCCTGGAAATGGACTTCCAGCAACTTCTTTCATCAGGTGGCGGATATGCAACGTGAAATCTGAAGGAACGGCTGTGCCGCCATCATCATTGATTACGTTCACAATCACATGCAGAGTAGCCGGGGCATCTGCGGCTAGAGCAGAACTAGGGGACATCATCAGCAGTCCCAATCCGAGCACGCCAAGTGCAGATATTTTTTTAAGGGTCCTTATGTGTTTCATGATTCTTCGATTCTGTTGTCTTGCATTGGTCAATCTCGCGGAATTCTCTCCGCTTTTAAAAGTTACACTGATTCTCAGGCGTTATGTACTTTAAAGTCGGTGGGTTCTCTGCGAATAAGACTCTTACGCTCAACTAATTTCCCCTCACGCTCAAATCTCCCAAATCTGACCATGAAATACTGCTGAGTATCAAGGAAATAAATGCAAATTCAAGGGCTTAGTCTATGTCAAGAAACAGGGCGCACTTAACACTGATTTCTCGCCATTCTCATATTGGTATCTAGTATATAGTTGCTTAATGTCAAGCAAATAAAGAGAACGAGAGATTCATGAAATTGAAACGATCCAAAGGAACCGACAACTACAAGTGGATTGCCCTAACCAACACCACTTTGGGAATTTTTATGGCCACCATAAACTCGTCGATCATCTTGATCTCCCTTCCAGCAATCTTCCGCGGAATCGGTATCGATCCCCTCGCCCCCAGCAATGTGGGCTACCTCCTTTGGCTGCTCATGGGATACATGCTCGTCACCGCAGTCCTCGTTATTAGCCTGGGTCGACTCGGCGACATCATGGGACGAGTGCGGATTTACAACCTGGGATTTGCGGTCTTCAGTTTCGCATCGATCATTCTTGCCCTCGATCCATTCCACGGTGGCACAGGCGCAATGTGGTTGGTCCTTTGGAGGCTCGTACAAGGCGTTGGCGGTGCAATGCTTTTTGCAAATTCGAGTGCAATCATCGTCGATGCTTTCCCGGCCGAACAGCGCGGACTTGCAATGGGCATTAATCAGGTGGCCGCAATCGGCGGTTCGTTTATCGGGCTTATCGCAGGAGGCCTGCTATCGATTGGAGATTGGCGACTGGTCTTCTGGGTCTCGGTCCCCTTCGGAATCCTGGGCACATTCTGGGGTTACCACAGTCTGCGAGACAACGGAAAACGCTCACCCGCCAAAATCGACTGGTGGGGAAATGTTACTTTCGCAATTGGATTAACGTCGATTCTCGTTGCCATGGTTTATGGAATCCAACCTTACGGAAGCAACTCAATGGGATGGACTTCTCCTCGGGTTCTGACCTGCTTTGTGGTCGGTATTGTCGTCCTGTTTATATTCTTCTTCATCGAACTTCACACCGATTCTCCGATGTTCAATTTGCGGCTTTTCAAAATACGAGCATTCGCCACTGGAAGCGCTGCCGGTTTCTTGGGGGCGATTGCGCGCGGTGGGCTTCAGTTCATGTTGATCATCTGGCTACAAGGAATCTGGCTACCGCTGCATGGGTATGCCTATGACGCGACTCCGCTCTGGGCGGGAATCTACTTATTACCCCTCACCGTTGGATTCCTGATTGCCGGCCCCGTCTCCGGATTTCTCTCAGACCGACACGGTGCGCGAATACTTTCCACCTCTGGTCTTCTGCTCTTCGGTGGAAGTTTCGTCGGCTTGTTGCTTGTTCCGACCGATTTCCATTACATCTGGTTTGCATTACTTGTCTTTCTCAATGGAGTTGGAGGTGGGATGTTCTCAGCGCCAAACACGACAGCAATCATGAACAGCGTTCCTGCCGATCAACGTGGAGGTGCGGCTGGAATTCAGGCGGCATTCATGAACTCCGGAATGGTCTTATCAATGGGAGTCTTCTTCTCGCTCATGATTGTGGGGCTCACTAATACTTTGCCGAAGGCACTTTTCGATGGACTCAGTGCTCACGGCGTGGCCGCCGGACAGGCACATCAAATCGCCAACATTCCGGCAGTGGGTAGTTTGTTCTCCTCCTTCCTTGGATATAACCCCCTGCAATCCTTACTCGGCTCCCAAGCAGCAACACACGTCACGAATTCTCAATGGGCCACATTGACGGGCAAACATTTCTTCCCCAGCCTAATCCAGTCCCCATTCCACCACGGGCTCGTCATCGTCTTCACGCTTGCTATCGCAATGTCGCTCATTGCGGCACTCTTCTCGGCTTTCCGAGGAACCCGCTACATCCATGATGAGCATTCAATGCACGAACATGTTGGCGACATGACTCTTTCAGGCGGAGCAGTTCCGGGAGAACCTGCAATGGAAAGTCAGGTAGTTCGATGAGCGATAAAGCAACTCTCCTTACTAAGTCACAAGCACACACAGCAGCCGATCTCAGACTCGTCATTGGCCGACTAGTTAGGTCAATGCGACAGCACAACACAAGCGGTCTAACTCCATCTCAAGTATCCGCCCTCGTCACTATCGAGGAATCTGGCCCAATTCGCATTAGCGATCTTGCCACTCGCGAATCTATTGGCGCTCCTGTCGCCACTAGAGTGACTGCAAGTTTGGAAGAGCTCAAATACATAAAACGTGTTCAGGATTCCCTAGATAAGCGAGCCTGTCTCGTGGGGTTGACAGGGGCCGGTCATAAAGTACTTAAGAATTTGAGAGAGGAAAGGACTGTGGGCATCAATCAACGTATTCAAACGTTAAGCAAATCAGAAATTGCGGCGCTCAATGCCGCCTTGCCAGTGCTGGACAAATTGGCCAGGACTCTCTAGGCACTGTCCGCTTTGCGTATACTCACCGCGTGGAAAAAGTACTCAATAACGTCTCCGTCCAACGTGCAATTGCGGCCCTTGAGTCTGCTGGAATGCGAACGCAAATTGAAGTGCTCTCAGAGAGTGCTCGAAGTGCGAAGGAAGCCGCTGATGCTCTCGGGATCGAAGTTGGACAAATTGCGTCCTCAATTGTCTTTCGCTTGCCTGACGACATGCCACTTCTCGTGATTACCAGTGGGCGACATCGCGTTGACACAGAACTTGTGGCCCGCACTCTCAATGTCGAGAAACTTCATCGTGCTGATGCGGATTTTGTTCGCTTGTGGTCTGGCTACGCTATAGGTGGCGTTGCTCCGTTGGGGTGGTTGCAACCAGCCACAGTCCTAATCGATGAAGCGTTGAATGATTATGAAGTCATCTGGGCAGCCGCAGGACATCCACACGCAGTATTTCCGACAACTTTCGATGAATTAATCGCAGCAACTAATGCCAAGCGGATGGTCGTGGGCCATTGAATACGCCAGACCAATCTCCCTTTTTTAGCTAAGAATGAGGATCGAAAAATCCTTGTAACCATGTAAATCCTTCCTCGACGGCCGGTTCCGGAATTGTGAAGTGATCTTTATCCTCAACGATATGTAATTCGGAGTTCGGAATCATTCTTCTCAAGTAGTCAGCATGTGCCAGTGGGACGTTAACATCTTTAGTGCCAGCCCACAGTTGTACAGGCATTGAGATATCACCCAACGAAAACCCCCAAGGTTTTAGAAAAGCTACGCGGTCATCTCTCATACCACGGGCACCTTGCATGAACGAGTACTGTCTCCTAACTTGCAGGTTTAAAATGCTTTCGTCTGATATTGGATTATCTGGATCTACATTAAGCATCTCTTTAAGTTTATCAAAATCATACGAGGATGACTTCGTAGCCTCCTCTGACATTGATTCTTCAAAATCCTCCATGCTAGTTAAGGGGTGAAGCCACAGCTCTTGGCCCTCTTCGGACATCCCTGCAACAAAATCAAAATTCGGATCATCGAAAGGCGCGAAGCCTGCAATAATCAACTGCGCTATACATCGACTCCCAGCTAAATGTCCCGAAGCCAATGCATGCGGTCCTCCGCCAGAGCCCCCAAGAATGGCGAAGTTTTCAATTCCAAGAACGTCGGCAATTTCGAGATTTATGAGGGAAGCGGTATTTACGCTGCGATCCGAGATCGCTGTTGAGCTTCCATAACCTGGTCGAACAGCCTCAATAATTCGGAATCCATTTGCATCGGCGTTACGCCTGATGTAGGGCGGAATTGGGCCAGCGGTAGGCGTGCCGTGGTGAAAGAACACGACATTCTCACTTTGGCCATAATCAAAGTAGGCCACGGTCTGACCATTCGAGCGAGTAAAAAGTAATTCTTGCACCATGGAAGATTAGTTGGATTTACCATATTTTAAAAGAGCCAGCAATATTCGTCCTTCTGCGCTTGTTAGGTTTTGGTTTAGGTTTGGTTGCAGTAACCACAGGGGGTGTCAGCCCCATCGGATGGTTGCAACCCGCCACAGTCCTAATCGATGAAGCATTAAACGATTATGAAGTCGTGTGGGCGGCAGCTGGCCACCCACACGCGATATTCCCAACCACATTCGATGAATTAATCGCAGTAACCAATGCCACACGGATGGTCGTGGGCAATTGACTATGCCTGACCAATGTCCCGTTTTTTGCTAAGAATGAGAACTGAAAAGTCCTCGTAACCACTTAAATCCACTCTCAACGGCCGGTTCTGAGATTGTGCCGTGATTTTTATTGTCAACGATAAGTAATTCAGAGTTAGGAATCATTCCCTTTAGGTAGTCAGCATGTGCTGGTGGGACGTTAACGTCTTTAGTCCCAGCCCACAGCTGTACGGGCGTTGAGATATCTCCCAACGAAAATCCCCATGGTTTTAGAAAAGCGAGGCGGTCATCTTTCATACCAATGGAACCTTGCATGAATGAGTACTGCATAATGGCTTGAATATTCGAAATGCGCTCGTCTGAAAATGGATTATCAGGATCTACATCAAACTTCTCTTTAATTTGATCAAAATTATACGAGGACATCTTCGCAGCCTCGTCTGACATTAATACTTCAAAATCTTCCATGCTTGTTAATGGAAGATTCGACCGCTCTCGGTTCTCATCGGACATCCCTTCGACAAAGTCAAAATTTGGATCGTCGAAAGGCGCCAAACCTGCAACTATCAACTGCGCTATGCACCTACTCCCGGCAAGATGTCCCGAAGCCAATGCATGGGGTCCTCCGCCAGAGCCCCCAAAAATGGCGAAGTTTTCAAGTCCAAGAGCATCGGCAATGTCGAGATTTATTTGGGAAGTGGTATTGACGTTGCGATCAGAGATCGCTGTAGAGCTTCCGTAACCTGGTCGAACAACTTCAATAATGCGAAATCCATTTGCATCGGCGTTACGTCTGACGTAGGGCGCAATTGGACCAGCTGAAGGCGTCCCGTGGTGGAAGAACACGACATCATCACTTTGTCCATAATCAAAATAGGCAACGGTCTGGCCATTCGAGCGAATAAAAAGTAATTCTTGCATTTCGAAATGCTAGTTAGATTTACCGTATTTCAATAGGACTTTCGACAATTTTATCTCGAATAAATAAGTCCGCACGGTGGCCTGGTTGCTGAAAGCATAGGGGGTGTAAGTCCATTGGCGTGGTTGCAACCGCCCACAGCGCTAATCGACGAAGCTTTGAACGACTACGAGGTTGTGTGGGCTGCCGCAGGCCATCCCCATGCGGTCTTCCCAACAACCTTTACGGAATTATCTAAAGCAACTGGGGCACAACCGATGATTGTTGGTGATTGAAGAGGAAGCCTTACAAACCAGAGGGAAGGGTTCGATTCTTAAACTGTGAGTAAGTTCCATTCGATTTGTGGACATAATTCCTTGAAGACCGCTGACGACCCCATCGGGTAAATGCAATGTGACGCCTTTGACGTCGCTTGGGTTCAGATGTGAGTAATGCAAGTGAGCCTTCGAAAAATTTCTCTTCTTTTGTCTTCTCACGGGTTTGAACTATCCATCCAACTGATTCCAGCGCTTCTCTCTCGCTTTGACTATTTGAGTTACTCCATAGAATTCCAAGACCAAGCTTCACTGCTGTTGGATATGCAAATCGCTCGAAATATGGAGTAAGGGCAAGGATTTTGAGCCATCTTGGACCATCTTCAAATTTGAATTCAGCTGCGTAATCACCAGGCAAGACATTCCAACCTAATAGGTTCATTTGTCCTCCTCGGTATGACTAGCACTTAAGGAATCTGTGCAACCTCGTGACGCCACTTGCACCTGTTTCATCACGATGAACAGATTCCACCACGTATTCTATAGGTGATTCGCCCATTTTCCACTTGCATTTCATGGCGACATTTACTCGCACTGAACTCATACCGGATTTCGAGATTGATACCGTTTCGCGAAAGAATAGCCATCCGCGGCGCGAAAGAGACGTTCTCACGCTAACTTTCCTTCCGGGGCAGGTTGTTTCAGCAATCACGTTCACAGTTCTCAAAACATGGGTTGATATATGCGGATAATCCGAACGTCCCATACATTCACCACTGAGGATCACCTTCATCCCAAGGCTTCCCTGCGATAAGTAACTCCGAGTTGAAGTTAGACTCGCAGGCGAACTTAGAGTCACCGAGATCCCAATCAAGACAAATCCTGCCACTACGGAAAAGTATCCATACTTTTTCATCAATACCCTCGCCTTGGACTCAGAAAATATTGGATTCAGTATGAAGAAGAAGTAAGGAGCGCAGACTTGGCCTGTGGATCTGGATCGGGCGGATGCCGTTTTTCCAACCACCTCTGCCACACTTTTGGGACTCACTAATGCCCGACCTATAGTTGTATCTCTAAGTTAGGCTTCCGTAATGGAACAACAAGTGGAATGTGTTTTCTGTAATCTCATTGAAACTGGCAATGCACGCTGGGTGGCACGAGAAGGCGATGCGGTGGCGTTCCTGCCCCTACCGGACGGGGCTCTTGCTCCCGGTCATACGCTTGTCGCGCCTCGGTTGCATTACGTTGGCGTGCTTGATGTCGATTCACAAGCGCTCCACGCAACTCTTGAATTGGTTCAGCGAGTTTCCAGGGCAATGTGCTCTAAGTTAGGGGCAACTGGTGTTGTTTTATTGAACGCCAGCGGACCTCATTCAGGGCAAAGTGTTGACCATCTCCACTTTCATGTCGTTCCTTGTTGGCCCGATGACGGCGCCACATTCTGGCCAGAAGATCGTTCTCGGCATGTAGTCAACGGTGTACCTCTTGAGCTACTAACCTCCGAACTTTCCCAAAGCGAGTAATTACGACCACATGAAAGTTCTCTTAGATATCCCCGGTTTCAGAAACCATCGGAGGGGTCTCCCCCATTGGTTGGCTTTCCAATGAAGCCCTCGTTCTCATTGACACGGCCTTGAATGACTATGAGGTCATTTGGGCCGCTGCCGGCCATCCACACGCAGTGTTCTCCACTAGCTTCAACGAACTGAGAGCACTGACGGATGCTCTACCTATGAACATCGGCGAGTAGGCGGTTCGTAGACGTACAAACGCGCTCAATGTCATACTGTTCAGATGGTTGATGCTTCTGGACACACAGAGAAGATGGCGAATCTTTTCGACAAACTATCCGATTCCTACGATGAAGTTGGAGTTGACTTCTTCCAGCCAATAGCCACATCACTTCTGACATCGATGCCACCTACGCAAGGCGAACGATGGCTTGACATTGGTTGCGGGCGCGGAGCAGTGCTTCTTCCAGTTGCCCAAGCGATAGGCCAGCATGGCCTGGCCGTCGGTATCGACATCTCAAGTGGAATGATCGAGCACGCTCGTCGCCTCGCATTGCACGCGGGACTTAGAAACGTTGAATGCGAAGTTGATGACGCCCAGTCCCCCGCCACGGTTAAAGGGCCCTTCGACACCATTTCCTCCTCGTTGGTCCTGTTCTTTCTCGCAGATCCGCTTGAGGCCCTGCGAAACTGGCGACCGTTGCTAAAGCCCGGCGGACGGATTGGCATTACAACATTCGGCGCGAATGATCCGCGCTGGGCAGAGGTGGACGAGGTTTTTCTGCCGCATCTGCCACCCGAAATGAAGGATGCTCGCACTTCCGGAAAAGAAGGTCCATTCGCAAGTGACGAAGGAGTGGAAAAACTATTTCTGAACGCAGGATTCACCGATGTGAGAACTGAGTCAACGACGATCAAGGTGTGCTTTGCCGATGCGCAGCACTGGTACGACTTCACGTGGTCTGTCGGCCAACGCATGATGTGGCTGGCAATACCTGAACCATTACGCGCCGAGGTGCGAAAGGACGCCGAGTCCAGACTCGCAAGATACGCCGATTCCGATGGTTCAATTACTTTCACTCAAGGGATTCGCAAGACCTTTGGGATAAGACCTACTGATTGATCTCCATGAACTTGCATTCAACTTTGCGCTCACATGAAACGGGAAGGGACGTCATTCTTCTCATTCACGGAATGGGTTCAGCATCCACGGCGTGGCAACCGATCATTGAGGATCTTGAAGCGCTATTCACGGTGGTGACCGTTGATTTACCAGGTCACGGATTCACTCCAATCGATGAGACTCAACCAATGGATCCGAAAGCTCTTGCTTATTCCGTCCTGGAAACTATGCACTCGCTCGGTTTCGATAAATTTCACGTTGTTGGGAATTCACTTGGTGGTTGGATCGCACTGGAAATGGCTGCGATGACTCCATCAGCAATCAGTTCTGTTACGGGCCTTGCCCCAGCAGGCTTGTGGCTAAAACCGTTCGTCGCTCGCTATCCCGGTACTGCCATCGCAAGAATTCTCGCAAGCAGTCTCAGAGTCGTCTCCCCTTTATTGCTACATTATGAGTGGGCACGCAAAATCGGATTCGAGAATGTCAGTCCCAAATGGCGCGAGTTTTCATACGAACTCTGTCTTGATGCAACGAACGCGATGGCAAAAGCTGTGGGTTATTACCCAGCATGGGACGCACTCCTTCAAAAAAGGTTTGACCAAAATGTCCCCGCATCCATTCCGGTCACAGTAATTTTTGGAGATGCCGATAAAACTTTGCCCGCATCGACATGCCAAGAGCGATCCCTTGTTCCACCGCACACGAAATGGTTGATATTCGAAGATTGCGGTCACGCACCTATGTGGGATCATCCAAAAGCGGTAATTGAGCAAATACTCCAAACTACGGGGACACACACCTGACTCTCATTAACTTCAGAGCGCCCCTTTGCCGCAGGGATAGGGCAGACTAGGCACGTGTCCCTCCGCCATTACACCCCACGTGGAAATAGGCGCAGAGGCATATCGTCAAGTGCGCAAAGGAGCCTCGGAGCGATACTGGCCATCGCGATTTTGCTTCAAATGCTTTATCCGTTCGTGCATGGTCAGGCTCTGCAATACGTCACGGTAAGCGGGATTTACGTCGGGGCATTGGCAATGCTACTTCACGCCTATTATTCATTTGGGATGCGTTACGCAGCCACATATTTCATTGTCACACTAATCTTTGCACTTGCCATTGAGCAAATCGGAGTCATATCCGGGTGGCCTTTCGGTGATCATTCATTTGAGTCCACATTTGGGGCCTACATTTACAAGGTACCCCTTGCGATTCCCTTTATCTGGTTGATGCTGGCCCACCCAATACTTGTGGCGGCCAGGCGGGTGACACAGCATTGGGCCTTCATCTACGGCGGCGCAATCATGATGGCCTGGCGCCTTTTCATAGATCCGCAACTGTCAATCACACACCGGGTCATATGGACTTCTGGCGGGAGCCGCGTTCCATTTGAAAATGAACTCCCGATTTCCAATCCGGCCGGATGGCTATTCGCTGGAATGTTACTGATTGCAATATTGCATTTCGCTCTTCCAAAGGAAAGGCGCAAGCAAGGAGCCGAATTTGCGGCAGTTGATATTTTCCTGGGCTGGACTTTGCTTGCCGGCATCATCGACAACATCTTCTTCTTCAATCGCCCTAAAATTGCACTATTCGCCGGCGCCATCTATGCCGTGATCCTGGCGCCCTACTTCTTCTCCCGTTGGCTCGGTAAGCCAGGCGATTAGCTTAAAGATTCTCAATTCCAAGATTGCTGTAGATCTCACGACTGGCCGTTGAACTGTTCATCGTGTAGAAATGCAGACCGGGTGCTCCCGCATCTAGAAGTTCGCGGCACATATAAGTTGCGATTTCGATTCCTAAGGATTTCACCGATTCTGGTTGATCTTCCACCAGCGCGAATCTTTCACGGATCGCAGATGGGATTGGTGTTCCGCCTAATTCTGCCATTCGTACGAGTTGCTTGACATTGGTCACCGGCAAGATCCCAGGAATAATCGGCAACTTTGATCCCCGTGCTGCCAACTTCTCCACGAGTATCTCCCATTTTGAAACATCAAAAAAGAACTGTGTTGTTGCAAAGGATGCCCCGAGTTCCTCTTTATGCAGCAGCACGTCGATATCTTGCTCAAGATTGCCGTGCGAGGCTGGGTGACCGTCAGGAAAAGCTGCCACCCCAATCGTAAAATCTCCCGTAGCAGCCGCTAGAGCAACGAGTTCATCGGCATGGGTGAAACCACCTAGTGTGGAAATCCAAGGCGCAGCTGGTCCACCGGCCGGGTCTCCACGAAGAGCCAGAATGCTCTTAATACCCGCATCACGATAATGACCCAAGATCTCACTGAGTTCAGTTTTCGTGGATCCAACACACGTGAGATGGGCAACGGTAGGAATGTGTGTTCGGCTCGTTATTTCCTCGGTAATTCGGATTGTCCGCTCTCGCGTGGATCCGCCCGCGCCATAGGTGACAGAGATGAAGTCCGGGGAAAGGGGTTCGAGAGCAGTCATGGCCGCCCAGAGGCGATCTTCGCCAGCCGGGTCTTTCGGTGGGAAGAATTCAAAGGAAAACGTTCTCGCCATGATCTTCCTTTCGCTTCTGCTGAATAGTGACGGTAGCGTTGCCATGTGAACCAGGAACCGCAGTTCGCTCTGGCGGACATACGAATACGCGTGCAACGTGACCTGACTGATTTCCTTGCGGAACAGACACTTTATCTAGGCGAGATCGGCACTGAACTCATTCCTGCTGCCGAGGCGATCAATGCTTTCCTCCTTGATGGCGGAAAGCGTTTGCGCCCACTCTTTGCCTACTGCGGATATGTGAGTGCAGGCGGCGAAGACGACGATGCAATTATAAGGGCTATTTCCAGCCTCGAACTCCTGCAAGGTTGTGCCCTCATACACGACGACCTCATGGATGCCTCCGACACCCGACGTGGCAAACCATCCATCCACCGCCTCTTCGAGAGCATCCATCGAAGCGACGAACTCTCTGGATCTGCCGCAAACTACGGTGCCTCCGCGGCAATACTGCTCGGGGACTTGGCGCTGGTGTGGGCCGATCAAATGCTGCACCGCTCGGGCGTATCGGACAAGCAACTCGTTCGCGTCTTACCTATCTATGACGAGATGCGGGTAGAGATTATGGCGGGTCAATTTCTCGACATTCACGAGCAAGCGCTGGCCACTCAGAGTGTTGCTCGCTCCTTAAAGATCGCTCGCTACAAGTCGGGAAAGTACACAGTCGAACGACCATTGCACTTCGGCGCAAGCCTTGCTCTCCCACCGGGTGAAGAGCGCGAAAACTTCTTTGCCATGTTCTCCGAATTTGGTTTGCCGCTTGGCGAGGCCTTTCAGCTGCGCGATGACCTCCTTGGAGTCTTTGGAGATCCCACGCTCACGGGCAAACCGGCGGGAGATGATCTGCGCGAAGGCAAACGCACGGTCCTCATGGCAATGACCCAGGATCGAGCATCTGCCAAGCAGGAAACCGTGATCGCAAAGTATTTCGGCGACCGCCACCTTGACTCTCAAGGAGTAGAAGCACTTCGTGAAGTCATCATCGAAACCGGCGCCCGAGACCACGTCGAAGAACTCATAGAAAAGCTGACGCTGACCGCCCTTGATGCCTTGAACCGCGAGGAAATTCCCCCTGCCGCGCATGCGCTACTAAGTGATCTTGCCTCGATAGCAATGGGAAAGACCGCGTGAATGCTCCTTCAACACTACGTCAACCATGAATCTGGTTTCTGTTGTTGAAGATCTCCTGACGGGATCACCTCGGTGTGGAAACACCCACGTCATTGCCATTGACGGTCGAGCCGGTGCCGGAAAGACGACACTCGCCAACGAGCTCTTCCTTGCCCTAAGTCCAAAGAGAAAAGTTGCGGTCGTGCATCTAGATGAAATTTATGCCGGATGGGAATTAGCACTAACGGACATGCTCACATCATCTCTTTCACAGATCATAAAATCGATATCAGGTGGAGAATCGGTCACGTTTCCTATTTATAACTGGAACTGGCAGCAGTTCGATTTGGAGCGCAAAATATCCCCTTGCGATCTCATCATCATCGAGGGCGTCGGAAGCGGCCAACGAATCGTGCGCGAGATAGCAACGGCCACGATCTGGATCGATATTGACCAGGAGACTGGCCTGGAGAGAGTTCTTGGCCGTGACGGAAACGCTATCGAGGACCAGATGAATATTTGGCAGGAAAGAGAAGAAGAACACTTTCTTTCCGAGGCAACCCGCGAAAACGCTGACTTCATTCTCTCAACCAGCTAGTTAGCCGCGCGCCTAGCCAACTCCGAAGGTCATCGGTGCATAAGATTTTGACGTGTCGGATCTCTCTGGTGAACTCATCGATGGGCGCTATGAACTCCTGCACCAAATAGCAACGGGCGGTATGGCAACGATTTACGTTGCCCTCGATACGAGGTTGGATCGAAAAGTAGCGGTCAAGATCATGCATCCTCACCTGGCCAGCGATGAGAAATTTGTCAATCGCTTCATCCGCGAAGCGAAGGCTGCCGCCGCACTCTCCCACCCCAATATCGTCAGCGTCCAGGACCAAGGCTGGAATCAAAGCGGCATCCCTGCAGTCTTCCTGGTGATGGAACTGGTCGAAGGACACACCTTGCGGGATTACCTCTTCGAACAAGGCCCTCTCTCACCCCCGGAGGTAGTGCACTATCTGATACCCGTTCTGAGTGCGCTAGAAGCGGCGCATAAAATTGGAATCGTTCATCGCGATATCAAGCCGGAAAATATTCTCATTTCGACATCTGGGCGAGTGAAAGTGGCTGATTTTGGATTGGCCCACGGAGACTTGATTGGGCACACTGTTACAGCCGAATCAAGTGTGGTGCTGGGAAGCATCTCCTATCTCTCCCCCGAACAGGTACAACGCGGCGTTGCAGATTCACGAAGCGATGTTTACTCAGTTGGGATAGTCGCATTTGAGTTGCTCACTGGAGAAAAACCCTTCTCGGGAGACTCTCCGATTAATATCGCTTATAGACATGTTAACGACCGTGTTCCCGCGCCCTCCTCTCTTGTGGCAGGAATCCCTGCCTCCCTTGATGCATTGATTTTACGTGCCACGAGTACCAATCCTGATGATCGTCCGAGAGATGCCGGAGAGCTTCTTGAACAACTGCGGGCGATTCAGATCGAGCTAGATCCAAAGCGGAGTCAACTCAGCCTCGAGTTGGATCTTCCGCCAATCGCATTCCGAGAGAAATCTCGTAGGACAAAGCGAGTTTTGCCTACTCAAAAATCCGACTCATCTGGCACAGTGTTGGCTATGAAACCAGAGAAGACCACGAAATCCACGTCCGCAGCCTTGGATAAGAAGCGCAAAGCCAGTGCTCGGGTGCGCAGAAACCGGTGGATCGCCGCGGTCGTAGTCCTGCTCCTCGTTGGAGGCAGCTGGTACGCCTTTGCTGGGCGCGGAAATAAAGTGCTGGTTCAATCGGTTGTTGGGCAGACGCTCACTCAGGCAAATTCGATCCTCGAGCCCCTCGGATTGCATACCAGAGTCTCCGAACAAGTCTTCAGCGAAGTGGTCGACAAGGGCAAGATCATTTCTTCAGATCCCAGTGGCGGCGGACGGATTGCCCCCGGCGGGACGGTCTCCCTCGTCGTGTCCAAAGGCCCAGAACGAATCACTGTGCCTGTTCTAAAAGGATTAAGCCAGGCAGAGGCGCTCTCTCTGTTCCAGAAGAATTCGCTCACATTAGGCAACGTCGCAGAGACTTTCAATCCCAGTGTTGCGCAAGGAATGATTATAAGTTCTACGCCGAAGGCGGGCACGCCGGTAAGGCGTGATTCCATCATCAATCTTGTAATTAGTAAGGGCCCAGAACTCCTTGTGTTGAATTCCTACGTTGGCAAGAGTGGAGATCAAGCCCTCACGGAACTCACCAATGCGGGCTTTGTGGCGTCGACGACCTACGCTTATAGCGATACTGTCGCGATCGGCGCCGTCATCAGCCAGACACCCGATGCCAACGGCGGCACCGCTGCCAAAGGAACCAAGATTGCACTTGTGGTTTCGCAAGGCAGTGAATCTGTCTTCGTGCCAAATGTATATTCTTTCACGCAAGCTAAAGCCACCGCCATGTTGCAAGATCTTGATCTGGTGGTGAGCGTCAAACAGATTGGTACGAAGGCCGTCAAAACGGTAACGAATATTTCCCCTAAAGTTGGAACTCAGGTGAAACGTGGCAGTACGGTCGTCATCACAGTAGGGTAGGTAAATGCCATCTCCACGCCCACGAATCGGTGCCCATGTGCCTACAAGTGGTGGGATGGCGAAGCGATCTATTGCTTATGCCCAAGCCATTAGGGCCGAAGCAATTCAAGTATTTGCCTCAAACCCACGTGGTTGGGCTATGCCGGAAGCCAATAGAGAAGCCGACGATGCCTTCAAAGCTCGGGCAATTGAATTTGATATCGCGACGTACGTTCATGCTCCGTACCTAATAAATCTGGGTTCTCCCACGGTGGCAACCTATGAGAATTCTCTGGCATCGACGAAGTACTCATTGCAGCGCGGAGCCGACATCGGCGCGCTGGGAGTTGTTATTCATACAGGTTCGGCAGTCGATGTTGCTCATGTGGCGAATGCATGGAAGCAAATTCACGATGGAATGATGCCGATCCTGGAAGCCTTACCCGAAGACTCACCGACTCTGTTACTTGAACCCACTGCCGGACAAGGTCAGTCGCTCGTCAAAAGACTGGAAGATTTGGTTCACTACCTAGATGCCCTTGAGCATCATCCCAAGGTAGGAATCTGTTTAGATACCTGCCATGTTTTTGCGGCAGGACATGACATCAAGAAAAAAGGCGGGATGACAGAGACTATTGATTTGCTTGTCTCCATTGCCGGCGCAGACCGCTTTCAACTGGTGCACGTCAATGATTCTATGGATGTTTGTGGCGCCCTAAAGGATCGTCATCAAAATATCGGTGAAGGGGAAATCGGCGTTGATCCGTTTAAGGAACTTCTAGCCCACCCTGCCGTTGCAAACACTGCACTGATTCTAGAAACTCCGGGGCAGGAACCTGAGCATGGCAAAGAAGTAGCACTTTTGAAGAAATTTCGCGGATAAAAAATGCGATTGCGCTTGGCCCCCTTTGCCCTGCTCGCAGTAGCCGCAATGTGGGGGGCGGCTTTCGTCCTCATGAAGGATGCCATCAAGCGACAAGACGTTAATAGTTTTCTCTTTACCCGTTTCGCTGTAGCGGCGGTGGTCATGATTCTTCTCAAACCCAAAATCGTCAAACTCTTCACCCGTGACCTAATCACCAAGGGATTTATCGCTGGTTGCTTCCTAGGATCCGGTTACATTCTGCAGACTCTCGGTTTGGCGAGAACCACTGCGGCAGTGACTGGTTTCGTAACGGGTATGTATGTGATAGCCACTCCCCTCATTGCGGCACTGGTCCTTCACCAGAAAATTTCCAAGAGAACCTGGGCATACGTACTGATCGCCACTGCGGGCCTGGCTTTACTCTCGCTGCACGGATGGTCGGTTGGCATCGGCGAGCTGCTAGTTTTCTTCAGCGCAATAGCCTTTGCATCCCACATTATCGCTCTGGGCCAATGGAGCAGTGGACGCGATGCTTATGCGCTCACCGTTATTCAATTGGCCACCTGTGCCCTAGTAGCAGGGCTCGCATCCTTGAGATCGGGCTACCAACTCCCTCCCGACCGTGGCGTATGGGGAGTAGTTGTTTTCACGGCCATATTTGCCACGGCCATTGCCTTCATCATTCAAACCTGGTCGCAGGCCCACATGACCTCAACAAAGGTGGCAGTCATCTTGACGATGGAGGTGGTCTTTGCCGCCATATTCGCCGTTCTCTTTGGTGGAGAAAGGCTCACATTGCAGATCGCACTAGGTGGAGCACTCGTCGTCGGCGCCATGTACATGATCGTCTTGCAAGAAGCATGAGATGATATTTCCATGCGCGTAGATCTTCGTTCCGACACGGTCACGGTCCCATCAATTGCCATGCGTGAAGTTATGTCGCAAGCCCCAGTGGGAGATGATGTCTACGGCGAAGACGTAACGGCCAATTCATTAGAAGAGAGAGTCGCCGCACTTTTCGGCAAGGAAGCCGGCGTTTTTACTCCAACAGGGTCCCTGGCAAACCAACTCGCGATACGAATGCTTGTAGCACCAGGTGAGGAACTCATCGCCGAGACCAACTCTCACGTTGTCCGTGCCGAACTTGGAGCTGCTGCAACTTTCAGCGGAATTACAACTCGTACCTGGCCCGCGCGGCGCGGACTGCTCAGCGCCGATGACCCCATGGAGATCGCTCGACCAACGGCCGGTCCCTACTTGGTTTCAACGACGGCGATCGCAGTAGAGAATACTCACAACTTCGGTGGTGGAACTGTGCAGCCGTTAGATCAGATTGCCAAACTTCATAAAGAGGCAAGCAATGTCGGTATAGCTCTGCACCTGGATGGAGCCCGAATCTGGAACGCGCACACGGCCAGCGGCGTGGCCCTCAACGAATATGCCAAATATTTCGACACTGTGAGCGTCTGTTTTTCAAAGGGACTCGGTGCGCCGGTTGGCTCGATGATGCTCTCTACCAAGGAGAAAGTTGCCAAGGCACGTGTATGGCGAAAACGCTACGGTGCCGGAATGCGGCAAATCGGAATTCTTGCGGCCGCGGCTCATTACGCATTAGACACGAACCTACCGCTCCTAACACACGATCATCGACGCGCAAAGTTCATTGCCGAGAAATGCCATGCTGTAGCCGCCTCAGTTGTGAATCCATCTGAAGTCGAAACCAACATTGTTGGTCTCGATCTTTCACAACTGCCAATTTCGGCAGCAGAATTCGCGCAAATGGTGAAGGATGAAGGAGTCCTCATAAGTTCGCTCGGCCCCAATTTCGCCCGACTCGTCACTCACCTCGATATCGACGATGCGGCGATGACCTACGCGGCTGAAGTTCTTGCAGCAGCGTTAAAGCGCGCCCTCGTGTCGAAGTAGCCACTCTTTAGCATCCAACCCATACGCGTAATTTCCTAGTGCTCCGCCCGTCTTCACTATCCGATGACAGGGAACGACTACGACAATTGCATTTTTTGCACACGCAGTACCTGCTGCCCTTACCGCCGCTGGAGAGCCTGCGCGCTGTGCCAAATCAGCATATGAAAGAACTTTCCCGGCCCGTATCTTTCGCATCGCTTTCCATGCAGCCTGTGAAAAATGCGCACCGGGCTGTCTCACTGCGATTGCATTGATCGCTTCAACGTCGCCATCAAAGTAATCATCAACGAGATCAGAGATCACGGGTATCCGCTTGACTCGATCAATGCGGCGTTGAGTATCTAACTCATCAAGGGTGTCCAGGAGTGAGTCGTAGCCTGTGTAATTTGCTCCAAGCAAGACATGCTCATCCACCATGAGATGAATCGTGCCTATAGGAGTCTTGGTCGATGTATAGAGCAAACTCATTGAGCCAGATTAGCGATCGCGAAGCATCTCCGCTACGAGAAAGGCCAACTCGAGGGATTGAGCGTGATTGAGACGTGGGTCGCAGGCGGTTTCATACCGCGTAGCCAAATCATCATGGGAGATTTGCTCTCCGCCGCCCACGCACTCCGTTACATCATCACCAGTGAGCTCTATGTGAATCCCACCGGGGTGCGTACCAAGTGATTTGTGTACCTCAAAGAAGCCCTTGACTTCATCCAGGACGTCATCGAAACGACGTGTCTTGTAACCACTTGGTGCCTCGTATGTGTTGCCGTGCATCGGGTCGCATACCCACAGGACCTGTGCGCCTGACTTTGTGACGCCGTCAATAAGGCCCGGCAAGGTCTGTCGAATTTTGCCTGCTCCCATACGAGTGATGAAAGTAAGGCGGCCCGGCTCGCGATCTGGATCGAGTTTGTCTATGAGAGCTAGGGCATCCTCAACTGTGGACTTTGGTCCCAACTTTACGCCGATAGGGTTGCGGATCTTGGAAGCAAAGTCGACATGAGCGCCATCGAGTTGGCGGGTGCGCTCACCAATCCAGACAAAGTGCGCGGAGACGTCATAAGGCTGCTGCGTCCGCGAATCAATGCGAGTGAGAGCTTTCTCATAATCCATGATGAGCGCCTCGTGACTTGCGAAAAATTCCACTGTTTTAAATGCGGCGGGGTCCACTCCGGCTGAGCGCATGAACGACAGGGCCCGTCCGATCTCATTAGCCATCTCCTCGTAACGCATTCCAACAGAGGAGTCGCGGATGAAACCTTTGTTCCATTCGTGAACTTGTCGAAGATCAGCGAACCCGCCTTGCGTGAAGGCTCGAACCAGGTTCAAAGTCGCAGCGGAGGTGTTGTAGACCTTGAGCAGTCGTTGTGGGTCAGGGGTTCTAGAGGCGAGGGTAAATTCCAAATCATTGACCGCATCGCCCCGATAGGCAGGAAGCGTGAGATCACCACGCGTCTCCAAATCATTTGATCGAGGCTTGGCAAACTGACCTGCCATTCGACCTACTTTGATGACGGGCAAACTTGAGTAGTACTGAAGCACTGCCGCCATCTGCAGGATCGTCTTGATCCTATTTCGAATGGAATCAGCCGTCGCTGCCGCAAATGTTTCGGCGCAGTCTCCCCCTTGCAGCCAGAAAGCTCGGCCCGCTGCGGCCTCGGCTACACGGGCCTTGAGGTTGTCGCATTCACCGGCGAAGACCAGCGGAGGATAGGTTCGAAGTTCTGCCAGGGCGGCCGCAACAGCGGGGCTTTCATTACCACCTGGCCAAGTCGGCTGTTGGGCAGCGACGAGGCCAGGGGCAAAGAGGGAATCCAAGGTGGTCATAGTTTCCTAGCCTAGAGAGTGTATGGATCATCGCGACGTGCGATTATCCGAAGAAGACTTCTGCCTCCTTGTAAAGCTCAGGGTTCACAAGTTTCAATTTTTCTGTGGCAGAAGCCAGCGGTACTCGGACGATGTCGGTGCCATGCAATGCCACCATATTGCCCCAGTCACCTTCATGGGCTGCGGTGATGGCGTGCAGTCCAAAACGCGTTGCCAGCACTCGATCGAAGGCAGTCGGCGTTCCACCCCGTTGAATGTGACCAAGGACGGTACTGCGCGCCTCTTTGCCGGTCCGAGTCTCGATTTCTTGAGCAAGCCAGTCACCGATGCCCGAGAGCTTCACGTGTCCGAAAGCATCTAGCGCCTGGTCCTTGACGATCATGTCGCCATCTTGAGGGATGGCGCCCTCTGCTACGACGATGATCGGCGAGTAGTTGACCTTGAATCGGGACTCGACCCATTCGCAAACCTTCTCCAGAGAGAATTTCTGCTCGGGAATCAAAATGCAGGCAGCCCCGCCGGCAAGGCCTGAGTGCAACGCAATCCATCCGGCGTGACGTCCCATTACTTCTACAACGAGGGCACGATGGTGTGACTCCGCCGTCGTGTGGAGACGGTCAATTGCCTCCATGGCGATATTGACCGCCGTATCAAATCCAAAGGTGTAGTCCGTGTTGTTGAGATCGTTATCGATCGTTTTTGGAACACCAACTACTTTCACGCCGAGTGCATCAAGCTTTGTGGCGACCCCGAGGGTGTCTTCTCCTCCAATGGCAATCAGGGCGTCAACGCCGGCCTTGGTTAAGTTTTCCCGAATGCGGTCTATCCCGCCCTCAATTTTGAAAGGGTTGGTCCGAGAAGATCCCAGAATCGTTCCACCACGGGGCAAGATCCCGCGGGTCGCGGCAATATCTAGGGTCATAGTCAGGCCCTCAAGTGGGCCTTTCCAACCGTCGCGATATCCGACGAATTCATGACCATACTCTTTAACGCCCTTGCGGACGATCGCACGAATAACAGCATTTAGACCAGGACAATCTCCGCCACCAGTTAGGACACCAATACGCATCGCAGTTCACTCCAACGCTCGATTAAAAATTGGGCAATGTAGCCCGTAAAGGGTCAACGCTGACGACGCAAAGTCTATCCTCCCTCCACCATGCGATATGCCCTCACGTGAGGCAGATTGCACCCTCGCGACGGGCTCTGGTATGAAGACCCATGCCTCTGGCGCCAGAAATTGAGCAATACCTAGCGGACAAAGCGATGTCAGGCACCCCGGAAGCCTGGCAAGCCCCGCTAGAGGTTATTCGAGCAAATACCTACGGTCGCATTGCGCTGGGAGGAAAAGTCGAGAAAGTCTTCTCAATTGAAGATCGCTATATTCCGGGGCCCACGGCCGACCTGCACGTGCGCATCTATCGACCAACCGATGGAGGAGGATCTTCCGGCCCTTGTTTACTTCCATGGCGGTGGCTGGGTTCTGAACTTCCTTGATATCTACGACGCCGAAATGTGCACACTTGCAAATGCGAGCGGCTCGGTGATCGTGGCAGTCAACTACCAAAAAGCACCCGAGCATCCTTATCCAATTCCTTTCGATGATTGTTTTGCAACATTTCTCTGGGTACATAAGAACGCAGATGCGCTCGGCATTGATCCTTCTAAAATCGGAGTTGGAGGTGAGAGCGCAGGTGGAAATCTGGCAGCCGCCGTGGCACTGAAGGATCGAGATGTCTCAGGACCCCCTATTGCCTATCAACTTCTCATCAATCCCTGCACCGAAAGAAGTTTTGAAACAAAGTCCTATCTAGAGTACGCATCGGGATATGGTCTCTCGCGTGAAGGGATGATCTGGTACTGGAACCAATACCTGCAGGGGCACGACCATGATCAAGATCCATATGCATGTCCGGCTACCGCGAAGGATTTCTCCAATTTGCCAGAGGCGATCATTGTTACTGCCGAATACGATCCGCTAAAAGACGACGGAATCAAATACGAACAACTTCTACGAGAATCCGGAGTTCGCACCTTCTACAAGGAATACGGTGGCATGATCCATGGCTTCGCGTCGTGGGGAGCGGTTACACCTAAGGCTCATGAGGCGATATCGGATTGCGCCGCAATCATAAAAACAATTACCGCCTAGGCCGTAACTCGTACACCCTTACCGACTACGACAATTCCACCAGGGGAAAGTGTAAACCGTTCGCGATCGCGCTCAAGGTCGACGCCTATCTGTGCACCCGGTTCGACGACAACGTTCTTGTCCAAGATGGCCCGCCGCACGACCGCGCGGTCGCCAATCTTGACCGACGGCATGAGAACCGACGCATCTACAAAAGCACCGCCAGCAACAACGACGTCATATGAGGCAACCGTGCGATTGAGGTGGCCACCGGCAATGATCGAGCCGGCACCTACTATCGAATCCTGCGCGATACCGCCCTCGCTGAATTTCGCAGGTGGAAGAGAAGGTGGATTGGTTAAAAGTGGCCATTCGCGGTTGTACAGATTGAAAATTGGATGGACTGAGACCAAATCCATGTGGGCATCAAAGTAGGCGTCGATTGAGCCCACATCTCGCCAATATCCTTTGTCGCGATCTGTTGCACCGGGAACTACGTTATTAGCGAAGTCGTATACCTTGGCAGAACCATTGCGGGTCAGCATGGGGATTATATTTGCCCCAAGGTCGTGGCGACTTTCCAGATCCTCCGAATCCAGAATCAGGGCTTCTTCCATAAGATCTCTTCGAAAAATGTAATTGCCCATTGATACTAAGCAAGTATCGGGATGTCCGGGCATCGCGGGTGGATCGGCCGGCTTCTCATGGAATGCCTTGATCGTGACACCGTCATCAGCTAATTCTATGACTCCGAATTCGCTGGCCTCGGAGCGCGGCATGCGTATAGCTGCCACTGTCACACCTGCTCCGGTGTTGAGATGCTGGTCGAACATCTGGCTTGGATCCATCCGATACACGTGGTCGGCGCCGAACACCAGAATGTGTCTGGGATCCTCATCGTGAATAAGGTTGAAATTCTGCAAGATCGCATCTGCACTACCGGTATACCACCGCGGACCAAGCCGTTGTTGAGCTGGAACGGGAGTGATGAAGTTGCCCAATAGCGTCGACATGCGCCAGGTCGTTGTGATGTGCTTGTCGAGAGAATGCGATTTGTACTGGGTAAGAACAGCAATTTTCAACATGCGCGCGTTAACCAGATTGGAGAGGACAAAATCCACCAATCGATACGAGCCGCCAAAGGGAACAGCGGGCTTAGCCCGGTCGGCGGTGAGCGGCATCAACCGCTTACCTTCACCTCCCGCAAGAACTATTCCTAATAGGAGGTCGCGACGCATAACGTAACGATAGCCTTCTCCTTGCATGCCGCCTAGACCTTGACATGGTGCGTGAGGAGATGTGATGGAGCCGATAAGAGTTGGGCTGGTTACGAAAGAATGGCCGCCACATGTCTACGGCGGTGCCGGTGTGCATGTCGTTCAACTCGCAGAGGCTCTCCGCAAACGACCAGAGATTTCACTTTCCGTTCATTGTTTTGGTGAAATGCGTGCAGATGCAATCGGCTATCCAACGCCGGCCGAATTTGTAGATTCCAATCCAGCCATCGCCGCAGTGGCCACCGACCTAGCAATAGCAGATGCGCTCTCTGAGGCCGATGTGGTCCATACCCACACGTGGTATGCGAATATGGCGGGTCACCTTGCATCCCTTATTCATGGAATCCCCCACATCATGAGCGGGCATTCACTCGAACCATTGCGTCCATGGAAGGCCGAACAGCTCGGTGGCGGCTATCAACTTTCTTCGTGGGTCGAGCGAACGGCGATCGAAAGTGCCGCAGCCGTAATCGCCGTAAGCGATGGAATGCGTGCAGACATTTTGTCGGCATACCCGAATGTTGATCCGGCGCGGGTTCATACGATCCGCAATGGGGTCGACACCGAGAAGTTCTCTCCCAACCATGATTCAACCGTCCTTGAAAAATATGGAATATCCGGTCGGTATGGGCTATTTGTTGGACGAATCACCCGCCAGAAAGGATTGGCACATTTGCTTCGCGCATGGAAGGCGGTGCCAGATGAATACGGCCTGGTCATCGCAGCGGGCAGTCCTGATGAGGCAGGAATAGGCCTTGAGATTGCAGAGCTCATTGAAGAATTACAGCGCACTCGCCCGAACATCTGGTGGATCCAGGAGATGCTGCCGCACGACGAACTCACAGCAATACTCACGGCCGCTGATCTTTTCATCTGCCCATCGATATACGAACCGCTAGGAATCGTGAACCTGGAGGCCATGGGGTGCGCAACCGCGGTTCTCGGATCGGCAGTCGGCGGCATTCCAGAAGTTGTTGCCGATGGGATCACCGGTGAACTTGGTTGACGTACTCCCCCAACCACGAGAAGTTTGAATCAGATCTGCGCGAGGCCATCGTTGATCTCATGGGCAAACCCGAACTTCTCATCCAGTACGGCAACGCTGGCAGGATGAGAGCGCAATCTGAATTCGGCTGGGATGCGGTTGCCGAGTCCACAATTGCGCTGTATGCGCAAGTACTCTCGCGATAGCGAAGATATTTCATGACAAGGAAGAGTTGGTCGCTTTTCGTCGCGGTAGGAATTCTCTGGGGCATCCCTTACCTTTTGATTAGAGTAGCCGTGCGCGATTTCAGCCCCGCAATGGTCGTTTTTTCGCGGGTGTTGATCGGCGCCCTCATCCTCGTTCCACTGTCTATGCGTCAGAAATCCTTTGGCGTCGCCCTGCGAAACTATAGGTACATTTTTCTGTATGCCGCTGTTGAAATCATGGGCCCTTGGTTTCTCATCACCAAAGCAGAGCTGAAAATTTCCTCGGGGCTAGCAGGACTCTTGGTTGCCACAGTGCCCATTTGGGCAACTATCTACGCCTCGATGACTGGCGACAAAACGGTCTGGCATCGCAAGCGACTGATGGGATTGGTGATTGGTTTTGTGGGCTTAGTGGCCGTTGTGGGGATCGAGTCTCTCTCCGGCAAGAATTCACTTTGGGCAATATTTTCAATCCTCGTAGCGGCAATTGGTTACGCCTTAGCGCCCAATATGATCATGAAAAAATTGCCGAACGTATCCGGGCTTGCGATCAATGCGCTGGCAATGTCGATGGCGGCGCTGGTCTACTCCCCCTTTGCTATCCTGCAATGGCCAACCGGGCATGTCTCTAGGAATTCGCTTCTGTCGGTAATTGCATTAGGCATCTTCCCAACGGCCATGGCATTTGTCGTCTTCTTTGCAGTGTTGAAAGAGATTGGACCCGCGCGAGCCTCACTGGTGACCTATCTCAATACGGCCTTTGCAGTCGTGCTTGGTGTTCTGATTCTTTCCGAGCCGCTCACCCTTGGAATCATTATTGGATTGCCATTAGTACTTGCCGGTTCTTACTTTGCTAGTCGCAAACCAAGAACTCTCACCTAGACCTTCAGAAGTTAGCTCGGAGTCTCCTGAAGGTCTAGCCCGTGAGAAATCTCGCAATGTGTGGCAGTCGATCCAGTCGCGCCCTTGGATTCAGCCAGCCCGGGAAAAAAAGTGAACCCAAGGACCGCGACAATCAGACAAACAAGCCTGCGTGAAGTATTCATGATGGACGGCTTAGCGGTGTGCCTCAGCAAAAAGACCTTGGTCTGCCTGAGAAGCATTGCCAACTACTATCGCCTGCTCATAAGCATAAATTGCGCGATCCTTCTGATCCATTTCCACAAAGACCCGCGCTATTTCACCCCAGTGGGTCGCGAGATCTCGATCTGGAGCCACAGTTCGCAGGTGGTCCATCGCTTGCTCCAACTGAGCATAAGACTCATCAATTCGCCCAAGTTTGAACAGGATCTTGGCTTCTTGCGAAAGCAAACTCGCCCTAGGGCCAGGAATTCCCGGCGGAAGTTCCGCTAAACCCTTTTTTGCGTACATCAATGCCTTCTCAAAATTGCCAAGGCGCAACTCCACTTCCGACAAAGTGATACAGGTGGTGGCGGCATGCCCTGGATTATTCTGCGAGGCTAAATCAAGATAGGCAGACTCAGCCAGGTCGTGAATGCGGTTGAGATCTGGGTTTGGCATATCCAGCATCCATTTGGCCGCATTGTCATTCAAGATCGGCAGAACCTGGTGGAGTTCGGCCAATTTGGTCCAATGCATTGCTTCGGAAATCTGGCTCAGGGCCAAATTCACATCGCCACGAAGATTTGAAAGGACTGATGCTTGCCAATACGACTGGACCATGGCTTTAGGCGATTTGCACTTCTCGGCCAACTTAAGCGCTCGGCTAATTATCTCGGTTGCTCGCGGAGTATCTCCCCGGCGGAAATGGCAACCCGCAAGTTGGACCATGAGTTCTACAACCTCGGTCTCGGGCCAGATCTCCGCGTACTCCATCAAGCAGAGCCTCGCCCCGTTGAACTCCGAGAGCAAAATTGCCAGATCTAATGCAGACTCGAATAATTTCATTTCCGATCCGAGACCTTAAATCTGGAGCGGCTTTGGGGTAATCCTTCAAAAGTTGCTCAAGCTGGTCCAACACACCTTCAAATAGACCTCTTCGTGCATTCACCTGCAGCAGAACCACCGAAGCGGCTATGGAGGCGGCATCCTTTAGGCCATCGGGGCCAAATTTCAAAACTTGGTTTGCATAATCCTCAGCCAGTTCCAAATCCCCCGAACTCAGGGCTACCTTGGCGGTGTTGAGGTTGAATTCGCGCTCTTGGGCGCTCTGGTCAATCATTAATTCCTCGGTGGGGATACCCAGGCGAGCGGCCAATTTGGCGACAAGATCGGCCTTGGGCTTGCGCTTGCCAGCCTCCAAAAGGGAGATGAAACTTGAGGCGGCAATGCCCTCGGCCAGTTCATACTGGGTCAGGCCCGCCTTCTCCCGGAGTTCCCTGAGCTTGGATCCGAATTCCATGTGCCACTTCCATTCTTGAGCGTTGTGGTATATCTTACAACCAACCTTTACAAATAGTAAAGACATTTGGAGGATATTGTGAAGCAAGTAGCCCTGACCTTAATCGCAGTCGCACTCATCGTTACGACTGCGCTACCAGCAAATGCAGCGACAAAGAAGACATTCTCATCTGGCACGTCGTTCACACTTACGACAATCCCAGGCGCCACCATCTGCTGCTAATTGATTACAACAACGCTAACGACGGCAACGGTGCCGACGTCATAACTACAAGAGAATAAAAAGAAGGATGAAAATGTTAAGAGATGAGAAGCAGAACGGGCGATTAATATCGCACGTTCGACGAAGCGCTTCCCCTCTTCGCTCCTCTGCTCGTTCATTTTCTCCGTATCGCGCATTAAAGAATGTTTCAGTTCTGAAGGTTTCGCTGATCATTCTCGCTCTACTTTTCACCGAGACTTCATTCGCAGCAAGCGGAAACGCAACCTCGGGTGGTTTCTCACAGAAGCAGATAACAAATTTCGTTAAGACCGTTACAACCGAACTTGAGTTGAGCAAAAACTGGAAAGCCAGTTTTGCCAATACAGCAGGTAGCAAGTTGTACTGCAATTCAATTGTCCTTGGAGAAGGTGTTCGTGCCGGCAACCGTGGCCTTTACACATGGTTCACATGCAGCGCGATGCACAAGTTGGATATGGCGAAGGCTTCGAGTACCACCTTGGCATGCACAGGGTTCTCAACGCCTGTATGGATTCAACCAACTGCCACTTCGATCAAATTCCAATCCGTCTCCTTCGGCCCTGAATATCTTGCCTTCAGAACTTCTGCACCTGCCCCCGTGAAGTCTTTGATGGATTCAACCTACAGTCAATTGAATTCTGGTTCGCCTAGAGTGTTAGTAGCGCGTGCAACACGAGGCGTAGCAACACCGAGTCCAGCCGCACAAAGCAGCTGCCAGTAACTAATTTTCGTTAAATCCCAATCGCTCCAAAAGTTTCGGATCTTTTTGCCAATCCTTTGAAACTTTTATGTGGAGGCCAAGAAAAACTCTGGCAGACAATATTCTTTCAATATCGGTCCGTGCTCGCGTTCCAATGTCTTTGAGTCGCTCTCCCTTATGACCAAGTAAAATACCTCTTTGCGAATCACGTTCAATGTGTATGGTGGCGTGAATGTCAAAGAAAGGCTTATCTCCAGTATTTTCGCGTTGCGACATTTCATCAATTGTTACGGTTATTGAGTGAGGCAACTCCTCACGCGCATCGCGCAGAGCCGCTTCACGAATGAGTTCGCAAATCCACTTCTCTTGACTTTGATCGCTGGTCATCCCCTTGGGATAGAACTCGGGGCCCGTCGGTAGCGAGGCACCAATGAGCTCGGCGAGAAGTTCCACCTGATCATGTATTACCGCTGAAACCGGAACAATTTCATGCCATGTAAAATCTTTTGCTAGGGCCACGATACCGGCTAGTTTTCCAGCCAAAGCATTCTTAGAAACTAAATCAGTCTTGGTGATCACCGCGATCTTCTTCGACTTTGGGTGCTTTGCGATTTCTTGGATGATGAACTCGTCCCCTGACCCTGAACTCTCGTCTGCCGGCAGGCACATAACAATCAGATCGACAGAATCCAGACTTTGACCAACGACAACATTGAGTCGCTGGCCCAACAAAGTCTTTGGCTTGTGAATTCCAGGGGTGTCGACCAAGATCGCTTGGAATTCGGGGCGATTGACGATTCCCCGGATCGCGTGGCGGGTCGTATTGGGATGCGGAGATGTGATCGCAACTTTGCTGCCTACGAGGGCATTAACCAGAGTTGACTTTCCTGTATTTGGGCGCCCAACAATGGCCACGAAGCCTGAACGAAATTCACTCACAAGGTAAGTCTCTCACCTGTACGAGGCGACAAACTCCACCGCATCGGCCACCGATGTGACAACTTCAGCGGCCCGTTCTCCTATCAGGCGATGGCATCCTTCACTTGTCGGTGAGGATATGGGACCAGGAATTGCCATGACTGGCCTCATTAACTCTGCAGCATCACGCGCTGTGCGAAGTGATCCGCTACGAAAGGCAGCTTCGACGACAAGAGTGGCGCAAGATAGCGCGGCGATCAGTCGGTTCCGTGTAAGAAAGCGCGCAGGAACCGCCCGAATCCCTGGCATCACTTCAGATACGAGTGCCCCGCTTTCTGCAATCTCTTCAAACAAGCGGGCATGCCCACTCGGGTAGTTCACATCAATTCCGGCGGCGAGAACAGCGATAGTTACTCCTTCAGCGACAAGTGCTCCACGATGTGCGGCCGCATCAATTCCGTACGCACCACCACTCACAATTGCCCACTCCCGATCGACAAATCCGGCAGCAAAATCTCCAGCCACTCGGACCCCGTAGTTCGTGGGGTTCCTGGTGCCAACAATGGCAAGAGAGGGCAGAAGGAGCGACTCAACGGATCCCTTGACGATCAAACCAATTGGTAGCGCCGCTAAGTCGTTGAGTTTGCCGGGCCAACTTCCACCCTCGGGGGTAATGAATTGCCCACCGCAACCGGCGATCACCGTCATAACTGTGGCAGCAGTCGCTGCCTCCGCCTTTGCGATGGTCTTTGCGAATCGAATCGGGTCATACGCGCCGGTCCGAAGTCTTCGAACTGTGTCAAGTGGACCATGTTCATCGATTTCGCGGCTCCAGAAAGTTGATCCGCCTTCAATGCAAGAAAAGAGTATTGCGCGCGCATCTTCAATATTCATGAACCGGTACCTTCACGCAGAGAGTAGGCAATTTGAGTGTCTTCAAGACAAGGTCGGGCATGCCCGGCCATATCGGCAATACTCCAAGCAGTTCGCATCACTTTGTGCAGTCCACGCGCCGTTATTCGTTCGTGATCGAGTTCGGCATGGAGAAAATTCATGGCTGACCTTTCGGGTTGATATGTAGTGCGCAGTGCCCGACTGGGAATCTCCGAATTGAGCGACCATTTTTCCTGCATAAAACGGAGCGCAGCCACCGAACGGGCCGCCACGACCCGTTCCTTGATCGTGGCGCTCGTCTGCCCCAACTCTGGTCGGCTCATTTCAATCCGACTCAGGGGGGCAACTTGGACTCTCAAATCAATGCGGTCCATCAGGGGCCCTGACAATTTGCCCAGATAACGTCGGACCTGTTGAGAGGTGCAGGTGCAATTGCGACCTCGCCCGGAGAACTTGCCACAAGGGCAGGGATTTGCCGCGAGAACCAAAAGAAATCGCGCCGGGTATGTGACGCTTCCTATGGCCCGTGCAATCGTGATGGAGCTGGACTCAAGAGGCTGGCGCAGTGAATCAAGCACGCCGGAGTCACATTCGGGGGCTTCATCAATAAAGAGGACGCCACGATGAGCAAGCGAGCAAGCGCCCGGTTTAATGGTGTGCGAACCGCCGCCGACCATTGCCACGCGCGTCGCGCTGTGGTGAGGGGCCACGAAAGGAGCATCGCTGGCCAGCGGCGATCTTGTGCTCAATCCGCCGGCAATGGAATGAATTGCCGTGACTTCCAGAGATTCTTCTCTATTGAGCGTCGGAAGAATGCCGGGAAGGCGTTGGGCAATCATGGTCTTGCCAGCCCCTGGCGGTCCCATCAGCAGTATGTGATGCCCTCCGACCGCCGAAACTTCGGCCGCAAATCTAGCCCGCTCTTGACCTGCCACGTCAGAGAAGTCGAATGGCGATTCACTTGCATCCCTCACAAGATCGAGTTCTTGTACTACTTCTCTTTCGCCAGTGCGAAGCCAGCGAAGAAGCGAACCCAAATGTTCCATGGGAAGAATTGTCATTTCACTCATAAGTTGGGCTTCCACACGATTGGCCCACGGCACTACCGCGGTTCTTATCCCCGCCTTGTAAGCGGCTATCAAAGAAGGGAGTACTCCCCGCACTCCACGTATATGGCCATCGAGGGCAAGTTCGCCAAGGAAGGCGATTTCATGGGAGCCTTCGGCGGGAATGACTTGTTGTGCGGCGAGCAAGGCAATCGCGATTGGCAGGTCAAAACTCGATCCACTTTTGGGCAACCACGCCGGTGAAAGAGAGACGGTGACCTTTCTATTTGGCCAGTTTTCAGAGCAGTTGACCAATGCCGCGCGCACTCGGTCGCGGGACTCAGTCAGGGCCGCGTCAGGAAGACCCAACAGAATATAAGCGGGAAGTCCGTCTGCAATGTCTGCTTCCACCGTGACAACATGGCCATCGAGTCCAAATAGAGCGACCGTCAAGCTCTGTCCCAGTGTCACCTCTGGTTCGCGATCACAGGACGTTCTTTCTGTACTCGATAGTGACTTTCCCGTTCGGCGAAATGATCACGGCAGCACAATCAATTCGGTATTCGTGTCCTAGTGATTGATGAGTAGCAAGCCATGCAAGGGCCAAACGTTGAAGGCGGTGTGCCTTGGCTAACGTAATGGATTCCAAAGGATGTCCATATGCAATCGAAGTGCGGGTCTTAACTTCGACAAATGCGAATCTCTTATCGTCGAGTTGAGCAATGATGTCAATCTCGCCTTCTTTGACCCGCCAATTGCGATCTACGATTGTTGCACCTTGATTGCGAATGAATTCGACAACAGCGTTCTCGCCAAATGCACCAATGGTTTTGTTTCTAGTCTGCGGTCTCTGTTCTGTCGCCATAATGCCGCAACCGTAAAACCGAACAATGCAGGAATCCCGTACCTATTTTGAGATTGTGGGCCAGTCGCTTCTGTTGATAAAGGCGGCCACATTTGAAAATGAGAAGCGATGCACAGTGCATGGGCCTAGTGCCTGTAATGCCTTCGTGTGGCTAGAAGTTACATAACCCTTGTGTTGGGCGAAACCGTAACCTGGATACTCTCCGTCTAAATCGCGCATAATTCTGTCCCGCGTCACTTTAGCGATAATCGATGCAGCGCTAATAGTGTGCACTACTTGGTCGCCTTTCCAGACACCCAAGGTGGGATACCCCAAACCGGGAATTGCGTACCCATCAGTTAGTACATATTTGGGCAAAGCGGTGAGCCCATGAACTGCCCTGCGCATTCCATCAATATTGGCCGCATGGACTCCGCGCTCGTCCACCACCAACGAGTGGATTTCAATGACACAGATTGCCTCCGCCGCAGCGACGACGAGGTCATAGAGTTCTTCGCGCTCCCTTTCAGAAACAACTTTCGAATCGCGAACTTGCGCAATTTCGGGTGCGAAAGGATCCCGCAAGATAACAGCGGCAACCACCAAGGGACCGGCACATGCGCCGCGTCCCGCCTCATCAACGCCGGCGATAGGTGTAATTCCTGCATCAAGCAGAAGACGCTCGATGACTTTCATTATCTCTAAGCTTTGTTACTTCAAAGCGTTTATGTGGTGCACGATCTTGGCATGGTTCGCCGGCCAGATGACTGCCACAACACGACCGACAATCTTGCTCAAGGGAACCATCCCCTTATTTATGTCATCTAGATGGTAGCGAGAATCGGCACTCGCACCGCGGTGATCGCCCATCACCCAGACCTTTCCGGGTGGAACGGTAACGTCAAAATTCATGTCACTTGGGTTGTCACCTTTATAGATGTACGGCTCGTTCAGTGGCTTGCCATTGACGGTAATCTTTTTATTGTTATCGCAACACACAACATGATCACCGGCCACTCCGATAACGCGTTTTACAAGGTGCTGCTTAGCAGGGTTGGGAAGCACGCCCAAGGCAATTAATCCCTCTTGGATTTTTGCGAGTATGTATGGCTCTGTGGTTGGCGATGGATCGGGCAACCAATGATCTGGGTCATGGAAAACGATGATGTCGCCGCGTTGAATGGTGTGAGAAAGGAAGGGAATTTTGTTCACGGCGACACGATCGTGAATCTCAAGGGTCGTTTCCATCGACCCTGAAGGGATGTAGAAAAATTGAACAAAGAAACTCTTGATGATCAGAGAAACCAATAAAGCTACGACAACGAGTATTGGAAACTCGCGAAGGACAGAACCCTTGCGCGACATCTAGATACTTTAGGCTTGCTCGGCGGGAGCTTCAGCCTGTTCAGTAACTTCGGTAACGTCAGATACCTTCGCTGAACGCTTCTTTGTGCTTTCCTCGACGTCACTGCGCTTTTCGCGGATCTTGGCAGCTTTGCCACGAAGGTCGCGCAGGTAATACAACTTCGCCCGACGCACGTCACCACGACGTACGACCTCGATCTTCTCAATGACTGGGGTGTGGACTGGGAAGGTACGCTCGACTCCGACACCGTAGGAAACCTTGCGGATGGTGAAGGTCTCGCGAGCGCCGTTTCCTTGGCGGCGAATGACGATGCCCTGGAAAACCTGGATACGGCTCTTGCTACCTTCGATGACTCGAACGTGAACCTTGAGTTCATCTCCTGCTCGGAAGGTTGGGATATCCGAGCGAAGCGAAGCAGCGTCTACCGCGTCAAGCACGTTCATGGTGAGTCCTCATTCTTATGTCTAAATTGCATCCAAGTTGGTTATGGCACCCTAAAACGCCAAGATTTTCTCTTCGCGTAAGGGCCTTATCCTGCCACAATTGAGGCGTTAAGGCTAAATGACGGTCCGTTTGCCTTACTTTGCCCCCAGATCGAGAGCCCGAACCAGCAGCGGGTAGAGGGTCGGCCCGGCGGCAGCGGTCCGATCCTGCGCATTTGTCGCGATGAGTGTGCCCGCCTCGGATGCCACCAGCGAGGCCGCCGCAATATCCCACTCCTTAAGCCCGATTTCAAAATACCCATCAAATGCGCCCATGGCCACGTAGCAAATATCCACCGCAGCCGACCCCATCCGCCGGATATCGCGCACCTGCGGCAGAAGGGCCGCGATCACCTTGCCCTGATCGGCGCGCTTGCTCACATCGTAGACAAAACCAGTACCGATCAGAGCCCGATCAAGGGCTATTGGATCATTGCAGCGAATCGACTTGCCGTTGAAGAAAGCCCCGCCTCCTCGAGTGGCAGTCCACGTGGATCCAACCGTAGGCGAATGCACGACGCCGATGAGGACACCGTCGGAATCCTTGGCCGCGATGCAGACGCTCCAACCGGGCAGACCATAGAGATAATTGACCGTTCCATCGATGGGATCTATCACCCAGGTGATTCCAGAAAACGATGGTCTCTCTGAACCCTCTTCGCCAATAATTCCGTCATCCGGTCGAGCTGATAAAAGTGAATCAACGATGAACTTTTCGCTATCTCTATCCATCTGCGTTGCTATGTCGATGGCAACGGATTTGGAGGTGACTTCGAAGGTTAGTGGGCGCTTAAGCAGCATCTCCCCCGCTTGTTGTGCGATACCAAGGGCCATCTCTAGCAATTCGAGTGGTGAGACTTTATTCGCCATGAGATAACAGTACCGAGCAATAGGATTCTTTAATGTTCACGCCGTATCGCCAGCTTTTCAAGACACCGGGCGGCCTGCGTTTCTCATTGGCTGGCGTCATAGGGCGTATGCCAATTTCCATGGACTCCCTTGCCCTTATCTTTATCGTCGTTCATGCCACCAACTCCTATACCTTGGCCGGCTCCTTGGCTGCTGTGGCTTCAGTAGTCATAACCATCGCACTTCCCTTCTGGTCTCGCTCGGCTGATCGCCTTGGGCAGAAACGAACACTCCTGATTGCAATCCCTTTGCGCACCATCTTTATGGTCATCTTCATTGTTCTGGTGACGCAAAAAGCACCAATTTGGACCTGGTTTCTAGCCATAGTTCTTGCTGAAGCCAGCATCGTGAATGCAGGAGGCATGGTTCGGCGAAGATGGCTCTGGGCGTTGGGTGATAATCGGAAATTAATCGACACCGCATACTCATATGAGGCTCTTATGGATGAGATCGTTTTCATCCTGGGTCCGGTCATCGCAACTGCTTGCGCAACATCAATTGCCCCTTCAGCTGGCCTGGTCGTGGGATTGATCTTCATGTTGGTGGGCACGACAGCATTCGCCCTCCAGACCAAAACAGAGCCACCACCACATCCGCGTGATCACACCAAGCCGCACCAGCCAGTGATGCGTAATCGCACTGTCCAAGCCGTCGTACTACCGTCAATCTTCTTGGGCGGATTCTTCAGTGCCGTGGGAATTGTTGTTGTCGCATACATGCAATCTCATCACGCGGTTGCCAAGACTGGATTAATGCTGGCCCTGTGGGCTGCAGGAAGCGCAACGGCGGCAGCGGCCAACGGAGTAATTTCCTGGCGGTTGAATCATGCAAAGCGCTTCTGGATATTCCTTTTCGCACTTACCTTGCTTTCCATTCCCTTGATATTCGTGAGCAACTTGTTCTTCCTCGGGATAGCCCTTTTCTGTAATGGGCTAGCCATCGCACCTCTCATCGTTTCGGCATACGGCGTTGCAGAGACTTCGGTTCCCCCGGCGCAAATCACAGAAACTTTGGCGTGGGTAATCGCCGGAATGCCGTTGGGTGGAGCCATTGCTAGCTCGGTCACAGGCTTGGTGATCGATAATTACGGCGCCCATCGTGGCTTCCTGGTCCCCTTCGCGACTCTTTGTTGCGCAATGGCGATGTCGCTTCCCTACTTCCGCACCTGGAATCGGTTACGCTCGGCTTCGTGACTGAACTTCGTTTAAACGGGAAGACACCTGACGGGGCGTATGTGAGCCTGACAGACAGTGAAGGTGGCGAGTACACCCTGCGAATCAGCGACACCCTGCGAGCCACCGTTAATCAACCGCGTCTTGCCGCGGTGCGTGATAGCGGGGCCGGCTCGATGACGGTCAGAGAAGTCCAGGCCCGTCTGCGTGCTGGGGAATCAATTGACTCTCTGGCGCGCGAAGCGCAATGGACCACGGAAAAAGTGGAACGCTTTGCCGGTCCCATCCTTCAAGAGCGCACCTACATCATCGGCCTGGCGCATAATGTCATTATCCGTACCGGTGCGAACGCACTCCCCTTCTTGGAAACCGTGAGCGCAAAACTCGCGCCGCGCCAAGTGGATATGACCACGGTTGACTGGAACACGTGGCGCCAAGATGACGGCAATTGGGTTATTCGCCTCAACTATCCCATTCGCGACGGACTGGGCAGTGCCGAATGGACTTTTGATCAAACACGACGGTTAATCACCGCCATAGATGAGAGCGCGCATTGGATTCTGGGGGATGACACCGCTCCGCGCGAGCGTTCGACTTCCGACCATGGCTTGATCTACGGCAACCACCCATCGGTTTCACGTGTTGGGATTAATCGCCCTGTTGAAGGACGAGAAGGACCACGCCTGGTATCCATTCGCGAGGCCCCCGATAGTGATGCGGAAAAAGATGGGGTCACGGCCCGGGCGAAAGTCCCAACGTGGGATGAAATCATGTTTGGAACACCTAGAAAGAACGATGCGGACCCCGAATAACCTTAATTAATCGTCACGGTCTTAAGCGGCACAAATCGTTCTGCATCGGTCATGGCACCGTGATGTCCGACCATCGATGATTCCAAGTCCACACGCAAAGGGTCAATTAAAACAATTGCATCATGCGGCACGGCAATGAGATCGCCCATTCGATCATGTGATGCCTCGGAGACCTCGTTGCCAAACAACTCGCCTTCGATCGCCTCTTTGCGCGTGTATACGTCGATGCGGTCCCCAAAGAACTCTCGATATCGGAAAGCTGCTTCATTGGGACCTTGGCCAGATAAATGATCGTCATCAAGGTAGAGATGTCTGGCGCGCGGCTCCCCCGCAACAAGTGATATTCCCTCAAGCAAGGAATTCTCCCGCCCCAAAACAATTTTCTCTTCGGCATTGACCATGCCGTGATCGGCGGTAATCCAGATGCGAGTCCCTCGTGGCAATCGCTCGATGAGCGTGGTTGCCACGAGGTCGACATACGACAGCGCGCCCAACCACTTGTCGGAACCAACGCCATCGCTGTGGCCGGCCACATCCAGTTCGTTCACGTACACGTATGTAAACGATGGCGATTTCTTTAGGGAGATTGCTGCTTGCTCCGCCATCTCCTCCAAGACATTCGCCCCTCGATATTGCGCCCCCCGAAAAGCCGCCGATGTAAAACCGCTGCCTTCGTATCGCTTTGCCGCCACGTGTGAGACATGTATCCCTTCACCTTTGGCGCGCTCGAAATACGTCGGAACCGGTTGCCAGGTGTAAGGATCAACGCGTTCGTCCCACTTGAGTGAATTGAGAACGCGCCCATTGCTTCGAGGTACACGTATCGTGTATCCCAACATTCCATGTGCTCCTGGCAGTACCCCCGTCATCAATGTGGTGAGGCTCGTGACGGTAGTTGATGGGAATGCAGTCGAGACTGGTCCTCGGCTTGCCAAAGAACTCAAAGTCGGGGCATATTCGGCGTATTTTGCTAGCGCTTGTTCACCTAAACCGTCGATAAGAAATAAGCACTCTCGTCCGTGTGGACTTTGACCAAGTCCAAGAATGTCCAGAGAGTCGGCGAGTCCGAGGCTTGCAAATATCGAAGGAGTGATCTCGGACAAATGCACGGTGTAATCCTCCCACTAAATCCACTATCGTGAGCATGTGATTGACAGTAGTTCAAGAATTCATTATTCAGATGAAGTTCGCGAAGGGCTCATTGCAGGAAAGCCAATCGTTGCACTGGAATCCACAATTATTAGCCATGGACTTCCACGACCGCAGAACCTCGCCGTAGCCCGAGAAGTCGAAGCAATTGTCCGCCAGCATGGCGCCATTCCCGCCACCATTGCCGTTCTGGATGGTGTCGTGCATATCGGATTATCAGAGGCTGATCTTGTAGCCGTTGCTAATCGCGATGACATTGCCAAAGCATCCGGCCGCGACCTTGCAATCGTGGTTGCTACAGGGGCGAGTGCAGCTACTACTGTTGCCGCTACCGCCCACTTAGCAGCCCTCGCCGGAATTTCAGTTTTTGCCACGGGAGGTCTTGGTGGAGTTCACCGCGGCGCGAGTGAATCCTTTGACGAATCGGCCGACCTCACTGCACTTTCCATCCTGGATATCACCGTCGTCTGCGCAGGAGTGAAATCGATACTGGATGTCGGTGCGACTTTGGAGCGACTTGAAACACTCGGCATCGCAGTCGTTGGTTACAAGACTTTGAGTTTTCCTGGTTTCTACCTGACCGACTCCGGTTTCACGATCGAATATCAGGTGGAGAACGTTGCAGAGATTGCGGCAATCTTGCAGACGCGTGCGATGCTGGACACCAATCATGCCGCCCTGATTGTGGCAAACCCCGTGATCGATGAGATGAATCGAGTAAATCACGGGAAGATTCTGACAAGCGGACTTGCCCTTGCTAAAGAGAATGGAATTTCAGGAAAGGCCGTCACGCCGTTTCTACTAGAGCACTTCCACACCAAGAGCCTGGGCGAGTCGCTCCGAGTGAATATCGACATCATCAAAGCTAACGCCGCACTTGCCGCCGATATTGCAGTCGCCAAGAAAAGATAACTCAATGGCGAGAGTGCTCTGCCTCGGTGACGTCATGCTCGATGTCATTGCAGTCATCCAGACGAAGATCAACTACGGCAGCGATACGCCTTCAAAAATCTCAACACACGGTGGCGGTGCGGCCGGCAACGTCGCCTCGTGGTCGCAGGTTTGCGGCGCGCCAACCAAAATAGTTGCCCGTGTCGGTAACGATTCAGCAGGAACCGCGATAATTTCCGAATTCGACGCCCTGGGAATCGAACATGATGATCGGGTGATCGAGGGAGCACAAACGGGAGTTGTAGTTGTACTCGTGGATCCAAGTGGCGAGCGCACAATGTTTCCCGAAACTGGTGCCAATTCCGGACTCTCCGTTACTGACCTCCCCGACCTTGGCGGTATTGAAGTCATCTACTTATCTGGATACGCACTTCTAGATCCTGGGTCTCGATCCGGTGTTCTCGAGATGGTTGCGAGGATTCAGGAGGATCAGATCCCGATTTTCTTCGACCCGGCAACCGTAGGTGGAATGAGTCAGGTTAATATCGATGAAATCAAAAGTTGGTTGCCCCTCATGTCAGCACTTTTCATGAATGAAGAAGAAGCGACTTTCCTGACTGGTTCCACCCAACTCGAAAGCGCACTGGATGCCCTTTTGCAGGCAGCTCCCACTGTTGTCATCAAATGCGGATCCGCAGGGGCCATCGGCAAATCTCGTGGTGGAGAATCGATAAAGATTTCAGCAGTACCCACTCACGTCATTGATACCACCGGCGCAGGTGATTCCTTTGCCGGAGGATTTATTGCCTCATGGCTAGATGATCGTGATCTGGAGATGTGCATGAGGGCCGGGGCAATCGCAGCAGCCCAGTGTGTTTCAATAGTTGGAGCCAGACCGCACGTCACTCCCGCACATTAAAGCCATGTCTTGGCATAATCACCGCCATGGCAACCGCAAAAACCCCCACAAAGGCCGGATCCAAGGCTAAGAAGCCGATTGGTCCCAAACCTGGTGAATATCCAGGCAAGATCATCGATATCGACGTCTCCACGGAGATGTCTGGCTCTTTCCTTGAATACGCCTACTCGGTCATCTATTCGCGAGCACTCCCCGATGCCCGCGACGGCCTCAAGCCTGTTCATCGCAGAATTCTCCACGCCATGTCTGAAATGGGCCTTCGACCAGAACGTGGCCATGTAAAAAGCTCGCGGGTGGTCGGTGAAGTGATGGGTAAATTCCACCCCCACGGCGATGTCGCCATCTACGACGCGCTCGTTCGAATGGCCCAGTCCTTTTCCATGGGACTTCCCCTCATCGATGGCCATGGAAACTTCGGCTCCCTGGATTCTGGTCCAGCGGCCATGCGTTACACCGAGGCACGCCTTGCCCTTCCTGCCATGGCGATGGTGGCCGAAGCCGATGAGGACACCGTCGATTTTGGGCCCAACTACGACGGCCAGTTGGTCGAGCCTCTCGTCTTACCTTCGGCCTACCCCAACCTTCTGGTCAACGGCGGCTCTGGCATCGCCGTAGGCATGGCGACAAATATGGCCCCACACAATTTGGGTGAAGTCATCGCCGCAACCAAGTACCTGATCGACAACCCCAACGCGACATTGAAGCAACTTATGAAATATGTCCCAGGTCCTGATTTTCCAACGGGTGGTCAGCTTGTCGGGGTCGAAGGGGTTCGAGAGGCGTATGCAACCGGCAAGGGCAGCTTCAAAGTCCGTGCCACCGTGGAAATTGGCAAAGTTTCTTCCCGAAAAATGGGCATTACCATCAAGGAACTACCCTTCAATATCGGTCCTGAGAAGATCGTCGAGCGTATCGCCGACCTGGCAAAGGCGAAGAAGTTGCAGGGAATTTCCGACATCATCGATCTCACTGACGGCAAAACTGGAACAAACGTGGTCATCGAACTCAAAAATGGCTTCGAGCCAGAGCAAGTTCTTGAGCAGCTCTACAAACTCACCCCCATGGAGGATGGCTTTGCCATCAACGCCGTTGCCCTGGTCAACGGAAGGCCGCAAACCTTGGGGCTTAAGGAATTACTTCAGGTCTTCATCGCGCACAGAGTCCAAGTTGTCAGGCGGCGGTCAGAGTTCCGCAAGGCCAAGGCCACCGCCCGATTGACCCTCGTTGACGGACTTCTCAAGGCAATCATTGATATAGACAAGGTCATAAAGATCATTCGCGGCAGCGATGATGCGGCAACAGCCAAGGATGCCCTTATGAAGGCGTTCAAACTCAATGATGAACAGGCCACATACATTCTCGATATGCCGCTGCGCAGACTAACCAAAATGTCGAAGTTGGAACTTGAGAGCGAACAGAAGGAACTCAAATCCACGATCGCCGCTCTCGTGGCACTCCTAAAGAGCGAGGAGAACATCAAGAAGCAAGTTAGCGACGAGCTCACGGTTGTTGGCAAATCATTCGCTACGCCACGAAGGACGGTAATCAGGGCTGCCTAGTCGATGAAGGGTCCAGTCTTTCTTGAGGCAAGTGATTCAAAGACGGGCTTGTCTGCGGGGAACATCGGGCCTCGCAGTTCCTCCACCTCAAAGAAAGTTACGGTCGCAGATTCGTTGCTCGGTTCTGCAATCTTCTCAACAATCTCGGCTTCGAACACGACACTCATGAACTGCTCTCGATTGCCATTGGGATAAATGTGCAGCTGGCTTTTCGGGTTGCTATACACGCCGAAAATTCCAGTAATTCTAGCGATCCAGCCAGTTTCCTCTAAGCATTCTCTGAGGGCAGCCTGGCTCCACGTTTCACCAGGCTCGACATGTCCCCCTGGTAGTCCCCAAGTTAAGTCATCAGCTCTTTGAATCAACAAGATGCGACCTAAATCATCACGTGCGACCACACCAGCGGTACAACTGAGTGAGTATTCGCCGTTGAGTCCTTCATCACGGTGGCTTCTCTCGCTAGGCTTAAGCGTCGATCCGATCGCGGTTGATTTCGGCGGTCGAGATGAACTCTTTACGTGGTGCAACATCATTGCCCATCAGGAGTTCGAACATGGCATCAGCGGCAACGGCATCAGTCACGGTGACTCGGCGCAATGTGCGATGGTCTGGATCCATCGTGGTCTCGCGCAACTGATCGGCATCCATCTCGCCAAGACCCTTGTAGCGCTGAATCGGCTCTTTCCACTTCTTGCCGGCTTTGGTGAGATCTCCCGTAACCTTCTTCATCTCTTCATCGGAATAGGTGTAGGAAAATTCGCCCTTCTTGCCGCCAGAACCCATCGCCTCGATGCGATGTAGTGGCGGGATTGCTGCAAAAACGCGCCCTGCATCGATAAGCGGGCGCATGTAACGATAGAGAAGAGTCAGGAGAAGAGTCCGAATGTGAGCCCCATCGACGTCTGCGTCCGACATCAAAATGATGCGCCCGTATCTTGCTTCGTCTATCTCGAAGGATCTGCCAGATCCGGCACCGATCACCTGAATGATCGAGGCGCACTCGGTGTTATCGAGCATCTGCGAAAGAGATGCCTTCTGCACATTGAGGATCTTTCCGCGAATGGGCAAGATCGCCTGAAATTCAGAGTTTCGCGCCGCCTTAGTCGTGCCAAGGGCGGACTCGCCCTCAACGATAAACAACTCGGTTCGGGCAACATCCTCTGAGCGGCAATCCGATAATTTGGTTGGCAGAGATGAACTCTCTAAGGCGTTCTTACGGCGCTGCAAGTCCTTGTGGGCGCGGGCTGAAATACGTGTTCTGGCCGCTGCAGCGATCTTCTCCAGAATGAGACGCCCGCTGGCCTTATCGATGCGCTTGGTCGTGTTGAAGAAAGCCTTCATTTCCTCGGCCACCACCGATGCCACGATTCTGGTGGCAGCAGATGTGCCAAGTACTTCCTTGGTCTGACCCTCAAACTGCGGCTCAGACATCCGAACCGTTATTACTGCGGTGAGCCCCTCCATCACGTCGTCTTTGGTGACATCGGCCTCATTGTTCTTTAGAGTCTTTGTCGAACGCAGAGCTTCGTTGATCGCCTTGGTTATCGCCCTCTCAAATCCTTGCACATGGGTGCCACCTTTAGGCGTAGCAATGATGTTGACGAATGAACGCATAGTCGTTTCAAAACCATTGCCCCACTTCAATGCGATATCGACAGACATGTCACGTTCGACTTCAGTGGAGACCATATGACCTTGTTCATCAAGGACAGGAACCGTCTCTTCGTAATGGCCGCCGCCTGTTAAACGGATTACATCGCCCACCGGTTCATCCGGTTGCAAAAAAGCGCAATATTCGGCGATGCCTGCCTTATGCCAGAAAGTCTCCGAAGTTATCGTTTTCGTCCGATTGTCATTGACTATAAGTGTCAGACCAGGAACTAAATATGATGTCTGTCTGGCCTTGGCGTAGATTTCCTCAAGTTCTAACTCGGCTTCTTTGAGAAAGATTTCTTTATCACTCCACCATTTGATGCGGGTGCCGGTGACTTTATGAGGAATCTTTCCAACAACTCGCAACCCAGAGGCAGGGGAAAAAGGTGCCCTTATCCCATCACCGTCAAAGATTCCCGCCACTCCGCGCTTAAAGGACATCCAGTAGATTTTCCCGTCGCGGTCGACCTCGACATCAAGTCGCGAAGCTAACGCATTCACTACGGATGCCCCAACTCCATGGAGCCCACCTGTGGCAGCGTATGAGCCCCCTCCGAATTTTCCGCCCGCGTGCAACTTTGTAAGAACTACTTCAACTCCGGTTAGCCCTGTCTTAGGTTCCTTGTCGACTGGTATTCCTCGACCATCGTCATGAACCTCCACCGAGCCATCAGCCTCAAGATTGATCTCGATTTTCTTGCAATAGCCTGCGAGCGCCTCGTCCACAGAATTATCGATAATCTCGCCGAGACAATGCATCAAACCCCGTGAATCCGTAGATCCGATATACATACCGGGACGCTTCCTGACAGCGTCTAGTCCTTCGAGTACCGCCAAATCTTTTGCGGTGTAACTCGGTTCTAGGTTTTTATCTTTAGTGCTCACGGGCGCAAAGGCTAGCGAGGGGAAGTGGTGCAAGATAGTAACCGCGCCGCACTGTGGCTCCAATGCTTGTCAAGGGCACCCGGTGAATGCATATTCTGTGAATATACGCTGAGAATTCGGGGAGAACGGGCATTAAAGGTCCATGTAACGAAAGATTTACAAGATTTCACCTATTATTAGAAGCGGGGAATAACCAACCCATGGTTTGATGTTCTACAGATAAGGCTCATGGAGAGTCAAAAGATAGGAGAGCGAAATGACTGAGCAGTTGATTTTAGAAGCCACACCGCTCAATGCCGTTGACCGCTGCGATCGTTGCGGAGCCCAGGCGTATGTACGTGCCGTACTCCTGTCAGGCGGAGAACTCCTCTTCTGCGGTCACCATGCCAAAGAATACGCAGCCGGTCTCAAGCCGATCGTTGCGCACATCCAGGATGAAACCCAGAGACTCGAGCAGACCCCAGCCCGCTAAATGCCTTAACTAAAGTGCTGGGGCTTGGAATTCTGCAGCCCTGTGTGATCCATCACAGAACGGCTTATCTTTCGAATGCCCGCATCGGCAGAGAGAAAAATTGGTATCTGTGCGAATGACATTGCCTTCTGCATCCACAAAATCCACTGTCCCCGTGACTCGCAACGAGCCATTGGGGCGCACCTGAATCTTTACGCGATCGCCTTCTCGTTCTTCGCTCATTGTTAATCTAGGTAATCGCGGAGAACTTGCGAGCGTGATGGGTGGCGCAACTTCGACATCGTCTTGGACTCAATCTGGCGGATACGCTCACGAGTGACCCCGTAAACCTTGCCAATCTCATCCAAGGTTTTTGGCTGGCCATCCGTGAGTCCAAAGCGCATAGCGACTACGCCGGCTTCGCGCTCAGAGAGGGTATCCAAAACTGCGTGCAATTGCTCTTGCAGCAGGGTGAATGAAACCGCATCAGCTGGAACAACAGCCTCAGAGTCTTCAATCAGGTCACCGAACTCAGAATCGCCTTCCTCGCCAAGGGGGGTGTGCAAGGAGATGGGCTCGCGGCCATACTTCTGGACTTCGACTACCTTCTCTGGCGTCATATCAAGTTCTTTTGCCAACTCCTCTGGAGTTGGTTCGCGGCCAAGATCTTGCAGCATCTGTCGCTGCACACGTGCGAGCTTGTTGATTACTTCAACCATGTGAACCGGAATACGAATGGTGCGTGCCTGATCTGCCATCGCGCGTGTGATCGCCTGGCGAATCCACCACGTTGCATACGTTGAGAACTTGTAACCTTTTGTGTAGTCGAACTTCTCAACTGCGCGAATCAATCCCAAGTTTCCTTCCTGAATCAGATCCAAGAACAACATTCCGCGCCCCGTGTAGCGCTTTGCAAGAGATACAACAAGGCGCAAGTTAGCCTCTAGTAGGTGGTTCTTGGCGCGACGTCCGTCTTCGGCAATCCATTCGAGTTCGCGCTTGAGTTTCTTATCAAGTTTCTTATCAGTTGAGATTCTCTCTTCGGCGAAGAGACCGGCTTCGATACGAGTTGCGAGTTCTACTTCGAGTTCAGCATTGAGAAGTGCGACGCGACCGATCTGCTTGAGATAATCCTTAACCGGATCCGCGGTTGCACCGGCAGTCATAACCGTCTGAGCAGGTGCATCATCCTCTTCGGATGCTTTGAGCGTGAAGGCATTTTCTTCGTTGCCAGTACTCTCTTCTGCAAGGTTGACCACGCGTGGAGCGTTGACTTTATCTTCCGATACTTCTTCTGGTGCGACTTCTGCAACAAGAGCGTCGAGGTCTTCCAGTTCGACTTCTTCTAGTTCGACTTCTTCGCCATCAATTTTGGCTACTGCAGGTGCGCTGTTCTTATCTGCTTTTGCGGCAGGTGGATCAACCAACTTCGGTGCGACAAGTGCGTACTCGGCTTTTTTCAAAATTCGGTTTGGAGATCCAAGCCCATGCTTGCGCAATTTCTCGGTGAGAGCGGGAACTGAAATTGCCAATTCGCGAGCTTCGTCCACCAATGGCTTGTCATCTTTTTTAGGAATGCGATTTAAACTTGTGACACCGCGCGCGGCTAATTCTTCGGCAACTTCTTTCTGACGATGAATTGCCTCCTTCGCACTGATGATCAAACGCACATCATGTACGGTGAGATCTTTCTTCAAAGGAATCTTTGCCGCTTTTTTTGCCGGAGCTTTTTTGGCTACGGCTTTCTTTGCGACGGCTTTCTTAACAGGTGCAGCGGCCTTCTTTGACGTCTTTGTCTTGTTTTTGAGCGCACTAAGAGCAGCCACTTTGGTCCTTTGTTTTGACTCCGCTCAATTGATCTCAAGATCAACTGCGAAGAAGCGATGGCTATATTATAAATTATCCACAGGCCAAAATGCACATCCACAGGGCCATTCTGAGGGGCAAAGTCTCTACCTGAGCGTGAGAGCCCTCCGTATGACATCCCCAACTGCCTCAACTTCAACTAGAAAGCCATCGTGGCCAAAGGGTGAGGAGATGGTGACCAATGCGTGAGCGTTGGGGACCAAGTCGGCGATTTCGGCCTGCAACCGAGGTGGGAAGAGCCGGTCGGTGTCAATGGAGACCACGATCACCGGCACAGTGATGCTGGCCAAGGCCGCCTGAACTCCCCCGCGATCTCGCCCGATGTCGTGCGAATTCATCGCCTCGGTCAGGGCAATGTAGGTATTGGCATCAAAGCGATGGGCAAGTTTGGAGGCTTGGTGATCCAGGTATGACTCCACTGCATAGCGGCCGGTGTCATCGCCTTGGAGTTCACGGCCAAAGCGCACATCCATCTCGGCCTCTGTCCGGTAGGTCAGGTGCGCGATGCGACGGGCAATGCCCATCCCCTCAATCGGCCCTTCCTTCTTGTCGTAATAATCCCCGCCGTAAAAGTGGGGATCGGCCTTGATCGCCCGAATTTGAATCGAGGCAGTGCCTATCTGGTCCCCCGTGGCAACCGCCGAGGATCCGATGGTGCAGATGGCCCCGACTCGATCCGGATACTGAATGGCCCACTCCAGAGACCTCATCCCTCCCAGGGATGGGCCGACAGAGAGTCGGTATTTCTTAATTCCTAGCAGATCCGTAAAGGCGACTTCGGCTTCAACCATGTCGCGAATTGTCAGAGTGGGAAAACGAGATCCATATCTTTTCCCATCGGGGGCCAGACTGGAAGGACCCGTGCTGCCCTGGCAGCCACCAATAACATTGGGGCAGACCACAAAGAATGTATCGGTATCAAAGGGCAAGCCAGGACCGACCATCGATGGCCACCATCCAGGAACATCCGACCAGCCTGTAAGCGCGTGATTGACGAGGATCGCGTTATCCCGTGCGGCATTGAGTTCGCCCCAACTTTGATAGGCGATCGTGACATCCGGAAGGACTTCTCCGTTTTCCAACGTCAAAGAACCAATGGAGAGAAATTTTCTTTCACCGGGCTCGTGAAATTCGAGCCATGCCCCGGTGGTGCCCGAAGTAGTCATCGAAAAACCTTCCGCGCTTGTCAGTAGAAAACTACCAACCTGGTCTTCACCCGGAGCACCCCGCCGCGATGGAGGGTTGCCGTCCAGTTAGCCGGGGCTCGTACCTGGAACTCGTGACCTTGGCAGCGATTCTAGACCAAAAAAATTCCTGCGCAGACCTTGGGGTGAAGGTCTCTACGCATGGCACCGAAGGATTCAGGCGGCCAGCCCGCACTAAAAACTCGCCTGAGGAGTCCGGCCAAGGAATAAGACGGGTCATCCCCGAGTGCTCGATCCAGGGATCGTTGAGCCAGAGCGCCTTCACCTTTCTCATACGAAAGAGCCGCAAAGAGGGATGCGACTGGTGCGACATATCCAGGCGGGGCAATGCGGACTAGGTAGCGCCACATCGTCCAATAGACCTCAATGCTCTCCTCGTCATGGGAGCCCAGGGCAAAATCTCGAACTTGTATGTCAGTCAAAGAACCCAGAACATGCGCTGACAATCTCTGATCATCGCCGATATCGCGCCCCATAGAACCGGCAATAAAGCGTGCAGCCAGATCAAGTACTGCCAATGCTCCGCTGCGTTGTGCCGTTTGAATCTCATCCGATTCTGGATCGATACGATTTTGCCCGACCTGAGCGGCGAAGCCTACATCCGCAGAGAGAGGGAGCGGGGCAATGGAATCGGCCATCCCCTCGCGATCGCCGTAAGGCATCGGGTGGCCATCTGCCACTTGTTCCACCGCCACGCGCGAGACTTCAATTTCAGGAAGTTCATTGCCTTCAAGTGGACAGCAATCCTCATCTCCACAGAGCACCGAACGCCAACGTCCACCAGCGATCAACAAGGACTCGCGGATTGGAATTTCGGCGCGGGCAAGTGCCGTGGAAATATTTTCCAAAATCTGGAGACCGTCGTCGCGCCCATCGGGGACGTAGGCAACAACAAGCGCGCCTTGCGCACCTTCTCGGACAAGGTGAAAGACCAGTGCGTCAAATGCCTCACTGGCATTGGAATCAGCAATGCCCGGGTAGTCGACGCGCATCGCCATTCCCACGCATTCTTCTTTCAACGAGACGATGACGAGGGAATCAGTTGGGTGATAACCGATGAGAAAAGGAATAGCAGCAAGTAAGTCATGTGGTGATGTAAGTGTTGTCATGAGGGGATCGTTCTCGCCAGCGCCCACAATATCCGTCGAATTCACCATGGCTTGTGGATATTCCATACTTGCTAATGAACTACTTCGTTAACCGAATTGGCGCGTTCGCGATGTTGACCGTGGCGACCGAGACCTTCCGTATCTTACCTGTGATCGCGCGGGCCACTCCGTTATTGCTCCAAGTACCTCCCCACGTTGCCAATAGGACGACCGCATACGTTCCCGATTTTCTATACGTGTGTGTGATGCGTTGGTTCGGGTAGGCAGCTCCCGGCGAGGTTGTCGCATAGAAAGAACCATCTCCGAAACTCCACAGAAAAGATGGCCGCATAGTCACATCCACAGCTTCGCCGATGATCGCAACCTTCGTGCGGAATACACCCGGCAAATCGCACCAATAGATCACGGGAATGTTTACGACGGCGTTGGATGTGGGCTCGTGTGCGATATTTCCAGTAGGAATAAGTTTGATCAACTTGTCGTTAAGCGAAACTTTCGGCACCACTTTTCGCACAACTTTGGGTGGTGCAACTTTTTTTCGTGGCACGCGTTTCGGCGCAACATAAGTGGACGCGACTGAAGGAGTCACCTTCGGCTTGAGCGTAACTTTCGGCTTTGGCCGCGGTTTCGGTTTCGGCGCGGCCGTCAGATGGGTTTTAGGTCCACTCCCCTTATGCGCCTCGATTACTAATTGTCCATCTTGGGTGTAAACGTCAATGCAGACCTTGGTGGTGCAGTCCGCTGCTTGGGCGTAATCAGTGCGCACAAGCTCGGGAAGAAGAATAATCGGGCAGATAAGGGCCAAGCTGAAAATCGCTACTCTGGAATTGAACATCTGCCCAGAGTAAAAGTTCTAAAACTCACACAAGTCCACGGTCGGAAGCGTTGTGGAAAGAGTGCAGCACTGCCCCTAAAGTGATCTCATGGCACATCGCGATGGGGACGGCTGGGTCCAGTGCCAATGTGGCAACAAGCACTGGGGATTGCACGGCGCAGCTGGCTTGTTGTTGCTGCGCGAGCACACCCTCCTTCTGCAACACCGCGCCCCTTGGGTTCACAACGGTGACACGTGGGGCATCCCAGGTGGCGCGCGCGATTCGCATGAGACGGTGGTCGAGGCTGCCTTGCGGGAAGCCGTCGAGGAAACAGGAATCGATCCAGAACTGGTAAATATTCATCGCACTGTCCACGACGACCACGACGTGTGGCGCTATGACACCGTCATAGCCACTGCCAGTCCAAAACTGATTCCCCATGAGATGAATGACGAGTCTCAAGAATTACTCTGGGTCGATTGGAACGATGTTGATTCCATGAACCTGCACCCAAGTTTTGCCAAGACCTGGCCGGCGGTTAAAAAAATCCTGGAAGTAGATTTCTAGTCTATCTCCGCTTCAATAAAAGAGATGTGCAACCTTCGCAGCGACTCCTTCACCGTTTTCTCATCGGATGTTCGCCAAAGCGGAGGCATGGAATTGAGTAAGACAGATCCGTAGCGCTTGGTCACTATGCGCGAATCCAAGATCGCCACTACTCCACGATCATCCATGGAACGAATAAGTCGACCGGTACCTTGGGCAAGCATGAGCGCGGCACGTGGCATGGAGACCTTCATGAACCCGCTGCCACCGGCGGCATCGACTTCGGCAGCGCGCGCCGACATGACAGGATCATCAGGGCGGGGAAATGGAATCCGGTCAATGGCGACAAGAATGCATGAAGATCCTGGAACATCCACACCCTGCCAGAGGCTGATTGTCCCCAGCAAAATCGATGTCTCGTCCTTGGCGAATCGCTCGACCAGTGGCCCAACTGCGTCCCCGCGCTTTTGCGTGATGATCTTTATCGGCAACTCTGCCAACACTTTTCGAAGGTGCGCATCGGCCGCCTCAACGCCGCGCCATGATGAGAAGAGCGCCAGTGTGCGCCCGCCGGCTGCATCGATGAGCTCCCCTAGTTCTGTCAGTGCCGCAAGGCTGGGACCGTCACGACCTGGTTCGGGAAGATGTTTGGGCAGATAGAGCATGCCTTGGTTTGCGAAATCAAAGGGCGATCCCACATCAAGCATCTGCACATTGCTGGGATCAACATCGCCGTCTTCGACTTCAACGTCCACATCATCATCTACGACAAAACCGATATTTCTTGCCATCGCGTCAAAGCCCTTACCAACTGTCAAGGTTGCCGAGGTCGCGATCACCGGTGTCTTTGTCAGCAAGTTGTTGCGCAGCACTGACGAAACAGTCAGCGGCGCCAGGTGCAATGTCGAGAAAGTCGGCTCGTACCAGAGAACTTGCCCCTTGCCCATCTTCAAAATCTTGGCCGTAGTCATCGAAATTTCATTCACTGCGCCTTTAACGCGGGCTCGTTCTGCGATTGCATCTGAGTCGATGATTTCGTCATCAGCGCTGATGGCTCGCATCACCTCTTGCGCGCTCTCGCGCACCTTGCGAATCGGCGCTTCCAGTTCTGATGGCAATTCAGTAAGGCGACCTTGCATGTTGGTCTCGTACTTGACTCTTTGGCCGTAATCGTCCATGGCATCGTTGAAGGTGGACGCTGCCTTGGTGAAGGCGTCAGAAAGCTTGCCAGGCATGTATTTTTTGGCCATCCCGGCAGCGCGCGAAACGCGCGGTCCGGTGAGTTCTTCCGTGACGGCTTGTGTAGTGCGATCCATGAACTCGTGGGCCTCATCCAAAATCACCGCATCGCGTTCGGGCAATATCGGATGCGAATCGACAATCTCAATTGCAAGCAGAGTGTGGTTGGTGACGACTACATCGGCGCTCTGGGCTCTGCCTTTTGCAAGCGCGGCAAAGCATTGCATGCCGTAATCGCATTTATCAGGGCCGACACATTCGCGACCAGATAGTGAATTGGCCATCCACACTCGTCTATCGACATCAGGGGCATCATCGCGATCCCCTGATACACCGGGCTTTCTCGCCCAATCATGTAATCGCTTGGCATCCTTTTCCAGACTGCTGACTTCAAGAACAGCCTCGCCATCTGGGTCGCCGCCTTCGCTGTTCATCTTCTGCAAGCAGACGTAGTTGCCGACGCCTTTATATATTCCGAAAGTAATGTCGCGTTTGAGGACCTTGGATAATGCGGGCACGATTCTGGGCAGGTCGCGTTCGACCAACTGGCGCTGCAGAGCCAAAGTGGCAGTAGCAACCAAGACTTTCTTGCCATGCACTAGTGCCGGGACCAAGTACGCCAGCGATTTTCCGGTGCCGGTGCCCGCCTGAACCATTAGGTGATGTCGGTCAGAGAGGGCATTGCCGACAGCTTCTGCCATCTCAATTTGACCCTCACGAGGTGACCCACCAATCGCCTCAACGGCGGCATCCAAGGCCAATCGGATCTGATCGGAAAGCTCGCTCACGTGGGTCACCCTACCCAAGTCCAGTGACTACCCTTGGCGAGATAGTTGAACTTTCAACTACATCTGCTATGATTCACGCATGGAAACAAAGATGCCCGCCCTCTACATCGGCCATGGCGCCCCCATGCTCCTGGACGATCCCACCTGGACTGCAGAGTTGATGCAGGTTGCCCAAGACCTTCCTCGCCCTAAGGCGATCCTGATCGTCTCGGCCCACTGGGAATCTGCGCCCATCACCTTGAGCAATGTCCAAGCCAATGCCCCACTGGTTTATGACTTCTATGGCTTTGATCAGAAGTACTACGAGATGACCTACGACTCCCCCGAGGCAACCGCGCTGGCGCAAAAGGTCGCGTCGTTGATGCCGGCTAATGAACCCATCCACCAGAGCAATCGTGGTCTTGACCATGGCGCCTGGGTGCCGTTGAAGATCATGTATCCGGATGCCGACATTCCCGTTCTGCAAATGTCGATGCCGACGTCAAATCCATACCTGCTTATGGAATTGGGAAAGCGCCTCCAACCCCTTCGCGATGAAGGAGTCCTCATCATCGGTTCCGGCTTCATGACCCACGGACTTCCCTACCTGCGCAACTGGAGCATTAATGCCAATGCGCCAACCTGGTCGAGTGATTTCGATCAATGGGCAGCTGAGGCGATGGCAACTGGCAACATCGATGAGTTAGCGAATTTCAAATCGAATGCGCCAGGTATGCCCTACGCCCACCCAACGGTGGAGCATTTCACTCCGTTGTTCATCACTCTCGGCGCATCGCAAAAACCGGATCAGGCCCCAAAAACCTTGATAGAAGGCTATTTTATGGGCCTTTCCAAACGCTCCATCTTGGTTTCCTAAAACATTTAAGAAGAAAACCCCGGCTCATCACTGATGGCCGAGGATCTCTTCGAAATTTCTAACTGACTACACGGTTACTAGATTTCCTTCAGTGACAACTGGTGTTCCAGTCAGTCTGGCTTCTGCCGCAGGCTTGAAGCCCTTGAAGAACAAGAAGCTAGCCAGAGAAATTTCCCAAGCGAAGACTGGAATTGCCATCAAGACTGTTGGCGTGGATACCTGACCGAAGAGACCAAAGAGTTGCCCGCTGCCGGAGAAGAAGACCAGCGCGCCACCGAAGAGGCCAAGCATTGGAATGAATCGTGCAACAAGTCCTGCGCGATAGAGCACGAAAGCCAGGGTCATTGTGTTGATTCCGCAGATCAAGCTCGGTCCGATGATGAATGAGTAGTTGTGCAGAGCAACCATCGCGTTCTGAATACCGGCGGTACCAGCAACGCCAGGAAGGTCCTTTTGCAGAGTTAAAAGAGCTAGCAGTGGCAAGACGCCCACCATGATGACCGCGGCTTCAAGGGTGCGAAGGACCACGTAACCCAGAGCGAAATTCTGGCTCTGGCGCCTGACCATCGGGTAAAGCGAGAGGGCGGTTCCGATATTGGCGAAGCCGCAGAGGATCTCGAGGAAGGCTCCAAGGATGATGTGGGAGTGCGAAACGGAGTCAAAGACGTAGGTGGAGTGATTCAGGATCGGGCCATAGAGGGCAAGGCCGGCAATGGATGTAACCCAGGAGATGAAGTAGAAAATCGCGGCTATTTTGGCTGTTTTTCTCGATGATGTCATGTCAACCTTTTCCAAGTGAGGTAGGCGTACGGTGTACACCTTGAGTAATCGAACTGTAGGTGTACGATGTACACATGTCAAGTCGCATCCCCCCAACGCGTCGTGTCCCTCTTAATCGCGAACGTGTCGTTGCCGCAGCCGTGCGGTTGGCAGATGAATCAGGTTTAGATGTACTGAGCATGCGCTACCTCGCCTTAGAGCTCGGCGTTGTGCCCATGGCGATCTACAAACACGTGGCAAACAAGGAAGAACTGCTCGATGAAATGATCGACGCGATGGTTCGGGAGATCGAGCCTTTGATGGAGGGTGCCGATTGGAAAAGCGCGATGCGCCATCGCATCCTCTCTGCCAGGCAGGCTTTACTGCGCCACCCTTGGGCACCACATGTCATTGAATCGCGCACTCACGCCTCCCCCATAGTGCTCGACTACATGGATTCGCTGATCGGAATATTTCTCAAGGCCGGTTTTTCTACAGACCTCACCCACCATGCGATGCACGCAATCGGCAGCAGAATGTGGGGATTTATTCAAGAAGTCTTCCCGACCCCGTCACAGCCATCTGACCCGGAAACACTAGCTGCCATGTTCGCTGAATATTCGGTCAAATATCCCAACATTATTGAAATGGCCATGGCTGCAAGTCACGACAATGCTTCATCCGTGGTTGCAGGCTGCGATGATCAATTCGAATTCGAATTCGCACTAGATGTTCTCCTCAATGGATTCGAACTCCTACACAAAGAAGGCTGGAGTTCGACAGGACAAAAGCGCGTCAATAATCCTTCTCTGGAATCAGTTAAGCGAAGTAAGCGAAGAAAAGATCCGAATTAGAACTCCAACTTCCGGGGTGCAGTTCAGATGTTCCACTTTGGTCATGTAAGAAGGTTAGGAATTTTAAGAGTGCTTGCTCACTAGCTTGTCACCAATTTTTTTCGGCATTGTTAAAACAGGTGAACACAGGAAGAGTGAACAACTCTCCAAGTTGGTTAATACATTTAGGGCCTTTACAATTTGTAAGATGCCCGTGTAAAGATTTAATTCTGACGAGGCGCTCTCTGGCGCTGATCACGATGAGGCATAGCAGATCCTAGGTGATGTCCAAAAAATGAGATATATTTCGCTTTGTTGATGTGGGGGGGCTTTAACTTCACTATTGCCACCAATTAATGGTCCGTGGAAAACTCCCGGTCTACAAAGTGAAAGGGCACTTTACCGGCATGATGCCCCAACCTCGAAGCGCTTCGATTTTTGATGATTTCTCCTGCTCCTCTACTTTTCAGGAGTTCCTCCGTCATCTCGCCCGAGTCCCAAGAAAATACGCTTCATGAGACGCACCATCCTCATTATTTTAGGTGCAATCTTTTATGCAACGTTCGCCGCCTCCTCAGCGATGCCCGCGGCTTATGACACATGGACGGCACATGAAACGACTCGCAACTGGCGGGCAGTTGCTTCATCCACTGACGGTGTAAAACTTGTAGCCGTGGTCAATGGCGGTCAGATTTACACATCCGTCGATTCTGGCGCCACATGGACGCCGCGCCAATCCTCCCAAAACTGGACAAGCGTCGCCTCCTCCGACACGGGCGTGAAATTAGTAGCCAGTGTGGACAACGGCAATATTTTCACATCTGCCGATTCTGGTGTCACTTGGGTTGCACGCGGGCCCGGACTACATTGGACAAGAGTTGCCTCTTCAACAACGGGTACAAACCTCGTGGCGGTCGTCAACGGCGGACAGATATACACCTCTACCGATTCTGGTGTGACGTGGAGAGCACGCGACTCAGTTCGAAATTGGAGCAGCGTTGCCTCATCATCTAGCACCGGCGCGACTCTCGTAGCCACCGTCAACGGAGGACAGATATACACCTCTACTGATTCTGGTGTGACGTGGACGGCACGCGACTCGGTTCGAAATTGGAGCGGCGTTGCCTCATCGACGACGGGCGCCAATCTCGTTGCCACCGTCAACGGAGGACAGATTTACACATCTGCCGATTCTGGTGTGACGTGGACAGCACGCGACTCGGTTCGAAATTGGAGCGGCGTTGCCTCATCGACGACGGGCGCCAATCTCGTAGCCACCGTCAACGGAGGGCAGATTTACACATCCGCCGATTCTGGTGTGACGTGGACGCCTCATGCTTCGACTCAAAATTGGACAGATGTCGCTTCCTCCAATGACGGATCCAAATTGGTCGTTAGTATCAATGGGGGGTCACTCTATACAACGGGTCTCTCCGTGCCGGACCCACCCACCATTGGGCTCGCCACAAAAACGGGGTCGACAAGTGCGACGGTTGTTTACACGGCCCCTACCTATACCGGCGGATCTGCAATCACCACTTACACGGCTACTTCCAATCCGGGTAATTTAATCGGGACTCTGGCCGGACCAGGCAGTGGAACGATCACGGTAAACGGATTGTCGCCCGGCACCGCGTATACATTCACAGTAACTGGCACGAACACCTCTGGCACTTCAGCCGCATCTGCGGCCTCCAATTCTGTAACCACGGACGCAACAGTCCCAGGTGCGCCAACCTCGCTACTGGCCACTAAAACAAGCTCAACCAGTGCCACCGTCGCCTTTACTGCTCCTACTCTCAACGGGGGTGCCGCAATCCTGTCGTACACGGCCACATCAACTCCCGGCGGCCTGACCGGGAGCATTAACCAAGCCACGTCCGGGACAATCACGGTCAATGGCTTGAACGCGGCCACTGCTTATACCTTCACCGTCACCGCCACAAATAGCATTGGCATCTCTGCCGCGTCGGTAGCGTCCAACTCCGTTGTTACCGATCCAATTGTCCCAGGTGCGCCCACCATCGGCGCGGCTACAAAAAAGAGTTCCTCGACTGCCACAGTTGCATTTACCGCACCGGTCTCAAACGGCGGGTCGACTATCACTTCTTACACGGCCACATCATCTCCTGCGGGCGGGTCGGGAACCCTTAATCAATTAGGGTCGGGAACCATAACGGTTACCGGACTGAGCGCAAGTACCACCTATACCTTTACCGTCACGGCCACCAACAGCGTCGGGGTATCCGCATCGTCGGCCCCCTCTGGCTCAATCACAACCGACCCGGCCACGGTTGCGGATCCACCAACGATAGGTACTGCCACAGCGACAGGACAAACAACTGCGACGGTGGCATTTACTGCACCGGTCGCCAATGGCGGATCGACCATCACGTCCTACACTGCTACCTCTTCCCCCGCCGGCGGGACGGGGACGCTTTCTCAGGCAGGAAATGGCACGATCACAGTCACCGGATTAACCGGGAACACTGCTTATACCTTTACTGTCACCGCAACAAATGGCGTTGGAGTCTCTCTTGCGTCGAGCGCCTCAAATACGATTACAACTGCAGCAATTGCCCCTTCAATCCCAACCGTGGACACGGCAACCGCCACGAGTGCCTCTTCAGCAACTGTTGCCTTTACTGCACCGAGCTCCGACGGCGGGTCCACAATTACCTCCTATACCGCCACATCATCCCCCGCGGGTGGCACGGGAACCCTGAGTGGAGCAGGTTCTGGAATTATCACCGTCACCGGTCTGACTGGAAGCACGGCTTACACTTTTAAGGTTACTGCTACCAATAGTGCCGGCACATCTGCTGCTTCGGCTGCTTCCAATTCCATAACGACCTCTGCCGGTACAGCGCCTGCTCCACCAACGATTGGGACGGCCACCGCGACCGGACAAACCACCGCGACCGTTGCCTTCACCGCACCGGGCTCCAATGGCGGGTCCGCCATTACTTCTTACACTGCGACGTCATCCCCTGCGGGTGGGACAGGCACGTTGAGTCAGTCTGGATCTGGAACGATCACAGTGACTGGGCTAACTGCAAGTACCGCCTACACCTTTACGGTCACCGCAACCAATGTCATCGGAACATCCACCGCCTCTGCCTCCTCCAATTCTGTAACAACGTCGGCAGCACCACCCGTGGTCGTAACCCCCGTGGTCGTAACCCCCGTGGTCGTAACCCCCGTGGTCGTAACCCCCGTGGTCGTAACCCCCGTGGTCGTAACCCCCGTTACCCCCGTAGCCACGGTTACGAATCCTGTTACGCAGATCGCAAAGCCCAAAGAGAAAACTACCGTCGCGGTTTCTATCCAAAGTACGAATAACTCAACTCTGCCGGTATCTCTCATCGTTCCGCCTAATGCAACGGCAAATAGTTTAACCATTTCGATCAGTCCCGTTGTTACGGCAAGCGAGGCGGCCACTGGATTTATGGCAATCAAGATATTGGCGTCGGACGACAATGGGCTTCCCGTAACGCAATTTCAACAGCCACTAATTATCAATCTGGGTAAGGTTTCAGCGGAAGGAAATCCTTCATTTTCCGCTGATGGAATCCATTGGACTCCTATCCAGTTAATTGTCGGACATACCTTAGGCGATGGGGTGCAACAAGGTTATTACATCGACAATGACGGCTCCACAATTATTCTCACTCGTCATTTAACATATTTTGGAACCAAACTCGCCCAAACGCCCCTCAAATTAACGAGTTCTTCAGTTAAATTTTTGGTTGGAAATACCCTGCCAATCACCGTTTCCGGTGGTTCCGGAGATGGCATCACTGGATTCACAACAACCACCCCGTCGGTGTGTTCGATTTCCGATCTCGGCCAAGTAACTGCAAAGGCCGCGGGCAATTGCACGGTATTCGCGACTAAGGCAGCAAGTGGCATCTACGCGGACGCCGTTTCATCCCCTCTAGATCTGACGATTAATGAAAGCGCGCCGGATGCGCCAATTATTGGAAGCGCAAAAGCAATTAGTCCCAAGTCAGCGCTCATTACATTCACACCCCCTGCATTTAACGGTGGGAGTGAGATTATCTATTACACGGCACTCACCTTCCCCGCTGGTCGCCTTGGTGGTACGACCACATCTGATTCCGGTGCGATAACTGTCACAGGTCTAACCCCAGGTGCCTCCTATACGTTTACTGTAACGGCTACGAACAAAGTGGGGACATCAAACGCATCAGATAATTCAAATGAATTAGTGATGCCAGTAGTGAAAACGCCCGCATCTAAAAAGCCGATCAAAATCGGCGTCGTATATTTTGGGCGCAATACTTCAGCTCTTGACCATAAGGGATATCTAGCCCTCCAGAAAATCCTCATTTCGCTGGGAAAGATGAAAATCAAAACTATTTATTTAACGGGTTATACCGACGTAACGCCTGGGCTTGACAACAAAATCTTGTCGATGGCACGAGCAAAACGCGTCAAGGCCTACTTGGTACAGAATCGAGTCCGTGCAACTTATGTAGTTAAGGCAGAAGCGGATGCAAACCCGGTTGCACCGGGTCGCAGCGCCGATCAACTCAATCGACGGGTCGAAATTTGGATCGCTCTAAAATAGGGAACTTACAGTGCAATTTTCCGAGCTTTGTCGTATGGGAATCATTATTTGTCTGAGGCAGGTCCCTGGCAGCCGTCTCTCATTTGTTTGATATGCCGCCGAAAAGTTGCCTCATTTTTTGCGGTCGAACTCGATTATCAATCAAGGCGGTAGTTTGTTGTTTCGGGCACCGCAAGCATCAATTTGGTGCCAATCCATATCAACTTTGTAGTGACTTCCAAGTGGCAGTGAGTCAGTAACTACGAAGGACGGAAAACCACGAAATCGGTTCCCCGCTACGCCCGCCCTTTCTGTTTTCTGGTACCTCACTCACGCCGAGCACCTGATGCCGCAAGCCAAGAGACACTCGGCATCGGCGCCCACTATTGCCAACTCAAACCATAGACATGCCCTACTTCTTTAGTACTATAGTACTGGTTCCAGTACTTGAGTATCCGTTCCAGTACTTTAGTGGCCAACCCGGAGGAGAAATGAACCTAAGTAAGCCCCTAACGAGCCTCATCCCATCACTTGAAGGTGACGTACTGTCTGTCTTGGCTGGTGCAAGTGCGGACTTTACCGGCCAACAGGTTCATAGGGTTCTTGGTACACACTCCCAGGCCGGAGTAAATCGAGCCCTGCAGAGACTAAGCGCAACTGGAATTGTAAATATGCGCCCTTCGGGTAATTCAAACCTGTACCAGTTGAACAGGGAGCATTTACTGGCCAGGTACGTCATTGAGATCGCGAATGTCCGGGCTGAGTTTTTCCGGCTGATGTCACTGGAAGTTACCGCATGGGAGCTGCGCCCAGCGTGTGTAGCTGTATTTGGCTCAGCCGCTCGAAGCGACATGACCTCCGATAGCGACATAGATGTATTCATTTCCCGGCCTTCCGAAATTGAGTTTGGAGATACAACCTGGCGTCGCCAACTAACGGAGTTCTCCATGAGAATGGGTAGGTGGACCGGCAACAGTGTCAATGCATTTGAGGTTGGCCCTGACGACCTAAAACAGGAACTTGGAATAAAGGACGGCGTGCTCTACTCCATTATTGACCAAGGTGTGGTGGTTTATGGCCCACCAGATTACCTTCGCAAACTGCGTAACAAGAGAAAGGCCAAATAGTGGTAAAGACAACAGGGTGCCCACCCGAAGTTCAGGCCGGTCGCCTTCGGAAGGCCAACGGGTTCCTTCGAGCCGCGGACATTATCGAACCGTACATCTCTGAAGACGTAAACCTGGCAGATGCTTACGTAACCCTTTGTGTGCATGCCGGGATTGCCGCTTCTGACGTTATCTGCTGCGCTAAGCGACAGGGGCACTCTATTGATCCGGACCATAAAAGCGCAGTTGCGATTTTGGCGGACATGGATGAACCTAACTCCGTTCACCTGGACACACTAGTTTCAGTGAAAACTCAGTCTGGTTATACACACATCCACGCGACTCCCAATCTCTGCGAAGACGTGAAAAATGCTGCAACCGCACTGGTCACCGCAGCGCGTTTGGTGTAGTCGAGGCTCGGCTAATGGCGTGGCTCATCAACCGCTATTAAAACGGACTGAATACAACTACATAGACTGAGGAGTTCAAATAGTCACTCAACACAGCCCCTCACCGCCACATGAAAGTCACTTCACTGTCAGATGGAGGTCATTCCCACTGCCAGATGGCGGTCATTTCACATCAGCTGCAAAGTGACTTCCAAGCGTCAGTCCAAGTGAATTCCAAGTGGCAGTGAGACAGCAACTGCGAAGGACAGAAAACCACGAAATCGGTGCCCTGGTACGCCCGCCCGTTCTGTTTTGGATTTCGCTCAACCGTGCGCTCTCTTCCACCAACGGCTCCCCACTTGCACCTAATAGTGAGTGGCCTTCTTGCCCAGCACTAGCGCCCCCGGTTTTAAGCGGTTCTAGGCAGACCGCCTGCGAGCCGCGGCAACAGTGAGAGTAAGTAGGCACCGAAGTCTGCAACCCAAGAAGGAGTACCTGTCCGTGAGAAGCAATAGGATCAACAACCATGACGCCTGATAAAAGACCCAAACATGGAACCAGGAAGAAGCAGGTTGTCAGTAAGAAAGAAGTGGCCAGTCGGACGAAGCCATCACCCGATGACACTCACCAGATAGTCTTCTTCAAGCGCCATAAGGATGACGACCGGGCCTGTGGAACACCGGCTCGAGATTTCTTGAACGATGAGTGCCCACCAGGTGTTCGACTCAAACTCCAGAACATACTTGTGCTAGTAGCCAAGACGCCCCCAAAGAAGTTTGACGGCGGTGGAGTTTGGGAGGCAATGCATGACGACCTGACTGGCTGGTTTGAAGCCAAGGCAGACGGTCCAAGAAGAACCCACTACCGGCTGTACTGCCGTATCGACCTTGACGCCATTGGTGCGACAGCACCTCTGCTCGTTGTGGTCACCGGGATGAAGAAGATGTTTATGACGAAACTAAGCCCATCGGATTATGCAAAGGTGAAGGCCCTGGGGGATGAGTACTTCAGTCACAATCCTCGATCACTTGAGTAATTAGGCCGTCACAGCCCGGTTACTTCGTTTAGTTTGGCTCTTTCCGATTATTGCCTTTACGGAGTGCTTTGGAACAGGGCTAATCTTGTGATCGAGCGCTTTTGAAACCTGCTTTCGCTCCTCCGTCTCCATCGGCTCTAGAGTGATACGCATGCCCAAAGCGGCGGCCACCTCAGCCAAAGTACCCAAAGTAGGATTTACCGGCCCCTTGGAGAATAAGCGCCTAACATTTGACGCCTCAGATCCAAGTTGCCGAGCTAACTCGGCCTTGGTCAGGCCACTTTCAAGGCGCGCCTCGTCCAACTGGTTGATGATGGTGTCAAGGGTAGATAGCCTGACTGACTCCAAAAGGAACAGACGTAGATACTCTGGGTCCTCGAGATCCTTAGCCAAGTCATCCCAGAACACGCTCTGCTTGATTGCCATGGTCGCCCGCCTTTTCTCTAGGAACAAGACTGTATCTTATATGGTACATCTGCGCAAGTATCTCAGTCCAGGACCGAGCAAGGTTGGCAGGGAGGCAAAAGCTCGCCCGGGTGGCATCGACTCCCAGAAGCCGTCGGGTCGGCGCTATTTACCCAAAAAACGAATACGTACCACTGGTCATCTCACTGCCGTATGCAAGTCACTTCACTGCCAGATAGAGTTCACTTCCACTGCCAGATGGCAGTCATTTCACATCAGCTGCAACCGGAAGTGCTTCCGCAACCTTCGCATACGTAGCAAGCACCCGATTGACGCATCTTCACACCGCACGTCATGCAAAGTGGTGCATCGGATGCAATCCCAGTGATTGCCTCAAGCAACTCTGTAGAGGATCCGTAACCCTGTGATGGTGCAGTCGTGATTTTCACTTCCTTGGGCTTTGAAACCGCAACTGGTGAAGCCACTACTGTGCGATCGAGATCATCGATTTCAACCGGAAGATTCTGCGTGTATTCGCCCGTTTCCAAAGCACGTGCGCGCTCAGTCGCTGAGTACAGTCCAATCGCCGAACGTGTATCGAATGGCAAGTAATCGAGGGCCAAACGACGGAAGATGTAATCCATCATTGACTGTGCGATACGAACATCTGGATCATCGGTCATACCGCTTGGCTCAAATCGCAAGTTGGTGAACTTCTCGACGAAGGTCTCCAGTGGAACTCCGTATTGAAGTCCAATCGATACCGCGATGGAGAAGGCATCCATGACACCGGCAAGAGTTGAACCCTGCTTGCCAAGCTTTAGGAAAACTTCACCGAGTGCGCCATCGGCATATGCACCGGAGGTCATGTATCCCTCGGCACCGCCAACGGAGAACGAGGTGGTCATCGCAGGACGCGACTTAGGAAGACGCTTGCGAATGGGTGTTGCAGGGGCCGTCTCTGAGACAACTTCCTTGCTCTTGGCCTTTCCATCAGAGAGAGGTTGTCCGACCTTGCAGTTGTCGCGGTAGACAGCAAGTGCCTTCAGACCCAACTTCCAACCTTCGTAGTAAACCTCTTCGACATCGGCAACCGTTGCCTCTTCAGGCAAGTTGACGGTCTTGGAGATCGCACCGGAAAGGAAGGGCTGGCAGGCAGCCATCATGCGTACGTGGCCCATAGGTGCAATGGAACGAGCACCGAGAGCGCAGTCAAAGACGTCGTAGTGCTCAAGTTTAAGCCCTGGCGCATCGATGACATGTCCGTGGCTTGCGATGAATTCGACAATGGCCTCAATGGTTTCCTCGGTGTAGCCGAGTTTGCGAAGGGCCGCAGGAACTGTCTGGTTGACGATCTGCATCGATCCGCCGCCGACGAGCTTCTTGAACTTCACGAGTGAGAAGTCAGGCTCAATGCCAGTGGTGTCGCAGTCCATCATCAAGCCGATGGTTCCGGTTGGGGCAAGGACGGAGATCTGGGCGTTGCGCCAGCCGTTCTTCTCCCCCGTCTTGGTGTTCGCATCCCATGCCTTATTGGCTTCGGTCCAAACATCTCGATCAAGTGTTGTCACCGACTTGGCTGAAATCGAAGCCGATGCGTGCTTGTGCATCACGCGAGCATGCGCATCTGCGTTGCGAGCAAAGCCTTCGTATGGTCCAACGATTCCGGCAAGTTCTGCAGATCGCTTGTAGGTAATTCCTGACATCAGCGATGTGATCGCACCGGCTAGGGCACGTCCGCCATCAGAATCGTATGGAAGACCCGATGCCATAAGGAGGGCACCAAGGTTGGCATATCCGATTCCGAGCTGGCGGTATGCGCGAGTTGTCACGCCGATTGCCTCTGTTGGGAAATCAGCGAAGCAGATTGAGATATCCATCGCGGTGATGATCATCTCGGCTGCGCGGGAGAAAGTCTTGGCATCAAATGATCCATCGGACTTGAGGAACTTCATCAAGTTAAGGGAAGCAAGGTTGCACGAAGAATTGTCGAGTGACATGTACTCAGAGCATGGGTTGGATGCGTTGATGCGTCCGGTCTCTGGGTTGGTGTGCCAATCGTTGATGGTGTCGTCGTACTGAATTCCAGGATCGGCACATGCCCAGGCAGCCTCTGCCATCTTGCGGAACAGTTCGCGCGCATCAACGGTGTCGATGACTTCACCGGTTGAACGAGCGGTCAGACCAAACTCGGTGCCGTTCTCGTAGGAGCGCATGAACTTGTCGCTGACGCGCACTGAGTTGTTGGCGTTCTGGTACTGAACGGAGATGATGTCCTTTCCGCCCAAGTCCATATCAAAGCCTGCATCACGGAGGGCGCGGATCTTGTCCTCTTCGCGAACCTTTGTCTCGATGAATTCTTCGATATCTGGATGATCAATATCCAGTACGACCATCTTGGCCGCGCGACGGGTTGCTCCGCCGCTCTTGATGGTGCCAGCGGATGCATCGGCCCCGCGCATGAAGGAGACGGGGCCTGATGCGGTTCCACCTGATTTCAACAATTCTTTGGATGAGCGGATGCGCGACAGGTTCAAACCAGCGCCCGATCCACCCTTGAAAATCATGCCCTCTTCGCGATACCAGTTAAGGATCGAATCCATAGTGTCATCAACCGACAAAATGAAGCAGGCGCTTACTTGCTGTGGCGATTGAGTGCCAACGTTGAACCACACTGGTGAGTTGAAAGAGAAGACCTGGTGCAAAAGCATGTAGGTGAGTTCGTGCTCGAATACTTCGGCATCAGCCTCTGTTGCAAAGTAACCGTTCTCTTTTCCGGCCTTTGTGTATGTCAGAACAACACGATCAATAACATTCTTCAGTGACCACTCGCGATTCTCTGCTCCTACTGCGCCACGGAAATACTTTGTGGTGACGATCATTGATGCGTTGACCGACCAGAAGTCTGGATACTCAACCCCGCGCTGTTCGAAGACGGCCTCGCCGGTTCGCCAGTTGGTCTGGACGATATCTCGACGTTCCCAGGTCACTTCGTCATAGGGGTGAACACCTGGTGTGGTGTATATGCGTTCAAGTACTAGCCCCTTGCCTGACTTAGCGGTGGACTTACCTGGTCGGTTGATGACCGTCTCTGACATGTGTATCTCCAGATTTCTTTAGTAGTGCGTTTACTTATTGCTCGAAGGTACTGCGCGCAGTAATGCGATCTCGCCTTCGAAATCTTCGAGGGAATTAAAGTTTCGATAAACAGATGCGTATCTTAGATAGGCAACTTCATCGAGTTGGCGAAGTGGGGCAAGAATCGCCATGCCCACTTCCTGAGCTTCGATCTCTGCCTGTCCCGTTAGACGCAAGGTCTCCTCGACTCGTTGGGCCAGCAGGGCCAGGTCGTCGTTGCTCACCGGCCTACCTTGACAGGCCTTTCTGACACCGGCGATGACCTTCTCGCGGCTAAAGGGTTCGGTGGCTCCGCTTCTCTTCACAATGTTGAGAAGGGCGGTCTCCTGGGTCGAAAATCGGGCGCCACATTCAGGACATTCGCGGCGGCGGCGGATCTGGGTTCCATCCTCAGCAGGCCTGGAATCGACGACTCGAGAATCATCGTGTCTGCAAAACGGACAGATCATCGGCGTGTCATCCTTCCTCTAGGTCCTACGGGGTGTATTGCGACTTTCTGAAAAATCCCTGAGTGCGGCTTGAAAACCACTACTTATGGAACTATATCGCGCTTGGACCCCTACATCTAGTAGGAACCATAAAGGATTTATTGAGGGTTGGCCTGCATTGACCCTGTGATTTCCTTCATCGGCGTGTCGGGGCTAGCCCTCATGCCTGGCCCCCTCGTGAGCACCTGGAGCCGCCTAGGCGATCAATACTGCCCCTCTATGCGCCTTGGCTTGCTTCCGGTCAAGCGTCCACAGCTGGGCTCCGTTCAGTGTGGCAGTAGCGCTGATGAGAGCATCAGCAATCTTCATTCCGGTCTTGGCTCGAATTCTTGCCGCTTCAGAAGCCACGTTTGCGTCCACATTAACTACCTCCGGAATCGCATACAAGATTCGCCCCTTGATGCGCTCGCCCTCTTCGGTACTGACTCGGAATGCCTCAATAAGCGTTTCCGCCAAACTTATGGTGGAAATTAGGTAGGAATGTTCTTCGGCTTCCAATTTTTTCGCCACAGATGTGGAATGGGTGTCACCGTCATAAAACATAGCGATTAATACTGACGAATCGAGAACTACTCGTCCCATGCATCCGCTCTTTCCGCGGCGAAATCATAATTATCGTAAATCCCGTTACCAGCACCGAAAAGACTCATAATCCGACTTTGCGGCCGGTATAACTCAATCTTTCCATCCTCGTTTACGCGGCAATTAATAGTGTCACCCACTTTGAATCCTGCTTTCCTGATGATGTCCACGGGCAAGGTGATTTGATTTTTTGCACTGAGGCGCGTGGTAGTGGTGCGACCTTTCCGAGTTTTAACAGGGACCGTAGCCTTTTTCTTAGCCTTTACCTTAGCCTTCATAAGTCAAGGCTAGCAGATTCAGAATATTAAAGAATTAAGCAGGCACCCGCAGCGATTGGCCAGCTGCAACATCTGGCGACGACAAGGAATTGATCGAGATGATTTCATCGACCATCGCGCGCACATCGCCAGTTCCTGCGGCGACTGAAGCGATCGACCAGAGACTCTCCCCTGGAGCTACAACCATGGTGACATATGACTTGGCGGCGTGAGTAACCGAGGATCCGGCCCCCGCCTTCATCGCAAAGCCAGCACCGAGTACAACGGTGAGGGAAAGAACCACGAGGAACCGCGCCAACCGACCACGACGGCCCAGTCGAGGAAGGGACGGATACTGCAGTGCGATTGCGCTCATGGTCTTCACTCCTTTTCGAACGTTTGTTCGATAGGACATTTATACCCCACCCCACCGACAAAACGCAAGATAAATTCGAACAGATGTTTGAATATTGGGTGAACTTCCTCTACCCTTAAACCATGGCTAAAACGAGCAAACCAACAGATGTCATCACCGAATTACCCGATGGCCCAGCCGATGAGCATGGGCTGACGACGCGCCAGCTCAAAATCCTCCAAGCCATCAAGGCAGCCCTGGTCACCAACGGCTACCCGCCCAGCATGCGTGAAATCGGCGCCGCAGCAGGTCTTGCCTCCCCAGCCTCCGTTCAGTACCAGCTCCAGGCCCTAGAGAAGAAGGGCTTCATCCGCCGCGACCCAACCCGCGGCCGCGCCCTCGAAGTTCTCCTGCCAGGTGAACCCTCTGAAGTCGCCCCCGCGGACAAGACCCGCATGGTTCCCCTCCTCGGTCAGATCGCAGCCGGTGGCCCCATCCTTGCTGAACAGGCCATCGAGGAGACCTTCCCCCTTCCCGAATCCATCGTCGGCCAGGGCGAGCTCTTCATGCTCAAGGTCAAAGGCGATTCCATGATCGATGCCGCCATATGCGACGGAGACTTCGTCGTCATCCGCAGCCAGAAAGGGTGCGAGAAGGGCGAGATCGTTGCCGCCATGATCGACGGCGAAGCCACGGTGAAGACGTTCTCAATGAAGGATGGCCACATCTGGTTGCTGCCGGCCAATGATGCCTTCGCGCCCATTAACGGCGACAACTGCGAAATTCTTGGCAAGGTCACGGCGGTCTTGAGGAGCGTTCGTTAGTTAATTTTTTTACTCTCAATCCCGAATGCTTTGCGAACATCTTTCATCAAGATCATCACCTGGCCCGTCAGAATCGGGGACTTTTCGAATCCGTATTTACGGTAGAAAGCAGAAGCGCTCTCATCTATGGGGTGAGTGATAATCGCACGAAAAGCAACCTCGGCCGAAATATTTACTCCTCGGATCACCGCATCCCGCAATAGGGCTCTTCCGTAGCCTTGACTTTGAAAATGCTGATCGATGGCCAATCGCGCAAGTAGCAGAACCGGAATCGGGTGACGCCCGGTGCCTTTTCTAATTCGTTCAGTAGCCTCATCGTGAGAAATACTTCCCATTGAAAGGCTGTAGTAGCCAACAATTTCATTATCTGAATTCTCAAGGACGAAAGTATTAGCGGTCCTACTCGCCTGCGCTTGCAATGCATGATCCCTTAACCAATCGTCCAACGCGGGCTTGCCAGAACTGAATTTCTTCAAGTTCATCTCCGGCGTTACCAATGCCGGTGGGCGAAGTACTACTCCCAAGGTGCAGATTGGGATAGCAGATCACGCAGTTCTTTGCCCACTTTTGCTGGAGCATTCAAAGCCCTTTCAAACTTGGAAAATGCTTTCTCATCAACGAAAAAGAACCGTTGATCCAAGACATCATTTTCTGCGGCTTCGCACGCAACTTCCAAAACATATTCTGTTAAAGATTTATTATTTGCTGAAGCCGCCCGCTCCAAGAGTTTTCGTTGTGCCGGGCTCGCCCTGAAGGAAAGCCGTTCACTTTTCGTTACGTCTGTTGACGACAACTGATCCTCCGATCCTGTACGTACATTGTACACACGACTTGTATCGGCGCTCAACGGTCTTGGCGATTTTTCACCCCATCCACTGGTATTCCTCTCTTAGCCTGACATACTGTAGTATGCTTTTATTACTGAAAAAAGCAGACCAAGGTATGTCAGTAAAGGGAGAATGCCGTGAGGAAGAGTTCCAGAAAGCGCGATCGCCGAATCCTCGATAATCGATTCAAGGCGATGCCTCCTGTTTCGGCATTTAGAGCTCCGCAAGACGGATGGATTAAATCTATTCGTGAATCACTGGGAATGAGCGCAACGGATCTGGGCAACCGATTAGGAATAGCACGACAATCGATTCTCGCACTTGAGAAATCTGAATCCGAAGGCCGAATCCAGATTGATTCCCTGAAAAAGGCAGCCGAGGCAATGGACTGCACTCTCGTTTACGCACTTGTGCCAAATTCAAGTCTCGAGGATTTCGTACAGAGGCAGATTCGAAAAATCGCCGCGGAAAACCTTAAAAAAGTTTCCCATTCCATGGAGCTTGAGGATCAGAAAGTTGGATTCAATGAATCCTTATACGACGATTTCCTAAAGGAAATTGAGGATTCTTCGCTCATCTGGCGCAGTGCTCAAAGAAAGCCCTCCGATGAAATTTGACGACATATTCAGTTAGCCCTTCGGATCAATGTCTCTCCAAGATCAGGAGAAGGGCGCACCCATCCCATGGATAATTGCGCTCCCCTGGTGACTATCGCCCAATCTTAAGAGGAAGACCCCCCCCCCATGTAATGAGTGAGGCCCTCCTTGAGGTTGTGCCTAGCGTGCCCCTGATTCGAAATACGAAGTCACAGAGAGTTACATAAATTGTATGAACAAGGTAGAGATATGAATCCAATTTCATGTTAAAATTCATTCGTTCGGTCAGAAACGCAAATAGTTCTATCCAAAGAGTTGCACATCTAAAACCCCGAGATTTATTTCTTGGGGTTTTAGTATTTCTTAAACCGTTTTTCTCTTTAGTGGTGCGCGCACAGTTCGTGCCTTCACAGAACTTCCGCGCACGATCAATTCAGGATCAACAACGATTGTCTGCAACGCAGAATCATCGCCCTCCAAACGCTCAATAAGTTTCCTCGCAGCCGCGGTGCCCATTTCATAACTTGGCTGGCGAACGGTGGTAATGCTTGGGTTGACGATGTCGGCCCAGGGAAGATCATCGAAACCAACCAGGCTGACGTCATCGGGGATGGAAATCTTGTACTCCATCAGCGCATGTAGCGCCCCTGTTGTCATTCGGTTGTTCGTTACAAAAATCGCATCCGGTGGATCTTCCATTTCCAACAAGAGACCAACTGCGTGATAGCCGCCTTCGTCTTTAAAGTCGGCGTAAATCTGCAGGTCTTGATCGGCAATGAGACCGGCGGCCTCCAAAGCCTCTACATAACCTGCCAGACGATCACGCGCGGTGCTGGCATGTCGAGGACTTGTTGTGCAGGCAACCCCAGATCATTTACTAATCAAATGGGGAATCTTGATTCGTTCGACGCCAGTTTCTCTCTCACAAATTCGGGGATATCTATGGATAGGACATCAGCAAGACGCAGAAGGTAGATCTGAACGTCCGCGATCTCCAAAGCAATTGATTTCAATTTATCGGGAGACAAAGAGGTTTTCGCACTCTGATCGGACGTCAGCCATTGAAACTCTGCACTCAGCTCCCCTGCCTCACCGGCGATTGCCATAGCCAAGTTCTTAGAGGTATGAAATTGTTCCCAGTCACGTGCTTGAGCAAACTTCCGAATCTCGTCAGTTAGTCTCTCAAATTCGGTCATGAACTTAGACTCTTTTCCTCTGGATCAGTTAGGCATCAGGTTCCTAAAGTAGTCCGCAGTGACCGGATCTGTGAAGTAAACGTAACAGCCCTTCATCCCTCTACTCATAAGTGTCCTATAAGTATTGCGGATAATTTCATCGGCCTTCAGGTTGGCAGCTATTGGATCGACCTTTGATTCTTTGGTATACCCGGCAAGGGATTTGTCGGTTTTGGCCCGTGCCAATGGATTGGTGGTCAAGCGTCCCTCCACAACACGAAGATCTGGTCCAACAATCACACCTACGTAATCAACCTCCAGCCCTTGGCATGTATGAATGCAACCAATTTCCTCAACTGACTTCGGATGCAAAATCCACTCGCTGCCGTGCGCAGTCAAATTCCACCTTGCTTTGAAACCGAATTCCGGCATATCGATGTCAAACAGTTGGGGTTTGTTCTTGCTTATCCAATCCCAACAATATCCGGCGACCACGCGAGACTTGTTATTCTTCTTGTTTTTCTCCTTTATCAGATTATGAAGCTCCGTGGGAGTATCGACGATCCTGAAATCGAAACGGGTTGGAGAAAAATAATTATCAGCCATTGGATGCACTCCGAGCGTGTCATCCAACCACGCCATGTAGTCATCCGAACCTCCACACCGAAACTGAGAGAGCAGTTCAAGGTGTTGCACCTCAGCGCCTAAGTCAGTCGCATAGTCTTCAATCATTGAAATCTCGCCTACATCAGACCAAGTCACCTTCTGCGCTTCATCTATAAAAAAGACACTAGTTTTAGCCGAATTGATGATCTCTCTGGTTTGGTTCTCTCCCAAATTCTTGAACATTCCGGATTTCATTTTCAGTCGATGAGACTCATCTACAATGAGAGTGTCGAAAGAATCCCGGCCAGAAGCAATAAAAGCGCCTGAACCGGTGAACAGGTGCCTAAATGCATCGCCCGTTATAAAACTCTTAAGTTTGGATTGGTAAACAGCTCGTGGAGCAGCGTTAGGTGTTACATATCTGGCATTAAGCCTGTCTCCCGTTAGCCGCGTTAGGGCATTTATAGATATTACCGATTTGCCGGTACCAGGCCCCCCGTTGACGATCAATACCTGCTTCTTGCCCGCTAAGGATTTCTTAGATGCCTGAATTATCATTTCGAGGACTGTCTTCTGTTCGTCCAGTAAAACAAACTCTTCCTTGCCCTTCAGCATGGCTCCGACTGCATCGGCAAGTTGTTGTGACGGTCGAATCGCTGCTAAGTCGATTCTCTCCAACAGCCCGGTTCCACTCCCCTGGACAATGTTTGCCGAGATTAGCGATCGCAGTCCGTTCATCTCTCCATTCAGGAAGACCGGTGCTTTTCGGAGTTCATTTTCGTATCGGGAATTTCCAATAATGGAAGAGTCCTTGCAATTATGCAAATAGGCGCATGCGTGCACATCTAAGTGGTTCTCATATACGTACTCGTTGTATGACTCCAAGTGACTGGCGTAACTCCAGGCTTGATAGGGAAGGATGTCGCTCATCGCGTATTCCGCCCCCTACGAAAGTTCGCACATGTTCGGCGAGATCCGAGTATTGGACGTCCGTCCATTGCTTAAGTTCAATGATGACGAGAGACTCTTTTCCGTCTGAAGACTTGCCGGAAATCATGAAATCAATTCGAAAGCGACGTCCATTCAATCGATATTCGATGGCGACCCCAGCGTCGCCCGGAATGAGTTCGGTATTCATAGCGTGAAACATGGCGTTTCCTAAAGAGTTTCGCCATGATTGATATTCCGCAGGACCCACTTGCACATTCAGTTTGCGGCTTACTTCCTCCCGAACAATGTCCTCAATTCTTGGCGCGTCTTCGAGGAACTGCTCTTTAGTAGCGAGGTAGGCCAACATATTACGAGACTATATGATCTGCCTGCTGGAAACGCTCTGCTTTATGGGCGGGTCTGTTGTAAATTCGGTTGCCTACTCTGAGCCATAACTACAGATCGTTAAGGAAGAACTCAAATCTTCTTCCAAGTCGCGCTGTGTCCGGTTGCTCGCTGTCCCTCCTTGGAATCCACAATTCTCTTTTGTCCATTTCCTGGATGCCATGGAGCAGCATTGGCCCATCAACTTCCCTCAATATGTCAGATCTTACGTGAACCTTGTATGCAGAATCTATTCCGAGGATGTTCGCGTCATACGCCGCGTGGTGGATTTTGCACAAACTCAAACCATTCGTAACTGATGTGGACGAGTTCTCGTCACCATCTGCAGTTATGTGAGCCGCATCAAGGAGTCGGCCGTGTCGAAGATGGCAAATTGCACAACGAGTTTCGTAGGCGCCAATTACTCGCGCGCGGAAGGCGGGTTGATGAAGTCGTTGTCTAATCGTGCGCTCCGCATACCGGCGCTCGATTAAGGATTCGGATCGAAGTGCATGTGTGAGCGAAAGGTCTGGAGAAATGGACAAAACCCTTGATCTGGAAAATCTTCGACAATGAAAAGTCGATATGGGTATTTATCGACCATTTTTCTGCTGGACGAACCAAAGAAGGGGTAATTGCAATTCCATTGCCTTCCGCATCTTCGTGTTCTTCCCTGCGGTGCTGCCCGCTTGATAGTCATATCTCCAAAGACCACTTGAGACTTCTTGATCCAAATACTTTCCAGAAGTGGTCGTATTGATTGAAATAGTTGCCCGAAGTGGATCGGCGATTGACCAAGAATTCCCGGGATTCCATATGCCGCCCTGCGAATCTATGACCCTGAGTGCCACCCCCGCGTATTTAAATTCACCGAGTTCGGCTCTCGTGAGAGTCCCATCTCCCTCGTTCGCCGTGGCAATGACTTTCTCAATCAGGTCTTCTCGAAAGGCAGATTCCTCTTCTAGCGACCACATGGCGACAGCTTACGATGAAGACGGGGGAATGGAAGGTCATCGACACTGAAGATGAATCTGTCGCGATGACTGGTCATTGAGAGAACCGAGATCCTGTGGAAGTCTTTTTCACTAGGAGTCACAAGAACCGATGTTGCTTTGGAAATGACGGGAAAGGATGAAAACGACAACAGATCAGCAATACAACCGAAAATGGCTCGCGGCACTGTGCATTCCCCTCGCTTTTCTCCTAACTGGCTGCGTCAAGATGGATATCGCGCTGAACGTCAACAAGGACAAGACGATGAGTGGGACTGTTGTTCTCGCTCTTGCGGATTCCATCGCAGGCCTCGACTCCAGTGGCAGTTCCTCGGGAACATCCGGGACTGGAGGACTAGACACCCTAGTTGATAAGAAAGCTAAAGGCGTGACTGTCTCCAAATATCACCAAGGTGGATTTACTGGAGAAAGGGTCACGTTCGACCACTCCCCTCTTAAAGCATTTTCTTCAGCATCACAAAAAGACGGTTCGTTTGCAATTGATATAAAGAGCAATAAGGCATATATCTCGGGCGCCATGGACTTATCTTCAACCGGCACCTCGTCGTCGACCTCATCGTCAACCGATGATGCCCTCGCAAAAGCGATGTTCACCAGTGCTCAATTCCGGATATCAGTCACTTTTCCAGGGAAGATAACTAAATCTACGGGCGAGATAAGTAAAGACCGACGAACCGTCACCTGGAATCCCGCGTTCGGAGAGAAGACAGATCTGGCAACAACTGTCGAGCTGAATACGCCCATGAATTTCGTGCTCTGGGCAATCGGAGGAGTCATCTTCGTCGCGCTCGTCATTTGGCTCATCATTCTCAACCGAAGAAAGAAGCCCGCGGAAGTATCCACCGGTGAAATGGCAACTCCGCCGATGGAAAGCCAGGGAATTGACGAAGCAGATCAAGATCTTGGTTTGGCGTGATTAACGAATAATAAAGTGAAGGAAGAGGTCAAGTTGTGGGCTTGCTACATGAAGTATGACTCCACCCATTAGCTGAGTGGAGCCATACCGATGATGTGCCCCTGACGGGACTCGAACCCGTATCTCCGGCTTAGTCGTTGCCGCGCTCTATCCATTGAGCTACAGAGGCACCATACGAAAGTTAAGAGATTTTCCGTAGGAGAAACGCTCCTCGTAGAGATCCTGTGCAGAACGAAATACTTATCAAGTGAATAATCACGGAGAGTAATCTTTTTTACTTCCAGCAGACACAAAGTGACGATCAAGGTCATGTTACAATTTCGATACTTCGTTGGGGCCGTGCGGTGCACAAACAAAGGAGTTGCGACGAGTAAATCAATTTGTGGTATCTTTACTTTGCTTAGTCGTTGCCGATGAATGTGCTCCAAAATTGAGTTACTAACTAAAACCTCGAGATCATCTTGGGTTCTAGGGGTCGTTGCAACACCTGATCAAATCAGGGGTAGCAATGGATGAAAACAAGCAACGCCGTCGCCCGAATGGGCGGCGGCGTTTGTCATGGGAGCGCACTCGTTACTTTGAGCTCATGGAACAAGGACTTTCTAATGGTCAGATATGTGCAGAGTTACATATAAATCGAAGAACTGGCCAGGATTGGCTGCGCGGCATCGTTGAAACCAAGTATGGTCGTTTTTATGAAGACGGTTCGCGAGCTGGTTCCTCATCTTTTCCCTCGCCTCCTGCAAAATATATCTCGCCCCGCTTTTTCAGCGAGTCAGAGCGCATAGATATTGCCGATCGGCTTCGCGCCAAACAAGGCATTCGGGAAATTGCTAGAGCCCTTGATCGAGCTCCTTCAAGTATTAGCCGGGAGATAAAGCGAAATCAGCATCCCACCAATGCTCAGTATCATCCTCATGCGGCGCAGAGACGAGCTGAACTTCGAAGGCCCCGTCCCAAGCAGGGCAAGATTGCTGCCCAGCCACTCCTACATCACATTATTCAGGGACAATTGAATCAACGATGGTCCCCTGAGCAAATCAGCAAAAGGCTGCGTGTGCTCTATCCTGAAAGGCCGGAGATGAGCGTCTCACCCGAAACAATCTACCAAGCCCTCTATCTCCAAGGTCGCGGTGAGCTTCGGCGAGAGATTTCCAAATACTTGCGCACCGGTCGCGCCATGCGGATTCATCACAAACGAGCCGATGCCAGACGCTCTCGTTTTGATGAACCCATGATCTTGATCAGTGACAGACCTGCCGAGATAGAGGATCGAGCAGTTCCCGGCCACTGGGAAGGTGATCTCATCATTGGCAAGGATCACGCCAGCGCGATTGCAACACTGGTCGAGCGATCCACGCGTTTTGTGATGTTAGTTCCGCTTCCCAGGAAATGGGACGCGTTCATAGTGGCCGATTTATTAGTTGAAAAAATTACTACTTTGCCAGCAGTGATGAGACGTTCCTTGACGTGGGATCAAGGAACAGAAATGGCTCGCCATAAAACATTTAGCATGGCCACCGAGATGCCTGTCTACTTTTGTGATCCAGGAAGTCCTTGGCAACGAGGTTCCAATGAAAACACCAACGGACTGCTACGACAATATTTTCCTAAAGGAACTGATTTGCTTTCTCATTCACCTAAATATCTGGATTTCGTTGCGCAAGAGCTAAATGAACGTCCACGAAAAATGCTCGACTGGATGACTCCAGCCGAGCGTTTGACTATGATCCTCGATCAAGAGAACCACTAAGTGTTGCAACGACCCCTTGAATTCGCCCATCTCTCGAGGTTTTAGTGTTTTTAGGGGTGCTTCAAATGAATTGAGTGAGGGAAGAGGTCAAGTTGTGGGCTTGGCAGTTGATAAATCGTCGTGCCAAGAAAGGATCCTCTTCCCTCACTGAAAAATAATGTACTCCTTCTCCCCTCCCATTTCACGGGATTATTGGTGATTTTTTAGACAATCGTTACGCTTGCGAAATGACCACTCAGCACCCCTTTGCCCTGCTCGATGTTGAAAGAGAGTTATCCCTGGAGCAACGGGAGATACAGGCCGTCACCAAGCAGTATGTCGAGGATCGAATCAAACCCAACATCGGCGGTTGGTTTGAGACGGGCGATATTCCTGCGCGCGAACTTGCTAAGGAACTCGGAGAAATTGGCCTTCTTGGAATGCACCTTGAGGGCTATGGGTGTGCTGGTACTGATGCTACGTCGTATGGTCTTGCATGTTTGGAATTGGAGGCGGGAGACTCGGGAATTCGGTCGCTTGTTTCCGTGCAGGGCTCCTTGGCGATGTTTGCGATTCATGCATACGGCAGTGAAGAACAGAAGCAGGAATGGCTGCCCAAGATGGCTGCCGGTGAAGCAATTGGATGCTTTGGATTAACAGAGGCCGACTTCGGTTCTAATCCTTCTGGAATGCTCACCACCGCACGAAAAGAAGGTGGCGATTGGATCATCAACGGCAGCAAAATGTGGATCACCAATGGATCTATTGCTGACGTTGCGGTTATCTGGACTCAGTCCGAAGAAGGCATCCGTGGTTTCGTGGTTCCAACCAATACTCCTGGATTTGCTGCGAACACCGTCAAACATAAACTCTCACTCCGTGCATCGGTGACCTCCGAATTGGTCTTCACCGACATGCGCGTACCGGACAGTGCGCGTCTTCCCAAAGCCACGAGTTTGCGTGCTCCGCTTATGTGTCTTGCGGAAGCTCGCTTCGGAATCATCTTCGGAGCCGTAGGCGCAGCTCGTGACAGCTTCGAGACCGCTTTGAATTATGCCTCGACTCGCCTGCAATTTGATGGGCCAATCTCGCGTCATCAGTTGACGCAGGAGAAGTTGGCGCGGATGGCTACGAATTTGAATACGTCCATGTTGCTGGCTCTTCACCTTGGAAAACTCAAAGATGAGCACAAAATCGAGCCCCCACAGATCAGCATGGGCAAGTTCAATAACGTTAATGCGGCAATCGAAATTGCACGTGAATCACGAACAATCCTTGGCGCTGCTGGAATCACGACCGAATATTCGATCTTCCGCCACATGAATAACCTTGAATCGGTACTTACTTATGAGGGAACGCACGAGATTCATGCACTCACGATTGGCCAAGCACTTACTGGAATTGCGGCTTTCCGCTAAATAGTTGAATACGAAAGCCTCTGAGGACCGCTGACTTCCGAGTTAAGTTACTTAGGCAATGTATTGGAAACTCTGGTATTTCGCTCACGCGGACCCGGAGTTTTTTAATGCCTTGAGCGACCGTAGCCGATCAGTCGTCAATCCCTAAAGATGGTGGCCCATATCGGTAACCAACCGGTGTCTCTGAGAACTTAATCGGGTTTGCAATCGTCTTGCTTATGGTTCCATCGCGGGAGTCTCGAATCGTCACGATTGGATCGAGTTCTAGTCTTTCCGCTAACTGAATAGCTTGCTCGATGTTGTTGATTGGCCCCGCCGGAACTCCGACTTTGTTGAGGGCGGCAACCCATTCGTCCGCACCCTTTGTATGCAAGGTGGCGGTCATGAGGAGATTGAGCTCCTTGCGATGTAATACGCGATCAGAATTGGTAGAGAATCGAGAATCGGTTGCAAACGGCGCATTCATAACCGCGCACATTTTTGCGAACTGAGCATCGTTTCCGACCGCAATCACAATTTGCCTATCTTTGGTTGGGTAGGCCTCGTAGGGCGCAATGCTTGGATGGGCATTGCCCATGGATTGCGGAATGACTCCAGCACCTGCGTATGCTCCGCTCTGGTTGACCATGCCCGAGAGAATCGAACTTAAGAGGTTGATCTCGATCTTCTGTCCGTGCCCGGTCTCGTTGCGCGAGACGATGGCAGCGGTGATGCCTAAGGCGGTGTGAAGACCTGCGACGACATCAACGAGTGCGACACCAACCTTTGTAGGGTGGTCAGAATCTGGGCCTGTGATGCTCATCAGACCGCTCATGGCCTGTACCAACAAGTCATAACCGGGAAGTTGCTTGCCTTCTTCGCTGTCGCCGAAGCCTGAAATTGAGCAGTAAATAAGGCGCGGAAACTCATCTTTTAGCCGCTCGTATCCGAGGCCAAATTTATCCATGCTCCGTATCCAAAGTTCTCAACAAGGACATCGGATTCGGAAATTATCGATAGCGCCTTTGCACGACCCGCATCGGTGGAGAGATCGGCTGTCACGTCTTCTTTGTTGCGATTGACCGATTGAAAGTAGGTGGCACGGCCTTCTGAATCGTATGGCGGCCCCCAAGAACGGGTGTCATCGCCTAGGCCGGGGCGTTCGATCTTGATGACGTGTGCGCCCATATCCCCGAGCAACATGGTTGCGTAGGGACCGGCAAGAACGCGCGAGAAATCGGCAATCCTTACACCACGAAGCGCGCCCACCTCTCAAATCTAGCAATAACTAGAGATGAGAGGCGAACGCGCCCACGCGGATTATTTGTTAGTTATCTATCTTTTTGAAGTGCGTGCTGCTCATGCTTTCCGGGTTGAGCAATCATGTAGACGATCAGACCGACGATGCCGATGAACACCATGACGACCAGAGTTACCCAGTCGAGGTTGAAGAGTGCACCGCGCGGACTCGCAAGCCCTGTCGGAATGATGATGTTGATGAACATCACGGCCAGGTAGACAAGGGCGATGATGTTGATCAGCATGCCCTTAGCACCCAAGGTGAAGTGACCAGCTGGTACCCAACCGCGCGTCCGCGCAACCAGCGCACCGATGACGGTGAGCAGGAAGGAGAGGTAGATACCGCTGACTCCGAAGGAGACAAGGGATACCAACGCCGACACATTTGCTGGGTAGGTGAAGAAGCCGATCTTGATGTCCTTAGAAGGCGTGATGTTGACCATCAGCGTGAAGATCAACGGCACGATTGCGCCAAGGAGAAGGGCATTTACTGGTGTCTTGAATCGTGGAGAGACCTTGGAGATCGACTTGTAGGCAGGGGTTGCTCCGTCACGGGCGTAGGAGAAGAGCATTCTCGAGCTTGCACCGAGGATGGAGGAACCGCATGAGAAGAAGGCGAAAATAACCGCTAGCAGCAGGATATCTCGCAGCCATGTCATGTGAACTGCATTGCCCAGGATGTAGGGAATACCGCCTGCGAAGGAGGTTGCCTTGGCGTATCCGGCTGCATCCTTTGGTGTGGAGAGCAGAAGGGCGGCCACGAGAACGAAGGAAGTGAGGCTCCGCCGATGAGGAGCGCGTTGCGCATTGCCTTGGGAACTTCCTTGGATGCTCCCTTGGTCTCTTCCGCAACGTCGCCGGCTGATTCAAAGCCGTAGAAGATGAAGACGTGCGCCAGCACCGCGATCAAAGCGGCCCCCGTCCACCAATGCCCGCCGAAACCGACTTGGAGAGAGTTGGTCGAGGCGTTCTCTGCCCCTTGGGTGGTGAACAAGAAGCCGAAGCCGTGGTTGAAGCCGGCCGCAGCAAGGATCAATGCGATGCCGATGGTTCCGAAGATCTCGACATAGGAGCCAATGCTTGCGACGCGGCCCATCATCTTGGCACCGGTGATGTTCAAGAACGTCTGGATGACAAGGAGAGCGATCGTCAGCCACATAATGGTCATGTGCTTGGAAGGATCAAGGCTGAGTTTGAACCATTGGTTGAGAATGTCGGTGATGTACGGGACCACACCGGTATCAACGGCTGCGATGGTGACGAGAAGAGCCATCATGTAGAACCAACCGACCCACCAGCCATATTTGCGGCCAATAGTGTTCTTGGAATACTGATAGAGGGCACCAGATATTGGATAGTGGCTGCCGAGTTCGCCGAAAATCAAGGCGACGAAATACATACCAATGACAGGAATGAACATGAGCCAGATGTAGCGAGGCCCGCCTGCGCCGGCACCCAATACGAAGAGTGAGTAGATGCCAACCATCGGAGATAGATAGGTGAAGGCAACACTGAAACTGTGGAACGGGCTAAGTACACGCGAGAGCTCCTGCTTGTAACCCAGGGCTCCTAATCGCTGCTCTTCTAGAGCATTGGAGTCTTTGTTATCAGACACGTGGTATTCCTTTCAACGCTGAAGTGGGGCCATACCCCAACAATCATCCGCTGAATCTGGGAGAAATTTGTGAACTGACACACACATGGGCTGGGAAATCTTCAGCGGCAGATCCGGCCGGATCTGCCGCAACATACGAGGAGAATTAAGCCTTGCCCGATATTTGCCTGGCCCACTGTCCGGCTTTCTCAATTTCGCCTTCAAAAAGCGGGCCGTCTTTGCCTTTTACGTAGAACTCCTTCGGCTTGGCAATGGGCTTGCCACCCAGGCGGCGTAATGCCTCGGCCATATGATCTTTGGCATCGCCATGGAGAAACATCTTCACGCGTGTATCAAAGGTGGTGAAGCGAATCCCTTGGAAAGTCTTCTCTGGGAGCTCGTTCATCACTGCCATGGTTGCCACGGTGGGCTTCCATCCATTGATGGGACTCCCCCAAATGACAAGATCAATCCCGGCTAAATCGGTTGCGTGAAAATTCTTCACGGACAATGTTTTTGCATTGCCGTCAAGATTATTGACGATCTCCTCGGCCACCGCTTTAGTGTTACCGAAGGTTGAATCATAAATTACGAGAGCGTTCATATTGCCTCTTATCGTTGCTACAATCTTAATAAAGCAGAGATGCGTTTCAAGCCTTATCGATGACTCGTATCTCACATCAAGATCTCTGCGACCAATAATGCTGGCAGTACAAATCGAATAGGTCACACCGGTCTACGTGCTAGCACTTGCAATACTCGGGAATTCTTTGCGGACCATTCAGCGATATTTGGAGAGATCGCACTCAGGATCTCCATGCAAATCTGGTAATCATTTGCAATATCGCGATTATGAATGGGTTCATGATGGGCAATGCGGTTACGTAAAACGTGAAGATGGCGAACCCGGGTGAAGATATATTCGGGCTGGCGCGAGGGAGAGTGAGGGAAGGCGAAACGGATCGCGGTGCGCCAGAGAGAGTCCTTATATTGTCGCGAAAGAAATGATCTCCAAAACCCAAAATTCAACTCGCTAACAATGTTTCCTCGTGACAGTCTGCGCCTGTTAGCAACCAATCTAGATTTAACCAGTTGTATCTGTTGAAGTGACTCTGTACCTAATACGTCTTCTAAATCGTCAAACCACTCACCCTGGTTACCCAGAGTGACATTTAGAGCTTGCAATTCTCGATCAATTGAATTCCGGACCGCTATTTCAACTTGTCCTAAGATTTGAAAGAATTCTGCCGCAAGTTGACCATTCCACTTGTAGAGCTCGATTGCCGAAGAAATATTTTGGTTTGTGGCCAATAAATAACTTTGCAACCTCGCAGGCGTCAGTATTTCCACCAACAGAAACTCTGGATCGCTTGACACCCAAATCCCAACTGTTAGACTTGCACTAGTTACCCCGGTGGGCCCCTGACGAAAGTCAAGCTGCCGGGGTCCCTTATTTGTTGCATTGATTCTGCAGTAGTCATTTCAGTTAAATGATGACTCGGGTTTTGACAGTGCAAAGAACAACAATTGTGTACAGAAACTAAATCAGGCCAAACTCTCGTGCCTTCGCACGCAATTCTTCGCGCGCACTCGGATGCGCAGCATGTTCGATGAGGTTGCGGGCTTGTTCATTCTGCGAATGACCAAAGCAGTTGGCAACTCCATTCTCTGTCACAACATGACTGTGTTGGAAACTTGTGACATTGCCCGCAATTCTTGGAACGATCGTTGAAACATTGGCTTTGGCGTGCCACGAGGCAAGTGCCACGAAAGACTGGCCCCCGCGAGAGTGCAGTGAACCCACGATGAAATCAGTGGAACCGCCGAAGCCAGAATAAATCTGTCCACGCACATGGCTGGCATTTGCTTGATCGAAAAGGTCGACTTCCAGGGCGGCGTTGATACTTGTCATCTTCGCCTGACGTGCAATCTGGCTGGGGTCGTTGGTGCGCTCGGTGCGCATCATCCGCACCTTTCTATTGAGGTTGAGCCAGTCATAGAGTTCTTGGGAACCAAAGACGAATGATGCAGTCAGCAAAATTTCGTCGTCCAATACCCCGGCCTTGTGAAGATCCAGGACGCCGTCACTGAACATCTCAGTCCATATGCGTAGGCCCTTGCGCTTGCCGAGCTCTGCAAGAACTGAATCGGGAACGGCGCCAATGCCAAGTTGGAGAGTGGAATTGTCTTCGATGAGGGCTGCGATACGCGCGCCGATCTCCCGGGCATTGTCGTTGAATTGTGTGGCCGGCTTGGTGGCAAGCGGCTCATCGACTTCAACGAGATAATCGATCTCGCTGTCGTAAATCTGGGCATCACCATATGTATATGGCATCTGCTTGTTAGATTGCGCGATCACAATTCCGTTACGGGCGCGGGCGGCATCGATTGCCGCGGGCAGAACATTGACTTCGGTACCAAGACTGACAGTGTCAAAGCGTTGCGGCGAGGTATGAAGCATGACCACATCTGGCCGATAGTGGTCACGATAGAGAACTGGAAGAAGGCTCAGACGGGTAGGGATGTACCTCAGCCGCGGGTGTCCCCTCATGCCTGTCCCCACAAAGGCGGACTCGTAAGTCACCCCATCCCGGTCGGGAATTCCGGGTTGGGCATTGAGCATATGCAGGCGAAATTCGGGAATGCATTCATCGGCAATTGAAAGAAGAGTCTTCGGGGTTGCAAAATTTCCGGAGGCAACAATTCGGGGATTAGTTGGAAGACTGGCGAGAATTGATTTAAGTTGTTCTATCGTAATAACTCGCACTTAAAGAGGATAGCACGGGGGCATCTTTTTCTATATTAGAGTGACGGCATGAAGAATTCTCGGCCCCTATTGATTGTATTAACAATCGTAACTGTGGTCGGCATCTCACTTGGAACAATCACATTTTTCAATCGTGCGCTACTCGAGCACGTCTATGTCTACAACTGCGGAATCATCGATTACAAACCAACATCGATGACTCCTTACTGCGCTGACGCCGGTGCGGGGGTTGGCAATCTCCAATGGGAGACGTGGGGAGCCAAAGGTGCCACCGGCACGGGGCTTTACGGAATCAACCTTTGCCAACCAACGTGTGCCAACGGCAAGTGGAAATTCGCCGATGTAAATGTCGCGCTAAGCAAATCTGTCTCTGCCAACGGAAAAACCATTCTGAGCCGAATCGACATTATTTCACAAGATAGAAAGAATCTTCCCCAGAGTGATTCACCATCCCTTGGATGGGATCTGGAGAGGAATCTGCTTACCTCGGTGAAGTAAGCAGCAAGGTAAGGGCTAGGAAAAGAATTCCGGCCGCAGACAAAGCCGTGAGTGCACGGCGAACTTTCGGTTTTGCTAGTGCCACCGATGCGCGATCAACGGCGCTGATAAGAAATGAATACCAGATTGTAGAAACCGTGGCTTGCACGCAGGCCAGGATGAAAATTCCCAGACCCAGGGAGAAATCTTTGGGGATAAATTGCGGGATGAAAGCCACCGCGAAGACTGCGGCCTTGACGTTTGTCATGTTGGTCAACAGTCCCAACCGGTAGGCCGGCCCAATGCCCAACTTGGCGCCGTGCTTGATGTCGAACTTGCCATGTTCGTTGCGCAGGGTAAGCAGGGTCTGCAGGCTCAGAAATATAAGGAAGGCAACGCCGGCATATTTCAAGATGTTGTAGGCGGTATGCGAATGGGCAAAAATTTCCGATAGCCCGATCCCCGATGCCGCACCCCAGATGATGAGGCCAGAGCTATTGCCAAGAACAGATGTGAACGCGGCCCGCCTTCCTCCGACAATCGATTGGCGTAACACCATAGCGACACCCTGTCCGGGAACGATGGCAAGGAGCAGTGCGGTCAGTGCAAAGGCAGGGATGACTTTTAGAAGATCGATTGCGTGGGTCAAAGCGGCAAGATCTTGGTGTCAAAACTGGTGCGATCCACAACGAGCATGTGGTGATTGGGTAGAGGTTCCCACCCCTCGTGCGGCCAACCAGTTGAGGCGACCACAACACCATCTTTATCTTTTCGGAAATGCAGATCGTAATAGTCGGGATCCCCGAAGTCGGGCCTGCGCTCTGGATCATATTCAGCAATGGCAATAAAAAGGTCCTCGTTCATGACCATGGCGTTAATACTGGAGAAATCGGCGTGCTCCTTCACGATAGCTACGGCCCTTTGAACCCCGGCAACAAAGCCGTGATTTCTCACCTCGGTCATAATCAAGTAGAAGTAGCGCTCGCTATCGGTATCCCCTGTGATCATCCATGAGAATTCGGGATCGATAAATTCATCTAGGGCACTGGGCGGGTAGACGGCTCCGTTGTGAATGAAAGTGAAATCGTTGTAGACGAAGGGGTGGGAGTTGTTCTCCGATACCGGTAAACCCTTAGTGGCCCAACGCAGATGAAGCAATCCCCCATCGGCATTGGCATCTGCGATAGCCGAATCAAATTGGGTACTGGTGTGCGCCATTTCGGCCGCCCGAACTAAGTGGGCTTTTTCCTCATCATGGTCAATGGTGGAGACCCCCCAACCATCGCAATGAATCGACGAGAGGGCAACGAAGTCGTGAAACCCAGGGCCAGCCATAGCCGGAAAAGTGGTCTTTTCGTGAGAAACAAAGCCCATTAAGCGACACATGCGGGTCATTTCCCTTCCACAAACCCGAATATCGGGCCCGCTGACTTGGGAGAAATACTACCTTGTCGGCATAAAGAGTACTGATTGGTAACGGAAGATGAATTTTGAGTGCTGGCAGAAAAAAATGGAAATTTTTTCGAATTGCGACACGATTTCAGATTGCTCCCACAATTGTGAGACAAATTACAGCGTTCGTAGGAGACTTTGCTCAGAAAGATTGCTCGGTGCCCCCTCACCGATCCGAAATCTACTTCGGTCCAAACGGACCTGAGTGAAAACGGCTACAGGAGGATATCTTGCCGAACCAAACAGATGACGAACGTCGCTTAGCTGAACTTGGATATAAACAAGAACTCAACCGAAGTTGGAGCGGATTTTCCAACTTCGCAATCTCATTCTCGATCATTTCAATCCTTTCAGGATGCTTTACAACATTTGCGCAAGGCTGGAATTACGGTGGACCAGTTGCAATTTCTCTGGGATGGCCACTCATCTCTGCATTCATTCTCATCATCGGCCTGTGCATGTCCGAACTCGCATCGGCATACCCGACCTCTGGTGGAATTTACTGGTGGGCATCCAAGTTGGGCGGAGCAAAGGCTGGTTTCTACACCGGCTGGCTCAACCTGATTGGACTCCTCGCAGTGACTGCATCGGTCGGCTACGGCGCTGCGTTCTTCCTGAACACCTTGATCGGGGACATTTCGCCTAAGTACGCGACAGATTTCCTAGGCGGGGCGTATTTGAAGCAGCAGTTCTTCTGGTTCATGCTGTTGATGATCTTCGTGACGGTGGTCAATATCTTCGGCGGCCACTTGCTCGCGATTATCAACAACGTCTCGGTCTGGTGGCATGTATTTGGGTCTGCCGCAGTTATCGGTATTTTGATCTTCGCACCGAAACAGCATCAGTCGCTTAAGTGGATGTTCACGACGCAGGTCAACAACTCAGGGTTTGGAAACGGTCATTCCACATATTGGTTGTTCGTGCTTCCGCTGGGCTTCTTGTTGACTCAGTACACAATTACCGGATTTGATGCCTCCGCTCACCTTTCTGAGGAGACGCAGGGCGCGCACATGGCCGCTGCACGGGGAATTTGGAAGTCGATCTTCTACTCAGCCGTTGGTGGATACATCCTCCTGATGGCATTCATCTATGCAGCAAAGCCAGACATCATCAACTCGGCTGATCCAAAGATCAACCCTTACGGACAAGGTTCCATCTTCACGTTGCTTGTCAACGCACTGGGAGATGGCGCGCTGTTCCGCTTGGTATTGATCATCTCCACCGCAGGTCAGATCTTCTGCGTTGCAGCATGCCTCACATCCTGCTCGCGCATGATGTTCGCGTTCTCACGTGATGGTGCCGTACCCGGAAACAAGATCTGGAAAAAAGTTAACAAGCACCGCGTTCCATTAAATGCTGTCCTTGTGTCTTCCGTAATCGGAGTCATCATCACTTTGCCAGCTCTGTATAAGAGCCCAAGTGGTGCACCTACTGCTTTCTACGCAGTGGTTTCGGTTGCAGTCATTGGCCTCTATCTTGCGTTCTTGATCCCAATTTACCAAAGATGGAAGATGGGCGATAAGTTCGTTGGCGGTCAGTGGACTCTCGGTAGCAAGTACAAGTGGATGAACCTGGTGGCAATAATTGAAATTGCTGTCATCTCTGTTTACTTCATCTTGCCATTTAGCCCAGCCGGTATTCCTTGGAACAAGGGATTCACCTGGACTGCAGTCAACTATGCGCCGCTACTTACATTCGGTGTATTGATCATCCTGTGGATCTGGTGGCACCTTTCAGTTAAGAACTGGTTCAAGGGCCCAATCCGCACGATCGACGAGGCATAAAAAACCTAAAGTCAGAATAACAAAGAGCCCGTCGCGTAAGTGCGGCGGGCTTTTTGCTTCCGTAAAGTATGCAACCCCTATATCTAGTGGGTGCAGCACTAGATATAGGGGTTGTCTTTTAAAAGGAAACTGGAATACTTGCACGCATGTCATCATTAAGCGTTGAAACACTAAAAAAGGAAATAAAAGAAGGCAAAATCGACACAGTGATTGTTGCCATGACCGACATGCAAGGACGTTTAGTAGGTAAGAGAATTCACGGAGAGCATTTTCTTAACGACACACTCGCCCACGGAACCGAAGGCTGCAATTATTTGTTAGCAGTCGACATGGAAATGAATACCGTCGGCGGCTACGAGATGTCTTCGTGGGAGCGCGGTTACAGCGACTTCGTCATGGAACCAGATATGTCCACACTGCGTCGCGTTCCGTGGCAAGAAGGCGCCGCCATGGTCCTCGCTGATGTGAAGTGGCTCGATGGCAAAGATGTTGTTGCCTCGCCTCGCCAGATTCTGCGCAAGCAGGTCAAGGCTCTAGAGGATGCGGGCATGAAGCCGTATGTCGGCACCGAACTTGAATTCGTCCTCTTCAACAACACATACGAGGATGCATGGAAGAGGCACTACATCGGCTTGACTCCATCGAATCAGTACAACGTGGACTACTCCCTCATGGGAGGCGCCCGCGTTGAACCTCTTCTGCGCGCGATTCGATTGGGCATGGCTGGGGCCGGGATGATGGTCGAGTCCGTGAAGGGCGAGTGCAACTTCGGTCAGCACGAGATCGCCTTCCGGTATTCCGATGCCCTCAGCAACTGCGACAACCACGTGATCTATAAGAATGGTGCAAAGGAAATCGCCGCGCAGTCAGGCTATGCGCTGACTTTTATGGCTAAGCCCAATGAGAAGGAGGGCAACTCCTCTCATATCCACTGCTCCTTCCGTGGCCTCAATGACGAACTTGTCATGGCCGATGAGAAGGATCCCGAAGGCTTGAGCGATGTGGGGCGTTACTTCATCGCGGGCCAGATCGCTCACTTGCGTGAGCTTTCGCTCTTGTTTGCCCCGAACATCAACTCCTACAAGCGCTATGTTCCAGGCTCATTCGCGCCAACTGCTATTCGCTGGGGACGTGACAACCGCACCTGCGCTCTGCGTTTGGTCGGACACGGACAGGGACTTCGTCTAGAAAACCGCGTGCCTGGCGGCGACGTCAATCCATACCTGGCAGTTGCCGGAATCATTGCCGCAGGCCTTGATGGCATCAAGAAGAAGATGACACTCGAACCTATTTTCGAAGGCAACGCTTACGCCTCCGATTCATCGCGGGTTCCTTCCACCATGCTCGAGGCGCAGAAACTCTGGTCAGAGAGCGCCTGGGTCAAGGAGACTTTTGGCGCAGAAGTTCAGGATCACTACACCAACTATGCTGAAGTCGAACTAGCCGCTTATGGCAAAGCCGTTACCAACTGGGAACTCTTCCGCAACTTTGAAAGGTCTTAAACCCGTGTCACAGACGTACGACGTAATAAACCCTGCAACCGAGAAACTTGTAACGACTATCGAACACCTCGATCTTGAGGGCACCGATGCGGTTATCGCCAAGGCCGCTAAAGCATTTGAGACGTGGCGCAACGTGGCACCTGGTGATCGTGCCAGGTTGCTTCGCCGCTTTGCCGATGTCGTGGTCGACCACAAAGAGGAATTGGCCCAGTTGGAAATCGCCAACTCGGGACACACTCGCGGCAACGCGCTGTGGGAAGTCGATAACGTCGTCAACGTTCTCACCTATTACTCTGCCGCCCCCGAGCGTCTCTTCGGTAGACAGATCCCAGTACCCGGTGGCATCGACATCACATTCAAGGAACCACTTGGAGTCGTCGGTGTGATCGTGCCGTGGAACTTCCCAATGCCTATTGCGGGTTGGGGTTTTGCGCCCGCACTTGCTGCCGGCAACACCGTTGTTCTCAAACCTGCGGAGGCAACTCCGCTTACTGCAATGAGAATCGGCGAACTCGCACTCCTTGCTGGGCTGCCATCTGGGGTATTCAACGTGCTTGCCGGCAAGGGCAGCATCGTCGGTGCGCGCTTTGTCACCCACCCTGCAGTTCGAAAGGTTGTCTTCACCGGATCTACTCAAGTCGGCAAGGGAATCATGGCCGGCTGCGCAGACCAGGTGAAGCGAGTAACTCTCGAACTCGGTGGCAAGTCCTCCAACATCATCTTCGCTGACGCCGATGTCGAAAAAGCCGCAGCGGCTGCCCCAGGATCGTTTCTGGACAATGCAGGACAAGACTGCTGCGCCCGCTCGCGAATTCTGATTCAGAAAAGCGCCTTCGATACCTTCATGGAGCATTTCGAGGTCGCCATCAAGAAATTCCGCGTAGAAGATCCCTCTTTGGCAACTGCTGAGATGGGACCACTGATTTCGCGCAAGCAGTACGACGTCGTACAGACATTCCTTGATGAGCCCATCGCATTCAAGGGAAATATGCCATCGGGGCCCGGCTACTGGATGGCACCGACTGTCTTGCTTCCAAAAAACACGCAGGCTCGTTCGTGGCGCGAAGAAGTCTTTGGACCTGTTGTCTCGGTGATGACATTCGAGGACGAGGCCGAAGCAATCGCCATGGCGAATGACAGCGAATACGGACTTTCGGGATCGATATGGACCCGCGATATCGGGCGCGCACTGCGAGTCTCACGCGGGGTGGAGACCGGGAACCTTTCGGTCAACTCCCACTCCTCCGTTCGTTTCTGGACGCCATTTGGCGGATTTAAACAATCTGGACTCGGCCGCGAGTTGGGCCCAGATGCCCTTGATTCATTTACCGAAGTAAAGAACGTCTTCATTTCCAACGACTAGGAGCTCACCACAATGTCAAAACGTTTAGAAGGTCGCGTCGCCACAATCACCGGCGGCGGAAGCGGTATCGGACTAGCAACAGCACGTCGATTTGCTAGCGAGGGCGCCAAAGTCGTCATCGTAGATATGAACCCTGAATCAGGCGAGGCAGCAGCCAAGGAGGTCGGCGGAATATTTGTGAAGGCAAATGTCACCGAGACCGCAGATGTCGAGAACATGTACAAGGTGGCATTCGATACTTACGGACGTATCGATATCGCTTTCAACAACGCCGGTATCTCACCCCCTGATGATGATTCGATTCTGACCACCGGCCTTGATGCCTGGGACCGCGTCAACAAGGTCAACCTCACCAGCGTCTTTCTTTGCTGCAAGTATGTAATCCCTTACATGCAGAAAGCTGGCAAAGGTTCGATCATCAACACCGCATCTTTCGTTGCCACCATGGGCGCTGCGACATCGCAGATCGCCTACACGGCTTCCAAGGGCGGAGTTCTTTCCATGTCGCGCGAACTTGGCGTGCAATTTGCCCGTGAGGGCATCCGCGTGAACGCCCTCTCCCCTGGACCAGTCAATACGCCATTGCTGCAGGAGCTCTTTGCTAAAGATGCCGCGCGCGCAGCACGACGCTTGGTTCACATCCCCATGGGTCGCTTTGCCGATGCGACAGAAATCGCAGCAGCGGTAGCCTTCTTGGCAAGTGATGATTCCTCATTTATAACCGCATCGAACTTCTTGGTTGACGGTGGAATTTCCGGAGCGTACGTAACCCCTCTTGACTAGAGGTTATCTACTACTCCAACTTCTGGACAGGCGCGCCTGCGATCCGATCAAGAAATTGATCAACGAGATCGCGGGCGCGTTTGTTTGAGTCGGACTCTTGCACCCGAGTGGCGATACGTAAATCTTCTACACTTAAACCTTCGCCTTCGACCTCGGCACAACCGCCGTCCATCTCCAACCAGAGATCCAGGACATACGGATCAATTTCGGGATGAAATTGCAGACCGAGGGTTCGACCGAATGTGAATGCTTGCGGACCAACTTCCGTGTGCGCGATCTGCGTTGCATTTGGCGGAGTGACCCAGCGATCCCAGTGATACTGGAACCACGGTCCCGTTGGAATCAGTGATTCATCACTGCTTTCAATTTCAAACCAGCCGACCTCAGCCTTCGGTGCCCGTCCAACCGAACCCCCAAGAACACGCGCCATTAACTGGCCGCCAAAGCAGATTCCGAGAATCGGAACACCAGCGTTGTGAACCTCGCGCATGAGTTTCAATTCAGGGAGTAGCCAGTTACCGATCCGCTCGTCCTCCCATGCACCCCATGGGGCGCCCATCACGACTACAACATCGAAGGAGAGAAGATCTGGCCACACAACGCTCACATTTGGCTGGTTGAAGTTAGCCTCATCGACGATATGAAAGCGAGTGATATCAAAATTTCGGTTTACAAATTGCTCCCAGATTGGGCCGCCTTCACTGACGTGATCATGCTCGATAAAGATGACTCGTCCTTTTTCAATGCTCACGATGTCGGATCCTAATGCCAACGCCTTTAACTTGCTATTCTGTTCATGTCTAAGGAGGCACGAAGTGGGAAATCCTTATATCTTTAGAAGTCCCTCCGTCGCTGCGTTCGCAACTTCCATCGGAAAAGCTCTCACCGAGAGTCGGCGACAATCAGCACTACGCCTTTTCATTCAAATCAATGACAACCTACTAGCCTCCGATTCGATTCGAAAAGTTGAAATGTGCCATGAGGAACCACCCTTGACAGGGCAGGCCGGGTACGACGCGTTGATCGCAGGTTTGGTCGAATATTACTTCATCGGTTCTAGACTCACCCTCCCCAATTGGGTGAATAACGAAGACCGCTACCTGCCATCGCCATGGTATTTTGAAGAATTTCCCTTCGACAAAAAGGACATTCAAATATCTACTCCCGAATGTTTTGCACATCGGAATGTCTTTATTAGAGAGAGCGAATTAATGAGCGTTTAGTTAGTGCATGGAATTTCAACGTAACGATCTAGTGGCTCTGCTTAATAAGTTAACAACTCGCCTTAACCAATTGAATATCCAAGGAACATTTCGTATTGTTGGTGGAGCGGCAGTTTCATTGCAGTATGCCAACCGGGAGCCGACTCTCGATATAGATGCTGATTTCATATCCTCAAACGACACGAAAAATGAGATTCAACAGGTCATTGAGGAGATTGCCAACTCCGAGGGACTCAGCCCCAACTGGCTGAATAACTTCGCAATGGTTTTTCTACCCAAGCAGACAAACGAGGATTGGATCGAATTCCACCAGTCGGGAGGGGTCAGAATCGTGGTTGCTTCGGCGCCCCTTCTGTTGGCCATGAAAATGCAGGCGGTTCGGGGCGATCGAGATACTGCGGATATTTTCGCGCTATTGGAACTTTGCCGCGTCTCCACCTTTGCAGATGCAATTGCCATCTACGCCCGGTACCACGGGAATGAAGTTGTTAAAGAGAGGGCAACCACGCTCATTCACAAATACCTCGAAGAAAAGACCGTGTAACTCGCAATGCCATTCTCTGACACGCGGTTAGACTCATAATGTGAAACGCCTTTTCGCTGGAGCAGCAGCCGCAATTCTGTTGGTATCCATTGGCATCATTTGGATAGGTGAGAAGCCGTCGAAATATCCCAACGGCGCTCCCAAGATGACTTTGGATATGAAGGAATGGGCATGGGCGAGCACTATCTACAGTTACGGCAAGGAAGTGAAGCCCGCCAAGGCAAATAGGTTCACACTCACTTTTCAAAACGATGGGAAGTTCTCGGCCAGCACCGATTGCAATATGGTGGGCGGAAGATACATGGTCAAAGCAGAATTCTTCACGTTCACCGATCTGGTTGCAACGCAAATGTTCTGTGCCAATTCTCAAGAGCGCGACTTCATACAGATGCTAAAGCAAACGCAGAGTTACTTTTTTAACCCAAAGGGTCAGCTGGTCTTTAAATTGACCAAAAACACGGGGTCGTTCGTTTTCCAGTAAAGCGCGAAGCTGTTCGCTAATACATAACCAATCCGCCGGAGATATTGAGATCATCGCCGGTTATTCCAGCTGATCGTTCACTTGCCAAGAAAAGCACCCCCTCTGCGATGTTTTCGGGAGAGACAAATTTCCCGGTCGGAATCATCTCTCTCATCTTCGCATGAGCCGTTTCAAAACTCGTCTTCTCTGATTCGGCAACTAACTCGATAACACCATCCAAACGTGGGCCTGCAACAAAGCCGGGCGAGATGAGGTTGACTCTGACGCCGTAAGCTCCAAGTTCTAACGCGAGCGTGCGCATCATGCCGACTAGTCCAAGTTTTGAGGCAGCGTAAGCGGTCTTGTTCATGAAGGGGCGCTTGCCGGTAACAGAGCCGATGAAGATGATTGATCCGTAATTACGTTTTATCATGGATGGAATTACTTCGCGAGTAAGGAGAAAGGGGCCTTTGAGATTGGTGTCGATGGTCTCGTCCCACTCGTCTTCCTTCAATTCCCACATTGGAACGGTCTTGCCAGTGATTCCGCTGTTGTTGACTAAAACATCTATGTGCCCGAACTTTTTCTCTGCGGCTTGGACAGCGGCCTTTATAGATGGCAGATCCAAGAGATTCACATGGCAGACCAACGGCGCCAAACCACCAGCGGCGGTAATCAATTGCGCAGTCTCTTCAAGAGCCACGTCATTTCTACCAGTGAGAACCAATTGAGCGCCCGCCTTAGCTAGACGAATACTGATGGCGCGACCTATGCCGCGACCGGCACCCGTGACAAAAACAACCTTGCCTGTAAGTTCTGCTTTCCGGGCTGCCATAAGGCAAAACTACTACTTAAGTCGGATAGGTTCTTGCCCGCGAGCGACCAATCGATCAAAGTGCGCATCGCGCTTCTCGATGAAGCGGTTGGCGTCCTCTTCTGCCTGGGCGATGAAGACGGCCAGTTCGTCGCGAGCCTTGGCGCCTTCGCCAGTGATGTCTTCTCGGTCGAAGATATTCCAAGCGCGCAGCACTGGTGCAACCACCTCATCAATATGTTGCTTCTGGTCATAAATTCCAGCAAGGGCGATCTGCACCGCTTTTCGACCAAAGCCGGGCATCCCGACCCCTGGCATCGCGAAATCGCTGACAACATCGGTGATTGCGCGCATCGCCGCATTGGGCTCGATATCAATCGCCTTGCCCAGCAAGTTGCGATAAAAAATCATGTGGAGGTTTTCATCAAGTGCTACCCGTTGCAACAGACCTTCGGCAATCGGGTCATTGGAGATACGCCCTGTATTGCGATGTGAAATTCGAGTGGCTAATTCTTGGAAGGAAACATAGGCGACGGTATGGAGCATGTCCTTGTCGTATGGGGTTGTGTAGCCAAGTGCCATATGCGCCATGCGGAGATCTTCGAGTTCGTACGGATCAACACCGCGCGTCGCCATCAGGTAATCGCGAATGGCGATGCTGTGGCGGGCTTCCTCTGCCGTCCAACGTTCGATCCAATTGCCCCATGCGCCCTCGCGGCCCATGGAGATCGCAATTTCAGTGTGGTAACTAGGCAGATTGTCCTCGGTCATCAAATTCAGGACGAGTGAATCTTGGGCGATCCCGGAAAGCTTGGAATCCTTCGCCTCCCACGCATCTCCGTTGAGGGGCCCGGCAAAATTGCGACCTTCACTCCACGGGACGTACTCGTGGGGGTACCAGTTCTTCTGCACCGATAAGTGGCGCTCGAGTTCGACGGCCACAACGGGTTCGAGGTCGCGGATTAACCGGGACTGAAGCGCTGGGTCAATTGAGGCCATCTGATAATCCTACGCGAGTGCTAGCACTACTAGCGAGTCAACGCTCAGCCCTGCCCGCGCGCGGCGGCCGCTTCCGCGCGCCATTTGGCGATGGCGGCATGGTTGCCACTGAGAAGAACTTCTGGCACTTCTAGATCGCGCCAGATCTTCGGCTTGGTGTAGTTGGGATATTCGAGGAAGCCTTCCTCGACGTGTGATTCCTCGGCCAAAGATTCGGGGTTACCGAGAACTCCAGGAAGCAGACGAGTAATAGTTTCGATCATGACAAGGGCTGCAACTTCTCCGCCGCCAAGAACATAATCGCCGATGCTCACTTCACGAACACGTATTCCTTGAGCCGCAAATGACGCTTGCGCGTAGTACTGGCCAACGCGGGCATCGATACCTTCGTAGCGACCACATGCGAAAATCAGATGCGGTGCTTGCGCCAACTCGTGCGCCATCTTCTGATCAAATACTTTTCCAGCGGGGGTAAGAATAATCAGATCGGTATCGGGGATCATCAAGGGATCGAGGGCTTGGCCCCAAATCTCTGGCTTCATCACCATCCCGGCGCCTCCCCCATAAGGAGTGTCATCGACGCTGTGGTGATTGTCTTCGGTGTAATCGCGCAGATTATGAATTGCGATATCTACGATGTCATTTTCTTGCGCTTTGCCAAGCAGTGATAACTGCAAAGGTGCAAAGTATTCGGGGAAAATTGTGACCGCATCTATTTTCATAGCGAACTTTCCTGCGGCGGAATGACCGTCAACTTCCTATTTTTAATGTCGACGGTCGGCACCAATTGATGGACGAAAGGTATAAGCACTTCGCCCTTTGGTGTATTGATCGCAAGGAGATCTTGCCCGGGAAGATTGATGACATCGCTGACGGTTCCGAACTCTTTTCCGGATTCCAGAACGGCCGCGCAGCCTATGAGTTGAAGGACGTGATAGTCATCTTCATATTCGCTCTCGGCATCGATGTCTACATCGCAGTAGAGCAAAGTGTCGCGCAATTTTTCGATGGCATTTCGATCGGCAATGTCCTCAAAACCCAGCAACAAGATTCCGTTGTGGACGCGATGAGAGGTGATGTGCAGATCGCCATGAGTATCGGTCTGCACGCGAGCGCCGATGGCAAAGCGATCCTCAGGATTATCGGTGCGAACCTCGATGGTGGCCTCGCCCTGAATTCCGTGGGCGCGACCTATTCGCCCCACGAGCAAACGCATGGCTAGCGCCCTTCATCCGTCTCTACGAGATCTACTCGGATGGGCCGACCGGCAAGAGCGCTTACTACTGTGCGAAGCGCTTTTGCGGTGCGACCATTGCGACCAATGACCTTGCCGATATCTTCTGGATTGACTCTAACTTCCAACGTGCTTCCACGTCGGTTGTTCTTCTCCGTGATGACGACATCTTCAGGATGGTCAACGATTCCCTTAACGAGGTGCTCTAGGGCCTCATCAATCATTGTTATTCAGCGGTCTCTGTTGCCGCTGCTTCAACTGCTTCGACGGTTGGAGTCACCGCTGGAGCTGGTGAGCCTTCAGACTCAAGGGCGGTTGGATCAGCGACGTTGGTCACTGGCTCGGCTACTGGTGCTTCGGCAACAACCTCAGCTGGAGTCTCAACAACTTCGACTGCAGGTGCTGACTTTGCGGCCAACTTCTCTTGCGCCTTCTTCTTAAGAGTGGTTGCGCCTTCCTTTGGCTCATTCATTGCACCCTTAACGGCTGCCTCGTATGCCACGCTCTTGTGAACGCGTGGTTCTGCATGGCGCAAGGTGCCTTCTTTTCCTGGCAAGTCCTTATGCTTCTGCCAGTCACCGGTGATTTTCAAAATCGCCTCTACAGCAGATGTTGGAAGAGCTCCGACCCCGAGCCAGTACTGCGCGCGCTCTGAGTTGACCTCGATGAAAGATGGTTCCTGGCTTGGTGAGTAACGGCCAATCTCTTCAATCGAGAGACCATTACGCGCCTTGCGGGAATCGGTAACGACGATTCGGTAGTAAGGGGTACGAATCTTGCCCATACGCATCAAACGAATTTTTGTAGCCAAGTGCTTGTGCTCCTGTAGGTGATGTTGTCGTTCAGGTTGCTCGCAGCGGGGTGCGCGATCCAACATGTCCAACGGGTGCGAATACGAAGTGTTTGGGGGTAGAGGGCCCCGAACAGATTGCTAATCTTGCCATCTACGCCTTCAAAGGTGAAATCCTGAAGGAACTAGCCCTGTTCTAGGGCTCGCTTGGCTGGGTTACCCGACTTGGACTTCTTCTTATTTATGGCCGGCTTGCCCTTGGAAGAGGCACCCATCGCTCCAGCGCCTTGATACATGGCGGGAGGCAGGCCCTGCGGCAACTTCCCCCCGCGCATCTGCTTCATCATCTTCTGGGCTTGGCCAAAGCGCTCCACCAGGGAATTGACCTCGCTCACGGTGCGGCCACTGCCGCCAGCGATTCTGGCCCTTCTTGAGCCATTGAGAACCTTGGGGTCGCGCCGCTCGGCTGGTGTCATCGATTGAACGATGGCCTTAGTCCGCACGATTTCGCCCTCATCAAAATTATCGATCTGCTTCTTCATGGCCCCTGCCCCCGGGAGCATGGAGAGCATCTTGGACATAGAGCCCATTTTGGACATGGCCGAAAGCTGTTCGAGGAAGTCATCCAGAGTGAAGTCCTCACCACTGGCGAACTTCTCCTCCATCTTGGCCGAGCTCGCTGGATCAAATGCCTTCTTCGCCTGCTCGGCCAATGTCGCCACATCGCCCATACCCAAGATGCGCGAGGCCATCCGGTCGGGATGGAAACTGTCGAAGTCAGTGAGTTTCTCCCCCGTGGAGACGAACATGATCGGGCGCCCGGTCAATTGGGCAATCGACAGTGCCGCACCGCCTCGAGCATCGCCGTCCATTTTTGTTAAGACAACGCCGTCGAATCCCACACCGTCAAGGAAAGCTTGAGCCGTACGGATGGCGTCCTGTCCAATCATGGCATCGACGACAAAGAGAATTTCGTTGGGGTTGATGGCATCGCGAATCGCAATGGCTTCTTTCATCAATGTTTCGTCCACGCCGAGGTGCCCGGCCGTGTCGACGATGACCATGTTGTGCAATTTTGATTTGGCGAAGGCGACTCCGTCGCGCGCGACCTTTACCGCATTGCCGACACCATTTCCGGGCTCGGGTGCGAATACCGGAACCCCGATGCTCTCACCGACGACCTGCAACTGGGTGACGGCGTTGGGTCGAGCGAGGTCGGATGCAACAAGGAGCGGGGTGTTGCCCTGGTCGGCAAAATATTTGGCCAGCTTTCCAGCCAGGGTTGTCTTACCGGCGCCTTGCAAGCCCGCCAGCATGATGATCGTGGGAGGTTGTTTGGCCAGCCGGACACGCCTGGCCGACTGCCCTAAAATCTCAACGAGTTCGGCGTTGATAATGTCGAAGATCGCTTGGGCCTGATTAGAGCCCGATTGAAGGGTGGGCAGGGTTTCCAAAGACTTGGCACGAACCTGCTCGATGAAATGGTTGACGACTGAGAGGGCAACGTCCGCCTCTAAGAGAGCTGTGCGAATCTCGGCGCAGGTGTTATCGATATCCGAAGGTGAAATCTTGCCGCGAGAGCGCAGCGAAGCAAGGGAAGCGGAAAAGCGCTGTGAGAGTGAGTCAAACATAGATGCGTAGCCTAACTCACCTTCGAGCACCGCAATTGGCCCACCCGCCGAGACTAAACTGCCGAGATGACCAAGATTTTTGACGGTTTGCTTGAAGGCTGGTGGATGCTCTTTGACACTTTCTGGGCATTAGTTCTTGGCTTCACTCTGTCAGGTCTGGTTCAAGCCTTCGTCTCCAAAGCCAAAATGAAGAGCGTCCTCGGAGATCATCGGCCGCAGACCGTGGCCCGTGCCTCCTTCTTCGGGATGGTGAGTTCATCTTGTTCGTACGCGGCCAGCGCCCTAGGCAAGAGTCTGTTTAGTCGAGGAGCAGACTTCACATCCTCCATGGTCTTTATGTTTGCCTCGACCAACCTCGTGATCGAACTGGGTCTGGTTCTGATCATCTTGATCGGTTGGCAGTTCGCCGCCGCTGAGTTCGTCGGTGGCGCCGTGATGATCATTCTTCTCACAATTCTTCTACCGCGTTTAATTCCAACTGCGATGATCGAATCTGCTCGTGGAGCATTAGAAGAATTAGATCACGAAGAGGCTTCAAGCGCGTCGTGGAAATCAAAGATCAAGACGCGGCTTGGATGGAAAAACGCAGCCGGATACACCATCGGCGATTTCATCATGCTACGTAAAGAATTACTTATCGGTTTTGCAGTGGCTGGCCTTGCCTCAACTCTTGTGCCAGTCCACTTTTGGAGATCACTCTTTCTCACCGGCCACGGATTCATATCAGCATTAGAAAATGCGATTATCGGACCGTTTATTGCCTTCATCAGTTTTGTCTGCTCAATAGGAAATGTCCCTCTAGCTGCAGCGCTCTGGCACGGAGGCATAACCTTTGGCGGCGTCGTGGCCTTCATATTCGCTGACTTGCTTGCGTTTCCTCTCGTGATGATTTACCGCAAATATTACGGGAATAAATTAGCGATTCGCTTGTCCTTGATATTCTGGTTTGTCATGAGCCTGAGCGGGCTTATCACCGAAGGAATATTCGTACTTATTTCCCAAATTCCAGATCACACAATGCGCATTATGACGACAAAGCATATTGGCTGGAATTCCACAACGATTCTCAACGTAATCGCGCTGGCAGTACTGGCAACGGTCTACTGGCTCTACAAAACGAAAGGTTCAAACGAAATGGAAAACGAATACGCCCAAGATGTAGTGTGCAAAATGCAGGTCAGGAAGTCCGATGCTCCTGCAAAAGCCGAATACAACGGCAAGATGTACTACTTCTGCATGCCCGGTTGCAAAGAGTCATTCTTAGCCGATCCTTCAAAGTACCTATAGGGAATCAACTAAGCCGGGTTCGCGATGTGGTTGGTATTTCAAGTAATGAGAGGGCGCGCGCAGGGAGGAAACTGGGCACCGAGAATCTCGCATTCTCCTTAACTTAACCTCGTAGCCATGACATAGTTTCGGCAATTTCGAATTCCGGTTCTTCTGGCATGTGTCCACCAGTCTCACTTATATCTGCCTCCGCCGATGGGATGCGTTCAGCGAGCCACAGACCATGCGCTAGCGGTGCTGATGTATCAAATGCACCGTGAGTGATAAGCACTGGAATCTGAATGTCGGTCAATGAGAAACCCCAAGGTCGCGCGAAAGCGAGAGTGTCATCGACTGACCCCCAGACACCATGACAAGCCTGCTCTTTAACGATTCGTCTAAAAGTTTCAACTACTTCCGGACGAAGCATGAACGCGATGTCTTTTTCGCTCATCCCTTCACCAAACATCAATGAAGGATCTGAAATCAACGCGGCCTCCATCGACTGTTGCTGAATCTGCATTTGCTGCATGAGTATCTCTTCCCCAGCCTCAGCCCAAGTCAGTTCGGCGGCGATGGTCTCAGTCATTCCTGCCACCCACTCGTCACGATTCATCCCTTCCTCGCCAAGCGGCGCGATACCCGACTGGCAGGCCACCTTTACGACGCGATTTTTCAAAACGGCAGCGCACGCCAGCGCGTGCGGACCTCCTCCCGAACCGCCGACAACGGAGAATTGATCAATACTGAGTGCATCAGCGACAGCCAGCACGTCAGCAGCATCGTCAACCACAATTCGACCTCTATGGCGAGAAGACTGTCCGTAACCTGCACGATCGGTTGTGATGTAGCGGATGCCCGCATCTCTATAGACACTGTCATCGGACCACCGCGATAAACGACACCCAGGAGTTCCATGAAGCCCGAATACGGGAAAACCTTGCGGATCCCCGCCATCCAAATATGCGATGGAGCGTCCGTCCGGCAATGACACGGTCCCACTCACGGCGTTCATCCCGTCAGTATGCCTGATCTGACATTAAGAAACTCAATATATTGAGATCTGAAATCCTAAAACAAGGTTTGGTTCTTTCATGCGAAAGAACCAAAGCAAGGGGAAGTTCCAAAGATAAGAGCCGCCGTAGGGGTTGCATTAATGACTAGCCGGGTTGCTGACTTTGTTTTGCTTCTGAAATTGGAAAGGGGTCCTAGGTTTTCACCCGGGACCCCTGCTCAGTTCTCTTAACTTTTTGATCGATACCAATAGATCAGTTTCGAGAGACTAAGGCTGTGGTGCGGACGGCGGGATTCGAACCCGTATCTCTGGTTTGGTAAAAAGCAGCATGTTGCCAGTTACACCACGTCCACATCACGAAGAGAACTTTGGCGCTTATTGGCAGGCGTTTGACTTCAGAGAATTTGAAATGTGGAAAAATCCAGTGTCTTGAAAAGCAGAAAGACCCGGCTATTAACCGAGTCCCTTTGCCTACCAAACCAGAGATGCCTTGAAATTATGGCACAAATTTAGTTCACTCAGGGTGACGAGAGCCTCGAAATTAAGGGGTTGCATTAATGACTAGTGGGGTTGCCGAGAATTCTGCGCCAAAAAATAAAGGGACCTCGAGTTTGAGCTCGAGGTCCTTGCTCAACCCCACCAGCTTCTTGATCGGTACCAATAGATCAGCTGAGTAGAATCGAGGCCACGGAGTTGGTGACAAAGGGGACCTCGGAATGATCCCAAGGTCCCCTTTGTCACCAACTCCAAGGTCGAATGCGTGTTGCGTGGAGTGACCAATTCCTGCTTTCAACCGTTTCCTCGACATTTCCGAGGCAAGGAGATCATGGCACAAATTCTCGCTACTCGGAGTAACCAAACTTTGCGTTCGTAGGGGTGTATGAACGATGAGTGGTGTTGGCAACTAAGGCAGGCAATACAGCGAGCGGAAAGTTCTGAGCAAGAAATGGCGTTCAGATAGGAAGTGACCCATGCGAACGAGGGTTGAATGATTCGACGCTCGGGAATGCGACGCCGAGCAGTTGGATCAACTATTCAGCGAAGGCTTTCCGACATTCATTACATCCGATCAGTTAGCCAAGCAATATATCGGGAGAGTTCAAGAATACTTTCCGGACCTGAACATAGTTCTTCTTGACGAATCTGATTTTCCTGTTGCTGGCGGTTGGGGTGTCCCAATGGTTTGGAATGGAGAATCGGACAGTTTGCCGCATGGTTATAGCGAGAGTCCTAACACATTCGTCATCTGCGGTGGAATCGTCCGACTCGACCTAAGAGGACAAGGCCTTTCCACGGTTCTCATCCATGAATTACGAGACCTTGCTCTGACTTCGACCCATGGGTAAGGACTCATGTGCGCGCTGGGACCAAGTTCTCAGACCATGACTGGCACCGTGGCGCAATGGGAAACATGGACCAGTATTGAATTCCCCGAGACTGGTGAATACGTAATCCCAGACGGCACGAGTCTCCTCAAGATTGATCGAGAGGCCGAGGATTTCTCATTACTGCTTACTTGTCGCCAATCTCAAATAATTCAGCCGGGATTGATTCCCAACTCATTACATCGAAGATCTCTTGCATGCTCATTTCCCCGTCATCAAGCATCTTAAAAACAGGATCGTGGGAGTCACCCGCGATTCGGTCCGCTTCAGTCCTGTGCGTTTCCAGTCTTTTGCCATGGCCAATTAGCTCCCAACGAACAGAATTTGTGACGTGACTTGTGCTGTTCTCAATGACCACGCAGAGTAATAATCATCAATTTAATCAACGCACGCGATCAAGAATTTCCCATCAGTGAAGCTTGCTAAGACAATGCTTCCCTTAGGCGACGCGCAACCTCCTGGGCTCTCTCGGCGCTCAGCGATCCCCCTGCAATTTCCTTCGCATACAAAGTATCGATAGCTTCAGCCCCAAGGGTCGTAACAATCGCCGATCGAATATCTACTCGACATCGAGTAATCGCATCTCCGATTAGAAAGAGAAGACCTGGTTGGTCGTGGCTTCGCACTTCAAAGACTGTGCATTCATTTGATGCTTGGTCGAAAGTTTCAACCACCGGAGGCGGAACCGGAATTGAAGGAAGCTGCGAGTAGGACTTCACTCGTTCTTGAATCCGCCTCTCCAAGTCGCCTTGCCCGTTGAGAGCTGCGTGAATATCGGCGTGAATCTTTTCTGCAGTTGGAACCGGTGCATTGGGATCAAGTGAAACGATCCACTTCATCACCGCAGAAATTCCGTGCGACTTTGTCCGAGCAGATCTCACATCCAAGCGCGCAAGGTTGAGCACGCCGGCAACTATGGAGAGTAGGCCGGGCCTATCCGGTGCAATGATCTCGATTGCGTAATCACTATCCCGTAAAAAGACCTCAACGCGAAGTGCGCCCACTTCTGCGAAGCCGCGTTGTTCTGGAGTCAATTCTGGTTCGGGAGCGACGATGCTTCCGCTCATCGCGATGCGCACACGTTCAACTAAGTCTGCAACCAGGGTTGCTTTCCAGTTGCTCCAGGCTGCGCTACCTGTTGCCTCGCCATCGGCAATGCTCAAGTGCATGGAGGAGTTCAAGGGTTTGCAGATCTGGAATCGCTGCCATCACAGATGCGATGGTTGCTGGGTCGTGTAGATCGCGCCGCGTTGCAGTTGCCGATAAAAGCAGGTGGTGTTGCACTAACAAAACCAACGTCGCAACATCGGCATCGCCAAACCCGATTCGTTTTGCAAGGGGCTTGATCAAATGTGCACCACGTTCGGAGTGATCATCATCGGTGCCCTTGCCAATGTCGTGAAAAAGCGCAGCAATCAGCAGCAAGTCAGGGCGGTGCACTCGACGCGTAAGGGCTGCGGCATGAACAGCAGTTTCAACCATATGTCGATCAACCGTATGCCGATGAAGATAGTTTCGTTGCGGTAAAGACCGCACCGACTTCCACTCAGGCAGCCAGGCCGAAATGATTTCTTCTTGATCGAGAGCTTCCCAGACTGGGATCATTGCGCTACCTGCACCTATGAGTGCAACCAGATCTTCACGGGCTTCGCGCGGCCACGGATTTGGAAGCACTGCTATTCCTTGCTTGAGCGATTGGGCAAGGAGCACGCACGATTCCATCGACAGGCGAAGACCCAATTGCGCCGCCTTTGCAGCAGCTCGAAGTCCAAGCACAGAATCCTCAGCCGTGACAGCGCCGACATCTAGAACGACCTCTTGATGTGCCACGCTAATTCCACGGCCGACGCTTGTTACTCGCGGCCGACGCAAGAATCTTCCGAGTCCATCTTTGCCACGATGGTCTATGCGATGCCAAGTCGATTGCATCAAATAATCAACGGCACGTGCCGACGTGGCGACCTCGCCCATCAATGAATCTGCATCGCTGAATCCCAGTACCTCGGCAACTTTGTCCTGCTCTTGAAAAAGAAGACGATCCTTTGTGCGACCGCTCTGAATATGAAGGGCTTCGCGAATACTTGTAAGGGATGATTCGGCAGCACTGATGCGCTCCAGTGGGATATCTATTGCTCCACTCATTGCAATTGCTCGCAACGCGACAATGTCGCGCAGGCCTCCGCGGGCCTCTTTCAAGTCCGGCTCAAGCAGATAGGCCAACTCCCCCGAGCGCTCATGTCTATCGGCGAGCAGGAGTTTCAACTCACTTAAACGGAGCTTGGAATCTCGACGCCATTCATCGATCGCGTTGTGCTGTACGGAAGCGACTAATGATGCATCCCCTGCAACAAGACGTATGTCAAGCAAACCCATTGCCACTTTGAGATCGGTTGCGGCTGCCTCGCGCGTCTGACTTAGGGTTCGTACCGAATGATCGACGCTGCGCGGAATATTTGTACTCGGTGTCTTGCCATCCCAGATTGGATAGAGGACGGAGTTGACGAAAACTTGTAGATCCTGCGCCGAGAGATGATCGTTATGGATGATAAGGATGTCCAGATCAGATCCTGGACATAGCTCGCCGCGGCCGTAACCACCGACCGCGGCGAGTGCTACCCCAGCGATATCTACACGCTCTCCTTTATGCAGTTGCTCGTGTGCTGCAAGAAAGAGTGCGGCCAGAACTCGATCGCTCTCGTTCGATCGAGTTCTGCGTTCACGAGTTCCCACTAAATTGCATCCACTCCTCGTTCGCCGGTTCGTACTCGTACAACTTGATCAACCGGAGTCGACCAAACCTTGCCATCACCGATGGAACCGGTGGAGGCGGTCTTCACGATAACACCGATGACTGCTTCGGCTTCGTTGTCATCGACCAATACTTCCAAACGCACCTTCGGAATCAGGTCCACAGTGTATTCAGCGCCTCTGTAGACTTCGGTGTGACCGCCTTGGCGACCATAACCACTGGCCTCCGAGACTGTCATGCCCGTTACTCCATGAGCCTGGAGAGCATCTTTCACATCATCTAGTTTAAACGGCTTGATAATTGCGGTAATGAGTTTCATGTCGGTTTTCCTCTCCCTGCTAATTAGTTCGACTCGGATGAAGAAAGGACACGTGATCCTCCACCGTAGGAGGCGGTCTCGTATGCCGTTTCGGCGTGCTGACTCAAATCAAGACCTGCTGCTTCGTCCTCATCACTGACACGGAGTCCGATTGTCTTTTCGATGATCTGCGCGATGATGTAGGTCGCAACGAATGAGTAGGCAACAACCGCTGCCACAGCAATGGCTTGATGACCCATCAATGTCCAACCGCCCTTGTAGAAGAGGCCGTTTGCACCGTTGACCGTGTGGGTCCCGAGAAGTCCAATGAGAAGGGCTCCAAGAACACCGCCAACCAGGTGAACGCCAACTACATCCAGAGCATCATCGAACTTGAAGATCCTCTTAAGACTGGTGGCAAGTGCGCAGACGATTCCTGCGGCAAAGCCGATGAGAATAGAGCCCATAGGGCTAACGAATCCGCAAGCAGGTGTGATCGCTACAAGTCCGGCGATGGCTCCGGAGGCTGCGCCCAATGTTGTGGGGTGACCGTCGCGGATCTTCTCTACGAGAATCCATCCGAGCAATGCGGCACCGGTTGCAGTGTTGGTGTTGACGAACGCATAAGCGGACAAAGTGTTAGCTGCCAAGGCAGATCCGGCGTTGAATCCGAACCAACCAAACCAGAGAAGGCCTGCACCAAGGAGAACGAAGGGAACATTGTGCGGACGCATCCGCTCCTTTGGCCAACCTTTTCTCCGACCAATGACCAAGATGACAGCGAGTGCTGCGGCGCCTGCGTTGGCGTGAACAACAGTGCCGCCTGCGAAATCTTCCGCACCCAACTTAAACAACCATCCACTAGGAGAGAAGACCCAGTGCGCAACAGGTGCGTAGACCAGGATGAGCCAGACTGCGGAGAAGAGCGTCCATGCTCCGAACTTCAATCGGTCGGCAGTGCCACCGGTGATCAGAGCCGGTGTGATGATCGCAAACATCAACTGAAATGCGACAAAGACTAACGGAGGAATCGTCAGTGCCTCAAAGCCGGTTGGCTGCTGCCAAATATGGTTGAGGCCGAATTGGTGAAGGTTTCCGATGAATTTGCCAGTCCCGACAAAAGCGAGACTGAAGACGCCAGTAATCCAGAGAACGCTGACAACGCCCATGGTCACAAAGTTCTGCGCCAGCATTCCCAGGACGTTCTTGCCACGCACCATGCCGCCGTAGAAGAAGGCAAGACCTGGTGTCATGAGCAGGACAAGAGCCGAGGCCACCAAAATCCAGGCCGTGTCCCCCGCATTAAAATTGGTATTAACGAAGCTCATATTTTCTCCACATATTTAGGTGAGCGTTCTCGTCGTTGAGTTGGGGGAAATATGGCCTAGTTGGGTTACAGCAATCCACCCTGCTTATTTCCAGCGCGTCACAATCGAACGGCTTGTGTTACGAAATGGTTACAAGAGCGAGGAAATGTAGGCAGATGGGTCAAATGGGGCGAAATCGGCGATGGCCTCGCCACTTCCGACCCACTTGATCGGGATACCCAAAGTCGCCTCGATCGCCAACGCGATGCCTCCCGGTGCACTTCCGTCGACCTTGGTCAGGATGATGCCCGTGAGGTCGACACTCTCTGCGAATATCTTCGCCTGTGTCAGGCCGTTCTGACCAGTGGTCGCGTCAACCACCAACAAGATTTCAACGACCGGCAGGACTTTCTCGAGAACTCTTTTAACTTTGCCCAATTGATCCATCAGATCGCTCTTGGTGTGCATTCGCCCGGCCGTATCGACAATCAGGCAATCATTTTTTCGGGCTAGGCACTGTTGGGCTGCATCGAATGCAACGGATGCCGGATCGGCATTGCCTGCCCCGTGCAGGACATCGATATCTATCCGTTCACCCCAGGTGCGTAACTGTTCAACCGCTGCAGCGCGAAAAGTGTCAGCGGCCGCAAGGAGAACGCTCTGGCCGTCATCGACAAGGGCCTTGGCCAATTTCGCAGAGGATGTCGTCTTGCCGGTTCCGTTGACGCCAACAACCAAGATTGCACCTGGCCGCACCGTAGACATCTCACGGCTTTTGTCAGAGAGGGATGCTTGCAATGTTGCGTCTACTGCTTGGCTGGCACTCTCACTTTTTGCAGAACGGGCTGCGTGCATGATTTTGCCAGCTAGTTCTGGGCCGAGGTCTGCCTCCAGTAACGTCGTTTCAAGTTCTTCCCAATCGGCAGCCGAGGCGTGTGCTGTACCAGTGATCCTGGCAAGTATCTTTCCGAACAGGCCCATCAAGTCTTCCTATACGACTTGAGTGGAATCGCGAAGCCGCTGCGAAATCACTTCAGTGACGCCGTCACCGCGCATAGTGACACCGTAAAGAGCATCGGCGATTTCCATGGTGCGTTTCTGGTGTGTGATGATAATAAGTTGAGAGGTCTCACGCAGTTCTTCAAAGACACCGAGTAGACGGCCCAGGTTGACGTCATCAAGGGCGGCTTCAACCTCATCGAGCACGTAGAACGGACTTGGCCGAGCCTTGAAAATCGCAACGAGGAGAGCCACAGCAGTGAGTGATTTTTCGCCACCTGAAAGGAGGGAGAGGCGCTTGATGCGCTTTCCGGGAGGACGGGCCTCGACATCCACACCCGTAGTTGTTAAATCATCTGGGTTGGTCAGAATGAGGCGACCATCACCACCGGGAAATAGGCGGGCAAAAATATCTTCAAAGTGGCGCGCAGTGTCTTCGTAGGCATCCATGAAGATCTGCTGAACGCGCTCATCGACTTCCTTGATGATGTCGAGAAGATCCTTCTTGGTCCGCTTGAGATCCTCAAGTTGCTCGGCCAAGTAACGCAGGCGCTCTTCAAGGGCGGTGTACTCCTCTAGGGCTAGTGGGTTGATCTTTCCAAGCAATGCAAGGGAGCGCTCGGTGGAAATCAGGCGTCGCTCTTGTTGTTCGCGACGGTATGGAACTAGATCGCCGGCAACAACTTCGCCCTCGTCGGTTTCGATGAAGGTGGGTACATCGTTTTCGGGACCGTACTCGTTGACCAATGTTGTTACGTCAACGCCGAGTTCTTCAACTGATTTGAGTTGGAGTTGTTCGATACGCATGCGCTGTTCGGCCCGTGCGATCTCATCGCGGTGGACACTTGATGTCAACTGCTCTATCTCGCCCGCCAACTCCCGCACGCGTGCGCGGACGGTGAGGGTCTCACCTTCACGGTGGGCACGTGCTTCTTCAAGGCGACCGCGTTCGGTCGCTGCGTTGGCAATGGATCGCTCGATATGAATCAGTGCTTCATAGGCCGCTTCTGCAATTGCCTGTGAGACGACGGCGCCACGGGCGCGGGCCGCGCGTCGACTGATCGCGTGCTCTGAAGCTTCGCGCTCGGCCATTGCGGCATCTTCTAAAGTCTTGGCGCGAGCAGCGAGGGATTCCACGCGCTCTTCACTTGTGCGAACGCTTAGGCGTGCTTCAACTTCGGTAGTGCGAGCGGTGGAAACTTCGGCGCGGAGTTCCTCGGCATGGGCGTGGCTTGGCTCTTCGACATCGCCGAGGTGGTGGATCTGCTCCTGGGCAATTGCCAACTCGCGCTCGTCACGCGACTTGGCAGATTCTGCTTCAACAATAGCTGCGTTCAATCGTTCGACTTCGGCGCGGGCGGACTTGGCGTGCTGTCCGGCAACTGCCAACTGTTCGGTCAGAGCGGCAATGCGCGCATCTGATTCATTGAGCTTGCTGAGCGCAACATCGAATTCACTCTGACGCTGCGCCACTTGTGTCTCGGTGGCCGAGATTTCAAAACGAAGACGCTGGCAGACGTGGTTTATGTCTGAGATCTTGCGGCCAAGTTCTTCGATGAGGGCATGAATTTCAATGAGCGATGATGAGGATTTGGAACCGCCGCGCGCACGAGATTGCGTGAAGACATCTCCCTCGCGGGTCACGACGGTGAGGCTGGGGTGAGATCGAATTATCGCGGCGGCTTCGTGAGCGCTATCCGCCACAACAGTTGTCGAGAGAAGTTCTTGCAGTAAATCGTGGATCTGGGTTGAGCGCACATGAGAGGTAATGGCCACCAGGCCCGCCGGGACCTCTTTGGCACTGTGCGCAGAATCTGGGCGAAGTACGAGGAAATCAGCCTGTCCTAAATTCTCAGAGCGAAGGGTCGTCAGAGCCGTTACTGCAGCAGCGAGATCCTGGAGCACGACGGCATCGGCCAGTGCGCCAAGGGCCGCTGCGGCGGCGCCTTCCCAACCAGAATCTATTTCAATGAGTGAGGCGATGCTGCCGAGAATGTTGATCCCACGGGGATCGCGAAGTAGGGCCGCGGCGCCATCGCGCGATGCAGAAGTGAGGTGCATCGCCTCTAGTTTTGATTCGAGGGCGTTGCGTTCGCGATCGGCGGCGCGTTCTTGATCCACGAGTCCGCCCAGGTGGGCTTTGATTTCATCGAGGGCGCGCTTTGCAGATTCAAATTGCGAATCCAAACCAAGCTCGCTGGAATCTGCGCTGGCAATATCGAGTTCGAAGGTTGAGTATTCGCGCGCAGCCGCATCGGCTCGCATCTGTGCTTCATCGCGTGCCTTTGTAAGGCGCGAGATCTCCTCGGTGATTGCATCCAAACGTGCCGCGAGGGATTTGATGTGTCCTTCTTGTCTGGCCGTTCCTTCGCGCTGATCAGCAAGTGCACGCAGAGCCGCTGCAACGCGATCCTCCTCTGCCTTAAGTTCGGCCTCGCTTATTGAAAGGGAGGCTGTGGCCGCAATCAAATGCGTGCGTGTGGCTTCAACAGTTGCGCGGAGTTCGGCTTCCTCTTGTCGCAATAAGACAGCCTCGCGGTCAAGTGTTTCCGGATCGCGGCCGGCAGTGCGTGCCTCCTCTGCCTCCTCTGCCAAAAAACGCGAGCGCTCTTGCGCGAGGCTCTGCGTCCCGCGAAATTTCTCGCGGAGGGAATTGAGTTGGTAGTACGTCTCTTGTGCTTGCACCAGTTTTGGACTGTCCAACGCCATTTGCGCATCAAGTTCGTTCTCGCGAGTTCTGGCGATCTCCAAGTCGTTTTCAACAATGGCGCGACGTTCGCGAAGTGCGGTCTCGTCCGCAACTTCTGCATCAAGTGTTCGAGTAAGCGAAATAAAATCATCCGCCAGCAGGCGCAACTTCGCATCACGAAGATCGGCCTGGATGGTTGCGGCTTTCTTGGCAACCTCGGCCTGCTTTCCAAGGGGACGAAGTTGGCGGCGAAGTTCTACGGTGAGATCTTGAATTCGTGCCAAGTTTGCCTGCATGGATTCGAGTTTGCGAAGTGCCTTCTCTTTGCGCTTGCGATGCTTAAGGACGCCGGCCGCCTCTTCGATAAAGCCACGGCGTTCGTCCGGGTTGGCCATCAAGATCGCATCGAGTTGGCCCTGACCGACGATGACGTGCATCTCGCGGCCGATGCCGCTATCGCTGAGCAATTCCTGAATATCGAGAAGGCGCGAGGCATCTCCATTAATCTGATATTCACTGGTGCCGTTGCGGAAAAGGATCCGTGAAATGGTGACTTCTGTGTAATCAATTGGAAGGGCGCCGTCGGTATTGTCGATGGTGACTGAGACTTCGGCGCGACCAAGCGGGGATCGCCCACTGGTGCCAGCGAAAATGACGTCTTCCATCTTGCCACCACGCAGAGATTTGGCCCCCTGCTCGCCCATTACCCAACTCAGCGCATCAACGACGTTGGATTTGCCCGAACCGTTTGGCCCGACAACGCAGGTAATACCCGGTTCTAGGCGCAAGGTTGTGGAGGATGCAAAGGATTTAAATCCTTTGAGGGTGATGCTCTTCAAATACACGGGGCAAACCTACCCTAGCCAGGGCTTGGGCCTTAGTTTTGGGACTTAGCCTTGCGGCGGCAGATTCAATAATTCATATGCCACGCGGGCGGCAATCTGTTCTGCCTCGCGTTTGCTCTTGCCTTGACCCTCTGCAATTGCTTCGCCTGCGACCATGGCGAAGGCTGTGAAACTCTTGTCGTGATCGGGGCCAGTCTCTGTCACGACGTATTCGGGAACGCCTTTGCCTTGGAAGGCCAGCAATTCTTGCAGTGCAGTTTTGCCGTCTAGCCCGGCGCCCTTTGCCAGAGCGCTCTCCAATGTCGGAGCGATGAGTTTCATAATTATGGTGGCGGTCTCATTGAAACCTTTTTCCAGGTAAATCGCGCCGATAATTGCTTCGAAGGCATCGGCAAGGAGCGAATTCTTGTCGCGTCCACCTGTAACCTCTTCGCCTTTGCCCAAGCGGATGGCCGCACCAAGTTCGAGAGAGCGGGCAACATCGGCAAGGGCGCGCATATTTACGACACCAGAGCGCAGAGGTGAGAGTCGGCTCTCATCAAGATCAGGAAAACGGCTATACAACTCCTGCGTGACAACCAGACCTAAAACAGAGTCGCCTAAAAATTCAAGCCGTTCGTTTGTTTGTGTTTCGCCCGACTCGTACGCGAAAGAGCGGTGAGTCAATGCCAACTCCAGCAGATGTGGGCGCAGTTCAACGCCCAGGGCTTTAGTTAGCGCAGAGTACAGATCAGACCTCAATTACCTGACGGCGGTTATATGTACCGCACGTTGGGCAGGCGGTGTGCTGCAGACGCGGTGACTGGCATTGCGGGCATGCAACGAGGGCTGCTGCGGTGGTTTTCCACTGGCTCCGACGGGAACGGGTCTTGGAGCGAGACATTTTTCGCTTTGGTACTGGCACTTTTCGTTCCTCTTTCTAATTTCTAACAGCCCTATAAAGCCATAGATCGTGGGGTAAGTATCCCCCAAACCGCCACTATTCTGAAATCGAGTCTGGGTTCTCATCTTCGAAGAGGTCGGCCAGGCCCGCCCAGCGGGGATCCTTCGCATCATGGCGATGGTCAGGCTCCAGCATGCTCCACTTGACCCCGCAGCCAGGACAGAGCCCGGGGCAATCCGACTCGCAGAGGGGGTTGATCGGCAGCCCCAGGACGATGGCATCGCGGACAGGGGCTTCCAGATTGATCAACTCGCCATCCATCACCAGATCATCATCCTCGTCCAGATCATCGAAAACTTCGGCGGCTTTGCGCTGGGCCTTGGTGTGGGCCTTCTCCGGGGCATATCGGAAGAGTTCTTGAAAGAAACGGGTGATCGGCACTTCGACCGGATCCAGGCAGCGAATGCACTCACCCTCTGCAACAGTTGAAACATGTGCGCTGACGAGGACGCCTTCGGTGACAGCTTCCAACTTCATGGCGATATGGATGGCCTGATCCTCTGGGACCGCGATGACGTCGATGCCGATTCTCTCGGGGGCGGGCACATTGAGGTCGTACTCGCGCATCTCCCCCGCACGGCGAGGTAAGTCGTGAGTGTTGAAGAAGAAAAGCTTGGATGAAGACATGGATCTAAAGTCAACTAGTCGTTGGCAAGCTGCGACAAGACATCCTTGTCGTCGGCTCCGGCCAGGCGCTCGCGTCCGCGCGATACGGCATCCATAGTTTTATTCAAAATAACCTCAAGGGTGGCCAGGCGGGAGTCGATGTAATTCTCAACTTCTTGGCGCTCGCGCTCGGCCATCGAGCGAGCCTCATCTAGGACACGCTGGGATTCGTCTCGCGCAGCTTGCACGATGGCAGTCTGTTCGACCATGCGGGCCACTTCTTCTCTGGCCATGGCAACGAGTTGCTCTGCACTCTGGCGGCCTTCCTCGACGATGGCATCACGAGCAGCAAGCAGATTCTGGGCTTTCGCGAAATCTTGCGGGAGGGAATTTCTTGCCTCATCTAGGATCTCGAGAAGTTCGGCGCGGTGAACGACGCAGGAGGCAGAAAGTGGAACGCTGCGGGCCTCTTCGACCATCGTGATTGCAGAACTGAGTTTCTCAATTGAATCCATGCTTCAGTCCCCCGCCAGTCGTTTTGTTGTCCCTGTTACTCGGTTGCGAAGGGCTTCATCCACGTTGGGGGGAACCATCGTTGATACGTCCCCTCCAAAATATGCAAGCTCTTTGACAATTGATGACGATAGAAATGAGTGCGTGGGAGAAGTTGCCATAAACATCGTCTCAACTTTTGCCGCTTGATAATTGATCTGAGCCATTTGAAGTTCGTAATCAAAGTCAGTCACTGCGCGAAGACCTTTAACGATGGTTGTCACGCCGTGGGTACGGCAATATTCGACAAGGAGCCCGTACCAGGAGTCAACGACCACGTTGGGAAGATGCTTTGTGTTATCGCGGATCATGTCGATCCGCTCTTCATTCGTGAAAAGACTCGACTTACTGCGATTTGCAAGGACTGCGATGATTACTTGATCGAAGTGGGCACTGGCTCGTTCGATGATGTCTAGATGCCCGTAAGTGACCGGGTCGAAGGATCCTGGACATACGGCGCTCTTCACAGATCAAACGCTAGCAATGATTGGTGGTCTTATCCATTCTGAGCCAATTTCCCGTAGCAAATCAGAGCCTGCCCGTAATTTCGCTCTCGAATCGACTCATATCCGGTTGGCCACTTCACGGGTCCAGATTTGCTCGCCCGCTCAATGGCAATCACTGCATCCGCCTTTAGGAAATTGCCCGCACGAAGTTGCACTAGTTCTTTGTAGAGCTCAACATCTGAGTAATCGTATGGGGGGTCGACGTAGACGATGTCGTATGTTGCCGGGGCCGGGATTGCCAAGAATTTCATCGCTGATATTGAAAAAAGATGAAACTCCCCAGGCGGTTTTGCCGTGGCAACCAGGGCCGAATTCTTGGTGATTGTTTTGCAAGCGCCCTCATTTTTCTCCACTGCATGGACCAGACTCGCCCCACGAGAGAGGGCTTCAAGTCCAATGGCCCCGGATCCAGCGAATAAATCCAGCACATTGAGGGCGGTGAAATCCCCGAACTCTGAGAGCAGCGATGAGAAGAGTCCTTCGCGAGCCCGATCAGAGGTCGGTCTGGTGGCTCCCGCCACGGTTGCCAGAGTGCGCCCTTTTGCCAGGCCAGCAATGATCCTCATAGAGTGATTCTACGTATCAACCTTTATCTATGTAATCGGCGGCTTCATCGGCTTGCAAGATTTTCAGTTCGCGGGCTAACTCCGGGTTTGCCGCCAGGTCGGGGTCTGTATCAACGAGGGCTTGCGCATCAGATCTAGCCTGATCGATCAACTCCTCATCACGCAATACCCGCAACAGCCGCAGATGCGATCTTGTTCCTGACTGACTCACTCCGAGAACGTCGCCCTCACGTCTTTGCTCCAAATCGATGCGCGATAACTCAAACCCATCGACGCTTGCCGCCACTGCATCCAGGCGAATTCGCGCAGATGACTCCTCTGGCGCAGATGTGACAAGTATGCAAAGACCAGGCGAGGTACCTCGACCGATACGGCCACGCAGTTGATGAAGTTGGGAGACACCGAATCTATCGGCGTCCATGATCACCATGACGGTTGCATTGGGAACATCTACACCGACTTCAACGACGGTCGTCGAAACCAGAACATCAATCTTGCCTTGCGCAAATGCCTGCATTGTCTCCTCTTTGACATCGGAAGGCAACTGTCCGTGCAAGATCGCCAAGCGAAGTCCAGCCAACTGCTGCGCGTGGAGTGTGGGAGCCAAATCCTCCACCGAGGTTATTTCCGTTGGCGCCGTGCCAAATAAAAAATCCATGTCGGCATCGACTGAAGTGGATGCATTAATCCTTGGTGCGACTATGTATGCCTGATGTCCCTTGGCGACTTCTTCGCGAATGCGCGTCCACGCTCTTTCGACGAAGGCAGGCTTCTCCAACGCCGGAACAACATGGGTTGAGATCTTCTGCCTACCAAGGGGTAGTTCGCGCAAAGTTGATACATCAAGGTCGCCAAATACAGTCATGGCAACCGTGCGAGGAATGGGCGTTGCGGTCATAACAAGTACGTGCGGGGGCAAGCCGGCCTTGGCTTTGAGGGCATCGCGTTGTTCAACACCGAATCGGTGCTGTTCGTCGACGACAATCAAGCCAAGATCAGCGAAATTTACGCTCTGGCCAAGAAGTGCATGGGTGCCAATGATGATTCCGGCCGCACCTGATGCAGCAAGTGCTAGAGCATCTTTGCGGGACGCGGCATTTTGCGAGCCGGTTATCAAAGTCACCTGAGTTGCGACTTCGGAACCACCCAGCATTCCGCCTTGGGCCAAGGGCCCCAATAATGTAGTGATCGTTCGCAGATGCTGTTGGGCGAGGACTTCAGTTGGCGCAAGCAGGGCTGCTTGTCCGCCGCTATCGACCACTGCCAACATGGCACGCAGGGCAACGACGGTCTTGCCCGAGCCAACTTCTCCTTGGAGCAAGCGATGCATCGGATGTGAGGCCGACAAATCACTTTCGATTTCTGCAATCACCGCGCGCTGGCCATCGGTCAGAGTAAATGGAAGGGATTTATCAAATTCCTCCAGAAGCCCGCCAGATCTAACGGGGCGAGCCGTGGCGTTGAGTTTGCGCAGTTCTGCACGCCTTACCACCAACAGCAATTGCAGCAAGAAAGCCTCGTCAAAAGTCAGTCTCGCTAGCGCCTTCTCAGATTGTTTAAGGTCATCGGGTTGGTGAAGATTTACGAGGGCTTCCTTGAGACTCGGATAGCTGTGCTTGGATCGGATCGCTTCCGGGAGAAAATCTGGCACCTCATCTAAGGCATCGATTGCCAGCTTGATGCACTGTGCCAACTTCCACGATGGCATCTTGGCCGTCGCCGGGTAAACGGGAAGATATTTGCCCGCGAATTCATCGATTGCGCTATCGACATCGCTGCCATCTGGGATCAACTCATAATCTGGATGAGAAAGTTGTCGCTTGCCATTGAATATTCCGACTTTGCCGGCGAACAGTCCTTGTCTGCCCACCCGCAAATCGCGCTCTCGCCATGCTTGATTGAAGAATGTCAGGGAGAGTTTGGCCTTGCCATCAGTCACCACAACTTCGAGGATGGTCCCTTTCCTGCCGCGCAGAGAGCGGGCGTTGGTGCTGAATATCTCGGCAAGGATCGTGACCTCATCGCCCTCTTTTGGCTCTGAGATATCGGAGAGCTCACCGCGGACCATGTAACGCCGCGGATAATGCCGGAGCAGATCATCAACAGTTCGCGTCCCAATTCCGACTTCGAGGGCCTTGGCGGTGCGATCGCCAACTACATCTATCAACTTCGTAGTCAGGTCTGCCATGGAAACATTCTCTCGCTAAAAGATGCGCCAAGGGTGCTATCGAACAAGGTGAAGTGTCGCGCTGGCCTCTTCCCAGCCAGAATGCGTAATAACAATGAGAATTCGGTCCATCGCCAGAATTCGCTTTTCGAGTCGACTAGCCAGTTCATAATCAAGGTGCTCCGTGGGCTCATCAAGGACGAGAATGTCAGCCTTCGACAGAAGTGCCCGTGCTAAACCAAGCCGTTTAGCTTCACCGCCTGAGATTGCCCGTCCAAATTGTCCGATCACGGTGTCAAGACCCGCGGGCAGCTGCGTCAGCAAAATATCAAGTTCCACGCTCTGAAGCACCGCAACCAACTCTTCATCACTCGCAAGCGGCGCGGCAATCTTGAGATTTTCCCGCAGTGATGTGTTGAAAATGTGACTGCTTTGAATTTCCCCAGCGATGGGAGGATTTTCAACTGTGCGAAGTTCGACGCCGTTAAGGAAAATCTCGCCGTCGTAGTCGAGAAGTCCAAGAAGTGCCATTGCAAGAGTGGACTTGCCGCTGCCGCTTCGGCCGCGGATCACAAGTGATCCCCCCGCGGCAATCGAGAACGAGATGGGCTCCATAAAATGTTCACCTTCGCCCCATTTTGCTTGCACATCGCGCACGACTATCTGGGTTACTGGATTACCAATTGAAGTCTTCAACTCCTCCTCGATATTTTCTGAATCAATTATCTCCGCAACCTCATCGCGTGCCAGAAGAAGTTTTCCCGCACCAAAAAGATTGGGATACCAAAGTGTCACTGCCTCGAACATGACCAGCGGCAAGAAGATGATCATTGAAATTTTCACTGCGGGAAGTGCGGAGGCTTGCCCCTTCGCCAGCCACGCCATGCCCACAAGGACCGCCCCGAAGGCGGCCACCGACGCGAAAGCAAATCTGCTATTTAACCGCAATAAGGATTTCTCCTCCTTCGCAATCTTGTCTTCAATCTCATTAGTCCTCTCGAGTCGCTCGGCGAGATATCCATAAAACTGCGCCTCGGCAATCCCATGAGATGCCTGCTGCACCAAGGCTGCATATTCGTTTTCCAGCACTTCAATCCGTCTAGCGAGAATTTCGCAATGAGACTTCACGAAAATGGGAATTGCGAAAAGCAGCAGTGCGCTTATCGGCAGGGTAATAAGAAGGGATACGGGAAGGATCCAACCCCCCAAGGCCACGGCCGAAAGAAGTGTTATTGCTCCCGCTATGTGAGGCAAGGTGATCCGCAATTCATACTCTTGAACGCGTTCGACATCGTCAACGACTCGTTTGACCAGAGTTCCAGAGGATAAATCGCGCACCAATCCGAGCGAATGCGAGGTAAGAGCCTCAAAGAGGCGAACGCGCAAAGCAGAGAGCCGGCCGAACACCTGCCTGTGGCTTGTGAGCCGTTCAAAATAACGTGCCACCGATCGCGAGATTCCGAAAAAGCGGACGCCGACGATAGCGACGCCCAGGACCATCAAAGGGGGACGAAATGAGGCAGTCGTAATGAGCCAGGCACTGGTGATTGTGAGACCGATTCCGGAAATATAAGCAGCGCTACTGAGCAGATATGGATATGCGCGTTTCATGCTCGCCTGCTTCCAACGGAGCAGATCAAGTCGCCATCGGTAACCTGAGAAAGGTCATGCGTAATACATATAACTATGGCGCCATCTTCTTGAACCTGCCGTAAGGCGTGCATCACCGTATCCGCACTTGCCTGATCCAGGTCCGCCGTAGGTTCATCGGCAATCACCATCAACGGATTTCTCACCAGGGCGCGGGCAACGGCAATTCTTCTTATTTGCCCACCCGATGCAGAATGCGATCCCTCTCCCCCTTTGCCAACCCGAGTAGCCAGGCCGTCGGGAAGATCTGCAAGTGAGAGCCCCGCCTTGATCAACGCATTCTCGATCTGAGAATCAGTGATTGCGCCATCGATCAAACGGAATTGATCGCGAACGTTTCCGGTGGCCAATTGGGGATTCTGCGGAATCCACCCCACGAGTTTCTGCCACGCACTTGCCATGCTCGAATCCAAGGTGAAATCGCGATCTTTCGCGTGAATCTCAATGGGCGCAAAGAATGCAATACCAAGGAGATTATTAGCAAAAGTTGTCTTTCCAATCCCCGATTCACCGTGAATGAAGAGGAGTTGTCCGCGCTCCACTTTTCCAGCCGGCACCGTCGCGTCGTGCTTGAATTCCCAGGGTTGCCAGGAGAGGGCATAAATATCCTCACTCTCTAGTGGCTTCACCTCGGGCTTCTTCACACGTTCAACTTTCGCCTCGGCAAGTTCATGGAGAGCTTGGGTTCCATCTTGTGATGAGTGGAAGAGAGAGGCAGCGTTCCGAACCGGAAAATAAACTTCTGGGGCCAGTATGAGAACGAACAACGCAGTCCTGAAATCCATCGAACCAGCGACCAGACGAAGACCTATGGAGACAGCAATTACTGCAACAGAAAGTGTGGCGATGAGTTCGAGGGCAAAGGCCGAAAGGAATGAGATGCGCAGAACCTTCATCGTCTCATCCGTGTACACGTCTCCCATCTGGCCGATTCGCTTGGACTGGCTTCTACTTCGCCCGAATATTTTTAACGTGGCAAATCCGCGCAGTGAGTCTTCAAAATAGGCGGAGAGGGTCCCAAGGGTCTGCCATTTCTTCATTACCGATTCGGCCGAGTACTTGCCGATCAGTGCGCCAAAGAGTGGGATCAACGGCAATGTGATGACAGCAATGAAACCGGAGATCGTGTCCTGCCAGAAGAGCGTGATGATGACAATTAACGGGGTAATCGTCGCAAATATCATCTGCGGAATGAATCGGCCAAGGTAGATATCCAGCGAGTTGAGGCCCTTCGTGAGAATGTTGCTCAACCGTGCAGAGGAACCGGACGAGTAGTTTTCGATCTGGGAGGTCGTCTCTGTTCGTAACTGGGCTTTGATAGAAACGGCTTGAACCGAGCACCAGTAATCAAAACGTGATTGAAAAATCGCCCGCGCAAGCCAGAGAAGTGCCATCGTGCCGATGAGCGCCGACACATGAGTTCGGTGGCCAATAATCCGCACGATGATCTCGGCGAGCAGATATGCGTTACCGACAATTATCAATGACCAAAGAAAACCCGAAATGACACTTGCGACAATTAATCTGCGGCCACTGCTGCAGGAGAGCAGCAGCCGCAGATCAACTGATTTCACTGGTGCAATGTATCGAGAACACCAACTTCTGGGTGGGCAATCTGAGTGGCGCTTACGCGCTTTCTAAATACCCAGTACGTCCATCCTTGATAGACCAGCACAATCGGTGTCATGACTACGGCCACGACCGTCATCACCTTGAGCGTGTAATTGGTGCTGGATGCGTTGAAGATCGTGAGATCAAACTGCGCGCCTCTGGAACTTGGCATGACACGTGGATACAACGCTACGAAGAGACCGCTGACGAAAGTGGCGATCGCAACGGAGGACGCAATAAATGCCCAACCTTCCCGGCCCCGGAAATTGGCGGCAAGCGAGGCTACCCAGAAGAGAGCAGTCAGGATCGAGAGCACCAGGAACTTGGTATTGATGGAAGGCAACATCAGGTTGCTCCATACCAAGAATCCCACCGCTGCTACTGCGGCGATGAGCCCCAGACGGATTGCCAGCGAGTGGGCACGAAGGCGAATCTCCCCCGCAGTTTTGAGCGCCAGAAAATGGGCACCGTGAGTGAGGAAGACGGTTAGGGTGACTACCCCGCCAAGGAGTGCATATGGGTTGAGCAGATTGAAAAATCCGCCGACATATTCGATGGAGCCACTGGTGGCTTTCTCCAACGGAACTCCTCGCACGATATTTGCAAAGGCCACTCCCCAGAGCAGGGCGGGCAGAGCGCTTCCCACAAAAATCGCAATGTCCCAACGCTTGCGCCAAGCAGGTTTGCCGTACTTGCTGCGATACTCAAAGGAGAGCCCGCGGATAATCAAAGCGACCAGAATCAAGAACAGCGGCAGGTAGAAGCCGCTAAACAATGTCGCATACCACTCGGGAAAAGCGGCGAAGGTGGCACCGCCTGCAACAAGGAGCCAGACCTCGTTGCCATCCCAGACAGGGCCCAACGTTGTGAGCACGGCACGACGATCGGCCTCGTTACGCGAAACAGAGGAGAGCAACATGCCAACGCCGAAATCGAAACCTTCGAGAATGAAATATCCCACCCAGAGAACGGCGATTAATAGAAACCAGACACTTTGAAATGACATTGTATTCTCCTCCTCAGTAGGACATTACGAGTGGTCGGTCATCGGTGCCGCCGATGGAGTGGACGTCATGCTCAACTTCAGGGCGCGGGCCGATGTGGATCGTTCTAAAGATCAACCCCAACTCGATTACTGCGAGGACCCCGTAAAGAAGAGTGAATGCAATCATGGTGAAAAGAACGGCGCCACTGGATACGACTTGGCTGACTCCGGCAGATGTTTTGATCAACCCAAATACTGCCCACGGTTGACGGGCGGTTTCCGTGAAGATCCAACCGAATGAGTTGGCCAACAATGGCATGAACGGCAAGGTTGCCATCGCGGGGAAGAACCATTTGCCGTGCGGCGTTCCGCCCTTGCGCATCTGAAAGAGTGCAAGAAGTGCAAAGAAGGCGCCAAGGAAGCCAAATCCCATCATCAGTCGGAAGGACCAATATGCAAGCGGAATATTCGGCTTGTAATTTCCGGGACCGTATTGGGCCTCGTACTTCGCTTGTAGATCGTTGACGCCTTCCACTACACCTTTGAAATCTCCAGTGGAGAGGAAGGAGAGAACCGATGGAATATCTAGTTGAAATACCGAACGTGATCCGTCAAGAGTCCCGATGGTGAGCAACGAGAAAGGAGCCGAGCCGGTGGTGTCATAAAGGGCCTCGGCAGCCGCCATCTTCATTGGTTGCTGTTGTGTCATCACGCGAGATGTGAGATCGCCGGAGACTCCAACGAAAACGAAACTAATCAGCATGGCAATGAGACCAAGTTTGAGGGTGCCGCGCGTCATCTCGACATCTTTTTTCTTGATGATCAGCCAGGCAGATATTCCTGCGATAAATGCAGCGCCTGTGAAAGCAGCTGAGGGGATCGTGTGAAAGAAAGTGGTCAGAGCAGTTTTCTGTGTCAGCACAGTGAAGATATTTGTGAGTTCAGCCCGACCCTTCTGCGCATTGAGGATGTAGCCAACTGGATGTTGCATCCAGGCATTTGCGGCCAGAATGAAATAGGCCGATAGAAGCGTGCCTGTGGCAGCAGCCCAAATTGAGGCCAGGTGCAATTTCTTGGGAAGTCGGTCCCAGCCAAATATCCAAAGTCCTAAGAAGGTGCTCTCCAGGAAGAAGGCGAGCAAGCCCTCCATCGCCAGCGGCGCCCCGAAGATATCCCCGACAAATCGACTGTAGGAGGACCAATTCATCCCAAACTGGAATTCCTGCACGATTCCCGTAACAACGCCGATGGCGAAGTTAATGAGGAAGAGTTTTCCGAAGAACTTGGTGGCCCGCAGGTACTTCAAGTTGCCAGTCCGGTACCAGGCCGTCTGCAACCCAGCGACGTAAAAAGCCATCCCGATCGTGATCGGAACGAATAGGAAGTGATACACGGTGGTGATGGCGAACTGCCACCGTGCCAGATCAAGGGAATTCATCAATTTCTCCTCATCCTCTAAGTAATGCGCTGCCCATATTCTTTAAGATTGAGCGTCTTTGAGCGTGGAGGTCGACTATGGCAAGACTCACCGAAGGGCCATTTACGCGTAAAAGTCGGCAGGGCTAGCCCTCATTTGTGCCAGATGAGTGCCAATTCGCCTCAAGGTGGGCCTTAGCGCTACCCTTACCCCCGTTCACAATCATGTAATCCCGAAGGAGTTCGACGATGGCTGCAAACTGCGATATCTGTGGCAAAGGCCCCAGCTTTGGCAATAACGTCTCGCACTCCCAGGTCAAGACCCGTCGCCGCTGGAATCCAAACATTCAGCGAGTGCGCACCCTCGTTGGTGGCACCTCAAAGCGACAGAACGTCTGCACCTCATGCTTGAAGGCCGGCAAGGTTTCACGCTAGATAAAGTGAGTGAAGCCGCGCGGCTTCTTTTCAACTCCTTGTAATTCCACTCCACTTCCCTGCTTGACCACGCCTATGGCGTATCCGGGTAGTTCAATTCCCGTGGCTAAAAATGCGTGATCTTCTCCGCCGGCGGCTATCCAATCCCAGACATCGGCTCCAACCTGGGCTGCCAGACCGGTCAGATCGGCGAAATCCGGGTGCAAACGAATCAAATCCGAATTGAGAACAAACTTCGCATCCACGGCCATTTGTTCGGCCTGAATGAGAAGGCCATCGCTGATATCGCACATGGCATGGGCACCGCGCAGAGCAATCGCATCGGAATACTGAACCGAGGGTGCGCGAAATTGTGCCAGAGCTCGCTCGACACACCTGGCCGGTTGCACGGTGCTGACATTGATATTGTGCCGAAGGAGAAAGAGACCGGCCGCCGACCAACCCGGCAAATTCGACACGACAATCTGGTCGCCCAGTTTGGCGCCGGATCGCAGAATTGGCTTATCGATCTGCCCAATTGCTGTTATCGAAATCGTTATTACCGGGCCTCGAACGATATCCCCGCCAATAACCAGTACATCGCAACTGCGCGCTTCCATTTCTATTCCGTGTGCCAACTCTTTTATCCAGGCCATGCTCTCGTGGCCTGTGAGAGATATCGCAACAACCAGATGTTCCGGTGTGGCTCCCATTGCGTACACATCGGCAAGGTTGGCCGCGGTGATCTTCTGCCCAATCTCGACAGGCGTTGACCATTCCCGTCGAAAATGCACGCCTTCAACGGCCATATCCGTCGTAATAACACTCTTTTGTCGCGGTGAGGTAACAACCGCTGCGTCATCTCCAATACCCACGAGTACCCGAGAATCATGTCGAGTAAAAATCTTTGAGAGTTCGGCAATAACCTCGGATTCGGAGAATTCCATGCGGACAGCCTACGCGCAGAACGCACCCCTGCCAGGTGAGTAAAAAATGCGGTACCTTCCCACTTGTAGCCAAACCCTACGAAAAGCTAGCCAGCGAAAGGAAGGCCCATGTCAGTACAGGCCTACATCTTGATCCAGACCGAGGTCGGGAAAGCATCCAGCGTTGCACACGCAGTCTCAGCGATTTCGGGAGTGACTCTGGCCGAGGGAGTAACAGGTCCCTACGACGTCATCATGCGCGCCGAAGCGCCTAGCATGGAAGACTTTGGTCGAGTGATCTTGTCCAAGGTTCAATCAGTTGCCGGAATTACTCGCACATTGACGTGCCCTGTCACCACTTACTAATTTCCGAGCACCCCATTTTTGCGCGTCAGCGCGCCTCGAATCAGTTCATCAATAATGTTGGTATAGGTGACGCCTTTCTCTGCCCATAACGTAGGGAAGACTGACGATGGCGTGAAACCCGGCATCGTATTGAGTTCGTTGATGACGATCTGGCCGTCTTCTCGATAGAAAAAATCTACCCGCGCGAGCCCTGCGCAGCCAAGGGAGACAAAGGCCAATGCCGCCAGACGTTGGATTTCAAGGAGCGCATCAACTGGAATGTTGGCGGGAACCAACACGCTCGTTCCATCATCGAGGTACTTGGATTCAAAATCATAGAAATCGAATCTCTTGTCGATAATGATCTCACCAGGATTGGACGTACTCACTTTCCCATTTATTTCTAATACCCCACACTCAACTTCTTTCCCGGCAACGCCTTCTTCAATCAGGGCCTTGCGATCGAAACGATGTGCTTCCTCAATTGCTGCGGCTAGGTCGGCGGGGGTCTTCACTTTCGTGGTCCCTCGACTGGAACCACCGCGGGCAGGTTTCACAAAGAGCGGGTAAGAAAAACCTGCGATCAATGATTCACAGGTTTGGGGAGTACTCGCCCACTGCTCGCTAGTAATCACAATTCCTTCAGCCACTTTCATCCCGTGCGCTGCAAAGATGGGCTTGGCAAAGGACTTATCCATCGCAACCGCTGATGCGAGGACGCCACTTCCTGCATAAGGGATATTGGCTATCTCGCAGAAACCTTGGATCGTTCCATCTTCACCGTAGGGACCATGGAGCATGGGAAAGACAACGTCGATATGCAAAGCCTTGCCGTTAACCGAAAAACCATGAACATCGGTATTCACGATTTGCGCATCCTCTGGCACCGTCGGCAGTACACCGTCGACAATCGAGAGCGGGAAATCATTAGGGATCAGAACCCAGCGCCCCGAAGTCCGCGTGATACCGATAAGGATTGGCTCATAAATTTCGCGATTGATGGCAGCCAAGATTCCACCCGCAGATACACAAGAGATCTCGTGCTCGCTGCTTCGGCCACCGCACAAGATGGCAACAGATATTTTGTCGCGGTTCACTGGATAAATTCTTCCGCGTGGGTGCTGATCTCCATCAAGCGCTCCATCGCCTGCACCGGGGTGATCGTGCCGTTGACGACATCGGCGACCGCTTCGATCACAGGTACCTCCACTCCAACACGGTGGGCAAGTTCAACGACGGCTCCGGCAGAGGCTACGCCCTCAACGGTGCTGGAGACATGCGCACGCGCATATTCCATCGTGCCCCCTCGTCCCAGGGCTTCACCGAAGGTTCTATTGCGTGAGAGCGGGGATGAGCACGAGGCAACCAAATCCCCCAGACCTGCCAACCCAGCCACACTAAGCGGATCTGCTCCGTGTGCCGCACCGAGCCGGGCCACCTCGTTGAGACCTCGCGTAATCAGCATCGCTTGCGTGTTCTCCCCCAGGCCCAACCCCACTGCTATGCCGACACCAAGTGCGATGACGCTCTTAATGGCACCGGCCAGTTCGCAGCCCAGCACGTCCACTGAGGAATAGACCCGGTAGTACGGGGTCGTAAAGAGTTTCTGCACTCTATTGGCCAGGGCCACATTCGCAGCCGCTGCCACAGCCGCCGCAGGTTGGCGCTGGGCCAACTCACTTGCCAAGTTGGGGCCGGTAATAATGGCGATTTGGCTGGCATCGACTTCAAGGACATCCACGATTACCTCGGTCATACGAAAGTGCGTCGAGACTTCAATTCCCTTTAGCGTGCTTATCAAGACTGCGTCTTTAGCAAAGGAGCCCTTCCACTCTTCCAACTTGTGGCGCAAACTCTGAGCCGGAATGGCAAGCACATAGGTATTCGAATGAGACATCGCCGCATCGATGTTGCTGGTTGCTCTCAATTGAGAAGGCAAGGCAATACCTGGAATGTATTTACTATTGGTGTGCGATGAATTAATTTCAGAGACGACATCGTCGCTACGACCCCACACCAGCACATCATTTCCAGCATCAGCGAGAACTTGGGCCATCGTCGTGCCCCACGAACCTGCACCGAGCACTGTCACTGGACTCATTGCTTATTCCTCTTCTTAAAGTTTCCGGTTCGTGGCAAATCAGATAGATGTGGATCAAATGGAAATTCGGGAGCGCTCTCCCCGCGGATTTCTTCCAACATCACTGTCAGTGTTTTCATCACGTGCGCGGTTGCCTCGACCAAAGCGGCTTGGTCTTCGAACTTGCCATACCAAGGCGAGAGGTCGATGGGAGTACCAGCACGGAAAATCATTTTAGTGCGCGGCCAAAGATGCGGTTTCTTGCTATAGGGCGGCAGAACTTTCTGCGGCCCCCATGCAACAACGGGAATCACTGGCGTCTGCGTCATAATCGCAAGGCGTGAAATGCCTGTTTTGCCAACCATCGGCCATAAGTTCTCATCACGGGTGAGTGTGCCTTCTGGGTATACCCCAATAAGGTGGCCCGCCTTCAAACTCGCAATCGCGTGGTCTAGTGCCTTGCTTGCATCGCCACTTTCGCGATCGACGGGTATCTGCTCTGCCGCATAAAGTATGCGTCCTATAAGGGGAATTTCAAATAGCGACTTCTTGCCAATGTAACGAGGCGCCCGCCCGTTTAGAAAGAGAAACTGGGAGAGAAAAAGAACGTCGGCGTAGGAGATGTGATTGCTAGCAACTATTGCCGGGCCACTCGCGGGGATATTCTCCGCACCCTTCCAATCGGGCTTGCTGATCGCATTGAGAATAGGAATTAATATTTTGGCACAAACTGTGAATGCGCGATTTGTGCCTAAGGGATAGCCACTCGGAGGTGAATATCTAGCTTCGCTTGCTTGCACCTGGCAAGAGTACCCGTACTGAATAGAAAACGGGGCTAGTCATTGACTAGCCCCGTTTACCGTTAAGAGTTACTTCTTCTTTGCAACTTTCTTCGCTGCCTTCTTAGGGGCTGCTTTCTTTGCAACTTTCTTTGGAGCGGCCTTCTTCGCGGCCTTCTTCACAACTTTCTTGGCAGCCTTCTTAGGAGCAGCCTTCTTCACAACTTTCTTCACTGCCTTCTTAGGAGCGGCCTTTACTACAGGCTTTGCAACAACTTTAGGAACTGGCTTTGGGGCTGGCTCAAGTTTGCGCGCGCCTGAAATAACTTCCTTCAAACCCTTTGCAGGTAGGAAGCGTGGCTTCTTGCTGGCCTTGATCTGGATCGTTTCACCGGTGAATGGGTTACGTCCCTTGCGAGCCTTACGATCAACTTTCTTGAACTTACCGAAATCGTTGATCATTACGTCTTCACCTTTGGCAAGGTTGCGAGTAATTGCATCAAAGACGATATCAACAGCGTGTGCTGCTTCCTTCTTGCTGTCGTTGAAGTGTGGGGTCAACGAGGCAATGAATTGGGCCTTATTCATCAAATTCCCCTTATTTTTACGCGTAAATGTTAAGCAATTGCTTAACACAGTTAGAAATTTACGCATCTTTGTAAAGTGAGTCCACCATCGCGCACGCGTGTCGCACTTATTTATTTGGCGCGCGAAATGGAAATTGAGTCGATAAAGATGGTGAAAATCACTACTTTTCCGACTTTCAATCTCTCAATACAGGGTAGAGACTTCTCTTTAAGTGACCGACCGTAGCGGAGGTTCACGCTTAAAAAGGGCTTATCTGGCTGGCAAAGTCGCAGGTTTCAGCGGTGAGCGCTTCTGTTCGTACTCATCGATTGATTCGGTCTGCTTCAAAGTAAGGCCAATATCGTCTAGCCCCTCCATTAAACGCCAGCGGGTGTAGTCATCCAACTCAAAGCCCACACTCACCCCGTCGTAGGAAACGCTTCGATTTTCCAGGCTAACTGTGATTTCCAGGCTGGGATTGGCTTCCACGGCAGCCCAGAGCGCTTCGACTTGCTCCTGCGGCAAAATCACGGTCAGCAACCCTGCTTTGAGGCTGTTGCCGCGGAAAATGTCGGCAAATCGCGGAGAGATGACGACTCGGAAACCGTAGTTCTGCAGCGCCCAGACGGCGTGTTCACGGGAGGATCCAGTGCCGAAATCCAATCCCGCAATGAGAATTGTGCCCTTCTTGTACTCATCCTTGTTGAGGACGAATTGCGGATCCTTGCGCCAGGCCCCGAAGAGGCCGTCTTCATAGCCTGTGCGAGTAACCAATTTGAGCCAGACGGCGGGGATGATCTGATCGGTGTCGACATTGCTGCGACGCAATGGAACGCCGGTGCCGGTGTGAGTGATGAATTTTTCCATGATTATTTTCGCCTCTCTACAGATCTGCCGGTGATGACAAGGTGCCACGGATTGCGGTTGCCGCGGCCACTAATGGGCTAACTAGGTGGGTACGTCCGCCCTTTCCTTGGCGGCCTTCAAAGTTGCGGTTGCTCGTTGATGCCGAGCGCTCCCCCGGTGCCAATTGATCGGGATTCATGCCCAAGCACATTGAACAGCCGGCATTTCTCCATTCGGCCCCAGCTTCGATAAATACCTTGTCCAAGCCTTCGGCCTCGGCCTGCAGACGCACTCGCGCAGAACCCGGCACGACCAACATGCGAAGGCTTGCTGAAATTTTCTTGCCTTTCAGGATCGCAGCGGCCGCACGAAGATCTTCGATACGCCCATTGGTGCATGAGCCTAGGAAAACAGTGTCAATGGCTATCTTTTTGAGCGGGGTGCCCGCCTTCAAATCCATGTACTCGAGGGCGCGCTCGGCGGCCCCGCGTTCTTCGGCGTCGGCAATCAGAGACGGATCTGGGACGGCGCCATTCAGTGGCAGACCCTGAGCGGGATTGGTTCCCCATGTAACAAAGGGTGCCAACGTGTCAGCATCGATGGTGATTTCAGCATCGAATTTTGCATCAGGATCTGATTGCAGCGTGCTCCAGTACGAGACGGCGGCATCGAAATCCTCAGGGGCATGGGCGCGGCCCCTGATGTAATCGAAGGTGGTCTGATCTGGTGCGATCAATCCCGCGCGAGCCCCGGCTTCAATGGACATGTTGCAGACCGTCATGCGGCCTTCCATGGAAAGGGCGCGGATGGCGCTGCCGCGGTATTCCAGGACGTAGCCCTGTCCTCCGCCGGTACCGATCTGGGCGATGATGGCCAAGATGATGTCCTTGGAGGTGACCCCTGGTTGCAACGTGCCTTCCACGTTGATTGCCATGGTCTTGGGACGATCTAGCGGAAGCGTCTGAGTTGCCAGCACATGTTCGACTTGGCTGGTGCCGATCCCAAATGCCAGGGCACCGAATGCTCCGTGGGTGGATGTATGCGAGTCACCGCAGACAATCGTCATTCCGGGCTGAGTCAGACCCAACTGCGGTCCAACCACGTGAACGATGCCTTGATCAATGTCACCAAGGGAGTGGAGGCGAACGCCGAATTCGGCGCAGTTATTGCGCAATGTGTCTATCTGCAGTTTGGAAATCGGGTCTGCGATCGGCTTGTCGATGTTCTGGGTCGGGGTGTTGTGGTCCTCGGTGGCAATGGTGAGGTCAGGGCGGCGCACCTTGCGTCCTTCCAGACGCAGACCATCGAAGGCCTGGGCACTGGTGACCTCGTGGATGAGGTGGAGATCGATGTAAATCAGATCAGGTTCACCTACCGCTGTGCGCACTACGTGCTCTTGCCAAATCTTCTCGGCTAATGTCTTTGCCATAACCACTCCCAACCTTGCCACTTGTACATCTCATACATTGAGATGCTAGTATTACATCGTGGACAGAAAGAATAGCGGAGTTGGCGTATTAGATAAAGCCGTGGCGATCCTGACGACGTTGGAGTCGGGCCCACACACATTGGCGCAACTTGTTGCCGCAACGGGCATTGCCCGCCCCACCGCCCACCGTCTTGCTGTGGCGCTGGAATTTCATCGCCTCGTCACGCGCGACCTCGGTGGTCGCTTCGTGCTGGGTCCACGCTCAGGAGAATTGGCAGCTGCCGCCGGTGAGGATCGACTCCTTGCCGCAGCAGCCCCAGCCCTTGCTGCGCTGCGCGATGCAACCGGTGAGAGCGCCCAGTTGTACAGGCGACAAGGTGATCTGCGAATTTGCGTCGCAGTAGCAGAGCGAGTCTCAGGGCTTCGCGATTCTGTACCTATCGGCTCCGCGTTAACAATGCAGGCAGGCTCTGCCGCGCAAGTCCTCCTTGCTTGGGAGGATTCCGAACGAATTCATCGTGGTTTAACTAACGCTCGATTCACAGCAACCCAACTTGCTGCGGTTCGCCGACGCGGTTGGGCGCAGAGCATGGGCGAGCGCGAGGCAGGTGTTGCATCCGTATCGGCTCCCGTGCGCGGACCCAATGGAAAAGTCATCGCGGCCGTGAGTATTAGCGGCCCGATTGAAAGACTGGGAAGACAGCCAGGCCGACTGCACGCAGCGGTTGTTGCCGCGACTGCAGCCCGCCTTTCCGAACACATTGCTAATGTGTAGCAAGTAATGTGTAACAAGGAGGTCCCACCCGTGGAGATCAATGTATTTGTCGTTGATGACCACGAGCTCGTTCGGCGCGGGCTGGTTGATCTGATCAGTTCCGAAACCGATCTCACGGTGATTGGGCAAGCTGGCAGTGTGCAAGAGGCTCTTACTTTTCTAGAGACGAATTCTCAAACTCCACCCGACGTCGCGGTGCTGGATGTGCGATTGCCCGATGGCAATGGCATCGAACTCTGCCGTGAAGTCCGCTCGCTGTATCCCCGCACGCACGTCCTCATGCTGACTTCTTTCTCTGATGATGAAGCCCTTCTGGGCGCGGTCCTTGGCGGTGCTAGCGGTTTCGTCATAAAAGACATCAAGAATCTTGACTTACTAGATGCAATTCGCCGAGTGGCACAAGGAAAAAGTTTGCTAGACGATTCGATTACTTCAACTGTGCGCAATCGGCTTCGTGAAGCCAGCAACCCAGCCGGCGGCGTCCCAGAACTTACCGATCAAGAGCGCAAAGTCCTCGAATATATTGGTCAAGGTATGACCAATCGCCAGATCGCAAACTCCATGTTTCTGGCAGAGAAGACGGTGAAGAACTACGTCTCATCCCTCCTTGCAAAATTGGGACTAGAGCGAAGAACGCAAGCTGCGGCCCTCGCCGTTCGACTCGGGTTATCTCGGCCCTAGTTGCGAAGGAACTGAAGGCGCCAGACCTCGGGGCCGCGCTCCAAGTAATCAATACTGAATCGACCAGGTGAGCGTCCCTCTAACTGATTTAGGAGAGGTAGCGGATCATGTGGTGCAACCAGAACCATGCCCTCGCCTATTCCCACTGAATCCAAAGCACCAAATATCGTTGCATGCCGGATGGCGTGAGGTACGGCGCGCGCATCAAGTTCTGGCAAGGCAGATGAATCTTCATGGCCGCAACTACATTCGCCGCCACAACCTTCTTCAAGCTTGGCAGAGGAGTCGGAACCTAGAAGTTCGTGCATCCCGCCCAGGATTTCGGCAAGGGAGACATCCTTAGATGCCGCCAGCAGAGGAAGAATTTGTTCGTTCTCCTTGACCAGGTGGGAGTCGAAAAGTGCACCCAGGGCTTTAGCTTTGGCGGCAACGAGCACCGGATTCGAGGCTGTACGAATTCTCTGGATCAGGGCGACGATATCTCGGTGCTCTGAAATCATGGCATCCACGAGTAGGCGTGCGGTCGGATCCTCGTGAGCCTTGGGGTACATGCTCGCCTCCTCGGCCATGGCATGCGGAATGAGTTCGGTATCGCACCACACAAGTAGGGCCGCCTTAGCCTTCTCTGCAGACGGCAGATCCACACTTATGGCGGTGTTCAAGGCCCTTTCAATGAGCCGACTCAGTGCACCCGCCAACTCGGCATGGTGCTGCATTACTGCCTCCACCGCTTGGGCGTCCTGTTCATTACTTGCCACCACGATTGTGCTCATACTAATTCCCCCGCTCTTGGCTTACGTTCCTGCCAAAACTTTACTACACTTTATTCCGTGGAAACTACCCCCGAGACAGAACGCTCACGTAAACCCCAAATGGGACCGTTGCCGAGCGCTCAATCAGGAAATCGCGTGAGGAACCTCTCCAAAGCGCGCGGGAAGATTCTGGAACTTCTCGGCGATGGTCCCTGCACCGTCTCTTCCCTGGCGATGCGCACTGGTCAGCATGAGAACACAATCCGTGAGCACCTAGATGCACTGGCCCTCGAAAACCTCGCAATCAAATACCAAAACGCCGAGCACCTGCGCGGTCGTCCTGCCTGGTTCTACCGAATTGCCGATAAGTCAGACCACTCTGTGATCGGCGAATATGCCGGCCTTGCGTCGGCGCTGGCTGGCGCGATTGCGAGAAGAAGTGCGCACCCGAGTAAAGATGCGATCGATGCAGGTATGGATTGGGCCCCAGAACTCGTAAGAAAATCGCGATTGAACAAAAGTTACGTAGCAAAAGAGAGCGCCGTTGGCATTCGCCGAAATATTGTCTCTGTCCTGGGCCATTTGGGTTTCGCGCCCAAAGAGAACGCTGACTTCACTCGAATCAAACTCACTCAATGCCCACTACTCGATGCCGCCCGCCAAAATCCGGAGATCATCTGCAACGTTCACCTCGGCATCATTCGCGGAGCACTCGGTGAATTTGGCGCAACGAACACCGAGAAGGTTGAACTAATGCCCTTTTCGCAAGCGGGGTCCTGTCTTCTCAAACTCTAAAGCTTGGCACTCCATATAGCTTCAGTTCCACCGCGCGGTAGGGCATGAATGTCAAAGGCGCCCTGTAATTTATCCGCCCTGCACTCTAAGTTGGCAAGCCCGCTACGCAGCACACCCTCTTCGAACCCAACTCCGTCATCAATAACTCTGACCACACAACTTGTAAGTAGTGCGCTTACTTTTACCTCCACCCGCTTTGCCTGCGAATGTTTTATCGCATTTGATAGAAGTTCTCTCACGACTGCGAATACTTGTTCCGCGACCTCACCGATGATAACCGTGTCAACGGGACCATTGAACTCACACGATATGTTCATCGCCGAGCTGCTGCGAAGGGAGGCAACTTCAGCTTGCACGCTTGCTCGTATGCCACCAGCGTGATTTTGCAGCGCAAAGACCGAATTCCGGATCTGCTGGATTGTCGAGTCAAGATTGTCTATCGCCTCTTTGACACGGAGCAAGTCCTTCTCGGGGATCTCCGGATCCTTAGTGATCGCTTGCAACGACAGACCTGTTGCAAAAAGTCTCTGTATAACCAGATCATGTAAGTCTTGCGCGATTCGTTCGCGTTCAGCCAGGACTATGACTCGGTGCTGTGCTTCCTGCCCTCGCGCTCGATCGATCGCGACCCCTGCAGCCGATGCCAAGGCGCTGACGAGTTGTTCATCCTCCTCCGTGAAATCCTCTCCCCCGTGTTTTTCTGTCAGATAGAGGCTGCCGAAGATTTCATCACGTATTCGAATGGGCACGCCCAGAAAAGAATTCATCGCGGGATGCCCTGCGGGGAAACCAACCGAGGCCCGATGAGACCTAATTGGATTGACGCGCAAAGGCGTCGGATGAGTCAGTAGATGTCCCAATAAACCCTTTCCTTCGGGAAAAGTGGACATCTCATCGGCAGTCTCTTCACTGATGCCAACATAAGTGAATTCTTCAAGGGTGCCATCCTTTGCGATGGCACCAAGGGCCCCGTACGTCGCTCCAGATATTTCAACCGCATTCTCTACCAATCGCCTAAGCGAGGCCTTGAGATCCTCGCCCTTGGCAATATCGATTACTGCCTCCGAGAGTGCGGTTAATCGAGAAGTCATGGAAGAAAGTTAGCAGGGCTTCTCTGCTCCGCGCCTTGCATAATGGAACCAGGCCATTGCTGCTGCGTTCAAAGCAAAGATTCCGATTCCCCAGAAGAGGATCGTCGGGGCCATGAATGAGAGCAGCACTCCAAAGAAGAAGGGCCCGAAAGCTGCAATTGCACTGACCCATCCGATGACACCGCCTGCTTGTCGAGGTTCAAAAATCATCGGCATCTGTTTGAAGGTGCTGGCGTTACCGACGCCGGTGAAGAAGAAGATGGCCAACATTCCCCAGAAGAAGACGGCGAAATCGGCACTGCTATGGGGTGACACGTGCATGCCAGTGAAGATCGCAGAAATGCCGATACCAACGCCGGATATAACCGTGAGTTTTCCGCCGCCCACTCGATCGGAGATCGGCCCACTTAAAACGCGAGCCGCCGAACCTACCAGTGGACCAAAGAATGCGTATTTAACTGGGTCTGGCGCATTAGCGAATCCGCTGAAAAGGGAGCTGGTAAGCAATCCGAATTGGGCGGCCAGTCCAGAAAATGTGCCGAAAGTGAGCATGTAGAGACTTGTCATCAACCATGTGTGCTTGTTTCGGAAGATATCTAGTTGATCCTTCACACCGCGGGATTTCACCGGAACACTCTTGAGCATTGTCCACGCCAGGATGACAGCCAAGACGACAAAGGGCAGCCAGAGCAGGCCTGCGTTTTGATACCACGTTGACTTATCAATTCCTTTTGCCTTGTTTACAAAATGTTGTGGAGCTCCCAATGTTGAACCGATCATTGCGCCGCCCACGATGAGGGGTGTAATAAATTGAACCAAACTGACTCCGAAGTTGCCGATACCGGCCTGCATGCCAAGGGCCATTCCCTGTTTTGACTTGGGGAAAAAGTACGAGGTGCTCGGCATGAAACCAGAGAAGACTCCACCACCGATACCTGAGAGGAACGCCAGCGCAAGAAGACCCACATAAGGCGTGCTGGGAGTGCGCACTGCGAAGGACCAACCAATGAGCGGAAGAACGAGAAGCGCAGTTGAATAAGTAACTAGGCGCCGTGTTCCAAGCAGCGGTGGCAAGAACATCCAGACGAGGCGCAATCCACCGCCGGCAAGGCCTGGCATCGCGGCTAGCCAATACAACTCTGGCTTGCTTAGATGAAATCCGATGTTATTTAGCTTTGGTGCCAGTGCGGATACGAGATACCAACTAATGAATCCAAGGGTCAGGGCATATGTACTCACCCATAAAGTTCGCCAGGCAATCTTTGAATCCCATTTTGACTCCACATTGGGATCCCAGTCCTTTAACCATTCATTCCCCGTCTTCGCCGGTGATTGGTTAGCGGCCATTTTAGTTTCCAACTTTCTCTAGGGTTGCGGTATCAATTCGGTTTTCTAATTCTGGACTGGCACGGTGCAACATTCGAATGATCGTGAAGTGCATCCACAGACTTGCAACCAATGTCAGGAGGAATAGAACAATGAAAGTTGATTGCGGGATACCAGTCCAGCCTTTTACGGAAACGAAGAGTGGTGGCAACAGGAATCCTCCAAGTGCGCCAAGAGTTCCAACCAATCCACCGACCGCGCCAACGTCCTTGGGGAAATATTCAGGAATGTGCTTGAAGACAGCGGCTTTGCCAATTCCCATGGCACAACCAACGATGAAGAGCAACAAGGTAAAGGGAACTATTCCGAGTGAGAAGGGAAGGATGTTCTTTGCCCCCTGGGCCGTCTCAAGAACTATATGACCGAACGGGGCTGCCAGCAGCAAGAGTGCGCAAACCATCGTTCCAAAGGAGGCGTACATCAGGCGGCGCGCTCCCATTTTGTCTGAGAGATGACCCCCAAATGGACGCAGAAGGGAGGCCGGGAATATGAAGAGCGCAGTCAGAAGTGCCGCATCGTGAAGATTCAAATTGTAGACAGAGACATAATATTTCGGCATCCACGATGCAAGTGCAACATAGGCGCCAAAAACAACTACGTAGTACAAGCTGAATCTCCACACTTGCACGTACTTCAATGGTGTGAACATCTCCTTGAGAGGCCTAGTCGCCTGAATGCGAACTGAATCAGCCGGCGTTAGCAGAAGGATTGCTAGCGCAGTGAATACCAGAAGAATCGAATACAACGCAGGGACAAATCTCCACCCTCCCGGAATGATTCCACTGAGATAGGAGCCACCGATAGTTCCAGCGATAATCGGAGGTCCTATGAACTTTGTTGCGGACGCTCCCACATTGCCCGCGCCAAATACGCCAAGTGCGAAACCTTGTCGCTTACGTTCAAACCAATGCGAATTCCAAGCGATGCCAACGCTGAATAAATTGCCGGCAAAGCCAACAAGAAATGCAAGGACAAGGAGCCAGTGGTAGTTCAAGGTCATATGAGCAAGGAGATAGGCTGGAATTGAAGTCACAAGCAGCATCACTATTGTTACGCGTTTGCCGCCGATGCGGTCAGTGAGAACACCGAGAAAGAGGCGCCATATCGATCCGTTGAGGATGGCCACCGAAGATAGCCAGGCTAGTTGAGAATCGGAAAGGCCGAATTCCCTTTGGATGGGAATTCCAAGAACACCAAACATGAGCCAAACTGCAAACATGAGAGTGAAAGCGAAAGTGGATAGCGAGAGAACTCGCGTGGAGCCTTTTGACATCCTCTTCCCTTCAACGGAGTTGCTCGTGAGAGAAGCCTCTCCAATGTTGCCAGAATCTAAATAGGGTCTTTGTACCTATATTCAAGAAAGGAGAGAGAGATAACACTTACTTCATGAGCAAAGTCAAGGAAACGCACACAGATGTCGAAGATGCTCTCGTAAAATTCGGTCGCTTTTTTTCACGTAATGAAGTCTCAGACGACTTGCGAAGTGTCACCAAGAGCGGCGGGCGCAATAGCGATGTCTTCTACAGAGACCGTTGGAGCCATGACAAGGTTGTTCGCTCTACCCACGGCGTCAATTGCACGGGGTCATGCTCCTGGAAGGTTTACGTCAAAGACGGCATCATCACGTGGGAGACACAACAGACTGACTACCCATCTGTGGGCCCAGATTCACCCGAGTACGAACCACGCGGCTGTCCACGCGGCGCGGCTTTCTCTTGGTACACCTACTCCCCCACCCGAATTCGCTTCCCCTACATTCGAGGTGTTCTTCTGGAGATGTACCGCGAATCCAAAGCACGACTTGGAGATCCAGTACTTGCCTGGGCAGATGTCGTCGATAATCCAGAACGTCGGAAGAAATACCACAAGGCGCGTGGTAAAGGCGGACTGGTCCGCGCAAACTGGACTGAGATTTCAGAGATAATCGCAGCAGCCCATGTTCACACGATCAAGAAATACGGACCCGATCGGGTCTTTGGTTTCTCACCAATTCCTGCGATGTCGATGGCATCGCATGCAGCCGGTGCTCGATTCATTTCACTCATGGGCGGGTCGATGCTCTCCTTCTATGACTGGTATGCCGATCTTCCGGTTGCCTCTCCGCAGGTATTTGGCGATCAAACCGACGTTCCAGAGTCAGCGGACTGGTTCAACTCTTCTTACCTCATTATGTGGGGATCCAACGTGCCAGTAACACGCACTCCTGATGCTCACTTCATGACTGAAGCGCGCTATCGAGGACAGAAAGTCATTGCCATCAGTCCGGATTACGCTGACAACACCAAGTTTGCTGATGAATGGGTTGCACCCCATCCAGGAACTGACGGTGCACTTGGTATGGCGATGGGCCACGTCATTCTCAAAGAATTCTTCGTGGACAAACAAGTACCTCGGTTCGTCGATTATGTGAAGAAGTTCACCGACCTTGCGTACTTGGTATCTCTTCGCGAGAAAGACGGCGCCTGGGTACCGGATAAATTCCTCGTTGCCTCGGACCTCGGCGATACTTCTGAAGGCTCGAAATTCAAGACCGTCATGTTGGATTCCAGTACCGGCGAAACTTTCGTGCCAAACGGATCCCTTGGTCACCGATACAACGATTCTTCGATGGGTAAGTGGAACCTGGATCTGGAAGGCGTTGATCCTTCTTTGACCGTCTATGACAATAAGGATGCTACGAAGGCGACGGTGCTGATGCCGCGCTTCGATATGGGGCAGGAAGATTCCGAAAGCGGCGGAGTGTTGCGCCGTGGCGTGCCCGTGATCAACATCGGAGACAAAAAAGTCACAACGGTTTATGACTTGATGCTGGCCCAATACGGTGTGAGTCGCGAAGGTCTCGACGGCGATTGGCCCTCTGACTACGAGGATAATTCGCCATACACACCTGCATGGCAGGAAGAAATCACCAGCGTTCCAGCAGTGCAGGCAATTCGCATCGCACGCGAATTCGCGCAGAATGCCATCGATTCTGAAGGTCGATCAATGATTCTTCTGGGGGCCGGCACAAATCACTGGTTCCACTCTGACACTATGTATCGCACATTCCTGGCGCTGGTAACCCTTACTGGTTGCCAAGGAGTCAACGGCGGCGGCTGGGCGCACTATGTGGGACAAGAGAAATGCCGCCCTGTTACCGGATGGGCACAACTTGCCTTCGCCTCTGACTGGTCCAGACCCGCACGCCAGATGATCGGCACCGCGTTCTGGTATGTCTCAACAGATCAATGGCGCTATGACGCACTTGGATCTGAATTGCTCGCTACGCCGTTAGGTGAAGACCGGTTCAAGGGCATGACGGCTATTGACGTGCTCGCCCAATCGGCACGGATGGGTTGGATGCCCTCGTATCCGTCCCTAAATCGAAATTCACTCGATCTTGTTGATGAAGCGCGCGCCCTCGGTGTCGAGCCGGCGCAGCACGTCGTCAACGAATTGAAGAAGGGTGACCTCAAGTTTGCAATTGAGGATCCCGATGCCCCCGAGAACTGGCCGCGCGTTTTAACAGTGTGGCGTGCCAATATCTTGGGCTCATCGAGCAAGGGCAATGAGTACTTCCTCAAACATTTGCTCGGAACCGATAACTCAGTGCGCGCCGAGGAAAATGCACCGGAGGATCGACCACGCGATGTGAAGTGGCACGAGGACGCCGCGGATGGCAAATTAGATTTACTTGTCTCAATTGACTTCCGCATGACAAGTACTGGTCTCTTCGGTGACATCTTGCTTCCCGCCGCCACGTGGTATGAGAAGCACGATCTATCCAGCACGGACATGCACCCCTTCGTCCACGCGTTTACGCCCGCAATCAATCCTCCGTGGGAGACAAAAACCGACTACGACATCTTCCAGATGCTGGCCCGCCAAGTCGCGGAGCATTCCAAAGGACATCTGGACGAGCGCGAAGATTTAATGGTTGTGCCGCTGATCCACGACACCCCTGATGCAATGGCGAATCCGGGTGGCGTCGTCCTTGATTGGAAAAAGGGTGAAGTCGAACCCATTCCTGGTGTGACGATGCCGAAACTGATCGTCGTGAAAAGGGATTACACGCAGATCGGCGAGAAGATGGCCGCCCTCGGCCCGCTCATCGACCAGTTGGGCACCAATACAAAAGGCGTACCCGTCAGCGTTCTTCCGGAGATAGAACTTCTGAAACGCACCAATGGAGTTATCTCCCATGGCGTCGCAGCCGGTCGCCCTTCCCTTGCCCGCGATGTCGATGCGTGCGAGACAATTCTCGCACTCTCTGGCACGACAAATGGACGCGTCGCGGTTGCTGGATTCCGCTCCCTTGAACAGCGAACTGGGCAGAAACTCACCGACCTTGCTTTAGATAATGAAGGAAAGAGAATCACCTTCGCAGATACACAAGCCAGACCCGTCCCCGTTATTACGAGCCCGGAGTGGTCGGGTTCCGAACACGGAGGACGTCGGTACACCGCATTTGCAATCAATGTCGAGAGATTGAAACCGTGGCACACACTCACGGGTCGCCAGCATTTCTTCGTCGACCACGATTGGATGACCGAGCTCGGCGAGCAGCTTCCAGTATTTAGACCGCCGTTGAATATGCATCGTATCTTCGGCAACCAAGCAGATGGTGTTGAGAAGGAAGTGACCGTTCGATATCTCACCCCACACTCCAAATGGTCAATTCACTCTGAGTATCAGGACAACCTCTTCATGCTCTCGCTCTCACGCGGCGGGCAGGAAATCTGGATGAGCGTAGAAGATGCCGAGACCATTGGTGTCAAGGACAACGAATGGATCGAGGCGTACAACCGAAATGGCGTTGTCGTGGCTCGTGCATGCGTCTCACACCGAATGCCGGCCGGAACCGTCTTCATGTATCACGCGAAGGATCGCGTCGTGGATGTTCCTCTGGCAGAGACATCTGGCAAGCGCGGTGGAATTCACAACTCCCTCACGCGCCTCATGATCAAGCCGACACACCTCATCGGCGGATACGCGCAGCTCACATTCGCATTCAACTATCTCGGGCCAACCGGAAACCAACGCGATGAAGTCACAGTGATTCGTCGCCGATCACAGGATGTGGAGTACTAATGAAGGTTATGGCCCAGATGGGCATGGTGATGAACCTTGATAAATGCATCGGTTGTCACACCTGCTCTGTCACCTGCAAGCAAGCATGGACGAATCGTTCTGGTCTCGAATACGCCTGGTTTAACAACGTGGAGACACGTCCTGGCCAGGGATATCCACGTCGTTATGAAGACCAAGAAAAAGCCAAGGGCGGTTGGATTCGCACAAAAGGCGGTCGTCTAAAACTCAAAGGCGGAAGCAAAGCACGTCGCTTGCTCTCGATTTTCTCCAACCCACGGATGCTCAACATCAAGGATTACTACGAACCGTGGACCTATGAGTATGACAACCTCATCACTGCTCCCCTGGGTCAACAGACACCTGTAGCAAGGCCAAAATCACTGCTCACTGGTAAGCCAATGAAGATCGAATGGTCGGCAAACTGGGATGACGATCTTGGCGGCGGACCTGTCAACATTGAGAAAGACCCGATCCTGCAAAAACTTGCCGAGGATGTCACAACCAAGGTCAAGCTCGAATTCGAACAGACATTTATGTTCTATCTTCCGCGCATATGCGAGCACTGCCTCAATCCTGCTTGCGTTGCTGCCTGTCCATCAGGTGCCATTTACAAACGAGCAGAAGACGGAATCGTCCTTGTTGATCAGCAGCAGTGCAAAGGCTGGCGCATGTGCGTCTCAGCTTGCCCATACAAGAAGATCTACTTCAACCATAAGACCGGCAAGGCCGAGAAATGCACAATGTGTTATCCCCGTTTGGAAATCGGATTGCCAACGGTCTGTGCCGAAACGTGCGTAGGCCGCCTTCGCTACCTTGGTTTATTCCTCTACGACGCAGATAAGGTCAACGATGCCGCATCGGTTGAGAACGACCAAGATCTGTATGAGGCGCAGATGGATCTCCTACTTGATCCCAATGACCCAGAGGTTTTGGCGGCAGCTCGCGCTGAAGGAATGCCTGAAGACTGGATCATTGCAGCGCAGAAATCTCCAGTTTATAAATTGGCCAAGGTTTATCGAGTTGCACTGCCACTTCACCCTGAATATCGGACTATGCCCATGGTTTGGTACGTGCCCCCTCTATCGCCAATCGTGGACGTCCTCACTGAGACGGGACACGATGGCGAAGAGGTAGGCAATCTTTTCGGAGCAATTGAGGCCCTGCGAATTCCACTGGAATACCTCGCGGAAATGTTCTCCGCCGGCGATGTTTCAGTGGTGACTGGCACACTCCGAAAGCTCTCGGCAATGCGCTCTTACATGCGCGATATCAACTTAGGTCGCGAACCACGAGCGGATATTCCCGAAGCTGTTGGTATGACTGAGGAATCCATCTATGAAATGTACCGATTGCTAGCAATTGCCAAGTACGAAGATCGCTACGTCATTCCAGCAGCACACACAGAGCAGGCGAAGGAACTGGACCATCTGGGATGTTCTCTCGACGGAATTGAAGGCGTTGAGAATTTCGGAGGAGGGCCCTTCGGTCAGTCCTCCGGCAATCCAGTGCCGGTGACGATTGAGAGTTTCCTTATGGCCAAAGAACGGCAGACAAAATGAGCGTCTCCACGGCACAGATGATCGCATCATCGCTCTTGATCTATCCCGAAAAAGAGATGATGGCCAAGCGAGTCGAACTTGAATCATTGGCCAAGCAACTAGATCCTGAATGGGGTCAGCCGCTCCTTGAATTCCTCGATGCTACATTCTTAATGACGCTGGATGAGTTGCAACGCCACTATGTCGAGATCTTCGACATGCGTCGGCGATGCTCCTTGTTCCTCACTTCCTGGACCCACGGCGATACGCGCAATCGTGGCATGGCATTGATCTACTTCAAAGAGAAGTACAAAGATGCAGGAATTATTTTGTCGGAGGAGGAACTTCCCGATCACCTTGCAGTTGTCCTTGAATTCGCTGCCCTTGTCGACCCCGTTGAGGGCAATCTCCTTCTTGCCGAACATCGCGCGCCCATTGAATTGATCAGAGATGCACTTCGTGGTGCAGGTTCTCTCTATGCCCACGTTCTAGACGCCATTGTTGCGACGTTGCCGCCGATGACACCGGAGATTGAGGAACGTGCGCGAGCACTTGCTTTGAATGGTCCACCCGTTGAGTTTGTTGGGCCTAAGCGGTGCTTTAACAATCGCACTCGAGCCATATTCAAATGTTCCCGCATTCTCAACCAATGGAGCGAACATATGAGTTCCTTAGACATCATGCTCTGGTCGGTACTGCCCTACGCAGCAATCGGTTCCTTCGTTGTCGGGTCGATCTGGCGATATCGCTACGACAAGTTCAACTGGACCACTCGTTCCTCACAGATCTACGAGGGGAAGTTGCTTCGAATCGCTAGCCCCCTCTTTCACCTAGGTCTCTTTGCAGTCATCGGCGGCCACATTGTCGGATTGCTCATCCCGAAGAAATGGACCGATGCCGTCGGCATCAGCCAGGAGATGTACCACGTCGGTGCGATCACAATGGGTGGCTTTGCAGGAGTTGCGACTTTATTGGGAATTACATTGTTGATTTATCGCCGACGCACGACAGCTACCGTCTTTGCAGCGACGACCAAGAATGACAAGACTATGTACATATTCTTAGTTGCGACTCTTCTGGCGGGTTGCAGCGCGACGCTCTCGAGTGCTGGCGTCATCGGCACAGAACACAACTACCGTGAGACAGTCTCTCCGTGGTTTAGGTCTATCTTGCTATTTCGCCCAGATGCCGCACTCATGGCCAATACTCCTCTTGCCTTCCGAATTCATGCAGTAGTTGGCATGCTGCTCTTCATCATTTGGCCCTTCACCAGGCTGGTACACGCAATGACCGCACCTGGTGGCTACATGTTCCGTGCACCAATCATCTATCGCACACGCGATGGCAGATCGGTTGCCGGAAACCGAAAGGCCCGACCAGGCTGGGAAAAAGTGAAGTACTAGTCGATTTAGGTGTAGCCGAACATCTCCACATTCGGAGTTGAGAATCAAGCAGAACGGATGACCGATCGGGTCGAAGTACACGCGAAAATTCGTCGCAGATTGAAATGGAGATTTCGTCGCTCCCAGATGCGAGAACTCTTTCCTCTGCCAAATCTAGATCTTTCACATGGAAGTCAAGGTGCATCTGTTGCGGAACTGCACCTTCAGGCCAGGTCGGTGCCACATAGTTGCTGATTTTTTGAAAACAAATTGCCTCTTCGCCGTTTCGCAAAAGGCAGTACCACGTAACTTTTTCCGGATCGAAATCTCCCAAAGGTTCCATCTGCAAGTCCGGAGAGTTTCGAGTAGAACTCGGCAAGGGCAAGTGGATCCGGGCAATCAATGGCGGGATAGGAATACTTAGCAATTGGCATGGCTAGAAATTACTCAACAAAGGACTACTTGCCTATAGCTTCCATCATCTGATCTGCGTGCACGCGTGGATGTTTGGTGTAAATCCGAATCCAGTCACCGACGGTGTACTTGCCGCTTTCGGTGTGCGTGCCGATACGTCTCGAGATCCGCTGGCTTCAGTCGCTTAACGACGTCCAGACTTGCAGTGCGCGTACGGCCTTGAATACGGCAAGGGAATTCTCAACGGGGAGTTCTGTGTAGCCAAGTGCTGAATTCTCTGCCCAGGCGGCCTCGTCATAGCCCTGAATGGAGGAGCCAGCGGGCTCTGCGATCAGGCGGCGAAGGCGGGCATAGGACTGGGCTTCGCTGTCGGCCATGTGATGGATGACCTGGCGAGGTGACCAGCCTTCGCCTTGATGGCGATCAATATCTGTTGGCGAAAGTGATGCGTACTGGTCTAGAAAGTATTTGGTTGATGCCTCGTATCCGGCGGCAAGTTCGTTGATGTCCATGCGTGAAATTGTATGAGCAAGAGCCCTTGCGATGCTTCTGGGGCGGAGATCTGACCCATATTCCCATAATGGGAAAATGGGGCTACGATGAGAATATGGAAAAAGAATCAGCGGTGAATGTGATTGAGACAGATGCGCGCAGTCGGGCGGTTCTTCCAGGACACAGCAATAAACGCTTCATCATGGATGAGTTACCTGGTGGGCTAATTCTTCTGCAACCTGCGGTCGTAATGTCGGAGGCTCAATTGGAATACGTCGCTAATCCCGAATTACGCGATCTGCTCACCCGTGCGGCTGCTTCCAAGACAGTGGCTCGCCCCCGTCGCCAGCGCAGATCTGAGTGAAATCTTCCTCTGCCCCCCTTGATGACTACTCAGAAGTAGCGAATCAACAGCTAGATTCTCTCGAACGAGGACCAGATGCAGATCTCTACAACGAAATAATTGGAGTTTGCGAAAAGATTCTTGACAACCCCGATCACCTGCGGAAATTCTCAACTGTCATACAGACGACTGAAGGCATCCGCTTTCGTACTGCCGTGCCGGGAAAAGAGCCATACAAGATATTTTGGTCAAAGACTTCAGAAGGACTGGTCCGGATTGAGGCAGTCTTCCCGTATTCAACGTAATCCGGCCCATTACGGCACGAAAAATTTGGCGGCTAGCTAACCATTGCTCTGACCTGCATCTTCGGAGTCACTTTCCCTTTCACTCCAACGCGAAATCCCAAAAAACTCCAACCCGCAAAGAAACAATCCGATATTTCACCAACACACCTGCAGCCAGGGGTGGGCCTGACTTTTTACTTTAGCGACCTCAGCTCGGATTGGCATACCCGAGCCAATGCCCTTAGCGGAGAGTCAATCGTTTTCTTGACAACCTTTACGCTTACCAGGAAATACTGGTGAGCCAGGATGTTGCGCATCCCCACGATATCCCCCCACGGGATACCCGTGTGAGCTTCTCGCAACTCGCTACTCAAAGCATTAACTGCTTCTCCAATTACTACAAGGTTGTACAAGATGGAGTCAAAGGCCATCTGGACGACCTCAAGTTCTGCGGCCGCTTCCGCTTCCGCTAGGGCTACCTCAGCAACGCCAATCTTCTCAATGCTTTCCAGAATGTCTTTGAGACGCTGTTTTTCACTTCTCGGGCTCATAGTGGAACCGCATCGGCCAGGGCCTCGCTTCGAACAGCCTCACGGAGGGCATCTAGTGGAGAGACCTCAACCCTCTCTTTCAGCAACTTAGAAAGTGACTCATTCAAGTGCAGGATGGGAAGTAAGCCCTGTTCCAGGTCGAAATCCACCAGCAAATCGATGTCGCTTCCTTCCTTGTCCTCGCCCCGTGCAACGGATCCAAATATCCGAGGGTTACTCGCCCCGGCTTCGTGGAGAAGTTGGGTGATCTTGCTGCGCCGTGCGCGAAGTTTACGTGCGCGCTCACCCGAGAGGTCACTGGCGCGTACTGGCACAAGGCTTAATTGGATCTCATACCCCCCGGCCTTGGTCAATCTCTGTAATGTCAAGGCAGAGGGTACTGACACGCCCGCCTCGTACCGAGCGATAGCTGGTTGGGAGGTACCCGCTCTAGCCGCAAGTTCAGACTGCGTCATACCAGAGTTCTCCCGGACGAGGGCAATGATGCCGGCTGCATCCATATTCTTCATACTGTTGATTATACCTACTTAGGTATAAAAGGCAAGTATATTGAAACTGCCTATCCCTGGCCAATGAGGCTATCGCCGAGATGAAGCAGACCCCTCGGATGGTGGTGTTCTCTAAAAAGACCAAAAGCCCGAACAAAACTCATGATTTTGAGTTTCATCCGAGCAATGGTTAGTCCAACCACTTCTCAATGGTTAGCTCCTGTTGGTAGCCCCGAAGGTGTTCTGTTCCACGACATAGTTGACGGCTGTCCTGAGACATAGTTGACACTCTGGGATGTCTCATAATCAACGTCCCAATTCCAAATCCCAAGTCATCATCCTCAGCATGCTCCACGATGGACTGACTCCTACTCAGGCCGCGGTTCGCTTTGGAGTCAGCAGGGCATGGATTTACAAGCTCCTTGCTCGCTACAAGGCCGGTGGATTAGAAGCGGTATCGGCACTTTCGCGAAGACCGCAGGGCAACTCACGGGCGATCCCTGATCCCATCCGCCACGAGATTATTCGTCTGCGTGTGGACCTATTGGCGCATGGCCTGGATGCTGGGGCGGCATCGATTGCATGGCATCTGTTGCAATTAGATCTCTATGCACCTGCGCTTTCAACGATTTGGCGCATTCTTATGGCTGGCGGACTTGTCACCCCGCAACCCAGGAAGCGGCCCAAGGCATACATCACCCGCTTTGAGGCGGTGCAACCGAATGAGACTTGGCAATCCGATTTCACCCATTGGCGCCTTGCCGATGGAAGGGATGTGGAGATCATCAATTGGCTCGATGATCACTCACGATTGCTTTTGAGTTGCACTGTCTTTGATGCAATCACGGGAAAGATTGTGATCGATTCCTTCAATAAGTGTCGAAGTCGGTATGGGACGCCCTTTTCCACGCTGACCGATAACGGCAACGTCTACACCGCACGCTTTGTTGGCGGCAAGAACGGCTTTGAGTATCTGCTCTCAGAGTTGGAGATCGTCCAGAAGAATGGATCTCCTGCCCATCCACAAACGCAAGGAAAGATCGAGCGATTTCACCGCACCCTCAAGAAGTGGCTCTCTGAACAACAGGCAGCAAATGATCTTCTGGAATTACAAGCCCAACTCGATGAGTTCCAGAAAATCTATAACACCGCCAGACCTCACAAAGCACTAGGGATGCAAACACCAAAAAAGTGCTACGAGGCAACGGTGAAGGCAAAACCAAAAAGCGCCAAAGACAAGGAGCATTTTCGAGTCCGCACCGATGTCGTCGATGAGTTCGGCAAGGTCACATTGCGCAGGGCCGGCAAGCTTCACCACTTAGGGGTTGGCCGAGACCACGGCTTCAAGAGAGTGGCTTTGGTGGTCGATCACTACAGCGTGATCGTCGTGGAGACGAAGACTGGGGAAATTCTCTCCAAACACGCCATAGAACCAAGCCGGGACTATTGGACCAATCTCCTGCTTGATAGAAACGTGAAACAGACGCGGAAAAGGAGGAAAAAGTGAAAACTATGTCTCGAGACATCTGTCTACTATGTCTCGAGACATCACATTGGTAGCCCCGAAGGGATTCGAACCCTCGTAGCTGGCTTGAGAAGCCAGAGTCCTAGGCCGCTAGACGACGGGGCCCTAGATGTATCAAAAACGATCGCCTACGGCTTTCGTTTTCTAGTCCAAACTGTCTTTCGCTGGGGTACCAGGACTCGAACCTAGACTTACTGAACCAGAATCAGCAGGGCTGCCAATTACCCCATACCCCAAAAGGCGTTCGCAAGGATACCGTAGAAACTAGAGGGCCAAAGCCCCGGCAATCCGCGCCAGACTTGCACTTTTGCCCAATAACTCCATGGATTCAAACAGTGGTGGGGAGATCGTGCTTCCCGTGACCGCAATGCGGACGGAGCCAAACGCTACTCGAGGCTTGAGCCCCATCTCCTCAATCAAAGAGGATCTAAGGGCGGCCTCAATGCTGGCATGGGTCCACTCCTCAAGCGGGGTCAACTCGCCCAGACTTCGCGCCAATACTGCCTTCGATGCGTCATCGCTGACTTTTGCGATGGAACCAGCCTCTACTTCGAAGTCTTTAACGAAGAGGAATTTCAACATCGCCGGGATTTCGCTTAGTTTTGTGATGCGTTCTTGGATGATGGGAAGAGCCGCCTTAACACGTGCAATCTCTTCTTCAGATCCTTCAATGACATCGGCATTCTTCAAAAATGGCAACGCCCAGCCGAGGAATTCATCCAGTGTAAGTGCGCGGATCTTGTCGCCATTGATCGCTTCAAGTTTCTTCATATCGAACTTGGCAGGAGAGCTATGGACTCGCTCCACCGTGAAGAGTTCAGTGAGCTCTTGCATCGTGACGTTCTCGCGATCCTCACCCGGCGACCATCCAAGAAGAGCCAAATAGTTGCAGATCGCCTCAGGCAGGAAACCTGCTTCGCGATACCAATTGACTGATACTTCGCCGTTTCGCTTGGACAACTTCGTGTTGTCTTGCCCCATGACGAATGGCAAATGCGCAAAAGTCGGGAACTCATCTTCAGTAAGACCCATCGCTTGATACACGCGCACTTGTCGCGGGGTCGATGAGAGTAGATCTTCACCTCGAAGTAATGTGCGTCACCTTCATTAGCACGTCATCAACTGCAGCGGCCAGTGTGTACAAAGGTGAACCATCACCGCGGACTAGTACGAAGTCGGGAACAAATTTGTGGTCGAAGGAGACTTCGCCTCGGATCTGATCAACGAATGTGGTCTGTCCATCGGGCATGCGCATGCGAATGACCGGCAGACGACCCTCTGATCTAAAGGCTGCGATGTGATCTTCACTTAAATTGCGGCACTGCCCGTCATAGCCGGGTGCGACATTTGCCGCGCGCTGTGCCTCGCGACGGGCTTCCAACTCTTCTGCGGTGCAGAAGCAGTAATAAGCATCCTTCTGATCCAGAAACTTCTGTGCCCAATGTGCGTAGATATCCAGGCGCTGTGACTGCTGATACGGGCCGTACTCGCCGCCGACCTCGGGGCCTTCATCCCACTGCAATCCCAACCAGCGAAGGGTGTCGATTGCCGCGGCGATGTATTCATCGGTGACGCGAGTGGTGTCCGTGTCTTCTATCCGGAAAATGAAGGCGCCGCCGGTGTGACGGGCGTATGCCCAATCAAAGAGCGCTGTGCGAATATTTCCGACGTGGAGGTCGCCAGTTGGTGACGGGGCAAATCGCACCCGGACTTGTCTTTCAACCATGGTTGCTCAACCTATTCGTTAGTTCGCCTAGACCTTCAATTGCCACAGTCACAACAGATTTTTCCGGCATCGGGCCAATTCCACCCGGAGTGCCCGTCAAAATAACATCGCCCGGCAGAAGCGTCATCACCTGGGTAATGAAGGCAATGATCTCCGGAATCCCGTTGATCATGTCGGAGAGGCGTCCGTCTTGCTTGATCTCACCGTTAACCGTCGTAGTGATCCGCTGATTGCCCGGAACGAATTCAGTCTCAATCCACGGCCCGAGCGGACAGAAAGTGTCGAAACCTTTTCCGCGGGTCCACTGTCCATCCTTCTTCTGTAAATCGCGCGCAGTCACATCGTTTCCGATGGTGTAGCCGAAGATGACATCGTTGGCGCGTTCCTTCGGGACGTCCTTGCAGATACGACCGATGACAATTGCAAGTTCGCCTTCGTAATCCACGCGCTCACTTATGGCCGGCCAGACGATCGTGTCATCTGGTCCGATCACAGATGTGTTGGGCTTGAGAAAAATAATGGGCTCTTCAGGGACTTCCCCGCCCATTTCTTTTGCGTGGTCGGCATAGTTCTTGCCGATGCAAACGACTTTGCTGCGCGGCAGAACTGGCGCCAGCAGACGCACCTGAGAAAGTGGAACTACCTGGCCAGTTGGCTTGATCCCCGAAAAGAGCGGGTCTCCCGTGATCACCGCGATGGCGCCCTCGGCGACGACGCCAAAGAGCGGGTCGGTTCCAAGGTTCAGGGATGGGTCAGCAGCAGAGGGCGAGAATCGAACAATACGCATGGGGCTAGGGTATCGCGCCTTAGAGCGAGGTTATTTCGCCGGTCTCAGTGATGCGCCATATAAGGCAATGTGGCGCATATTCGCGGGCCGGCGCAACATTTACCGAACCATCACCGACCACAACGATGGCTTCAATCCCAGAAATCTGACTGGCCATCGCAACTGTGAATACCGCAGCGAGGCAATCAACTGCAAAACTCGGTGTCGACACATTGATCGCCACGTAGGTGCGTCCAGTGGAATCTCGAAGTGCCGCGGCCTGTTCAGAACCGGTGCGACGTTGGGTGGCACGTGCCAGGGTCTCTAATTTTGCATCCTCTGGATCGGTAAAACTAGAGCTCATCGTGCTCGCCATTTTCCGATGGCGCCTCTCGCTCAACCATGACGCTACTTATCCTGCGGCGGCGGCCAATCGGTCGCTCTGCCGTGATATTCCAGCCGTTGATGAAAATCGTGCTGCCAGGAATCGGAACTCGGCCCAACTTCTTTGCCATCAGCCCACCGACAGTGTCGACATCGCGATACTCGCTCTCGGCAACCGTTATCGCCAACTCTCGCGCCAAGTCTTCAACGTGCAATGAGGCCTGCGCCCGGGCCTTGTCATCGCTGAGCCAGATGAATGCCTCTTCCCCGTCATCGTATTCATCTTCGATCTCGCCGACGATCTCTTCCAAAATATCCTCGATAGTAATTATTCCGGCGGTGCCACCGTACTCGTCGATCACGATGGCAAGGTGAATCTGATCCCTTTGCATCTCCTTGAGCAACTCGACTGCGGTCTTGCTCTCTGGAACAAAGGTTGCCGACCGCATAAGTGCTTCGACCTTCTCGGTCTGCTCTGCTTCATGGTGATCCAGCGCCCGCTTGGCTAAATCTTTTACGTAAGCGATACCGATGATGTTGTCTATGTCATCGCCGACTACAGGTACCCGCGAAAAACCAGATCGCAGTGCTAAAGACAGTGCTTGGCGCAGAGTTTTATCCCTTTCAATCCAGACCATTTCAGTGCGGGGAACCATGAGCTCGCGCACCATCGTGTCACCGAGTTCGAATACAGAGTGGATCATCTCGTGTTCATCTGATTCAACGAGTCCGCGCTCATGCGCCTGATCTACCAGATCTCGCAGCTCGGCCTCGTTAGCGAAGGGACCTTGGCGAAATCCCTTACCTGGCGTGATGGCATTTCCGATTGCAATCAACAAAGTCGTTATGGGACCGAGAATGAACGCCAAGGCATAGGCTGCGACGGCACCGCTTCTTGCCCAGACATGCGGATTCTGTTTTCCGAGCGTGCGCGGTCCGACTCCGACTATGACGTACGAAAGAACGACCATGATGACGACAGTCAGAAAGAGCGCCTGACCACCATCAAAGTCTCTCGACAAAATAACGGCGAGAAGAACGGTGGCGGTAAGTTCGCACGTCTTGCGCACAAGCAAGAGCACGTTGAGATAGCGAGCGGGATCCGAGGTCACTTTGCGGAGAACGGCTCCACCTGGACGCGACTCGAGTTCGTCGATTTTGATCCGAGATATCGAAGTCAGCGCCGCCTCACTGCCCGCGAGGAAACCGGCGAAGGCTAGAAGGGCGATGATGGCGAGAATGAGAACCGGTGTCATTTACCCCACCTTGCAACTATCGATTCTTGTAAATCGAACATCTCTTTTTCATCCTCTTCATCTGCGTGGTCGTAGCCCACAATATGCAAAAGTCCATGGGCGCCCAAAATCGACATCTCATGGGTAAAAGGATGGCCCGCTGATTCTGCCTGGCGAATCGCCACTTGTGGGCAGATGACGATATCTCCCAATATCCCGGGCTCGCTTGAGTGAGGTCGAATTTCATCCATGGGAAAGGTCAACACGTCGGTAGGTCCTGGTTCATCCATCCATTTGATATGCAATTGCGCCATTTCTTCTTCGTCAACCAGCAGAACATCCAGGTCGCACCCTGGGTTGAGGTCGAGTTCGGTCAGGCCAAAACGGAAGAGCGATTCGAGGTCTTCCTCGTTGTACGCAATGCCTGACCTATTAGTTATCTCGATGGCCATGATTTAGGAGCCGGGGCGCAATTGGCGAGGTGCCCGTTGCTCCTGCAATTGTGCTTCTCGCTCTGCACCGTATTTGCCATATGCCTCAACGATTTCCCCTACGAGCGAATTTCGAACGACATCTTGTGAACTCAATTCGATAAATGCGATGTCATCCACATTGGCCAAGATATCTCGGATTACTTTCAAGCCAGACTTCGCGCCGGATGGGAGATCCATTTGTGTGACATCCCCGGTTATAACCATTCTGGATCCAAAACCAAGGCGCGTGAGGAACATCTTCATCTGCTCGGGAGAGGTGTTCTGTGCCTCGTCCAAGATAATAAAAGCATCATTAAGCGTTCGACCGCGCATATACGCAAGAGGTGCAACTTCGATTATGCCGGTCTGCATTAGACGCGGAATCGAATCCTGATCGATCATGTCGTGCAGGGCATCAAAGAGCGGACGAAGGTAGGGATCAATCTTCTCCGACAAAGTGCCTGGCAAAAAACCCAGATGCTCCCCTGCTTCAACGGCAGGACGGGTGAGAATGATCCGGTTGACTTCCCGAGATTGTAGAGCAGCTACGGCTTTAGCCATAGCAAGATAGGTCTTGCCAGTACCGGCAGGGCCGATGCCGAATGTGATGGTGTGCTCGTCAATGGCATCGACATAGTGCTTCTGGTTGGCCGTCTTTGGTCGAATAGAGCGGCCTCGATTACTTAAAATGTTAAGAGAGAGCACCTCAGCGGGATGCTCCTGCGGAATATTGCGCATCATCGAGATAGAGCGCACAACCAACTCGCTGGTAAGGGTCTGACCAGAGCGGATGACAACCAGAAGTTCGTTGAGCAACGCCTCAAGCCGCAATCCCTCTTCGGAATCGCCCTGAAAAGTGATTTCATTTCCGCGAACGGTGATGGTCAAAGTGGGAAAAGCTGCTTCGATAATGCGCAGATGTGCGTCTGTCGCGCCCAATAGCGCGACCATTGGTATCGCACTTGGTACCGCAAAAAGAGTTCTTTCCATTGCCGATTATTCTACGGGTTATCGCTTCAGCCTGGTGGCCAGCCAAAGGAACGACCGCCTAAGAGGTGCAAATGAGCGTGAAATACGCTCTGCCCAACCGTTGCACCAGTATTGAAGACCGCCCGATAACCATCTAGTCCCTCGGTCTTGGCAATCTCATCGGCTGCCACAAAAAGGGCTGCGGTAATAACCGATGACATCCTTGCCAGGCCAGCAGCATTTTCAACGTGAACTGTCGGCACGATGACGACATGAGTTGGTGCCTGCGGCATGATGTCGCGAAATGCCACGACGTTCTCGTTGCGATAAACGATTGTGGCCGGAATTTCACCTTCGATGATCTTGCAGAAGAGACAACCTGGATCTAGTGCCATATGGGCCGCGCGATTACCAGAGTCCGAGGGCGACACTGAGTGCAGAAACAGCGGCAATTCCTGCATGCGCAGATCGAAGAATCGTCCGTCCCAATTTTGCGGGAATCGCCCCAGCGGTTTGCATCAATGCAAGTTCTGTATCGGATATGCCCCCTTCGGGGCCGACGACTAGAACGACGGAAGTCAGGTGATGGTTCTTGTTCACAACTTCGGAAAGTTTCTTCTCTGTATATGCCTCGAGCACGATGGAAAGATCAGCACTTCGCAGAATTGCTTGCAGCTTCTCCATGTCCGCAACATCTTCTACCACGGGAAGGTAGTAACGTCTAGATTGCTTGCCTGCCTCGAGAACTGCGATCTTGAGTTTCTCAACTCCGTCAGGGAGTTTGCCAATAGATCGTGAGGCTTTCCATGGAACGATTCGATCAACACCGGCTTGCACCAGCAATTCAATATTTTCTCGGGTGCGATCACCTTTGGTGATGCCCTGCACAACAGTGATTGAAATATCGCGCGGTTGCTGAAAACCCGTTTCTAAGACTGCAAGGTCAACTGAATTCTTCTCAACGGCAACGATAGATACGCGCGACCAATATCCTTTCCCGTCGGAGAGCAAGATCTCTTCACCAGGCACTGCACGTAATACCCGCGCAATGTGGTGACCGACATGTCCAACCAGACGAAAACGCTCGTTGAGGTGCGTTGGGAGTTCAGCGACGTAGAAGAGAGGCAGCATTAGCGACCGAAGGCATCTCTGAACTTGCTGAAGAACCCACCGTCATGGCGTTGCATCTGAGATTCGCCCTCTTTCTCGCCTCGCAATTGCGCGAATTTACGCAACAACTCTTCTTGCTCTTTATTTAGTTTAGTCGGCGTATGCACTTCAACGTGGACTAAGAGATCGCCGCGCCCGCCCCCGCGCAGATGCGTCACGCCTTTGCCCTTCACAGGAATAGTCGCACCGCTCTGAGTGCCAGCCTTGATAGCGACGGGAATCGGACCATCCAATGTCTCCACGGTAAGCGTCGTACCAAGGGCGGCCGCCGACATGGAGATTCCCAGCGCGACATGAAGAGTATTTCCTTCGCGGACTAAGAATTCATGAGGGGTCTGAACAATTTCAACGTAGAGATCACCCGATGGTCCACCACCCGGGCCCACTTCGCCGCGGCCGCTGAGTTGGATTCGATTTCCCGTCTCCACGCCAGCAGGAATCTTCACCGGGATCGTCTGGCGAGATCGCACCCGCCCGTCCCCTGCGCATTCGCGACAAGGGTTGGTGATGACGCTGCCGTATCCCTGGCAATTGGCACATGGTCTGCTTGTCATAACCTGCCCGATAAAGGATCGCGTCACGTGTTGAGTTTCGCCCCGACCTTTGCAGATTTCGCACATTGTCGGATGTCCACCGTCAGCACAACCCGAACCCTCGCACTTGGGACAGATGACAGCGCTTTCGACCGTGATTTCACGTTCGGTTCCAAAACATGCTTCATTGAGATCGACTTCAATGCGGATCAGCGCATCTTGGCCCGCACGTTTGCGTGACCGTGGTCCACGATTTCCGCCGCCGCCAAAGAAGGCGTCCATAATGTCGCCGAACCCGAAGCCACCGAAATTGCCTTGACCGTTGGCACCGCCTGCATCGTAATTGGAGCGCTTCTGCGGATCGCTTAATACTTCATAGGCAGCGGTGATCTCCTTGAATCGATCTTGAACCTGTGGGTCCGGATTTATATCGGGATGGAGCTCTCGCACAAGTTTGCGATAGGCACGTTTAATCTGGTCTTGGTTGGCCTCACGATCAACGCCCAAGACTTCATACAAATCAGCCACTACGAACCTTCATTCATGTAACGCCCGACATAACGAGCTACCGCGGAAACTGCCGCTATCGACGCCGCATAATCCATGCGGGTTGGACCAATTACACCGAGGGCGCCGAGCGGATTGACTTCGCTGCCGTACCCCACCGAAATAACGCTTGTTTGGCGCAGATTCTCCTCGCTCTGCTCGGTGCCGATTCTGACTTGCACGTTCTCGCCGACATCACCCAGCAGGCGCAACAGGACAACTTGTTCTTCCAATGCCTCAAGGATCGGGTGGATTTGTGTGGAGAAATCTTCTCGAAAGCGTGCCAAGTTTGCCGTTCCTGCTAGCACTACGCGCTCCTCGGGTTTCTCCATTGCCATCTCTGTCAAAGTTGTGACGATGGCGTTGACATCGCTCTGCTCGTTACCGGGACGTCCTGCAACTAGCCCAGTCAATCGATCCGCCACATCCAGAAGACGTGCCCCCGATATAGCCTGGTTTAATTGGGAACGCAGACTGGAGATGAAAAATTCCTCGACGTCTTGGCCAAATTCAATGACCCGCTGTTCGACTCGGCCGCTGTCGGTGATGAGGATGAGCATCAGGCGCGATGGCGTCAGCATTACAAGTTCGAGGTGGCGAACGCGCGATTTCACAAGGGATGGATACTGAACTACGGCAACCTGCTTGGTCACATCAGCCAGCAACCTCACAGTGCGCATGACCACGTCATCAAGATCGTGCGCACCTTCCAGAAAACTTTCGATCGCGCGGCGCTCGGCAGTGGAAAGTGGTTTGATAGTGGCCAATTTGTCGACGAATACCCGATAACCCAAATCCGTTGGGATGCGACCGGCACTTGTATGAGGGTGGGTGATCAGTCCTTGCTCCTCCAGCAGCGCCATCTCGTTGCGGATGGTGGCGGGAGAAATCCCCAGGCTGTGACGATCTGCAATTGCCTTTGACCCAACCGGTTCCTGGGTCGAGACATACTCATCCACGATTGCACGGAGAATTTCTAGGCGACGCGTTTCCATTGCAGCTAAATCGTGACGAGGGCGATGGAGACCAAGGTAAGCAAGAAAAATGGAGGAAAGGAACTCTTGATCTTCTCAACTTTGAAATGAAAATACATGGCCCCGCTCATATCTACCCAGAGGATGACCAAGGCAATCCACTGAATGAAAGCGCTCCGCAATCCAATGACGACACCCAGTGCCGCTATCGCTTCAACGACACCGACCGCACGGCCAAGCCCATCTTTAATGTTGACTTCGCGGGTCACCGCTAGCCCCCTTGGATTGCCACTTGCCTTAGCCAGACCGGCGATGACAAATACCAGCGCAATAAGGGAGGAAATGATGACGTGTGCGGTATGCATAGGACTACACGGTACTACACAACTAATTCGCGCACGATTCGGTCGGCTATCAAACGCCCGTTGGGAGTCAGTTTCAACGTGCCCGCATCCCACTGTTTGGAATCAAGGTGGCCACTCTGACGGTATTCGGCCACTTTCTCCCGCTGTCCCTGAGACAAGTCACTGAGGGAAATCCCACCCCGCATGCGTATAGAAAGCATGATCGCTTCATCGGACTTCTGTTGCGCTGTGAGAACTTCACTTTCCTGCAGAGGCGATGCGCCTGCGAATAGCGCGTTCTTGTATGCGCTCGGATGCTTTATGTTCCACCAGCGGATTCCATTCAGGTGCGAATGTGCCCCGGGTCCGAGTCCCCACCAGTTGGCATTTCGCCAATATGCAATGTTATGTCGTGACTCGTGGCCAGGTTTGGACCAGTTGCTCAGTTCATACCAGGACAGACCGGCTTCTTCGCAGAGTTGATCGACGAGCAAATACATATCCGCCATCAAGTCATCGTTTGGCATCGTAAGTTCGCCGCGCTTAATTTGCGCGGCAAGTTTCGTGCCAGTTTCCACGATAAGTGCGTATGCGCTCAAGTGATCGATTCCTAAGGCAAGGGCCGATGTAACCGAATTTCGGAAGTCATCCAGTGACTCCCCTGGTGTTCCGTAAATAAGATCAAGGCTGACACTTTCAAAACCGGCACCTCGCGCAGCTTGCACGACCTTGGCGATGTTCTCTGGGTTATGAGTGCGATCCAAGACTTTGAGAACGCGCGGAACCGCCGATTGCATTCCAAAAGAAATTCGATTAAATCCAACTTCGCGCAATTCTGCCAATCTTGCACCGTCAACGGAGTCCGGGTTGGCCTCCAGTGTCACTTCGGCGTCCTCTGGCAAGTTCCACTTCTCTTTTATTGCGGCAATGACCCGGCCGAGGTCGCGCGGTGGAAGCAAGCTCGGTGTTCCGCCTCCGAAGAAGATTGTTGGGACTGTGGCATCTGGTGCTTGCAGTTGGGCAATATCAATTTCACGGAGAACTGCGTCGATGTAATCACCAGATACTGTCTCTAGCGTTCCGCCTTCTCGCAGTTCTGATGGCGTGTATGTATTGAAATCACAGTAACCGCACCGCTTCACACAATATGGAATGTGGACGTAGAATGACAAGTCCGACATGGTGCTTACTTCCTAGCGGCTTTCGCCTTATCAATATCGGCATCAGTTGCAAGGGCTGCCACGAATGCTTCCTGGGGCACTTCGACACGACCGACCATCTTCATCCGCTTCTTGCCCTCCTTCTGCTTCTCCAGAAGTTTGCGCTTTCGCGAAATATCTCCGCCGTAACATTTAGCCAGAACGTCTTTGCGGATGGCGCGGATGTTCTCGCGGGCAATGATACGTGAGCCAATCGCGGCTTGAATCGGGACCTCGAACTGCTGGCGCGGAATCAATGCGTGCAATTTCGCCGTCATCATCAGGCCGTAGGCATAAGCCTTGTCACGGTGCACGATCGCACTGAACGCGTCAACTGCCTCGCCCTGCAAAAGAATGTCGACCTTCACGAGATCGCCTTCGGCATCCCCGATAGCTTCGTAATCCAAAGATGCGTATCCGCGAGTGCTCGACTTCAATTTGTCGAAGAAATCAAAAACAATTTCAGCAAGTGGCAACGTATAACGAATCTCCACGCGATCCTCTGAGAGGTAATCCATGCCTAATAAAGATCCGCGGCGCTGTTGGCACAATTCCATGATCGCGCCGATGAATTCGCTTGGGGCAAGGATCGTCGCGCGAACAATCGGCTCCTCGACGCTCATGATCTTGCCTTCAGGGAATTCGCTCGGGTTGGTCACAATGATCGACTTGCCGTCATCGAGCTTTACGTTGTAAACGACGTTGGGTGCGGTCGATATAAGACTCAAGTTTGATTCGCGTTCTAAACGCTCGCGCACGATCTCCATATGGAGAAGACCCAGAAATCCGCAGCGGAACCCAAAGCCGAGGGCGGCCGATGATTCTGGTTCGTAGACAAGGGCTGCATCGTTGAGCTGCAATTTATCCAGCGCCTCGCGCAGCAACGGATAGTCGGCGCCATCCAGTGGATAGAGCCCGGAGAAAACCATTGGTTTGGGGTCTTTGTAGCCCGCAAGTGGAGTCTTTGTTGGGTTGTTGTAATTGGTAACCGTGTCACCGACTCGTGACTGGCGAACATCCTTCACACCGGTAATCAGGTATCCAACTTCGCCGACGCCTAGACCCTTGCTCGGAATCGGCTCAGGTGAGATGACCCCAACTTCGAGCATCTCGTGACGCACGCCGGTTGAGAACATCTGAATTTGATCGCGCGCCGATAGATGCCCATCGACGACTCGAACATAGGTGACAACACCGCGGTAGACGTCGTAAACAGAGTCAAAGATCAACGCCCGCGCTGGTGCATTGGGATCGCCTTGCGGGGCCGGAATCTGCTCGACAATCTGATCGAGGAGGTCGGCAACGCCGGCTCCAGTTTTTCCAGAGACCAGCAGGCAATCACTTGGCTCGCAGCCGATGAGTTTGGCAAGTTCTTTTGCGAACTTCTCAGGCTGTGCGGCAGGCAGATCGATTTTGTTAAGGACCGGAATGATTTTGAGGTTGTTCTCCATCGCCAGATACAAGTTGGCCAACGTCTGAGCTTCGATTCCCTGCGCGCAGTCGACCAACAATATCGCGCCTTCACTTGCAGCCAGCGAGCGCGAGACCTCGTAGGTGAAGTCGACGTGACCTGGTGTGTCGATCATGTTGAGGATGTATTCCTTGCCATCTAGCCCTGAACGCCATGGAAGACGCACTGCCTGAGACTTGATGGTGATGCCGCGTTCGCGCTCGATATCCATCCGGTCGAGGTACTGCGCACGCATGTTTCGTGGATCTACAACTTCGGTGATGCCCAACATTCGATCGGCAAGAGTTGATTTGCCGTGGTCGATGTGAGCAATGATTGCGAAGTTACGTATCTGTGCCGGATCAGTAGCCGCCGGTTGCGGTGCCTTGGCAAGGGAGATCGCAGGCATGAAACTAGCCTCGCGTTGAAGGAGCTAGATAATTAACGAACGCCAGCTTTTGTAGCCGACTTCGCCATGGATGACTTCTTGTTGGCTGCTGCATTCTTGTGAATTACGCCCTTGGCAACGGCAACATCGAGTGCCTGCGATGCGCTGCGTAGTTCGGTGGTGATAACTGCATGGTCGCCTGCGACGACGGCAGCGCGGAACTTGCGAACGGCAGTCTTAATAGAGGAGCTAACCGACTTGTTGCGAAGGCGTGCCTTCTCGTTGGTCTTGATCCGCTTAATCTGGGACTTGATATTTGCCACGCGTAGTTCTCCGGCTCTAAAAGTTGAGATTATTGACCCTGATGGATCTTCACTGAGGGTCGAAGGCTACCAGCGAGGACAGGTCAGGCTCAAATTGGTCCGAATTAGATATATATCACCCCGCCCCCAGGCTGGAGGTCTGGAAGACTCCTTCTATGGAAAAGACGCGAATACGTAGCCTCTGGGATGGTCTTGTCGGCGGAATCGGCCTCATTATGGGGCTACTGCCGCACGTCCTCCACCATGTCGGCTTCCTCGTGGGCACCGCATTCGTCGCCGGATCCAGCGGCGGCACCTTCATTTTTGGTGCCGTGGGACTTTTGTTATCAATCCCAATGCTTCGTCGGATCTACAAACGGTTTGGAACATGGCGCGCGCCTGCAATCGCCCTTGTGATTTTTGTGGCGATGTTCGCCTTATCTTCCTTTGTCATCGGCCCGGCAATCAGTGGGGTAAACAACTCCGGTTCAACAACGATTACAGACCATAGTTCGCACCATTAATAGCTAAAAATTACGAACGTGAGCGGGCAATCTCGGTGACAGCGCGCTCGAGGGCATAGATCGGGTCCACCGCAGCCCCCTTCACTTGAGCATCAGCCAAGGCGATCGCGCCCACTGCCCGGGCAATTGCCGCCTGAGACCACGCGGACAAATGGCGGCGGGCCTTATCTATTTGCCACGGGGCCATGCCCAGCACCGATGCCAATTCGAAGGATTTGGAACCGCGGTTGGTGCCTGAGACTTTGGCCAGGCCGCGTAGGGCCGATGCGATTGCACTGGTCACCATGACGGGGTCGGTTCCAGAATCCAGTGCATTTCGAAGAGTCAGCAGAGCCCGCGAGACATCCCCATCGAGGGCGGCATCTGCCACATCAAATCCGGTCATCTCCACTTTGCCTTGATGGTATTTATCCACCATCGCCTCATCGATAACGCCGACAGTATCGGAGGCAATCTGACTGCAGGCTGCGGTTAATTCGCGAAGGTCTGTGCCGACCGCGCCGATCAACGCGTTGACTGCGCCCGGCGTTGCTTTGCGTCCCAGATCCAAAAATAGGTGTCTGACGAATTCTTGCTTCTCACTTTCCTTCTTCAGCGCATCGCAGGCGATGATCTGCGCGTTGGCCTTCTTGATTTGATCAAGGAGTGCTTTGCCCTTTACCCCGCCCTTATGAATGAAGATCACGGTGATAGTCGGATCAGGATCGGCAAGGTAGCGGGTGATCTCGGGTTTGAAATCATCGGATAAGTCCTGCAGATCGCGCAGAATCAGCGCGCGCTTTTCAGAAAAGAGCGATGGGGCTAGTGAATCGGCGATATCGCCGGCAAAGACATCGGAGGCCAGCAATGAAGTGACTTCGGCGCCCTCCTCGCGCAACTGCATCTGCAATTTCGCAAGGGCGCGATCGGCGAGAGCGGCCTCAGAACCCAGCAGAAGATAAAGGCTCATCCCAACCTCACTTTCTGCCACCACGCACCGGCACTGGTATGGACATTGAAATGATGGGCGCGCGCAGTGATCGCGATTCCGCCACTCTTGTCCGTTCTGTAAATTTTGCTTCGCAGTCTAACCAGTGCCGCAATGGTCTGCCCCGCGGGATGGCCGTAGGAATTTCCCGCCCCCACGCTGATCAAGGAGATGGCGGGTGAGAGTCGTTCCATAAATGCCTCATCTTGATAGACCGAGCCATGATGGCTGACTTTGTAGATATCGACTTGTCCCACCGAACTCAGGATTTCAGCTTGCGCGCTGGGTTCCAGGTCGCCACCGGCGAAGAGGGAGAAATCCGGTGATGTAATCTCGACAGCCACACTTGAATTATTGATTGCTGAACCATCTCCTGGCAGTACATCGAAGGCATGGGCGCCATCATCTGGCCAGAGGACTCTCACGGTGACTGGCCCGCGATTGGAAGCCAGCTTCACCGACAACCCTCTCGTGGCAATTGTCACCGCGCTCTTCTTCAACCAACTTGCCACTCGCGCACTTTCAAAGAGTGGTTCGTTGTTGTTGCTCACCCACACCTGCCCGACCCTTCGACCATGAAGGAGCCCTGCAACACCTTCGACGTGGTCGGCGTGAAAGTGAGTCAGGATCAGAAGTGGCACCGTGGTGATGCCCAATCGGCTCAGACAGCGATCCTCCAACTGCGCATCCGGTCCGGCGTCAATGACAAGGCCGCGTTGGTTTCCCAGGTTCACAACCAGCGAATCGCCCTGTCCGACATCGCAATTGGCAATCTGCCAATCCCCCGCTGGCCATTGACCTAGCCATGCAAAAAACAGAACAACGCTAAGGAATATCGCGATCACCAACTTCTTGGATCGAAGGAGAAGCACCATTCCAAGAATCAGGACCAACCCGCCGATGAATCCCGCGAGCCCTTTCGACATCTCAAGGACTGGAAAATCAGCGGCCCAATGCGCGACTCCCGCGATCCATCCGGCTGGCAATTTGATAAGAAAGATCAAAAGCGAACTAACGGTTTCTGATATCGGCGATATCAAGGCAGCAACAAAACCGATAATGGTTATCGGCGCGACCATCGGTGCCGCTAAGAGATTGGCTATCACCGTCATCGGCCCCAAATAACCAGAAAGCGCAACAAGTATCGGCGCACACATCACGACCGCGGCAATCGGTGGACTCAGTGCAGTCGCAATGAATGAGGGTACAAATTTGCAGAGCGACCTGGCAATGAGCGGCGATAGCAAAAGCAGTCCAGCCGTGGCCAAGACCGATAGTGCGAATCCCGGATCACGCGCTTGCCATGGATCTCCAATCACAACTGCTGCAATCGCAAAGCCCAATGCCGGCAGCGGATCACTCCTTTTGCCAACTCCCCTGGCAAAGAGAACGACGCTTGCCATAGCAGCGGCGCGCAACACCGAAGGCGACGGTCGCACCAGCGCGATGAAACTTGAAAGAGCAACGGCCGTGAATATCAAACGGGTTCGCAATGACCTGAATATCCACTGCATACACCACAAGACAAAGAAGGAAATGATTGCGAAGTTCGCGCCGCTCACGGCTACTAAATGAGTAAGTCCCGATCGGCGCATATCGTTCTTAAACTCAGGGCTCTGCAGCGATGTATCACCCAGAACCATCCCCGGAATCAGCGCTCCCGCATCCCCTGACCCACAAAGTGAACGCAGATGGGTTCTAATTGATCCAAGAACGCTTGCCCACCGCGACGGCTTAGTGTCTACGGTGATGTCTCCCCTGACGAGAAACATGGCGGCCACGCGCGCTTCTTTGCTTTCGCGAAGACTCCCTCGTGCCGTGACTCTCTGCCCGGGAAGCAATCCGACGACTCGCGGACTTTGCGAAATCACACGTATCGGCACACGCAACGTGAACACTTGCACGCCTTGGTCCACTTGCAACGCAGTAGCAAGGAATGAGTAACTCGTCGGCGCCAGGGTCGATCCGAATACTTTTGCTTGTGTCTTAGTCGGGTCAGTCGAGGCCTGAAATTGAATTGTGACCGTACTTCCGATTACTTTATGTACCGCCGAGTTCACCAGTCCCATCTGTCGAAGCGACATAACGCCAGAACCCAACAACATCGCGCAAGCTAAAACGATGAGAATTGTCTTTCCTTGTTGCAAAGCAATGAGAGCCAACGCAATGGCAAGCAATGAACTTCGCCAAGGACTTACCCAACTCTGGCTGAGAGCTCCCGCCCAGATTGCCGCGCCTAGGACTAAGGCGCGGTAATCACTTACACGCGGACTTTGCTCTTGAACTGGGCGAATTTTGCAACACCAATGCCAGAGACTTTCTGAAGATCATCCACCGATACGAAGGGGCCGTTTGCTTTGCGGTAGTCAATGATTCTTGATGCAAGCACTGGCCCAATACCTGGAAGGGCATCCAATTCACTGGCGGTTGCACGGTTAATGTTGATCGGGCCTGATTTCTTCTTCACAACTCTCTTCACCGCTCCACCTTGCACCGAAGGACTCGAAACTGCCGCAAGATCTACATAAACCTGTTCGCCATCCTTGATAATCCGTGCCAGATTGATATCGCTGGTGTCCGCATGTGCAACCGCCCCGCCGGCCGCAGCGATCGCATCGATCACACGCGAGTTCGCCGGAAGTTCGTACACACCGGGTGATTTCACAGCCCCTGCGACATCCACCATCAATTTCGGCGACGCGATGACCATCGGCGAAGTCTCCACTACAGGTTGGGAATGACCGCGAGCGACAACGGCGACTGAGACCACGCAAACGAGCACAAAGACGACAAGCAGCGCGCGCTTATGAATTGCGCTGAACTCGAGGTCAGCCCACCAATCCTGAACACGCTCGCGCAGATCCTCTAGGTAATCTCCCATGTGCCCATTGAAAAGGGCATGCTTAAGAAATCCTTACAAACCGTGCTTGATTGTTTAGCGCTCTCAGTTGTTGATAACGATGTTGACGATCTTGGGCGCTCGAGTAATCACCTTGGTTACGGTCGCGCCCTTGAGGGCTTCAACAATGGTCGGGTGTTCAAGGGCGGAAATCTCCAACTGGGCATCCGTAATCAGAGGTGAGACCTCGATACGTTCCTTGATCTTGCCGTTGATCTGGATGACCGCAACGACAGCATCGGCGATCAGCAGTGACTCATCCACGGTCGGCCAGCCAACTAATGCGACACAGGGCTTGTGGCCCAATCGCTCCCACATTTCCTCGGCCGTAAATGGCGCAACAAGTGAGAGCATGATGGCGATTGCCTCAACGGCTTCCCGTGCAGCAGGATCTGCCGGCCCGCATCCCGAATCAATTGCCTTACGGGTCGCGTTGACCAATTCCATGATGCGCGCGATCGCCACGTTGAATCGGAGAGACTCCACTGCAAATCCGGCGTCGTTAACCGCCTTATGCGTTGCTTTGCGCAAGGAGACATCGCCCAATGAGAAATCAACACCGGAAGCACTTGAGATATCTCCCGACAACCTCCATGCGCGGTTGAGGAACTTCACCGAACCCGATGGCGATACATCGGCCCAGTCAATGTCATCCTCCGGTGGGCCGGCAAAGATCAACGAGAGACGGACGGCGTCAACACCGTGCGTCACCAATTCGTCGGAAAGCTTCACAAGGTTGCCACGGCTCTTGCTCATCGCAGAGCCGTCCATGACAACCATTCCTTGATTGAGCAACCGCATAAACGGCTCGTCGAAACCGAGCATGTCCATGTCGTTCAATACCTTGGTAATGAAGCGCGCATAAAGAAGGTGCAAGATCGCGTGGGTCACGCCGCCGACATATTGATCAACTGGCAGCCATGTGTCCACGGTTTCACGACTAAATGCCTGCGTGTGATCGGTCGAACTCGGGAAACGCAAGAAGTACCATGATGAATCAACAAAAGTGTCCATAGTGTCAGTGTCGCGCTTGGCAGGACCAGCACACTTCGGGCAAGCAACATTGACCCAATCAGTCGCGCCGCCTAAAGGCGACGTTCCCTTTGGCTTCAAATCCAAACCGGTGGCATCTGGCAATTTCAAGGGCAATTCATCAAGTGGGACGGGAACTTCTCCGCATGCTTCGCAATGAATGATAGGAATCGGCGTGCCCCAATAGCGCTGGCGTGAAATCAGCCAATCGCGCAGGCGGTAATTTCGTGCGGCTTTACCGAGACCATCGTTCTCAAGTTGGGCGTTGATGAAGGCAATCGCCTCATCCTTTGGCAGACCATTTAGCGGACCAGAGTTGATTAAGGCGCCATCCCCAGCCGTCGCAATTCCAGAGAGAGATGGATCTTCCTCGCCGGTCTCAACTACAACTCGAACCGGCAAATCCATTGCGCGTGCGAAATCCAAGTCGCGCTGATCGTGTGCCGGCACGGCCATGATTGCGCCGGTGCCGTAGTCGGCAAGAACATAATCACTTGCCCAGATCGGCAGCTTCTCCCCATTTACTGGGTTGATTGCGTAACGCTCCAGGAAGACACCGCTCTTTGGTCGATCGGTTGCAAGACGGTCGATATCACTGGCCAACTTGATCTGCTCGAGATATTCGACGAACTTCTTCTCAACCGCGCTTCCCTTGGCGATTTCTGCCGCCAAGTCGCTATCGGCTGCGACAACGAAGAATGTTGCGCCGTACAAAGTGTCGGGGCGAGTTGTATAAATCGTGACCGGGTCTTTCCGGCCTTCGATCTGGAATGAGACATTCGCACCCGTTGAGCGACCAATCCAATTGCGCTGCATCGTCAGAACTTTGTCTGGCCAATTGCCTTCCAACTGCGACATGTCATCGAGCAAACGATCTGCATAGTCCGTGATCTTGAAATACCACTGGGTCAATTTCTTTTTCGTAACAGGCGTATCGCAACGCTCGCAAAGGCCAGCAACTACCTGCTCATTTGCAAGCACTGTCTGATCGGTGGGACACCAGTTGACGTTGGAGGCTTTGCGATAGGCAAGGCCGCGTTCAAACAACTTGATGAAGAGCCACTGGTTCCATCGATAGAACTCAGGATCGCAAGTATTGAATGTGCGATCCCAATCGAAGGAACATGCGTAACGTCGCATTGACGACTTCTGCACTGCGATGTTCTCGTAGGTCCAGGGCGCTGGATCAATCCCGCGCTTGATCGCGGCATTCTCAGCTGGCAATCCGAAGGCATCCCAACCCATCGGGTGCATGACGTTGAAGCCACGCTGAACCCAGTACCGTGCGATGACATCGCCTAGGGCGTATGCCTCGGCATGACCCATGTGCAGATCGCCGGACGGGTAGGGAAACATATCCAGGATGTACTTCTTGGGGCGAATGTCATCTGGGCGGCCCGACTTGAAGGGGGCCAACTTGTCCCAGACGGGGAGCCACTTCTCTTGAACATAGGCAACGTCGTAGCCCTCGTGGACGAATTCACGCGTGTTATCTGTCGACATGGGCTTAGGTTACAGGGACTTCAAGCGAGGAGTTTGCTAATAGGAAAAGAGGACCGAGCCAAAGGCCCGATCCTCTTTTTACTTACTAAGCGACTAGCGCTTAAGCAGCGTCCCCGCTACGAATCGCTGAGATTTCGAACTCAAGGCTGATCTTCTCGCCGACGAGAACTCCGCCAGCTTCTAGTGCAGCATTGAAGTTGATGCCCCAATCCTTGCGGTTAACGGTGACCTTGCCTTCGAAGCCCACGCGGGTGTTGCCCCATGGATCAACGGCGGTGCCGGTGTACTCAAGGGGGAAGGTGATGGACTTGGCAATGCCCTTGATGGTGAGGTCGCCTGTGACTGAGTAGGTCTCGGCATCAGCCTTGGAGAAGGCGGTTGATGCGAAGGTGATCAGTGGGAACTCGTCCATTGAGAAGAAGTCGTTGCTGCGAAGGTGGGCATCGCGGTCAGCATTGTTGGTGTTGATGCTCTTGGCCTGGATGGTTACTTCGATTGTTGACTGCGGCAGGGTTTTCAGCGTTGAAAAAGCCGGTGCCGGTGAATTCGTTGAACTGGCCACGGACCTTGGTGACCATGGCGTGACGTGCGCCGAAGCCGATCTGGCTGTGGCTTGGATCGATTGTGTAGGTGCCTGTTAGCGAACCAACTGTTGCTGTAGTCATTGTCTTGCTCCTTAGGGAAACGATGGGGACGTTTGTTTTAGTTGAATTTTCAACTACTTGATGACTATAACATAGTTGAAACTTCAATTATTCCCGGGAAGGCCAGAATGCCTCAGAATGTGCTGTGAGTTTGGCTATAAGTGATTTACCTGCACATTGTTTGCAGATATAAGGGTTTTCTGGGAGCGCCGTAGCCATATATCTTGACTTCAAGACATAATTGCCCATGGGAATTTTCCAGGTCTTGATGCTCTTCCTGGCTGGCATAGGTGCCGGGACGATCAATACCGTCGTCGGTTCGGGCTCCCTCATAACCTTCCCGGCCTTGCTCGCCTTCGGATACGCCCCACTCACGGCAAACATGACGAACAACCTAGGTGTTCTCCCCGGGGCAATTAGTGGCTCTTTCGCATACCGCAAGGAACTAAAGACACAATGGTCCAAGATTGCAAAACTTTCAGTTTTCTCACTCGCTGGAGGACTCGGTGGGGCGCTACTCCTGTTAATTCTTCCCGCAGCTGCCTTTAAAGAGATAGTCCCCGTGCTGATTGCGCTCGCGTTAGTAATGGTCATTCTCCAACCTTGGTTGCGCAAGAAAGCGGCCGCACGAGAATCCCGTCCGCATTCCAACACCATCGTGAGAGATAGCGCGATTTTCTTCACAGGTCTCTACGGTGGCTACTTCGGTGCAGCCCAGGGCATCCTCCTGATGTCGATCCTCGGCGCTGTAATTGACGAGACGATACATAAGCTCAATTCGATCAAGATGATGCTGGCCTTATCGGCAAATAGTGCCGCAGCCGTTGTCTTCGTGATTCGAGGCGGTGTCTATTGGCCTGCTGCGGGGGTAATTGCCGCTGGCGCGTTAATCGGGGGCCAGATAGGGGCCACGATCGGGCGTCGTTTGCCGGCGCCGGTATACCGCGCCGTGATAGTAATCGTCGGAGTGGTTGCGATCGCGAAGCTGGTTACTTCTTAGGAGGATTTCCGCCAGAAATTTAAGAGCTCAGCACCTTGGCGATTGCAGCCAGCCCGACAAAGACAATGAATCCTCGATAGACAGAATTCGGAAGTCGGCGGCCAATATGGGGGCCGATCTGACCGCCAACAATTGATCCGACAGCAAGCGCCCCTGCCGCTCCCCAAGCGACTCCTCCACGAAACAGAAAGACGATCGCTGCCGCAGAATTGGCAGAGAAGGCCAGCATCATCTTGATCGAGTTGAGTTTCTGAATTGATTCGTCAAAAACTGCGCCGAGTATCGACATGAGGAGGATTCCCTGGGCTGCTCCGAAGTAGCCACCGTAAATTCCCGTAAGGAATATGCCACCGTCGCGGGTGATGATGTGACGGCGGTGAACAGTTTCACGTTTGGCGATACGTCTTTGCAGCCGCGGCTGAAGGACTATTAGCACGAGGGCTGCGGCAATGAGCACAGGCACGATCTTTTTAAAGGCGGCCGCGGGGAGTTCTAGGAGAAGTATCGCTCCGCCAAATCCCCCGACTATAGACAGCGCTCCAAGCCGGACGACTCGAGACCATTGAGTTTTCAGTTCACGCCGGTATGCATAAACAGCGCTGAGCGCCCCAGGGAGAACGCCCATGTTGTTGGTCATGTTTGCAACAAGTGGCGAGTACCCGAATGTCAGGAGAACCGGAAAAGTGACGAGACCGCCCGAGCCGACAATTGAATTAATAGTTCCGGCGAACATGCCGACGAGAACGAGTATGACGGCTTCAAAAAGTCTCATCAAATCACTTCCCTTGTTGCCGCGGAAATTAATTGATCCTTCGCCCTTAGGCAACTCTTTAAAGTTTCAACACCGATAAATTTCTCGCCGTAGTGCGAAGTGGTCTTGTCACCAATCAGAATTGAGAGGTGCTTTGCTAACTTTTTATCTAACTTTGCGAGGAGTCCTACAGCATCTGAATGATTCGAACTCGACGAACGTCCACCAAGGCGCCAGCAGCAAAGGGCATCAGAGGCTGCGATACCGGCAAGAACAGCATTCCCTGCAGCAACATTTCGTGCCGCGCCTAGCTTTTCCTTCGCCTTAAGGTGGGCAAGTTCTTGGTATTGCTTGGCAACATCCAGTCGATTCTTGGCTTGTTCGGGACCGCATCCTGAGGTTGCGCCCTTCTTTGTCACCATCATCACTTCCCTTTCACACGGATTTGGCGAAGTAGATCCGACAACAGTGGTCCCGAAAGGCAAATAGAGTCTTTCTTCCACTCGGCGAGAATAGGTTCGGATGCACGCATTGACCTCTTCAATTCAGTCATCGAAACATCAAACCATGACACAGGATTACCAATCTTGGCCCTGAGGCGTACTCCGCTTGTGTACTTCTGCTCCTCCCAGTCCTCCTCCGCTTTGTCCTCTGGGCGAACAAGAAGCAGATCTAAATCGCTGTCCGTGTCTCCCTCGCCACGGGCTGCGGAACCAAAGAGGCTTGCATGCAACGGTGCGATCTTCCACAAAGCTATCTCTTCTTCGATCGCGCGCAGCATTCGTTCGCGGATCGTTACTAATTCGATGATGGCGCCAGCCGCGAGGTGCTCCCTATTGAACCGACACATTCGAGAACGTCCTCCTTGCTCTACAAGGATGAGCCCTCTTTCACTCGCACGGTTAACAATTTCGACCGCACGGGGGGCGGAAACGCCAGCAATCCGCGCAAGTTGCCTAATAGAAAATGACGCATTCGCACCAGCAAGAACTCGAAAAACAGCCGCAGTCGCACGGGGCAAAACGATGTCAGTTGGCTCGCCTGTATTCATCGAATGGCCCCTAGATAAGGTTTCATAAACCTTATGATAGGTAATCCCTTACATATGTCAAGTGTTACCTTACAAACGTGGAGCTGAGGGGATTCGAACCCCTGACCCCCTGCATGCCATGCAGGTGCGCTACCAGCTGCGCCACAGCCCCGAAAACTTCGGAATTCTTACGGGTGCGACCTTATCGCACCCCCACCATAGATATGGAATCGAGAATCAACCAAAGGTCGGATCGGCCCCGCTCTCCTCGCCATAAATGGGCTCAGGAATAGTCCCGGCGTTGTGTTCGACCAGATGCCACCCGCGCGGATTTCTCTGCAGAACCGACCAGGCAGCATTGGAAAGCCCGCCGATTGTTCCCCAATGCGTAATGGGCAATTCGAGCATGGCACCCAGAACGCAGCGAGCAGCCCCGCCGTGGGTGACGACCACAAGGGTTTGACCTTCTTCTCCGGAAACGAGCGCTTTGTTTATCGCGGTAACGACTCGTGCGGCAACTTCGGAACGTCGCTCCCCCGTATTCCCTGCGGGACTGTCATCGCCATCAATCCATCTGACGAAGTTAGCAAAATCCTCGGCACGATTTTCTTTGCCGGTTTTGCCTTCCCATTTGCCGCCGTTTATCTCACGCAGGTTGGGGTCCACTTCGACAGGCAGATCTACCAGGGCAGCGAGTTCTAACGCTGTCGAATAGGCGCGTTGGAGGTCGCTGGAAATGATCTTGGTCGGCTCCATATTTGCAAGCAATCGCGCAGCATGCTGTGCTTGGTAAAAACCGACAGCATTAAGCGGAATATCTGAGTGCCCCTGAAAGCGATTGACGATGTTCCAATCGGTCTGGCCATGACGCCAAAGGACAACACGGTTACGTTTAGGCACGGGCACTCGCTTCGCGAACGGCATCGAGTGGAATAGTCGGGCAGTCGTTCCAGAGTCGGTCGAGCATGTAATAGCGTCGCAACTCATCGGTTTGAATGTGAACGACGAGATCGGTGTAGTCGATCAAGATCCATTCCGGACCATTCTCCCGGCGGGCGGGCTTCTGTCCGACCGCATGGAGTTGGCGTTCAACTTCATCGGCGATGGAGTTGATCTGCGGGGTATTCTGGCCGCTGGCGATCAAAAAAACTTCGCAGAGAACCAACTGATCTGACATGTCAATTGCCACCAAGTCGTGGCCAAGTTTCTCAATAACGGCGTGGGCCGCAATCTGCGTGATCGCGACTGCTTCTTTAGTTGCTGACATAGAGGTTTCTTTCTTTGATGTAAGCCCAGACCGATTCTGGAAGATACTTTATCGCGCTTTCATGGTTCTGGATCTGAGAGCGAATTTGTGATGCGGAGACGGGCAGCGCATCAATGTTGAAGCCTTCACCATCTCGTGCGATTACGAGAATCTCGACAAGATTCCGCAATTCCTGTGCTTCGATGCCACTTATCGATGCTTGCGAACGCGTCGGAACCGAGAATCAAAAGCCATTTGGCATCAGGTCGCATTTTCTTCAATTCTTCAACGGTGTCGATCGTATATGTAGGACCTGATCTGATTCACTTCGACGTCACTGACCAAGACATGATCACGTATCGCTACCGGCAATTCGCTAACGGCCAACTGCGCCATCGCAAATCGATCTTGTGCCGACGCATAAGGTGCATGATTGCGAAGCCAGGGGTGCCCCGCGGGGACGATTACAAGTTCAACAACAACGTCGCGCGCAAACAATTGTTCGATCAGATGAAGATGGCCCTGATGGATGGGGTCAAAGGTCCCGCCATAGAGGCCTATACGTAATCGGATTAGACAATTAATCCCGGTCGAGTCGGAGAACTAAATAAAGCAGAACTGAAAGCGTTCCGAATGCGAAAAGACCAAAGAAAATGGGGGGCGCAGGGAGTGTGCGAACTACTTCGCCGGCTAGAGAGATCATGGTGGAAAGTCTAGCGTGGCAAAATCAGATTCTCCCCCGTGCCCCCCCAAACGGATACGGAGAGAATCAGCTCCGTATCCGCCTTTAAGCACTGTAGCCCCTTATTCGGTGAAGCTATTCGCGCCTATATAAATCATTATTTGGACAATAACTTCTTAAAAGCGCTTTCGTCGATAATGGGCACGCCCAACTCCTGCGCCTTGGCCAACTTGGATCCGGGGTCAGATCCGACTAATACGTAACTCGTCTTACTCGAAACAGAACTCGACGCCTTGCCGCCATGGGCTGCAATGACTTCTGAGATCTCATCGCGCGAAAAAGTTTCAAGAGAACCCGTGACAACGATGGTCAGGCCCGCCAACGTCTGTGGAAGTGCAGCCGCCTTCTGATTCACCATGTTGACTCCGGCCTTGCCCCACTTTTCAATGATGGCGCGGTGCCAAACTTGTGCGAACCATTCGAGAATTGATTCGGCGATGGTCGAGCCGACGCCCTCAACATCGGCAAGTAGCTCTGCGGACGCTTTCTCGATGGCGTCCATACTTCCAAATGCATTGGCGAGTGCTTGCGCCGCAGTTGGTCCCACGTGACGGATAGAAAGTGCGACGAGTACTCGCCATAGCGGACGCGACTTTGCTTCCTCAAGGGCTGTGAGAAGTTTGGTGACGTTGGCACTGGGGCTTCCGTCCTTCTTGCGGAAGAAGTCCGAGTGTGAAAGTTTCTCGGCATCAAGGGCAAAGAGATCGGACTCATCGGAGATTATCTTGTCGACTAGCAATGCTTGTGCGGCTTCGTAGCCAAGCACGTCAATGTCCAAAGCTGAACGCGAGCCGATGTAGAAAATTCGCTCGCGCAACTGCGCCGGGCAGAATTGCGTATTGGGACAGCGAATATCAATGTCGCCTTCGGAAATGGCGCGAAGTTGGCTGCCGCATTCGGGGCAGTTGGTCGGCATTGCGAAGGGCTTCTCTTTGCCAGTGCGGCGCTCGATCACCGGGCCGAGAACTTCGGGGATGACATCACCGGCCTTGCGAATAACGATCCAATCTCCGATCAAGATTCCCTTGCGCGTTACTTCGTGAGAGTTGTGCAGAGTCGCATTTGTGACAGTGGAACCAGCGACTTTGACGGGCTCCATGAAAGCAAAGGGGGTCACACGTCCCGTACGGCCAACGCTGACCTTGATGTCGAGAAGTTGAGTGACAACTTCCTCAGGCGGATATTTGTAAGCAATCGCCCATTTTGGAGCGCGAGAAGTGAAGCCGAGACTCTGTTGCTGATCAAAAAGGTTGACCTTAACTACCACGCCATCAATCTCATGTTCGAGGTCATGACGATGGGTACCGTAATTAGAGATGAACTCCAAAACATCGGACTTGGAATTGAATACGCGGTAGCGATCACTCACCGGCAAACCCCACGACTTCAAAGTTTCGTAGGCATCGCTCTGCGAAGAAAACGTGGCGCCTTCTAGCGCTCCGACACCGTGCACTACAACACTAAGGGGGCGCTCGGCACTAACGCGCGGATCCTTCTGTCGAAGTGAACCGGCAGCGGCGTTGCGCGGATTGGCGAAGAGCGGCTTGCCTACTTCCTCAAGGGATGCGTTGAGTTCGGCGAAGGCAGCCAGCGGAAAGAAAACTTCGCCACGTACTTCCATAACCGTGGGCAGATTCTTGCCGATCAATTTGTGCGGCAGATTTCGGATCGTCTTTACGTTAAGGGTGACATCTTCACCTGTAACTCCGTTGCCACGCGTCAGTGCCCGAGTGAGAACTCCATCTTGGTACAACAAGTTAATCGCTAAGCCGTCTACCTTCAATTCGCATAGCCACTCTGTGACGGGAGCGCTTTTCTCTGTGCGCTCAAACCAGGTATTCAATTCGGCAATGTCAAAAACATTGTCCAGGCTCATCATCTTCTCGAGGTGATCAAACTGCTCGAAGTGGGTGGCGAATCCGCCACCGATTGTTTGGGTCGGCGAATCGCTTTCGCGCAGCTCTGGATATTTTGCCTCTAGATCAGTCAATTCTTTGAGTAAGCCATCAAATTCTGCATCGGTGATGGCGGGCTTATCCAGAACGTAATATCGGAACTGATGGTCGCGGATCGCCTCGGTCAACTCTGCAATGCGGTGGCGAGCATTTGTTGTCACTGTTGGGTCTCGCAAATTGTTGCTGACCCCACCACACGATCTCCGTCGTAGATTGCCATCTGCTGACCGGTAGCCAGACCCAAGAGCGGCTCATCGAGTTCGGCGATCAATGATTCGTTTTCAAAATAATAGGTGCAGGAAAGCGGCTTGCCGTGAGCGCGAATTTGCACGAAACCGCGGTTACGATCCGGACCAACTGCCGGCCCGCACCACACTGTTTTCTCACCGATCATTCTCGTCACCGCAAGATCCTCTCGCGGACCTACGACAACGGTATTGGTGACCGGCTCTACCTTGAGAACAAAACGAGGTGAGCCATCGATGGTGGGAACAGAGAGTCCCAATCCTTTGCGCTGGCCGATTGTGTAGGTATAGGCGCCCTTGTGCTCGCCAATTTGCTCGCCGTCTTGATCGACGATCGGACCGACTTTCCTTCCCAATCGCTCATGTAGCCAACTGGCGTTGTCTCCCGATGGAACAAAGCAGATGTCATGGCTGTCGGGTTTGTTGGCGACGTAGAGACCGCGCGCTTTGGCCTCTTTGCGGACATCAACTTTTGTCGTGTCACCCAGAGGAAAGATGGCACCGGCAATCTGCTCGATGGTGAGAACTGACAGAACGTAGGACTGATCCTTTGTGTCATCTATTGCGCGATGCAGGGTCTTGCCCATCTCCCCCTCGCGCGTGATCGCGTAATGTCCCGTGACGACCCCATCGAAACCCATAGCGCGGGCACGGTCTAGCACCGCCTCGAACTTGATTTTCTCGTTGCAACGCAGGCAAGGATTCGGAGTGCGACCTGCGGCGTACTCAGCGATGAAATTCTCGACCACGCCCTCGTGGAACTCCTCGGCCATATCCCAGATATAGAAAGGAATGCCGATGACATCAGCCGCCCTGCGAGCGTCGTGAGAGTCCTCGATCGTGCAGCAACCACGTGCACCAGAGCGATACTTCTGCGGATTGGAAGAAAGGGCCAAGTGAACACCGATGACGTCGTGACCGGCTTCGTGGGCGCGGGCTGCCGCAACTGCCGAGTCAACGCCACCGCTCATGGCGGCAATGAGTTTCATCGTAGGTTTGCCATTCTCGCTCGCTCGATGACAGAGGGAAGCACTCGAAGAACTTCATCAACATCAGACTCTGTGGACGTAGCGCCAAGAGAGAAACGGATTGATGAGCGCGCAGTCGCATCGGTGTGTCCCATCGCAAGAAGCACGTGGCTTGGCCGCTGCACTCCTGCGGTGCATGCCGAGCCCGTCGAACACGCGATCCCTTCATTGTCCAGAAGCAGAAGCAATGTGTCACTCTCGGTTCCGGGGATGGTGATGTTAATGATCCCAGGCAATCGTTCGACCTCAATGCCATTTACATAGGTGTCAAGAAATGCAGTCAAAATTCCGTTGGCCAATTGATGTCGAAGGCGCCGAACCCGTGCATTGCGTTCTGCGAAATCTTGAAAAGTTTCTTTGACTGCGGCGGCAAAGGCCATAATCGCCGGCGCGTTGAATGTTCCGCTTCGGATATCTCGCTCTTGGCCTCCCCCATGTAGCAGGGCCGGCACGTCGTAACCTTTCCGCAAAACTAATGCGCCGACACCGATCGGTCCGCCCAACTTGTGTGCACTCACACTCATAGCGGTCAATCCAAGTTGGCTGAAGGAAAGTGGCACTTTGCCAAAACTTTGCACCGCATCGCTATGAACTGGAATTAATGCAGGACGGGCCAACTCAACAACTTTATCTATCGGTTGGATGACACCGGTCTCATTGTTGGAGCTCATGATGGAGATGACTGCGATCTCATCTGCGCGCCTGGCAATCAAATCATCCAGTTCGTCAAGAGGAATGACTCCGTTGCTGTCGACACCGATTTCAATAACTTCGGCGCCCTCATGCTCTTTGAGCCATTGCGCCGGGTCCAAGATCGCGTGATGCTCGATCGAGGAAATAACCACAACATTGCGTCCGACCGCCTGCCCCTTCCAGTAGAGCCCCTTCAGTGCAGTGTTATTAGCCTCGGTGCCGCTGGCAGTAAAAATGATTTCGGTGGGATGGCAATCCAAGGCCACTGCGATTTCTTCGCGGGCGCCTTCCAAATCCTTGCGCGCATCTCGCCCGTAGGAGTGCAAACTCGAGGGGTTTCCCAATTTAGCCAGTTGATCGGCCATCACTTTGATCGCAACGCCGGCCATAGGCGTCGTTGCAGCGTGATCGAGGTAAACAGGCATGAGCCCAAGTCTAGGACTTGTGCGCTTTGACCCCTTCGCTGGCCTGCGGCAGCACGGAGAAGAGATCGCCAACCACGCCAAAATCGGCCAATTCGAAGATGGGGGCCTCAGGATCCTTATTAATCACGACAATCGTCTTGCTGGTCTGCATGCCGGCGCGGTGCTGAATTGCCCCTGAGATGCCACATGCGACATAGAGCTGAGGGCTCACAGTCTTGCCAGTCTGACCCACTTGATGTGAATGCGGGTACCAACCGGCATCAGTTGCCGCGCGCGATGCGCCGACCGCAGCACCCAAGAGATCAGCAAATGTTTCTACAGGACCAAAGTCACCATTTGTTCCGCGCCCACCAGAAACGATGATCTGTGCTTCGGTGAGTTCGGGGCGGCCTTCGGCAACGGGAGGCTGACTTGAAATAACTTCGGCATGCTTTGCGGCATCATCTACTGCAACGCTCACAGTGATGATCTCTGGAGAACTCTTATCTGAATCTGGCGTCACCGAGTTCGGGCGCAAGGTAATGATTGCGCATCCGTGCGAAACACGAGAATGCACGGTTGTCGAACCACCAAAGATAATTTGGGTTGCAACAAGTTCGCTAGAGACATCCACGGCATCTGTGATCAATCCCGAATCGCTCAGCACTGCAACACAGCCGGCCAATTCTTTTCCGAAGGCACTGGATGTGAGGAGTAGAGCGGCTGGCTTGTGCTCGCTAACGATATGAGCAAGAACGGCAGCAGATGCGGAAACTCCGAAGTGATCGAAATCGGCGCTTTCAATGACAAGGACCTTTGCGATCTTTCCATTGGTGACCTGTGCTGCAAGGGCCGCACCTTTGCCAGGGGCGGCAAGGACGATTGCAGTTACATCACCAATGCGCGCACCGCAAGTTGCAAGCTCGGCTGTCGTCTTGGCTACCTTGTCGCCGACGAATTGGGCGAGGACAAATACTTCGCTCATATGAATTTCTTCTCTACTAAGAAATCAACAAGGGCTTTGCCGCCATTGCCGTCATCCACGATTTTGACGCCCGCGGCTTTCGGCGGGCGAGGTGTCGCATCAACGACAGTGCTCCAAGCACCCGCTGTGCCAACTTGGGCAGCATCGATGCCAAGAGCGGCTAGATCTTTGATTTCCACCGGCTTCTTCTTTGCGGCCATGATGCCCTTAAATGAGGGATAACGCGGCTCATTGATCTTCTCGACCACACTAATCACGGCAGGAAACTGCGCCTTCATTGTGTCCACACCAGCTTCAGTTACACGAGTGATCGTTACAGCGTCGGCATCGACAACGACCGAACCTGCGAAGGTGAGCTGGGCCCAAGCAAGTCGCTGGGCGATCATCGCGGGGACCACGCTCATACGAGCATCCGTGGACTCAGTGCCGCAGATGACCAAATCAAAATTGCCGCCTTCAATGACTTTCGCCAGAACTTTTGATGTGGCCAGCGCATCCGATCCCGCCAATGCCGCATCGGTGACAATAATCGCGGCGTCTGCCCCCATCGAGAGTGCTTTGCGGACCGCATCTGCTGTGCGCTCTGGTCCCATGGAAATTACGGTGATGCTGTTAGCGCCGCCTTCTCCGTTGCCACCATGGGCTTCAACAATGCGGAGGGCTTCCTCTACTGCATACTCATCGAGATCATTGAGTACGGCGTCGACTCCCTGGCGGTCGAGAACACCGCCATTCATCTTCTTCTCTGCCCACGAATCAGGCACCTGCTTCACACAGACTGCGATATTCATGTGGCGATGCTACTGGTCAGTAAGATTACAGACAATAAACTGCATTGTGATTTAACCGAAGTTCCATCATTTGAGAAGTAACCGAGAAGGAAAGGTAACTAGTGCTACCTGCAGATCCAAGGTTTCTTGGCGCGACTCTGACAACCGGAGGGGCCAACTTCGCAATCTGGGCGCAAGCTGCCGATGCCGTTGAACTCTGCCTCTTTAACGATATTAACGGCAAACTAGTTGAAACAAGATTTGCTTTGGCGCACCGCACCGGACCAATCTGGCATGGGTATCTATCCGGAGTTCGCGAGGGTCAAAGATACGGGTACCGCGTATACGGTCCCTGGAATCCCGCGCAAGGTCTGCGCTTTAACGCAGCTAAGTTGCTGCTGGATCCTTATGCGCATCAACTAGATGGCACGGTTCAGTACGTCCCAGAAATCTACGGCTACATAAGTTCAGATGGACTTGGCAATGGAGACGTCGACGTTCGCGATGACCGAGATAGTGCTGGTCATGTTCCTTACTCTGTTGTCACAAGTCATAAGCGGCGCCATTTTGATCGGCTCAACACACCTTGGTCAAAGACCATAATCTACGAAGCACATGTTCAAGGACTAACCGCCCTGAACAATGAAATTGATGCAAAGGAGCGAGGAACCTACCGGGCTCTCGGACACCCAAGCACGATCGCGCATTTGAAAAAGATGGGCATAACCGCACTTGAGCTTCTGCCAATACATCATGCGATGACGGAGCCTGCCATTTGGAATCGCGGCCGCCGCAATTATTGGAATTACAACCCGATTGCTTTCACTGCTCCGCACGCCCCTTACGCAGCAAGCGATGATCCCATATCGGAACTTCAGTGGTCCTGTCGATAGATTGCACCAATCTGGCATTGAGGTCATTTTGGATGTCGTCTACAACCACACCGGCGAAGGCGGAATCGGCGGACCGACCTTGTCTTTTCGCGGGATAGACAATAAGGCCTGGTATCGACATCAAAGTGATGCGCAGTTCATCGACGTGACTGGCTGTGGCAACACCGTAAACGCCAGCGCTCCTCCCATCACGCGCCACATCATGGATTCACTTCGCTGGTGGAGTGATGTCATCGGAGTTGATGGATTCCGATTTGATCTAGCCACCGCCCTTTACGAAGATCATTCGGCCGAGGACGCCTCACTTTTCACCGCAATTGCCAGCGACCCGATATTGCGAGATCTTAAATTGATCTGTGAACCGTGGGACGTCACGCGGTACAGCCTGGGAGATTTCGCCTACCCGATGAGGGAATGGAACGACCACTATCGCGACTCCGTGCGCCAATTCTGGTTGGACGATTTGGCTCGCGGATACGGAGAAGGGGTCGCCGATATCGCCTCACGGATCAGTGGATCTAGCGACATCTTTTATTTTCGCGGCCCGACTTCGTCCATCAACTTCATCACGGCGCACGACGGTTTTACCCTCAATGACCTTGTCTCGTATCAAGAAAAACGTAACGGTCCCAACGGCGAGGACGATCGCGATGGCGCGACTGGAAATAGATCATGGAACGCCGGTGTCGAAGGTCCGAGCGATGATCCGGCAATTCTTAACACCAGAAAATGTCTGAAGAAGTCCATGCTCGCAACTTTGATCCTCTCAACCGGAGTGCCCATGCTCTCAATGGGCGATGAAGTGAGTCGCTCGCAAAATGGCTCCAACAATGCCTACACGCAACCGTTAATTGGCCCAGATGATTTCGGAGTGAATCTCACATGGGATTTGGAATCCGAAGAGCAAGATATTTTGGATGCCGTAACAGAACTGACCAATATCCGCACTTCATACCTTGCCGAAATCTCCTCCGAATTCTTCTCAGGCGCTTTGGACCTTGGCACACGCAGAAAGGATCTCGCGTGGTTTAGTCTCGGCGGTCGCGAGATGACCGATTCGCATTGGCGCGATGGCGAAAAACGGAGCATTACAATCTATTTTGAGGCAAGTTTTGATCGAGGCCTTCTCCTATTACTCAACTCATCCCCGGAGGAGACCGTATTCACTCTTCCCGACAAGACGTGGGGACAGGCCTATCGATGCATTTTCGACGCCGCACATGTGACTTCCACATACGAGCCCATCATTGAAGCGCCATCGGCCAAAGTGAAAGTTGCCCCGCACTGCGCCCAAGTTTGGCTAGTTTCGGGCTCGGCTTTCTTCTAAATCACGCTCATACTCGTAAGTACGGTCTTCAAGCGCCTAAAATCTAGCCCGTGCTTGCAATCATCGCTCCTGGGCAAGGTTCACAGACCCCAGGCTTTCTCTCCTCGTGGTTAGAAGACAAGCAATTACGCGATTGCCTAGATACCTGGTCGGAGGCGATCGACCTTAATTTGATCCATTTGGGAACCCTTGCCAGCGCCGATGAAATTCGCGACACCGCCAATGCCCAACCCTTAATCGTCAGCGCGGGACTTCTCGCCATGAGAGCACTCGGCAATGTCCATCTTTCGGTAACGGCGGGCCACTCTGTCGGAGAAATTACGGCCGCAGCTATTGCAGGAGTGCTTAGCGAGCATGATGCAATGGCACTCGTGCGCGAGCGCGGACTTGCCATGGCCGTTGCCGCAGCGCAAACGCCCACTGGAATGTCAGCGATCTTGGGTGGAGAACGGGAGACCGTTCTTGCAGCCATTGCCTCTCTCGGGCTGGTCGCCGCCAACGAAAATGGAGCAGGTCAGATAGTTGCAGCCGGCGACCTTGATGCCCTTGCAAAACTTGGCGATCATCCTCCCGCAGGCGCGCGCGTACGCGCCCTTGCAGTTGCCGGCGCATTCCACACCCCTTTTATGGCACCGGCTGTTGGACACTTGGATGAATTTGCTTCAACACTTGCCGTCAATGATCCGCGTACGACTCTGCTTTCCAATAGAGATGGTGCCAGCGTTGTGTTTGGACACGTCGTGCTCGATCGCATCGTCAATCAAATTGCCAATCCCGTTCGTTGGGATCTTTGCATGCAGACGCTGGGCGAACTCGGAGTCACCGCAGTTCTCGAGTTGCCACCTGCAGGAACGCTCGTAGGATTAATCAAGCGAGCACTTCCGGGCGTGGAAACGCTCGCCCTGAAGAGTCCCGATGATTTGGATGCCGCCAGAGACCTCATTGCTCGCCATACCGAAAGCGTGGAAGCCTGATGACAAAGCCTAGAACCGGGATCAAAGTTCGCACTGGAACCAACAGCCGCATTCTCGGCGTGGGCGCTTATCAACCAGAGCGCATCGTCCCCAACTCCGAAGTCATAGAGAAGATTGATTCCAGCGATGAGTGGATCCGCCAGCGCACCGGAATTGAAACCCGCCGCTTTGCCGCAGCCGATGAGAGTGTTCTGGATATGGCAGAGGCCGCCTGTCGACAGGCACTCCAACGTGCCAAGGTCTCGATGGAGCAGATCGACACCGTCATCTTGGCCAGCATCACCTATCCATTTCAGGCACCGAGTGCGGCCACCGCTCTCATCGCCCGCCTGGGAAATCCAAAAGCGGCAGCCTTCGATATCAATGCTGCATGTGCTGGCTTCTGCTACGGCGTCGGAATGGCCAATGACTTTGTGCACGCGGGAACTTCAAAATACGTCCTCGTTGTCGGAGTTGAAAAACTTTCAGATTTCCTAGATCCATACGATCGCGGTACGGCTTTCATATTTGCAGATGGCGCTGGGGCCGTAGTAATCGGACCATCGGATGAACCAGGCATTGGACCCACTATCTGGGGCGCGGATGCGGACTCTCGCGATGCGATCTTGATGGAGCCATCATGGAACGCCTTCCGCCATGGCGCACCGGAGGGCGTCTGGCCCAATATCTCCCAACAAGGGCAGACCGTTTTTCGTTGGGCAGTCTTCTCGATGAGCAAAGCTGGATTGCGCACCATGGAAGCCGCTGGAGTAACCCCTGATCAGTTGGATGCTTTCATCCCCCACCAGGCCAACGTGCGAATCATCGAATCCATGGCGCGCGAGATGAAATTGCCTGAGAGCGTGGTGATTGCCCGCGATATTCGCACCTCAGGTAACACTTCTGCGGCTTCTGTCCCCATTGCCATGAGCGCACTTCTCGCCGAGCACCCTGAATTGCATGGCGGATTGGCGCTACTGATCGGTTATGGCGCAGGATTGGTCTATGCAGGACAGGTAGTGCAACTACCTCCAAAGCCCTAGTTCAAAAATCAACCACAGACAACTAATAAGAGAAGGTATAGGAAATATGGCACTGTCACAGGCAGAAGTACTCGCTGGCATCAAGGAGATCGTTGAAGAGGTTGCAGGTATTCCTGCCGCATCGATCGAAATGGACAAGAACTTCACCGACGATCTCGATGTCGATTCATTGAGCATGGTCGAAGTTGTTGTTGCCGCGGAAGAGCGCTTTGGCGTCAAGATCCCAGATGATCAGGTTTCCGAACTTGCAACAGTCGGAGATGCCGTCAATTTCATCGTGAAGGTCTCCGCCTAACCAAAGGATTGAAATGTCTCGTCGTCGCGTTGTAGTTACTGGACTTGGTGCAACCACCCCACTCGGTGGCGATGTCGCATCTTCCTGGTCAGCCCTTCTGGCTGGTCAGAGCGGAGTGCGCACGCTCACCGAAGAATGGGCTTCCACTATTCCAGTAACTATTGCCGCGCGAGTGGCAGTTGAACCAAGTGAAGCCATGGAACGCGTGGAGATGCGTCGCTTGGATCGATCAGAGCAGTTCGCTTTGATTGCAGCCCGCGAGGCATGGAAGGACGCAGGTGCCCCCGAGGTCGATCTTGACCGTCTTGGCGTGGTCATCGCATCGGGCATTGGTGGAGTAACCACCCTGCTTGATCAGTACGACATCTTGAAAAGCAAAGGCGCACGTTTTGTCAGCCCGCATACAGTGCCGATGTTGATGCCAAATGGTCCGGCTGCAAACGTCGGACTCGAACTCAAAGCACGCGCTGGAGTGCACACTCCTGTAAGTGCGTGTGCATCAGGGGCCGAAGCAATCGGCTACGCGATGGAGATGATCCGCTCCAATCGCGCGGAGATCATCGTGGCCGGCGGAGTAGAAGCTGCCGTTCATGCATTGCCTATGGCTGCATTTGCTGCGATGAAGGCACTCTCAACTCGCAATGACGAACCCGCCCGAGCCTCTCGACCGTACGACAAAGATCGCGATGGATTCGTACTTGGTGAAGGCGGCGGAATGCTTGTGCTTGAAGAACTTGAGCACGCCAGGGCGCGAGGCGCGAAGATCTATGCAGAAATATCAGGTCAGGGACTTACCTCAGATGGTTACCACATTGCTGCCCCTGATCCAGATGGAAGCGGCGTGCAGCGCGCAATCGCATTTGCTCTTCGAGATTCAGGTCTTACAACGCGCGATATCGTCCATTTGAACGCACACGCAACCTCAACACCGGTTGGTGATGTGGCAGAGGCCAATGCACTTCGTTTGGCACTTGGCGCCGACGCCGATCAAGTTGCCGTATCTGCTACCAAATCAATGACTGGGCATTTGCTCGGTGGCGCAGGTGCAATCGAATCCGTCTTCATTGTAAAGGCCCTGCAGGATCGCTTGGCTCCCCCGACAATCAACATCGAGAACATGGATCCTGAAGTCACTATCAATGTGGTTCGCGACAAACCGCGCGCACTGCCTGCTGGAGATATCGCAGCATTAAATGACTCCTTCGGTTTCGGCGGACACAACGTCGTCCTCGCCTTCCGTTCGTACTAGGCGCATACACAACAAAATCATGACTCTGATAGATCCACGTGACCCAGAAGTGCGTATGTCGCGATTGGCCGATGCCGGCTCGTTGACATTGATTACCCCGCGGGACAAATCAGGAATGTTGGCAGCAACGGCAAAGATCGACGGCAACGCGGTAATTATTTTTGCCTCCGATGCGACAATCCAGGGCGGTGCACTTGGACCAGAGGGCGCGCGCGTAATCGTTGAGGCATACAACGCAGCTTTGGCCGCGCGCATCCCCATCATCGGAATCTGGCACTCAGGCGGGGCGCGACTGCGAGATGGCGTCCTCTCCCTCAACGCTTTCGGCGAAGTATTTCAATCCATCATCACTGCCAGCGGAAAAATTCCGCAGCTCTCACTCATTCTCGGACCCACAGCCGGTGGCGGAGCATACGGTCCCGCTCTCACCGATGTTGTGGTGTTGGCGCCAGAGGGCCGGATCTTTGTAACTGGCCCCGATGTCGTAAAGAGCGTGACGGGTGAGAACATCGACATGGCAAAACTTGGCGGCCCGGATGCACACCGTCGCAACAGCGGCGTCGCACATGTCATCGCGCATACTGAGGATGAAGCCTTCGAAGAAATTCGCAACCTCACTACCCTCTTTGCCGATCAAGGTGAGATCACCCTGCCGTTGGCTGATCTCGACCTCTCACCACTGGTGCCGCCAGCCAGCAAGCGAACCTACGACGTGCATCCCCTGGTCAGCGCGTTGTTGGATGCAGATCGCGAACAACTTGAGCTTCTTCCGATGTGGGCTGCAAATATCACAACAACACTTGGTCGCATTGGAGGTCGGACCGTCGGAGTTGTAGCTAGCAACCCGGCACATCTGGGGGCCGCCCTTGACTCCTCGGCGGCTGAAAAAGCAGCACGCTTCGTGCGTACCTGCGATTCATTTGGAATTCCACTCCTGGTGGTCGTCGATGTACCAGGATTCTTGCCTGGGGCCGGACAAGAGTGGGAGGGCGCCGTGCGTCGGGGAGCAAAGTTGCTGCATGCATTCGGTGAGGCAGTCGTTCCCCGCATCACCTTGATCACGAGGAAGGCATACGGCGGGGCCTACGTGGCCATGAATTCCAGGTCTCTCGGAGCAACAAAAGTTTTTGCTTGGCCAGATGCCGAAGTTTCCGTGATGGGCGCTGTTGCCGCAGTGCGTGTGCTGCACCGAAGACTGCTTGCCGACTTGCCCGAAGAACAGCGCGAAATGATGGAGCTCGAACTGGCTGCCGAACACGACCAGATTTCAGGTGGTGTCGAACGTGCCGTTGAAATCGGCGTTGTCGATGAAATTATCGAACCGATGAAGACCCGTCAGGTGATTGCGCGAGCGATAAAGACCGCGCCCCAGCACCGTGGGATCCACAGCAACATTCCTCTATAAGGCGAGAACTACTGCTTGGTTTTGAAGGTCACCGAAACAGTCGCAGTTACCGTCTTCTCAATTGTTGTCGTGTCGTACGCCCCGGCATCAGAAGTCATCGTCGAATCGGGTGTCGTTACCTGGAAGGGGCCGCTTCGCACACTCAAGACTGGACCGATGGTTCCGCCAACCGCTTTAGTCAATGCAACGGCGCGAACTTGTGCATCTTTCATCGCATCTTGCAGCAACTGAGGGCGCAATGTTGGAAGCGTGGAAATGTAGTACTGGGGTCCGTAATTATTGACGTTGACTCCAGTTTGAAGAAGAGCGCCGATTCCTTGGCTTAATGTGGCAATGAGTTGCATGTCCTTAGATCGAACCGTGACATCCCGGCTTGCGTTATAAGAAAGGATCTTTCCCGTGGGATTTCCGTTGACGTACTCGGCATTGGAATAAGTGGAAACTGCTCCGAGCTTAATCGCGTCGGTAGGAACACCGCCCTTTGTCAAGTAGTTCGTCAACGAAACGACACTAGACCCAACTCTCTGCACCGCAGCAGCAACCTGAGGTGACGTCTCCTGAACCGACAGAGTCCACACCACGTTATCTGCCGTTGCTGAAACCTTTGCAGATCCCGTCACAGTGATTCCATCGGTTGTGCGTGCGGCAAAACCGGAGCCAACTTTCATGAGACCACCAGCGAGTGCAACCGCCATGATCAATGTCGCAACAATCATCGTTACGGCTTTGCGTCGTTCGATTGTGATAATTGGACTTTCTTTTGGTTCGCTCATGAATTAGATGCTACTCCTGAGAACTTTCACACTAGATGGCTTGACTGTGTGTTATCCCTTCCAATTCAACGCGACGGAACTGCTCAAGTTCCATATCCCATTCCTTGCCAAGCGAGCGTCCGAGTGACGTGCGAAGTTCGTCATCGTTAAGAGTGAGCGCACTAGTGATCTGATTTTCCGTAAGCATCACTGCGCCTGATCGGTCCAGAACTGCGCGATGTATTCCCAGTTCTGGCGTGAACCGGTAGAGGACCGTTGCATCAGCTTCCTCCTCGCGGATCTCGAAACGGAGGTAATGCCAGCCGCGCAGCACGCTTGCCAACTCGGCGCCAGTGCCGGTGCGATCGCGCCACTCGCACGTGGTTCGGTAAGTGCCAGTCAGAAGAGGTTGCGGTCTCCACATGAGCAGGACAGAACGACCCAGAAGGTTGGCAACAGCCCATTGGATATGTCGAGTGAGCGCAGAAGGCGCAGAATGAATGGCGAGATAGCCCCTAGAAAAGGGCTCGTGGCGCGCAGAAGGCGTCGCCGATGGCGGTTCGTGGTGCATATATCTCCTCGTTAGACGTTGGCGCGACCTTCCCCAGCCCACCTGCGTACGAGTAGATGTCTATTTTTACCGCATTTGACCCCATTAGCGCTAGTACTTCTTTTAGGTAATCCGACCCCCTACAGGTACCCTTATCTCAGTCGGACGCTTAATCAGTACCCGTTTCATGGCCTAAAGCTTTCACTCGGTATCGCTGGCGCAAGAGGAAGACTGGTGAACGAGGATTTCTCGCTCACCCCACATATATCGAAGGAAAAGCAAAACATGGCAACAGGCACAGTTAAGTGGTTCAACTCTGAAAAGGGTTTCGGTTTCATTGCAGTTGACGGTGGCGGACAAGACGTATTTGTTCACTACTCAGCAATTCAAGGAAATGGTTACAAGTCCCTTGAAGAGGGTCAGTCAGTATCGTTCGAGGTCGTACAGGGTCCAAAGGGTCCTCAGGCCGACGCCGTAACTGCTAACTAATACTCCACTTTAAGTAGAAGTGCCCTCGCGAGAAATCGCGGGGGTACTTTTCTTTGCCAATTCTTAGTAACTGATGTCTCTCTGTGAAATCAGTAGCCAACATGTTTCGGTATCTTTCCTAGTTTTTTCTCCAGATCGACAACCGATTTCTTTGGAGAAAGATCCTTCCCGGCCTTCCAAGCATCCAGATATCTCCACGGATAAAGTTCGCCGCGCCTAACCCACCAGATATTTGCCGAGGTCGGCCAAGAAATTCCGTAATGAACATGGGAGGCCGTCCCACGGGCATCACCTGAGGTTCCCACGTATCCAAGAACATCACCTGCTGCAACGCGCACACCAGGTTTAATTCCATTTGCTACTTTGCTCAAATGTGATCCGTAATAGCGAACTCCATCATTGCCAACAATGGAAACGAAAAGTCCGCCGCGATCGGCTCCACGATTCGTCTTCCAACTAAATTTATCAACACGGTTTACTTCATCAACCGTGCCGGATGTCGTGGCGACAAACTTACATCCGGTTTTCGTCAAGATGTCCGTTGCGGGATAGTTGTGATGGGAGTGGGCATATTTCACGATGCATCCAACTATCGGGAATACGTAGTTGGGCGCCGCTGAAGCGGATTGCAAAGGCAGTAACGCAATCATAATTCCAAATGCAATTAGCAGCCGTTTCATTGTGCCGTCCAGCCACCATCGATTGGAATGGATGCACCAGTAATGTTGTGCGCGGATTTGCTGCATAACCAGAGGGCGAGCTCTCCGATCTCATCAGGAGAGGACATCCTTCGGCTCGGTTCCTTCTCACTCAGAAGATCGGCAATACCAGCAAGGCGATCGCCATTGAACTTGTCGACTCTGGCTTGGATCTGCGGCTCGATCAATGCAGTCTCAACCCACCCGGGACAGATCGCGTTGACGGTAACTCCCCCGCTATCCCTCGAACCGACATTCGCGTATTCCAACGCGGCAACTTTGGTAAGACCGATGACGCCATGTTTTGCTGCGACATAGGGTCCTTTTGCTGCAGATCCCACCAAACCATGCACGGAGGCAATATTGATTACCCGCCCAAATCCCGAGGCAGCCATTTGGGGAAGGATCAATCGCATCGTGTCAAAATAGGAAGAGAGATTGACCGCGATGATGTCATTCCATTTCTCACGCGGCATCTCGGCCAAGGTGGCAGTGTGCTGAATCCCAGCGTTGTTGACCAAGATATCTATCGGTCCGCCCTCAAGAAGTTTTGCCACCAAATTTTCCGTGGCAGTTGAGTCCCTCAAGTCCGTGTTGTGACTTTCTACTCGGCCAGCGCCTGCACGAGTCACCTTTGCCTCAGCCGATGCAATCAGGGCCGCATCCCCTAACCCATGAAGGACGAGGTCGGCCCCATGTCGGGCAAATACCGTCGCAATACCTAAGCCAATCCCCTGGAGTGAGCCCGTGATAAAAACCCGTTTGCCATGAAGCGAATCAGTCATTTCCGGTCTCCTGGATTAATGCCATAAATTAGTTTTGCGCAGTTATCGGCATACTCCTGACTGAGCAACATGTCGTAATGATTGGTGTCTGGCACGGTAATCAACTTTATCTTGGGGTAGTTGAGCAAGGTTTCCTTGAGCAATTCCTCAGGATAAAGTGGCGTTTCCTCATTCTGTAAACCTCTCACTGAACGGAGCATTAGAACCTCCTCGGGCAGATTTCTTAAAGTATTTTCAAGCAGATCATTGCCAAATTCATCGGTAGCGTCGTCGATTACTGCCTTCTTATTAGTACTTGCGCGCATCAGAGGTTCGGTTCCACGCAAATCGTAATCAACGTACTCGTCAAGCCCGGGGCTCCATCCCTTAATAAATGCCGGTTGTGATTTCCAAAAATTGCGATACGCCTCACGAGATTCAAAAGTCATGTCCAACCTAGCCAGCGCCGGTCCCAAGACATACGGCAAGATTTCTTCAACTGTGTACCCTGGTGGCAAAGGGAGAAGTATTCCTCCGTCGCCTAGTACGGTGCGAGAAACGCGATCGGGCGCAACACCCAAGAGCGCAATAGCTACAAACGCACCCATCGAAGCGCCAATAACATCCATCTTCGCCATCTTTAGATGATCGATTACTGCCACCAAATCTCTGGCGTGAATCTCCATCCCAAATGGACCTGGAAGTGAATTGGAATCCCCGCGACCCCTCAAATCCGGAGCATAGAGGGTGTACCCCGCAGGCACGACGGAAGCCGCAAACCATTGCCATGCACGATTTGTGGAAGTGATCCCGTGCAGAGCAAGAACGGGTTTACCTCCCTCGGGACCGTATCGAAAGACTGCCAAATCTCCGCCAACAACAGGAACCAAAATTTTGGCCTCGGGAAGTAACGCCTCTGAATTCATAGGGCTATCCTTCCAGTCTTTCTCGTTGTCGCAAGGGATAACTAACTCTGAAAAACGGGTAAGAAGTTACAGAAAGGTTATACAACTTTCGAAATCTCAGGGCTACACTCGCTCGAGGTCACTCCCCTCCGAGGGGCCCTAATTTGTCGAGGAGACTTAACATGCGCAAAGACACCAAATGGATGCGGAGGGGAATTTCTTCTCTCTCACTCATGCTTGCTGCAACCGCAGGTCTTGCTATGCCAGCCCACGCGGCCAACGTCATTAAAGTCGGAGTAATTACTTCTACCTCTGGTCCACTTAAGTCATACGGTGTTGCTTACGAGGATGGCCTTGACTGGGGACTCAAGTACTACACGAATGGCACCATGAAAGTTGGAAACGCCAGCATCGTAGTTACAAAGAAGGATGACGCCGCAGATCCAGCCGCTGCCACCGCGTTCTTCAAGGAAATGGTCGGAAACGGCACCAAGATCATTGTTGGAACGGCCTCGTCAGGAGTCGCACTTACCCTTGGCCCTCTAGCGCAGCAGAACAAGGTTCTCTACATATCTGGCCCTGCTAAAAATGATGCCGTAACAAGTTCATCCAATAGATATGTGTTCCGTTCTGGAAATACTTCTCTACAAGATTTCGCTCCTCTGAGTGGAATTAAGCCGATTAACGGCAAGAAGGTTGTCCTGTTCGTGGAAGATAACGCGTTCGGTGCCGGAAATATCGGTGCTGCAAAACTCTTCCTGGCATCCAAGGGGGCCATCTTCCAGGACATCAAAGTAGCAACGACGGCTACTGACTTCACTCCTTACGCTAAGCAGGCCGCTGATGCCAAGGGCGATTACATCTTCATCGCATGGTCAAATGCTCTCAACGCGGGCGCAATGTTTACTGCCCTTAGGCAGCAGGGCGTCTTCACACATACTCGCCCGATCACTGGACTAGCTGGAACAGGCACATACGATATTTATGGAACCATCTTTGATGGAGCCAACGCCGTGCTAACAAACAGTTATTTCCCTGGTGTGGTCAAGACTCCAACGAGCTTGAAACTTGCCGCTGACTACGCCAAGGCGGGAATCTCGCAGGATCTCTTCACATCTGATGGGGTAAATGCCGCGCGCATGATCGTCCAAGCGTTGACAAAGAACCCCACCGGAGACGTTGACAAGGCAATCACCAACCTCGAAGGCTTCTCATTCAGCGGCCTCAAGGGACACATGGTGGTTCGCGCATCAGATCACGTTCTGGTGCAACCAATGTTCATCGTCAAGCTAGTAAAGAGCGGTGGACACTACGTGCCAAAGCTTGTTACCACTCTCAATAACGTCGCGCACTAAACACATAGACGACAATATGGAGAAGCCTGTCGGGTAAAACCGTCAGGCTTCTCCATATACTTCTGAACTCCATACCACGCGGTTGCTGAAAGGAAGTCATGGACTCTGTCGTTGCAGTCAAGGATCTGAGCCTGACGATCGGTGGTGCAAGAATTCTGGATGGCATCTCATTGGCGGTTGCTGAGCATGAAACGCTAGGAATCATCGGCCCCAATGGTGCAGGAAAGACTTCCCTTTTCAATCTTCTCTCCGGCCTTTATGCACCTACCCGTGGAAGCATCGAACTCCACGGCAAAGACATCACCTCTCTCTCGCCACCGCGGAGGGCGCAAGCCGGCATCGCCCGAACTTTTCAAACCTCCAGCGTTTTCAACAACCTGACTCTTCTTGAGAATGTGCGCATCGCGGCACAAGCCACTCTCGGGCATTCCATGAACATCACCAAGAACGCCTATAAATTCACCTCGGCAGTCGACCTCGCGCACGAGTGTCTGGAACAGCTCGGACTCCACGGACGTGAGGGGCAATTCGCCGGTTCACTCTCCCACGGTGATAAACGGCGGTTGGAGATTGCCATCGTTCTGGCATCTAAGGCGGATGTCATTCTTTTGGATGAGCCCATGGCTGGAATGAGCGTCGAACATGTTCCGGGCTTGGTTGAGATCATTCGCTCCCTTGCAAAGGTGCATAAGAAGACGGTCCTTATCGTTGAGCATCATATGAACGTGATCTTGGGACTTGCCGATCGCATCGCTGTACTCAATTATGGCGAACTGCTCGTATGCGATACGCCAGAGAATGTCATTGCTAATCCGACCGTCCAATCAGCGTACTTGGGGGTTGGATTTTGAGTTCACTCAGTGTTAGCGATCTGCATGTCTCCTTGAATGGATCTCATATTCTCCAAGGCGTCACCTTCGAGGTTCCCACGAATAAAGTGACGGCCCTACTAGGACGCAACGGAGTCGGCAAGACAACGACGCTTCGAGCAATCATCGGACTTATCCCTTCCACCGGAGAGATATCGCTTTCGAATACCTCGATCGCTGGGATGCCGACCTACAAAATAATCCAGATGGGGATTGGTTACGTTCCCGAGGATCGAGATATTTTTTCGACTTTAAGTGTCAATGAGAATTTGTCCCTGGCCGCGCGAGATGCGCGTCCAAATTACGAACTGGTCTACTCTCTCTTTCCTGAACTGGTAACCCGTGGAGCTCAGCGCGCCGGAACGCTGTCAGGCGGCCAACAACAGATGGTTGCGATCGCTCGTGCATTACTTAATAAAAACGAAATCTTGCTAGTGGATGAACCGTCCAAGGGATTGGCTCCGAAATTGGTGGGTGAGGTTGCAACCGCCCTGGCCAAGGTCGTGGGCCACACGACAATGTTGCTCGTCGAGCAGAATCTTGAACTAGTAAAGGCAATTGCCGATCATATTGTCGTCATGGAACAAGGTCGCGTGGTATTCCAAGGGTCCCCCGAGCATTTAGAGAACGATGAGTTTGTCCTTTCCATGCTCGGAGTCAGCGGAGGTCTTCACTAAATGGATACTTTCGTCCTCATCGCAATTACCGGTATCGGATTGGGAGCCCTTTTCTTCCTAGTAGCATCTGGCCTTTCCTTAATTTACGGTCTTATGGGTGTTCTGAATTTCGCACATGGCACATTTCTCACTGTCGGTGCCTTCGCCGGACTCTGGCTTTCCACGCAAATATTTACCACCGCCTCCACGTGGACATTTATCGCCGCCATGGTCTTCGGAGGCATCGCGGCCGGCATCTTTGCCTTGATCGTCGAACGACTGGTCATCACGCGGCTGTACGAGCGTCATATAGATCAAGCGTTGGTAACCGTTGGGGTTGCCCTCGTCGTAGGTGCCTTGCTAAGCGGATGGTTCGGAAACGATCCGCGACTAATACCTACGCCCTCGTGGTTCATCAATACCTTATCCATTGGCAAGGCATTCATTCCAGTGGATCGATTCCTCTATATCGGGGTCGCCGTTCTGCTTCTGCTAGTGCTGATGGCTCTACTGCGCTTTACTCGGATAGGACTCATCATTCGCGCCGGAGTTGAGAATCGATCAATGGTGACTGCCTTGGGAATCAACGTTCGATTGGCGTTTAGCACCGTCTTTTTCCTCGGCGGCTTTGCCGCCGGAGTTGGCGGAGTACTCGTTGGTGCCTATCAGAGTGGAGTATCGCCGTTGATGTCGGGGTCTTGGCTGATCTACGGATTCATCGTCGTGGTCATTGGCGGGATGGGCTCTCTTGGCGGCAGCGCTCTTGCGGCGCTGCTTATTGGAGTCGTCAACCAATTCGCCAATTACTACGTACCTGGCCTCGGAGATTTCGTGATCGTCTTCCTCCTTGCAACAGTGCTCCTCACCCGCCCACAGGGCTTACTAGGCAAGGTGGGACGTTAAAATGTTGCGTTGGAAATACTCCAGACCTCTTCTTGGCCTGTTCATGGCCTTAATTGCCATCGGGCCCCTACTTTCTTTTGGAATGCTGCGTGAACCCGGTATTCAACAAACTCTGGCAGTGGCGTTTCTCTATGGTGCACTTGCTCTGACCTATGACCTTCTCTTTGGTTTCACCGGTCTCCTTTCCTTTGGGCATGCCCTCTTCTTCGCATCCGGTGCTTATCTCACCGCAATATTCATCAACACCAATCATTGGTCGTTGTACGTCGCCGTCGTCGCAGCGATAGTGATCACAGCACTTTTTGCCACCCTTATCGGTTCGGCATCCCTTAGAACCAAAGGCATCACTTTCGCAATGGTGACACTCGCCTTTGGCGAAGCCGGGCACATTGTCATCAGCCGCAACTTTGGAAACCTGACCAATGGCGAGAACGGTTTGCCAATCAACGCCGATCGAATCCCCAGTATTTTCATCGGGGTAGTCAACACCAAGTATCTCTTCTGGTTAGCGCTAGCTGTGCTTGCTTTTGTCTACCTAGCTATCTGGTGGATTACAGAATCTTCTGCCGGCCGAGTCTTCGCCGCGCTGAGGGACAACGAAGTTCGGACATCAGTACTCGGTCTCAATCCCAATAGATTCAAACTTCTCTCATTTGTCATAGCCGCAAGTCTTGCCAGCCTCATAGGTGCAGCAATGCTCTTAGTCAGCGGAAACGCAGCACCAAGATACGCAACAGCCGATACCACTATTGCACTCCTATTGATGGTGATTCTCGGTGGTGCGCGGACCCGCTGGGGTGCGGTCCTCGGCGGGATTATTTACTCAGTGGCGAGTACACGTCTGCAGGATCTCAATCAAGGAAATACTCTTGCCTCTCTACCCAACTGGATTGGTGGACCACTATCAGAGCCTGCCTTCATTATGGGATTGCTTTTTATATTAGTCGTCATGTTCGCACCAGGTGGCCTTTCAGGTGCCTACTATCGACTTCGGTCAGGCTACCTGCGTAGAAAATCTGAAAGGAACACCGAATCGGACAGCAAGATTTCTCAGTAGCATCTAAATCATCTAAGGTTCTCACTTGGGGGCGGTAGCTCAGTTGGTTAGAGCCCGGAACTCATAATTCCGTCGTCGTCGGTTCGAGCCCGACTCGCCCCACTTATGAGCAGGGCTTTTGTGCCCTAACTGTTCCTATTTCACGCTATTTAATTGGCTTTGCTAACACCGTGCTAACACACTTGATTTAAGTAGCCTTTGCACTCGCATCTGCAAATCGCGTGGATGCAGTTTCTGCTTGTTCACTAGTGACATGTGCATAGATAGTTGCTGTCACCATGGCGTCACGATGACCTAATCGGTTGGCAACGACATGAAGCGGTTCACCTAAACGCAACAGTTCGGTGGCGTGTAAGTGACGCTGATCGTGGAGCCGTACGAGTCTTAACCCCGCCTGTTTCGCCAATTTCCGAAACAGGTAGGACGGCGTTCCGACATCGAGCGGCATTCCGTTTTCTTGAACGAATACGTAACCCGTTTCTTGCCAATACTCGCCAAACGCTAACCGCTCTTCGTATTGGTGTTTTCGGTGGGCGTTGAATTGCACGATAGTTTCCGGGTCTAGGGGAACACGGCGCTGACCATGACCGCCCTTCGTAGAGGACTTCTCGCCTAACTTTCCACGACTCGCACTAATCGTAATCGCTTTACCGTCGAAGTCCGACCATTTGAGCGCTAGCAACTCCCCCCGACGCGCACCTGTAAACGCGCTTAACCTGAAGAAGAAGTAAAGACGATGATGTTTCGCTTGAGTAAGGAACGTGTTCAATTCCGGCAAAGTCCATGGCGTAAAGTTCTTATTTACCGCTTTAGGTGGTCTTACCTTGGCCACGGGATTAGTCGCCAACGATCCAGTTACATCTACGGCGTACTTAAACGCCGTCTTCAATATCGTCGCTATGTAGACCACGGTCTTGGGCGATAGGTACTCCCCATTGGCTCGCGGCTCTGAAAGTAGTTGCGCATACAATTTCTCAACATGTATAGGTCTTACGTCCTGCAGTTTCATGGAACCGATACGCGGCAAAACATGAATTCGTATAACACTCTCGTATCGATTGCGTGTCGCATCACTTACGCGGTTAGCGTGCGTACTTAGCCAGTCTTGAAGGTAATCACTTACGGTTTGTTTGGTCGGTTCGACATAGTTATGCCCTGCAAGGGCTACCCGGGCTTTATCTCGGGCTAACTTGGCCGACTTTTCCGATTCAAACCCGCTCACCCACTTGGGTTTCGTTTTACCAGTCATTGGGTCAGGGATGCGCAATACATATGACCAAGTCTTACCACGAAAGGCTATCCCTGAACGTACGTTCTTTTCTATTTTCGCTTTCATTTATCAATCTTCCTTCCTCTTGCTTTTTTCGATGGCGTAGAAGCTTCGGAGTGCGTTTGATTCCCAACCTTGTCGCGTCTTCGTTTCTCACGATTTCTAACAGCCGCGCCACACTTCGGCGAACACCATTTTCCGTCATACCTATGACGCAATGGGAAAAAGAGACGATGACACTCTCGGCATTCAAGGGGAGTTCCACCGTTCTTCAATTGGTCAAGGAGAAAGACTGCGAGAGCAGCCTCAAAACACATTTCTTCGCGATAGATATTTTCGACAATCTCTGCAGTGCGTACGATTGTCGATGAGACGGGCACCATATATTTATTCATTAGATTGGCGAATTCTTCGACTACCCGATCTGCATCATGGATCGAGACTCCAGTAAAATCATCACCCCAAACTTGCGTCCAAGCCCCATCTAATTTCTTATACTCGGCAGGATCGATACCATCTGGAATTGGGAAGGGAGCCAGGCCCAACCCGCGAGAATTCTCTTTCGATTAGGAAACGTAAGACTGAACTTTTCTCTGCCTTGAGAATCTCCAGCCAGAAGATTTTTAACTAAGCGAACGCACTTGGCTAGATTTGAAAGTTCTGATTCAATCCAGGGGTAGGGAACTTGATCCCCAAACACTATTCCCCTAAGCCGTTCTTGATACTCGTCTTTAACTATGCCCTTACGAGAAAGACATCGATCTGCATCTTGCCTATTTATGGGTCTTGATGCGAGAAGAAGTGCCAGTTCCTGAGGCGGACAAAGGGCAGGTATGGAGCGTTTGCTGTTCATGAGTCCGATCACGCCCCACTTATTTATGAATTCGACTGCTTGGTGCGGATCTATGTAATGCACGGCCGTATAAGGCAAAGAAAAACCCTCCCAGGTCTCCACGTCCTCTTCTTCGTCGTCCTCTTCCTCGGGAAGATATTCCTCGCAACCTGGTGGAACCAATTCCAATAAATCTGCAATGAAATCCCGTTCCAACTTCACATTTTCACGTTGGCCCGAATAAACAACGAATTGAAACCCGTTCTCATCGATTTGGAGTTCGGCGCTTCTGCGAATTGAATCAACAATTGGGAGCGAACGCGTTACACCCAGAAGAGACGCTTTGTGTGTAACCATAACTGTCACCATACAACCAACCGAGGACACCTACTAGTCCCCTGAAACTCAGAAAGGTTTTGACATGAACATCTCCACTCTTCCTACTCTTCACAAACTAAGCGCTGTCAGCGCACGCACTGGACTATCCCGTTCTGCCCTTTACCGAGAGATCAATGCGGGCAAGCTGCACATCATCAAAATCGGGCGCTCAGTTCGAATTTCAGAGAGCGAATTAAGTCGTTACATCGAGTCGCTGGCCGAATAAGGATGATGTTCGCCGCACCTGCCAAACGAAATCGAGATGGCAACTTTACTCACCCACAAAAGTGCTAGGTCATGAGTAACGACATACAGAATGCAATAGGGGAACAAGGTCTGCCGGAAAATTGGCCCGCTGGAAAGCGGATCCTCTTCCTCTGGTATGCCCACCGTCATAATGATGACCTGAATCAAGCTTGGCCGGGAATTGATGAACTCAAGGACGTTACTGGATATCGCCAAGGCACCATTCTCGCCTACCGTCGTGAATTAATTAACGAAGGCTATTTAGAACAATTAACCCGGGGACACACCAATCAACGTTCAACCTTTCGAGTTCACTTTCCACCACTCAACAGGGTATTGCCCAGCGCACACAGTGAGGATGAAGCAGGGCATCCCCCAGAAACCGAGAGGGTACTGCCCAACGAACTAGAGGGTACGCCCCAGAGCGTGACTGGATACGCTGGGGAGTACCCCAAAAAGAAGAAAGAAATAGAAAAGAAAGAAAGAAAAGCTCACGACCTTGCACGATGTGAATTCATATTGCAACCACTACCAGTGCCTTCACGTGTGCAAGTGAAACGCCATAAAACCTTTAACAAACTTCTCGACGAGTTGGAACATAAGGGAACTAGCCTGGAGGCAATCCGTGAGCATTTAGCCGACTTTGATTGGAACGGTAAAGAGAACCCGGGTGGGATCGTTGTCACCCGTCTGCGGGAATTGTTGGCCACCCAATCGGCACATGACGTATCGCCTGCGTTGCCTTGGTGCGGTTTGTGTCATGAAGATTCAAGAACAGTTGACGTTCCTTGGGAATATGAAGGCAGCGACGGTGGTAGGACGCAGCAATGCCCCAGGTGCAGCAAATTCGGGGCGGCTCACCGCCCAATCCGTGGGACGAAGCTTTAAACCCATAGGGAGATTTCAACATATTTGAGTGTTGGGCTAACTGAAGCGCCTGGGCAGATTCTAGTAAATGGGACTCACTGTGACGCGGAGAGCGAGGGGGCTAATGCAAGATGGGGCGCAAGCATGATTCACGCATTCGGGGCTTTGTTTCTCCATCGGCCCGGATAGTTCACCTCGGTGAATTCTGTAGAGCAAGAACTCACCAGGGTGAGTCTCATACAAAAGCCCAGGTGGGACCAGTGATCGCACCCCAAGGCGGAAGAATTAGCCTGGGTTAACTCACCCGGCTAAAAGATAAGCCCGCGTACCAAATTAACTCGCGCCCCAATTCTAGGTATCGAATTCGCCCGCAAACCGCCCGTTCGCCCGAGCGAAATCATTAGAAGAGCCCGCATGTACCCGTTAATTCCGTCCAAGTGAGAAGAATTCGCCCAGGCGAATTCCTTCCCTCCATCATATGGGCGCCCGCCAACCACTCAGGCGGTAAGGGCGTTCGCCCCCCCCCCGACAAACTCAATGATACGAACAGGTGTTCGTGTACACTCTAGACAGTCGGCAAGCGTCGGCCAGACAGGAATGGTCAAATGACAAGTGAAGAAGATTCCCGAGCACAATCCGAGGGATTCGAAATAGTAATTGACACCATCAAACACACTGTTCCCGACGCGAAAGTGAGTTGGCAGCAAGTTGTAAACATTGCCTATCCGGGCCAAGCCGACGATCCGCAATTCGTCTTCAAGGTGCATTACGAGGACGCTAAGAGTCAACCTACTTTCGGGACGCTCGTCAAAGGTAATCATGTGTCCGTAGAGAAGAGTGGAACTGCATTCAGTGTCCTTCGATCCGTGGTCTCGTAGTCCCGACTTAGCTCGGCTCATCGCTGCAGGTTACGAACTCGAGATTACTGGAGACGGTTACCTACTCATACAAAACATCCCATATATCGACGAGCATCGATCGATACAACGGGGAACCGTGATCTCAAAACTAGAGATGGACGGTGACATAGCCGTAAATCCAGTGAATGATCACGTTGCATACTTCATGGGGACGGCGCCCTACCGATGGAACGGCGACAGATTAACTCCGCTCGCCGATGCAAATCTCTCTCTCGCCGATGGTCGAATTGCTCAATTCTCAATGTCACTGAAGTGTCCGATAGCGGACCGCTATCCCGATTACTTTTCGAAAATTGAATACCACGTCGAAAACATTGAGACTGAGGCCAAACAACTCGATGCTGAGGTGACGTCCCAAACCTTTGGCCCATGTGTTATCGAAAAATCTGATTGGCCGTTTGAATATGCCGACACGGCCAGCGGTCGTGCGGGAATTGGCGCAATCAACGGGCGACTGGCGGGTCAGCGGATCGCAATAGTCGGGGTCGGGGGCACCGGATCATACATACTGGATCTCGTCGCCAAATGCCCCGTTGCCGAGATTCACATTTTTGATGGCGACGTTTTTTCCAGTCACAACGCTTTCCGTTCGCCTGGAGCCGCGAGTCTGGATGATGTTCGGATCGGTAAGAATAAGGCCGAACGATTTGCCGAGATCTATACGCACTTTAAGCGGGGGCTCACGCCGCACCCCTATGACATCGACAGTGCAAACGTGTCCGAACTCGCTCAATTCGACTTCGTCTTTTTAGCCATGGAAGGCGGAACGAGAAAACTCGCCATCGTGGTTGCATTGGAAAGAATGGGCAAGACATTCGTCAATGCAAGTCTTGGGGTCAAGAAATCGGGCGATGGAAGCCAACTTCAGGCAATCGTGGAGATAAATGGCAGTACCCCTGAAAATCGTGAAAGCTTCAGGCAATCCGTTGACTTTGGAGATGTCGATCAAAACGATCCGTACATGGAGAACATTCAAGTCGCCGAACTCAACGCCCTCAACGCAACGATGGCCGTTCTTTGGTGGAAGAAACAAACCGGAATCTATGTGAGCAGCAAACCATCATATTCGATGGTATTCAATACTTACTTCGAGGCCCTTTACACGGACCGCAAGTGATGACCAAAGTCACCACCGTAACCTTCACCTTTGTCGACTCGACGCCGGCGGTACTTGAAGCGGGCAGAATTTATGTCTCTACGAAATATCGCGCTATCGTCCATCTTTGCCTATGCGGATGCAATGAAAAGGTGATGTTGAGACTCGATCCAGAGTACTGGAGCTTCACATTCGACGGCCGAACTATTACTATTCACGATTCCGTTGGCAACGTCGGATTGCCTTGCAAATCCCATTACATCGTGCGGAAAAACCGAGTCGTATGGTTGCCGCCGCTTCACGATGTCGACGCTGTCACGGCACTGGCGCAACGAGACGTGATCGACCGACCACACAAAGTGCCAACGAGAGTTGTCTCCCCTCGCTGGTTCCAGAAATGGCGTCGTTCAGCAAAGCGTTGACCTTCAGTTTGTCCAATTCGAGCCACTGAGTAGGCGGCCGGCAACTTGAAACCCGGTATCAGTAAAGCGAAGTGAGTTTGTGCTTCAACTAGATCGCTATCAGTGACCCAAGTTTCCATCACTGGTCGCTCCGATTTCTTGGAGGTTTCGGAAGCCATTCTTGGTTTTCGAATGCGAGTGTTCCATCCACTACGTAATCGGCAATCTGCATAGGTGATGATTCCGCAATATAACGAGACTCTCGTGGTTGCCATACCTGCGACCAGGCAGCCATTGCCCTCTCGCCCAACACTTTGGCTCCTTCACGCTGGAGCCCCCTCTCCAAACAAATCTTCTTTGGAGTCTCAACCCAAATCCTTATGTCCCAATCGATGGGAAACTCGAAACTATAGCAACGTTCGATGAATACACCTCGAGCTATGTTCATCTGCTTCGACTGACCAAGTTGGCCATTAGGAAAGTCAAACGGTCGAAAAGCAAAATCGCTCAGACCCATTTTGATGGGGAGTAGAACTTCGGTCCGAAAACGTTCCTCGTTAAATTCACCCCAGGTGATTCCATTCGAGTGGGGCTCAAAAAAGTCATCACCATTTATGATTGCGAATTCCTCGAGTTCACGACTCAGAAAATCTGCCAGAGCAGATTTCCCCGAAGCTCCACGACCATCAATCGCTATCGTTAGGTACTCGCCATTCTTGGGCTCCAGGCGGTCATATATTTTCGTTATGTCGATCATGTTGATAACTGTAACAGTGGGTGATTTGCCTATTCGGACGGTTTGAATGCACAAAACCTTCGCAATTTCTGAACGGGGTTTCGAGTAGAGATACCTATAGGTCGACGTAAAGCGCGATACGGGTGGTCTCAGTTGTTGACCTGCACTTCTGGGGCGGACTCGTAACTTCGGGGGGACATCGGGGGCACCCAAAAGGCTATTTAGCTTCGGGGGTGAGAATCTTGAACGGAATCTAAACTGTATTGAGATTCCTAACCGCATTCAATATAAAGACAAGTAGCGCGAAGAATCCTGAGATGAACCCGACGAAGACAGCCATTCGCATTGGCGCATGAACCAGAACGGGATTCTTGGTCATCAAGTAGAGCGGAAAAATGATTCCAGCAGAACCAAAGTAGGAAAGCGTGAGAAAGCCATAACCGAGCATTTTGGAGGAATTTCCGAAGTGTCCTTGTAGGTCAAGGAATTCGATCTCATCCTCTAGAAACTTCAAGTTGTATGAAAGCTCATTCCGGCGAGCCACTCTCTCGTCTTGCAATTTTACGATTCGGTCGCTTCTTTTAGAAAGGCCGATTAAGGCGTTCGCTCGATACGAGGAAGAAATCTTCTCTAATGGAGTTTTACGGGATTCCTTCAGATCTATCGCAACCTGCTCATATATTCTAGATTCAATCTCCCTTTCAAACATGAGTCCCGCGGTCAATAAGTCTTTGGCTTGGGTTGGGGGAAATTCATTCGGAAAGCGATTTTGGATGTCTTGGTATGCCTTCTTGACAGTCTCTGCAACCCATTTTGCAAATATTGCCATTTCGTCGGGGTCACTACCAATAAAATTGGAGTTCTCGGCGATCTCTTCCAGATCAACTTCGCCTTTGTATATTGACATTGTCTCTAGATGTCGGCTCAGAAACCACTTATGGATCGTGACCTCGATATCCTCATCAATTGTGTGAAGTTCGGATTCAACTACCCTACTTCTGTTTTGAAGATTATCAAGGCGATCAATTGCTTCGCTTCTTCGCGAGGCTAATGAGATCAGCCTGCTGATGAGAAAGCCTCCAATGATTGCGATCAATGCAGCGGTTGATTGCGCTACCGTAGATAAAAACCAATTTGGCTCATAACTCGAATTTAAAATCGCTAACTGTGTATCCATGTGTAAGGATTTCTCCTTTCGGGCAAAAAACTGTGTATGCCACGCCGAATTAGGTAGAAAACCATGCCCCATGCCCTAAGAAGGCGAGAGGCTGTCTGGCGGATATGTTTGGGTGAAGACCAGACTCCCTCACCGGACAGGTTTTCGTCACCCTACGTGATATCAAATACTCATGGGCTAGGCTCAATCTATTGGCGTACATTGAACCAACCAGAACGGAGAGGCGATGGATTTGGCCACTTCGGTATTAGTACCACTTGGGGTCAGCTTCGGTGGCGCCCTATTGGGGGCGCCAGCAGTCGAATCACTTCGAAACCGTCATAAGAGACGAGAGGCACGCAATCTAAATCGGCAGGCGAAAATAGTGCAGTGGAGAAGTTGGATTCGTTGGCTTGAGACACACAATATCGATGATTTGGACTTTCGAGATGCGAGTGAGAGTTATCTGTCTCTTAAAAAGTATTTGAAGAAAGACGTTATACAGTCCATGGATGCATTAGTTCCTGGGGTTGAATGGCCAGATCCAATTTCTGACGAAGAGTTTCTGATCCATAGGGGCAAGTATCTAGAAGTTGTTAACAAGTTGAGGGCAGAGATAGTTCGACTCGAAAAGAAATGGTGGCTGATTTAGAAAAGCCGGATGCGCTTCCATGGATTTCTCGTCATTCGATAGACCTTAGACAGTCTCCCTTGGAGCACAATGGGAACATAACAGAATGAAAACGCATGAAAAAGGACGAGAGGCGAGCCAAAGACATTTACGTGCCTTTCGCTCACCTCTCGTCCTTTAAAATGACTGGAGATGTATCGGTCTATAGATCAAAGTAAAACTATTTTCATTCAGTTGCGCCTACATTGACCGAGTTTTTAGGCTCGGGGCACAACGGGAGCACGGGGCAGTGGACTTATGGATACATATCATTCCGACCGTTATATTTGCAGGAAGGGCGCCATGTTCTACAGCATCCGACGCTAGAAATCGCTGATGATGCCGCCATCCATCACCTACCTTCCGTTGTTGGTAGAGATCAAAAGATCAGGACTAAATGTCGTATGACCTTCGACCACTAGATTTGACGGTAATCCTCCTAAGATCTACTTCTCGGTCTGCATGACTCCGATATCCCTTGACAGCAGGGCGCGTTTGCGGATCACTTGACCATGGCAAAAAGTTCATCCTGGCAACGAACCCTAGTTACAGCGCAGAATGAGGCATTGTTGGCCGCAAAGTTGTATAACGAACCATTTATTCCAAGAGTATTTGAAGGTTTTGTGGTTCATATGCATCTAGCCTGGCTCTATCTGCTTCAGGCAAAATTCATACATGAGGGAGTTGATTTCCGTGTCAGGCAAAGCAAGCGCAAAGACAGATTTGAAATGGTCGATGGCGAGCACAAAACATGGGATCTTGCATCAAGTGTCAAGGAGCGTTGGAAAGATGCGCCTAATGATCCAGTTCGAATGAATCTAGAATTCTTCATTAAACTTCGAAACAGAATCGAGCATCGGTACAGGAGGAATGACGATGTGATGTTGGCGTTCGTAAGTGGGAAGTCACACGCCTTGCTTCTAAATTTCGAGGAGGAAATGACATCAACTTTTGGGAGCAAGTATTCCCTTGCCAATAAACTTCGCTTTCCAGTGTTTATAGGAACGTTCACTGCTCCGGCTGAGGAAGCTGTCGTTAAACTCAATTCCTTATTGCCCGCGGAACTCAAAAACTTTGTAGCAGAGTATGACTCGGGAATGGAGGAGAGTGTTCTAAGTTCAAGTAAGTATTCCTTTAGACTCCGCGTGAATCTAGAAAAGGTGACAAGCGATGCGAATATGTCTATTACCTATGTTCGGGAGGAGGAAGCTTTCTGAAGCCGAGCGCGTGTCACTTGAAGCCGACGCCAAGAGTGGCAAGGTAATCGTTCGATCGAAACTGCAACCGGTTCACAATTTGGGTCTCATAAGACCTGGCGTGGTGGCGAAAGCTGTAACTGCCGGGATTCCGTTCACTTTCAATCTCTTTCACCTCGGAGAAGCAGCAAAGAGATTTGCAGTGCGCCCCCCAAAAGGTGCCCTCAAGCCAACTGAAACTAACCCTGATTTCTGTGTTTACGATGAAGTAAACGGAAATTATTTATACAAACCAGCATTCATTAAATTCCTTGTGAAAAAGTGCAACAACAGAGAGGGGTTTCAAGATGCAACGGGGCGAGAACCCAAAACGAAGCTTTAGAGGGGAAAATCAACTGGGGGACATTGCTCGGTGCTCGAGAGAGCAAAGGAATTGATAACTGATCGGATGTGATGTCAGTAATTGGAGAGGGGCCAGAAACAGAACCCCCGCCACTTCTGACGGGGCTTTTGAGTAGAGACTCCTATAGGTCGAAGTAAAACTTTCTGGGTCGGAAGAACGCTTCCGACCTGGAGTTATCTAACCTCAATAATATGTCGAAGCACAGGCGGGGCACGACATCTTATATACGGCTGCGGCCACGAAAGAAACAAGAACTTAAAGACTTTCAGCACAGACTTGACCGATCAAACACTATGAATTCGAATGATTTTGTTCAATAATCGGTGAATGTTCCGAACCGTTAGATTGCCCATCGCAACTCTGACCGTAATTTGTTTTCTAACTATTGGCCTCGCGCAACCCGCAGTGGCATTGACACAAGTGCAAATTGCTTGCAACGCGGTCAATAACTGGCCTTCTGACTACGTGCAAGCCTGGCCTATGGCAGTCAAGAAGCACAATGCGTCACCTGGTAGCGTAACGGCCGCTTCCTACATGGTCGGATACATTGAAATTCAGAAAGCAGCGTTTAAAATCGTAGATCCGACGGCGCTATTTATTTATAACGTTTATGAACACTACTGGTCAGCGCTTGAAGAGGATTACATTTATGGAAATGGTAAATTGCCCTCCAAGCCCTCTAGTTTGAAGGTTCTGACGCCGATGATGAAAGCCTGCGCGAAATTCAAATCATGACCTTTAAAAAATTCCAATTTCTGACCCTTAGAATTTTGATTCTTGCTGTTATCTTCAGCACCATCCCGATTCTTCCGTCGCAAGCCATGTTTGGACTTAGTAAATGCGAAAAGGTAAAGAAGCAAATTTTGAGTATGCAAGCCGGAGAATCCTTTCTTGCGGCAGGATATGAGCCTGCCAATGGAGTATCGACTTCCATTTTTTCGTCCGACGACGCCAATTTTTACCGGGGCATATGGACTGACATTGTAAATTGGGAAGTAAGGATGTATAAATTTGAAACCCAAAATCTGAAATGCTTTTCAACATCGCAGATCATTTTTATCAATAAGGCCTATCCATCCTGGAAGAGTTGGGTTACTAAAAGCGGAGTAGTTTGGAATCTAAGCAATTTTCCACAAGTTTCCTGGGATTCGATTTACAACAAATGAATTTAAATCTGAAAAGTTCAATCTCGAATTACGATAGTAGTTCTTGAACAGGTTATTCTGAATTTATTATTTATTAACTATCTAGGTGCAAGACTTGGGTCGGAGTAAAACTCGTCCAAGTAGATTCGTGCTCATTGATTCGCGTAGTTGGCTTTCGGGGCACGCTGGGGGCACTGGGACGTCGAAAACTTCCGGCGGAAGAGCGAATGCTTTTCTTTCAAGTAAAGCAATATTTCAATCAAACTCGGGATCTGGAATTATTTCCTCAATCACTGTCGGCGCTCCTGGAGATAAATTGCTAGCTGAAACCGAACGTCTGGCGTCGATAGATCCACTCCTTATGTCAAAACCAGTGGATTCGCGGAGTCTCACGGTTTCAGCCGGCAATTGTGATTTTCTTTCCGTTTCGGTTTTGGAACTGGAAAATTGAACCGCGAGGTACCAACCCATTGCGCATTCTGCACTAGTCATGTAATCCGTTAACTGGGAATCAAGACCATTCCAGAACTTGCCATTGCCCATTTTCTTGACTTCTAGCACGACCTTAACACCTCGATCTCCGACGAAAACGAAGTCGACTGAACCGTGACCTAAGTCGGGCTCCCTCAGAATGGTGATTGAGTATCTATTGCAATAGTCCTTCACAACCCCTAAATAGAGAAGTTGGATGTTGCGCTCCGACTTCTGCGTGTGATTGTCCTCGTTCCAAAGTAATCGCCAGCCACCCTCGTTCTCTACAAAGTGCCTGAATTTCTGATTTATTCTCGTTATGAATTCGTGAAAATTGGATTCATTTACTTCTTCAAGATCTAGCCCCCGGGTGTAGCCGAAATCCCTAGTTTGCTTCTGCCAATTGTGTAAACCTTCCGGATCCCTGGATATATTGTAAGGATTCGCCTCGGTCGATTCCTTGGCCATGGACCATGGTCGAATTAAATCGGCGTTTTCTTTTGCTATTCGGATGATTTCCGATTTCTTGAGTCGAGTGTGTAAATCAATATTTAAGTCTCTTAGAAGAGTTGGGTCGAGAGAATTCCACCAATCTGTGGTATTTAGGGTTGGAAGTTCTCGCAAGAACCTCCATGGAGTGAGGAGAATGAAGCCCCCTGTGAGAGGATTTGCGGGAAGATTCGCGGTTTTTGAAATCCAGCGCCTTCGGAGATTATCAAAATCTCCGTGCGGAACATTGAATGACTGTGTGGGGATTTGATGACGAACGCAGACCTCTTCTGTATACCGTATAAATTTATCTTTCAATATGTTGCAGGTTATATCCGAAATTCTATCTCGGCCAATTTTGGGAACAAGAAGCCCCAATTCTTCAAAGTGTCTTAGATCTATTAATCCTCGATTAATTGCTTCTACCATTGCCTCAACGATCAATAAGGCGAATCCGCCACCGGTACCTGCCCCCGAGGTGCCCGTTCCTACAAAGCCCAACCCAAATTCATGAGGCTCGGGAAATATCATCAACTCTATGGTTTTCTTATACTGGTCGCTCTCAGGATTTGAATAGTGACTTCCCAAAAGTTCGAATCCCTTTTGGAAATGATCTGCGATACGGTCACCAGAATCCGACCAAAAGCCCTCGCTTTCTTTGTAAAGCAAAAAGGGATCCACGAATAATTGAGTGTCCATCTCCAATAAGGGGTCAAACCAGTCATCATCATCGGTTAAGTCAATTGAAAACGCCTCGGAAAAGTACATGCAGTCCTCTCTGAGAATTCATAGGTAACGAACTTAACTTGCGACCAGGCTTACCGATAGCGAAAAGCGAGTAATTCCTCAGTGTCCGGTTCAGCTATGTTTGTAGGGGCCGGTTCGAGCCCAAAAGGGGATCGGCGGATGCCGATCTTTTGGGTCAAGTCGGCCCACAAAGCAGGTGCGTTCCCTGTAACACAGGACCTGCAAAATGCAGGGAATCGACTTCCAGCCTTCCGACGCCCTCTACAGGAGGCCGAGAAGGTCGAGTGCTAGGTAGCCGAGATCTACATCGGTTAGCGCTCCCAGGCGGAGTTGACTTCGAAAGTCTGCGAGATCCACGAGTACAGGACCGCAGAATTCGTCGCCCGTCGGCCTCGGCCGGTCAATCTGATGGCAGTCTCGTACGATCGCTACGAATCGTTGAGTGGTTGCGGAGGCTGAGAGCCATGTACTTCCCAGCACCTCGACCTCACCCACGTAACCGGTCTCTTCCAGCAGTTCGCGAATTGCAGCCTCTGCCGGTTGCTCGCCTGGATCAACCGCACCACCTGGCATCTCATTGAGCACGAGATTCGGCCCCGGCCTGTATTGGCGCGCAAGTACGATTTTCAATTCGGGAGTAAACGCAAGCACTGCGACCGTTTGTTTCCCATCAAGCAGGTCCCAGTCGCTGGATCTGCCATCTGGAAGTATGTAACTTCGAGTCAAGATGCGCATAAAACCCGAAGGCCCAACAGAACTTACTTCGCTGAGCATCTTCCACGGGGTTACGGGGGTAAGGGTTCCGTCTTCGATCGACAAATGATCGCTGGCAACCCTTTGCGTTGCTTTTGAATTGGGAGCGTTTTTTGTCATTTGGTTAGGTAAAAACTCTCGACCCTCGATCGCGATCCACCGTTCACTTTAACATCTGCGTAACATTTGGAACAAGCAAGAAGGAAAAAGTTCAGAATTCTGGGGGCACCTCGGGGGCACGAGACATCGAAAACGAATGAAAAATGGCCAGAAGTGATGAGAGCCATTTACACTGACCCACGCTCACCTCCCGCCATTTTCGCTGGCTAGAGAACTTACTGTTTAGAGGTCGAAGTACAACTCAAATTCGCAAGCCTACGTAGAACGATGCTAACACCGTGCTAACACCCCTACACGTTCCCTGTCATTTTTAGTTGCTTTTACCCGTAATCGTGAGCGTAGATACACACGTAGAAACAGTTAGGACACGCGGGTAACACGCTCATAATTCCGTCGTCGTCGGTTCGAGCCCGACTCGCCCCACTATCTTTCGTGTATTACTCCACCAGTTGCTTGACATATCGTGTTCGCCTCTTGCTTGACAGATGTTCGGCTGATGCTTGACGGCATATCCGGCTGATGCTTGACACTTCTCTCATGTTTATGGAGATCAGTGTTATGGAGCAGAAATATCAAGCAGTTCTCGCGGTCATTCGAGATGGGGTTTCCATCATCGAGGTGGCCAATCGTTTCGGCGTCTCACGCCAGAGTGTTCATAGTTGGTTGGCCCGCTATGAAGCAGAGGGGATGGCCGGCTTAGTCGAGCGCTCCCACCGACCTAACAGATGCGAACACCAGATGAGTTCGCAAGTTGAAGTGCGCGTCATTGAGCTGCGCAGGCAGAACCTCTTCTGGGGACCCAAACGCATCCAGTATCAATTACTGCGCGAAGGAATTGATCCGCCGCCATCGGTCTCTGGGATTTATCGAGCACTCAAACGGGCCAAGATGATCGAACCAGGTGCTCGCAAGGAACGAGATAGGAAGTTCAAGCGGTGGGAGCGCGGCGGTCCCATGGAGCTCTGGCAGATGGATGTGGTCGGAGGAATTCTTCTCACAGATGGCAGTGAGTTGAAGTGTTTGACGGGAGTTGATGATCACTCCCGACTCTGCGTTATGGCAGGGCTGATGGTCCGTGCAACATCGCGCGCTGTCTGTGACCACTTCGCCAAAGCCATGCGCCTTCACGGCGTTCCCCAGGAGATCCTGACCGACAACGGCAAGGTCTTCACTGGTCGGTTCAACTCCAACAAAAATGTGGAAGTGCTCTTCGACAAGATCTGCCGTGAGAACGGAATTGATCACTTGCTCACCGCTCCTCGCTCTCCCACCACAACAGGAAAGATCGAGCTCTTCCACCGCAGCCTTCGCACCGAGTTCCTCACCGGTCGCATCTTTGATTCCAAAGCAAGTGCCCAAGAAGAACTCGATGCATGGGTCCATCAATACAACACCGTCAGGCCCCACCAAGGCATCGGCATGGTGACACCGATGAGCCGATTCACATCCCTGGGAAATGTCATCGTGGGGCCGATGCCCGACACAACGGCTCTGGATGAGGTGCAGACAAGGACCAGACTGGGTGACGCGTCGCGTTGGAGCCAACGGGGTGGTCAGCATCGCCTGGCAACAGATCAGCGTGGGCAAGCACCGAGGCGGCCGCAACGTCGATGTTCATATCCAGAACGAGATGGTTCAGATCTGGGATGGATCTGAATTGATCAAGAGCGCCCTTCGAAACCGACCTGGGGAGGTGATCCGCAAGAAGAACGCAGAGACAATGAGAAGGAAATGAGTTATAAATAGCCACCAAGAAGTGCCAAGGATCAGGCGACACTCATATGTCAAGCATCAGGCGGAGTCTTACAGCCCCACTATCTTTCGTGTATTAATCCACCAGTGTGAATACTTGGAGCGCTCGTTGCCCCAATGGTCAGTGCCTCCGCGGCACCGCCAATCAATCTCTCTTTTCCTTCGCAACTCCCGAATGCGGTGGCTGGGAAGTCGTACGCATATGCATAGTCGACCCGAGTAATTGGAGGAACATGAAAGCCCTATACCTTCAAATTGACAGGGGCACTTCCTACCGGCTTTCTGCTTTGACAGTTCCACATCAGCAATGCTGGAGTGAAGGGTCTTACAATTTCGTCCTAACTAAAAGGTGACTAGGCTTCACCTTAGATTGCGGGCGGATTCGTTAGGAGAGGCTTAGAAACATGTACGGCCTCTTGGCTCTTATTGTCGGTGCCCTCACATCGGTGCAAGGACGATCCAATGGACAGCTTGGTATTGATATCCATAGCGCTCTTGGCGCCGCAATCATCTCCAACCTCATCGGTTGGACTATCCTCTGGGCGCTGTTGCTCGCTAGGAAGTCTGAGCGAGCCGGCTTCAACGAACTCATTCGAGCAGTGCGGGCTGGCGAGTTGCGATGGTGGATTCTCTTGGCTGGCATCGGTGGCACTTTTTATGTATCAATGCAGGCCATCGCAGTGCCGCAAATCGGAGTAGGAATTTTTACGATCTGCATTGTTGGCGGTCAAGCGTTGTCATCACTACTCGTCGACAAGATTGGCTTCTCATCAAAAGGCAAAGAGCACATCACCTGGCCTCGGATCTTCATGGCGGTCATGACGCTCATTGCGGTGACGGTGGCCGTCTACCCCGAACTTGGAAAATCGAATTTCCAATTGATCACAGTCATTCTCTGCGTGGCTGCCGGTGTTGTCGGATCCTTCCAATTCGCCATGAATAGTCAGATAAATGCGACGACAGGACGACCAATTGTTACTTCCTGGCTTAACTTTTTCATAGGCACATTCTTTATTGCGATTGCATTAGGTGTGGATTTTGCGAAAGGTGGTTCAATCGGGAGCCTGCCTTCCAACCCTTGGGTCTACATCGGAGGGCCCTGTGGCTTGATCTTCATTGCGGTCGCGGCAAACGTCATCAAAACGATGGGTGTTCTCAATTTCGTCCTCTTTTCAGTCACCGGACAACTTCTTGGTGCCCTCATGCTTGATTGGTTGATTCCCGCGCATAAGGGTGCGCTGAACGGGTACTTGATAACTGGAACTGCCATCACTTTGGGATCAATCGCCTTATCGAAATACCTTCAACCATCGAAGGAACCGGCAACCTAAGCCTGCGAAACTTTTTCGACGGCCCCGGGCTTCATGGCAAGTGTGAGAGCTGCTTCTGGGACTGAATTAAAAATCGTCACCGTGGAATATTTATTCTTGATCGTGACCATTACCCGATAAGGATTTGCGGGGTTATATTGAATGACGTTCCCGGTAGCGCCTTGATTGATAAGGAAACTCCCGGGCCCCGAGACATACTGTGAATATACCTGCGCTTCATCGGCCGAAAAGTGACTATGCGTCTGCACCACTAGAACGCTCGCATCCACTCGATGAATGTCGGCATTTTGCGGGAAATAAGAAATCGTGACCTCCCCCGGGGTAGTGGCAACGACGGTGTACTTGTAATCCGATCGCGGTCCCGTCCAGAAGGCCGTGAGGTTCTCCTCTTGAACAAACTTTTGAAGGTCAGTGGCGGAAAAGGCGACGGCGCCTGAATTCTTCAAAGCGTCCGAGAGCTCGTGCCGAGAGGGCCCGGTGACCACTTGAAAAAGGGCAAAGACAAGGGCCATGGACAAGAAGGCGTCTATCGCTAGGTGGGTCTTGAAACGAGGACGTGATCGGCCATATCGAAGGAGGAAAGCCGCCTCGGTCTTAAGCGGAGCGATCAGAGCAGGCATCGCTATCGCCATCGGAGTCTAAATTCCGACTAACTGAGAGTATGACCCCTGTCTCATATGCATAGAGTGCCACCACTCACCCCTCTGAGGTATATACGAAACCCGCATGCTTTGATTGTGGAAATCACTTAGTTCGATTCCACGTGGGATTAGGCAATAATGACCGATCACGAGGCAGGGGGTGAGACGTTCATATGCGGGCCAAGACGGCTGAGGAAGCCAGAGTCTCAGGCATACGCCTGCTCGTGGTTGATGACCACCCGATTTTTCGCGCTGGTTTATGCGAACAACTTGCAGGCGGGGCTGAGAACATCGTCATCGTCGGCGAAGCCGAGGATGGCGAAAAGGCTTACAAAGAGGTCGCGGCTCATCACCCTGATGTCGTGCTCATGGATTGCCACATGCCGGTCCTTCGTGGCCTAGAGGCAACAGAAAAAATCAAGAGGGATTTCCCAGAGACAAAAGTTATCGCCTTCTCTGCAACCGCGGAGATAGATCGGGTTCGAAAAGTTTTACAAGCTGGTGCAAATGGGTATCTGCTCAAAACTGCTAGCACGGCGGAGCTACGCAGAGCCATTGTAAGCGTTATGGGCGGCGTCACCGTCATAACCGCGTCGGTGGCTATGGATTCAGATGCACCAAATCTCGCAGCTCCAATCGAAAACTCGTTGGGGCTCAGCAAGCGCGAAATTCAAATTTTGGAGTTGGCGGCCAGAGGCGTAACCAACAAGCAAATAGGCGAACAACTAAATTTGAGCAATCGAACAATTGAAGTTCACATGCACAACATCTTCATCAAACTCGGTGTCTCATCCCGCACCGAAGCCGTCACTCGGGCCATCCGAGACCGCTCTATCCAACTGCCCTTGTAAGGGCTCGTCGACTTGAAGCAGCCATCAACCTCGTCCACTGGTCGTCTAATCGTGAACTGGATGAGCAAAAACGCACCCCCTATTCGTGATTACAGGTTCTGGCTCATCCAGATTCTGAATTTAATTTCCTGCCTTCAACTCGTGTCAATTTCTACAACGGGTACCAATCTCCAGACTGACACCAAGATTCTGGAGACGTCTCTAGAATTGAAGTCATTCGTTCTCTTTTTCTTGATAGCCGCGCTCTCATCGGGAGTCATCTTTGGCATGCGGGGGGCTATCGCTACAATCGCTGTTACCGCGCTCTTTCTGATCCCCAAATTGATTCTTTGGTCACCCTCCTCATATGCCGGCGTGATTCTTGCAAGAACTGCCGTGATAAGCGGAATCTCGATGGCCGTGGCATATCTTGTCTCCCGCGAAAGACTGGCTCGCGAAAGAATGCAGAACCTGAACGAGAAGATGAAAGAGATCATTCGCGAAAAGGATAAATTTTTCAAACTTGCCACAGAAGCACAAGAGAATGAGCGACGACGTATTTCCAGGGATTTACACGATGACTCACTCCAATTGCTCGCCACCGTACTTCTGCAACTAGATGGCGCGATCAGCACCGAAGATCCGGAGCGGGCCAACGCCCAGATGCTGCGCGCCAAGGAAACGATCTCCCAGACAAGCGATGCCATCCGACGCTATTGCGAAGCACTGCGCCCGATGCTCCTTGATACGTTGGGCGTGGTTGCCTCGGTGGAGTGGATCGGGCGAGAGCTCGAGAGGAACTCCAGCATAAAGGTAGATTTCGCCACCGAGGGCGAGAGTCGCGTGATACGCGATGAGGACAGGATTCATATATTTCGGGTAATGCAGGAGGCCTTTCACAATATTGAGAAACATTCGAAAGCGACCGCCGTGCGCGTACGCTGGAAATACACCGAAGCGGACCTGGAAATCTCAGTGACCGATAACGGAATCGGGATGTGGAATTTTGGCCCGGCACCCGCGCGCTCCCTCGGCATCCAAGGTATGTACGAGCGGATGGAATTAGTCGGGGGCAAACTCAAAATCGAAAGTCAGCCCGGTTTTGGCACCAAGGTATCTCTGCAGATCCCACTTGCACCTTTGGAATATGTCCAGGGGGCTAACGGGTAAGACCATTTTGCGGCTCGAAAAACCGTGACCTACTGCTCCGAATCGATTATTCTCAGAGGGCGTTGTGAATAATCGAGAATACCAGCGGACTGGAGAACCGTGATGTCAGATACGAAATTGATCGCGCAGAGAGTGTCCACTCTTTTCAATGAGGCCGTGCCCATCAGGTTTGCGGCCTTTGACGGAAGTGCCGCCGGCAATCTCGAATCTCCGAATACTCTTGAAATAAAGTCCCCACTTGCCCTTCGCTACATCCTTAGCCATCCCGGAGATCTCGGACTTGCGCGCGCATACATTACGAATCACTTGGACATCCGAGGTGATATCCATCAGACCTTGCTGGCCTTGAAAGATTTCATAAAGCATCCGATGCCGGTTGATGGCCTAGCAAAATTGGCCACTGCGGTCGGTCCTACTGTCGTCGTAAGACCGGATTTACCACGTGAGGAAGCTCCTCCTCGGTATCGCCGCGGTCTTCTGCACTCACTGACACGGGATAAATCTGCCATTCAACACCACTACGACGTCTCTAATAACTTTTATTCGACAATTCTAGGTCCCACCATGGTCTACTCCTGCGCCGTATTCGAAAACGAGGATGCTTCTTTGGAAGCGGCCCAGACAGAGAAGGTTGATCTCATCTGCAGAAAACTTGATCTCAAGCCGGGCATGAAACTTCTCGATGTTGGCTGTGGTTGGGGCACCCTCGTGCTACACGCAGCGAAAGAATACGGGGTCAAAGCTGTCGGAGTCACTCTCAGCAGAAATCAAGTGGAACTGGCACGGCAAAGAGTTGCAGAGGCGAAATTGGAAAATAGTATCGATATTCGTCTTCAGGATTATCGGGAGGTCTCTGAAACCGATTACGACGCAATCTCCTCCGTTGGAATGAGTGAGCACGTTGGTGATTCGAAACTCGACCTATACTTCAACCAATTGCACAGACGCATAAAGGATCAGGGAAGAATTCTCAATCACTGCATCACTCGTCCGACATCACTGCAACGGGCACGCACGGGGGCCTTTATCGACCGTTATATATTCCCTGACGGCGAACTCACATCCCCCAGTCGAGTAGTGCAGGCAATGCATAATTCGGGCTTTGAACTCCGCCATAGCGAGAACCTGCGCGAGCATTACGCCAAGACCTTGGCGAAATGGTGCGCCAATTTGCAGGCAAATTGGGACGAGGCAGTTGCCGAGGTCGGAGTCAATCGAGCGCGTATTTGGAATCTCTACATGACCCTTAGCCAAATCGGCTTTGAATCCAACTCCATTCAGATACACCAGTTCCTAGGCGTAGAAAACGATGCCTCCGGAAGAAACAACCTGCCATTACGACTTAGTTTCTGAAATCAATCTCAGGCTCTCGGCGTCACGATAGACATCATAAATTCTCTGGCTATCGGGGTATTGGATTTCGACAACCTTATGAGTGCCCGGAATTGCAAAGGTCGCCTTCTGCGGCCTAGGTGAATAAATGCGCCCAACGGTTCCATCAGATGCCACAAAATCATCCCTGTCAGTAGCCAGACTAGAAAGCCCCTCTTCCTCGCTTGCAAGAGACTTGTCATAGGTTTCAACCGTGAGGTTGTACCTATCCGGATGATTAAGACTCACACCCTCGGGAATATAACTAACGATAATTTCTCTACGGTCTTTGCAGATGATCGTGTATTTATATCCTGGCAGTGGTCCAAGCCAATAGACGGCGATCTTCTCGTCCTTCGCGTGTTCAATAAGTTCATCTGATGTCATTGCGATAACCCCTGATCGCAAAAGCCCCATCCGCGTGGCCCCTTGGGCATACTCATCCAATGCGCCATAGCCAACTAGAACCAAGACAGATGCAAGATTCTCACTCCGTAATACCTCTCACCCAGTTGCTGATCCGAATATGCAAGTCCTAGCTTTTCCCTGTGTATCCTCGATCACTTTCAAGCAATTTAGAGTGATATTTCCTTGGTCCAGAATGGAAACTTTCCCAAATCTTTACGTAAACGTTAGTGTTTCATCGCTTGATGACGACGAGAATCTGAGTATTGGTCGGCTTACAACGACCGAGAGGAGAATTCTGATGAGGCGTTTAACCAGGCTTGGTGTCGGATTTGGAGTGACGGGTCTGCTCATGATTGGACCGCTCACAGGAGTGCAAGCAGCGGGTAACCCCACTAGTTCTATGATGAATCAGGTCTACGTCGGTGACCATCTCCACACGATGTCAGTTATGGGCACCCGCCTATTTGTTACGGGCCACGATGGCGCAGGAGTATCCGTTAACGGCGGGAGCAGTTGGACATCAATGCCTTCTCTCAAAGGTGCCGATGTGATGAGTTGGACGACCTCGTCAAAAGCGATTCTTGCAGGCGGTCATAGCGGACTGTTTAGATCGACCAACAATGGCAAAACTTTTAAGAGGGTGACGTTCTTTCGCTCTACCTCCGATGTTCATGCCATTGGAGCATCAGGCAAGGTCGTCTATCTCGGTTCGCCTCAAGTGGGTTTCCTAATGTCGACTGATGGCGGCACGACATGGAAAATGCGGAATTCTAAAATTGGACAGAACTTCATGGGCTCCATGCTGGTTGATCCCAAGAATTCACAACGAATAATTGCTCCGGATATGTCCGCAGGATTGGCGATGAGTTCCGACGGTGGCCTCACCTGGACGTCCCTCGGTGGACCTGGGGGTCCGATGGCCGTGGCGTGGAATTCCAAAAATATAAAGGAAATTGTGGCTATCGGGATGATGAGCAGTGGGATCAGCACGGATGCAGGTAAGACGTGGAAAGAGATTCGCCTCCCCCAGGGCGCCGCAGCGATCGATTTCACTCCCGATGGGAAGAAAATTTACGTTGGCGTGCTAGTGGGAAAAAAGGCACAGATCTACTCGAGCATGAATCGCGGTAAGAGTTGGCAGACTTCCGTCGCAGCGACCGCAGTTAAGAAAGTCGCAGCAATGGATCCGAATATGCCTGGCATGAACCACGTTAAACTCGCCTCCCCCGACCGACCGCTTGCTCTCACACTTGGCACTTTCGGCTTTGGCACATCTTCTGTACTTGTCGGTGCAATTGTGCTTAGAAGAAAAGACAGAAAGAGCTTCGCGAGCAAGAAAGCACATTTGGCTGGACGCGGTGCTGGCAAGTGAGCCAAGGCCTGGAAATTCAAAATTCACCATCGGCAGACTTGGAGCCCAAGGGACGCGATCTCCTAAAGATTCCAGTTGTGCGCTCAGTAATGCGCAGTCGCTGGTATCCGGGCGTTATTCAGATTCCCGTCGCTGCAGTTTTTGGATTGATCGCCTATGAACTATTGGTTGGTCCTACCAGCGCTCACGACAACGCCGGTACGGCGCTCATGTGGGTGCTGTGGTGGCCACTAATTCCGATCATATTCGTTTTCTTGGGACGGTTCTGGTGCGCCATATGCCCCTTCGCGACGCTCTCGGACTTCGTACAAAAGCTCGTCGGCGTAAATCGGCCGGTCCCTGCATTTCTAAAGAGCTACGGAATTTGGATCATCGATGCCACCTTTATCGCCATTACGTGGGCCGATCACGTGTGGGGAATTGTTGAATCTCCATGGGGATCGGGAATTTTGCTCCTTCTTTTAACTTTCGCGGTCATAGTGTCTGGGGCTTTCTTCCAACGCCGAACGTTCTGTCGTTATCTCTGCTTCCTCGGTGGTCTTTCCGGCAATTATGCAAGAACGGGCATGGTCGCCCTTCGCGCTGACACAGACATTTGTGCGACTTGTAAGTCAAAGGCTGCCTGTTTTAACGGAACCGAAAAAGTAGCAGGATGTCCGCTCTTTTCCTTTCCGCGCACGATGGATTCAAACGCAAACTGCAATCTATGCGCCAACTGCATCAAGAGCTGCCCCAATGACGCTATTACCTTGACCCTGCGCAAACCCACACAAGAACTCTGGTATCTGCACTCCCCAAAGATCGAAGAGTCTTTTCTGGCAATGGCAATCATGGGAATCGTACTGATTCAGAATGTGACAATGCTGAAAATCTGGAGCCAAATCCTTGCTGCAGTTGAGCGGCTCACAGGTATCACCAACTATGCATTCATATTCACCATTGTCTTTGCGATAGGGGTATCTATTCCGGTTGGACTATTGGCAATCGCGGGCAAAATTGCTGGCAGAGCAAATCTCGAAAGCACACGTCAGAATTTCGCACGCTTTGGGTATGCGCTCATACCGCTGGATGTTGCTGGACATGTTGCCCACAACTTGTTCCACCTTCTCGCCGAAGGTAAATCAGTCTTCTATACCGTAACTTCACTCTTTGGGAGCCATGCCTCTGGCTCATCTGCCCTTGTCGGAAACGGAACCATTCGTGTGCTCCAATTCGCCGTCCTAGCCCTAGGGTTATGGGGTTCTTTCTACACGGTTCGCCGAATTACCTACCGCCAATACAAGGACCCCAAAGTTCGTTCGACCACATTGCTGCCTTATTCGGTACTTATCGCGGCCCTAGGCGCCCTCAACGTGGCAATGTTCCTTTTCCCGATGGCTCACCGCATGTAGCCAAGCAGGGCGAATTTCTTTCTCAAATCTTTACAGAATGATTAGCCGTAACACGGTGTTCTCATTGCAGACTTAAACCATGGGCCAGATCCTCTTCTCAACAACGATTCTGGCTTCATTTCTAGGCGGCATAGTCGCCCTCATGGCCCCCTGTTGTGTTTCGGTAATGCTTCCCGCTTACTTCGCCTCGACTTTTAGGCGCCGCAGTCAGATCTTGGGCATGACCCTGGTATTCGCTGCTGGGGTGGGCACCATTATCTTGCCAATAGCCTTAGGCGCCGCATTCGTAAGTCGGGCCCTCATTGAGTACCACACCTGGATCTTCACTGTGGTCGGTCTCATTATGTTCGGATTCGGTGTTGCGACCTTGTCGGGCTGGAAGATGATGTTGCCCATGCCATCACATAAGGGCGGATCATCAGGCATCGGCTCTGTTTACGGACTAGGAGTCTTTTCGGGCGCAAGCAGCGCATGTTGTGCTCCAGTGCTTGCGGGAGTGGCGGCCCTTTCTGGCGCCGCCTCCTCTCTACCGTCTGCACTCGCCGTTGGTGTTGCCTACGTCTTTGGAATGGTAGCTCCTCTCTGTCTTCTCGCAATGGCTTGGGATCGAAAGAACTGGGGCCAATCTCGCCTACTATCAACTCGCATGGTCGCACTGTGGCCCGGATCTAGGAGGGCCATACCGTGGATCACGATGGTCTCGGGCTTTCTCATGATTGGGATGGGAATCATTACCATCGTTTTGGCAATCCGCGGACCTGGCATGGCGGCTAATGGTTGGCAGGTAGAAGTTACTGCCGCGCTCGGCCATTCCGCCGCCGTAGTCCAACGCTTCCTCGCATTTGCACCTGGATGGATTTTTACCGTTGCTGTATTCGGAGCCTTGGCATTCCTATTTTATAAGGCACGCAAGGCGAAAAAAGACCTTGCAGATCGCTCCGATGACAAATCAGAGTCGTGTCCCGGCTGCGTTGCAGAAGAAGAAAAGGATGGATCCCAACCATGACATCACGAAAGAAATGGCAAACGACTCCCCAACCAAAATCCATCAAAGCCCCGGTTCCTCGCAAGAAAAATGTCACTCTAGGTTTTGTGGTTGTCGGAGCCCTCGTCGCGCTCTCCATCGTGGCCATTGCAAGTCGTCCAGCCAGTTCCAGCGGTAAGAGCGCCTTCCCTTATGCCATCGCCAATCCTGCATCAGGGGCAACGGCGCCAGATTTCACGCTGCCTTCCACCATCGGTGGAACCGTCAAACTTAGTGATTACCGAGGAAAGAGCGTTCTGCTCTTTTTCCACGAAGGAATTGGTTGCCAGCCATGTTGGGATCAGATCCGAGATCTTGAAAACGACCAGGCCAAATTAAAGGCGGCCGGTATCGATCAACTACTCACCATAACAAGCGGGCCCACTCGACTAATTGCGCAGAAAATGGCAGATGACAGACTTTCCGCGATTGCTTTGGGCGACACAAATCTAGAGGTTTCCAAGATTTACAATGCTAATCAGTACGGGATGATGGGTGACTCTCGCGATGGTCATTCGTTCGTCCTCGTAGGTCCAGATGGCAAGATCGACTGGCGCGCCGATTATGGCGGGCCACCTAAATACACAATGTACGTCCCAATCGATCAAGTACTCAAGGACATGAAGACGGGACGTGCTTGACCGTGCCTAATCTCACCCTCCTCACACAGCCTTCGTGCTCCTACTGCGACCAAGCGAAGGAAATCCTCAGTCGGTTAGCTAATGAGTATCCACTCCGTGTAACGGAGATAGGAATTCAGACCCAGGAAGGCGAAACACTCGCGATTCAACATGCCATCTTATTTGCTCCCGGAATTCTCCTTGACGGAAAACTCTTCAGTTATGGAAGGCTGTCGGAAAAGAAACTCAGAAGTAAACTCGAACGAGAGAAGGCAATACTATGAAAGTAATGGTCTTTGGATTGACCGCACTTGCTGCCGTTCTGCTATTGAGCGGCGCTTCACCCGTACTCTTGCTAGTCCTTGCGTGTCCAATCATGATGCTTTTCATGATGCGAGGGATGAATCACGGAAACATGATGCATGATATGGACCACGACAAGGAGAAGTAGATCTTATGAACGGTTCGGATATTGCGGTACTGATCGGGGCAGTTTTTCTCCTAATCGTTCTTGCATGGTTCTTCTTTGCCCCAAGAAAGGCAACTCAGGCAACAACTCAAGGCAACAATCAAAGTGTCGAAATCATTGTGAAAGGCGGGTATTCCCCTGACACAATTCAAGCAACCGTTGGGATTCCGGTGCAGATTACATTCGATCGACAAGAGAGCGGGTCATGCACTGAAAAGGTGATTATTCCCGCTTTTCGCATCGCCGCCGACCTTCCCGCGAATCGCCGCACCATCGTGACTTTCACCCCTAATACACCTGGTACTTACGAGTTCGCCTGTGGCATGAATATGGTCCACGGAAAAATAATCATCAGTCCTGCTGGAGTCTCTGACACCGATAACAAGGATGTCCAGGCGGGCCTGGATAGTCCCGTGGAGGCAGAACCTCCCGGTCTCGGCCTTTTCGTTCAGGATGAAAATGATGCCGCCATTGGCAGGGTGGCAGAGATTCGGGACCTCACAAGGCGAGTTGTCATCGGAGCCGTACTTACGCTGCCAGTACTCATCGCAGTGATGGGTGACGCTTTGGGCATAAGTATCCCCTCTTTTCTCATGAATCATTGGCTGCAATTCGCCTTAATCACTCCTGTCATGTTCTACGTCGGGGCACCCATTCACTCCATCGGATGGCTGACTCTTCGGCACAGAAGTGCGGAGATGAACACTCTGATCACTCTCGGAACAACCGCGGCTTATGGATACAGTGTCCTTGCCACCTTTGCTCCGCGCATATTGCCGACGAATGTCCGCGCGGTGTACTTCGAAGCAGTAGGAGTGATTATCACGCTCATACTATTTGGCCGCCTCCTCGAAGTCCGAGCGAAAGCCGGCACAGGCGAGGCCATCCGGGCGTTACTGGATCTCCAACCACCGACGGCTCGAGTCCTTCGTAACAATGCTGAGATTGAAATTCCTGTGGAGCAAGTTGTTGTCGGTGATGAAGTAATTGTTCGACCGGGTGAGAAGATTCCGGTAGATGGGTTAGTCGAATCGGGCCGCTCTGCAGTCGATGAGTCCATGGTTACCGGGGAGTCCATTCCCGTCGAGAAAGGCCAAGGCGATATTGTCATAGGCGCAACGCTCAACGGCACAGGTGCGCTACACATTCGCACGACCAGAGTTGGCGTCAATACAGTTCTAGCCCAAATTATAAAGATGGTGCAGCAAGCCCAAGCCACCAAAGCGCCAATCCAGCGGCTTGCGGATTCGATAAGTTCGATATTCGTCCCAGCCGTAATCGCAATTTCAATTCTCACCTTTGCTAGCTGGTACATTCTCGGTCCAGCTCCGGCATTTACCTACTCACTCGTCGCCGCAGTAAGCGTTCTCATCATTGCGTGTCCATGCGCACTGGGTCTGGCGACGCCTCTATCGATCATGGTAAGCACCGGAAAGGGCGCGCAAGCGGGCGTGCTCATTCGATCGGCCGAAGCACTTGAAACCGCACATAAAATCGACTCAGTGATTCTTGATAAGACCGGAACCATCACGGCGGGAAAGCCGCTGTTAACTGATGTTTTCGCCTTAACAAGCTTTGAAGAAGATCAAGTGCTAAGGCTCGTGGCCAGTGCCGAACGCGAGAGCGAACATCCGCTTGCCTCCGCCATCCTTAATGGTGCCAGCACAAAAGGGTTGGTGCTCTCAAAAATCGAGGAGTTCTCATCGCTGACGGGACGAGGGGTTCGTGCACTCGTTGACGGCAACATCGTCCTTGTCGGAAATAGGAAACTTCTCGATGAGTATGACATTGACTCCAGTGAACTCGTCAATATAGAGAACCGTCTTTCTGGCGAGGGAAAGACAGCCATGTTAGTAGCCCTCAACGGCAAGGCAGCCGGCGTTGTGGCTGTGGCCGATACGGTCAGGCCAACAAGCTCTGCTTCAATCGCCGCCCTTCAAAGTCTGGGACTTCGCACGTTGATGATCACCGGAGACAATCCAAGAACCGCTAATGCAATAGGAGCACAAGTTGGCATTTCAGAGTCCAATATCCGATCGCAAGTGCTTCCAGAAAATAAAGCAAGCGCCGTTATCGAATTACAGAAAGAAGGCCATCTCGTTGCGATGGTGGGTGATGGAATAAACGATGCACCGGCATTGGCACAAGCAGATGTTGGATTCGCGATCGCCACTGGTACCGATGTTGCTATTGAGGCTGCCGACATCACCTTGATGTCAGGTTCATTGAAAGGCGTCGTCACCGCGATCGAATTGAGCCGTTCGACAATGACCAATATTCGCCAGAACTTGTTTTTCGCTCTGATTTACAACGGGCTCGGCCTTCCGATTGCTGCGGGAGTTCTGTATCCAGTGCTCGGCCTACGCCTCAGCCCGATGATCGCTGCAGGGGCGATGGCCCTGAGTTCCTTATCTGTAGTTCTGAACGCAAATAGATTGCGATATTGGCATCTTTCTCTCTGACGTGATTATTGGCGCAATGAAGGAATCGTCAGAGTAAATGTGGAACCCCGGCCTCGCCCCTTGCTTGCGGCCGTGAGCGTTCCTGAATGACTCTCAGCGATACTCCGCGCAATAGTCAACCCTAATCCCGAACCTGAATCCCCTGAATGTCGGGCAGTATCTCCTCGATACAACCGATCGAAAATATGCGGGAGCTGAGTGGATGAGATGCCCTCTCCGTTATCTCCTACGGAAAACGAAACACCGCCACCGGTGGATTCTATGATCAACTTAACTGCACCGCTCTTGGGCGTGTGTCGAAGTGCATTTTCCAAAAGGTTGGAAAGCACCTGACCGATCCGCAAGGGATCTGCGCTAATGAGTGGGGCTTCTCCAACGGTTGTAAATTCTAAGCCAATCCCCTTTTTCTCGAATCGCGTCGCCCAGGCGGCAATGGCTGAACGCCCTATTTCACTAGGCTCCACAGGGACTTTGAGATTGCTCAGGGTCTGGTCGTATGAATGCGAGACATCGCGCACGTCCCTTGAAAGCCTATTAAGTCGCTGTAACTGGTCCCGCACCGTATTCCAGGAGTGAGCATCGCCATTGACCACCCCATCTTCAATTCCATCTATGAGAGCTCCGATTGTTGCGATGGGCGTACGGAGCTCATGGGCTAAATCACGCAACATGCGCGCTTGATCATTTTGAATCTTGGAAAGCTCTGAGGACATAACGGTTAACGCCACAGAGAGACGGTCGATTTCCGGAGTGGAACTTTCCAGCGCAATACTGGCTGTGCTATCCCCTGACGCGAGAGCCTCGGCAAATACCGCCAGATTTTCAATGGGCTCTGCTATGCGACGCATCAAGTACCACGCCATGAGCCCTGCGACCATGAAGGACGTGAGCATCGCGATCACTAGCGAGAGGCTAAATGAACCGGCAAAGGCCTCAGTGATGTGCTTCTTGGCAGCACTCGTATCGATGCCAGCTTCCCGCATATGTTTCTCAAAAATCGATGGGGCGACGAACAGCGCCGTCCCAATCAAAGTAGCTCCGGCAATGGCAATCAAGACCGTTTGACCAACCAGCAGTTGAGTGATCAATCGTGGCTTACGGCGGGACTTCACTTCATTTCCATCCCATATCCAACTCCGCGGACTGTTCGAATGGTGCCCTCTGGCATTCCCCCGTCAGCCAACTTCTTTCGTAAATGGCCAACATGGACGTCGACAACGTGAATCTCACCGTACCAGTCCCCTCCCCAAACAAGTTCTAGGAGTTGCCGGCGCGAAAAAATATTCTTCGGGGTTTCAACCATTATTTCTAGCAGGTCAAATTCCGTACGTGTCAGCTCAATAACGTTCTTTCCCACGCTCGCCACCCGGGAGGCAGGGTCAATTGTCAGATTCCCAAAATGAAGCGCCGTCGCCTCCGGCTCTCCTGCTTCGCCGCCGCCTTGGATTCGAGGGCGGCGCAAGATTGCCTTTGAGCGTGCGATCAGTTCGCGAGGCGAAAATGGCTTGACCAAATAATCATCAGCACCAACTGCGAAGCCAACAATCTTGTCGACTTCCTCGTCTCTGGCCGTCAACATCAGAATGTAAGCATCTGAAAAGGTTCGTACCTGTCTGCAAACTTCAATGCCATCAAACCCAGGCAACATGAGATCTAAAACAATGAAATCTGGTTTTCCATTTCTAGCTTTCTCGACAGCCGCCGGACCATCTGCGGCGGTTTCAACGATGTATCCCTCATGTTCGAAATAACTGGCGACGACATTCGCGAGTTCGACTTCATCTTCTACAACCAGAACTCGTAATCTACGACTCACTTAGTTCCACTTCCGTAATGTAAGGGGACTTCAGATTACTTGGTCTGGCTCACTTCTGGGGAGTGCCCCTCAATCAACCGTCGCGCTTGCGCGTACTCGGCGGCATCGATCTCTCCGGCAGCGAGTCGACGATCAAGTATTTGGCGCGGCGTTTCGTGGCTAGGGGTGGACTTATCCCTGCGGGTCAACCAGGTGACCAGCCAAATGCCCAGGCCGATAATGAGAATCCAAATGACGGCCATCAAAATCATCCCTCCGCCGTCAGTCCAACCGTATCCGTCCCTATACCAATTCATCATGGCTTCCTCCTCATTTGAACTACTAGTCATATGTTAAGGAAGAAACATTGAGAACTGCCTGTTGGAACCTTAAAGTTTTCATAAAGAAGTCATCTTTATCGAATCTTTAGGTGAATATAGGTCTTTCGCCGTATTGCCTTGAGACTATCAATCCCCAATGACAGCATCACGTTCGAGAAGGAGATGGCATGCCCCAAGTTAGTCGACGTGGATTACTAGCAGCAATCCTAGGAGTAGGTACCGCAGGAGGGTTGGCCACTCTGAAACTCAATTCAAACCCACATTTCCTGGGGTTTGCCGATATCCAAGCGCGTGAATCTGCACTCGCTTGGAGCGGCAAAATCAAATCCTTTGAATTGATCGCCCAGCTGAGGGATATAGATCTTGGCGGCAGGGTTGCACGAACGTGGGTTTACGGCGATTCATTGCCAGGCAAGACAATCCGTGTCAACAAGAGCGATCGAGTTAAAGTCTCCTTCGCCAATGAGCTCATCGTCCCGACGAGCGTGCACTGGCATGGACTAGCGATTCGAAACGATATGGATGGAGTCCCAGGAGTAACATCGCCAGAAGTCCTTCCAGGATCCAAATTCAATTTCAATTTTGTTGTCCCGGACGCCGGAACTTATTGGTTCCACCCACATAGCGGTACGCAACTTGATCGTGGTCTCTACTCCCCTCTCATCGTGGACGACCCGCATGAAGTGGCCAAATACGACCAAGAATGGATTCTAGTCTTGGACGACTGGACGGATGGAGTCGGAAAGAATCCCGATGAAATTCTGGCTGATCTGAGACAAGGAAATGGCAATTCGTCAAGTATGCCAGGAATGGACATGGGATCCGCAAACGGAATGGATAGCGGTGATGTCACCTATCCCCTGTACTTAATAAATGGCCGTCCGATCAACGACCCCGATTTACTGACCGCACGACCCGGAGACAGGATTCGAATCCGCATCATCAATGCAGCGGCAGATACGATCTTTAATGTCGCATTAAGCGAGCACATTATGACGGTGACACATAGCGACGGATTCCCCGTGAAGCCGTATGACACCTCACTTCTTAGAATTGGAATGGGTGAACGCTACGACGCCATCGTAACTCTTAAGGATGGCGTTTTCCCTCTGGTCGCTGATCCCATGGGTAAAGCAGATATTGCGCGCGCCCTCATTCGAACTGGAGCAGGAAGGGTTCCAAATTCAACCTACCGACCACGAGAATTGATGGATACCCCGCTTACCGTTGATCGACTTCAATCTCCAAACGACGTACGACTTCCGATGAGAAAGCCGGATCGTGTCCACGATTTAGTACTCAATGGCAGCATGCGTCCTTATGAGTGGAGGATCAATGGAGGTATGTATCCACACACGAAGCCTTTCGATATCAAAGAAGGTGAGTTGGGCAGATTACGTATCAGAAACATGACGATGATGTATCACCCTATCCATGTACATGGTCATACATTTCAGATTGGAAGCGCTGGCGGAGCAGGTGCCAGGAAAGACACGGTCCTCTTGCCACCAATGGGAGGCGTCAATGTCGACTTCCAAGCCACCAATCCAGGCAAGTGGATGATCCACTGTCACAACGCCTATCACGCAGAGGCCGGCATGATGACTAGGCTCGAATACATCGCTTAATCGCCAATAGGTACAGCCCCTTGCGTGTCCCAACCGTGGTTGCAGGGTGCCCTATGGCTTAATACATGTGTGGGGCCCCTCGAAATAGATGTTCGAGGGGCCCCACTATGTCGTCACGCTACTTCGGGTGAATATATTCTGTTATCGCTATCGACCGACGAAAGCCGACGGATCAGTGTCTATCAGTTTCCTGAAGAAGACTCACCCAATATAGACCGACTCGAACCTGTCGTTTTCCCAACCCCCACGTCGTCGCCGTGTTGATAACTTCCTACGAGGAAGTACCAGGATTGTTTCCCGATCCGCTTCTCATTAACTTGAACCGAAACCCAAATCAATAAGACAAGACATTTATAGAACGGCTTTATTGCGATGTCAATAGAGTGAGGCCAACTTCTTAACAGGCAACACTAGATTCTATTTTTCAAGTACGAGCGTCGATTGTCCTAGAACGGTCGCGCTCTGAGCACCTTTGAGTGTCGCCAAAACCGTGTTTCCCGCGCTGGCACCCTGGACAACGACCTTCCAATCCGCCTTCTTTGGCAGAACGACCTTGACGGCGGCGACATTCGGATTGTGAAAAACTAAAACCGATTTCCAGCTGTCTTTCGGGCCATTGCCATTAAGGACATATCCAATTACATTATTTGGCTCTTTGAGGAAGACCAAGTTCTTCTTCACTTGGGCAGCAGATGGCATCCTAAATACCGGGTGAGAGTGACGAAGTGCAATGAGCCCTTTGTAATAGTTAACCGTCTTCTGATTCTTAACACGAAGATCCCACTTCAAGGAATTGATCACATCGCTCGACTTGTAACTATTGGAATCGCCATTCTTTGAGCGTAAGAATTCCTGTCCAGCTTGCATGAACGGCACACCTTGCGCCAGGAGCGCGATGGATGCAGCAAATCTATCGAGCGTTTCGATTTTCGCCGGACTCTTAACGCTGGCCGTTAGTTTGTCGAAGAGAGTGAGATTGTCATGGGATTCCACATAGTTGACTGATTGCGTCGGATCAATAGTTGTCCAATTGCCTTCAATCGCGTTGCTGTACGCAATATTTCCCACGATGCCTGCCTTAACGTGTCCGATCTGGCTCATCTTTCCGGTGGCATATCCCAAGTCTGCCGAATCGAAGACGGATCCTTTTATTCCATCGCGTAACTCATCATTGAATGCGGCAATTCTTGGCAGGCTACCGATGTTCTTCTGATTGGCCCTATCAGAGGCAGGAAGCGTCCCCATATCCCAGCCTTCTCCGATAATGAGAATGCCCGGGTCGATTGCGTCGAGGGCCTTTCGAATCTCCTGCATGGTCGTGACGTCCAGAAGGCCCATAAGATCAAAACGGAAGCCATCAAAGTGGTACTGGGACGCCCAATATTTGACCGAATCGACGATGAACTTGCGGACCATCGGGCGCTCAGATGCCACGTCGTTGCCTACCCCGCTGCCGTTTGCCAAGGTTCCATCGGAGTTTGTCCGGAAGAAGTAGCCAGGAACGATTCTTTCTTCGCTGAAATCCGAGGCGTTGTACACATGGTTGTAGACCACATCCATCATTACGCGCAGCTTGTCATCGTGGAGTGCCTGAACGGCGCTTTTTAGTTCGGTGATGCGCGTTTGCGGATTGCTGGGATTGGTTGAATACGAACCTTCGGGCACATTGTAATTTTGCGGATCGTACCCCCAATTAAATGTTGGGAGAGCCTCATCCACGGAGGCAAAGTCAAAGACCGGTAGGAGTTCAACATGGGTGACTCCAAGATCCTTAATGGCATTCACACCCGTGGGTGCCCCTTTGCCAGAGGTCGTTTTTACATCCGTCAAGGCGAGATACTTTCCCTTGTGCGCTGCAGGAATATTGCTGGAGGCATCCATTGACAGATCTCTTACATGCAATTCGTAAATCAAAGCGTCTGTCGCCTTGCCGCTAAAGGCAGGTTTCGTGGACGTCCATGACTTGGGATTGGTTTTTGCTAGGTCGACTACGACACCGTGAATACCGTTGATGGTGGAAGCGCGGACATATGGATCAACAGCTTCTCGTTCGACGCCCCCAACAGTCACCCGATAGTTGTAGATCGTTCCGTTGAGGTCGCCTTTGACAGTGGTGATCCATGTGCCTTTTACATCCGCACTCATATGCGTCACGACTCCTTGTGAGGCACCGGAGGATGCATTCGGGTAGACAACCAAATCAACGCCCGTGGCAGTCGGAGCCCAGACTCGAAACTGAGTCTGCGAGGGTGTGTAAGTATTTCCTAAATCATCCCCCGTGTACGTAAACCGAGAGCTGAATTCAGCCGAATTCATTATTTGCCCCGCAGTGGTCGATGCCTTGCCAAAATTCGGATGGGTGAGCGTGTACACCTTCCCCAGAACTAGATCCGCATCTAGCGCGAGAGAAAGCTTGCTGGCACTCGTCGTGCTTCCGTTCAGTGGAGTTACCGAGGCGACGTTGATTCCGTCAGAGATGGTAAATCCTTCATTGCCAGAGCCAGTCAAGGCGAGTTTGGCACTCAGGTCCACGGTGATCTGGCGGAAGCCATCAACGCTGGCAGATCGGATTGTTGTCGTCGACGTAGGTGCCGACGTATAAATCTGCGTGTCGCCTTGGATTAGCCAAATCTCCGCATTCCCGTTGACGTCGAAATTGTTGATAAAGCGGTCATCGGAGATGTCTTTGGAGGACCAATTGTTAAGTCGCACAATGAAGCCGACATTGTCGAAATTCGCCATATCCGTAATATCTACTTTGAGCACTTTCCCAAAGGAATCCGTGCCGTTGAATTCCACGCCACTTGTTGAAACGGTCACGTCCCCTGCGGTGCCAGCAACGTTTTTCCAGAGCCAGAGATTCCATCCTGTGTAATCATCCCCCGGGCGTTGGTAGTGGATGGTGAGATGAACTGTGGAGGGGGCAGCCAATGCCACCTGCGGCAACAATGCCAAGAAAAGTGCGCTGCCAATACCGGCCGCAAGAATCCTTCGCATCTTCTTTGCCTTCGTTGATGTGATCATCATGAATGCCCCCAACAATTGACCTAAATCAAAGCACAGGACATCGACATCACTAAGGGATAAATGCCCGAAATAGGCTTATTTATAGGATCGTTACACGTTTGGACTTTTGCAGAGATAGTCAACGCTCACGGTTTGCAAATATAATGACTTTGAGCGATGGCGACAGGTGCATTCATGGAACAGTGGCAGTCTTGGACCGAGAATCATGCGCGCGCATTTATCTCGGTGCCATCAGAACACGATGACAAGTATTCGCGCGGCGTCTTGGGAGTAATTGCCGGTTCGACCCGATACCCAGGAGCAGCGGTAATGGTCTGCGAAGCGGCCATGCGCACGGGCGTGGGAATGATCCGCTACCTAGGACCGACTCGAGCCGCCGAACTGCTTCTGACTCATAGACCCGAGGTTGTGACCGTTGACGGCAAAGTCCAGGCCTGGACTATTGGCTCGGGGATCGACGGGGCCCACATAGGTTGGCGTCGAAAACAATCTATCAAATCAAAGTTGGAAGAGGCGATTCCCACCATTCTGGATGCTGGGGGGCTCTCTTTATTGGGTGCCAATCATGGACCGCTTCTCATCACTCCTCATTACCGAGAACTTGCTGCGCTCTTAAGTTCGACAGGGGCGGCCGTTTCTGAAAATGAAGTGAAGGAAGAGCCCAAGAGATGGGCGCGCTTTGCCGCTGACACCTTCCAGGTCACAGTGCTGCTAAAAGGAAACGTGAGTTACGTAGTCTCAAGGGAACGCGAAATTGAGTTGCCCCCAGCCTCCCCTTGGCTCGCTACAGCCGGCACGGGTGACGTGCTCGCTGGAATTCTTGGAGCTCTAGCGGCAACCCATGCGAGGCAGATCGCCGAGCAGCCCGAGATTCTTTCTGCCATTGCAGCCACGGGTTCGCTTATTCATGCCAGGGCCGCCGAGTTGGCTTCCAACGGTGGTCCGGTCACTGCGATGGGTGTAGCTCATGCAATCCCCAACGTGATGAGTGACCTATTGCATAAGGGATAGTGAAAGCTGCACCACAATAAACTCGAGTAACGGGTTACTTTTGACCATGCCTCCAAGAGTGCTACTCGTTAATGACGACGCATTCGAACTCATTACCCTGGCAGAGGCAATGCGCCTCCGAGGGGTCAACATCGTTGGCGAGGCGAACACAGCCGTCGCAGCAGAAAATCTATTTAAAACGCTCATGCCTGAAGTTGTTGTCATAGATGCGCAATTTGATAACCATCGCGGCATATCTATCGCCCAAAGCATGCGACGGACCGTTGCGGCTCTTGGTCTGGTTATCACATCGGCCTGTCCTGATCTGCGGTTGATTGGGCTCCGCGAAGATGACATCCCCCAGGGCGCTCAAATTGTTCTCAAGCGGACACTCTCTGATCTGAAGGCTTTATGTGACGCAATCCCAGATTCGATACATGCCCTCCAATGCAATGAAGAGAGGCAGTGGGTAAACAGGTTTGCCTCCCGCCATGAGAAGTCCTTCATCACGACAGTCAACCAACTCACCGACGTGCAGGCCGAGACGCTTCGACTGGTAGCCGCGGGTATGAGCAATGGGGAGATTGGTCGGCTCAGGTATGTAAGCGAGAAGTCAGTGGAGCAGATCGTCGCGCGCATTGCTGGTCATCTGGGCATCACCCCTGATCGCAGCCATAATCTCCGAGTTTTGATGACAATCGAGTACAACAAATGGATCGGCGCACCTCGCCACTAGGCTCACGCTTTTCGACTCGCCGATCTTAAGTTTGGTCGGGTATCGTCATGAACATGGATCTCACAGCTTTACGTTCACAATGGGGTGATGTCCTCGATTATCTCGAACGCCAAGACCGCATGGCATGGATCGCTTTCTTCGATGCACGCTTAGCCAAGTTCGATGGATCGGTTTTGCATTTGGATTTCTCGGACAGCCAGAAATTCTCGGGGAATCTCGAGTACAAAGACATCCGAGATCACCACAAAGTCGCCCTTGAAAACGCCATCAAATCGGTCGTCGGAGTTGAAGTGAAGGTAGTCGACTGAGAATGAAATTTCGAGGTGTTCCCCTACTCCTCTGCGTTATCATCGCACTGGCAAATACAAATCTTGCTCCAGCGCTGGGAGCCTCGTACAGCCTCTCCCTAACTGTGCGACAGACTCCCAGTTCGGTTGAGCCGATAGTCACCCTCTTTGGGCAGATAAAACCAGCGAAAAAAGCTCAAAAAGTAGTCATCGAGGTGGAGACCAAAAAGAAGTGGCATCTCACCGCCCTGTCTGCCTCCACGACCTCGTCGGGAACTTGGAAAGTCGAAGCAGTCGCTACCGCCCTGAATGCGACCGTGAAATATCGAGCGGTTGCATCCGTTGGCACCAAGCACATCTACTCGACTGCTCGCTCTGTGAAAATTCAGCAGACGCCAGAAATGAATAATGCCGACCCAACCTCGCTCATCGCCGAATCCGGACCAGGCGGAAGAATCCATGGAATGGATATCAGCAAATGGCAACATCCCGGAAACGCAACCATTGACTTTGTGAAGATGTACAAAGCGGGAATCCGCTTCGTCATGATTAAGGCATCTGACACGCGCGATACATCTGACGCGCAGGCTTTGAAATATCTCGTTATGGATCACAATGCAGCTCAATCGGCCGGCATTTACACTGGTTTCTACTACTACGCCACATTGCCTGACACCACAGATAACTCAATCATCATTCAAGATGCTCAGGCGCAAGCGCAGAAAGCAATCTGGAGACTGGCAAGTTTAGGCGGATATACAAATCGTGATCTCTCCTACGCGCTAGATCTTGAGAACAACTGTGTGAGAGTTTCCTCCAGTGGTTCGTGCAGCAAATACGCGGCACGCAATGCGGTGACTCTCTGGGCAAATACCTGGCTTTCAACAGTTGAGGCGAAGACGGGTCGCGCACCCATAATTTATTCGTATCCGCAGTTTCTTGAAAATGCCATGACTCGAAGTTCAGATCTTCTGCAATACCCCCTCTGGATTGCGCACTATTCGCTTAATCCATTCGATCCACTTTCCCAACCAGGACAGAAGACCGCCGGCTGTTTTGTGCACTCGTGGACGACGTCGAACTGCTCGTCACTGTGGATGGTCTGGCAGTACACATCCTGTGGCATCGCGCAAAAATACGGTGTTCCTGGCACGCGGGTCGATCTGGATGTCTTCCGCGGGACTTCATCTGCATTCCTGGATTTGGTGAAAGGAACGTGGACTCCCGAGGCAGCAGATTTGATGCCTGTGCAAGAGGCTTCCACAACAACGGTGACACCTCCCGTTGCTACCAACGAGAAAAAGCCAGTCGTACTTCAGGTTGATGTAAATCGACCATCTGGTGCTCCGGTAGTGACTGGCACAGTCAAGTTTGTCGCCGACCCGCTTGGCGGCCTCAAACTGACACCACTGCAGTCCGCGGTTCGATCATCCAGCGGCAGTTGGACTCTGACGATCAAAGGTCTCCCCGCGGGAACGTGGGATGGCGCGGTGGTCTTTACCGATATTTCTGGTACCCACGCCAAGAGTTCTGCGCCAGTCCAATTGACGATCACGTCCAGCTCAACTCCGACGCCAACTCCAACTCCGACGCCAACTCCTACGGTGAAGCCCACGCCAAAGCCGACCAAAGCCCCAGTCGTGGATTCATGCAAGTACCAGGTTAAGAACTAACCGCGGTTTCTGGAGTCAACAATCTTCTAGCCTCTGCACGCTCCCGCCCTAATATTACGCGGTACTGATCAATAGACTCGGCCCGCTGCTTTCGATTCCAATCCAAAAGTGGGGCAATAATGTCGGCGATATCCTCAAGTAGTGCCGCGCCGTTTTCGTCGGCTTCAAAGGAAATGCGAGTGCGGCGGGCAACAACATCTTCTACCGATCGCGCCCCTTCATGACTAACAGCGTAATGAATTTCAGCACGCAGATAAGGAAGGCCGCCTCCCAAGGGTCTAGATAGGGAAGGATTTTGCTCGATTAATTGCAGAAGCTCGCTCATGAGCGAGCCATACCGGTTGAGAAGATGAACCACAGTGGCTTCGGATAGATGTGTCTCAGCTGAAATCAGAGCCACTTGTTGAACAAGCGCGTTGTACCCATCGGATCCAACAATGGGCAGGCGATCAGTGGTGGATTCGCGGACAGCCTTGTGCAATTCTTTGCCCGCTAAGTCAATGACGTCCTGCGCCATAACTCGGTAGGTCGTATATTTTCCTCCTGCGATGCTAACAAAACCCGGTGCGGGACGATCGACGGTATGTTCGCGCGATAGTTTTGTGGTTGAGGCATCTGCTTTTTTAGATACAAGAGGTCTTAAGCCGGCATAGACGCCGATGATGTCCTCGTAGCGCAACTGCGGTTCAAGAACTCGATTAGCTTGGGCAAGTATGTACTCAATGTCGTCTCGATTAGCCAGAGGCTCATTTCGATCTCCGTCGTACTCTGTGTCCGTGGTGCCCACGATCCATTTGTCTTCCCAAGGGATAACAAAGAGAACGGAAACAGGCGTCTTAAGAATGATGCCAACTTCTGAGTTAATGGTCGAACCGGGGAGGACAATATGTGCACCCTTGCTCATTCGAACTTCGTAGCCCGCTTTTAATCCAAATCGCTCGTGTAACTCATCGCTCCATACCCCTGCGCACATCACTGTCGCACCTGCGCTCACGTTGATGAGTTCGCCGGTTTCCATGTTTCGAACCACGGCTCCAATGACCCGTTTGCCTTCTTTGAGAAGGGATTCGCAAGAGACCCCTGTAGCAATTACCGCACCATGGCGGGTCGCCGTTCGAGCAACCATCATCGTGTAGCGCGCATCGTCGACTTGAGCATCGAAGTACTTGATGGCACCTGTAACGATATCTTGACGCAATGAAGGTGCTACCTGTGCCACATTCTTCTGGCTCAAATGCTTGTGCCAGGGCAGAGCTCGTTGAAAGCCGCGCAGGACGTCGTATAGCGCAAGTCCGGCGCCGACATATGTGCGGTCCTTCAGTTTTTCATGGAGCGGATACAAGAAGGCAACCGGCTTAACCAGGTGAGGTGCCAATGTCGTCACCAACGCCTCGCGCTCTTGGAGTGCCTCACGCACCAATCTGAAATCGTACTGTTCGAGATACCGCAATCCCCCGTGGATGAGTTTGCTTGAGCGACTGGAGGTACCCGAAGCGAGGTCATACGGTTCAACCAAGGCAACCCGCAATCCTCTGGAAGCGGCATCTAGGGCGGCGCCTGCTCCTGTGATCCCGCCCCCGATGACAAGGATGTCGAATTTTTCAGTGGCAAGGGCTTTGAGGGCATCGCGATGTTGTTGCGGATCCAATCGCGAGTCGAACATCATGCTCTCCTGTCACCTCTAAGGGGAGTGTAATGTATCCGCGAAGCGAGGTGGTTGATGTCTTATATCGGCAGTTTGGATCAGGGCACTAGTAGCACCCGCTTCATGATTTTCGATCATGACGGCAACGTGGTCGGCCAACACCAAGTGGAGCACCAACAAATTCTGACCCAGCCCGGTTGGGTAGAGCATGACGCGGCAGAGATTTGGAGGCGAACGCAAGAAGTAATAATCCAAGGGCTCAAGAATGCCCGTCTGCAAGGTAAGGATCTCGCGGCCGTGGGCATCACCAACCAGCGTGAAACAGCCCTCTTTTGGGATGTCCAGACTGGCAAGCCACTGGCCAACGCCATCGTCTGGCAAGACACCAGAACCGCAGAATTCCTCTCGTCTCTTTCGCGCGATGACTCGGAGTTGCTTCAGAGACGTACGGGGTTGACAGTGGCACCGTATTTCTCGGCAAGTAAATTCCATTGGCTGCTCGAGAATATTCCGGCCGTCCAACTAGCCGTGCAAGATGGCACTGCCAGAGCAGGGACTATCGATTCGTGGCTTCTATGGAATCTCTCTGGCGGTGTTCATTCCACAGATGTGACAAACGCCAGCCGCACTCTCCTTATGGATCTTGAGACCCTCGACTGGGACGAAGAACTCCTCGCCATATTTGGCATCCCCAGATCAGTTCTTCCCTCAATCTGCTCGTCTTCTGAAATCTATGCAATGACCGATCCGCTGGGTCCCTTCGGTTGCGCGATACCGATCGCTGCCATGTTGGGAGATCAGCAAGCAGCGATGGTTGGGCAGGCCTGCTTTGAAAAAGGAGAGTCAAAAACAACGTACGGAACTGGAAATTTCGCCCTGGTCAATACTGGCACTGAAATAGTGAAATCCAACCACGGACTTCTCACGACAGTGCTCTACAAAATCGGAACATCCCCCGCCGTCTTCGCGCTCGAGGGGTCGGTCGCAGTCACGGGCTCAGCGATCCAATGGCTACGGGATCAACTCGGAATCATCACCAGTGCCAGCGAAGTCGAGTCACTGGCACTCTCGGTCCAAGACAATGGCGGGGTTTATTTTGTACCAGCATTTTCCGGCCTCTTTGCACCATATTGGCGCGGTGATGCAAGAGGAGTCATCGTCGGTCTGACCCGCTCGGCAACAAAAGCACACTTGGCGCGGGCGGCTTTGGAAGCCATCTGCTACCAGACTAAAGAAATTCTGGATGCGATGTCGTCAGATAGCGGCCTTGTCCTGAATGAGATGAGAGTGGACGGCGGTATCACTTCAAATAATCTCTGTATGCAATTGCAGGCCGATGTGATGGGAATAGAAATAATCCGTCCACTCATTAGCGAGACAACTGCCCTTGGTGCGGCTTATGCAGCCGGGTTGGCCGTGGGTTTCTGGACGAGCACCGATGAAATTAAGCGTCTCTGGAGGAAATCCGAAAGTTGGCTCCCGAGAACTACGACAGCTGAGCGAGTCAATGGTTTCAATGAATGGAAAAAAGCTCTCGAGCGTTCCTTGAATTGGGTTGAGTAGATTACTCAACCGGCATTACGCGAAGTACTTCTACTCCACCGATATCACCGAGAATGTTGAGCAAATCGGTTGGATCACTGCCTGGAATAGCGACGGTGATGTCGTCGTAGCCCCGGCCTTCCTCGCTCTTCATGACTACAAGCCCGCGAATATCGCCTCCGGCGAAGCCAATCGCCGATGCGACAGCGCCAAGGGAGCCAGGCCGGTCAGGAAGTGAAACATGTAATCGAAAAATCGCCATGTCTCACCTTATCCTGACCAATCACCGTGCACGTGTACTGCATGTAAATTTCCTATTACTGAGATGGAGCGGAACCTAAGGTGACCTTGAAAGTCTTTGACACACCCGTTGGAAGATCCACGGTCACAGAGACGGTAGACCCAGGAGCATAAGAACGAATCCGAACGATGGCGGCAACGTTGTCGGAGATTCTGAATCCATCCATGGATCGAATGATCGATCCAACAGGAATTCCCGCGACATCGGCGGCTTCACCCGGGCTCAAACGAGATATCTTGGCGCCAACTCCGGAGTACGTGCCGTCAAAGAAGACCCCCAACACTGGTCTAGTTGACGCCCCGGTATCGATGATTTCATTGGCAACGCGCTTGGCTTCGTTGATCGGAATTGAAAAACCAAGCCCGATGCTCCCGCTGGTGCTTCCCGATGACAAAGATGCAATGGCGGAATTTACGCCGACAATGCGTCCTTGAGAATCCAATAATGCCCCGCCCGAGTTTCCGGGATTAATTGCCGCATCGGTCTGGATGGCATCGATATAAGACTCTGCGCCGACATTTCCAGTTGTCACCGGTCTGTTGAGGGCAGAAACAATTCCACTGGTAACTGTGCTGGAAAGTCCCAACGGAGATCCGATTGCCACCACAGGGTCGCCGATGCTCAGCTTGGATGAGTCTCCGAAAGCGATGACGGGGAGGTTTCCTTTTTGAACTTTAAGGACGGCAAGATCGTAGATCGTGTCCCGCCCGACAATCGTCGCGGCGCTTGTGTCGCCGTTATTGAATTCCACGGTAATTGTCCCGGCTCCACCAAAGGCAGCATCCACGACGTGATTGTTGGTGAGAATGTAACTAGAAGTTGCACTGGTGCGAATAATGGAACCCGAACCCGTGTCGCCACCTGTGGCAGTCGTAACGTCAATTGAAACGACACTTGGGGTTGCCGCAGCGGCAACTGTTTTCACACTCATGCCATCAGAACCCAAGGTAACCAAGGTTCGAGTTTTCGTGCAGGTTCCATCCGCTGAGTAGTACATAACCGAAGTTTTGTTATCTACGCATGCCCGCAACGCCGGTGAAGATGGAGTAACAGCACTTGCAACGCCTCCCACGATAGTTGCACCGAGTAAGAATCCGGCTCCGACCTTAAGGGGTGTTGATCGAGCAATAGAAGTTCTTATATCTTTCACAATTAGAGGCATCTTTCGACCTTTCAAATAAAAGCGATACCGACAACCTAGTCATTTCAGATCTATCAAAACTATTGATTGGCTGAAAGTTTGATTAGAGTTTACTCGCGCAGAAAAAGCCGCTATGCCTGGACCACCCAGGCACCTGAAATCGCCACTTTCACAGGTGAGAGCGGCGAAGGCGGTGGACCCGCCACCACGGCGGCCCCGTTAAATGGGTCGTAAACCCCACCGTGACACGGACAGACCAATGTCTTATCAGGAGCCGAGTAGGAAACCGTGCATCCCTGATGCGTGCAGATTTCTGAGTAGGCGAAGACGCCATTTTTTGTCCGAAAGAGAATTGCAGGTTGCCCGTCCGCTGAGGCAAATTCGTGGGTCTTTCCGAAAGGCAGATCAGCTAATTTGATGATCTGATTGGCAGCAGTTGCTCCACCGCTAGTCGACAGCGCGGTTCGGCCCGGTGAGGCTGGCTTGAATACATATCTGCCTACCAGCATCGCTGCCAGCGAAGTGACACCCAGTACACCGATTCGCATGGCACCGCGACGGTCAAGTGAGACGTCGACTTTGCGCCTTTTACCAACCAGGGTGAGGAAATATGAAAGCCAGAGGACCGCGTAGGCCGTATCGCTTCCTAGGAAATAAGGCTTCACGTGCCACGTTGCGGCGATCCACAATCCAACCGACATTGAGAAGCCAACGAGGGCGGTGAACGTAGGAGCAATCCAGAAAAGAGTGGCAAAACCTATGGTGAATTCCAGAATTGTGACGGTCACGCCAACAAGGGTGGCGCGTTCGATGAGGTGACGGAAAAGGAATCCAAAAGGTGAATTGCTGGCATAGCCGGTGAGTTGCTTGCCAATATAGGTCGAACCCGTCCTGCTCAAAAACCCCGGATCTGTTGCCTTATTCCATCCACCATAAATCCATGTGACGCCTAGCCAGAGCCGAATTACTCGAACGGCCGGTGATTGAGCTCGCCAGGAAGAGACGACAGTGCGAAGGAAAGTGCGCGGAGAAGGGGAAGACATAGGCATAAGAATATATGTTCCCTCTGGGCAATAGGGGCAATAGGAGAAGGTGCTCCCTGACTTGGACTCGAACCAAGAACCTGCCGGTTAACAGCCGGCTGCTCTGCCAATTGAGCTATCAGGGACTAAGAAATCTTGAAGGCAAGCGCAAACTCTAGCGCACCAGAACGGGTGACTCGAAATCGCCTTAGATTTCCCCCAGGGCCAGGTCGTGAAGCACGCGTCTGGCCGACTCCAAAGTGACCAAATCAGTGAAAAGCGCTGTGTATTCGGCCTCATTTGTAAGCGGATTGATTCGCTGCAGGGTCGATTTTACTTCGGCGATTTTTCGACTCAGTGCGACCTCCCGCAGTCGGGCCACAATACTTTGAACATAGCGGGCTGATATTTCGCCATCGGTACGGATGGGCTCAACTGAGAGTTCTGCGATCAGGGCCTTGAGGCGCTCGTCATCAGTCTGGTCAAGACGCGCCTTGGAATCAGCATGGTCGTCGATCAGAACGCGCAAATGCCGATACGCAGGATGTGTAAATGCATCAAATTCGATCTGTGCCCAATCAACTACCAACTCTGGCATTTGCAGACGAGCCTTCAAAACCTCACGTTCGAGAGCCAACCGGGGCTCGGCAGGATTTGGCCGCCACGAAGTATCCGCAATCGCGAGACTTTCCTCAAGCGGCGCAACTTGAACACCCCGCCCGACGGCGGTGGCGACAGTTTCAACTTCAACACCGAGCCAACCCGCCAGCAACCTGATGTACTCGGGACGCAGAGACTTGTCCCGGATCGATGAAAGTATCGGCGCTGCAGCATTGAGTGCATTGACTCTTCCTTCGGCGATATTCAAATCATGTTGGTTGAGTTCGGTTCGAATCGCGAATTCAAAAAGTGGAACCCGACGGGCAATCAAGTCCCGCAGAGCAAGATCGCCTTTCTGTTGTCGCAATTCGGCCGGGTCTAGCCCATCGGGTTCGACCGCGACGAACGTTTGTGTAACGAATTTCTGATCTTCTCCGAAGGCGCGAAGCGCGGCTTTCTGCCCGGCTGCGTCACCGTCGAAAGTAAATATCACCTCGCCCCTAAATGCATCATCATCCATCAACAGCCGGCGCAATATTCGAATGTGATCCGCTCCAAAAGCGGTGCCACATGTCGCAACTGCCGTGGTAACTCCTGCAAGGTGGGCAGCCATGACATCGGTGTAACCCTCAACGATCACCACCTGCCGCTTCTTGGCAATCTCCTTTTTGGCCCGGTCAAGCCCGTAAAGAACTTGGCTCTTTTTGTAGATCGGTGTCTCGGGCGTATTGAGATATTTGGGTCCATTATCAATCTCATCGCTGGCAAGTTTTCTGGCTCCAAAACCAACCACGTCGCCTGATATGTCTCTGATCGGCCAGATGAGGCGATTGCGGAATCGATCAATCGGTCCGCGCTGTCCCATCTTGGATAAGCCGGCAACTTCCAATTCATCTACGGTGAATCCTTGGGCACGCAAATGTTTAGTAAGGGCATCCCAATCATCGGGTGCGTAACCGACTTCAAAAGATGCGCAGGCGTCTTTTTCAAAACCTCGTTTTGTCAGGAGATCTCGGCCAAATTGCGCCTGCGGTGAGAGGTTGAGTTGTTCTTGGTAGAACTTTGCCGCGGCCGCATTAGCGGCGATCAGTCGAGAGCGTTGACCCGTCGGCGCTGTCGTGCCGGATCGTCCCTCTTCGTAGTGAAGCGTGTAGCCAATGCGCTCAGCAAGGCGCTCGACTGTCTCGGTAAAGGAGAGATGGTCGATCTTCATCACGAAAGCAATAACATCGCCGCCCACCTGACAGCCAAAACAGTGGAAGTAACCCTTGCTAGGAGTGACGTGAAAGGAAGGAGATTTCTCGTCGTGGAAGGGACACAAGCCTTTGCGCTGTCCTCCCCCAGCGTTCTTCAATTGAACGTAATCACCGACGATTTCATCGATCGGAGCACGATCTCGAATGTAGGCAACGTCTTCGTCTTTAATACGCCCACTCATGAATTGGAGTCTATCTGGGCGGTCAATCGAGCATGCAGAATATATGCAGCGGGATCCGTCAGGCTTGCGACTTGATCAACCACGACTCGTAATCGCTGGTCGTCATTTTCGGCTATCTCCCAATCTGCCAAGAATATTGAATCCAAAGTCGCGGGCGCACTTGCCAGAAGCATCTCAACTAGATCGGAGATAACCACCCGCTGTTTGGCATATCGGTCCTGTGCCAAGGGCGTGCCGATCAAGTAAAGCCCTGCCACTGATTTAAGAAGCCCAACTTCAATTCTCTGATCATGAGGTACTTCCAAATTTGCGTTATAACGTACAAGACCATCTGCCCCATGGACTGCGCGGGTCTCCAACTCCGCCGATAGGACGAACCTGCCAATCAGCTGGCTCGTCAAATCCTTGATTCTGGCAAGGCCCTTGTGCGTTCCGTCGTAGTAGGAGGGCCAGCAAGATAATTTTTGAAGTCTGCCAAGCGCGGCCCGCGCCTCGGTCTCCGTTGCTTCAATGTCGTAATCGCGAACCATTACTTCATGTAGGAGTGGCAGGTCTTCACTAAAATCAGTCACGCTTACTTGCCCGGCAACTAACGCGTCTTCTAGATCATGTACGCAATAGGAAACATCATCAGACCAATCCATAATCTGTGCTTCAATGCAGCGCCGTTGGGCAGGTGCTCCTTGCCGCATCCACTCAAAAATTTCTAGATCCTCTGCATAGACGCCGTACTTAATCTGGCCGTCTCTATGTTGCCAAGGATATTTTGTGACGGCGTCAAGTGAGGCCCGAGTGAGATTGAGTCCTACCGAGCGACCTTGATGATCGAGGGTCTTTGCCTCAAGGCGGGTAAGCAATCGAAAACTCTGCGCGTTGCCCTCAAAACCTCCGGCGCTCTGTGCGATGTGAGCAAGTGCGCTTTCTCCGTTGTGACCAAAGGGCGGATGCCCGAGATCATGCGCCAAACATGCAGTGTCTAGAAGGTCAGGATCGGCGCCAAGTGAATCGCCGAGTTCGCGACCAATCTGGGCGACCTCGAGTGAATGAGAAAGTCTGGTGCGTTGAAAGTCATTTTCCCAGGGCACCGCAACTTGGGTCTTGGCACCTAGTCGTCGCAGCGAGGCCGAATGGATGACACGGGCCCGATCGCGCATGAATTCTGTGCGCCCAGCGCGCTTGGCAGGTTCGGAGACGAACCTCTCCAAATCGTGGTTGCTATACCCATTCACAATCGCCATCTTAATGAACCCTGTTGAACTAAGTGATCGCTGAGATGAATTCCTCTGCGTCCCAGGATGACGTAGGCAAGATAGGCCCCGGTTTCACGGATCAAATAGTGGAGGTTGATGTGCAGAAGCGAATTCGGCCCCGTGCGCACTGGAGAACATGAACTCTTCGCCCCAAGATCGGTGGCCATGGTTATCGCCCGTAGGCAGTGATAGGGATCGGTGACGATGATGACGGTATGAATGCCCCGGCTCTTCATCTCGGCGATGTAGCCCTGCGTGCTCACCAAAGTGTCGCGCCCCTTGGGAATTGAAACGACTGCGTTTGCTTTGATTCCATGGGAAAGCAGCCAAATCCTGCTCGATGCAGCCTCGGTTGTCCGATCTCCTGGCGCGCCGGCGCCGACGGTGATTATCAACGGGGCGTAACCAAGAGAATAAATGCGTTTGGCCTCTACAAGTCGGGCAAGAAGGGCAGAGCTAGGGCGCCCGTTAAATTGGGCGGCACCGAGGACAACGATGAGATCGGATTTTTTAATACTGGGATAGTGAGCGGCGTACCATGTTTTTCCCACCGTGAAAAGCGGGACAACGATTGCGATCAACAGCAGTGCGCTAATGATCTTGCGGAGTACTTTGAAAAGGAACATTTCAACCGCCCGAGAATGCGTCTTCGATTTCGATCTCCGCCAATTCGTCAGGATCGTTCAACCACCCAGCAGGCAAGGTCACTGGTCGACCGTGACTCGTCCTCCCCCGTGGAGAGTTGCCAATGTCAACCGGATACGGCTGATCGACTAGTTGATCAAGTAATTTTCGTAACTCCACCAGGGTTGAAACCATTCCAAAGGCCCGGCGCATCTCGCTGGGAACTCGAAAACCCTTGAGATACCAGGCCATGTGTTTACGCAGATCCCTACAGCCGCGCTCTTCCGATTCGAAATATTCAACAATAAGTTGGGCGTGACGGAACATGATCTCGCGTACTTCAAAAAGTGTCGGAAGGTACCGTTCCTCAATTCCGGAAAACGCCGCTGCCAAATCTTTAAATAGCCATGGGCGTCCCAAACAACCCCGGCCGACAACTACGCCTGCGCAACCCGTTTCCTCCATCATGGCCACGCCATCGGCGCCGCTCCAAATATCTCCATTGCCGAGAACAGGGACACCAGTTGGCGCCAAGTGCTCGACCAATCGGGATATGGCACTCCAATCGGCCTTGCCTTCGTACATTTGCTCCGCAGTTCGAGCGTGTAATGCGACCCATTGCACGCCAGTATCTGCCGCAGATTTAGCTGCTTCCAAATATGTTTCGTGATCGGTATCGATTCCGATACGCATCTTCACCGTCACGGGGATCCCGAATGGCTTGGCAGCGTCCACTGCGGCAGCCACGATGGAATTGAAGAGGCGACGTTTATATGGGAGAGCTGCGCCACCGCCCTTTCGAGTCACCTTGGGGACAGGGCATCCGAAATTCATATCAATGTGATCGGCCAGATTTTCATTGCCAAGCATCGTCACAGCTGCTCTCATAACATTTGGGTCGACGCTATACAACTGGACAGAGCGTGGCCATTCTCCTTTGCCAGGCAGGATCATGCGAAGAGTCTCCGGGCGACGCTCGATCAATGCCCGCGCAGTCACCATCTCAGAAATGAAAAGGCCGGCGCCTTGCTCTCGCGCCAAAGTTCGAAATGGGGCATTCGTAATGCCCGCCATCGGTGCCAGAACCACGGGCGGAACTATCGCGTACTGCCCGCCAGCAAGTGGAAGCGAAAGGGGTTTTATGAGCCGAGGAGTCGTGGCGCCAACCATGCCTCTACCTGATCAAGGGCGATGCGCTCTTGCGCCATGGTGTCGCGATGACGGATTGTCACTGCTTGGTCTTCGAGTGTGTCGAAATCAACGGTGATGCAATACGGCGTGCCGATCTCATCTTGTCGACGATAGCGGCGGCCAATTGCTCCGGCATCGTCGAAGTCGATGTTCCAATGCTTGCGCAATTGGGCAGCCAGATCACGTGCCTTCGGAGACAGGTCGGCATTGCGCGAGAGCGGAAGAACTGCCACCTTGACCGGAGCGAGCCTGTAATCAATCTTTAGAACAGAGCGTTTCTCCATTACTCCCTTGGAGTTGGGTGCTTCGTCTTCGGTAAAGGCATCCATCAAGAAAGTTAAGGTGGCACGATCGACGCCTGCCGCTGGTTCGATGACGTAAGGCGTCCACCGCTCGTTCTTCTCCTGATCAAACCATGAAAGATCCTTGCCCGAAGCCGCAGAGTGCGCCTTCAAATCGAAATCGGTACGACTGGCAATACCTTCTAACTCGCCCCATTCGGTTCCGGCAAATTCGAATTTGTATTCGATATCGGCGGTCCGCTTTGAATAATGTGAAAGTTTCTCCCTTGGATGTTCGTAAATGCGCAAACGGTCCGGATCGATCCCTAAGTCCGTGTACCAAGCAAGGCGCGTATCAATCCAGTACTGATGCCATTCTTCATCGGTTCCGGGGACTACAAAAAATTCCATCTCCATCTGCTCGAATTCACGAGTTCGGAAAATAAAATTCCCGGGAGTGATTTCATTGCGAAATGATTTGCCGATTTGGCCAATTCCAAAAGGCGGCTTCTTGCGAGAAGTCGTTGCGACATTATCGAAGTTGATGAAAATTCCCTGCGCAGTCTCCGGACGCAGATACGCCAAACCGGATTCGTCTTCGACTGGGCCTAAATAAGTTTTGAGCAATCCAGAGAATTGCTTAGGTGTCGTGAACTGACCTTTGTTGCCGCATGCAGGGCAGTTCACTTCAGCCAAAGACTCAGGGGGCCGCTTATTTTTTGCCTCGAACGCCTCTTCCAAGTGGTCTGCCCGGTAACGCTTGTGACAGGCGGTGCATTCGGTGAGTGGATCCGAGAAGGTAGCTACGTGGCCGGATGCCTCCCACACTTCTCTGGCAAGGATGACGCAGGAATCTATACCTACGACATCTTCACGGCCGGTGACCATCGATTTCCACCATTGCCGCTTGACGTTGTTCTTGAGTTCAATACCCAAGGGGCCGTAATCCCAGGCCGCACGGAGGCCTCCGTAGATCTCACTGGAGGGGTAAACGAAACCCCGGCGCTTGGCCAGGCTGACTATGGTCTCTAAACGATCGGCCATGATTTTCTCCATCCGGCTGGCTGTCGGCGGTGCACAACCGATGTAGTTGTAACCTTGCGCCAACTTTACTTCCTTAACGCCCAATCTCTGGCATCTGGCAAGCATGGAATATGAAAACGACAATCATTTTCATTTCTGGTAGCCTTTCTCCATGAACATTGCTGTTGGTCTGGCCGCCCTCACCGCCCTGTCGACCTTCGTGGGCGGCTTCCTCGCCCATCGCTCCCGCGACCGCCTTCACTTAGTGCTTGGCCTGGCCGCCGGACTCCTTCTCGGACTGGTTGCCTTCGACCTCATGCCCGAGGTATTCCGCCTCAACACCTCAACGATCGGGAATGTCCCCACCGTCTCCATTGCATTTGTGGCCGGGTTCTTTGCCCTGCATTTCACGGAACAGTTTTTCGCCTCCCACGAGCCAAGCGAGTCCGATTACGGGCATGAGCACAACCACGCCTCCAATATCGCCGGCACTCTCGGGGGCATCGCGATGGGTGGTCACGTATTCCTAGACGGTGTCGCCCTCGGTGTTGCCTTCCAGGTAAGTCATGGCCTGGGCATCGCAGTCTTCATCGCCATATTGGCCCACGCATTTAGCGATGGACTCAATACCGTCTCCTTTCTCATCAAAGGCGGGCATTGGAAGAAGCGCGCTTTATGGCTCTTGGGCCTAGATGCATTAATGAGAATCACCGGAGCGAGCCTGGGCGCACACATAAGCTTGAGTCAGCCGCTCCTTGGCATCTACTTGGCAGTCTTCTCGGGTTTTGTCATCTACCTTGCAACATCACACATCCTGCCCGAGGCCCACTCGCGCCACCCTTCCAAATTAACAATGCTCGCCACACTTGTCGGGGTCGTGGCGATGTGGCTGGTCGTCGGACATGTTGGCCGCGTATGAAGAAGTCGGCAACCCGCGTTCTCCAAAGTCTGCAGCAAGCCGGCGGATTTGCCAGCGCGCAAGAAGTTCACCAACTCATCACGGGCAAAGGTGATCGAATCGGTCTCACTACGATCTATCGCGCACTCCAGAGCCTTCAACAAGAAAATCTTGTCGATGTTCTTCGCCGTGAGGATGGGGAAGCTATCTATCGCCTCTGTGGAGAAGCCCACCACCACCACTTAGTCTGCAATAAGTGCGGCAGGACTGTCGAAATTGCAGGTGGCGCTATCGAGAAATGGGCCGACGCAGTTGCTGACGAACATGGCTTTCGCGATGTGGAACATAGCGCCGAGATATTCGGAACGTGTTCACAATGTTAACCGGGCTAGCGAGCGCTTTTTAGGACTTAAAATTCACTTAATCTGTTGTACCTGATTGCGCATGATGGCAGAGGCAAGTGCTTGGTCAGGTCTGGGATCGAAAATCTCGACTTGGATGTCTTTACCTTTCATGCCGATATAGACATTCTTGGCATCACGTGAATCGTAATAGACCGCATTGCCATCGACGTTTACGAATCCGACACCATTGGGAAGGGCTCCGGCTTTCTGAGTCACTTCAAAAGCGTTCGGTGATGTGAAGGTACCCACTTCGCGATAGGTGGCGGTCGTATCCGTAACGGAGGCAGTAACAGGAAGGTATCGCAGGGAGATGCTGCTCAAAACGGCCGCATTGAGCACATACTTCGCATTCTTCTCCGGACCTACCCAATAAACGGTCAAGTGGTTGGCGAGCACTACTGCACGCAGCTCCTTGGCATCAACGGCCTTGCCCCCGTGCAAGACGAGAAGTACTCGCTCTGAAGCCAATCGCTTGGTGTTGAAATAATATTCGGCACCAAAACTCACTGTAGAGAAAATCAGGGCAGTCACAACGTAGGGAACAAGGCGACGAAAACGCGCCTTCTTCACGGGCTCATAGATGCCCGTGACCTCCCGGATGCCGCCGTCGAGCATTTAGCTCTCCCCTGACTTTTCTCTGAATTGGAATCTCCTGTTTCTGATTTGATCCCTCATAAGGTACGGCCCGTCAGTTCTCGATTCTTGTGAGTGCGTACACGGGAACTTCGTGGCGGTACGCGCGTGCATAACCCACCTCAAAATTCTTCTTAGGCAGCAAAAGCCGGATCGGTGCCCCCTGAATGGGGGGCAGAAACGTAGAGTAAATGGAACTCACGACGGCCAGAGTACCAAAATCGAGGCCTTTCCTACTACTTGGTAAACATAATCCGCGCCACAAAGTCATTTTTGACCTGAAAGTCATGAAAGGGGCTCCGCATCCCATAGCCAGATCTCAAAACTATCGGATCCGCTGGACTAGACCCGTGGTTCGGGCATCGGCCAGGGCCTGTCCCGCCGTTGGATTGAAGAGCTCAATCTGATCATCTGTTTTCTTGAGACCCACATACACACTTAAGGGCCGTGTGGTGTTGTAGAAAATGGCATTGCCTTCTGAACTTATCAACCCGACTCCATTTGGAGCCTTCGCATCATTTTGAGTGACCACGAATGCATCCTTAGCCTCATAGGTGCCGACGACACGAAAGTTGGCCCCGACATCATTCAAGCCGGCGCCACCGGGCAAGTATCGGACGTAATTTTGGTTCTTATTGACAGAAATCAGCGTGTAGAGGGCTCCGTCTTCTGGCCCAAGCCAGTAGACGACCAGACCCTCCCCGACCACAATATCGCGCAACTGCGACTGCGTCAGAGCCACTTTGCCGGTTGCAGCCTTCAGTGCAAATTGCAGACCAAAATGTTGCGGGGTCGTGTATTTGACGATTCCGAAAGTAAGCGCCGAGGCAAGGATCGCAGTGACCACAAACGGCGTGATTCGCCGGATAACTTTCTTTTTTGATGTTGTGGCGAAACCGCCTGTGGCTCTTGGCTCGACATAGAAAACGTCACTTTCGTCGACTTTATGGACGTTTCTTTCGATATTCATCAAGGCCCTTCAGTGGCTGATCAGTTCGAAGAATAACCTGTTTAATCTGGGGAAGAAAGGCGAATCATGCTCTTCCAAACCTACGATTTCGGAGCGCGTATTCCTCCACTGCGCGCCAGAGAACTCGCCTATCAACGTCGGGCCACAAGATATCCATGAAAACCATCTCGGCGTAGACGGACTGCCATGGCAGAAAATTACTCGTCCGCATTTCACCCGACGAACGCAGAAATAGATCGACGTCGCTCATCTTGGGTTCATCTAAGTATTTGGTGAAGACTTTCTCATTGATCAAACCAATCTCGATCTTTCCGTCTTTAACATCCTGGGCAAGGGCTGTTGCCGCATCCACAATCTCAGCGCGTCCCCCGTAATTAACGCACATATTCAAAGTGAGCACCTCATTGGCTGCCGTCAATTTCTCGGCAGTCTCCAGTTCCTTGATGACACTGCTCCACAATTTTTTAGGTCTTCCGACCCAACGAACTCGCACACCCAACTCATTCATCTCGTCACGTCGTCGTCGGATGACATCACGATTGAACCCCATCAGGAATTTCACCTCATCCGGGGAGCGACGCCAATTCTCCGTTGAAAAAGCGAAGGCGCTGATCTCCTTAATACCGAGTTCAATGGCCCCTTCCACGACATCGAACAGCGCAGCTTCTCCAGCCTCGTGTCCGGCCGTTCTGGGCAACCCGCGCTCCTGCGCCCAGCGTCCGTTGCCGTCCATTACAAGTGCAACGTGATGAGGAATGGCCTCGGGCGCGAACGTCGGAGGCATCGCACCCGATCGATGAGGTTTGGGTTGGCGGATCATGCCCTCTCCACTAACGACAGAGAGCGCAATCCGCGTTCTAGATGCCACTGCAGGTATGCCGCAATTAAGCCGCTAGCCTCACGTCGGTATCTTCCTTCACTCGCATCTGCAATCGTCCAGTCGCCGTTAAGCAATGAAGACATCAACTGCAAAGTTTCCGTTGCAGGTGTAGCACAAGCCGAGGGGCGACAATCAGCGCAAACACTTCCTCCACCGACCAGCGAAAAATAACGGTGCGGGCCAGGTTTTTCGCAACGTGAACAGATCGTCATCGATGGTGCGTATCCGCCTAATGCCAATGAACGAAGCAGGAAAGCATCCAGGATCAAGGACGGATCATGGCGGTCCTCCGCGAGTGACCTAAGCCCGCCAACTACGAGCTGATATTCATGCAGCGCAGGCTCGCGTTCTTGCGATGTAAATCGCTCGGCAGTTTCCAGAATTGCAGATGTGACCGTCCACCTTCGGTAGTCGCGTGAGAGTTCATCGCCGAAATTCTCAATCGCCTCGACCTGTGTCACCGTGTCAAAAGTCTTTCCAATGAAGAGCTGCACGTCGATGTGGCTCCCAGGCTCGAGGCGGGCTCCGAACTTTGACTTGGTTCGGCGAACACCTTTTGCGACGCAGCGAATTCGGCCGTGCTCGCGTGTGAGCATCGTGATGATGCGATCGGCCTCGCCCAATTTCTGCGTGCGGATTACAACCGCATGGTCGCGGTAAAGGCTCATGGGCTAACCGTAACGGCAGTCCCTATCGGATCGCGCGATTGATCGCGGAAATAACCGCCTTTAGCGAGGCCGTTGTCGTGTTTGGATCGATTCCAACACCCCAGAAGACTTCGCCGTTGATTGCGCACTCCAAATAAGCAGCAGAACTGGCATCTCCACCCTCCGAGAGAGCGTGCTGGTAATAGTCCAACACCCGCACGTCAACGCCGTAGTCCTGCAAGATTGCCAGAAATGCTGCGATCGGCCCATTGCCTTGGCCGGTAAGTTCGTGCATTTGGCCGCGGTCGGAAATCGAAACCGTAAGGTGCACATCCTCATCAAGGATGGAGGCTTGTGAAAGGCCCCTCAGACGAAACCGACCCCACGGTGCTGATTCTGTCGGTAGGTACTCGTCTTCGAAACTTCGCCACATATCCTCCGGCAGCACTTCGCCGCCTTCAGTGTCCGTCTTGGCCTGTACCACTTTGCTAAATTCAATTTGCAGCCTACGTGGCAGATCAAGATGATGCTCGTGCTTCATGATGTATGCAACTCCGCCTTTACCCGATTGGCTGTTTACACGGATGACGGCCTCGTAGGAGCGACCAATATCTTTTGGGTCAATGGGCAAATAAGGCACTGCCCAAGTGAAATCTTTGACAGGAACACCCGCGGCTTTGGCATCCTTCTCAAGATGCTCAAGGCCCTTCTTGATCGCATCTTGATGCGAACCGGAGAAGGCTGTGAATACCAGGTCCCCACCGTATGGATGTCGCTCTGGCACGCGCAGTTGGTTGGCATACTCCACGGTGCGACGAATCTCATCGATGTCAGAAAAGTCGATCATCGGGTCAATCCCGTGGCTGACTAGATTCATTCCGAGTGTCACAAGGCAGACGTTGCCGGTGCGTTCGCCATTTCCAAACAGAGTGCCTTCTATGCGGTCGGCTCCAGCCAGGTAGCCAAGCTCGGCAGCGGCAACGCCAGTGCCTCGGTCATTGTGCGGATGCAGACTCAAAATCACGCTGTCTCGGTAGGAAAGGTTTCGGTGCATCCACTCAATTGAGTCGGCGTAGACATTGGGAGTAGCCATCTCCACTGTTGCTGGCAGATTAAGAATTGTCTTCCAATTAGGCGTTGGTTTCCAAATATCGTTAACTGCATTGCAAACTTCAAGTGCGTACTCGAGTTCGGTTCCGGTGTATGACTCGGGTGAATACTCGAAGTAAATCTTGGTGCCTGGCACGGTATCGACAAGGGAGAGGCAAAGTTCTGCCGCATCGGTTGCAATCTTCTTGATGCCTTCTTTATCCTGTCCGAATACAACGCGGCGTTGAAGAGTCGAAGTCGAGTTGTAGAGGTGCACGATCGCCTGCTTTGCACCTACCAATGATTCATAGGTTCGACGGATCAAAGGCTCGCGGGCCTGAGTTAAGACCTGAATGATCACATCATCTGGAATCAGATCCTCTTCAATGATCTTGCGGACAAAATCAAAATCGGTCTGGCTTGCGCTAGGAAAGCCAACTTCTATTTGCTTGTAACCCATGGAGACCAAGAGATTGAACATGGCCAATTTGCGAAGGGTATCCATCGGGTCAATGAGGGCCTGGTTGCCGTCGCGCAGATCGACCGAACACCATAGCGGTGCCTTCGTCATCTCCTTCGATGGCCAGGTACGGTCAACTAGGTCGACCGGGATAAAAGAGGAATAACGTTTATAAGGCATTGAACTTGGCACTTGCTGGGGGAAACTCATCTTGGTTGGCTCCTTAGATCGTTCGCGGGTGGGGTTTACCGGTGTGTCAGAACCCCGCGACGAGAGGACCGGTTAGAGGACCTCGCCACGGCAGCGAAGGAGCAAACTGCGCGAATTCATGGTTGAAGGGTAGCCGTGGAGTGAGAGAATCGGCAAATTCTCGCACTCCTTCTAAGCTCACAAAGGATCTTCATGCCTATTCGTCCCGCACAGACCGACGATGTTCCAGCAATCCTTCAGCTCATCCGTGGGTTGGCCGAATATGAACAAGCCCTGGATGAGGTCATAGCGACAGAGGATGCCTTGCGATCGTCTTTCTTCTGCGAGAACCCCCAGGTCTTCGCGCATGTCGCAACTCAGGATGAAGTGATTGTGGGTATTTCTATTTGGCACCTCAACTATTCCACGTGGCTTGGAAAACATGGCATGTACCTCGAAGATCTCTACGTAGTGCCAGAAGCACGCGGGCACGGCTACGGCATGGCCCTCTTGAAAGAACTCGCGAGAATTTGTGTTGAACGCGATTATGAACGGCTGCAATGGTGGGTCTTGGATTGGAACCAACCGTCAATAGAGTTCTACAAATCCATCGCAGCAGTCCCCATGGATGAATGGACAGTATTTCGACTTTCGGGCGAAGCACTCCAGAAACTTTCGCGTCCCTAAGCCTGAATATCTCTGCGCTTGAAGGCGACGAGAGCCGCCGCATAGAACCCACTCGCTACAACTAGTGACATGAGGGTGTATCCCACGTCAATTCCGTTGAAGAGAGGACGACTTCCAAGAGTCCACTGAAATGGATTAATCGGCGTAATTTTCTCAAAGGTGTCCACAAGAGGCGCGAGAGAGAAGAAAAGAAAGCCTGCAATCGCCAGTGCGATGGCCCCGCCTAATGCGACCGACCGCCTTCCCCAAGCTGCTCCGAGGAACGTCGCGACTGCATTAAAAAGAATCCCTAAAAGCCCTCCGGTTAAAGCCCCTGCCATGATCTTTGTTATTCCAAGAGATAGATCGACGAAGCCGATGCCGATTGCCAGTGAGAGCACCGTGACCACTGCAAGCAACACTTGAGCAAGGATTGCTGTGGTGATTTTGGTCGAAAGGACTCTAACTCGGGAAATCGGAAGAGTAAGGAGAATATCAGCGGTTCGACGTTCTTCCTCTTGAGCGGTGGCATTTGCCCCCCAACTCGCCCCGATGGAAATAAAAATCAAAGGAAGCATCATGCTAAATAGTTCAGTTGAAAGGTAGCCGGCGCCAGAGGTGTAATCCTCCATCCGGAAGATCTGCTTCAAGGCCTCAGGGTAATTATCAAGAAAGGTCGCAAGGCCAGCAGCCGATGATCGAACTGTTGGATAAACCGACAATTGGATTCCAACCATCGCAAGAAGCCCGATCGTCCAAATTAAGTAACTTCGCCAGTGATCACGAGCGGTCTTAAGAAGCAAGACCATCTGTCTCACCTCCTGAAACCAAGGAGAAGAAAATGTCATCGAGGCTGGACTCATGGGTCTGAACACTCTCAAGGCCGTTATCCACTGCGCAGCGCAACAGTGCATTTTCGGCTCCGATTACAGTGCATGAGACGCGATTTCCATATATCCGCAAATCTTTAACGCCGCCAATACCTGCAAAGACCTCTTCCTTCACGGGAGCTCCAAAGATATAGATCGATGGTGCGAACGGTCTTCTCCTTAAGTCGTGAGATTTCCTCTACGAGCACCTGTTTACCGGCATTGACTATGACGACTCGATCGGCGAGATGCTCGACTTCACTGAGAACGTGCGACGAAAGCAAGATGGCAGTGCCTCGAGTTTGCATGTCATCGATGATCGCGCTGAATTCACGTTGAACTATGGGGTCTAGTCCCGAGGTTGGTTCATCAAGAATCAATACTTCTGGTTTATGCATAAGCGCCTGAATGACAGCGACCTTCTGCTGATTTCCCTTGGAAAGTTCATGAATATGACGACCCAGATCTAGATCGAATCTTTCGGCCATTGTGTGGATGGATTCAGTGCAATCAAGTCCGCGCATTTTTGCTAGGAATTCGAGGTGCTTCAAACCGGTGAGGTTCTTGTAAAGGGCAGGTGCGCCAGGCAGGTAACCGATCTTCGCTCGCAATGCCGAAGCGTTGACATTTACTTCTTGACCCAAAATCTGGGCCCGTCCCGACGTAATATTCAACAACCCCACAAGGGATCTCATAGTGGTTGTTTTTCCGGCGCCATTGGGACCGAGAAAACCGATGACCTCACCGGGGTAGACATCAAAAGTCACATCGGCAACACCAAGATCGCGACCGTAGTACTTGGTTAGCCCCTGTATCGATATTGCCGGCGCTGGCATAACTTCATGCTACATGAATTAGAGCCAGTAATCGGAAATGTACTTTTCGCCTTCGTCACAGAAGAAGGTAACGACATTTTCAACGCCGTATTCTTCCTTGAGTTTCTTTGCCGCGATCATATGTGCCCCCGATGAGGGACCAACAAAGAGTCCGTGGACGCTGGCGAGCCTGCGCATCTCCACAATGGCCTCATCTGAATGCACATCAACGAAGCCATCAAGTGACTCTCGATGACGGGCGATGATGCCGGGCACGAAACCATCGGCAATACCCTCGATCAAGTGCTTGGCAACCTCGCCGCAGAGAATGGTGCACGACTCAGCTGGCTCGAGGGCTATCACTTTGCATGCTGGATTGGACGCCTTGAGAGCTTGCCCGACGCCGATGATTGTTCCGCCTGTACCTATGCCGCCAATAACAAGGTCGGGTTTCACCGGCATCTGGCGCAGGATCTCCTGACCCAGCCATTCACGGTTCTCGTCGACGTTCCATTCATTATCAAATTGTTGCGGCGCGAAGAATCCGGGCATGGAACCACGTCGACGGGCCTCGGCTAGTGCATCGTTAACATGAAAATCTCCGATGGTATGAACTTCGGCGCCGAAGGCTCGAGATATCGCGGTGCGCTCTGGGCTCATGCCATTTGGCATTATCACAAGCATCTTGTACCCCTTGACGGCGGCGACCATGCTCATCGCATTCCCGGTATTTCCGCTAGAAGCCTCAACGATGGTGTCACCAGGCTGGAGCAGACCCTCATGCTCGGCTCGCTCAATAATGTATTTGGCGATGCGGGCCTTAATTGAGCCAGACGGATTCAAGTACTCCATCTTCACCCAGATACCTTCGATTTGAATCAGTGGGGTGTTTCCAATTGCATCCAGAATTGTCTTCACGGTATCGCCTCTTTCCTTCTGGCAGATCCTAGAGGTACTACTTCTCAATTAGAAGGACCATTTATAACGATGTAATAAATTTGCGAGCTTTGCGCATGAGACTCATTGTGAGCATCAGGAAAATGGACGAAGCGCATAGGAACGCAACAGACCCACCATGTGGAACTTATCGGGAAAATTTTGAAGGAGTGTGGGATTTGGCGCGGACAGGATCTATCACCTCCTTTCAAAATTGTGCGAGTAAATTGCGCGGGGGTCGCGGACATCTTCGCCCGCCTGCTCAAAGAACCTCCGACATAGGGCCTGTGTTACACCGCCTTCGATATTGAGTCCGACTGGTTTGAGGCCACACGCTGCACGAGAAGGAGGCGACCTCGGCTCCGAGGGTGGTTGCAGGCCATATATTCCTGATTCGCGCTGAATTTCACTGACTTAGTCGTACTCTTTGCGAAGTGGCAAATCAATACGATGATCGGAAGGAGACCTAATAATGCAGGTGATTGATTTGCTTTTCCGACAAGAACTTAACTTGCGACTCCACGTTATAGGAGATTTAGCACAGACGATACGTTGGATTCATGCGAGTGAGTCTCGAGATCCCGCGCCCTATCTAAATGGCGGGGAGGTCATCCTGAGTACGGGCACTTGGTACACGGGCAAGGAATCGGTCATTCGATTCGTGAGGGGACTCGTCGACGCAAATGTCGTTGCGCTTGGCTTTGGCGTTCATTCAGAAATGCCTTCCGTCCCGGCTGAACTAATCTATGAAGCAAACGAACACAAACTTACGCTCTTTGAAGTCCCTTCAGACGTCACCTTTATCTCACTGAGCAAGATTTTCGTTGATCAATCGATGGCTAATCACGAACAACCGTTACTTGACACGGCCTCCAGAAATACCGAACTCTTGGGAATGCTTCAAAGACGTGACGGTTTGGAGGCGATGCTGAGAATACTTTCGCGAGACCTCCCAGGCGAAGCCGCAGTTTTAATCGGCTCAAAAGTGCTCGCTCATTGTGTTTCCCAAAGCACTTCTAACGACTCACCTCCCGTCCTAGGCGATGCGGGCAAATTGCATAATACATTTTCGAATTTCATCAGGTATCCAATTCTGTCGGCGCCCTCGGTGTTCACCCTGGCGGTGGAAAATTTTGGAGAACCGCTGACGTCTGAACAGCTACAAGTCGTTGATCAAGTGAAGTCATTCTTAGTAGTCGAGCTCCAAAGACTAAATTCGAATCAAGAAGTTGAGCGTAAATATGCCCAAGAGATTTTCGACTTTATCGAAAAGAGCCCCGGCGACATTTTAGCGATCACCTCGCGAATGCGAACATTCGGTATGCGACCAGAATTGGCCATGGTGGCGGTGTGCATCAAAATATCGAAAGGTGATGCGGAAGAATCTTATGGGTTAGTCAGCAACTGGTTTGAATCTCAACCCGGCGTAGGTCTCATTGGAATTAGACACGGAGAATTATTAGCGCTTTTGCCCGCAACGCATGGAATGAGTACCGGACACCTGGGCGAAGAAATTTATTCTCTTCTGGCTGGAAGGGGTATTATTGGTGTCGGATCAATTGTAAAAGATGCCAGCGGTGTTAGTGAATCCATCATTCAGTCCCAACATGCTTCCAATTTCGCAGCTAGAAGTCGCCAACTCGGTTATTCAACATATGACGATTTAGCATCCCATTTAGTACTTCTGGCAACTCAATCCGATCTAGTGCTTGAACATTTTGAAACCGCTTTGCTATTGCCCCTGATCGCTCATGACGCTAGTCGTCATTCTGAATTGGTTCGAACATTGGAACGATTCCTTGCTCTCAACGGACAGTTCCAAGTGGCGGCGGATGATCTGCATGTCCACGTCAATACGCTTCGGCAGCGACTTACCCGAGTGGAAGAACTCACGGGGCGAGATATTTCGTTGATGGCGAATAGGGTGGATTTCTGGCTCGCCCTTGAGGCAAGAAAATTACGGCACAAGTCCCCTGACGGTGATGCTATGGATATTCATCCATAGGAAGTCAGAAAGTGTGGGCATTTTTCCACTTCCTTGGTCGTTGTGGTCTCTGCCACACTCCCGCCTAATCCAACTCAACTTGGACACTCACACTCCATGGAGGGCTATAAATGGCAACTCAACTTGATCGACCAAGCCTTATCAAATTACCGAATGGCGAACGAGCTATCCCGACATTCTCACCTGCCGAAATGAAACGCAGACTTGCGAGATTGCGGGAACTTATGACGGAGTTGTCGCTTGACGCCGTTTTATTCACGAGTTATCACAATATCAATTACTACGCTGACTATCTCTACTGTTACTTTGGTCGGAACTACGGATTAGTAGTGACCCCATCAGAACAAATCTCGATATCCGCAAATATTGACTATGGCCTTGCATACCGAAGAACTTTTGGAGAAAACATTGTTTACACCGATTGGCAGCGAGACAACTACTTCCGGGCAGTAAAGGAAACGGTGCCAAGTGCGGCAAAGCGAGTTGGCATTGAGTTCGATCATGTGAGTGTGGCTAACCGTTCAAAACTTGAAGCAGCACTCCCCGACGTGCAGTTCATAGATGTTTCTCCCGGAACCATGAAACGCCGAATGATTAAATCGTCTGAAGAAATCGCAATTATTCGAAGTGGTGCCCACACAGCAGACATTGGTGGGGCTGCAATTGCGGCCGCCATTGTGGAAAATGTTCCAGAGTACGAAGTGGCTCTCGCAGGCACGCGCGCCATGGTTCGAGAGATCGCTCGGGCATATCCAGATGCAGAATTACAGGATACGTGGGTTTGGTTCCAATCTGGACCGAATACGGATGGAGCCCATAATGCTGTCACCAGTCGTCGTGTACAAAAAGGCGACATTTTGAGTCTCAATTGTTTCCCAATGATCAGTGGCTATTACACGGCCCTTGAAAGAACCCTATTTTATGATCATGTTGATGACGCCTCATTGCGGTATTGGAACATCAATGTCGAAGTTCATCGTAGGGGACTTCAATTGATGGTTCCAGGAGCTCGCTGTATGGATATCGCAAACGAACTCAACGAAATCTACCGAGAGTACGGCCTTCTGGAAAATCGAACCTTCGGATATGGTCATAGCTTTGGTGTCTTATCACACTATTACGGTCGCGAGGCTGGCCTCGAACTTCGAGAGGATATCGAAACCGTACTGGAAGCCGGAATGGTCGTTTCCATGGAACCCATGATCACGATTCCCGAAGGGCAGCCTGGGGCCGGCGGTTATCGCGAACATGACATTTTTGTTATCGGCGAGAGCTCGGCCGAGAATATAACGAAGTTTCCCTTTGGTCCTGAACATAACGTGATTAAGAATTGAGGGTGAGATGGAACAATCCACAAGCAATCAGGAATTGAAACTCGAAATTAAGCACGACTATTCGTCAAGTCACGACGGTATCGTTCCCCTTGGAGCACGTCGGGGAACTTGGAGCCACCACGTACCCCTTTGGGTAACTCTCTATGCGGGTTTTTCTTATATGAGCCTTGGATCGGAACTCTATTCATTTGGATACGGACTTCATAAGATGCTCCAAATTGTTCTAATTAGCAGCATTTGCTATCTACTATATGCGATTCCTGCTGCATATTTGGGCGCCAAGAGCGGCCAAACGCACGCACTTATGGGACGTTCCGTATTTGGTGTGTCCGGATCAATGATCGTTTCTCTATTCGTATTGGTTGCCCCACTTGGTTGGGTGGGCTACCAGGCGAATACTTTGTCTACGATGTGGAATGCGCTCTATGGATGGACACCCGTCATCGGCATTGGTGTTCTCATCGCGATCATTGGTGTCACGAACAATGTTTTAGGGTTCACGGGTATTAGCGCCTTTGCCAGGTGGATTGCTGCACCAGTAACCGTACTTTGGGTGGCGTACATGGTAATTAAGGCGTTCACATCAAGTGGAAGTTCGATACTGAACTCTCACGCAGCTGGCGTGAAAGCTCCCGGGATAATTTTGGGGATTATCGCTGCCATCGGGTTTGCAACTTATGGGAATGAGGCAGACCTCTTCCGGTACGCGAAACCATCAGCAAAGGCAGTAATACCGCCTCTTGCAGCAGGATTATTCGTTGGCCAGATACTCTTTCCCGTAGCTGGCTGGATAATCGCGGCTCGTATTCACAGTGGTGATTTTGGCAAGGGGTTTAGCGAGGCGGTTTCCTTTTCGCTATTTGGGTTGACCTTCTTAGCATTCTTGTTGGCAACTGCTACCCAGATCGCAGTGAATGACGCGAACTATTACGAGTCACTAAACGCCGGTCAAAACATATTTGGCGGGTGGAAAAGTTGGCGACGTATATACACATGCCTCATCATTGCCGCCTTAGGCGCATTCATGGCTTGGTGGGTTCCGCAGAACACTGCTAATTTCTTTAGAGTAACAACCTGGCTCGCAATCACGGTTCCTACCGCATCTGTAATTATGTATGTGGACCAATTGCTACTTCCAAGGATTCTTCCAAGTTTCAAACGCCCGACGAACCTCGTCCCTTCTTGGGAGCAGACGGCACGTGGTAACTGGATAGGTATCGGTGTACTAATTATCACAGTCGCATTTGGCGCATATGGAAGCGGTGTCGCACCTGGGCAAGCCGGATCACCGCTAGCGGGATGGGGTCTTGTGCCAGTTGAAACATGGATTGCGGCCGCACTTCTTTACAGTGCAGCAGTGGCTGCAATATGGAAGTGGCCCAACTCAAAGAAGCTTCTTGGATTCCCTAAGACCTCGCTAGGGGCCTAATTATGCAGTCACTTAATCGAAGCAGCAGATACTCGGATCTGACCTGGCCGGAAATCCGGGAAGCCGCCGATCGGGGTGCCATTATTGGCATTCCGATCGGGGCCACCGAACAGCACGGACCACATCTTCCACTTTCAACTGATGTGCTAATCCCCGAGGCGATGGCTTTTGAGGTCGCCAAAGAACTTGATCTTCTGGTGGGGCCGCCCATTGCCTTTGGTAACCGATCACGACCTCTTGCAGGCGGAGGTGAAGGTTTTCCGGGAACGTTAAGCGTGAGTGGCACGACGTTCATTAAGCATCTTGAGGACGTCATTTGTGCATATGCAAGAAGTGGCTTTCGCAAAATTGTCCTCCTTAATTGGCACTACGAAAATTCCAATTTCATCTATGAGGCTGCATACCTGGCTTACGAACGCACGGGGGCGAAGGGGCTTCGCATCATGGTTTGTGAGGCGACATTTGCTGGTATTTCGGATTCTGTTGTTGAAGTTTTGTTCGGAGACGAGTTCCCAGGTTGGGATGTCGAACACGCTGCAGTTCTCGAGACATCGATCCTTTTGCACCTTCGCCCTGACTTGGTCCTAATGGATCGCGCCGTAGACGACGAATCGATGCGCCATCCTGCATACGATGTTGTCCCACCACCTAAGGAATTCGTCACAGTCAGCGGCGGTTTATGGAAGGCAACACGTGCTACAACGGAAAAGGGAGTAATTGCCTGGACCGATATTGTGAATCGAATAACCACCTCCATTGGCTTCGAATTAGGGCAGGAAAGGGAAACCGCTCCTGGATATTGAATATAGAAAGCCCTCAATCAAGATGCAATAAACTTGCGAGCTTTACGCATGGCAGCCAATGAAAGTATCAAGAAAATTCCCAAGGCAAGCGCAGCAAGTATTCGAGCCACATTGTGGAATCTAGACGGGAGAATCTGATAAACTGATGACAAAGGGAGAATGTAAATTCGCCATCGCCATCCATAATTCAAAGTCGATTCCAACGCCCGATTCGATGCCGGGCCTCTTCCTAGCACTACAGGCAACAAATACGTCAAGGCGCCTAACAAGATCGGCAACAACCACAGCGTGAATATCAAAAGCAGGTGTGATTCGATACCAGTGAGTATCTTCTCCGAGGTTCTATATTCCAGGACAACGATGAACTCACTGATAAGCAGCACTGCCAGTCCGATAACTCCCGAGAACAGCATCCACGAACTCGATCGATCAGGTAATCGCCTTCGTAGCAATAGTGCTGCAGGGGCCAGGGTGATAATTGACCCAACCAAATAAATGGCGATGCTCACGGCAAGTAGCAAGTGCTGATTAATAAGCGAACCAACTATCGAACCGACAATGCCTGAAATAAGAAATTTAAGACCGAGTCTAGCATTCGCGATTGCCTTATCGTGCATCTGCGTTCGCAGCACCGTCGGCCATAGGGTCACCAGTGTTCCAATAATTGTCAGGCCCACCCACCCGAGCAGATTGGCATGCAGATGAGCGAGGGTGATTCGCGATTGCCATACGTCCTCATCGCTTTTGAATGCGTCGATCACTCCTAGAGTCATTCCTACGAGAATCATGAATGCAGCAAATTGGTAGAAAGCAACTACCCCTTTGAATCTCTTGTTGAGAGAGCGCTTGATAAGAGCAGTAATACTGCGCAGGTAGAAGGTAATCACCCCAGCCATCAAAAGAGCCGATAGAACGAGAAAGAGATGAGAATTCATTGATACTGAAAATAGGACCCCAACGATGCCGACATTTAGAAGAGAAATAATGGTCATCTGTCGAGTGCGGTTCTGGGAACGAGCCCAGAGCAAGGCGCTCACAAAATGATCACTCCATGTGACGATTGCATTTGTCACCGCTCCGAGTAAGAGTAAATGAACCGTCAACCACGCCGGTTCACCTCCTTCACTTGTCTTCTGAAAGACACCGAAGACAAGTGCGGCAATCAGATAGAGGATGACAAAAGCATTGGCACGCATGTGCCAATCGGCTCGTCCAAGAAGTAGGGTGTTTTTCTTCTCTGCATCTTTCATATAAGACGATATCTCAACGAAGACTCTCAAGGTGCTCTTCGTCGTGCAGGAGTATCTTTTCAGGCAGAAGGGTCACCGTTAGTGTCCCGAAGGTATCGTGCAATGCAGATGCACCCCAATCCCCTTCGGAGAGATTGCTCAGGGTTTCGATGATTGCCGAACGAGATGAATATAGACGTGCGATCGCCCGCTCGAGTGAATAATCCCGGTACTTCAACTAAGTGGCTTGGGCATCAGGCTCCCACCACATCAGCGATGGCATGGGCAGACCCTTGTGAAGTGCATCAACCATGAGGCGGATACGCGCATGCCAGACTTGCTCATCAACATCGCTGACATGACCGAGGATCATGGCCGGAGACCAGCCTTCTTCAGAACGTAGAGACTCACTAGCCGTCGCCGCTAAACGGCTTGCCGAATCCATCAAATCGGTGAGTGCATCAGTATGGGAAATGTCCATAACCTAAGTATTTCTGATTACTAGAGAATTGGTAAGTATCTGTCCAACTCGTAGGCACTCACTTGATGACGGTAGTCATTCCATTCGGCACGCTTGTTGCGAAGCACATACTCAAAAACGTGCTCTCCCAAAGTCTCTCGGACAAGTTCGCTACCTTCCATGGCGATAATCGCCTCATGAAGGTTGCTGGGAAGGGCAACACTCTCACTTGATTCCGGCAATGGATACTCTTCCGCGACTCCCCTGAGTCCAGCCGCCAACATCACCGCGTAGGCGAGATATGGGTTGCATGCAGAATCAGGGGATCGAAATTCAATTCGTGTTGAGTTCTCTTTCTTGGGTTTGTACATCGGCACTCGAACAAGGGCGCCGCGATTACTTCGGCCCCAGTTTGCAAAAGCTGGTGCCTCACCTCCCCCATGAAGTCGCTTGTACGAATTCACCCACTGATTTGTGACGGCAGTTATCTCGGGTGCATGTCGCAATAATCCTGCTATAAAGGATCTTCCAACCTTGGACAAGTTGTATTCATCTTTGACGTCATAGAAGGCATTGTTCTCGCCCTCAAATAAAGAGACGTGGGTATGCATTCCAGAACCGGGATGATCTGCAAAAGGCTTGGGCATGAATGAGGCATGGAAACCTTGGTCCAGGGCTACTTCCTTCACGACGTGCCTAAAAGTCATGATGTTATCCGCTGTGCTCAGTGCATCCGCATAACGCAGGTCGATCTCTTGCTGACCAGGAGCGCCTTCATGGTGGCTGAACTCCACGCTAATGCCCATCGCTTCAAGGATGGTGATTGCCTGTCGGCGAAAGTCATGCCCTACTACAGCCGGCGTCTGGTCGAAGTATCCGCCGGAATCAACTGGCTCTGGCTTTTTGCCGGGTTCTGGCCGGTCTTTGAATAAGAAGAATTCGATCTCCGGGTGGGTGTAACAGGTGTAACCCATTGATGCGGCCTTGTTCAAGATCCGACGTAACACATGGCGCGGATCTGCCAGGGAAGGGCTTCCATCGGGCATAACGATGTCGCAGAACATGCGAGCGGCACCTGGAGCTTCTGTGCGCCAAGGAAGAATAGAGAAGGTACTCGGGTCCGGTTTTGCCAACATGTCTGACTCGCTCACGCGGGCAAACCCCTCGATGGCCGAACCATCAAAACCGATTCCCTCCTCGAAGGCGTTCTCCAATTCTGCCGGTGCGATCGCGACAGATTTCAAGAAACCCAGGACATCGGTGAACCAGAGACGGACGAAACGAATATTGCGCTCTTCGATGGTTCGAAGGACAAACTCTTCCTGCTTGCTCACGTTGGAATCACCGCTCATGGGAACATCGTTTCAAGCCTTCATTACAACTGTGTTAACAGCCAGCAAGGCCCTAGATGACGAAGAGCTCCGCCGAATCCAGCGTGGCACGCTCAGCCACGTCCTTGGTTATGAGCACGTTCGCGCCAATTACAGCCCCAGCTCCAATGGTCACGTCACCGATCACACGTGCGCCAGCCCCGAGGATGACCCCGTCGCCGATCGTGGGATGGCGCTTGCCCTTTTTGTATGAGCGAGCCCCCAGGGTGACATCGTGATACATCAACACGTCGTTACCGATGATGGCAGTCTCGCCAATGACGACTCCCATGCCATGATCGATGAAAAAGCGACGGCCAATAGTGGCGCCCGGATGAATTTCAATGCCAGTGGCAGTGCGGGTGAAATTCGACCACACGCGTGCAATCAGTCTGAAGTTGTGAACCCAGAGCCAGTGAGCCATCCGGTGAGCCCACACGGCATGGATTCCTGGATATGCAAGCAGGATTTCCAGACGACTTCGTGCCGCCGGATCTCGCGCAAGAGCGGTCTGTAAGTCCTCCCTGATATTGAGTGCCATCTTTATTCAGCCAAGTCCTTGTAAAGGATCGTTGAAAGGTAGCGCTCGCCAAAAGAAGGAATGATCACGACGATGTTCTTGCCGGCAAATTCAGGACGCTTGGCAACTTGTGACGCAGCCCAGATGGCCGCTCCTGAGGAAATTCCAACGAGAATTCCTTCCTCCGCCGCAGCACGTCGCGCGTAAGCAACTGCGTCGTCGGCGGTCGCGTCAAAGACCTCGTCATAAATCTTGGTGTCCAAGATATTTGGAATGAAGTTTGCACCAATCCCCTGGATTGGGTGGCCAGCTGGTGATCCGCCGGTAAGAAGAGGCGATGCCGCAGGTTCAACGGCGAATATCTTGATGTCTGGATTTTTTGCCTTGAGAACTTGTCCGACACCGGTGATCGTTCCGCCCGTGCCGATGCCAGCTACGACCGCTGCAACAGTTCCATCTGTGTCGCGCCAGATCTCTTCGGCCGTGGTTTCACGGTGAATTTGAACATTGGCTTCATTTTCAAATTGACGAACCAAAACGGCACCTTCCTGGGCTCCCAATTCCTCTGCCTTTGCAATCGCCCCGCGCATACCTTCGGCCGCTGGGGTCAGAACAAGTTCGGCGCCAAATGCGCGAAGCAGCATCCGACGTTCCTTCGACATTGAATCCGGCATCGTCAGCACCACTTTGTAACCGCGAGCAGCACCGACCATTGCAAGCGCAATACCGGTATTGCCTGATGTCGCCTCAACAATTGTCCCGCCTGCTTTTAGCTGGCCCGTCTTCTCTGCGGCATCAACCATGGAGATACCAATACGGTCCTTAACTGAGGCCGTTGGATTGTAAAACTCCAATTTTGCATAAACATTTCCAGCGGCACCATCGGTAACTCGATTCAACCGAACTAAAGGCGTGTTTCCGAAGACCTCAGTAATATTGTTGTAAAGCTTCATTTTTTCTCCAATGTAATGTGTTTGTATGTGTACTCGGTGGGCTAGAAACGTGCAGAGCTAAGAACTTTTTTGAAGCAGTTATTAGTTACAGCATGCGCAAGTACAGGCACGTCCGAAATCAATCACACGACGACGCGTGAAGAACCAAGCTTTGATTTCCAACATGGCTTAATGCTAGCAACTCAAATGCAGTACTTATCACCGGAGTCCAAATGCGAACTGCTCGCAACTAGTGGGATCCTTCATTCCAACGAGAGGTAATCGGCAGTCGACGGTCTTTTCCAAAGGCCCGCTGTGAAACTTTAGGCCCAGGAGGATATTGCCGCCTCTTGTATTCGGCCCGGTCGACCATCGTGATGACCCTCTTCACCAAATGGGCATCGAGCCCCGCGGCGATCAGGCTCTCTCCGCCCTCATCGCCTTCAACGTATCGAAGGAGAACTTCATCCAACAGATCGTAAGCGGGTAGGGAGTCTGAATCCTTCTGTCCTGGACGCAGTTCTGCGCTCGGCTCCTTTGTAATTGATCCGACCGGAATTGGAGGAACCTCTCCGCGAAGTCGAGCCTGTTCGTTTCTCCACTGCGAAAGGGCCCACACATCCGTTTTGTAAATGTCCTTTATCGGCGCGAAGGCCCCCACTGCATCGCCGTACAGCGTCGAGTATCCAACGGCTAATTCACTTTTGTTGCCAGTGGCCAAAACTAGATGTCCTTCTTGGTTGGATATCCCCATCAGTGTTACGCCACGAACTCTTGCCTGCACATTTTCTTGGGCAATTCCATCCAGGCGCATTGAACTTAGGAAACTTTCCACCATCGCTTCGATCTCAATGGTTCGATAATTCAAGCCGGTATTGGCGGCCAATTCCGCCGCGTCCGAGAGCGAATGATCTGAGGAGAACTTACTGGGCAAAGAAACTCCAAAGACATTGCCTGCCCCGAGAGCATCAACGGCGATAGCTGCAACGAGGGCAGAATCAATGCCGCCAGATATCGCAACAAGGACTGTCTTAAAATTGTTCTTGGCGACATAATCTCTCAGCCCGACTACAAGGGCGTTCCACACTTCCTCGAGATCATCCAAGCGCGGTGCGATAGCGCCAGTTAGCGGGGAATAAGACGGTAACTTGTTATCTTGGATAACCAGATCCGGTTGTGAGGTCCGGGCCTTGAGATCCATATCCACGACGAGAAGTTGGTCTTCAAATTGTGGCGCTCTAGCAAGGAGGGTGCCGTCCAATCCCACGACGATGGTGTCTCCGTCGAAAACCAGATCGTCTTGGCCTCCTGTCATATTGACGTAGGCAATGGGAGCTCCGATTTCTGAGACACGCTGTCGAACAAGAGCTAGACGAACGTCATCTTTATTGCGTTCATAAGGACTGCCGTTGGGAACTACGAGAAGACCTGGGGTCCTCTCTTTCATTTCAGAGACAGCCCCGCCCTCCTGCCAGATGTCCTCGCAGATGGCCACACCGACATCAACACCGTGGATGCGAACGACTAGAGAGGATTGCCCTGGCACGAAATTCCGAAATTCGTCAAAGACGCCGTAGTTAGGAAGGTGGTGTTTGACGTAGCGCGCCTTGATCTGACCATCGTGGATGACTGCAATGGCATTCTGCGGAGCCCCTACCGGCGCTCCCAACCGATTCACAAAATCAGCGGCTTCATCCAGATAGCCCACAACGAGAACCAAGTCGCCATTGCCACTATCTCGTATTTTCTTGGCCAGGCCAGAAATAGCTGCTCGGCTGGCGTCTCGAAAACTCGGTCGAAGAGCGAGGTCCTCGACGGGATAGCCGGTTACAACCATCTCGGGAAAGACCACGAGATGAGCGCCTTCATTGGCCGCTTGCGCCGCCGCCTTCTCGACCAGCGCGCAATTGCCGACGAGGTCGCCGACCGTCGGATTAATTTGCGCAAGCGCTAAGCGAAGTTGAGCTAAAGCCATACGTCGAGCCTACTAGGGAGAATCGTGGAGACGAATAGAGGGTCGATGCGTAGAGATCGTGCTCTTTCTTTTGATCTCGAGCACGACCCTCTACGAGTCGGCATTACTCAAGGTAGAGTAATGAGCAGTTCCCGGGGACCTGATTGGCAGGCCTTGAGGCAGGAGGTCTGACATGTCTGAATCCCTTTATGGCGGCGCAACTCACCGACGCATAACAATCCGCGATTTACTTCAGGCCAAGCAACGTTCGGAGAAGTGGGCCATGCTCACGTCTTACGAGCAGATGACCGCCGGTATTTTCGACGAAGCGGGAATTCCAGTGTTACTTGTGGGCGATAGCGCGGGTAATAATTTCCTGGGTGAAGAGAACACAATTCCCGTCACGGTTGACGAAATGCTCCCGCTTGGTCCGAGCCGTCGTGAGAAGTTCAAAGCGAGCCCTTGTCGTCGCCGACCTCCCATTTGGTTCGTATGAGGCCTCTCCCGAACATGCCTTAGAAACTTCCATCCGCTTCTTTAAGGAAGCTGGCGCACATGCGGTCAAACTAGAGGGTGCCCAAATTGAGCAAGTTCTAAAACTCACGCAATCGGGCATTCCCGTGATGGGCCACCTAGGACTGACCCCGCAATCAATCCATCAATTAAGCGGCTACCGAGTTCAAGGCCGCGATGATGCAGAAGCCATCTTCGATGCTGCGCTGGCTCTCCAGGAAGCCGGTGCCTTCTCTATCGTTCTGGAACTTGTTCCTGCCGAACTGGCAGATCGAATCACAAAGGCTCTGACCATTCCGACAATCGGAATCGGTGCTGGCAATACTTGTGACGCCCAAGTTCTCGTCTGGACTGACCTCATGGGGACTCACCAAGAATCCACCCAAATTGGCAAAGGCTTACCGAAATTTACGTGCCGAAATGCTTGCCGCCACCGAGGAGTGGGCAAAGGATGTCCTCCATGGAACGTTCCCAGGACTGGAGCAAACCTTCCACTGATGGCTTCTAAGTTCATCAAGCAAGGTCACTATCGACCTTTCCCCACTTCGGAAATACAAAGACTTTCGCAATCTCTGGGCATCAGGGCTGGTCTCCTATCTCGGCTCCATGATCACCTACGTCGCCATCCCATTTCAGATAAAAAATATGACCCACTCTTACATCGCGGTGGGCATCAGTGGCGCCATCGAATTGGCGCCTCTCATCATCTTTGGCCTTTATGGCGGGGTTTTCGCCGATGCAGTGGATCGCAAGAAAATGCTCTGGGCCACCGAGGCTGGTCTCATGCTGTTGACAGCGACGCTTCTGTTCAACTCTCTCCAGAAAGAGCCGAGCCTGCCGTTGATATATGTGGTGACCGGTCTCTTTGCTGCAGTTGACGGATTGCAGAAACCGAGCGCCGGCGCGATCTTGCCAAGGATCGTGGGCCACGAGGATCTGCCGTCGGCAAGTGCGCTGATGAGTCTTCGATTCCAATTCGGCGTCATCATCGGACCCACAATTGGCGGCGTCATCATTTCAAGTTTCAGTGTCTCAACTGGATTCACCGTCGACATTATTAGTTTCGTCATCTCTTTGATTTTTCTTTCGCGTGTTGGGTCAGTGCCAGTTTCGGATAGGCAAGAAAAGCCATCTCTGGCAGGTCTATTTGAGGGGCTCCGGTATGCAATGAGTCGGCAAGATTTGTTGGGAACATATCTCATCGACCTTGCGGCGATGTTCTTCGCAATGCCAAGTGCACTCTTTCCGTTTTGGGCAGATCACTTGCACGCCCCATGGGCGCTCGGCTTCTTCTACTCGGCAGGAGTTGTCGGTGCCTTCTTCGTCACTGTGACAAGCAGGTGGATCAACACCTACCGATTCCATGGTCGCGCAATAATCTTCGCGGCAGTGGGTTGGGGTCTCGCAATCGCCCTGGCCGGTCTGATGCATTCACTACCTCTGGTCCTGCTCTTCCTCGCCCTCGCCGGTGCATCCGACATGGTCAGCGGTCTGTTTCGATCTGCCATCTGGAATCAGACCATCCCGGATGAACTTCGCGGAAGATTGGCGGGAATTGAGTTACTTTCTTACTCAGTTGGGCCACTTGCAGGGCAACTTCGGGCTGCATCGAGTGGCATCCGTTACTTCGTTGTCCTTTTCGGTAACTTCTGGAGGACTTATCTGTGTTTTTGCGGTGCGTTTTACTGGCTATTTTTCTTCCAAAACTTCGAAAGTACGACGTTGATACCAACGAGTTCGCGGTTGAACAACGACGGATTCGGAAAAATTAATACCTAGAACTTCATTTCATCCGATTTTGAAACCAAAATAATTTCGTCAACAGCACAGTATTTGCTAAAAAACTATTTCGCGACACGCATCAAATATTTGCCACACAATGCTGGCATTGTTCACCAATTACTGACACGCTTATCCATGAACAGGTCCGGTGACGGATCGGACCATTCCGATTGGAGAAGTACGTGGCTGCAGCTAAGAAATCTGCTCCAAAGCGCAAGAAGGCCGCTGCTAAAGCAGTAGCGCCAAAGCGTCGCAAGAAGGCCGCTGCTAAGAAAGCAGTAGCACCAAAGCGCAAGAAGGCCGCCGTTAAGAAGGCAGCACCAAAGCGCAAGAAGGCCGCCGCAAAGAAGGTTGTTGCCAAAAAGGCAGCACCAAAGCGCAAGAAGGCCGCTGCCAAGAAGGCAGCACCAAAGCGCAAGAAGGCCGCTGCGAAGAAGGGTTGCCAAGAAGGCAGCACCAAAGCGCAAGAAGGCCGCCGCTAAGAAGGTTGTTGCCAAGAAGGCAGCACCAAAGCGTCGCAAGAAGGCCGCCGCTAAGAAGGTTGTTGCTGCTCCTGCAGCTGCGCCAAAGAAGCGTCGTCGCAAAAAGGCAGTTGCTGCCAAGTAAAGACATTAAAAAGACCCGCCACGAAAGTGGCGGGTCTTTTTTTATTCAGCTAATTACTGCCGAGGCACCTTAAGACTCGGTGGCGGTCTCTTCTCTTAGTGCGCTTCCTACCTTCTCGAAAGATGGAGGCCAGAACCACCTGATCAGCCTTGGATAGATGGTCAATGAATCGATGTCGTACACTTTCGACGTGATCAGGGGCAGCAGCGACAATGGCTTTCCATCCCTTGGCTGTCATAACCGCGAAACTGCCCCGTTTGTCACTCGGACATGATTCTCGCTTGATCCAACCAGCAGTTTCCATGACCTTCATCCGGTGCGATAGGCGCGAGCGCGAAAGCATGGCCACATCTGCCAGTTCGCTCATCCTCATACGACGTTCCGGGGCATCGCTGAGTTGAGCCAGAATTTCATAGTCGGCCATCGAGAGATCATGATCTGCCAAGTCGGTGTCCAATGCCTCCAAGAGCCGACGGCTGGAAACGATGTATCCACGCCATGCCTTCATTTCCGTGGAATTGAGCCACTTAGGGGCTTGTGAGGTAGCGTTTTGTGCCATGTCCCCAGTGTAGACGATAAGTTGAAAGTTCAACTAGTTTTGCCTCAGGATTTAACGAGCAATGTGAGCAACGAGATTGGAAACCAGATGAAGAGCGGCATCGATACCTCTTATATTGATCAGGCTGTGCGAGTCCAAGATGACCTATTTCGCCACTTCAATGGCAAATGGCTCGATACCCACGTCATTCCTGCAGACCGGGCCTCCGATGGGGTTGGCTATACGTTGCACGAACAGGCCGAGCGGCAAGTGCGCGAGATCATTGAAGGCTCCCCGGCCACCGATGAAGGAGGCAAGATCGGCGATCTCTACAAGAGTTTCATGGATACCGATCGGATTGAATCCCTTGGCTGTACGCCGATTCTGGCCTACCTCAAGACGATCAACGCTGTCAGCAGCGTGAGCGATTTTCTGAAGGTTCTAGGGAAATTGGAGCTAGCTGGGTTCGGCGGCATTTTCTCCGCCTCCATCTATACCGACCATATGGACTCTCTCTCCAACATCATTTACCTGAGCCAAGGGGGTTTGAGTCTTCCCGATGAGGCGTATTACCGTGAAGAGCAGTACCAGCAGATCCGTGAAGCATTTCTCGTCCATGCCGCCAAGATGTTCGAACTGGCGGGCATTGATGACGGCACGGCCCAAGCGCAACGGATCCTTTCCTTGGAGACCGCACTTGCCAGCTATCACTGGGACCAAGTCAAAGACCGCGATGCAACCCTGACCTACAACAAGTTCACACGCGCCCAATTGGAGGCGCTCTCCCCTGGATTGGACTGGACCACCTGGTTGGTCGCCGGTGAGATTCCAGATCTTGGTTTTGAGACCACCATTGTCCGTGAACCTGACTTCTTCACCGGCGTTGGCACTCTACTTTCTCAATTTGATCGCGAAGAGTGGCTTTCGTGGCTTCGATGGCAGGTCATCAGCGGTGCGGCCCCGTATCTCAACGATGCAATTGTGAAACAGAACTTCAGTTTCTATGGCACCACCCTCAACGGGACCCCGGAACTTCGTGAGCGTTGGAAACGAGCTGTCTCCGTCATTGAAGGCGCCATCGGCGAGGCCGTCGGGCGCGTCTACGTCGAACGCCACTTTCCGCCGCAATCTAAATCGGCGATGCATGAATTGGTGGGCAACCTGGTTGAGGCCTATCGCTACAGCATCACTAACCTCGAATGGATGAGCCAGCCGACAAAACAGAAAGCGCTGGAGAAGTTGGATAAATTCACACCGAAAATCGGCTACCCCGACAAGTGGCGGGATTATTCGGCCCTGGTGATCGATCCGCTTGATCTCATGGGCAACATGGGAAGAATTGCAAAGTTCTCTCGCGACTTCGAACTGGCAAAAATCGGCAGCCCCGTTGATCGAACCGAGTGGTACATGACGCCCCAGACCGTAAACGCGTACTACAACCCGGGGATGAATGAGATCGTCTTCCCTGCCGCGATTTTGCAGCCGCCATTTTTCGACAGCGATGCCGACGACGCGGCCAACTACGGAGCCATTGGCGCCATCATCGGCCATGAAATTGGTCACGGCTTTGATGACCAGGGTTCCAAGTACGACGGGGATGGAAATCTCAGTGATTGGTGGACGCAGGCCGATCGCGATGAATTTGATGAGCGTGCGCGCCTTCTGATTGCGCAATATGACGCGCTGGTTCCCGAGGAAGCCCCAGAAATCACCGTTAACGGTGCCCTCACCGTTGGAGAGAACATTGGTGACTTAGGCGGGCTTAGCATCGCTTATAAGGCCTACCAACTGGCTCTAAGCGGCACGCCTGCCCCAATAATTGATTCTCTCACGGGAGATCAGCGCTTTTTCTACGCGTGGGCGCAATCGTGGCGGAGCAAAATACGACCCGAGGCACTCCGCCGACAGATCGCAACGGATCCGCATTCACCCGATAAATTCAGAACAAATCAGGTAGTGCGAAACATGGATGCCTTCCATACTGCCTTCGGGGTGGGCCCATCAGATGGGCTTTATTTGGGACCGGAAGACAGGGTCAGAATCTGGTAGGCCTACGGGGAGAGTTGCCAACCTGCGCTGTTAAGATTTGACCGTTCAAGCGGGCCTGTCGCCGCTCAGTAGAATTGAAAGGAACTTTCGTGAAAAAGAGCCTTACGGTCGTATTGGTCATTGGAGCCCTCGTCCTCACGGGATGCGGCAAGAAAAGTGGCAATGCCTCACCTTCGCCATCAGAAAGCGCAACCGCTACGGCTGCTCCCACCGCAAGCGGCGGATTCGGCTCCGCTATCGCACTTGGCAGTGGGGTAAGCCTGACGATTTCGACACCAGCGACTTTCACCCCAGGTACTTTTGCATCAAATTATCTCCCTGGCCAGGCAGCCAATGTTTTTGACGTCACCTTAAAAAATGGCGGAACCGCGGCAATCGATCCAACAACAATCTCCCTCGCAGCCAGCTCTGGAGCAAACACCTGTACCGATGTGCTAGATGGCGATAACGGTGTGACCGGCCCTCCGACGGATCCAATAGCGGCTGGAGCTACTTCAAATTTCAAATTTGCCATTGGCTGCGATGCCAAAGCAGGCGCGCCATTGCATTTTGATATCACGGTCGGAACTGCGACTGCAGCAATTGACGGAAAGATCGCTTAATCTCACTTCAGCGAAAGAGTTTTGGACAAAGTTAAGGGCGGCCCCAAAGGGGCCGCCCTTAACTTCTAGTTCTGTACTACTCGTACCTTAAGCCTTTACATAGAGCTGGCCGAACCCGAAGGTTCCCTGCGGTGCCCAGAAGTAAACGCCGCCGACCTTAGAGCCCCAGACTTCTTGGCCCTTGCTAAATACAGGTCGGATGATCCAGTACTGATCCATAGCGGTCTGAGCCAACTTCTTCCAGGCTGCTGCTTGCTGTGTGCGATTTGTCATGTTCAGTGCCTTGAGAACACCGGCTTTGAATGATGGGTATGCCGCATCTTTCCAGTTCTGTGACAAGTCGAATCCGCCCTCTTTTACGAAGAGTGGATAGATGACAGTGGAAGCATTTGCCCAGTCAGCACCCCAACCAGCGGTGGAGATATCTCCCTGCTTGCTGGTGTTCTGGACTGTGGAGTAATACTGACCTGATGGAATGAAGTTGAACTTCATGGTGATTCCTGCTGCATCCATAGCCGTCTTGATCAAGACTGACGCCTTCTGGTTGGTAGCAGTGTTGGCAAGATCCCACGAGATTCCCTTGTTAGGGTCTGTGGCTCTCTCATAAGCAGCGGGACAAGAAGTCTTGGCTGCTGCCAAGAGTGTCTTTGCATAGGTAGGATTTCCACCGATCTTCCAATTTGGATCGTGGATGTTGCCCTTTGTTGGGGCATAGTCCAAACCAAGAACTGGCTTAATCGCGTTATCTCCAGGTGCACCGTAGAACGTTGATCCACCGGAGAGGTCGATCAGAGTCTGGGTGTTGACTGCGAAGAAGACAGCCTTGCGAATGTTGAGGCAGTCCATGTGTCCGGCAGAGACGTTCATCGCTGCATAGCGAACATAAGGATCAAAGACGTTAAGTCGCTGATGTGCCTTTGATGGGTCGGCGAAGAACGCACGCAGGTTTGCAGTCTGAAGTGCATCTAGATCCACTGTGTTGGGAATGCTGTTATCCAACATGATCTGATCTGCAACGTCTTGTGAAAGACCGAAGCGAACCACGATGTTATCTGGGTACGGAGTGCGTACCTTGTCGCTGGACTGCTTCCACTTTGTATTGCGAACCAAGTCCAACTCATCGCCGGCCTTGTAATGTGAAATCTTGTAAGGGCCATCGGAGAATGGGCGAAGGTCGTATCTGTCCCCGGTATCCTTGGACTTCTTTACAGGCGATGCTGCTGGGTATGTCAGGGCGTAGTTGAAGTCCGCAAAAGAGCGGTTCAAGTTGAAGGTGATGGTCGTGCCCTTGCAAGTAACTGCCTTGTCATAGAGGGCTTGGCCGGTCTTCTTGTATGGGCCCTTGTATACGGAGCTACCATCTTTAGCAAGCGGGATCTTGAGCGCGCCGACTAGGTACTGAGGACCGTCGGTGATGACATCGGTAGCAAACGCGCGAGATACGCCGTACTTGACGTCTGCGCAGGTTACCGCTGATCCATCTTCCCAGGTGATGCCACTTCGCAACGTGAACTTCCAGGTCTTAGCACTATTGCTAGGAACACCGGTATTTGTCGCAAGGTCTGGAACCAAGGAGGAACCGGCAGAACCCTTCACGGGCTTATAGGAAACCAAGTTGCGGTAGAGGTATGAGTTGAAGAAGGCGATATCGCGGCCCGTATAAACGCGGGACGGATCCATGTGGTCAAACTGAGTCTGATGCGTGATGAAGTACAAAGTTCCGCCCTTTGGCACGCTGGCAGCACTTGCACTATTCGTAATCGCTACTACCGCACCAGCTGCCACCAATGCGGCAGCTGCGGTAGTAGCGATAAGGCGACGGCTTAAATGGCGCCTTGCCATTATTGAACCGGACATATGTCCTCCTAGTGGATAGTTCATTCCTATTTGCTCCTGCAAATTGGATCGTTGAATTGAATCTGCGAAGTTCGCGAGCTACTCCGCAGTAGCAGAGTCCCGCCACTTCTTGCCGTATTCCTACGAAAAGCCTGTCTTATCTCTGTGCGAATCACGCCTGCCCTTGGTTCAAGGCAGGCAAAAGCGAGATAAATGCATCAATAGGCAGTGAGATTGTTTAGTACGTGGCCTGCCGTGAAACTTTAGGCAGGTTCAGGGAAATGGCAGGCAGTGAGATGGCGCGGTGAGATCTGAAGAAGTTCAGGTACCTCAGTACGGCATTTGTCTTGCACCTTCCAGCACCGAGTATGAAAAACACATCCAGGCGGAGGATTCACCGGACTTGGCAGGTCACCCTGCAAAATGATGCGCTCGCGCGCTCTTCCCTTAAGCGGATCTGGCATCGGCACTGCCGATAGCAGCGCCTTCGTGTATGGATGCCTCGGATGAGCAAACAGGTCAGTCTTGTCAGCTTGTTCCATAACTTTTCCTAGGTACATCACCACAACACGGTCGGAAATGTGCTGAACGACCGACAGGTCGTGAGCTACGAAAAGATAAGAGAGCCCGAATTCTTGCTGGAGGTCATCAAGCAAGTTGACGACCTGAGCTTGGATTGAAACATCCAGAGCAGAAACCGGCTCGTCAGCCACAATGAGTTTGGGTTTAAGTGCGATTGCTCGCGCGACACCGATTCGTTGACGCTGCCCGCCGGAGAATTCGTGCGGATAGCGGTTAACGTGCTCTGGGTTAAGACCCACGCGCTCCATCAGCCGTTCTACTTCCTTCTTTACTCCACCTGGAGGAGTTATTCCTTGAATATCAAATGTCGCCCCGATGAGGGTGCCGACCGTCTGTCGTGGATTCAAGGATGCGAATGGATCCTGGAAGATCATCTGCATCTGAGAGCGTAAGGGCTTCATCTGTTTGCGAGAAAGGTGGGTGATGTCTTGACCCTCGAAAATAATCTTTCCGGCCGATGGCTCGTATAACTTCAATACCGTTCGACCTGCTGTTGTTTTGCCGCATCCGGATTCGCCAACAAGCCCGACCGTTTCGCCTGGATATATCTCCAGGTCAACACCATCGACGGCCTTTACGAGACCCTTCTTCTTACTGAAGAAGCCACCGGAGGTTGTATCAAAATGCTTCTTGAGGCCCTCAAGGCGCAAGACTGGCTCGGTCATGATTGAACTCCCAAGGACGTACGCGCCTCTGTCAACTGATCCTCGGTCAGATGGCATCGCGAAAAGTGGCCGGCAAATTTCTCATTCAAATCAGGTACCTCTGTCGCACATCGATTGTTCGGAACAAGATTTGAGTATGTGCAGCGCGCTCTGAACGAGCAACCCGCTGGCAGGGAAATTAGGGATGGCGGCTGCCCAGGGATCGCCTGTAGACGTCGGCCTTCCATTTGATCCAGACGTGGGATGGAATTGAGCAGACCAATCGTGTAAGGGTGGTCTGGTTTGTAGTAGATCTCGTTGATAATCGACTGTTCGACAATTTTACCGGCGTACATGACGCAAGCCCGATCGGCGACCTCGGCCACGACCCCAAGATCATGGGTAATCAGAATGACTGCCATATTGAATTCTTTCTGCATATCTCGCAGAAGTTGAAGAATTTGAGACTGAACGGTCACATCAAGGGCAGTGGTCGGCTCATCTGCAATAAGCAGAGATGGATTATTCACCAGGGCCATCGCAATCATGACACGTTGACGCATGCCGCCTGAGAATTGATGTGGAAATTCTTTGACTCGTTTAGCCGCGGCAGGAATTCCTACAAGATCAAGCATCTCAACAGCTCTGTTTAATCCATCTTGCTTGGAGCCCTCATTGTAGAGCTTCCACGCCTCGGAAATCTGATCACCGATCGTGTAATAAGGGTGTAAGGCTGACATGGGATCTTGAAAGATCATCGCCATAGATTTGCCGCGGAGTTTTCGAACAACGTCAGTTGGTGCCGAAATTGTATCTACCGGTCCTGTTGGCAAGTTCAAGATTGCTTCGCCGTTGATAATCGCACTTTTACGATTGTGAAGTCCCATCACGGCAAGGGATGTCACAGATTTTCCAGATCCCGATTCTCCGACCACGGCAAGAGTTTCACCACGGGCCACCGTAAACGAAATATCATTTGAAGCCCTAACCAGGCCGTCCTCCGTGGGAAATGAGACCGTAAGATTTTTAACCTCTAGAAATGGCTTCATCCCACACGCACCCTTGGATCGATATATGCATACAAGATGTCAACCACCAAGTTCGCCACCACATAGAAGGTCGCCGCCAGCATTGTCGTTGCCAGAATCGTTGGCAAGTCATAGTCGACGAGAACTGCCTGCAGCGAAAGTCTGCCTAATCCCGGCAAGTTATAAATCTGCTCCGTGATAATGGCTCCTCCAAGAAGTCCTGCAAAGTCAAGTCCTGCAATTGTCACGATCGGGGCAAGCGCGGCGCGAAGTGTGTGTTTGCGTAATATGACGCCCTCACTGAGCCCTTTGGCCCGTGCGGTTCGGATGTAATCCTCGCTTGAGGTTTCGATGACGTTGGCACGGGTAAACCTGGTGTAAGTAGCCGCGAAAATCAAAGCCAGAGTAATCCACGGGAATATGAAGTTCTTGAGCCATCCCACGGGGTCGGTGAAGGGTGAGACCCATCTACCCATTTCGATCGGGTTAATCCAACCGAGTTTAAGTACCAGGATCAGAATCAAAATTCCGGAGACGAAAGTTGGCAAGGATATGCCTACTAACACGAACGCCGTAGCAGTCTTGTCCTGCCATTTTCCCTGTCTTCGTGCCGCCACGATTCCGAGCGATACGCCTAGAAGTATCCAGAGAATGAAGGCGCCTATCGCCAGACTAAATGTGATGGGAAAGGCATCGCCAACTAACTGTGTCACACATTCATGCTTGTTAAATGAGTAACCAAAGGCAGGTGCGGGGCACGACATCTTAGCGGCGCCCTCTCCATAGGTTCGGCCGACGAAAATTCCCTTGACAAAGCGACCGTATTGAACTTGAACAGGAACGTCCAGACCCAGGCGGTGGCGGTTGGCTTCAATTACTGTGGGCGAACATCCTTTTCCGCAGGTGAGTCGCGCCGGATCAATGGGAAGAAAAGAAAAAATCATAAAGACGGAAACGCTGACCAGCACGAGTACGACGATCGTCGCGCTCAAGCGCTTGGCTAGGAATTTCAGCACCATCTACCCCTTACGTAAAAAGAAATTCTATTTGGCGTAGTTGAGGGTGGCCCTTACGGGAGCCACCCTCAACTCGCACTAGTTATCTTCTAACTCTAGCTATTTTCAAACTAGTACTACTCGTACCTTAGGCCTTTACGTAGAGCTGGCCGAAACCGAAGGTTCCCTGTGGCTCCCAGAAGTAAACGCCGCCGACCTTAGAGCCCCACACGATCTGGCCCTTGCTAAATACAGGTCGGAGGATCCAGTACTGATCCATAGCTTGCTGAGCCAGTGACTTCCAGGCTGCAGCTTGCTGTGTGCGGTTTGTCATGTTCAGCGCCTTCATGACTCCGGCCTTGAATGCAGGATAAGCGGCGTCATTCCAGTTCTGTGACAAGTCGAATCCGCCCTCTTTTACGAAGAGTGGATAGATGACAGTGGAAGCATTTGCCCAGTCAGCACCCCAACCAGCAATGGAAATGTCATTCTGCTTCTCGGTGTTCTGAACTGTGGAGTAATACTGACCACCAGGGATGAAGTTGAACTTCATGTTGATTCCTGCTGCGTCCATAGCCGTCTTGATCAAGACTGACGCCTTCTGGTTGGTAGCATTGTTGGAAAGATCCCACGTGAGGCCCTTGTTAGGGTCTGTGGCTCTGTCATAAGCCGCAGGACATGAGGTCTTGGCTGCTGCCAAGAGTGACTTTGCATAGTCAGGATTTCCAGTGGGCTTCCAGTTTGGATCGTGGATGTTGCCCTTTGTTGGGGCATAGTCCAAACCAAGAACTGGCTTGATCGCGTTATCTCCAGGTGCACCGTAGAACGTTGATCCACCGGCGAGGTCGATCAGAGCCTGGGTGTTGACTGCGAAGAAGACAGCCTTGCGAACATTGAGGCAGTCCATGTGTCCGGCTGAGATATTCATCGCGGAATAGCGAACATAAGGATCAAAGACGTTAAGTCTTTGACTAGCCTTTGATGGGTCGGCAAAGTATGCTCGCAGGTTTGTGGGCTGCAATCCATCTAGGTCAACCGTGTTGGGAATGCTGTTATCCAACATGATCTGATCTGCGACATCTTGTGAAAGACCGAAGCGAACCACGATGTTATCTGGGTACGGAGTGCGTACCTTGTCGCTGGACTGCTTCCACTTTGTATTGCGAACCAAGTCCAACTCATCGCCGGCCTTGTAATGCGCGATCTTGTAAGGGCCATCAGAGAATGGGCGAAGGTCGTACTTGTCGCCGGTGTCCTTGGACTTCTTGACAGGCGATGCTGCTGGGTATGTCAGGGCGTAGTTGAAGTCCGCAAAGGAGCGGTTCAAGTTGAAGGTGATGGTGTTGCCCTTGCAAGTAACGGCCTTGTCATAGAGGGCTTGGCCGGTCTTTTTGTAAGGACCTTTGTATACAGAGCTACCATCGGCTGCGACAGGAATCTTGAGCGCGCCGACTAGGTACTGAGGACCGTCGGTGATGACATCAGTAGCAAATGCGCGAGATACGCCGTACTTGACATCGGCACAGGTCACTGCTGATCCATCTTCCCAAGTGATTCCGTTGCGCAAGATGAACTTCCAGGTCTTAGCACTGTTGCTAGGAATACCAGTATTTGTTGCGAGGTCCGGAATAAGTGAAGATCCGGCTGACCCCTTCACTGGCTTATAGGAAACCAAGTTGCGGTAGAGGTATGAGTTGAAGAACGCAATATCTTGGCCCGTGTAGTTTCGGGACGGATCCATGTGATTGAACTGCTGATTATGCGTAATAAAGTACAGAGTTCCGCCTCTTTGCACACTGGCAGCACTTGCACTATTTGCCATTCCAACTAACGCGCCAGCAGCCATCAATGCAGTAGCTGCGGTCGTAGCTATAAGGCGACGGCTTAAATGGCGTTTTGCCATTTTTGAACCGGACATATGTCCTCCTCGTAGATAGTTCATTCCATTTCGCGGCCGCGAATTGGTCTTTTACTGTGAATCTGCAAAGCTCGCGATCTACTCTGCAGTGATAGTTTCCCGCCATTTCTTCCCGTATTCCTACGGAAACCCATATTTCTTGCTGTCGCCATCATGCGGGCGCCGCCTTTGGATCAAGAGCATCTCTAATTGCATCTCCAAGAAGGTTGAGGGCCAGAACCATGACCACCAAGTAAATCGAGGGGATCAACAGGTATGCCGGATCCGAGCGCCAATAACCAACTGCGTCGGATAGGACCAATCCAAATGAGGACCCGGGCGCTTGAACACCGACGCCCAAGAACGAGTAGGTGGCCTCTGCAGCAAGATATCCCGGCAATGCAAGGGAGAGAAAAACGATTGCGCTTGGCCACAGGTTAGGCAGCAATTCTTTGGTGATGATTCGGAAACTCGAGGCCCCTAATGCTTGGGCGGCCATCACGAAATCTCGCTCGCGCATACTGAAGGCTTGGGACCGAATGAGACGGGCGAAACCCATCCAGCCAAAAAAGACGAAGAAAACGATAAGTACAAGAACCCTCGCCCCATTGTCTCTTGCGATCCCCCAGCCTTCGATTCTCTGGGTCATCGGAAGACTGAGAGCAATAATCATGAACGTGGCAGGAAAGGAAAGAAGAAAGTCGGAGATACGTCCCACGATCGCATCGACTTTCCCACGGAAGTAACCCGTTGAGATTCCGATCAACATTCCTAAGCCAATTGATGCAACGCTGGTAATTAGGGCAACGGTGAAAGACAATCGCGAACCGTAGAGCATGAGGGTTAGAAGATCGCGTCCTGCCCCAGGTTCTACGCCCAATGGATGAGTAAGACTCATCCCTCCACTTGCGCCAATGGGCATCGCAAATTCATTGAGAGCCTTTGGGTAAGTTTCCTGATTCTTCAACCCTAAGAGGGCTGTAAGAACGGGAGCGAGGAATGCACAGGTCACAAAAAAAATAGCAACGATTGCAGAGAAAACTCCCACTTTGTTGCGTTTAAATCTTTTCCATGCAATCTGGCGCTGAGTGCGCTGGATAATCGGTGCTTCAACTAGAACTTCCTCGATTGCCTCTAGTTGCGACACTGAGGTGCTCCATTCTGCGCGCGCCTACTGCCACTCCCCGATGAGTGGACACGATTAAGTACTGAACGGTAGCCAAAATCCCAATAAATGGAAACCCTATTCGTACCATTTGAGGCTTTTAGGACCATGAGCGCCAATATTAGGGTACGAAGTGTTGCAATTCGGTAACGATCTTGTCACGATTCTTGACAATTGCAGGAAACCGGTCAATCTGCGTCATCTGCAACGCTATTATTTTTTGGGTCTCCCTGCGCTCTGCTAGCCCAGGAATTTACTTATCTTCTCCAGGATTTCCTTTCTGTGGTTGACGATCAATGAAATATGACCATTTGCTGGTACGAATTTCAGCTCTGAGGTCGGAATCTTTGATGCCAACCAATGCGAGTGGGAATGCGGGACCATGAAATCGTCGTCACCTTGCCATATTTGCACGGGAATATTGATGTCACCTAAATCAAAACCCCAATCTTGAACGAAGGCCAAGTCATCATCGATCCAACCGTCAAATCCGTGCGCAAGTGCGCGGCGAATCCCCGCCGCCATTTCTTCAGCAAAATCGCCCCAAAGTACTTTTTTATCCGCCTGGCCGACCAATCCGCCAAATGCTTCCCGCAGTCCCGGGCCCGTTACTTTCTGCATTCCAAGAGCATTGGCGTTCATCCAAGTGCGCAGCGATTTTTCGCCCTGCAAAGCGACTCCGAATTCTTCGATGTTTTCAGGTCCCATTCCTTCAAGGAAATCTAAATCCGTTTGACCGTATTTGCCCACACCGGCCAACGTAATTACACCAACACAACGAGTATCAATACTCATCGCAAGGGCGTGCGGGCCGCCACCTGACCAACCCACCGATACGAACTTCTCAATCTCATACTGATCTAGAATTTGTGAAAGATCGCTGACTACGTCGACAACTTTGCGACCGGAGTTGCGATCACTCTGCCCGTAGCCGGGTCGACTCGCGGCAATCGCGCGTGTTAGTCCGCCCGAGAATTCTCCAACCCAATCACTCCACGAAGTCGAATTGCCGGGGGTGCCATGGTGAAAAAGCACAGCAGACTCGGATTTGTGATGATTATCGAGCAGATCAAGGGTGCGACCGTCGCGTAGAAGGAATTGGCTCATGTTGCACTTTAATGGAGGCGAATCACCTTTAGCGATAGGTGGTTCAATACCGAGGTGGAAAAGAATGGCTTCTCCTTCGAGATTTCTCACGCAGGGCACGGGCTTGCCCGAGCTGGAGTCATCACGACCCCGCACGGAGTGATCCAGACTCCTTGCTTCATACCCGTGGGCACAAAGGCGACCGTGAAATCGGTCCTGCCAGAGACCATGAAAAGCCTTGGATCTCAAGCACTTCTGGCCAATGCCTACCACCTCTACCTGCAGCCAGGAGCTGACGTCCTTGATGAAGCCGGCGGGCTCAGCACATTCATGAACTGGCCCGGCCCAACATTCACTGACAGCGGCGGCTTCCAAGTGCTTTCCTTGGGAGTTGGATTTAAGAAAGTTCTGGCAATGGACGCCACCACCTTCCGGGCAGACGATGTGGTGGCGCATAAGAAAGACCGTTTGGCGCACGTTGATGACGAAGGCGTTACATTCAAATCCCACATAGATGGCTCGATGCATCGCTTCACCCCAGAGATTTCCATGCGCGTACAACATCAAATTGGTGCCGACATCATTTTTGCCTTTGATGAATGCACCACTCTTCACAACACCCGTAAGTACCAAGAGGGAGCGATACAAAGAACTTCCGCGTGGGCAATTCGATGTCTTGATGAACACAAAAAGCTAACTGACACTCGAAAAGAGAAACCATACCAAGCACTTTTTGGGGTTATTCAAGGCGCACAGTACGAGGATCTGCGCCGTGCTGCCGCAAGAGATTTGGGAGGAATGTCCTCGTCGGGAATCTCCTTTGACGGTTTTGGAATCGGTGGAGCACTCGATAAAGACTCACTCGGGACGATCGTTTCATGGGTGAACCAAGAACTTCCCGAAGGCAAGCCAAAGCATTTGCTTGGCATCGGCGCTCCTGAGGATCTCTTTACCGGAATTGAAAATGGCATCGATACCTTCGACTGTGTCACGCCTTCCAGAATCGCTCGCACTAGTTCGGTTTACACATTTGAAGGACGATTCAATATTTCAAATGCCCCATATCGACGCGCGTTCGAGCCGATCGATGCAAATTGCGATTGCTACACCTGCTCAAATTACACACGCGCCTACTTGCATCACCTTTTTCGCGCCAAGGAGATCCTGGCCGCCACCCTCGCGACGATTCACAATGAGCGATTCATTTTGCGGTTAGTGGATCGCATACGCCAAGCCATCATTGACGGAACATACGAGGACATGAAAGCCGATTTCTTAGGTCACTACTCGATAAGCAGACCGGGTTCTCACTGAGTCAACGCGGATTGAGATCCAGCCCGACCGGGTTCCAGCCGCCGGGCACCAAATCCAGTGCCTCGTCGGGGCCCCAACTATGAGTGAAATACGGGTGCAATTTGGAGGGATTCTTCAAAATCGGATCAAGCACCTGCCACGACTGCAGCACGGCATCGATGCGGGTAAATCGGAAGTGATCCCCCTGCAAGGCGGCATCAAGTAAACGCTCATATGCTTCTTTGCGCTCCCCCAGCGCGGCGGCAAATTCGACGGTGAGGTCCACCGGATATGTCACAAGGTGGGCACCTGGTGCTTTCGCTTGCAACGACATATCCACGCCATCTCTGGCCCCTAGACGAAAGCGCACGATATTGGGTAAAGGCTTGGGTGTGCCTGGTGCAGTAAAGAGCAATCGCGGGGGCTGCTTGAATTCAATGACCGCTTCCATTGTTGTCTCCGCCATTTTCTTACCAGTACGCAAATAAAAGGGAACACCCTCCCACCGCCAATTGTCGACGAAGAGTCGCATTGCAACGAAAGTTTCGGTATCTGAATGTGGGGCAACGCCGTCTTCATCCAGATAACCCACGTACTGACCCCGAATGACGTCTTGGGACTCCAAGTCTCTCACCGCCGAAAGTACTTTTATTTTCTCGTCCTGCATGCATTGGGAAGAGAGATCGATAGGCGGCTCCATCGTCAGCATCGTAAGAACTTGTAATAAATGGTTTTGGAGTACATCGCGCGTGGCACCCACACCGTCGTAGAACTTACCGCGTCCTTCGATGCCAAAATCCTCGGACATGGTGATTTGAACATTGGCCACGTAATTGCGATTCCACACTGGTTCAAAGAGTGTATTTGCAAACCGGAAAACCAAAAGGTCCTCCACCGACTCTTTTCCTAAATAGTGATCAATGCGATAAATCTGATCTTCGGGGAGAATCTTCTTGAGTGAGTCATTGAGTTCTATCGCGCTTTGCAGATCGCGGCCGAAAGGCTTCTCCACGACCAATCGTGCGTTGTTGGTGATTCCAACGTCGGCTAGACCTTGGGTAACAGACTCGAACATGTCCGGTGCGATGGCCAAGTAGATGACGGGCAACTTGTATTCGGCCAACTTGTCCCGGAGAAGCGCGAAGGTATCTGGACTTCGGTAGTCACCCACAACCAAGTGAAGCTCGTCCAATAAACGCTTTAAAATAGCCTCATTTACATCCTTAATTCGGTCGCGGATTGCCTTCTCGGCATTGGCCCGAAACTCATCTTGCGTCCATCTAGATGAGGCCACTGCGATCACAGGAATCTCGAGCTCGTTGGCCTCTTCCATCTCATAAAGAGCAGGGAAGAGTTTCTTCTTGGCTAAATCTCCAGTGCCGCCAAACAGTACAAGTGCATCTGCGCGCATGGCTGCCTTACTTCTTCTTCGGTGATTCGTTATGGCCCCCGAACTTATAGCGCATAGCGCTAAGTACTCGGTTGGAGTAGGTATCGTTGCCGCGCGAGGCAAAGCGAGAAAATAGCGAGGCGCTCAGCACTGGCGCCGGTACTCCCGTTTCGATCGCGGCCTGTAATGTCCAACGGCCTTCGCCGCTATCGGCCACTTCCGTCGAATAATCTCCAAGAGAGGGATTTTCCTGCAATGCTTGGGCCGTTAAGTCCAGCAACCACGATGCAACGACGCTGCCGCGCCGCCAGACTTCTGTGATTTCAGGAATGTCTAGGTCGTAGGCAGGCGTAGCATTTTTCGCGGCTTCGAAAATTCCCAAGCCTTCGGCGAAGGAGGCCATCATCCCGTATTCAATTCCGTTGTGAACCATCTTCACATAATGGCCAGCGCCAACCGGACCACAATGCAGGAATCCGATTTCGCTATTGCTGAGCTCCCCGGTGCGGCCCACAGTGCGAGCGGCACTTTCAAAACCCGGTGCCAGCGCACGAAAGATCGGTTCCAGAGTGGATACCACTTTCTTCTCTCCGCCGATCATCATGCTGTATCCACGTTCGAGTCCGTAGACGCCACCACTTGTTCCTACATCGACGAAGTTGATTCCCTTGACCGACAATTTCTCGGCATTAATCAGATCGTGTCTGTAGTAACTGTTCCCACCATCAATAATCGTGTCACCTGAATTCAGATGCTTTGCTAACTCTTCTATTGTCGTGTCGGTGACACCTGATGGAACCATGATCCACACAACCCGCGGTGTGGGAAGCTTGCTGGCAAAGTCGGCATAATCGATCGAGGCGGTTGCTCCCTCGCTTGCCAGTTCGGCAACTGCGGACGGAGAAATGTCATATACGACGGTCGAAATGCCATGCCTTTGCAGTCTGCGCACGATATTGGCGCCCATCTTGCCCAGCCCCACCATGCCAAAATTTACAGTTGCATTCTCCGCCATCTGATTCTCCGCTCCAGTTATGTATAAATCCTACTCACTCGCCAGCGCAGCGAGATCTGCGAAAAGGAGCGTCTCGACCCTGCCATGAACGTGGGATGCGGGCACAGAACCATCCCTAGCAATGATTTTTTCTAAAGCCTCTTGCTTTTCAAGGCCACTTACTATGAACCACACAGATTCCGATTCATTGATCTTCGACATCGAAAAGGAGACTCTCTCTCGCGGCGGCTTAGGAGAATCCAAAACCGCGATTGCACCTCTTCTTTCACTCTCGTCCCACTTGCCTGGAAACAGTGAGGCCACATGTCCATCTTCACCCACGCCAAGCAACGAAAGATTCATCTCTATTCCGAAGAGATCCGCGTTGTATCGCTTCGCCGCAACGCTCACCTCTATATTTGAATCGGGTGAGGCCACTTGATGGATGTGTATCGGAGAATCCTCACTCATCGCCGTCAGCACGGGGTGAGCGTTCCGCTCTTCACTTAGCTCTGGAACAAATCGTTCGTCGCCCCACCACAAATGTAGACCAGAGAATTTTTCAGGCTCTTCATTCCAATGCGCGACGAGTAATTCAGAGACAAGAATCCCCAATGAGCCGCCGGTGAGCGCCAGATGAAATGTCCCGGAAGTATCCAGTCCATGCCTGACTCTTGAATTGACTAAATCTGCAACCGTCGTGGCAAGCTCGCTCTTGGTTGCCCATATCTTGATGTCGGGTGCTTGTGGCGAAATCATGTTTGTTTACTTCCGAAATTCTCCAAAAACTCATCCCTGGACATTTCATAAATGCTTTCAGGACCATCTTCTTCATCGATCTGCTCACCTTGATAATGAAAGCCGAAAGACTCGACAACGTGGATCGATGGCGCATTTTCCACGCCCACCGTATAACGAAGAATCTTTACTTCAGAATCGCCCATCGCCCAGCGCCACATTCCCAGAAGTGCCTCTTTGGCAAAGCCCATATTGCGGAAGGTCTCTTGAATTCCCAGCCCAATTTCGACCATTCCCACCGCATCTGGGGCTCCGTGAAAACTTGTACTCCCAATTATTTCGCCCGTGGATCTCAGAACGATCCAACGGACAAACCAACGATTTAGCTTTGGGTTCTCTTTGACTTGAGGAACTCTCCATGCCAATGGTCCCTTGTCATCCATCAGTTGGCGATGGGGATTCGTATAGTGCTTGCCCTCATATATTGATTGGTTTTCGGGGTCTTCAAAAAGAGTAATCAGATCTGCGGCGCATATATGGTGCAGATCGAGACGTTGGGTACTAATTATTTCCTGCTCGAGAAGCCATTGATTCACGGTGAAACCATAACTCAGCCCGAGATCTTCGCGGGTCGATTTTGTTGAACAGCAGCGCTATGGTTTTGCTCTTATGAGTTCAGCCAACGCTTCAATCCGCGTGGTGCTAGTTGTCACCTCCGACACGGGTTTTTTGAACCTCAAGGGTGTTCCAAACCTGATTCGAGCCTTTGAGACCCTCGTCCCCGATTCCCCTTCGCAGAAAATCATCGTGGCCGCGGCGTCGAATCACTCGAGCGATGTAAGTGATTTGCTGGATGCGGAGAGAGCAGACTTTGAGCTCGTAACCCTGAAAACGTTCGAACCTGCGGTTCTGGCTCAGACCCTTGAAGGCGCACTTGGAAACGTGCAAGCCGTACTCATACATGATGCCTCTCGCCCGTTGACAAGCAGAGCGCAGTTCGACGCCGTTTTCTCAGCATTCACTGACGAAACCGACGCGGTTCGCCCAGCAATGGCCTTCACCGAAACTCTTAAGATCTTGGATGCGAACTCGGTTATCACCCGAACCCTTGATCGCACCTCCGTTCATCGAATCTCGACCCCCGAACTGATTCGAGTCTCGGCCATCGACTTCACGGGCCCTGACTGCGGGTGGTTTCTTCCGCTGAGGAATGGAGCGCGCGCATTGCATGTTGAGGGAAGTCCCGACGGGTTGAGAATGAATTCAGTGGAAGATCGCGACTTATTGGAACTGAGTAAAGACTAAATATTGGTATTCAACCTCGAAGCGACTATTTTCTCAGCTAATTCGAGATCGTGCGGATAGGTAATTTTAATATTGGTTACCTCTCCCAGCACTGCCACACTTTCAGTTTCTGGGAAGTATTGCTCCATGCATGCGGCGGTGTCTGTGCCAGTGAATCCTTCTTCATCGGCCCTTATATAGGCGGAGAGAACTGCCTTCGCTCGAAAAGCCTGTGGGGTCTGCACCCGTGCGATTCGGTCATCAGTGACGATGTCGATTTCCAGCGGATCAACATCAATGGCTGGTAGCGCTCCACCGTGAATTTCTGCGGCTTTAGCGACCTCGTTGAAAAGTCGGCTACTCGCCAGAGGGCGAGCGCCATCATGGATCAGCACGACATCGACGTTGCCCGCCTCGATATCGGAGGTGAGATGTTTCAGCGCATTGAACTCAGACTCATGGCGGGTCTGACCGCCATTGACGAGTTCGACTCCAATCTCGGGAACCTCGCGAACGAGGACTTCCCTTGCCATCTCGAGGTCATCTGGGTCGATCACTAGCACGACCCGGCAATCCGGAAAACTCGCAGTTGCGTTGAGTAAGGAATGGGAGATTATCCGAAGGCCATTGAGGGGAAGCCATACCTTATTTGTGCTGTGTCCGAATCGTGTCCCGCTGCCTGCAGCGAGAACCACCACTGCGATTCGCGTCATGCGTATGTAAGCCCCAATTTGTCCTGCTCGCGCCGCAACTTCACAATCAAACTGGACTCGTTGAGCTCAACGTGATCATAGGAAATCAAGTCGCCAACTTTGATCGGTTTCTGAACGATCGCGCCTTCGATCAATCCGATCGGTACAAGATTGTCTCGCTTGGCATCTTTTGCAATATCAGCGTATCCGCGAACGGTGTAGCCACCGATGCCGTCAATGATGTCTCCGGGATTTAGATCTTTCTTGGCCATAGTGCAAACCTCTGCCATCAGGCTCGGCGCAAAGAGAGATGCCTCGCGGTCAAGCACAACTCGGGCGATCGATAGCGGTGCTTCGATGGACGCCAGATGAAATGGACGATACAGGGCGAAGTACGGGCCAGGACCCATCGCAAGGTAGGTCATCTCGTGGTTGATGTACGGAGCATCCGAACGAACGATCACAAATACGCCGGGAGCGACATCGCCCATGCAGTAATCAACAACACCCGGTCGATCCAGCACTCCACCATCAGATTGCAGGGCAAAGACCTCGGTGAGCGTCTTGATTGTCGCATTCGGTCCGTACATGCCGCGTTTTGATAATTCCAAACCGGTGGCATTGGCAAGAGCAACCATCTCCGTCATCGTCTTAGAGCCGTCTGTGAACGAGCAGAGCATCTTCGGGTTCATACCTCTGGAGATTGCACGATCGCGCACTGTGTCTGGCGTGCTCAGCGGTTCGAAGGGATTGTTCTTCCCTTTGCCCGCCGCGACAATTTCAAACTGCAGGTCGCGAGCAAAATCAACAAGCACCTTTGCCTCGATAGGTTCATCACCGTGGCAGACCGTGTAGACGGCGCCGCCGCTGGCCGCCATGTTGTGAAGCAATGGACCAATGGTCACATCCATTTCAACATTAAGCACGGCAACATCCTTCTTGGCCTGCAAACACGAGTATGTAACCTGCGCTCCGACATCTGGAATTCCAGTGGCTTCTACGACGATGTCGTATGGCAGTTCGGCAATAAATTCGGTCGTGGTCGTTCCGGTTGCCTTACCTGCCAACATCGCATCCGAGAGAACTTTGAAGTCGGTGCTAATTACGACATCCGAGATACCGATATCGTTGAAAAGACTGCGAATCCGATCAGGATCTACGTCTACGACCAGGGCGAGGGATAACCCGGGCATTCTAAATATTTGGTATCCAAAACCGCGTCCCATCTGCCCCGCCCCAACGAGCGCGACTCGAACATCTCGCCCTAGGGATTTCGCGTGATCTTGCAGCCGCTGTGAGTACGCCATCGGGCAAATCTACTCGAAAAGCCCATTTAAGCGCGAAATGAAGCACGATCCTCACAGGGAACTCACTGAATAGACGGCTTAAGCCCACGCTCGTTTGGGTGTAGATTCAATCTTGTTGGGACTCCTCAATACTTGCGTACTAATTATCTCCCTCATCGGCGTAGTTCGATTCATTAAGAACTAGATTCAACAAAAGAGGGTTTCGACAGATCGATCTTGCCGAGCTATCAACTCGCGAACCGCCCAGACGCGCGTCGAATACGCGCCCAGGCTGGCAAGAGGCTTGAAGCCACTATGGCGCACTTTTGATACATAACAGAATCGAAATAGCATGAAAAAACAAAATAAAGTCAAGGTATTTACTGCGGTCGCACTCTTGCCACTGCTTGCAATCTTCATTAATCCAGCCTCATCTAATGCCGCGGCGCCGGTCTTTACTCCGGGCACGACCACGACATTCGGCGTGCTTGCCGCAACGACTATCACCAACGCTGGTGCGACCGTCATCAACGGTTCCGCTGGTGGGAATATTGGCTTGGCACCGGGTTCCGCTTTTACGGGGAGCGCTAGTGTCACGGCCTCTGGTGTTCAGCACATCGCTGACGCAACAGCCACCACGGCACAGACTGATCTAGTAACTGCGTACAACTCAGTTGCCGCACCTACTCCAACCGTCCGTGCGTCGGCAGAACTTGCCTCCGCGGTTGTAACACCTGGCACTTACTCAACTGGATCAGGAACCTTCGCTAACTCAGGAGCTCTCACTCTCGATGCGCAAGGCGATGCGAACGCAGTCTTTATTTTTCAAGCTGCATCAACTCTGATCACCTCTGCTGGAAGCACAATGACTCTTACCAACGGAGCCCAGGCATGTAACGTCTACTGGAATGTTGGAAGTTCCGCGACGCTTGGAACGAACTCCACATTTGTGGGTCACGTCTATGCGATGACGGCAATTACAGCAAATACTGGTGCGGCAATTCAGGGACAGTTGTTGGCCCGAACTGGCGCTGTCAATCTCAACGCCAACACGATCACCAACTCTGCTTGTGTGACTGCAACGCCAACGCCAACACCAACCGTGACGGCATCAGTGACACCAACAGCCACACCAACAGCGACTCCAACGGTGACGCCAACGGTGAGGCCAACAGATACCGCTACGGCGACTCCGGTTGTTCCTGGAACGTTGATGGTGGTAAAGCATGTGGTGAACACCTACGGTGGGACTGCAGTTGCTTCAGACTTCATGATTCACGTAACCCATAACGGCAGTGAAGTTGCAGGCAGTCCTGCAGTTGGAGCTGACGGAGCTGGACACACGTACAGTTTGGCGCCAGGTACTTATCTGGTCAGCGAAACCCATGTGGATGGCTATTACGGTACCTTCGCAAATACCGATCCTGCTCTAGGCGGCAACATCACCGCTGATGGCTTGGTAACAGTTGCGTCAGGCCAAGTCGTAACCATCGTGCGTACGAACTACGAAGTAGCACCTGCTTACGTTCCTACGCCAGGACCAAGTGCAACACCGGCACCTGCAACTCCCCCGACTCCGGTAACGGAAACTGGCGGACAACTTCCTAAGACAGGCTCACCTTGGTACAACCTGCTGGCTCTTGCCGGTGGATTGATCTTGCTCGGTGGAGTCGGTTTCGGAACCAAGAAAGCACTTAGGTAACTAAGACCTTATGAAAAAGCGCTCATTCATCACAACAGCATCGACATTTCTACTTATCGCCGGTGTTTCGGTGGGCGCTTATTCAATAACACAGATCAAGGAGATGAACGCCTACTCTGGTAGCCAAGCACAATCAAAACAAGTGCTGCCAGAGTTGGCGCCATCTGCTCTTCATTCAGACAATAAGGTTCAACCCCAAGAGATTTACAACCAAGTCGGTATCAGTCGTGGTTCCTATCTTGGGAAGATAACGATTCCCGCTTTGAAGCAGACGTTGCCGATCTACCAAGGCACCGAAGATGCCCAACTCAAAAAGGGGATCGGCCATTACGAAAAAAGCGTCCTTCCCGGAGTAGCGGACAATTCAGTGCTCTCTGGGCATAGAGACTCCGTCTTCTCTCAACTCGGAAGACTAAAAGTGGGACAGTTGCTCATGGTCGAGACGGTTGCCGGAAAGTTCACGTACAAGATCTCCGGCTTTAGAATCGTCGGTGCCAATGACCGCACCGTCATTGTGCCGACAAAGACCGCGGTACTTACGTTGACGACGTGTTATCCGTTCCACTACATCGGCAGCGCTCCAAAGAGGTTCATAGTCAGCGCTGATCTAGTAGCTCCGGCTCCAGCAGTTTAAATTTCCTTCACAGGTGGCCGTCAGTTCTGACGCCCCTAAAACTGTGAGAAACTGCCCCTCATGATTTCCACACAAAGCCTCGAACTGCGGGCAGGTGCTCGCCTACTCATCGGCAAGGTAACTGTGCGGATCAACAACGGCGACCGGATTGGTTTCGTCGGTCGAAACGGAGCGGGCAAGAGCACTTTGGCCAAAGTTTTGGCTGGTGAGACCCTTCCAGCTGGTGGCCAAGTCCTTCGCAGCGGCACAATCGGCTATCTCCCCCAAGATCCTCGTACGGGAGATGAAGCTGGCAGTGTGGTCGAGCGAATCCTCTCCGTTCGCGGCTTGGACCTGATTGTCGCCCGTATGCGACTCATAGAGCAGCAAATGGCAACGACCGAGGGCGAAGAACTAGAAGCCGTAATGAATAGGTACACCCGTGCGGACAGCGAGTTCACGGCGGCAGGTGGCTACAGCGCAACGGCCGAGGCCGAAGCCATCATGACCAGCCTGGGGATCCCAGAACGACTATTTGACGAACCGCTCAGCGCTCTCAGCGGCGGTCAACGTCGTCGCGTTGAGTTAGCTCGGATTCTCTTTAGCGGGGCCGAGACGCTCCTGCTTGATGAGCCGACAAACCACCTTGACGCTGACTCAGTTATCTGGCTTCGAGAGTACCTCACCAAGTATTCCGGCGGATTGGTCATCATCAGTCACGATGTGAATCTCATCGAGACGGTCGTCAACAAAGTTTTCTATCTGGATGCAAATCGCAACGTCATTGACGTGTACAACATGGGTTGGAAAAAATATCTCCTCCAGCGCGAACAGGACGAACATCGAAGGAAGATTGATCGAGCAAATGCCGAGAAGAAGGCCGCTATTCTTGAAAAGCAGGCGGAGAAACTTCGAGCAAAGGCCACTAAGGCAAAAGCCGCACAAGGTATGTTCCGCCGTGCAGAGAAATTACTTTCAGATTTAGAAGATGTCCGCAAGACTGATCGCGTTGCAAAATTGCGCTTTCCGACTCCTTCACCATGCGGGCGAACTCCGCTTTCAGCAACTGGGTTAAGCAAGTCGTATGGCTCCCTAGAAGTATTCACCGATGTTGACTTGGCCATCGATAAGGGCTCGCGAGTGGTCATTCTCGGACTCAATGGTGCGGGCAAGACGACTCTGCTTCGCATGTTGGCTAGCGACCTCGACCCAGATACTGGTGAAGTTGTGCAAGGTCACGGTCTCAAGATCGGCTACTACACACAGGAACACGAGTCACTCGATTTTGAAAGAACTGTTCTCGAGAACATGTCCAGCGCCCACGCAGATCTTCGAGAGCCCGAGGCCAGAAACGTGCTGGGTTCCTTCTTGTTCTCCGGAGATGACGTGCACAAGCCGGTGAAGGTGCTCAGTGGCGGCGAGCGCACTCGCCTTGCCCTGGCCGTTCTTGTAGTGAGTGCGGCAAACGTGCTTCTCCTGGATGAGCCCACCAACAACCTTGATCCAGCATCGCGAAACGAAATCCTGGGAGCCCTTGGCGCATACCAAGGCGCTGTCATCCTGGTCTCTCACGACGAGGGGGCCGTGCGCGCGCTCAAACCCGATCGAGTTCTGCTCCTGCCCGATGGGGATGAAGACCTCTGGAACGAGAGTTACCTGGATCTCGTTGAAATTGACTAATTAATTAGTACCTTGCGGAGAGGTCACGTTAAATCGGCGCGGTGGGCGTTCGGGAAGTTTTAACCGGAGGGCAAAGAACGAGACCAGCAAGAGGCCGCCGAAGAGGACTCCCAGCCACACCCCCCACAGCCCGGCTCCAAGGAGAACGCCCGCGCTGGCCGGGCCCATGATCATGCCGATCTGCCACGTATTGGTTGAAGCGGAGTTATATCGGCCTCTTAGGTGATCAGGTGCTAATTGATTAACGATGGCGGGCATTATCGGTGACCAGATCATCTCGCCGATTGCAAAGACAAATTGGCAGAGAATGATGGCAGGAACGGCGAATCCCTTCATCACGCCGGCAATTGCCAAAATCGCCCAGGCTGCCGCCCAGAAGAGCATCGCAATGGCTAATCCCCTCGCACGCGGCATCTTCTCCAATTTCTTGATTACCCATAACTGGAAGATGGCAATCATTGCCGTGTTGACCGCATAGGCCCACGGCAAGCGGGCCGGATTCACGTCAGCAACTATTGTCGCAAAAGAGGTGAAGCCGACTTCTAGTTGGCTGTAGCTCAAGAAAATCGCAAAGAGCGCAACTATCCACACTTTGACGAAGACGCGATCTAGAATTACATCACCCCATCCGCCCTCCAAAGTTGCGTTATGAGCGCGCTGCTCCTTCGATCTATGGCCAACATCCTTCAAAGTCAGAACCACGAGAATGTAGACGAAGAAGGAAATTCCATCTCCGATGTAGAGAACTTCGAATGTGCGTGGCCTTTCGATGACAACTACAAGAGATGAGGCAAGCCCGCCTAGACCCAGACCCAAATTGAGCAGAGCAAACTGTGCGCCGTAAATTCTCTCGCGCAGGTGATCTGGCGTGAGTTCGGTGCTCAGGGCTCCTTGACTCGGCCACACTGCCGAATTTCCTACTGCGCAAATAGTCATCACCAAAAACGCATCCGAGACGCTCCGAATGAGGGAGAACGATGCGTACCCAATGCCAGTAATCGCGAGGGAAAACATAAGAATCGGGCGGGGGCCCCACTTGTCGATCAGAGATCCGACCAATGGCGCCGCAAGCAAAGAGATGATCGCACCGTAACTAAAGACCAAACCCGCGATTGAGGTTGGAATATGTCGGACCGAGTGAAAATAAACAAAGGCAAAAGGAAGCACGAGGCCATTTCCAAGCGCGCTCAAAGTCACTCCCAGCAACATCCGCCGGACCTCGGGCGGCAAACGTTCGGCTCTATCTTCCTTAAGCAACATCACACCATCTTAGGGGTGACACTCGTAAGCATTGCTACCCTAGGCATGAAGTTTTAGCCTTGATTTAGTTGCAAAGTCTCTCCCCTTATAAATTGAAGAGGTATGACAATGATTACGAAGCCGGGAAAATCTAAGTTGCACCGAAGGAGTTTATCCACTCTAATCGGTGCAGCACTTCTCTACTCTCTTCTTACTCCAATCGTGGTAGCACGAGCTGATGATTCTGGATGGATGAAGCGAGATCCTAGTTGTTCATGCCAGGGCATTACTTCATCAAGTGATGGCAGCAAGCTCGCTGGATTCGTAAACGGCGGAAAGATTGTCACCTCCTCCGATTATGGCGCGACATGGGTAGCACACGATTCAAATCGGAATTGGAGTGGAATCGCTGCATCCAGTGACGGAACCAAATTGGTAGCAACTGTTGAAGGCGGACAGATCTACACATCGAGCGATTCTGGAGTTACTTGGACTGCACGTGACTCGGTTCGCCCATGGTTTGGCGTCGCATCCTCTAGCGACGGAACCAAATTAGTCGCAATCGTTAACCCCGGCCAGATTTACACATCGAGCGATTCTGGGGCAACATGGACCGCGCGTGAAAGCGCACGTGCATGGCGCGCAGTGACATCTTCGAGTGATGGAACAAAACTTGTTGCGGTCGTACGTGATGGCCAGATATATACCTCAGGTGATTCGGGATCCACGTGGATTGCGCGCGATTCAGCGCGACTCTGGTTCTGGGTCGCATCCTCTAGCGACGGGACAAAACTGGCCGCCGTCGTATACGGCAACCCTGGAAATATTTATACCTCCTCTGACTCCGGAGCTACGTGGACTCTGCGTGCGTCTGATCTGAATAAGTATTGGCAGGGCATTGCGATGTCAGCGGATGGATCCAAGTTAGTCGCCAGTGCATATATGGGCACTGTTTACGTTTCCCGGGATGGCGGAATCACCTGGATTACAGATAATTCGATTCAGAATTCATACGGTGTTGCAATTTCTAGCGACGGCAGCAAGATGGTTGCGACTTCCCAAAGTTACATTTACACCTACGGCACGGCAGCTGCACCTGCGCCAACCCCAGCCCCGACCGCCTCAAGTACAGGAACGTTGACATATACCTGGACCAAACTTGGTTTCACCTGCAATTGCGGCTCAATTGCCTCATCTAGCGATGGCTCAAAACTCATCGCAGGCGATGACTCTGGGTCCACGGGTGGCCACCTCTATATTTCCGCGAATTACGGCGCCACATGGACCGCACGTGGACCAGTCCAAATTTGGAGTGCGGTTGCCTCATCCAGTGACGGCAAGAAGCTAGTGGCCACGGTGAAGGAGGGCCAGATCTACACATCTAATGATTCGGGAATCACCTGGACGCCACGCGAATCGGCCAGGCGGTGGGACAGCGTTGCATCATCGACCGATGGTTCGAAATTAGTTGCAGCCGTCGAAGGCGGATGGGTTTACACCTCATCTGATTCCGGGGCTACATGGACCGCCCGCAACTCGGTTCGGAATTGGACTTCCGTTGCAACATCTAGCGACGGCAGCAAACTTGTAGCAGTTGCACGTGGCGATCAAATATTTACATCGAGTGACTCGGGTGCCACGTGGACTCCTCGTGAAACTTCACGATTATGGCGCTCAGTCACATCCTCATCTGACGGATCCAAACTCGCGGCCGCTGTATATGCAAGCGATGATTCAAGCCGCATTTACACATCGGCAGACTCAGGTGCTACCTGGGTTGCAAGAGCTACTGATGCGCCACGATATTGGCAAGCAATTGCCATGTCAGCAGATGGATCCAAACTGGTCGCCGCCAGCTATATGGGCACCGTGTATACGTCCCAAGATTCTGGAATCACCTGGGCTTCTGGCAACTCAATCCAAAATGGCGGTGCGGTTGCCTCATCTGCCGACGGAAGTAAATTCGTGGTCTCTGGCACCCTCGGTGGCTCCGTTTATACAACGGCAAAGATTATCAAGCCAACCGTGATACCGACCGTGAAGGCAAAGGGATCAATACTGATCAAGAAATCCAGCACGAAATCCTACGTCTTAATTATCGCTTCAAATTCTCCGCTTACTAAATTCACCATCACCGCAAAGAAGGTCAAGAGCAAGACCGTGACTTTCAAAGGCACGACAAATTCCAAAGGCGCAGCGACCGTTAAAGTTGCAGCCAACCTGGCGGGCTACTCGCTCTCTCTCAAGTTCTCCTGAAATTCGTGCGAGCTGAAAACTATCGAACCCAGATAATATTCAATTGCGCGCCGACGTCTCCATTAACTACCCAGCGATAATGGCGAATTCCTGGATTCAGAACTGTGACCTCGTTCCAAGCCGAGTACGGGAAATTTGCAGAACAAGAGCCGTAGTTTGCCAGGCCACCACCCCAGGTTTTTGATGAATAGTTGCCGCTTCCCTGCGATACCCACACTCCACCAATCAATTCCTCGAATAAAACAGAATCAACACCTTGCCAGCATCTATCAAGCTCGCCAATCGGCCGAGTACCCGTGGGACAGTACGCATAAAGAATTCCATCGAGGCGAGTCACTGGTCTTACGAAACAGTTGGCAGTCAGCCCAACATCTGCGGTATGCCCCTGCCAAACTCGCAGTCCAAGGATGTTTGGTCCCTGCGAGGACGTAGTCCCGACATAAAGTGACCTGCTTTTGTCAATGGTAATTCCTTCAGGTGCGCTGCACTCCACGGCGGCCCCGCCCCCATACATAAGGTCGCAGGAATCGTTGGGGGTGTGATCGACTCCAAAATTGTGGATTAACTCGTGAATCCAAGTCTTTGACGTGTAATTCTCAAAAGGCACTGCTGAAGCACCCCTACACGTCTTGGCATTGGAGACATTTTCGAGTGCAACCACGGCAACCATCCCCGGAGTTGCAGCAAGGCCGCAATACTGGTCTTCAAATCCGGGCACCTCTATGAAAAAAATATAATCCTTCCGATTCTCACCCGGATTTTCCATCGCCTTGATTTCGGTCATCAAAACCGCGGCATCGGAGGAGGAGCCCTTTGCTGATTCATGCGTGCGCAGATACTCGGTCGAGTACTGAGATTTCAAGTATTGGATGTCGTAGCCGGTAGCGGTGCTATCAATTGGCACCGAAAATCCGATTTGGTTCTTCAGATAATTGTTTCCTTCATCCAGGATCCCTGCCAGATACCCATTGGTATCGTAGGAGTTATCGGTGGCATCCGATGGAACAACATAGATGGGCTTGATCTGAAATCCAGAAATTGTGTCAGGTAAATCCCCAAGGACCCTAGAAGTCGAAATTTCAACGCTCCGAGTGACCGGATCAGCCGCCGGGAAAAATCCTTCACCGACTTGGCTTGCCATAATCGTGCATGTCCCTGCATTGAGTAAAGAGAGTGTTACCTGAGTTAACGTACACACCGTGGGTGTGGAACTTTCAAATGTCACCACCAAATTTGCGCTGCTTGTCGCAGAAATGGAATAGGTGGCCTGACTTAATAAAAGCGCCCCTGGTAAATGAAAATCAATGGTATTTATCCCATAAATGCTGATTTGAACCACAACAGGCTTGGCTGGCAAATAGTAGGCACTTCCGTGCTGCTTCAACGCGAACTGACACAGACCAGGTTTGCCCGAAAGAATGATCTGGGATTTGCCCAAGGTGCATATATCTGGCGTTAGCGATGAAACAGAAACTGACAAATTCGATGAAGCGTAGAAGGTGAAAGCCACCAAACCATCGCTCACTGTCGCCTGCTTCGGAACCGAATATTTAATGGTCTGGGCTTTTTTGGCAATTATCCATTTCAATTTGCCGCTGACTTTTGTGCAGACCAAGAACCCTGATTTCTGCCCCGCTTTCGTACATGTCCCGCCTGCCTTTGCGGTGGCGGCAAAAGCCTGATTCGAACCCATACTCAAGGCCACAAGGAGGCATAGAGTGAGGAACCGACTTCTCATAAGTTGGCGCTTTCTCGCTCTGATAACCAATCGTCGATGGCGTAGAAAATGACCAACAATCCAAACGAGAGGAGTGCCGATCCGACGACATCAGTAAACCAATGCAAGCCCAGGGTCAGTCGTACGATTCCAACGAAGATGGTCGCAAAACCCATCACAATCAAGGAGATGTACTGATGTCGCCCAGCCAACAGAATGAAGGCACCTCCAGCGGCAGCAATCATCACCGCATGGGATGAAGGGTAGCTTGGTTCAAAATCATAAAGCGTGGATAAGCCAGGCTCGGGGCGGGTTCGACCAAAGAATGGTTTGGATATGGTCGAAAGGGCCGCCGCCGACACCATTAGGGCCAACGGGACATAATCGCGCGAGTACCAAGAACGAGTCCAGTAATTCAAAAAAAGAAGTAGCAGCACCATCACGGAAAATATAATGATGGGCGTGGTCAATGCGCTTATGATTTGAGCCCAGTGCAACTCCGTCGGCGTTCGATGGGCTTTGAACCAGAGCGCCACACTGGTGTCAATCGGCAATGGTCCCGACTTCGCGATGATTCCCAATTCAAAGTAGAGAGCTAGGGAAGTGATCCCAATCGGGAACAACAGGTACCGACTAAACCTTGTAGAGCCTTCTCCGATGCGGGCTCTTAAATAGCGGGCCCTCTGATCCCAGTTTTTTCTCAAGTTAAGGGGTCGCTTTTTCTATCCTGAGATCGAGTTCTTCCGCACCTTCATCCTTTATAGAAAACAGGACACGGGAGCCATCGGGAACTTCCCCACTCAACAACTTGGTTGCCAAGGCGTCTCCAATTTCCTTCTGGATGAGACGCCGCATCGGTCTTGCCCCGAAAGCTGGGTCGTAGCCGTGTAGAGCCAGCCAATTCTTGGCACTTTCTTCTACAGCTATAATCACACGGCGATCAGCCAATCTCTCTTGCATGTCGGCAATGAGCAACGTCATGATGAGGGCGATCTCTTTACTACTCAGCGGATTGAAGACCAAGATGTCATCAATTCTATTGAGAAACTCCGGCTTAAAAGCTCTATAAACCGCTTCCATGACCCCAGCTTTTCGAGACTTTTCATCCAAAGTTGTGTCCATGAGGAATTGCGATCCCAGGTTTGAGGTCATCACAATGATCGTATTAGTGAAGTCCACGGTCCGACCTTGTCCATCGGTGAGCCGCCCATCATCAAATACCTGCAGCAGAAGGTCAAAGACTTCTATATGGGCTTTCTCAACTTCATCAAGGAGCAGAACCGAATAGGGACGGCGGCGCACCGCCTCAGTGAGCTGTCCGCCCTCTTCGTAACCCACGTATCCCGGAGGTGCACCTACCAGTCTGGAAACTGAGAATTTCTCCCCGTATTCGCTCATATCTATTCTCACCATGGCGTGCTCGTCATCGAAGAGAAAATCTGCAAGAGCCTTTGCCAACTCGGTCTTTCCGACACCAGTTGGTCCGAGGAAAAGAAAGGTGCCAGTTGGGCGATTGGGATCAGATATTCCAGCCCGCGCCCGCCGGATCGCATTTGAGACCGAGATGATGGCTCCTTCTTGTCCGACCACGCGAGTGGAGAGTTCCTGCTCGAGATTAAGGAGCCGCGCGCTATCTGCTTGAAGCAGGCGTCCTACCGGAATCTTTGTCCAGGCCGCGATGACTTCGGCAATATCATCCTCGGTCACCTCCTCCTTGACCATTGCCGCGCGACTATTAGCCTTAACGCGCGCTTCATTGAGTTCGACTTCAATCTCTCTCATGCGGCCGTACATAAGACGCGCCGCCCGTTCAAGATCTCCTGCGATCTGAGCCCGCTCGGCTTCACCTCGAAGATGGTCCAACTCTTCAGTAAGGGCACCGATGCGATCTAGTAAATCCTTTTCTTCGGCCCATCTATCAGCCAGAGTCTTCAACTCCACATCCTTGTTCTTGATTTCTTCTCGAAGATCGCCCAAACGCTGTTTGGATACATTGTCCTTCTCTTTTGACAGGCCAAACTCCTCCATTCGGAGCCGATCCACGGCCCGCTGGAGTTGATCAATTTCCTCTGGAGATGAGTCAATCTCCATTCGCAATCTCGAACCTGCTTCGTCCATTAGATCTATTGCCTTGTCGGGCAGGAACCGATGCGTTATGTAGCGATCTGAAAGTTTCACTGCGGCTACCAGAGCACCGTCGCTTATAGTGACTTTGTGGTGCGCTTCATATTTTTCTCGAAGTCCTCGCAAAATTGCGATCGCTTCTTCAATTGTGGGCTCACCGACTAGCACCTGCTGAAATCTGCGCTCTAACGCGGCATCCTTTTCGATGTACTGGCGGTATTCATTAAGGGTTGTCGCCCCGATCATGTGCAATTCGCCGCGGGCGAGCAAAGGTTTCAACATGTTGCCCGCGTCCATGGCGCCTGCCATTCCGCCGGCACCGACCACAGTGTGAAGTTCATCGATAAAGGTGATGATTTCTCCACTACTTGCAACAATCTCGTCAAGCACTGCCTTGAGTCGTTCTTCAAATTCGCCCCGGTACTTCGCCCCAGCAATCAAAGCGCCAAGATCAAGGGAGATAACGCGCTTCTCCCGTAAGCCAATAGGAACATCCTTGGCTGCAATGCGAAGGGCGAGCCCTTCAACGATGGCTGTCTTTCCGGTACCAGGCTCACCGATGAGCACGGGATTATTTTTTGTGCGCCTAGACAAAACCTGAATGACGCGCCTTACCTCATTATCGCGGCCAATCACGGGATCCAACTTGCCGTCTCGCGCGCGCTGCGTTAAATCAACGCCGTATTGCTCCAGTGCGGATTTCTGATCGACGTCTTGTGTAGTCATCATTGAACTCCCTAGTGATAAGAATAACCCCATAATCACTTAAATTACTTGCCCCGCTTGGATATTTTAAAGGGATCTAATTCGGCGTAGGCTGATAAAAGTGGCATCAGTCACAAGATCTATGAGGTGTTAAATGATCGAGAGATTATCTTTAGCCGAACGAGGCCTCGGCACGGGAAAGAAAGCACGGCTGCACAGAATCCTGCATCAATTCGGTTTGAAGAACGGCACCGCCCTTTTTCTGCCCTATGACCAAGGGTTAGAACATGGCCCGCGCGATTTCTTCGCAAACCCGATTTCTTCCGATCCAAAGTACATAATTCGCTTGGCCCTGGAAGGCGGATTCAATGGAATTGCAATACAGATCGGTCTTGCGGAGAAATTCTTCTGGGACTTTGCAGGCGAACTCCCTCTCATTCTCAAATTGAACGGGAAAACTGACATTCCCTCCGATGCACGTGCCCTTTCACCCGTGCATGCCAGCGTCGAAGAAGCGGTTCAACTAGGCGCCGACGCTGTTGGCTACACCCTCTACGTTGGTTCCCCTGCACAGGATAAAGACTTCGCTCAGTTGCGCGAGATCCGTGAAGATGCAAAGAAATTTGGAATGCCGCTTATCGTCTGGTCCTATCCGCGAGGGGAAGCTGTTGAAGCAAAGGGAGGCAATAGTTCTTTTTACGCAGTTGATTACGCCGCCCGCGTTGCCAGTGAACTGGGCGCGGATGTCGTGAAGGTCAACTTCCCCCACCCCGACCTACGTGCAAATGTGAAAAAGGAGTACGACAAGGATTTCACCACCAAAGAAGCCATCAGCTCGGTGGTTCAATCTGCCAACAGAACTCTCGTCTTAGTCTCAGGTGGCGAAAAAGCAGGCGACGATGTCATGTTACAAAAAGCTCGGGACTCAATGGAGGCCGGAGCAACCGGCTTAATCTTCGGACGTAACATATGGCAGCGCGATCACGATGCCTCCCTGAAATTCGTTCACTCACTAAGGGACATTCTCGAGAAATATCCCAGCAATTGAGATATAACAGAGTAGTGAACATCGAATGAAAGTAAGAAGTCTCCGCGCGAACGCACCGTTACTGGATTCATTTCTCACCTATCTCGAAGATGGCAATCAACCCTTTACGACTCCCGGACACAAACAACGTGCCACACTTCTGGACGTCGACTTAGGAAGGGTCGTCGACCAAGATGTGCCCCTTTATGGCGGGCTCGATGAAATCAAACTTTCGCGTGGCCTGCTTGAACATGCTGAGGGATTAGCTGCGCAACTGTGGGGAGCAGATTGGCTGCGCTTCTCAACCGGTGGCTCCACTCACGCCAACCAGACAATTATTTTTTCACTTGGCCAGCCCGGCGACAAAGTGGCAATTTCGCGAACGGCGCATAGATCGGTGCTCACTGCGCTCGTACTCGCTGGACTGGAACCAATATGGCTGATTCCAGAAATCGATGTCGCGACGGGGGTGCCAATCGGGATTCCTCTGTGGGAAGTCGAAAATGCTCTCCTGGAGAATCCCATCGCTCTTATCCTCACTGAACCGGGCTATCTCGGGACTCTTTCGGATCTTCCCCCTCTGATCGCTGCGGCCCATAGAAAGAATATTCCCGTTGTGATTGACGCTGCCTGGGGTGGACATTTCGGTTTTCATCCGTCCCTGCCACTTCATCCGATGCAACTGGGCGCAGACGCTTTTGTGACCAGTATTCATAAAGCATTACCAGGCTACAGTGCCGCCGCGATTGCCGTTGCGCGGACCAAATTGCTAGACCATGCCAGACTGGAACAAGGCTTCGAGTCGACACACACCACATCGCCAGCCGGCGCCCCACTTGCTTCTATCGACGGTGTCCGAGCGCTGATGCAACTGCGGGGTCGCGAACTCATTCAAGATTTACTCACGATCGTAGGTGAATTTCGTAAAACTCTCACTGCCGAATTTGGAGACTCTGTTCTACTCAAGACAGAAGATTATGCGGCCGGAAGATTTGATCCGACCAAACTAGTTCTTCGCGCGAACATCCTTGGTACCGACGGAATTGAATTGGAGAAGGATTTACTTGCAGCCAACATTCGAGTCGAGATGGCAGATCGTGACACTTTGATCTTTCAAGTCACGGTAGCCGATGATTCGAGTACGCTGAAAAGACTCTCGGACGCCCTCATTCCAATTCTTCGAAATCATTTGGGTAGGAGTAGAAGTAGTGCAACGGCGTTAAGTTGGACAATCACTCCGCAGCGGGGCGCCTCGTTGAGGGAGGCGTATTTTGGCAAGAGCGAACTCGTCGAGAACGCGAGGGCAATCGGCAGAGTGAGCGTTGATCTTGTCGCACCTTATCCCCCAGGAGTCGCCGTGCTTGCACCAGGGGAAATCATCACCAAAGAGATCTTGGATGGGCTTCTTGAGGCGAAAGCTGAAGGCACCCGGATTGCCTACGCTACAGATCACACGCTGGCTCATTTCCGTGTCCTAGCGGAATAGCTTGTTGGTAGTCTTTGGCGCATGTCTGAATTTCAAATAATGCGTTGGCACCAAATCCCTAGCATGGTTATTGCCCGTGAGGGCGAGCAAGTAATTAAGATCATGCTCCCCACGCGATTCCAAGAGGCAATCGACGAAGCCGCGATGCGTATGGGAGAAATTGACGCCGATGCATATACCTCAGGTTGGAACCGCGACCCCTGGGTTGCATCGACGGAGTTGGTCCAAGCCCTAGCAGATCGTGTCGCGACCGAACTCGATGAAACATTCTCTGAAGAACATCTGAAAGAGATTCTCGACGAACTGGGGAAGAAATAGTGTCTACGATTTATGAGGTACTTGAGCGAACCACGATGGTCTCAGACGGAGCTATGGGCACGATGCTGCAAGAACGCGGCCTCACCGATGGGGGTTCCCCCGAATTATGGAATGTTGAAAGGCCCTCGGCAATTGAGGAGGTCCTAGAGGAGTACGCCAGCGCTGGTGCCCGGCTCCTGACGACAAATACTTTTGGCGGAACTCGTGGCCGCCTAGCAATGCATGGTCTTGAAGATCGTGTCCACGAATTGAACAAGGCTGGTGCCGAAATCGCAAAGCGCGTGGCACATCAACACCCCGGCACATTCGTAATGGGCGATGTCGGACCTACGGGCGATCTGATGGAACCAATGGGGACCCTCACAATTGAGGGAGCCACCGAGATATTTGCTGAGCAGATCAAGGGATTAGTCGATGGTGGGGTGGATGCGATTCTCATTGAGACGATGAGCGATCTCTCCGAAGTCGAGGCCGCTGTAAATGCTGTTCGAGAAGTGGCACCACATCTTCCCGTCATTGCCACAATGAGTTTCGATACCAACTTGCGGACCATGATGGGGGTCAAGCCCGCCCAAGCAGTTACTAAACTTTCAGCCCTTGGTGTCCGTATCATCGGCGCCAATTGCGGTCGAGGTATGGATGAGATGCGTCTGATAGCGCGGGAGATGGTTGAAGCCAGACCCGAGGGCGTCTTCATTATTGCTCAATCCAATGCAGGTCTGCCGATATTGGTCGGCGATACTTTTGAGTACCAGGGAACTCCAGATGAGATGGCTACGTTCGCGGAGGAGATGAAGGAGCTGGGAGTAAATATCATTGGCTCGTGTTGTGGATCGACTCCCTCTCATACTTCAGCAATCGCTAACGAGATCAATAAGTAATCAATGGCTTCACTTGGAATGTTGACAATCTTGGTCGATGATTACGATCGCGGGATTGAATACTTCACCAAGAAACTTGCGTTCACGCTCTTGGAAGATACGGCGCTCTCCCCAGAGAAGCGTTGGGTTGTGATCGCCCCTGACGCCAATGAGGGTGCCCGCATTCTTCTGGCAAAAGCCTCCTCCCCTTCGCAGAGCGAAGCAATCGGAAATCAAACTGGTGGAAGAGTGGGACTATTTCTTTATACAAGCGAGTTCGAAAAGGACTACAAATCTATGCTCGCAAATGGGGTTGATTTCATTGAAGTACCTCGCCACGAGAACTTCGGGAAAGTTGTAGTCTTTAAAGATATCTATGGCAACAAATGGGATTTCATAGAAAGAGGTTTCTAATTCGCGATCGCAATCCAATCTAGGTTCATTTTGCACAGTTCGGGGATTCTCGCAACGGATATCTGCTTCACTCTCACGTTGCCAGCAGTTTGGTTAGCGAAGAAGATTGGACCCAGAACCGAATCTAGATCACTACCAGGCATAAGCAGTGGGCTGTCGTAGAGCACCGTCAGGACATGTGCACCGACTGATAGTTGAACGTCATTGAGAGGATTTGTCAGAAATAGGTTTGCCTCCAGAACAGAGTTGCCGGAATAGACTTCGCGCCCGTCAATGAGGACTTTCAATTGCCCGGGATAGGTGCCGGCGATCCACATGCCGTACTGCCCTGTATGGTCCACTGAGAAATTTCTACTAAATCCGCCAGCTCCCCGGAAATCGACTGCCCCCGGATAGGCCGGCATTGGCAGCCAGTTCGATGGCAAAGTTCCGGCTGTAAAATCCACGGTGTAGACAGGGTTTCTTGTCGCGGCATAAATACGATCAGACTTGCTTCTCTGGGCAAGGAAGGAATCCACAGCCTGACATGTTGGAACTGCGCCGGGACTAAAGCCACTTCCGAGCGGCAGGGTCGCTTTAACCGCCACCCCTTTCATCTTCTTCCACACTTCGTAATACCGACCAGACCAAGCCAAGTTGTAATTCATCGGTGGCCTGCTATAAACGGGAGATTTTCGAATTACAAGAAGATTGAAATAGTCGATGGTCGATGGATCAAATAGATCAATGTCGGCGGCATAGCCTCTAGGAACCTGGTTGCCGTCTCGAGTGGGAATCAGATGGACGCGCAGTTCGCTGACTGACTCGGCCCCTAACGCTCTTAGGAAATAGCGTGAACCATAGACTGAGTATTCCGTCATAACCGTGGGACCCTGTCCCGCAAACATCTTGCCAATGTTTCTCAATTCGTCTTGCTGTGCGAATGGCGCGAGTGCGACGCTCTTGTACGTATAGGTGTCCGAGGCTATAACGCCAAAACCAAGCGCACTGGCCAACACGATCACGACTATCCGGGGATGATATGGCGCGAGTTTGCGCCAAGCATCCTTGTCGAGCTCTAGCCAGGTTTCATATAGACCTATACAAACGACAAGGGAGAAAATAGGCGAGGCGATTGCAATTGCCTTGCCGGTGAGCCAGATACCTCCCCAGAAATAAGAAGTGGATACAACTGCAATGCAGCCAGCGACAAGGGAAGGAAGAAGCCACCGTGACTTCACAATTGAAAAATAGATTCCCGCAATCAGGAAAACAAATGCAATGCCAATGAGAGAGAAGGTTAATGGCTTGAAAAGGGGATCCAGGCGAAAGTCTTGGCTGGGCCAGATGCCCAACGTTTGAAACATATTAAGCGACCTTACGAGATTGCCTTTGTCCGCCGCGATGGGTATAAAGGCATTGGTCAGGGTCTGATTCCCCGACTCAAGCATGTATATCAACGTTGCTGCAACGACCGCAGTCGCACCTAGAAGATAATAGAAATAATCGCGGCTCTTTTTCCGCAGCAGTAGCAGTACCGCGATAAATACGATGGGCGCGGCATAACCAATCCCCGCGGTGCCGCCCACCGACCATATCCCTAGCAATGCAACGAGGCCGTACTGGCGTATACCCTTCCAACTCTGCTTCTCCACCGCCTCAAAGACGGCGAAGGCAAAGAGCAGGACCGGGATTATGAGAACGATCTCTTTTACTCCACCCCACATCACGTATGAATAGATCGTGGAGGCTAGCGAAGATACGGTCGCGATCGTGACCACCAAGAAGCGGTTGGATATCCGAGACCTAAGTAATATGACGAATAAGGCCGCGACCATGCCTGCTGCAAATGTAAGGTAGGGCTGAAAAAACCAGGCCTTCTCAATTCCAGTGAGTTTTGAAATTACGCCAAAAGGTATGAAGGTTCCGACTGGATAGCTGAAGTGCCCTGTGCCCTGGACCGCAAATACGGTTTGGAGCACTCGATCAAAAGTCGAAGATACGGGAACGGGAACCGTCCTTCCCACGTTCATTAGTCGATCAGTCACAGCCAAAAATGTGGAATCGTCATCTAACTTGATCCACCCCACCCAACTTGGATGTCCGTAGGCGAGCGTTGGGAGGCTAAAGGCGATGTAAGTGATAAGTCCGGCCACCGAAGGCAAGAAATCAAAATGCAGTCGAGGTCTAAACCAAACGAGGCTGACAACCAAGCCTGCGAAACTGATAATGCCAAACGCAATGGCTGTGTACGGAGCCGTAACGGTACTCAAGGTCGTGAAACTTCCAAGGATCGCCATCAGTAAGAAACCCATGATCGCGGTGAGAGTGAAACTCATCGATTTTCGGGTTATCAGAGTGAAAGCCAGACCAAATCCATAGCACAGAAGAGTTAGCAGTAAGGGCACGATGGCCCACAGGATGATCATTTCGATCATGTTTACGCAATCCTCACCCGGCCAATGATACGGAAGCCAGCTCGGTAAAGACCCGAAAGGGTTTAATCCGTGGAGATAATTTGAGATTTTGGCAACATTGGCTTCATCCAAACCCTTCACCACTCCGACGAAAACCTAAAAACTAGCGCGTGACTCCTTGAGTGGACTCAATTTCGTCCCAGACGCTGCCATCAAGAGTTACCGCAGAAGCAGGGAACAATCCGTTCTCTTCGTTGCTGATGTTGTTTCTAAGTAGACTCTCCAATTGAATACTCAATGTAATCTCACCCGCGATAATTCGCGATACCAGCGCATCAATCTCGACGTGCTCGAGCCTTAGTTTCTTGAGCGATTCACCAAATTCAGCATCCGGCTCAAGGGCATCGAATAAGCCATCCTCTTCAAGTCTGTTATGAATGACAAGGAGAAGCGCCAATTCCTGCGCATGTAGCTGACATCCTCTGTCATCGCGGACATCACAGGCGCGTCTAACCTCGCCCAACTTATTGATTACCTCTTCGTGCTGCAACGTGAGTAACCGTATGACTGGGAGAGACTGGCAACCGCAATATGAACACATGAGGCTTAGCAGGGTACGCTTTAATCGGCGGAATCGCACTTCGACGAAAAAGGAATCAAATGACAACCACAAGAAAAGCAGCAGCGATTTGGAATGGAAATTTGCTCGAAGGAGCAGGAACTGTCTCCTTGGTATCTTCCGGGGTTGGCACATTCAATGTCTCATGGCCGGCGCGTAGTGCAGAACCAAATGGACAGACAAGTCCTGAGGAACTGCTTGGTGCAGCACATGCGGCCTGTTTTTCGATGGCCCTTTCCAATGGACTGGCCAAAGCGGGAACACCGCCTACTCAATTGAGAACTTCAGCTGAAGTCGACTTCCTCCCAGGAACCGGAATCACAGAAATACGATTAACTGTTAGCGGAGATGTGCCTAATCTGGATGCAGAAGGCTTCCGCGCTGCGGCTGAATCGGCCAAGGTAAATTGCCCTGTTAGCCAAGCCCTGAAGGCTGTTCCGATAAAACTCACGGTCGAATAGAGGTAGCACAATCGAGATAACCCTTGATCCGAGAATTGTAAAACTCACCACACGTAATGGTGTTGATGTTCGAAGGACACTTCCCCATCGACTTATCCGCACCATCGGTGGCTGGTGTTTCGTTGATCATTACGGGCCCACGAACCAAACCGACGCTATGAGCGTAGCGGCCCACCCACACGCTGGACTCCAGACCGTGAGTTGGCTATTCACCGGAGAAATCGAACACCGCGATTCTCTGGGAAGTATTCAAAAGGTGATACCCGGGCAATTGAATTTAATGACAGCCGGGCGAGGAATTGCCCATTCAGAGCTCTCCATTAATAATCGAGCAGATCTTCACGGCGTCCAACTCTGGACGGTTCTTCCTGAACACGCTCGCAACATCGAACCCTTCTTTGACCACCATGCCGATCTACCAGTGTTTGAATGGAAGGAGATTGGAATCCGCCTCTTCGTAGGCGAGTTCCTGGGGAACAGCTCTCCTGCAAAGATCTTCTCTCCCATGGTGGGAGCAGAAATAGATTTACCTGCCGGCTCGACTACTGAAATTCCCGCAATGGCCTCCTTTGAATATGGGGTCTTGGTCGTCTCTGGCCAAGTCAGCGTGAACGAACACTTAATTAACCCCGGCCAGCTTCACTACGTTCCAGTCGGGAGAAAGGAATTGGTGCTTGCCAATGCACATGGGGCAAAAATCATCCTTCTCGGAGGCGAGCCATTCGCGGAGAAGATCGTGATGTGGTGGAATTTCATTGGCGGGCGCATTCCTGCACCCCCTTTGCCGACCCTAAAACTTAAGGCTCGCACAAACTCGTCTGAGAAATAAGGTAACCTTCTCGTACACGGGAGTTCGGTGCCATCGGACTGAGAGGAAGACTAAGTAGTCTTCGACCGTCTAACCTGATCTGGATAATGCCAGCGCAGGGAGACCACTCTTAACCGTGCCTCTTCGATTATGAAAGGGCATTGAAATTACATGAAATTCTCACGCAAAATTCTCATCGGTCTATCCGCAATCTTGGTTGTTGGACTCGTAGTCGTCGCCGTCAACATCACCGGAAATAAGAAGATCAAGGACGTTGTCTTGGTTACCCATGACTCTTTTGTCATGAGCAAGGCATTGATCGCCGATTTCGACAAGACGACCGGATATAACCTCAAGTTGGTCAAAGCAGGTGACGCCGGCAGCCTCACAAATCGCCTAATCCTTACCAAGGCCGCACCAATCGGGGACGCGGTTTTTGGAATCGATAACACGTTCGCCGGACTTGCCACAAGCAGTCAGATCATCGATGGCTCGTTATCGGCAACCGATTTTGGCGATGTCTGCTTCAACTATGACAAGGCATGGTTTGCACAACACAAATTCGCGGCGCCTTCTTCAGTTTCAGAACTGACGCTGCCCAAATATAAGGGCCTCACGGTTCTTGAGAATCCGAACACATCGTCAACGGGTCTCTCCTTCCTCGCCGCGACAGTAGACATGTTCGGCACCTCGGATTGGGAGTCCTACTGGAAAGCGCTAAAGAAGAACTCAGTCAAAGTTGACAACGGCTGGGAGGCCGCTTATTACACTGACTTCTCTGGCTCCAGCGGCAAAGGCGCCTATCCAATCGTCTTGAGTTACGCCTCCTCCCCCGCCGACGAAGTCCGTGCCGACGGGCAATCTCAAACCGCAGCCGTTTTGGACGGTTGCTTTCGACAGACTGAGTACGCAGGCGTTCTAAAAAATGCCAAGAACTCAGCTGGCGCCAGAGCCGTTGTGAAATATCTGCTGAGCGCGAAGTTCCAGGCCACATTCCCTGCGGCCATGTACATGTTTCCAGCCGTCGTGGGCACTCCGATCCCTGCTGCATGGCAGAGTTTCACCCAAATCGCAGCACATACATACGGTGACAAATTAGACCTCAATGCCAACAGAAAATCGTGGCTAACAAAGTGGTCAGCTATCTTTGAATAGAAGCCGTGCGGCCATATGGGCAGTTCCCATTTCCTTTTTCGGGGTGCTGTTCTATTGGCCGCTTGGCAAGATTTTGCGGATGGGTTTCACCGGCAGTTGGTTTAATGAGGTATTCACGGGCAGGATCGCCTCCTTGGTGTGGTTCACCATTTGGCAGGCAGCCATATCAGCGAGCCTGGCTCTTCTTTTTGGAATCCCTGGCGCTTATGTCCTATACCACCGCTCCTTTAGCGGACAGAAGTTCCTTCGCGCTTTTATAACAGTTCCTTTTATGCTCCCGACGATAGTTGTCGCGATTGGGTTTACGGCTTTCCGACAATTGCCATTCGTCTCGGACCTGATGTTAGGCCACTCCGGGGTCCCGATCATCATCTGTGCCAATGTTTTTATGAACTATTCGTTGGCTGTTCGAATAATCGGAGGGGTCTGGACATCCTTGGATACGGGTCTTGAGGATGCGGCGGCACTTGATGGGGCAGGGCGATTGCGCACCTTAATGAGCATCACGCTTCCCCAACTTGGAAATTCCATTTCCTCGGCAGCCGCCTTAATCTTTCTCTACTGTGCCGCCAACTTCGGGTTGGTTCTCGTACTTGGAGGAGCATCGGTAAAGACAATTGAAACCGAGATCTACGTCGCGTCGACCCAGTATCTAGATTTGCCAAAGGCTGCTGGATTGGTTCTCATCCAGACCTTAATAACAATCACCGCTTTTGTCATCGCGCAAGGGCTAGCAAAGGGACGGATGAACTTTTTCAGCGATACCTCCCTTGAGCGACGTCGCCCGATCGACAAGCGCGACCTGCCGGCATCCATCATCACTGCTGGCTTCATCACTCTCATCATCGCTCTTCCATTGGTCACAGTATTGTGGCGCGCAATCCGCGTAGACAAATCATTTAGCTTCCTCAACTTCACAAATCTAGGGAGTTTCGGCGCGCGAAATGTATTGAGTATCTCCGTCGGACATGCGGCTATCAACACCGTGAGGAATGCCGTAATCACCACTTTATTGAGCATTTCTATCGGCATTCTTATCTCTTACTTGTTATCCAGGCGGGGGTTCGATGGGCATGCTGGCCCTTTCCAGCGCACCATGGATATCATTTTTCAAATGCCAGTTGGTATCTCCAGCGTTGTCCTTGGACTCGGGTACTTAGTCTGCTTCGGCGGCGGCCTTTTCCCCCTTCGATCAAGTTGGCTTGTAACTCCCATAGCTCAATCTCTTCTATCAATCCCCCTCGTCATTCGCATGCTTCATCCGTCACTGGCCAACATTGACAACGAGCTCATAGAGATGGCGTCGACCGAATCGGCCACGCCCAATCAAATTTGGTGGCTCATTGAATTGCCAATTGTTCGTAACGTAATACTCATGGCCACCGGATATGCGGCCGTGATCGCGATCGGAGAATTCGGGGCTGCCAATTTCCTAGCCTACGGAGATCAGGGAACCCTTCCAACAGTCCTATACCAACTGATTTCGCGGCCGGGGGCGCAAAACTACGGAATGGCTATGGCGGCAAGTTCACTGCTCATTGGCACTGCACTTCTGGTTATGTACGCGGTCAGCGCTTTCGATCGGAAACCGAACTAAGAGAAATCCTCGCCTTAATCAACTTCTTCACTTCGCTCTTAAGCAAAGGCATTCCAAGCGGAATATGAAGAGCACCTTTTGTTGTCTGATATTTTTCAACCAATTCAGGAAACTGTGAAATCACTGACCCGCTATACGGGTAGTACCCGACATGATTCTTATTAGCCTTAAGCCCCGCAATCTCGTGACCATCAAGTACAAATGTCGGCATGGAGTACTTGATGATCTCTTCGGCCTCCGGAATAACTTCCAGGATCCGCCTCCTCATCTCCAGCAACAATTCCTTGTGCGGACTTTCTTGGGCGCGATAGTAATCGGCAACAGTCCTGGGAATGCGGTCTGATGCCATCAATGCATCACGAACCCACCGTCAACGGGAATCGTGGCACCCGTGACATAGGAAGATGCATCACTGACGAGCCAAATGAGAGTCGCGGCCAATTCCTCTGGTTCTCCGAGTCGTCCAGCAGGGGTCAGCTTCTTCACCAAAGCAACCGTCTCGGGCGGAAGCTGATCTGACATTTCTGAGGGAAAGAAGCCAGGTGCGAGTGCGTTTACGCGTATGCCCTTGCGGCCCGTCCACTGACCGGCAAGATCTCGAGTGAGCCCAATTAAACCCGCTTTGCTGGACGAATAGGCCGCTTGCGGCAAGCCACCTGTTCGAAGACCAAGGACGCTGGAAATGTTAACAATGACTCCGCCGTTCTTGGCCGCTCTCGCGAATGCTTGCGCCATCCAATAAGCGCCCATCAAATTTACGTCGATCACGTTTCGAAATTGCTCTGGGGTCTCTTGTGTGGCTGGCACTGCCGTGCCTACGCCTGCATTGTTGACCAAAATGTCAACATGGCCGAAAGATTCGAGCGCAAAATCGATTAGAGCGGAGCAGTCCTCTGGTTTGGCAACATCAGTGGTCTTGGCCACAAATCGCCGTCCTATTGATTCAACAATTGCCCCGGTTTCGTTGAGACGCTCGCTTCGTCGCGCTCCGAGTACAAGATCGGCGCCGGCTTCGGCCAGTGCCTTTGAGAAAGCAACGCCCAGTCCCGAGGAAGCACCCGTAACAACTGCAACTTTTCCATCCAAACGGAAGCGATCGAGTATGGCCATTCTCTCTCCAAATTCTTGAGGAATGTGCGTACGGTACTCCTATGGACTTCAATCTCAGCGAAAAGGCCAACGAATACATTTCCCGGCTAGATGAATTTATGGAATCGGAGATTTTCCCGGCCGAGAGCGTCTACCACCGTCAACTTCTTGAGCTAGCCGGGCAAGGAAAGTTGCATACGCAACCGCCGATCATCGAAGTTTTGAAAGCTTCCGCCCGGTCCAAAGGATTGTGGAACCTCTTTTTGCCGGATGCGCACAATCCGGCGCACGGATTGACAGTTACTGATTACGCCTCCCTTGCCGAACTAACCGGTTGGTCGCCGATCATTGCGCCGGAGGCAACAAATTGTGCTGCACCGGATACCGGAAATATGGAAGTCCTCCACCTCTTTGGTTCGGTTGAACAGAAAAAACAATGGTTGGAGCCTTTGCTCAATGGAGAAATTCGTTCGGGCTTTGCCATGACCGAACCTGATGTCGCCTCCAGCGATGCTCGCAATATAAATACCAGCATCGAGCGAGACGGTGACTACTTCGTGATCAACGGAACCAAGTGGTGGACGACTGGGGCGATGGATCCGCGGTGCAAGATCCTCATTGTGATGGGCAAAACTAATCCGAATGCAGATACCCATCATCAGCAATCCATGGTTCTAGTCCCCATGGATTCACCCGGCGTCAACGTAATTCGAACCTTGAGCGTATTCGGCTATGTGGATCAGCACGGGCACGCCGAAATCAGCTTTACCAACGTCCGAGTGCCCGTCTCCAACCTCATCGGCGAGGAAGGATCTGGTTTCGCTATTGCGCAATCAAGGCTCGGACCTGGCCGGGTACATCACTGCATGAGGGCGATCGGAACGGCAGAGAGAGCCCTTTCGCTCATGGTTGAGCGGTCCATGCACCGAACCGCTTTCGGCAAGGAACTATCCCAACAAGGCGTGGTTCGGGAATGGATTGCAAATTCCCGAATTGAAATCGACCAAGCCCGCCTACTGGTGCTAAAAACTGCATGGCTAATAGATACATCCGGTGCAAAAAGTGCGCGGAAGGAGATTGCGGCAATCAAAGTAGCGGTCCCGCAAATGGCGCAGCGAGTCGTCGATCGGGCGATTCAGACCTATGGCGGCGCAGGAGTCAGCCAGGACACTCCTCTTGCGGCAATGTATGCCGGAATCCGAACCCTGCGCATCGCTGACGGTCCCGATGAAGTTCACTTGCGGGACATTGCCCGCCTTGAACTGAAAGAGCATTCTGCGAAATCACAATGAGCGAAGACCTCATTTCTGTCCGATCTGAAGATGCCTTTAACACGGCAGCCGTACATGCTTGGCTCTCCCAGCATGTCTCCGGACTAGAAAGTGAGCCACTCGTAGAGCAGTTCCGATCCGGTGCCTCCAATCTCACCTACTTACTCAAGTATCCCGATAGAGAATTAGTACTTCGTCGCCCGCCACATGGAAATAAAGCCGTCTCGGCGCATGACATGAAGAGAGAGTTTCTGATTCAACAGAGATTGCGCCCGAGTTACCCGTTGGTGCCAAAGGTCATTGCCCTCTGCGAAGACCCCCAAGTCATAGGTTCGGATTTCTATGTTATGGAAAGAATCAACGGCACTATCCTTCGCCGCGATGTTCCAGAAGGTACAAATCTAAATCCCGAGCGAGCAGAAGCGCTAGGGCAGACCATCATCAGTGGACTTGCAAAACTTCATCAGGTGAATGTCGACATCTTGAGTGAGTTAAGCAAGGGGCCCGGATACGTTTCCCGACAAATAGAGGGTTGGTCAAAGCGATATCGAGGCGCCTTGACAGATGATGTGCCGGATGCGGAAGCGCTGATGGCTTGGCTTGGCAAGAATCAACCCGAAGATGTGGCCTCTTGCGTGATCCACGGTGACTGGCGTCTGGACAATATGGTTCTGGATTTGTCCAAGACACCTCAAATAGTTGGAGTACTCGACTGGGAATTGGCAACCGTCGGTGATCCGCTGATGGATCTGGGCTCGGCCCTTGCCTACTGGATCGATCGCAAAGATGAGCCAGCCTTTGCAGCCCTTCGGCGACAACCAAGTGATCTTCCGGGAATGCCAACGCGTGCCGAATTTGTTTCGAAGTATCTTGATGAAACTGACTGGCCATGCACAGACTTCACTTTTTACGAGGTTTTTGGCCTCTTTCGCCTCACCGTGATTCTGCAACAAATATGGTCACGCTATCGCGCCGGGCAGACCACGAATCCGGCTTTTGCGCAATTTGGCTCGGCTGTTCACGTTCTTATTAACCGAGCGATGGAGCTGACATGATGCGAGCAGGACGAATTGAAATCTCTACCAGGCGCTTTCGCGTGGTTGATGTGCCGATTCCGACGCCGTCTGCTTCGCAAGTTCTCATCAAAGTTAAGGCTGCAGGTGTGTGCTTGTCCGATGTCCATTTGCTCTCCGGAATACTCGCGCCTGGATACCTTGTCGGCGACGAAGTGACTATGGGACATGAGGTCTCCGGAGTGATAGAAGAAGTCGGATCCGACGTTACGGAATGGTCACCTGGCGATCGCGTTGTAGTGTGCGCTGGCGTGCGCGATGAACAAGGTCGAGTGACAACTTTGGGCTTCGATTACGACGGCGGTTTCGCCGAATACGTTGTATCTGATGCCGCGACCTTGGTGGCAATTCCAAAAGACTTTCCATTTGAGCAGGCATGCATCATCCCCGATGCAGTCTCCACTCCGTGGGCAGCGATTACGCAGACGGCCAAGGTTAAAGCGGGAGAGAGAGTTGCGGTCTTCGGCATTGGCGGGCTAGGAATACACGCCGTTCAACTTCTCCGCATAATCGGTGCATCGCTCATCGTCGCCGTTGATCCGCTGGAAGATGCAAGAGCGCGCGCCATCGCACGAGGTGCCGACATGGCGTTAGACCCTTCCGATCCGGAGTTTTCGACTGAAATGAAGCGGATAGTTGCAGATGGTGGCTTGGATGCGGTCTTTGATTTCGCCGGGGTGGCATCGGCCCGCAGTCAAGGTTTCCGATTTCTGGCAGAAGGTGGACGTCTTGTCATCGTGGGACTGGCCAATGAAAGCATCGTGATTCCTAACGACATTGCATTCGCTTACAAACGAAGTCAACTCCTTGGGCATTACGGTTCAGATGTCACTCACACACGAGAACTAGTCGACCTGGTCCGAGTGGGTCGACTTGATTTGTCCGCATCAGTGTCGGAAATCATGTCCCTTGAAGAGGTTCCTGAAGCGCTCAAAAGACTTGAGGCCAAGATCAACAATCCTGTCCGAATAGTAATTAAGCCTTAACCCTCAGTTTCCAAGGCCCTCGGCATCGCTGTATGCCCAAACATCAAGTTCATCAAGATCGATGACCTTGACTCCATGAAGCGACAATATGTCAGCGATTTGGGCGCGATGCTCGGTGGCATGATGTATTGACTGGCCAAGGATGGTCGAGCGGGCGCGCACAATGGTCTTGCCCTCGCGCACGTAGGTCGTCATCCCTTCTGGCATGGCGGCTAATTCGCGAAGTTGTGCATCAAACCCGGCGCAACGCTGCGCCAATTGGTCCAGGTCTGCGTGGCTCTCCGGCCGTTTAAAATCCGTGGGCAGTGGCTGCCCGTTAACCCTGGACACATAAAATCCAGCCGACCTCACAAAATGTTCCGTAATTACGGCCACGCTCCACTCATCATTTTCAGAAGTGAGGCCAAGGGCTTCAACGGGAGCCGTCTTGAGTTGCGCAAGTACTGCCTGGTTGGCCCAGGCCATATGGCGATAAAGGCGATCAAGAATTGGATTCGGCTCGGAATTTGTCATGCACGGATAATAGAGGTTCTCGTTAGACTCGCAAGGTGCTTGAGCGATGGACCCGCGGCGTTATTCGCCATCGATTTGCGGTTATCGCCGTCTGGATCGTACTCATCGCGTTGGGGTTGCTGGCAGGTTCAAAACTCAACGAACACCTCACCACCTCCCTGGCCGTGCCTGGCACGGAATCAGCCAAGGCAGATCAGATACTCTCCGAGCACTTTAAAGAAAATATCGAAGGCACTTTCACGGTCATCCTAAAATTCAAAAATTCTACAAAATCGGAAATCGCGGCACTCGAATCTAAAATCGCTGTCGCGGCTAATTCGATACCGAGCGCCAAAGTTACCCAACAAAAGGCCCTGGGTGGCGTTCTCTTCACCAATATCGGAACCTCGTTTAATCTGCTACAAGCCGCCGCGTACACGGATGATCTGCGTCAAGCACTTTCAGCCCAGGGCCTCGACAAAGCACTGGTGACTGGCCCCTCTGCCATCAATCGCGACGTAACTCCGGTTCTCGCCACCGATTTACAGCACGGTCAGGCAATCGCGATATTCCTGGCGTTGCTACTTCTTGTATTGATACTTGGCCTTTGTTGGGCGGTCATCGTTCCTTTCCTCTTTGCTGGAGCGACGATATCGATCGTTTTGGGTCTGGTTTTTCTCATCGCTCAGAAATTCCTCATGGTCCTCTACATTCCAAATATCATCGAACTCATCGGCTTGGGCTTGGCAATCGATTATTCGCTCTTAATCGTTCACCGATTCAGACGAGAAATTCTGGATATTCCAGAAAGTTCGGTTGACGACGCAATTGCAAAGACGATGCAAACTGCTGGACGGACCGTGATTCTCTCCGGCCTAGTGGTTTCTATTGGCCTGGCAACCTTATTTCTAGTCCCGATCCCCTTTGTTCGCTCACTTGGCGCAGCTGGCCTGCTTGTTCCGGTGATATCCGTGGTTGCAACGTTGACTCTCCAACCGGCGCTGCTTTCCTACCTCGGCCGTAGCGGCGTAACTCCAAAGGGCTTTTCTGGGCTCTTAGCCAGGAAAGACCTGATGACCGGCTTCTTCGCCAGGGCCTCTCGCTTCGTTATTCGACGTCCAAAATCAGTATTTCTATTCTCACTTCTCACATTGGCAATCATGGCAAGTTCAGTGCTCTGGCTCCAAGTGACGCCCAGCGCCCTCACTTCAATCCCTGCCAATCTCGAATCCTCGCGCGCACTCTCCATGGTCACCGACCGAGTAGGTCCAGGCATCATCACCCCGAGTCAGATCATTATCGATCTAGGTCAATCCAATCTCGCGACAACCCCGGTAATTGCCAAAGCAAGAACAGATCTCGCAACGAGCATTCTCAAAAATGGCGAGGTGTTCGTAGTGGCCACTGGAGTGAAACCTCCCTACGTCGACGAATCTGGCAGGTATCTGCGGATGTTCGTCATTGGCCGACATATCTTCGGAGCGCCAGTATCGCAACAGCTCGTACTTGATCTGCGAAACAAATACCTCAAGCACACGGAATTTCCCAGTGGAACAAAATTCTACGTTGGCGGAGTGCCTCCCCAAGGCACAGACCTGCTCAGAAACATACTTGGCTCATTCCCTCCCATCGTCTTTCTGGCCCTGCTTTTTGCCTATCTCATTCTGGTGCGAGCGTTTCGATCTCTCATCTTGCCGCTCAAGGCCATTGTGATGGATTTGATTTCTATCGGAATCGCATATGGGTCAATGGTAATGGTATTTCGATTTAGATTCGGATCGTCGATCCTTGGCACCTACCACCTAGACCAAATTGAAGCATGGGTTCTTATATTTCTCTTCGCGGTTCTCTTCGGTTTATCTATGGACTACGAGGTCTTCATAGTTTCCAGGATGAGAGAGGCCAAGGATCGAGGCGCGACCAACGAAGAGGCAATCACTGAGGGACTTGCACATACCGGTGGCGTGGTAACTGCGGCGGCGATCATCTTGATTAGCGCGCTCTCGGGGCTGGTCTTTGGCCGCATTCCTGGCCTGCAGCAACTCGGTATCGGTCTGGCTTGTGGCGTTCTCATTGACGCAACATTGATTCGGGGTCTGCTATTGCCCAGCGCAATGGTGTTGCTTGGTCGCTGGAATTGGTGGCTACCTGAATCCATCGCGAAAATGGCAAGAACTAAGGCCTCGCCCCTGGAGGAGCGAAGCCTTAGTTAAGCGATCAGTTTACTTCTTCTTAGTCGATTCTACGGTTCCATCTTTCGTAATAGTTATTGCGAAGTGAACTGCTGGTGGTTGGTAGCCAAGCGCTAACCCTGGAAGGTCAGTGTTGTTGGTAAGCACTGGGAGGCCACCGCCATATGGTGTGTTAGCAAATGATGGCTGGAAGGTATACAACACTGGATGCAGGTCAATGATGTGCGTTCCGGGGGCACCAGTAGCAATCAAGTGGACAACCATGTAGCCGTTGGAGTTAAACCCGCAACCATAACCGATGAAACTATTGTCATAAGTTACGGCCAGCGTGTTATCCAGTTGAGTCCAACCCACGCCCTTCATTGCGATGGTGAATTCCTCGCCAACCTTAAATGTTGACTTTGGAACTCCAGAGCCATCACGGAGCTCAGGAAGTGGAGAAGTATCTGCCTTGGCAACGCCATTGCTGAGAACTTTTCCTTTGCTATCTTTGTATTGGAAGATGCTTGCCTTTACGTAGAAAGGCACCTGGGCCTCAACCACATCGCCTTGCTTGATCTGAACAACATGCCAGCCACCTAGGTTGTCAGGAATCGTGATGTCCTGGCTAAATGCACCACTGGCAGGGGATGCCGATCCCATTGGCACGGCGTTATAAACCCAGCAAGTACCTGTGCAATTCACGCGGTTCCCGACGACTGTTGCCCATGTAATCTGATGTTCACCTGTCGTGGACAACCCGGTGACATTGAGTTTCACCTTGCTCTCAACTGGTCCGCTTGTTTGCGAGAGAGTGGCAACGGCCTTTGAATTGGGATCCATCCCGACGGTAGTCATCATCGTGTGCTGGGAAACAGATGACTCTACAGAGGGTGGGAATTCAATGGAAGACTTAGGTGCGCCAGCGTCCTTTGTGACTTTGAATGCAACAACTGATCCCTTACCCCATGGGACCGGAGACTGCTTGATGTTCATGTACTGGACACCGATACCCGCGGTGGCGGCAATATAGTGAGTTCCAACAGGGCCAGCGGCACGTATCTTAAAGACCGCTGTTCCGCGGGTCCAGATACCCATAGCCTCACCTGCATAACTGTTATCCCACAGTACTGAGACACCGCCGGTGTAGAGGTTTGCCCCCATGCCAGTGTAGGTAACGGTGATTGGCGTTCCGATAGGACCGCTCTTTGGCGAAATTGTGAGGGTAGTTGCATATTGGAAGCCGCCATGCGCAACGGCTACGCCATTCTGAACCACATATATATCGTGAACCGACCCGAAGTCGCGAGGAATTTTTGTCTTAAATGAGAAGTTGCCACTTGCATCGGTGGTAACCGTCGTCATGTCAACGTTGAACTTTGTATATTTGACTCCCATGTAGTTGACCGTCGTGGGTTGAACATCAGCTAGCCAGGCGCCATCTGCCGTTGACCACGTCATCGTCATTGTTGCGCTGGCTGGAAGACCCTTTCCAGAGACTGTTACCGGTGTGCCTTCTGGGCCTGCGCTGGGTGTGACATCTAAATTCATCATTTTTTCAGGAAGGGTGAAGGCAGTTGATTTGGTTCCCGTAAACGGAACCGCCGGAATCCCAGGCAGTCCGACCGGTGCGCTCAATGCGAGCGGCGTTACGACCGGATCGGCACCCATAGCAGGGGAAATCATCGCTATTGGAAGGATGGTGGCCACTGCTGCGCGAAGGAGATTATTCCTCAGGCGCTTTGAAACAAATTCTCTTTTCATGATCTCTCCTACTTTCTCCGGAATTACTTGCGACGTGGTGTTCTTAGTACTTGAGGTCCGGGCCAACAAACTTTGCTCGGCTCGGACCTCAAGTGCTTCGACATGGTATGTATCAGGCAGTTGGTACTGCGTAGAGTGTTAATTGCGAGGCTGGTGTGAAGTTGGAAGACCAGGTTCCAACGGCACCGGCGAGAGAAGGGCTAACTGCCAGAGTCCTGTATGCAGGAACTCTTTCGTATACCCTTCTTCCATCAGCATCCTTGACCTGGACGCCGTTGACCATTTTGCGCACTAATTTGGTGGTCAGGACCTTCACCGAGGTCTGCTCTTTGGCAATCATGGTGACCTTGAAACTGATCACTCCGAGTGTGTTGTAGAGACCCGCTGTTGAACCCGTCTTTAGAACGCCAACCCAAAATGCAACGCCGCCGTGATTTCCATAAGTCATCTGAATTGGATCCTTGACACCGGCAATTTCGATATATGCCTTGTCGGTGTTAGTTGGATCCATGACAGCACCGGCAAGATTTGCATTGTTTCCATAGACGCGGAAGACAATGGTCTGACCAACGATGTACTGGCTCGTGATGGCGCAGCCGCCACCGAATTTAGGAGCCAAAACGCCTGTTGCGCCGCTGGCCAACACCGTATCCACGTAGAGGTGGATAGGGTCGACTACGCCTTGTACGGGGACGCCTACCTTGACGGTGAATGGCGCTGAAGTTACTGATGTGAAGTTGGTGGCGTCAGTTGGGGTGAGTACTCCGCCAAGAACAGTTGCGCCAGGTGCGGCTGGAACCCATGAGCACTTAGCCACAAATGGGGTTACGGTGGTTGTGGCAACGGTTTCGCAACCTTTGATATCGGCCCCGCCTACGGTGAACTTCACGGAACCTGCGGTGCTGGCTGTGGCCACGATAATTGCAGGACTGATTCCGAAAACAGTACTTCCACCAGAAAGTACGAGTGTTGGAGTGGTGGCTGCATATGCAGTACCTCCAACAACAGCGCCGCCGACTAGTGCCATAGCACCAATCACAACGCCCGAGATGAATCGCTTCATATAACTACTCCTTCTCCTATTTGTGTACACGTGTATGTTTGAGAACTATTTGGTGGTGATATTGCCGGTGAGAGTCAGGACCAGTGCAGTGGTTTCACCAAAACCTGCTTGATTTGACTTGATAGCAAAGGAACCCGTGACTTTCAAAGTTCCAGTTGCTCCGGCGTATTTACCAGTGCCGCCCGTGATCGAGGCAGTGCCAGTGATTGTGACCGTGGTTGGAGCTGCACCATCTGCAGCGCATCCCTTGGCGTTGGAATCAAAGCTCACCTTTAAAGTGTTGCCTCCGCCGCTGAGAACTCCTGCACCGTCAATTGAATCGCACTGATTCTGTGGGGATGAAGAACCAGAACCACTCAATGTATCTAGTCCAAGCACTGATCCAGTTCCAGTTCCAGTGATTGAAGAAGCTTGAACACCGCTGTCGGCCCAAAGAACCGACATTTTTCCTTTGTAGGTTCCAGAGAACGCTGCGACTCCACCGGTTGCTTTAGTTGGAGTTGCAGATGGCTTGACCACTGGCTTCTTTACCACTGGCTTTTTTACCACTGGCTTCTTAGTTGTCCAACCCTTGGCACATACTGGCTTTACTGCGGTTACCTTCTTGACAAGTTTTCCCTTGTAGCAAGTAATCGTCTTTTTTGTAACTGCGTTTGCGACTGTGGCATTTGTTGCCAATAATCCCAGGGCCGTTATTACCACGAAAATTCCCGCGATTTTTGATTTATGATTTAGTACCATTTCAAATCCTCATCTCTCCCTGAGTCAATAATTTGCTTCTTGCTTCAACAAGATGATCCTTGCACCGAGAACTTCTAAAAGGCGAAATTTGTGCGAGGACTAACACTTTTCGGACTATTCCCTTCGTCACTTTTTTCGCTATTCCGTGCGTCACACCGAATGACAGGGATCAAAAAAGCAGTGTCAGGTAATGAGAATTCTTGCGCATCGAAGTCGGCAAAATCGTTCGTTGTGACGGCTGACATACGTGTGACGCCAGCCACTTGACCCGTTTCACAATCGTTCACTCAAATTTTCCTTGATATCAAGGCATTGCGCTCACAAAAAGTCAATACAGGGTTTGCATTTTTTCTATGCTCCTGACTATGAGAGGCTACGCACTATGAGAATCAGTAGCGATGTAACCACTCTGATTGCACTTTTTGCCATAGTCAGCCCCATTACATCCATTCCTATCTTCCTTAATTTGACGAGTGGCGTTAGCAGAGAAAAGCGGCGCCTTATCGCACTTCAGACGGCCCTAGTATCGGCGCTGACGCTCTTTGTTGCCTATTTCGTCGGCGACATCATTCTTAAATTATTGAGCATCCAGATGGACGCATTCAAAGTTGCCGGTGCTTCAATTATCGCGGCCATCGGATGGAGCATGGTGATGGGCAGGAAAGGCAGTGCCATCGAAGCTTCCCCTTCAGGCGCGGCCGTTGTTCCACTCGCTATTCCAATGATGGCCGGACCCGGGGCAATCGCGACTGTTATCGCTATTGGTAACTCGGATCGAGGAGTTGTCCGTGTAGCTGACGTGATCATAATTATGGTTCTGTCGCTAATGACTTTCTTGCTGCTCTTGCTCGCCGAACCGATTGAAAGAATCCTCGGAGATCAAGGGTTAATGGTGCTCACTCGGATATTTGGGCTGCTTCTGCTGGCGATCGGCGTCTCAACCATTATGTCGGCACTGACATCAGCGTTTCCGGGCCTGAGTTAGTTCTCTTCGACGAGAGCCTTAAGCCGAACTAATGTCTTGGCAACTGCCATTTGAGTCCATGGATATGCCTTGCGCATCCTCAACCAAGCTTGAGATATCGAAGTAGTTCCATCAAAGGTCTCTGTGACTTCGGTTTGAGTCGGTGAAATGCTACGTAGGTCGTATATCCACCTCCACCGGCCAATGTGTCTCCATGCTATGTGCTTGCCCTCTTCAAACTCGACAACTTTGTTGAGTATCCGATAGTGGATTCCGAGTTTCATGTGCATCCCAAATTTGGATCCAAGAGTGAGCCGGGCAGGTCCGCTAACACTAGATTGAATGGTCCTAGTTCCATCGAAATCCTTGTGCCGTCTTGGATCGACGAGAAATTCAAAAATCTTGCCCGCCGGGGCGTTGATAGTTATTCGCGCTGACTTGATGTGCGAATTGCCAGTATCAAAAATCTCGGCTCGGATATGTTCGGCTTCGTTGTTCACATTCGTAGCCTAGCCAGTTGCTGAGAGGCTCACCTTGAAAGTGCACCCGTTGAGCGCCTTTTTTCGACAGGCAGTATGAGAATTTGATTGATATCCTCCCTGTTCATGAAGCGCTTCCTCGTTTTATTCCTAATTTGCTCTTCGCTGGGACTGAATACAGCTCAGACCGCGATCGCTGATTCACCGTCAACGATTACTGCCAGTGGTCCCGGTGGCCGAATATTCGGACTGGACATAAGTCGTTATCAACATACCAAGGGCCAGCCCGTCAATTTTCCCAAAATGTATTCAGCAGGGGTTCGATTCTTATGGATTAACGGTGGTAACACCCTGGCAACGCCGGATTTAATAGCCGCCACGTACTATTTCTCGGATAGAGCCGGCGCCCAAGCAGAAGGAATCTATACGGGCTTTTATTACTACGCGCATCTACCCAATACAACAGTAAAAGCCACCATTATTGCCAATGCGAATAATCAAGCGAATAAAGTTATAAAACGACTCCAGGAACACGACGGCCTTAATACCCTTGATATGCCAGTGGCTTTAGATTTGGAGACTAACTGCGTTTCAGTTACCGCTTCGGGAATTTGTCGACGTTCGATGGGAAAGTCAAACATCACTCTATGGGCCAAAACCTGGATGGCACGGGTGGCAACCGCGACCGGCAGGGTGCCGCTTTTCTATTCATATATCGGATTCATTAACGCCCACATAGCAATGGATCCGATTCTGTCGACTTACCCGCTTTGGATATCAACAGCCGGAATTGATCCGGCAATCTCATCCAATCGACCGACTCTAAAAAGCGGTCGCTGCCCTACTAGTCCGTGGATAGATTCAAAGTGCAATGTGAATTGGCAGTTCTGGCAATACACTGGAGTAGGTGCAGGTGCACGATATGGACTTCAATCTGGACCTGCGGATTTAGACATTTTCTTCGGTTCAAGCGAGCAATTCTTAACTGCAATAGGTGTGCCATCTCAGTCCACTGTGCCGACATCGCCTTCCGAGCCAGACACCTCGACCGTAACGGCGGCCCTTGACTCAACCCAAAAACGGAGGTAAGTCAACCTTAGTATTTCGCCTCTCTTTTCCTTTGAGGGTTAGGTTGCGAAGCATTTCCAGGTTACGGGTCGTCATTACGTGCGTGAGCTCAGCGATATCTAGCGGCTTGAACCCGAGAGACTCCCAAAATGGTACAGACATTTCGGAAGCCTGCGCATTACATGTGACTACTTCTGCAAATTTCCATGCGTGATTAAGGCCTCTGGTACGATCTTTCACTTAAGTAATTCTCCACCGCCTACAGTTCCGTCGTTCACTAAGGCGATGA